>CAVXKB010000012.1:0-196414 GCA_963762215.1 uncultured Actinomycetota bacterium
ACCGACTTCCAGGGATTCATGGAAGGCGGAGCGGCAGAAGGCGTCAGGGCGGCGAAAGAAGTCCTCGGCACCAAGTAGCCCCGACCCGTAGGATCCGGCAGCTGAAGCGTCGGCGTTCGTCCGCGCACAACACGAGATCGAGGAGGTTCGGTGAACGCTCGCGTTCAAGACGGGGTCTTGTCCAACGCCAACCGCGGCGCACGTGCGCACTGTGGTGCGCGCTGCTCGCCGTGGCTGCCCTCGCCACCTCGGCCCAGGGACTGGCGTCCGGCAAGGCCGCGCCCTCCCTCTTCTGGACGAACTACGGCGTGAGCGGTACCGGTGGCACGATCGGACAGGCCAACCTCGACGGGAGCAACCCGGCGCAGAGCTTCATCAAGGGCGCAAGCGGCCCGGTCGGCGTGGTCGTCCACGGCGGCTACATCTACTGGTCGAACCCGGGCGTCGACGCCGGCAGCCCCGGCACGACGATCGGCCGCGCGAAGCTCGACGGGACGGACGTCAACCAGAGCTTCATCTCCGGCGTGAACAGCCCTCACAGCCTTGCGATCAGCGGCGGCTACATCTACTGGGCAAGCCGCTACGGCAACACGATCGGGCGCGCGAAACTCGACGGGACCGGCGTCAACTCCAACTTCATCACGGGCGCGATCGGGCCCTGGGGCGTCGCGGTGTCCGGCAACTACATCTACTGGACGAACTACGGCGCCAACGGCGGCAGCGACGGAACCACCATCGGTCGCGCGAACATCAACGGGAAGGGCGCCAACCAGAGCTTCATCACCGGTGCAGGCGCGCCCGCCGGGATCGCGGTCGCAGGCGGCCACCTGTACTGGTCGAATCAGGGCTCCAACGAGTCGGGCACCACGATCGGCCGGGCCGGCCTCAACGGCCAGGGCGTGAACGAGAGCTTCATCACCGGCGCGGACTCCCCGGCGGGGCTGACGATCCGCGGCTCGTACATCTACTGGTCGAACTTCGGCGGCCCGCACGGCACCCGCGGAACGACGATCGGCCGCGCGAGCCTCAACGGGTCAGGCGCGAACCAGAAGTTCATCCGCGGCGCCCGAAGCCCCGTGGGCATCACGACGGGTTAGCGATCCCGGCCGCCTCGGATTCGCCGTAGACTCGGCGCGCGTGAAGGTGCTTCTCGTCGGCGCGGGAGCCCGCGAGCATGCGCTTGCGTGGCGGATCTCGACGAGCCCTTCGCTGACGGAGCTGCACGCGGCGCCCGGCAACCCCGGGATTGCCGCCTTCGGTCACTGCCATCCAGTTCGTGTCGATGATGGCGACGGGATCCTGGGCGTCGCGCGCGCGATCGCCGCCGACCTCGTCGTGGTCGGGCCCGAGGCGCCGCTCGTCGCGGGGGTCGCCGATGACCTTCGCCACGCCGGGATCGCCGTGTTCGGGCCGGGAATCGGAGCAGCTCGGATCGAAGGATCGAAGACCTTCGCCAAGGATGTGATGGCCGCCGCCGGCATTCCCGCGGCGAGACCTCTGCCGATCGCGAAGGCGCCGTGCGTGATCAAGGCAGACGGGCTCGCGTCGGGAAAAGGCGTGTTCGTGTGCCACACCCAGGCCGAGGTCGACGCCGGCGTGATCGCCGCGGCCGCCCTCGGCCAGAAGATCGTGATCGAGGAGCTCCTCGAAGGGCCCGAGGTCTCGCTCTTCGCGCTCTGCGACGGCACGCGCGCCTTCCCACTCGGCGCGGCGCAGGACTACAAGCGCGCCGAGGACGGCGACGCAGGGCCGAACACCGGCGGGATGGGCGCCTATTCGCCGGTTGCGGGGGTGGACGTCGCCGAGCTTGTCGAGCGCGTCCACCAGCCCGTTGTCGACGAGCTCGCGCAGCGCGGCACGCCGTTCGTCGGGTGCCTGTTCGCAGGCCTGATGCTGACCGAGCGCGGGCCGCGCGTGCTCGAGTTCAACGCCCGCTTCGGCGATCCCGAGACCCAGGTGCTCATTCCCCGGATCGAGGGCGACTTGCTCGGGGCCCTCGCGGCGTCGGCCGCAGGAAATGGAGCCGAGACGGTCGCTCTCAGTGAGGATGCCGCCGTCACCGTCGTCCTCACCGGGCCCGACTACCCGGCGCGAAGCGACTACTCCGGCGCGCCGATCACGGGCATCGCCGGGGCCGAGGCGCTCGGTGCGCATGTATTCCACGGCGGGACCGCGATGCATGGCGAGACGCTCGTGACGAACGGCGGCCGCATCCTCTCGGTCACCGCCACGGGCGCCACGGTCGCGGAGGCCCGCGAGCTCGCCTACCGCGCTGCCGGCGAGATCGGTTTCGAGGGCGCTCGGTTCCGAACCGACATCGCCGCGCCGCGCTGGCTAGGATCGCCCGACATGAGCGAGACAGTCGTTGGGATCCTGGTCGGCTCCGAGTCCGATCGCGAGCGCATGAAGGCGGCGCTCGACGAGCTCGACGCTCGCGAGATCGGCTGGGAGTTCGAGGTTCGATCCGCGCACCGCAACCCTGACGCGGTTGCCGAGTACGCGAAGTCGGCGGCCGACCGCGGGCTTCGGGTGCTGATCTGCGGCGCAGGTCTTGCGGCCGCGCTCCCCGGTGTCGTCGCCGCTCATACGAAGCTGCCCGTGATCGGCGTCCCGCTCCGCTCCTCGATGAGCGTCCTCGATGGGCTCGACGCGCTTCTCTCGATCGTTCAGATGCCTCCCGGCGTCCCGGTCGCGACGGTCGGGGTCGACAACGCGAAGAACGCCGCGGTACTTGCGGCCCGGATTCTCGGCAAGGGCTGACAACCGTCTGGTGCCCTCCAGGGGCGCCTCTAGACTGGCAGCGTGATCGCCCGCTACTCCCGGCCCGAGATGCGCAGTGTCTGGTCGGAGGAGGGCAAGCTCGAGCGCTGGCTCGAGGTCGAGCTCGCGGCGCTCGACGGCTGGGCAGAGGCGGGCGCGATCCCCGCCGAGGATGTCGCCGCGATTCGCGCCGGCGCGAAGACGCCGAGCGTCGAGCGCGTCGCGGAGATCGAGCGGATCACCGACCACGACACCGCCGCGTTCGTCGACGCCGTCTCCGAGCAGCTCGGGCCCGAGGGGCGCTGGATCCACTACGGCCTCACCTCCTCCGACGTCGTCGACACGGCCCTCGCGCTCCAGATCCAGGATGCCGGGAAGCTGATCCTCGCCGGGTTGAATCGGGCTATCGACGCGGTCGTGAAGCAGGCCGATGAGCACCGCCGCACGATCTGCATCGGCCGCACCCACGGGATCCACGCCGAGCCGACGACGTTCGGCTGGAAGCTCGCAGGCTGGGCCTTCGAGCTCGACCGCGACCGGGAGCGGCTCTTGCGCGCGCTCGAGTCGAACCGCGTCGGCCAGCTCTCCGGCACCGTCGGGAGCTATGCCGGCCTCGATCCCGAGGTGGAACGGGTCGCATGCGAGCGACTCGGCCTGGAGCCGGATCCGCTCTCGACGCAGGTGATCGCGCGCGACCGCCATGCCGAGCTGCTGTCCGTCCTCGCGCTGACCGCGACGTCGCTCGAGCGGTTCTCGACCGAGATCCGCCATCTCGCGCGAACCGAGGTTCGCGAGGTCGAGGAGCCGTTCGCGAAAGGCATGAAGGGCTCCTCCGCCATGCCCCACAAGCGCAACCCGAAGGTCGCCGAGCGGATCTGCGGCCTCGCACGCGTCGTGCGCGCGACTGCCACGGTCGGGCTCGAGAACGTCGTCCTCTGGCACGAGCGCGACATCTCGCAGTCGTCGGCCGAGCGGGTCGTGGTGCCGGATGCGTTCCTCGCCCTCGACTACATGCTCGACCGCTTCATCTGGATCGTCGACGACCTCGTCGTCTACCCGGAGCGGATGCTGCGGAACCTCGACGGCTCCCACGGGCTCGTGTTCTCGCACCGGTTGCTGCTCGCGCTCGTCGAGTCGGGCCTCCAGCGCAGCGATGCCTACCGCCTCGTCCAGGCGCAGGCAATGCGCGCCTGGGACGAGGAGCGCGACTTCCGCGAGCTCGTCGAGGCCGACGCCGAGATCACCGCGCGCCTCGATCCGGCCGCGCTCGACAACGTCTTCGACCTCGAAGCGACCGTCCAGTACGTCGACACCGTCTTCGACCGCCTGCACACTCTCGTCCGAAAGGAGCCGGTTCATGTCTGAAACAGCGAGCCACGTCGCCAGCGGCAAGGTCCGCGAGATCTATGCCCTCGACGACGAGCGCCTGCTCCTCGTGACCAGCGATCGGATCTCGACGTTCGACGTCGTGCTGCCGACGGAGATCCCCGACAAGGGCCGCGTCCTCACCGGGCTCTCGGCGTTCTGGTTCGCACAGACCGAATCGATCGTTCCGAACCACCTGATCGCCCTGCGTGAGGACGGGCGCTCGACCGAGTGCAGGCGGCTCGAGATGCTCCCGATCGAATGCGTCGTCCGCGGCTACCTGGCCGGTTCCGGCTGGAAGGACTACCTCGCGACCGGCGAGGTCTGCGGCCACCAGCTCCCCGAGGGCCTATCGGAGTCCGAGCGGCTGCCCGAGCCGATCTTCACGCCGGCCACCAAGGCCCAGACCGGCCACGACGAGAACATCGACCGCGCCGCCGCGGTCGCGCTCGTCGGCGAGGAGCGCTTCGACGAGGCCGAACGGCTGACGCTCGAGCTCTACAGCTACGTCGCCGGCCGCGCGCTCGAGCACGGGATCATCCTCGCCGACACGAAGCTCGAGTTCGGGGTCGATCCCGAGGGTCGGCTCGTGCTCGCCGACGAGGCGTTCACGCCCGACTCCTCCCGCTTCTGGCCCGCCGACGGCTACGAGCCCGGCACCTCCCAGCCCTCCTACGACAAGCAGTTCGTGCGCGACTACTGCGAGACGCTCGGGTGGGGCAAGACCTACCCCGGCCCGGAGCTCCCCGCGGACGTCGTCGACGGGACGCGCGCCCGCTACATCGAGGCGTTCGAGCGCCTCACGGGCGTCGACTTCGCCGACTACCTGGCCGATCCGGCATCGGTGCAGGCGTGAAGGCGACCGTCCTCGTTCGGCCGAAGAGCGGCATCCTCGACCCGCAGGGGCAAGCGGTCGAGAGCAGCCTGCGGCACCTCGGCTTCGACGTCGGCGATGCCAAGGTGGGCCGGCTCGTCGAGCTCGACCTTCCGGTCGAAGACGAGACCGAGGCGCGCGCCCAGGTCGAGCGGATGTGCGAGCAGCTGCTCGCGAACCCGCTGATCGAGAGCTACGAGATCGAGCTGCACGCCGCGTGAATGCCGTCTCCGAAGAGCCTCGGCCCCGGATCGCGGTCGTCGTCTTCCCCGGCTCGAACGACGACCGCGATGCCGAGCTCGCCCTGACACGCCTCGGCGCGGACGCCCGGCGAGTCTGGCACGACGACCAGGAGCTTCCCGCCGGCACGGCAGGCGTCGTCCTCCCCGGCGGTTTCTCCTACGGCGACTACCTCCGCTGCGGCGCTATCGCGCGCTTCTCGCCGATCATGAAGGCGGTCGCCGAGTTCGCGGGCGGCGGCGGCCTCGTGCTCGGAATCTGCAATGGCTTCCAGATCCTCACCGAGGCGCGCCTGCTGCCGGGCGTGCTCCGCCAGAACGAGTCGCTCTCGTTCGTCTGCCGCGACGTCCAGCTCCGGGTTGCGCGCACCGACAGCCCGTTCACCACCCGCTGCTCCGAGGGCCAGGCGCTCACGATCCCGGTGAAGCACGGCGACGGCTGCTGGTTCGCCGACCCCGAGACGATCGCCGAGCTCGACGCGGCCGGTCAGATTCTCGTCCGGTACGAGCCGGGCGAGAACCCGAACGGCGCCGTCGCCGACGTCGCCGGCGTCTGCAACGAGGGCGGCAACGTCTTCGGCCTCATGCCCCACCCGGAGCATGCGGTCGATCCGCTGCTCGGTTCGACCGACGGGGCGCTCCTGCTGGGCTCGCTCGTCGACTCTGCTCGATTGTCGGCCGCGGCACTCGTCTAGGCGCCTCCGAGGCCGAGAGCTTCGGCGAGTGCCGGACGTCCGGCGACTGCGGCGCGCAGCCGCTCGAGGTCGCGAGCCCGGAGCGTGACGGGGCCGCGTCGCGCCACACCGTCGGTCGAGTAGGAGAGGCGGATGAGCGGCTCGCCGCGCCCCGACTCGAGCAGCTCGACGAGGACGGCGAAGCGCTTGCCATCGGCCTGCTGCTGGACCCGCGCCTCCTCGACGAGCGTCGCCTGCCCCCAGGGCGTCTCACGCTTTGGCTGCCGGGCTTCCTTCCTGATGTGCTTCGTTGTGGTTGCCATATAAGACAACGGTAGCGAAGAAAGTGTGACGTGTCTGCAACAGAACTGTCACAGCTCTGAAGCGGCTCAGGCGTCGATCGGGATGTGCCCCGGCATCGCCGCAACGCGGTCGAGCCAGGCGCGGATCGCCGGGTAACGACCGAGGTCGAAGTTCCCCTCGTGAGCCACGTGCGTGTAGGCGTAGAGCGCGATGTCCGCGAGCGTCGGCCCGTCTCCCGACGAAGTACTCGCGACCGCCGGCGAGGTGCCGCTCCATCGCGTCGAGCGCCCGGTAGCCGGAGACGGTCCGCTGCTCGATCAGCTCGGCCGACTCCTCCGCCCGCCCCGAGTACACGATCAGGAACCGCACGACCGCAATCGACGGCTCGTGGTCGTACTGCTCGAAGAACATCCACTGCAGCACCTGCGCACGCTCGTAGCGATCCTCGGGCACGAACCGCGTTCCTTCGCCGAAGTACCAGAGGATCGCCCCCGACTCGCCGATCGGGCGGCCGTCGTCGAGGACCAACGTCGGCACGCGGAGCGACGGGTTCAGCCCGCCGAGGACGTCGGGCCGGTTCGAGCGGTCGACGACATCGAGGCCGCGCCGCTCGAACGGGATCCCGAGATGCGTCAGAAGCAGCCGAACCTTGTAACAGTTGCCCGAGACCGGGCTGTCATAGAGGAGCAAGCGGGCCTCCCGGGATCAGTCGCCGAGCAGGCGATCGGGGTTTTCGCCACCGAGCTGGCCCTGGACGAACTCGTCGGCCTGGTGCCCCTCGACGCCTTCCTTGATGAACTGCCGCTCGCTCGGGCTCATGTGCGCCTCCTCGTCGGCGCGCTTCGCATCGGCGGTCTTACCGCGACCGAACCAGCCGAGAAACGCGATCGAGCATGGAGCGAGTCTAGCCCGCCTCGTCCCCGGCGCCGTGTGACGGTTCCTTGGGACTTCGGCTCAAGACCAGTGAGGCGTCTCGGCCCAGGGCGGTACCGAAATGAAGCCGACCCTTAACAGTGGAGAGTTTCTGCAGCGGTTCGAGACTGGCTAGACTCGCACCGACGGAAAGCGTGATGGACCGGAGCTCGTCAGCTGCTTGACTGAACTTGAAATTGCCCGGGTACGTCGGCGCCGAGGCTGAGCTCCCGATGTCGAGAAACCGACTGCAAGATCGCGGTAGTGTCGCAGCCGAACCCGATTCCGGCACACGCGTTCCATACAGGCGTAGGCGGCTGAACTGGACCGCCAGGAGGCATCGATGACACTTGCTAAGAACCGTGAGAGCCGAATGGGAGACAGCGATAGGGAAAGCGTGGAGAATCTCCAACGGACGGTGTCCGAGCTCACGAGCGTGTCCGACCTCGACGGTCTGTTCCGCCTTCGGGAGGAGGCTCTGCTCCTGTCGACTCTCTCGAGAGGGCGCGCCAGCAGGAGAGCAAAACGAGTCGCTGACAAGGCGTCCTCCGCGATCCGGGAGATTCGGGAAGAGGGAGGAGAGACAGAGCTCGAGCGAGCCACGCGCCTGAGCCGGGAGATGAGAGATTCTCTGCGCAGCGAGGAGAAGAGCGAGGCCGAGTTGCTCGAGCGCTTCCTTGCGATTCTCCACCTCATGCTTTTCGAGGGCAGCCCTGTCGCGGCAGACGTCGGAGAGCTCACGAGCCTGAAGTCAACCGACAGCGAGGGATTCCTTCAGATCGAAATTCCTGAGCTTGTGAGGTCGCGCTGCGCCGTCTTCGTGGATGGCTATGAGCAAGGCCGTAGGCTCTTCATGGGGAATGCTCCACGCCAGAACAACCCGCGGCTAGTCGTCGTCGGAACGCTGAAGGCCTTGGCCGTCGAGCTCCTCTCTGCGGGAGCCGAGGTGAAGGATCTGGGGCGCGACGCAGTACCGCTCGTCGCTTACGGGCTGTTCGTGGAAAGGCTTCCGCTCGAATTCGAGTCGCCCGTCTCCCTAACAGAGCAAATTGACGGCCTCATCCTCGGTGTCTCCACCGAGCTTACGGGGATCCCGACCAACGTCCGACCGACCTTCATCACGTTCTTTCGCCTGGCGCTGCTACTCGGCGAGGCTCAGGTTTTTGCAGAGCGTCACTCCGTGACGAGACTCGCTCCGCCCTGAGCGCTAACGCGCGGCCGGCCGCCACTCGAGCGGCCGGAGTGATCGTCCGCCGGCCGAGCGGCACCCCAGCGCATCGCCGAGATCAACATCGCCATGGGCCTGGAGCTCGCGCACGCCCGGCCAGCGGCAATCCAGAGTGCGCGAGAACGAGTCGCGGCCCTTCAAACGAGAAGCAGAGACAGCGCTGTCGTAGCGACACCGAAAGCCGACGTGTGCCCTAGAAACGTTGCTCGATCAGCTCGATCCGGTAGCCGTCCGGGTCCCTGACGAAACAGAGCCTTGAGCCTCCCTCGCGGACACGATAGGGCTCGCGTTCTGGCTCGATCCCCTGCTCCTTCAGCTGCGTGAGCGTCCCGTCGAGATCCTCGACACCAAGCGCGATGTGCCCGTAGCCGGTGCCCATCTCGTAGCTGCGCCCGTCGTGGTTGAAGGTCAGCTCGAGCTCCTCCTCCTGGCCGGGTGCGGCGAAGAAGTAGTTGGTCGCTTCGAATTTGCCGTCGCGGACGATCGGCAGCTCGCGCCGAAACTCGAGTCCCAACGCCTCGTAGAAGGCGCGGCTCTTCGCCGCGTCGGTGATGCGGTACATCGTGTGGAGGAAGCGCGACATGGCCTGGATCCTAGCGGCCCACGGGTCTCGGCTCGAGCGTCGCCCATGCCGGAATCGCTTATAGCGTACGTGGGCCGCAGACATAGAGCTTGAGTCAGATCGTCGGCACAAATGTCTCAAGCAGCTTGTGATAGCGATTAATCGGTACCGAGCCTCTATATTAGAGGTTTACGCCACGCCGGAGATCTACGGATCAGCCGACATTGGGGAGCCAGAGGCACAAGTAGTAGCGGGAATATCCAACAGATCAGGAAAGCCAGCAATCTCCCATTAGCCCAGGTCACCGAACATTCATGATCGCAAAGTCGTGGTCGCTCGGTAGGTGAACGCAAAGCGGGTTGATCACCCTGTGATGGCTCGGCTTTGCAACCGTTGGTTCAACGGATGTGTCCGCCAACCCGGCGACCCAAAGACCTGCGAGACACCAGAGACGGGAGGTGACATCAAGATGAGTACCTACACGATTGAAGGCTCACATGTTGTGGGCGAGTTCCCCAGGAACAAGTGCTCGCATGTGATCGCGTATCTCACCGATTACGAAGGCTCCCGCATCGCGCCGGAGTCGACGATCTTGTCGCGCGGCGTCCGCTCGTCAGCGATTCCCGAGAACGCCCGCCGTGAGGAACTTCGCCGTGAAATCAGTGTGGGACACAAATCGCATCCCTGGGCCGGCGCTGAGCGCCGCCGGCGCGCCGACGAAGTGAAGCCGTGGCACAGTCGACTCGAAGGACGCAGAAAGAAGCGGGTAGCCCTGCTTGAGCCGAATCCGCTGCAACAATCCACCGTCCAGGAACTCGTATCGGCTGACGTCAATACGGTAGCCCGTTCCAAGCAACACGTGATCGACAACCCTGGTGCTTCCGTCGTCGAGTTGGAGGCGTAGTTCGGATCCAGCTTGCTCACAGGTTGTGACCGCGGTACCCGTCGTGATGCGCACCCCGGTGAGCCTCGGTCGAAGCCATGAGGCGCCTGCCGGGCGGATCGCACGACGTGCGAGAGGAGCGCTGAGGCGAGCAGGCAGGAGACGGAAGATCGACGGGCGGCCCATGAGCCAATTCACACCCGGCGGGCCCACACCCCACGCCGGATAGAGGACGTTTCCGAGCCGCCCCTTCGTCTCATACATCTTCTCGCCGCGGAGGTACCGGAGCTCACTCCGCCGAGCCAGCAACTCCGTTACGGCGCCAGCCTCGTTCAAGAAGGCCGCAGATTCCAGTGCACTTTGCCCAGCGCCGACAACGAGAACTCGCTTACCGTCGAAACCGCTGTATTCATAGTGCGACGAGGTGTGGGAGACGAGCGCCGGATCAAAACCTTCGAACATCGGCGGACTCCAAGGGAACGGCGTAATGCCGGTCGCAACGACGACCCGCTCGGCCTCGACCGTCGCGTCGTCGTCGAGGCTGAGCTCGAACCCAACGCCGGTCCGCATAAGCTTCGTCACGCGCCGAGAGTCGACCGGAATACCCGTCTGCTCGCGGAACCAGTGCCCGTACTCGATGAAATCCGCGAGTGGAATCGGCCGGGCGAGTGTTCGACCGATGGTCGCCTCGTACTGCTCCAGCCCGTAGGCGCCATCGGGATCTGCGATGTTCGAGGCGCGAAAGTAGGAACGGAGGAACATGCCACGCGGCATCGCCTGCCAGAAGCCCATTACGTCACCGTAGAGTTGGACGTCGAATCCGGCGCGCTTCAAGAACGCCCCGCTCGCCAGGCCGTACGGACCTGCTCCGATGATTACGACTCCCTTCTTCATGCTGCCTTCGAAAACCACCGCCGGGTGCTACGCGTCCGGATCAAATATGGCAGAATCGTGATCTCGGCAAGCGCGGGCATCGGGTCGTCACGTTCGAACACGGCTTCGATCTGGAAGCGGGAAACGCTCGCAACGAACGAGCGCCAGTCGAGTCGCCCACGAAGAATCTCTGTTAGCGAGGTCGGAACGTCCGTCGTGAGTCTGACCCATCGTATTCCTGTTCTTGCTCGCCGATACTCATTCGTCCCACCAATCTGATCGTTGAAGAGAAGATACGAGAAGTCAACCCCTGCCCGCCCACCGATCGAGTGCGAACCCCAGGTTCGCGGGTTCACATCCAGTAGCTTGTACGTGCCGTCCCGGTGATCGAACTTGAACTCGACCTCGGCGAGACCGTAGTAATCGATCGACGAGAGGAAGCGTTCGGCCGGGTCCTCGATTTCGGGCAGATCGATCGTCTCGACACATGTGCTCGAGCGGGCGAAGTCCGGGGGACGCTGGCGGGCGCGCCTGACCACCATCTTCGCGATCGGCTCCTTGTTCTTGAAGAACGCGCAGTAGCTGAACTGGCTCTCGCCCCTGCCGGGGATGAGTTCTTGGAGCATGATTTCCTCCGGTGGGATCACCGCGGATGCGCGTTGGAAGCATTCGGCGAGTGCGGCGCGGTTCTCGGCGAGCATCGCCTTGACCTTCGTCGTATAGATGAAGTGCTCCTTTATCGCAGGCTTGAGCACCACCGGAAACTCGAGCTCAAGCGACTTCAGCTCATCGAGATCCGAGGCGTACCAGGTCCTCGGCGTCGCAATCCCGAGTTCTGAAGCGCGCTCATACGTGAGACGCTTGTCCCACGCCCAACGCACGGTGTCCCATCCCGGAGTTGGGACTCTGAAAATCTGCGCCAGCGATTCTCGCTCGTGGGAGAAGGCAGCGACGATTTCATCCCGGGTCGGGTAGAGCACCCAACCGTACAGACCGAGGCGCCGACCCAGGTCGAGCACAGTGTCGACCGTGGCCCCGGCATCGCGAAGGTCCGGAACGCGCAGTGCGCGGCCCGTGTAGCGCGAATAGCGGGCGATCGACGGTTCGTCGTCGATGACCAGCGACCGGATGCCGTGGCGACCGAGGCTGCGGACGATGCCGAGGCCCTGGTAATCACCGCCGGCGATCAGAGCGCCCGGCGCAGCCGCCATTTCAGCCGCTGATGTACCTGAGCTCAATTTCGAGGTGCCTCTTGCGGATCGTCGGCGAAGATCAAATCGATATCCGTCCGCTTCGTCCCAACCCACCCGGCCGTGTCGAAGCCCACCATGTCATGACCGGCCTCACGGAGCGCGGGCGCGAGAAGCGGCCGATCTGGCCCTGATCGCCTGTCACGAGGACTCGCATCTCCCCACAGTAATCGACTGGGAGTCGGCGAAGCTGAAGGGGCAACAAGCCTCGCTTCCGGTAGGTTCGATGCGATGCCTCTCGAGCGAGCGAGCGTGCTGGGACGACCCGACGACGGTAAGGCCCACGCGAGCTAGTCGTGCCGGTCGCCATGGTCACCGGAGCAGGTGGCGGGATCGGCCGGGCAACCGCGCTGGCGCTGATCGACGCTGGCTTTGCGGTTGGGCTGGTCGGCCGTTCGCGGAAGCAGCTCGAGGACACCGCCGCCGAGATTGCCGAGCGCGGCGGTAGATCGGTGGTCGCGATTGCCGACGTTACGAGTCTCGACGCCGTCGACCACGCCGTCGCCGATATCGAGACAGGACTGGCCGGGATCGATGTGCTTATCAACAATGCAGGATCGATGCACGCGATCGGCCCGGCTTGGGAGGTTGATCCCAACGACTGGTGGACCGATGTGCAAACGAGCCTCTGGGGGGCGTTCGTCTGCTGTCGCAAGATCATTCCAGGCATGATCGAGCGGGGCCAGGGCAGAATCGTGAACGTCACGAGTTATGCCGCAGTTCGACCGTCGCCCTATCAAACCGGCTACGCGGCCGCCAAGGCAGGCCTCGCGAGCCTCACCGAGGGGCTGGCGGCCTCGCTCGAACCCCACGGAGTGCTTGCATTCGCAGTCGCGCCGGCATTCACGGACACCGAACTGACGCGCTCTGTCCGCCGGTCGCAGGCGGGGACGCAATGGTTACCGCAGCTGGGCCGGGGGCGCGTCGTCGACGCGACCGCCTCCGCGAGTCTGATCCGATCGCTCGCCGAGGGTCGGGGCGACGCGCTCAGCGGTCGCTTTCTCCATACGCTCGACGATGTCGAATCGCTCGTGGAGCAGATTGACGAGGTGCGTCGCCTGGAGCTCTACGCACCGCGGATTCACCGGCTCGACTAGGACCGAGCGTCCCCGAGGCCAGCGCTGCGACCCTGCACCGTTAGGGCACTTCTGCGGGGATCCAGTGACCCTCTGCAGCAAAATCGGGCCACGCAACGTCGCGGGCGCTGATCGTTCGTACCACCACTTCGGGCCATTCGATGCCGAACTCGGGGTCGTCCCATCGTGCACCGTCCGCGGATGCAGGCGCGAACGGCTCTGAGATGAGGTACAGGACGTCCGAGTCATCGACGAGGCTCTGGAATCCGTGCGCGAAGCCATGCGGTATGTAAAGCGCCGTTCCACGTTCCGCGTCGAGGGTCACTCCAAACCAACGCCCACGCGAAGGCGACGTCTCACGCAGATCGATGATCACATCGAAGATCGCGCCTCGTGTACAGCGGACTACCTTGGTCTCTGCGTGTGGAGGTCGCTGGAAATGCATCCCCCTGAGCGTCCCCGCTCGAATGTTGCGGGAAAGGCTGCATTGGGCGAGGCCTGGGTCGAGGCCGTGTTCGGCGAATTCCTCCCGGCACCATGCACGCGCGAAAAAGCCTCTGTCATCCTCGTTTCGATCCAGTTCGATCAGATAGGCACCGTTCAGATCGAGCGGGACAAACCTCATACTCGAACGCCCGCCACGACCACGAGCACGGTCGCGCCCCCTGTCAGCAAACCGTCAGCCGTGCTTTTCGACAGATGAACCCCTCCGCGAATCGTTCCGGCGCCACAGCCTCCATACCCCGCAGTCGCATGAGCCCCAGAAACGTGTCGCGATCGAACCAGTGCTTACCGCTCTGACTCGGAAAGTGCCGCTCGATAAGATCGACTTTTTCCTCTGCAATGGCAGCGCTCAGGGGCACGAAGAGGTTCGGCCGCCCGAGGTCGCCGTCGACCTTCGGTATCTCGTACTCCAGAATCAGATGATTCCGGAACGTGTTCCACGTGAGCTCGCAGGCAATCCGGTGATCCTGATGGAGATCGTCTCGCGTGTGCGTAAAGATAATCTGGGGATCAGTGCGCCCCTTGAGCTCCTCGAAGTGCTCCTTCACCTCTCGGCCGGAGTAGGGTAAGAAGCCGTCGCGATACTCGTGAACCGCGACCCGTCCGGCCACGGTCGGCCCGCCGAATGCTTCTGCGCTCGCCCTTGCCTCGGCGCGCCGTTCTCCCGATGCGGCGAGCACGAGCCAATCGATTTCGAGCTCGGGAATGGATCTGGTCAATGTCAGAATCGTCCCGCCGCAACCGATCTCGATATCGTCCGCATGGCACCCGATCACGAGCACCCTGCGCAACGGTTCCTCGCCGGCGATCTGGAGCGGTTGCATCAGACGACGGGATGCTCTCGAAGCTCGTCCTGCGGTGTGTGCTGCCACGGCGCACGGCCGGTCTCGTGCAAAGCCTCGAGACGCTGCCGATCCTTGATGGTGTCCATCGGTCCGAAGAAGCCGTCGTACTCGTAGGCAATCAGCTCGCCCTCTTCGATCAGGTGGGCGAAGGTCTCTTCGACGAGCTCGTCACCGGGTTCGATCAGATCAAGTACTCGACGCTTCAAAATGAAGAAGCCGCCGTTGATCCGAACGTCCGACAGACTCATGTCCTCGACCGACAGCACTGTCCCCTCGGCATCGGTGCGGATCATGTGCGCATTGAACACGGGTTTGACCGACAGGAACATTGCGGTCTTGCCTCTCTCCTCGAACGCACCGATCAGATCTGGAAGGGGCGCATCCGTCAACCCGTCACCGTATGTCGCCATGAACACGTTGTCGGACCCGATGTATCGCTCTACGGCCTTCAGACGCTCGCCGATCGTTGTGTTCACACCCGTATCCGCGAAGGTGATCTTCCAGTCGTTCAAGTCATTTGAAAGAATCTCCACCCGCGTTCCCGAGCCGTCGCGTTCGAGGACGAAATCGCTGAACAGGGCTTCGTTGTAGCCGAGAAAGTACTCCTTGACGACGTCGCCTTTATAGCCCAGACAGATGATGAACTCTTTGAATCCCCACCCTGCGTAATAACGCATGATGTGCCAGAGGATCGGCTTGCCGCCGATCTCGATCATCGGCTTCGGAATCCGCCGGGTCTCCTCACCCATACGCACACCGAAGCCTCCGCAGAAGATAACGACCTTCAGGACTACCTTTCGATGATCGTCCCAGCATCGACGGTCGTTGCGATCGGGATCGGCACAATTAGCTTCGCGCCCCATTCCTTCGCGTACTTCAACTGTCCGCTGATCTCACGAGCAAGGTTCCACGGCAGGATGACAATCGCATCTGGGCGCGTGGCGGCAATGTGTTCCGGAGGGAAGATGGGGATCTGGGTCCCCGGGGTGAATCTTCCATGTTTGTATTCGTTGCGATCCACGGTGTACTCGAGAAGATCGGTACGGATCCCGCAATAGTTGAGTAGCGTGTTGCCCTTTCCCGGGGCTCCGTAGCCGACAACCTGCTTTCCCTCACGGCGAAGGCGGATCAGGAGATCCAGCAATGCTCGCTTCGACTCCTCGACCTCGGACGCAAAACGGCTGTAGCGTTCCTCCGATCGAAGCCCCTCCTGCCGTTCTTTTGCGACGAGCCGCTCGACGGATTCGGCAGGCTGCCTTTCGTCGGATGCGAGAGTTGCATAGACCCTCAGAGAGCCACCGTGACTCGGGATCACGTCGACGTCGATGACAGCGGAGGCCATGTGCTTCGAAGACGGCACAAATCGTCTCGAGAGAGAAGTACGAGAAGTGCTCGTGGTAGATCGTGTCGTATTGCAGTTGCTCGAGAAGTCGCGCCAGATGGGGAAACTCGAATGTCGCCGTCCCTCCTGGGGCGAGAAGAATGGAAACACCGGCGACAAAGTCGTTCAGGTCGGGAACTTGGGCAAGTACATTGTTCCCGATTACGAGGTCGGCGCGCTTTCTCCTTCCTCGAACATCCGGTTCGCGAGCTCCGTCCCGAAGAAATCGACATTTGTTGGAACCCCCCGCGCCTCAGCCGCCGGCGCGACGTTGATTGCCGGATCGACGCCCAGCACGGGGATACCGCTTGCAACGAAATGCTGGAGGAGGTAACCGTCATTGGACGCGAGTTCGACGACGAGGCTCTCCTCCGTCGAGACGTCCGTTCGACCATCATCTCCGTGTACTTGCGCGCATGTTCAACCCACGAGTCCGAGTATGCAGAGAAGTAGGCGTACTCCTCGAAGATCTCGGCGGGCGACACGAATGCCGGCAACTGCGCGAGCCAGCATTGCGTGCAGACACGAACGTGCAGCGGTAAACGGCTCCATCGCCTCGAGCATGTCCGCGGCGAGGAAGCTCTCGCAAAGCGGCGACTTGCCAAGGTCAACAAGGGTCAAGTCAAGCGAGGCTTTGCAGAACCGACAAATCGAACTTCCCTCCAAACCGAGGTGAAGCCCGCCTGGCCGACTAGAATACGTGGCATCCGCCACTCGGGGAAGACTAGTCAAAACGCCATTGGCTCTCATCTGTAGCTTCCGCCCCTTCCGATTCTCTTTCTTTCAACCAGACATGGACGCACGGACATTCAGACAACGGATGCCGCGTCTGCTCGAGATTCTCGACCGGGGGCTCGACATCGTGCTTGCCACCAGCGCAGACGAAACCTGCGTTCGGGAGCTGAGTGACGCTCCCGGTGCCGTTGCGTTGTCCTTCGACGATGGCCCGTCCGCGGAGACTACGCCGGCGATTCTCGATCTTCTGGCGTCACACGACGCTCGCGCCAGCTTCTTCGTCGTAGGTGAGCGGATTGCGGGCTGCGAGGATGTCGTGGCTCGGATCGTGAACGAGGGCCACGAGCTCGCGAATCACACATTTACCCACGCTCACACCCGTTACCTCAGCCCGCTCAAGCTACGGGAGGAGATCGATCGCGCGAACGAGGCAATCGCTCCGTTCTATCCGAACGTCCGGCTCGTGAGGCCGCCGTTCGGCAAGGATCGGCGTCGGACGATCGCGGTAGCTCGGGAGCGTGGAATGCTCACCGTGCTCTGGTCTGTCGACTCAGGTGACACACTTGGCCTTTCGGCGGAGGAGATCTGCAATCGCGTACTTCGGCAGGTTCGAGGGGGGTCGATTGTTCTCTTGCACGACGGAGGCGGGTCGCGCGAATCGACGCTCGAAGCTTGCGCCGAGATCATCCCTGCACTGGTGGACCGGGGCTTCGAGCTCACCACCATCAGCGAACTGGTTCGGTCGCCTCCGGCGGCCGCGTCGGTTTCGTCCACAGCACGATGACCTTGGTTGAGAGCAGCTCATCGAGCTCATAGCTCTCTAGCTCTCCGGCCTGCCGAAGAGCCTCAGCCTCGTTGGTGAGCCACTCCGCTTCGGGCTGTCTGAGTAACAGCTCGTGGCCTGGGAGAGCGGCGGTGAAGATCTCACGCCACCCCTGTAGGCGAATCTTGTTCACGTAGGCGTTGGGAGCTACTAGAGACTGATACTGCGGCCGCAGGTGTGCCCAAAGGGGTGTCGGAGCATCGGGATCGGCCAGGTGCCGCACATCGTGCGATCCGGTCCTGCTCGTGTAGAGGATGAAGTCGAGGTAGAGGCCGCCCCCGGGTCTCAGGACGCGCGCCATTTCCTTGACAACCGAACCGGGATCCTCGAGATGTTGAAACACCGCGAGCGAATACGCGAAGTCGAACGAGGCGTTGTCGAAGCCCATGACGAGGCGTTCATCTGCCGAGCCTGCACGGTCGGCAGCGGCGCAGGTGAAGCTGGCGCGCCAGCTCCGCTTGTGCGGTACGTCGACAAGCAGCGATTTCCGTCCGACAGCTTTAGAACCTTCGCGCCCTGTTCTGGCGCGACATCGCTATGTAGGCGCGAGGTGCGGAGCCATGGACGATCTCGTTGAGGTCGATCGCGATCACCTCGTTCCGAACTGCGAAGTAGGGAGGCTGCAGAAGCATCTGCCCGGCGCCACGTCTAGCACGTTAAGCCTCGAAGTCGAGGCCAAGCTGTCCAAGGCGAGACGATCGACGTCGCGCAACCTGTTGACGACAGCCGAGACCTGATCGGAAACCGTCAGCGATCGCCGCTGCGCCAGCATGATCGCCTCACGAACCGTCGCAGCGAGGCCGCGGCTCTGGGCGGCGTCGATCTCAATCCTGCAGCCCTCGGAAGCCCGGCGAACGCGGTCGGAACGGCGGGTTGCTCGGGGTCCTCGAGTTCAAGGTGACGAGGCCGCGCCGACCAGAGGGCGCTGATCCGCGCCGGCATTGACCGGTGCGCACCGCGCGCCGGTTGTCGATACCGCCTTCGTCGTTGCGAGGCAGATAGCCGAGGGCACCAGCATGCCGGCTCGGCCCGGCCGTGCGAGGTGAAGGTCGGTCAGCTGATCGACGAAGGCCGCGTTCCTCGAATGTTCCGGTCCGCATGTCGGGGGTACCGCCGCTGTCCGGTTCGACAGGTTCGATCGTAGTTGATCGTCGAACCCGTGCGATCCGCTGTGCACCGGATCGCGTCGCCGAGGAGTTCGCAATGTCGAGCTTACCGATGTTCCGGTCAGATCGAACACGCTCCGGGTCGCACGCCGTCAGGATCGATCTTGATCAGATTCGGGGTGGAGTTGAAACGATCGTCCAGCGGCCCCGGTGGAGCCGTCGCAGTCACAGCGTCGACGACGATCCCGGCGTTCGCTGACGATCGTGACCATGTCGTCGAGGATCGTCATATTCGAGTTCAGCGAGTCGTCGTCGCTCGAAGAAGATCCCCTGGACCTCGACCCCGTAGATGCGGTTCGCGAGATCGTCGAATCGGTCATGCCCGACGTGGATCCTGTCGTCATGACACTCGGAGCAGTCGCTCTATGGACAGGCTCCGTACCCATCCGGCCAATACTCGCACGAACGGAGCGTGAACTGATCAGGTTCCCGCTGATCAGGACGTGCGACGGTTTCCTATCGTTGCTCCGTCGGGAGTCCGATCCCTGATCCCCTCGAGGACGTACTCGAGCCGTCACCACAACATGGGGCCCGATCGTGTTACCGACGATTGAGACCAGCGGATACGACATGAAGTATCGACGTCCTGTGTGTCACTGTTGCTGACGTCTATGTGGTCCGAGCTGAGCCCTCACACCCGGGAAGAGGTTGCACCTTCGAGCCTTCGGTACACTGTCCTGCCCATCGTTGATCGTGACTGCTCCAATGTCTCTGAATAGCTTGCTCGCTGTGCACTGAGTCGTACCAGAACGTGTCCGCGAGACGGGGACGTGGTTGAAGATGATATTCGGCCTGTTCTGCTGCGTCCGAAAAATCGTGCGAGGTACGTTCGTACTGGACCAACGACAGTGTCGCGGCTGAGCGGCGCAGACGTGCGAAAAGCGAAGCGTAAGCTAGACGTGTGCGTAGGCACAGGGACGAGACCGTACGGATGCGATCCGCGGTCGTGCCAACCGAGAGGCGGGCCAGTCGCTGACGGGGCGCGCGCGGAACGCTTGTAGCTGCTGAGCCCTTGGCCGGTTGATCATGGATTGCAGCAGAATCAGGACTCTGAGCATGGCAAGCGGCGAGCACGGTTCGTCGGGGACATTTTTATGCTTGGTAGCAGAGACCGCCTTGATCGGTGTGGTGGAGGCTGGCCAGCCCTCTGTGCCTTATCTGCCACCCGCTGGCGCCCCCAGAGCTGTCTTGCGACGCTGCGACGCTGGCAAGACGTACTCAACGGCACTGATGACACGGTAACACAGACATAAGACACTGCTGGGCCAGGGAGAGCATGCAGGCCGGTCCACCCAGCGAAGAATGAGGGTGGCGGTGAAGGTCGTTCTCAACGCCGACGACTTCGGGATGTCCGAAGAGACGCTTACGGCCATCATCGAGTGCTTCGACCAGAATCACTTGACGAGCGCGTCGTTGATGGTCGGGATGCCTGCGACCGAGGATGCCCTCCGGTTTGCCCGGTCACATCCCGAGTTCTCGTACGGCGTCCACCTTCTGTTCGTGGGGGATGGTACCGAGCGGCCGATCAGCGACCCGGCAGTCGTCCGCGACCTGGTCGACGACGAGGGGCGGTTCCTGCGGACCAACCTCATCCGTAAGCGAGCCCTGCAGCGACGCATCCCTGTCGAGCAGATCGAACGCGAGGTGACCGCCCAGGTCGAGCTCGTCCGGAGCGAGGGTGTGACCGTCTCGCATGTCGACTCACACCGGCATGTGCACAAGTTTCCGCTGTTCCGGGAGGCCCTGCGGCTGGCCCTGCCCCGCTCGGGATCGCCCGCGTGCGCAACGTTCAGGACACCTACCTTCGGCGACCGGTCGAGCACCCGACCTACTGGGCCGGGCCAATCTGGCGCCGGGCCTTGATGCGGTCGTTCGAGACGACCGACCACTTCTACATGCCGACGACGGCTCACGACAAGGCATGGGAGCGGCTCGCGACCAAGTTGCCGAAGACCGGCGCCACGCTCGAGGTCGGTCTTCACCCCGGGTACGAGGAGGAGTGGCGCGATCGGGAACGGCGCTCGCTCGCGCCCTTCGTCGAGGAGATACGCCGCCAGGGGCACGAGCTGGTCGGCTGGAACGCGATCGCCGGTCGCACGAGCGAGCTAAGCGCCGGAGTTCCGATGGAGCACCTCTCCACCCTCAGAGTGAGGTGCGAGAGGCTCTGCTGGTCTCGCAAGAACCTGCGAACGGCGACATCCGGGTACCGAGGCTCACGCCTCAGGCCTGCAGCCGCCCAGGCCGACAGCATGGTCAAGGCTTGCCGGTCGCTGAAGCTCCGGAAGACGGTCCGCAGGAACAGGTACGGGAAGCGGTAGCCGAGATACCACGCGAGATCCCCCTGGGAACGCCAGGTTCGCTTGGCCCCGTCCCGCTCTCCGGTCGACCGGTGGTGGAAGAACCTGAGACTGTCGATGCTCCGCGTCTTCCAACCGTGGAGCTGGGCCTTGATCTCGTCGATCGTGTCCCAGCCGAATCGCTGTTCCAGAGGCATCACATCGTCCAGGCAGGAAGACCGGTAGGCACGCACGGCACCTCGTACGTGAGAGCGTGCGTTCAGCATCGCGCGCCACGTTCCGTCTTCGACGCTCCCAGCAGGTGCCGCTGGCGATTCCCAGGTTGGGATCGGCCGCGAACTCGGCGGTCAGCTGCTCGAAATGGTCGGGATCGAACGACACGTCGGCGTCGACCTTGACCACGATGTCGGGCGAGGTATCGACGAACGGGTACCCGCGTCCAACCAACGCAAGATCGGTTCATTGGTCGGGGTGGTTGCCGATCCGATCCAGAAGCGCCGGGTACCCAGTCGGACGGGTGTGAACTCGGCGCCGTGAGACGATCCGTATCGTTGGTTGAGCCATGATCGATGATTACTGAGACCGTGGCCTCCACTGTCTGCGCAAGGATCGCTTTTCGAGGCGGACACACCTTCCAAGCTCTCATCGCGCGCGGCGTCATGATTCGGCGCACCAAAACCGACTCCTATGTTCCATCGACTCGCCAAAGATGACTCTCAGTTGACTGAGTGGCTCGCATTGCGCGGGTAGGCAAGCTCGAGAGCCAGATGAAGCATGAAGGATCAGAGGAGCGCGGCTCGAGGATCATAGTAGCGGCGGAGTGCGTGAAGTCACGAACCAGTCTCTCGAGATACCGCGGATCGATGATCCGCGTAGGCGGGATCGGGCGACAGTAGACAGTCGGGCGACGCACTGTCGCTGTCGAGCGGGTCAGGCGCTCCACGGCATGGTCGAAGAGTACAATGTTCTTCTTCTCGATGATCTGCTGGGCAATCAAACCATGTGCAACGAGATGAAGGAGATGCTGGCCCTCGAGCTGCTCGACCTCGAGCTGTTCTGGTTTCATCTACGATGATGCGGCGCCAGGAACGGATCCGTACCTCGAGGGAGTCTTCGCCATCGACGATCGAAGAAGTGGGGCATATCGTCGACCAGGCCGACTTCGACAGGTAGAACGCACCTGCCAACGGGCGCCTCGCTCGCCGAGACCAGCGGCGCCACGTCGGATGTTGCAGAGCCGGAGACCGAGGCGCAGGCGGCCGCGAAGCAGTCGTGCCCGTGTGACCGGATCGAGCTTTGAGGACTGGGTGAGGAAGCGTGACACCGGGTCGGATTGCGTGACCGCATCGGCGGCGCGCCGGTACCGCGCCGGCGCGTGACGGGCAGCCGCGGGGCCAAGGGGGCGAAGCGCCGGGGCACACGCTCCCAGGTGTCCGCAATGGCAGCGTTCCTGTGCGACGGATAGCCGCCCAGGAGCTCATCGGCGCCCTGACCCGAAAGGGCTACGGTCACATGCTCGGCGGCCAGTTTTGACAGGGCGTACATCCCGAGCGCGGAGAGATCGGCAAGGGGCTCGTCGAGCGACCACACAAGCTGCTCGAGCGAGATCGGTTCGTCGCGAAGCGAAAGCTCGAGCTCATGGTGCTCGGTACCGAAGGTCGAGGCGACAGCGGCATCGGAGAGCTCGTTCCCCTCGACATCCTCGGTGAATGTCACCGAAAACGTCTTGACAGGCGACGTCGAGTGCCGCGCCATGAGTGCGACGACGACGCTCGAGTCGAGCCCGCCGCTCAACATCGCTCCGAGCGGAACGTCGCTCATCAGCCTGAGCTGAACCGCTTCGTCGAGGACTTCAAGGAGACCGTCTGCGTATTCCTGATCGGGGAGCGCGGGGGATGGCTGCGTCGGAAACGGTAGCCGCCAATACGGTTTGCTTTCTAGAGTTTCGTTCTCGATAACGAGACTGTCGCCTGGAAGGAGCTTGAACACGTCGGCGAGCGGCGTCGAGGGTCCGGCGAAGTCGCGGAGCGTGAGATCGACTCGATCGCCTCAGGGTCGAGCTCAGGCGGAATCAGCCCGCTGGCGAGCAGGCTCTTGAGCTCCGAAGCGAAGATCAGCAGATCGCCCTGCCGGCTGTAGTACAGAGGCTTGACGCCAAGGCGATCCCGGGACACGATGCCCCTCCTCATCTCGACGTCCCACGCCACGAAGGCAAATTTGCCGCGGAGCGCCTTCGGCATATCGAACCCGTCACGCTCGTAGAGATGTGGAAGCACCTCGGTGTCACACGTGCTGCGAAAACGATGGCCGTCGCGCTCGAGGTTCTTGCGAAGCTCCTGATGGTTGTAAAGCTCGCCGTTCTGCGCCGCCCAGGCAGCAGTGGCCCCGTGCTTGGTTCCGTGCTTGTCGCGGTTGGGTGGTTCTGCGCGCTCGGGGTGCGCCACCTGCTAGCAGGGCAGTGGTGTGCCTCCGCCGACTGGGATCCAGTTGTTGTTGGAGTAGTGGATCGTGACCGTCGAGGGGTAGCCGGTACAGCTGACAGCGTCGCCGTTTGAGTCACTGATCATGAGCTCGCCCGTATTGCCGCTCAGGTTGAAGACGGTTCCCGGCATCGCGCCGGAGAACCCCCCTCCGACCACGATCAGGTTTTGCGTGGTGTTTCCGGTGATGTTCCAGGTACCCGCGGTCGAGTTCGAGGCTGTTGCCTCGATGCTGATACCGGCGTTACCTCCCACGACCGAGATCTGGTTGTTGACGATGTTGATGTCCTTGTTCAGCGAACCGTTGGTCAGTTCGAAGAAGATCCCCTGCACCTCGGCGCCGACGATCCGGTTGTTGCTGATCGTCGAGCTCGTCAGGCCCCACACGTGAATGCCGTCGTCATGGCAGGAACCGCAGGACGAATTCGGAGCCGACGCCCACCCCGACGGCCAGTAGCTGGTGGTGCGGAGGGTGTACTGGATCAGGTTGTTGTCGATCAGCACATTCGTCGAGTTGCCGCCGCCGGGCGTGCCGATCCTGATGCCCTCGGGCGAGTTGCCTCCCGCGCCACAGCATGAGGGCCCGATCGTCGAGTTCACGATCTGCCACCCGTTGACGAGATGGAGATTGACATCCTGTGTGTCGACTCGCTGGCCGACGTTGATCATGTCATCGTCGATCACGACGCCGGATGAGAACGACGAGCCGCTCTTGTGATCGCCCCGCCCGAATCGTTGATCGTGAGGCCGCGGAGGGTCGCATAGTCGCCGCCGTTTTCGAACTGGAAGCCCTCGGTTGTCACGCATCCCGCCGAGGCCGGCTCGAACACCACGTTCGGGCCCGACGACTTCCGCGAGCTGAAGTTCGTGTAGCCGTACGAGCCGCACGCGAGCACCACGGTGTCACCCGGAGAAGCGGCCGCATACGCCGCGTCGATCGAGCCGAACGCGTTCGACGCGTTGAACGCACACGCAGTCACACAGCGCAACGGGCTCGAGCCGCCAGACGGGCTCACCCAGAGGTTCGCCGCCGACACGTTCCCCGACGGCGCACCCTGAACAACCAGCTGCGGCGCCGGTGCTGCTGCAACCGTCCCCGTCACCGCTGATCGAGCCGACACCGTTCCGCCGGCGTTCGAAGCAGTGACCGACACCTCAACCGTCGTGCCGACGTCGTTCCCACCGAGCATGTAGGTGGAACCGGTCGCACCCAAAATCGGCGAGCAGTTCGAGCCGCCGGTACCGCAAGTTAGCCACCGATACGAGAAAGAGATGGGCTGCGTACCAGTCCAGCTGCCAGCCGAGCCCGTGAGCGCAACGCCCTGCTGCGCCGAACCCGAAACGCTCGGTGCCGCGGTATTGACCGGAGCGACCGCAGCCGGCGTCGTCGTCGTCTTGATCGTCGTCGTCACCGGCGGCGGAAGAACCGGAGCCGGCGCGGTAGTCGTGGTGGTGGTGCCGGTGGTGGTGGTGGTGGTGGTGTGTTGTTGGTGGTGGTGGTGGTGTTGGTGGTGGTGGTGGTGGTGGTGGCCGGAGTTGTCTGCAGCGGCGGCGGCGCGCCGGAGTCGTGGTCGTGGTCGTGGTCGCGCCCGAGACGCTCGCCCCCGCGACGCTAGGCGAAAGCGCGTCTGCCTCGGCAGAGCCGTAGCGGTTGGTCGCCGTGACCTCGACCTGAAGGCTCGAGCCGACGTCAGTCGTGCCGATCGAATAGCTGTGCCTGGTCGCGTGCGGGATCGAACGGCACGACGTCGGCCCACCGCAGCGGTACCACTGGTACCGGAAGCTGAGAGACGGCGCGGAACTCCACTCCCAGTCCGTCGTCTCGAGGGTGGTGCCCGCCAGAGTATGACCCGAGATCTCGGGTGCGGCCTTGTTGACCGGTACGCAGAACGACGCGCTGCCACCGCTGTCTGAAACTCTCTCTGGTACTGATCGAACTGGTCTTCGCACTGTGAGTCAGCGCATTTTTCATCTTCGACACGGAAATGTCAGCCGCACTGTTTCCCGCAAGTACAACGAGAAGTCCTGCGCCAATGGTTACGAACAGACGATGTCGCCGCTTTGTCGTCACGATTCCATACCTCCTCACGCCAAGAGGGCGATGCTCAACCGAAAAGCGCCTGCTCCGAGCACCGCCGTTGCACTGGGTCAGGTTCCGTACTCGGTCGCCCGCCCCGAGCCATCAATCCCCCTTTTGGGTGCCTTTGTTCGAGGGATGCTCAGCTCAGGCCCCATCCGAAGGACGAGCTCTGGGCAGGACCTAGCGGCAGTTGAAAGCGGCGGCTCGCTCTGCGTTAACCTCAGAGAGGATGTGTGAGAGCGAGGTCTCAATCGATGTCGTCGTTGTCTCATACAACAGCGCGGAAACGCTCGTGGAGTCCGTGGCCCCGCTCACGAACTCCCCTGAATTCATGTCACCATCGTCGACAACGCTTCAACCGATGGCACCCCGGATTCGGTGGCTGACCTCAACGTCGAAATGCTCGCGTTCGGCACGAACCACGGGTTTGCGGTACCGATGCGACCGGGGGTGGGAATCCGGCACTGCGCCGTTCGTCCTCTTCTTGAACCCTGATGCGAGGATCGAGGTCGAGTCGGTGCAAAGGCTTGTCGAGGCGCTGAACCGCAACCCCGGCACAGGACTCGTCGGCCCGCGCATCCTCGACGCCGACGGGGCGCTCGACTTCTCTCAGCGACGATTTCCCCGGCTTCGCTCGACCTACTCCCAAGCTCTCTTCCTGCACCGCGTCTTCCCCCGCGCAAGCTGGTCGGATGAAGTGATTCGGGAGCCCAATACCTACGGCAGCGGTCACACGGCAGAATGGCTTTCGGGTGCGTGCATGCTCGTTACGCGTGAGGCCCTGCAGCGCATCGGAGGCTGGAACGGTGGCCGTTCTTCCTCTACGGCGAGGATCAGGAGCTTTGCCGCCGGCTGTGGGACTCCGGCTACTCGGTGCTCTACGAGCCGACCGCGGTGGCCGTTCTCATTATCGGCGGCGTGTCGCGGCCCCGCGCCGAGCTCCTGCCTACGCTGGCGCGAAGCATGATCCTGTACGCAAATATGCACGAGAGCAGGGCTCGTGCAAGGCTGATGCGGTACGGAATCGCGCTTGGCGCGCTCACTCATGCCGCCCTGACGACCAAGGGAAGCGAAACGCGGCGAGGGCACCTGCGGGCGTTCCGAGCAGCCTGCTCGTCAGCGTCTAAGACTTCGCCGAGAGCGGGATAGCCCGTGACTTGAGCCCGACGCTCTCCGTGCCGATGGTAGCATCGACATAGACTGCGGCGAGCGGCACGACGCGAACGGAAAGGTAGGCGGCAACAGATCATGTGAGGAAGTCGGGGTCTTCCAACGCCCCGTCGGGGCGGCGCCCGCGATCTCCGACGAGCGCCTCGCGACGATGACGGACCTGATCCGGCATCGCGGTCCCCGACGATCGAGGCTTCTACCGTGCGCCAGGAGTCGCCTTTGGGGTACGCCGCCTCAGCATCGTCGATGTCGACGGCGGTCATCAGCCGATGCCCAATGAGAGTGGGGAAATCTGGGCGATGCAGAACGGGGAGCTGTTCAACCATCTCGAACTCCGGCGGTCGCTCGAGCGGGACGGCCACGTCCTTCGGACCAGGTGCGACACGGAAGTCATCCCCCACCTCTACGAGCGGTATGGCTCGATGTTCCCGACAAAGCTCAGAGGAATGTTCGGTATTGCGGTCTGGGACGCACGCTCGCAGACCGGTATCCTCGCGCGCGACCGACTCGGCATCAAGCCTCTCTACTATGCCGAGACCGACAGCGCGGTCGTCTTCGGATCCGAGCTCAAGTGCGTGATGGCGAGTCGGGCTCGTCGACGCAGAGCTGGAGCCTTTCGGCCATCGACGCCTACCTTACGCTCGGGTTCTTCCCGGGGCCGATGACACCGATCGACGGAGTCTCGAAGCTGATGCCGGGACACGTTCTCGTCATCACGCCCGATGGTGTTCGGCAGGAGCAATATTGGGAGTACCCGAAGCCGGACGTCGGCGAACGCCGGTCCCGAAGAGGAATACCAGGCGACGCTCGCGGCGAAGCTCGATGAGTCGGTTCGGTTGCGACTGATGAGCGACGTGCCGCTCGGCGCGATGCTGAGCGGAGGCCTGGACTCGAGTCTTATCGTCGCCATAATGGCGCGCCACATGAGCGAGCCCGGTCAGCGTCACGGCGTCGGCTTCGAAGGATCGGGGGCGACGAGCGAGCTGGCAGACGCGCGCCTGGTCGCGGACTACTTCTCCACCGAGCACCACGAGCTCGAGCTCTCGTTCACCGACACGGTCGATCTGGATGAGCTTGTCTGGTACATGGATGAGCCGCTTGCCGACCTCTCGTCGCTCGGTTTTATCGCGCTCTGTCAGCTTGCAACCCGACACGTGAAGGTCGCCCTCTCCGGGCAGGGCGCCGACGAGCTGTTCGGCGGCTACGCGAAGCACCGTGCGGCCGCGATTGCCGGACATTGGAGCCGCGTCCCCGGCCCGCTTCGACGCGGCGCCGGCATCGTGCTCGGTCGTGCTCCCGCGCGGTTCGATCGTCCGGCCCGCACGCTTGCGGCGACTAACGGCGTCGATCGTCTGCTGGCGATGAGTGGGAAGCTCGACGACCGTCTTCGTCTGGAGCTGCTACGCGGCCGGCTCACCGGTCTTCAGGGAGAAGCTGCCGCCGATGCCGTCCGGAAGCGCCTCGGCGATGTCGATGAAGACCCGCTGTCGTCGACGCTTCATATCGATGGGCAGCTCGCGCTCGTGGATGACATGTTGCATTATTTCGACCGCGCGTCGATGGCCCACTCGCTCGAGGTCCGCGTCCCGTTCCTCGACCACGAGCTGGTCGAGTATGCCGCCCGTATCCCGGCCGATCTCAAGGTCCACCGGTTCGAGAGCAAGTACATCCTCAAGCAAGTCGCCCGCGGTCTCCTGCCCGACCGCGCGATCGACAAGCCCAAGCTCGGGTTCTTCCACGAGTCGGTCGGCGGCTGGCTGCAGGCTCAGGCACACCACGCGATCCAGGACTATCTGCTCGTTGACGATCCGCACGTCGCCGAGTTCGTCGACATGGATGCCGTCCGAAGGCTGACCTTGAACAGCGCCGGGGACGCGGAGCAGAATCTTCTGCTCGCGATCCTCATGCTCGAGATTTGGCTTTCCACTTTTCTGTCGCGCGTTCGCTCGGCCGTAGCGGCAGGAGAGAAAGCCGGGCCGGTAGCACTGTCCCAGTGACGCAGCCCACGTCGAAAATCAGCTACGCGGTCATCACTCCGGCTCGAAACGAAGCCGGAAATCTGGAGCGCCTCGCCGAGAGCCTCAAGGAGCAGTCTGTATCGCCTCGCTCGTGGCTGATCGTCGACACCGGCTCGAGTGACGGCACCCCCGACCTGGCCCTCGCTCTGGCCGAGGAACACAGATGGATCCGCCTTCTTTCGTCCAACCAGCCCTACGAACGCGGCGGGCCGATCGTGCGGGCCTTTCAGGACGGAGTAGCAGCGCTCGACCAGGAAGTCGACGTCATCGTCAAGATCGACGCCGACATCTCGTTCGATCCGAGCTACTTCGAGCGCATACTGCAGCGATTCTCCGACGATCCTGCGCTTGGAATCGCAAGCGGAACCTGTCTGGAGCTGGAGGGGGAGCAATGGACGCCGCGCTTCGTCACCGGGGACCACGTCTGGGGTGCCTGTCGGGCCTACCGTTCCGCCTGTCTCGCCGACGTCTCGCCTCTCGAAGAACGTATGGGTTGGGATGGGATCGATGCATTCAAAGCCAAGGCGCTGAACTGGCGGACGGCAAGCTTCGACGACATCGAGTTCTTCCATCACCGTGCCGAAGGCGCGCGCGACGGCCGCTGGAACTCATGGGTCGCACGCGGACGAGCCGCTCACTACATGGGTTATCGGCCTACGTTCATGATTGTCAGGTCGCTGAACCGGATCCGGAAGGATCCTGCGGCGGTAGGTCTGATCTCAGGATGGGCTGGTGCTGCCCTGAGGCGCGAGCCGCGCTGCGAGGACGCAACGGCACGCGCAGTCCTGCGACGCCAGCAGCGGGCGAGGGAGCTTCCGCGCAGGGCCCTCGAGTCACTGGGTCTCCGCTCGAGACGCGTGGGCTTCCCCGAGCGGAAGTAACGCGACCGAGTCCCGGCTCGACGCGCCGCGGCTAGGGGTGCGACGCCGCCCGCGGCCGCCGCTGCCTACTACGCCGGCGGGACCGTCGTACTGCGATCGCCTCATGTTCGGAAAAAGCAAATCGTTGCCACTCCACGGTGGGAGACAACAGACATGCCGTACCAATCCCGAGGGTGATGAAAAACAGGAAGGTCGACTGGATAAACGAGAACGCGTCGTAGGTGAACATCCCTACTCCATAACCGACGATCGAACTCGTTGTTGCGACGAGAAGCCAGCCTCGTGGCGACAGATCAGTCCGGGCGGCCTTCCCCATTCGCCTCACAGATCGAACGAACAACCAGATCAGGGCGAAGACGCCGAAAATACCGATCTCGAGCAGCATGCCGAGCCACTCGTCGTCGAGAATCGGGGCGTTCGGCACCGAGACGACAGCATCCGGCTGCGTGATTCTAGTGCCAAAGCCCTCACCGAACAGCGGGTCCGGCTCGAACTCGTTTCGCAAAGCCGGCCCGAGCGTTGCCAAGCGGCCGCTTCCAACCTCTGTGTCCGCCTGCTCGGCGACGATGCCGCCCTTCGGAAAGAACGACTCCTTGATCCCGCCGAGAGTTCCCGGCATCGCAAAGTGAATGATCAGGAGCGTCGGAAGTATGGCCGGCCAGAGGCGCTTCATATCTCGTGGACGGAGGATGATGTACACGACGCCGATCGCGAGCAGCATGATGATCCCCGTTCTCGAGCGTGAGGAGAGGATTCCCATGAGGATCAGTAGTGTCGCGAGCCACCAGATGCGGTGGTTGAACGCCTTCGCCCGGTAGACGGCGAACGGCAGCAAGACGGCAAGGGCGGCCCCGAACGCGATTGGATGCTGGGCGGAGCCGTAGGAGCGGAAGTGCCCACCCCGAACGAGGTCGGGCGCCAACGACGGGTCGTAGTGGAGGAACGGAAAGACGACCTGCAGATGGTTGAACGGGTTGTTGCCGGTCGCCGACTCGACGATCGCAAGGAGTCCGAGAACTGCGCCACCGCCCGCGAGCAGACGTACGAGAAAGTCGATGTCGGTAGCCTTCCGGCAGACGCTCACGATCACGTAGAAAATGAGCACGAAGCTGGCGAAGAACGTCAGCGTCTTGATCTCGTCGGAACCGATCGAGTTGACGCGCGGGATGTTCGCGAAGAGCGATAGAGCTACGGCCACGGCGAAGAGGATTAGCGGCGGCTCGAGCCCGCTCTTGCGAACGGAGATTCTGCGGTCGATCAGGAGTGCCGTTCCCCACGCGACGAGAACGAAAGCCACCACCAGCCTGTACAACTCGAGGTTGAAGGGCAGGCTCGCAGGAAGCGTGTAACGCTTGATCGGGATGAACAGGATCGTCAGGAACGTGAGCGCGAGCGTCGCCCTCGGCGACAGAAGTCGTTCATGGGCCTGAACGAGCAGGACGATCCCGACCACGGCGACCGCCGACAATCTCACTGTTGTGTTTGCTGCAACCGCGGCGCAGAGCCAGAGCATCGCCACGAGGACGAGAGCTGCAGGGGCGAGAGCGGGTCGGCGCTGCGAGCCCTCCGCGGACAGGGCAGTCGATCTAGAGCTCAAAAACCGCGTGGATTCGAAGACTTCCCGCCCGCCGCGGAACGAACATGCGGCCGCGCCGCCGGCACCTCTTCGTCATACGCGGGCGCTTCGGTAGTCGCGGACGGCCGAAGGTTCTCGAGGATGTAGCAGAGACCAAGAGTCCCAATGATGGTCGCAAGGAAGACGATGATCGGAACAGTCTTCTTGCGCGGCTGAACGAGCACTGCGAGCTTCGCCTGAGGCGCAGTGATCGTCTGGATCACGACCCGATTCGACGCCGGGATTCGCTGGAGCGCCTGTTTGCTCTGTACGTAGCTGAGGAACGTCCCTGCCGCCGCGTTCGCGAGCCGCACTGCGCCGGTACGGGTCGCCGAGTTTGCGTCGAACCGGAGAAACGGCAGCGCCGAATTGTCCGCGGCTCGAGAACAGCTGGTAGGCGTCGTATGTTCCGTGGAGCGAGTGGTTCGCCCTGATCACGTCGCCGACGACGTCGCTATTCGCGATTTGCGCGTAGAACCCGGGAAGCGTCATCAACCAGCTCGTCGCACCGCTGCTCCCCGAAGCGTCCGGGTTAGCCGTGAAGAGGGAGGAGTTCTTCTGGGTGAGGAGGAACACCTCCGAGCTCTGCCACGTCTCGTCCTGCCGCGGATTGATCTTGAACCCGTGAAGGTCGACCCGAAAGTACGAGAAGAACGCGAGTGCAACAGCCAGGATCAGCCCGCCGATCACGAGATACCGGAATCGGCTGAGGACGCGGAAATGGAGGCGGAGGTCCATGAGTCAAATCACTTCGATGCCGCTCGCCGGTTCGGATCGGGTCTCGCGGCGGCTTGCTTCCGATGGTAGACGAAGACATGCGTCCCCGCCTACTGGCATATCGGCTAGACCGGCGCGGACCTAAAGGGGAGCCGACCGAGACCTTGCAGAATCGGAACGTACAAGCCACTCTCCTCGCGACGGGAATCGTTGACGCCACCTAGTACGCTTAGACGATGGCGGCGAATACGGCCGGGATGGGCCGTACAGCAGGCACCGACACGATCGATGTACTTCTGGTCGCCTCGGCGGGAGGTCATCTCCTCCAACTCCTTCTCCTCGCGGATGCCTGGCAGGGGATCCCGCACGTCTGGGTTACCCTGGAGCGGGAGGACGCACGATCCCTTCTTGCAGATGAGACTGTCCACTACGGGTACGGCCCGACCACCCGCGACGTGCCGAAGCTCTTCCGAAACCTTTTCCTCGCCGTGCGGCTCGTACGACGGCTCCGCCCGGCAGTCGTGATCACGACCGGAGCCGGGATCGCCGTTCCCTTCGCCTGGGTCGCCAGGTTCTCCGGTGCGAAGGTCGTGTACGTCGAAAGCCTCACCCGGATCGAGCGCCCGTCACTCAGCTGTCGGCTCATCCGTCCGGTAGCCGATCGGGTATACGTTCAATGGCCCGAGCTGGTGGGTGTTGTCGGCGGGGCGCGCTACGTCGGCAACATTCTCAACCACTTATGATTCTCGTCACCACCGGAACAAACGGGGTCGCGTTCGATCGACTACTGGCGCCCGTCGTCACCCTCGAGTGCAACGAGCGACTCGTTGTTCAGCACGGTCCATCATCGCTCAGGCGACCGGACGCCGAATACGTCGATTACCTTCCATTCCCGCAGCTCGCCGACCTCGTCGCCGAAGCACGCTCGTGATCACGCACGGAGGTGTCGGTTCGATCCTCCTCGCGCTAGATCAAAGGGAAGCGGCCGCTGGTGGTTCCAAGGTCTGGGGTGTTACCGCGAGGCGATCGACGATCACCAGTTCGAGCTCGCAGTTCGCCTGGACGCGATCGGGCTGGCGACGCTCGTCGCGGATCCCGCCGCCGACCTCGAGGCACTCGTCGATTCAGACACGCCTCAACTGGATCTCGACGGCGAACCCACTTCGGCCACCGGGCTCGTGCACGATCTCAAGGCGTACGTCGCCGCGGCCACTCGCACGTCGAGGACGTGAGGTGGGCCGCTCGGCGAGTCCCGCACGATCTTCCCTCATCTTTTCACTGTCTGTCTGCCGATAAGCACTCAGAACATGGGCAACTGCGTCTATCTCATCTCTGCGAGCGGCTAGCGTCGTCACGCCCGCCTTCAATGCCGCGGCCCATATCGAGGAATGCATCCAGAGTGTTCTTGCGCAGACCCACGACAACTGGACGCACACGGTCATAGACAACGCGAGCACAGACACGACGCCGGACATCGTCGAACGTCTTGCCTCCCGCGACTCCCGTATTCGCCTAGTGCGGTTCGAAGAAGTCCGCTTGTGCCACCAGAACCACAACCGTGCCTTCCGGGCCGTCGACGATGAGAGTGCGTACTGCAAAATGGTTCAGGCTGATGACTGGGTCTACCAAAGCTGTTTCTCTGAGATGGTCGCTGCCGCCGAGGCCGCTGAGAACATCGGGATCGTCAGCGCGTACCGTCTAGCGGGCACCGCGGTCGACCTACGGGAATCCCGTATTGGCGCACCGTCGTACCCGGCCACGAGATCCTCGAGATGAGCCTTCTTGGCGGGCCTTATGTCACAGGTGCTCCGACTGCTCTGCTCCTTCGGTCGGAACTCGTACGCGAGCACGAAGCGTTCTATGACTCGACGTTCTGGCACTCGGACACCGAAGCGACCTGGTCCTGACCACCCACGACCTTGCATTTGTCCATCAAGTACTGACCTTCGCCCGTAGGGACAGCGCATCCCTGGCGCGTCGTGGGCTGTGCGAATGAACACGAACGGCCCGGAGGCCGTGCGCTTCGTGCTCCGTTACGGAGGGCTCGTTCTCGACAAGGAGGCGTGATTACATCGCCTTCGGCTGGAGCTTCGGCGGATCCTTCATGCTCGACAACTCGCGAAGCGATCTCGTTGGAGGGACCGTGAGTTCTTCTCATTCCACGATCACGAGATCGATCAGATCCTGCGCGAAGGAGGCGACGACACTGAAGCGAAGGCCGCTATGGTTTTGGTCAAAGCGCTTCTTGCCCGCAAACGTATTGCTGGAGGCTCCAAGCCGACGCATATGACGGTCGATCCGTGAGCTGAGCTCGGTGGCCACATCGAACCGCCCGGCGACGATGTCGCGGACACGATCGTGCCCGACCGGATCCCGCCGGCAGACCTCAGGCATGCACGCTCGGAGGTCTCAGTGGACAGCCACCTCAGCGCTGTTCCAGCAGGCTGTTCAATTCCGGATTCAGCGTCATACTCGCGCGCATTCTCGTTCCCGAGGACTTCGGAATCATGGCGCTAATGAGCGTCTTTACCGGATTCGCAAGCTTGTTCGTCGACTTCGGAATCGGTGCGGCGATCATCCAGCGTCCCGATCTGAAGCAGCGGCACCTCAACTCCGCTCTCTGGTTGAACGTCGGATCGGGAACTCTTTTCATGGTGACAATGATCGCCGCAGCGCCACTCTTGGCCGCTTTCTACGACGAACCTCAGCTGACGTTGATTACGATCGCGTTCGCTCCAGCCTTCCTTCTCGGCTCACTGACTGGTGTTCAGAGTGCCTTGCTGCAGCGCACGATGAGCTTCCGAAAGCTCGCCATGATCGAGAACGTGGCGTTCGTGGGCGCGAACCTGATCGGAATCGCCATGGCGATCGCCGGGTTCGGGGTTTGGAGCCTCGTCGCATTGACGTTGGCAACGGGAGTCATCAAGGTTGGGTTGCTCTGGCTCGCAAGCGATTGGCGTCAACCGGCCCACCGGATCGGGATTCGATTCGCGATCTTTGGGGTTTCAGAATCCGCCTTGCCGGATTTACTGCTGTCAACTACTGGGCCGAAACGCAGACAACCTCTTGATCGGTCGGTTCATCGGGACGAATGAGTCTGCCTACTACAACCGAGCTTACAACCTGATGTCTTTGCCTCTCGACCTCGTTTCGTCTGTCGCCACCCGGGTCATGTACCTGGCGCTCTCACATCTCCAGGGTCGTTGCTTCCAGGTCAAGCGAATCTACCTTCGTGCCCTCGGATTGATCGCGATTGTCATGTTTCCCGCCATTGTCGGACTCGCGGTTCTCAGTACCCCGTTCATAGAGCAAGCGTCTACGGCGCGAAGTGGGAACCCTCTGCCCCGCTGTCCATATCCTGTGCGTCGCCGGCTTGCTCCAGACCCTTGCCAGGACCTCTGGCTGGATCTTCCAGTCACAAGGCCGAACCGACTGGTTGTTTCGGTGGGGCATTGTGGCGACCACCACAGTCATATGTGCATTCTTCATCGGCCTTCCGTGGGGCACCACCGGGGTGGCGGTCGCTTATTCCTGCTGGACGGTATTGGCGATGCCGGTTCTCTTCAGCATCTCGGGCAGGCTGATCGGAGCGACGGTCGTCGACATGGCACGCTCCGTCTCGGTGTTTCGCTGGCCGCGCTCGTGATGGGAATCGTCACTTGGGTCGCGAATGACCGTCTTCCGAGCGCGTGGAGCCCCTTCGTTCACCTGGTCGTGGGCATCGGCGTAGGGTCCATCACCTACACCGTTGCGCTTCATCTCATCTCGCCAGCTCCGTATCACGAATGCCGTCAGCTACTCGACCAGTATCGATCGCGGATCCTGCTCGGCCGTCGAGGGCAACTCCATGATCCGTTCGAGCTGGCCCGACCTCGTTTCTTGCGGGTAAACCGACGATGCGCCGAGCCCACGTCCCGAACACAACACTCTCGATAGCCGAACTCCTTCGCGCGTTGGTTCAACCGGCATCGAATTTCCTCTGCCGAAGGGCCATCGTGGCTCTCATCCCTGACGGAGGCGAGCCGATCCTCTTTGCGAGCGCCCGCGGTGCGCTGACGGCGTCGTTCGAGGCGCTCGCTCCCTCCGGAGCCGTCCAGGTTCTTGCACACCGCACAGCCGTCGCAAACGCTGTGTTTTCCGCCGGTTGTCAGATCGCCTTCGTCGATGTCGGCTCAGGCGGTGTTGTCGCTCCCGATGCCTGGCCGGAGGCCGATGCCGTCGTCGTGCAAAACACCTATGGTGCGCGAGCCCCAATCCCGTCAAGGCCGGTCGTCATCCTCGATTCGGCGCATCGTGCCGACCTCGCCTGGAAGACTGAGGCAACGATCTCGGTTACGAGCTTTGAGCACTCGAAGTGGCTCTCCAGTGGGCAAGGAGGACTCGCGTTCACCAACCTGAGCTTGCCGGTCGCTTGCGTGAGATTCGCGACCGAACCGTGGCACCATCAGGCCACATTCGAGCACGTGGTCGTCACCCTCCTCACCATGGTGCTCGACGTCTCCCAGTACACGGGACGAGACCGGCCCGCCCATCACCTTCGTAGGGGGCTGCAACGGATCGCCAGCGACCGACTTCGAGGCCAGACGCTGGGGGACAACGTGGCGAGGGTATCAACGTTGCATTGCGGGGCCGACCGAATCGAGGGGCGGCGCGCCTATGCTCGCAGGTTGCGCAGGCCGGACAGGTGGCACAGCATCGTGCCCACATCGTCGGCATCTACGATTCCGATGCTGGCATCGCTCGAGCTCCGGAACCTCGTGAGGTACCCGATGACGGTTGACGATCCACGTGCGCTTGAAGAATCGCTCCGCGCCGAGGGGTGGAATATCTCGGGGCGGTGGTTCGCTGCCCCTCTCCACCCTGCCACCGCCGACCCGGCAGCGTTCTCGTACACCCTCGGCCTCGCTCCGTCAGGCGAGGCCCTTTCGGCGTCGGTGGTGAATCTGCCGACGCATATGCTCGTGACCGAGACAGAGGCGAGGCAGCTCATCGCGTTATCCCTTGCGCATGGTGCGACACCACTGCTGTTCTAGGTGTCGCCGATCGCCTACCTTCTCAATCGGGTGAAGAGCATGTCTCGTTCGTGAAGCGAAAGCGTGGCTGCGAAACGGAGTATCGAGTCACGCCCACGAACATCGAAGCGGTTGAGACTCAACGGGTCGTTGGAGGGCCGGGTCTGAGCGGGGACGGTTGTGCACGCGGCGAAGAAGCCTGCATCGGCAACAATGCCCCGAACCTCGTCGTCGTTGTCTCGTACGGCACGACAACAACGCGATGTCGATACCGAGGGATTCCTCGAGCTCGGCCTTCGACCCCTCGACCTCCTCCCGCGCCGCATCGGCAGGGATTCGGCGAGGCGAGGGCGGGGGTCGTGTGGGCTCCGATACTGACCCGGCCGGCTAGGTCTCTTGCCGGGTCGACACCGATCAGTGCGCGTCCGCTCAGTTCGGGCTCCGAGCTCCAGCCGTTGCTCGAGCCGGCGGCGCTGACCAGAAAGAACGTCGCCGGATAGCCGAACTGCTCCAGGATGGGCACCGCGAGATCGACGCTGTCCTGGTAGCCGTCGTCGAATGTGATTACGACCGCCTTAGCGGGGGGCAATCGAAACTCGCGGATGCAGTCCGCGAGTTCGCTCAAGTCGATGACGACGTAACCGCGAGCGCTCAACGAACGCATCTGCCGCTTGAAGCGACGTACCGGCACGACGTACCGGGATCGCCTTCACGGTCGCCGCCGATCGCGTGGTACGTCAGTATCGTCGTTCTTCTTCTCAGCCGCGCCCAAGTGTCTGGTCCCTGACGGTCGCCCGTACGCCTTGCCAGTATCCAGAGAGGAAGAGAAGTCGCGACCAGCCTCGAGTCCATAGCGCATCAGGAAGAACCGACCGAAGACACCGATCGCAAGCGGCGGCACGCGAAGCGCCACAACCAGCCGGAGCAGCCCGTTCCACTTACCGCTCAGGTCGGCGCGACCGCCGATCGCCTGGTTTGCAAGAAACGCCGGATGACGCCCCCAGAGAGCCATCGAGGACGCACCTCGATGACCGCAGTCGCGAACGTACTCCCGCAGGGACCGGTATCGTCCTCTTCGGCGAATGCATCGGCAATGGTCCGAAAATTGGCTCCCTGCCGTTGCAGACGGTAACCGAGCTCGAGATCGTTGTACGCATCCCGAACCTGAGCCCTTCGACGCGGAGATCCTCTGCGAACCCGCCCACCTGAAGGTAGAGATCACGCGGCACAGAAAGGTTCCCGCCGTAACTATCGAGGAATGACGGTACACGGCCGGCCGTCAACGACTGGTAGTGGAGGCTGCGCTCGCGAGCACGGGCGCGTGCCCAGCGAGGTGGCCTGGCACCGAGAAGCTTCTCTAATCGTCCGATTCCGACGACTGCTCCTCGTTCCCATTAGCCCGGAGGTGGGCTGTGCAAGACCGCTGTCGGCAACCATGTCGTCGTCGAGGAAGAGACACAGTCGACCTCCAGCACGCGAGACGCCGTGGTTTGAGACGCCTCTTCGTCTCGTTGTTCCGCGAGACCACGATCAAATTGAACGGCAGCTCGAGGTTCCGGAGAGCCTCTCGGTCCTGTTACTGGAGCCGTCCGCGACGACAACCACCTCGAAATGCTCGGCGGTTCCGTCTGTCGAGCGAGCGAACCGAGCAGTGTCGTGACCCGCTCACGCCGTTGTGCGTTGGCACGATGATGCTGAGTTTGACAGCCGACGCGCTCATCGCGCTGGCCGATCTTCACCGGATCTGACAGCCCGCGTCGACGCGGACCGTTAGCTCCGCACGAGAAGCCGCCGCTCCAACACAGCGCGGGCCACAGCACCGATCCGTGTGGGAAAAACCTCTCGGGTAAGGTCAGGGCCTACCATGAGAACGTTGCAGACAGTTCAAGACGCCGAGGACCAAGCGGGATGACCACGACGCTGTCGGTCATCTCGATTATTGTTACCTCGATCGGACGCAGACCTTCGTCTCGACAATGCTACGTCATCAGGAGCCCTCCCCCGGTCTGCTCTCCGAGTCGACCGAGATCCTCGAGAGTTCCCGTTGAGCCGATCCACCGATCCGGCCGACCGGCGCCCTGCTGCCACGCCGCGTTGGGCGACGACTGGCGGCGAAAGCTCCGGGATTCCGAGATGCGTACGACGACACGTACACAACGACATTGACGGCGGTGGTGCGGGAAGCGGACGCGTCGTACTGCATGCCATTTCGGGAAAGTCGCGCTGTCGAACCTCAGCTCGGTTCAGCGCGTGGGGCTGCCGCTCGTCACGTCGTTCTATGGGTGGGATATCCCGACAGCGGCCGGCGCGACTCACGACGCCTTGTTTCAAGCCGGAAGCCGCTTTGTCTGCGAGGGGCCCGTGCTGGCCCAGCGGCTGGCTGCGGTGGGCTGCTCGACCGAGAAGATAAGCGTCGTTCGCATCGGTATCGATCTGGATCGATTCGACCTCACTGAGCGCACACGCACGGATCCTCTCATCGTTCTCTTCAGACTGCTCGATTCTGTCGAGAAGAAAGGGGTTGATTATCGATCCGCGTATTCGCCGACGCCCGCCGCCAACTGCCCGGGCTGAACTGGCTCGTAGGCGACGGGCCGCTCCGCGCAGATTTAGAAAAGCTGGCGAACAGGCTTGGCATCGCTCGGTCAGTCAAGTTCCTGGGCATGAAGTCGCACGACGAATATCGAACCGTCCTGCGCCAAGCCCACGTCGGCATCAACCCGAGCCGGACAGCACGTGATGGCGATACCGAGGGTGGGGCGCCCACTGTGCTGCTCGAACGCAGGCGAGTGGAATCCCTATCGTAGCGACGCGTCACGCCGATTCCCCGTGCATGTCGTACCCGATCCCGGAAGGCTCGTACCGGAGGAAGATGTCGGTGCACTTGCCGAGCGTCTTGTCGAGGTGGCTACGATTTCGGACGCCGAATACCGAGCGCGTGGAGCGGCAGCTCACGCATTCGTCGCCGATCATCATGATGCCGATGTCGTCGCCCATCAACTCGCGGAGGTCTACCGTGACGTCCTGGCCTTGCATGATCGGCGAGCGCAGATCTGACGTCTGATCCGACCGACGTTCGAGCCAAGCACAGTCTCCAGCTCCGGCTCTCGTCGCCCCTCGCGAAGCAGCTGCTCCTGAAGCATGAGCTGGGCATGCTGGATCTTCGCAACGAAGATCTTCCGCGCCTCCACGTCCCTGACGTCAGGAAGGTGCCGAAGGTTGACTCGCAGCTGGTAGTAGAGCCAGGTCGCGTCGCCGCGCAAGCGCCCACTCGTGATGTTTCCCGAGTGCGTGCGGTGGGAGGTGAGCGGAGTCCGTGTGTAGGCGAAGTCGTATTTCTTCGCAACTCGGTACCACAGGTCTGCGTCCGACCAGAGCGCGAGGCTTTCGTCGAATGGTCCGACGTCATCGAGCACTGTCCGGCGAGCCATCGTCGCGAGCGTAACGAACGGAAATCGAATCGCGAGAAGGTCAATTGGAGTTGCCAGCTCCCCTTCCGGCGTGTCCCCCAAGATGCCCTGGTCACGAACTCCGGTTACGTGGCCGTCCTCGTCGATCGTCGTGATCCCCGTGAACGCAGCTCCACACACGGAATGGCGCTCTAGCAGGGCAGCGAGAGTCTCGACGAACCCCGCGTGCCAAAGGTCGTCTGAGTCGAGAAACGCGACCAGTGACCCCTGGGCAGCCCGGAGCCCCTCGTTTCTCGCCGCCGCCGGACCCGACTTCGAGTCGAGACGGCATGGTCGCACCTGGATACCTCGCTCTTCGAACCTCGATGTCGCCCGCGCAATGACCTGCGGCGTGTCATCGGTACTCCCATCGTCAATGATCACGACTTCGAGCGGTCGATACTTCTGCGCGGCGATGCTCTCGAGCGCAGCTTCGAGCAGCATCGCCCTGTTATGGGTCGGAATGAGCGCGCTGACAAGCGGTGTCGAGACGGAGTCTGCGCTCACAAGGGCAATGTGGGACAGGGCGCAGGGTTCGGAGTCGCGGTCGTGGTCGGCGTGGGGCGGCACCCTCGACAAGCCGGCACGTCCCACTTCGCGAAATCCCTTGTAGATTGGGATGAGCTCGGAGAGACGATGCGGGGCAGCGACATGATCGAAACAACCTACTCGAAGCTATTCGAGTCGACGGGAGGGTTTCCTGTTCGACTACTTCCGCATCCCGTACGATCGAGTGGTCGACGCGCCCGGACGGGATCGGGGAGAGAGCCTGCGTCGATATGAAGCCGTGGAGAGTGTCGCCGATCCGTCGCGGGGAATCTATTGGCCGCGGTTCGGCGAGGGCCGCCGAAACGGTGAGATGGCCGGCGCCTTCGAGTTCGCGACGATGACTATCGCCGGACACGTGGCGATCGATGTCCATGTCGAGAGCATCCTCGCTGAGCTGGGCGGCACATGGTTTCCGGCCGAGACGATCCGCGACCGAGGAGGGGCAACGGTGAGCTCGGTCTGGCGAGACGGGACGAAACGCGTATTCCTTCCGTTCGACCCGAACGAGGCAATCTCGCGGTGCTTGACCGAGGAGTACTCGAACGTCATCGGCTCCCGCCCCGCTCGTCGCTTTCAATCGATGGCTCTCAGCGGCTACTACCGCGTCCGATCGGCGATCCCGCGCTCAACACAGATCGCAGCACGGCGTCTCTACAGCCGCCTTCAGGGGAAGCAGCGATTCCCGCGCTGGCCGGTCGAGTCGTCCCTCCACGACCTCTACGACTTCCTGCTCGAGACCACGGGGGCGCTGCTCGACGAGCCGATGCCTATCCTCTCCTTTTGGCCCACCGGTCATCGCTGGGCGATCGTGCTCACTCACGATGTCGAGAGCGCTGAGAGCTATCGCAACATCGCAACTCTACGCGACGTCGAGAGCGAGGCGCATTATCGCTCTGCCTGGAACTTCGTGCCCCGAAATCACCCGGCGGCCGGAGATACGACACTCGCCGAACTGAGAACGGAAGGATTCGAGATCGGCGTCCACGGCCTCGCACACGACGGGCGGGACATTTCTGAATTCGATGAGAGGGTTGCCTCCATTCGGGCCTCTGCCGAGGATTGGGGTGCTGTCGGCTTTCGCTCTCCGGCAACCCTAAGAGACTGGAACGTGATGTCGAGACTTCCGTTCGACTACGACTCCTCCTACACGGACACAGCACCGTATGAACCACAGCCCGGAGGATGCTGTTCATGGCTCCCCTACATGATCGAGGACGTCGTGGAGCTGCCGATCACGCTTCCTCAGGACCACACGCTGTTCGAGATCCTCGGCGGCTTCGACGGGCGCCTCTGGATCGAGAAGGCCAAGCTCCTGCGCGAGAGAGGCGGCATGGCGCTCGTCCTCACGCATCCGGATTACGTCGGCTTGGAAGGGTTGGTCGATGCGTATCGCACGTTTCTTTCAGAGTTCGCCGACGATGACACTGCCTGGAAGGCGCTCCCGCGCGAGGTCAGCGCGTGGTGGCGGCAACGAGCCGCATCGTCGTTGATCCGCGACAACGGCGTCTGGCGCATCGAGGGGCCGGCGGCGGACATCGGCTGGATCGCCATGTTCGACACCCGCAGCAACAAGTCCGAGCCCGTTCTCTAGTCTGAGGTCGATTCTCCGAGATCACTCTTCGCGCGCCGTTGCGCGACAGCGGGGTCGAGCCAATCCTCCCGCCACCACGGATAGATCGCGCGGGGACAGAACCAGCGGCCGTAGCTGCAAAGCCCTCCGCAGACGACATCCTTCAAGATGAGGCAGTCGCTCTTGAGGATCACCATCTCGCCGGTCCGCTCGTCAACGAACCGCTCGACCTTGCCCGTGACCTCATGGGTTTGGTCGCAATATGGAAGCATCTCACGGTCGAACCAAAGACCACGCGTCTTTCCACGCCCGTCAAGCGTCCGCTCGATCTCATCCTTTGAGCGAACTCGAACGATATCGCCCGGTTGGAGCCCGAGCCGCGGGGGATCGGGCACCTTCTCACCGGCCGGCTTGACCGGCTCAGCCCATGTCCCGGTGCGGCGTCGCACTTCCTCGATCACGATCTGCACGCAGACGACAGCGAATCGCCAGACGCTTCGATTCCGGGTCGCGAGCTCACGGGCGAATGACCTGACGTCCCACCAGTCGAGGGGTTGCGACGCACTGACGAACTCGGTCGCCTGGCACCGATAGCGCTTGACCTCTCCGCCAGGCAGCGTGGCGTTTGGTTCGATCAGCGATTCGAGGGACGGCTGCGAGTCGGCGTCTCTATGCGAGACCGCACCCTGTTCTCGATCCACGCGGCTCAGCCAGGCCTCCTTCCAGTAAATGAGACATGCAGCCTGACAACCACCGTGGGCGCCGCCGTCACAACGAAGGCCCGTGAGAACGACGGTGCCGGGCAAACGACGGACTCCTTTTTGTGGTGCCGTGTCGCATCCGCGCTCGACGCGCGATGCGACCGTAAAGCGGCCTCCGACGTACTTCAACATCTCCGGCATGAACGGAACACCCTCCAGGCATCCCGTCTGATCTAACGTCGCCCGTATCTCCGAAGCAGAGCGAACGACGACCATGTCGCCACGTCGCAACATCATTGGACTCGTTCTTGCACAGTCATCGTGATTCGACCCCCTGACAGACACCGACACAGCTTCGGCGACTCCGATCGCTCACTACCCTGGCCTGGAGACCGGATTCGGTCCAGACCATGAGCTTGCATGTGCGCAAGCGGCTGAAATCCGGATCGAAGCTCGAACTCGGGCAGGACACCCGGTCAGTGATGGATGAGCTCGGCGATTACAAGAACCGCGACGACAAAAAGGATCACGCTAGCGGCATACGCCGCGAGCGATGCGATCTGTCCCGACGAGATAGACGGCGGCTGCCAACGCAATGTTTCGCCGACTCGCTGCGCCGGGACTCGGGCCCGGCGGTGACACCAATGGCTCGGCACGCACGGCCGGCGTCGGCGTCGCCATCGTGGAGACCGCACGCTCGCTCCGTGTCGGAGGAATCGCCGTGAACCGGCGAGATCAGCATCCTCCCTCGAGAACGCGACCGCACGAAGCTCGGGGCTGACGAGAACGAGTTCAGGTGACAGTGGCTCGAGCTCGGTGTTCGGCATTCACGTCATCTATCGACAGGGGCCCCGGGGGAGTTTAGTCGGGACTCGTCCCAGCCGAGAAGCGACGCAGACACTAATCGACGCCAATTGTCTTCAGCAGTGTCCCGTATCTTGCGGCCAGGGTTCGTCGTTCGAAGCGCTCGATGACCTCCTCGGACACCTCCGGTGCGGGATCTCCACGGCGTTTGCGTCGGAGCTCACGCTCGATCGCCGCCGCGAGCCCCGCCGTATCGTCGGGAGCGACGATCAGAGCCACGCCGGATTCGGCGAAGAATGTCCCGAGCATCCCCTGCCGGAACGGCGGCGAGAATCGGTCGTCTCGCCGCGAGATACTCGTAGGTTTTCCCCGGCACAATCGACGATCGAGTGCCAGGCGGCATTCGTTGCATCGGAAGGAAGAGCAGGTCTGCTGATTGCATCAGCCGAATCGCCTCTCGATGCTCCACGTACCCGTGCAGCCGGATGAACGGATACCGGTCGGCCAGCCGCCTGTCGGTCTCGGACAGGATCCCCGCGAGGTGAAGCTCGATTTCCCCCGCCGATCCAGGGTCTCGGGCTATCAGGCCGTCGATCGCCTCGAGCAGGTACCGATGCGAGCGAGCCATGATGTCGAGTCCCGGCATACTGCCGCCGAGCGCCTTGCGCACGAACGACGTACGGCGCTGCTGCAGGCCGATGTCGGTATGCAGGTAGCCCGTATGAACGATCCTGAACCGCGAGTCACGCCGCGGCTCGGGAGGATCGACGAAATCCCGGTGAGTCGAACCCGTTCGGGATCGAGACGATGGGTTTCACGCCGAGCGCCGGGAATCGGGCACGGATCAGTTGCGCTGCTTCCGCGGTCGTTGTTACGATTGCTGAGCTCGTTTCGAGCAGTTGACTCATCTTCGCAAGCTCGAGCCGGCGATGGATGCGGGTTGGATGGATCATCATCTCGTCGAGCGCCCACGGGTCTCGGAGGTCGGCGATCCACGGTGTTGCCGTCGCGGCCCGGATTTCTGATGCTGCCGACGCCGACGAGTAGGGCGACATCGAAGCGACCACCACCTCCGCGTCCTCCAGGGCAGCGATCCCCTCCCGCACGGCGCCGTTTACCCACCAGCGATCCCACGGGGAGTCGCGCCTCAACCAGCGCTCCGTTCGTGCGCGGACGGTGCCTGAGCTACCAGGCTCTGGTTTCAAGCCGACGAATCGTCATTCCGGGCGGCAACTCCGCCGCGAGCGTCTCGTCTAGCGGGCTCCACCGGCCGCTCGACCTCCCTTGCCCGGTAACAACGGTCACCTCGAAACCGAACTCGGGGAGGTATTTCGCAAGTTTCAGCCAACGCTGGGAACCCGCTCCGCCGATCGGCGGAAAGAAATATGCGAGCAGGACGACGCGACTCATGAGGCATCGGAGAAACCGGCTCGCTCGGGAGTCGAGGGTGCGAACAACGCGGGCGGGAATTCCACCGCGACGGAGTACTCGGGAACGTCCGCAAGCACGATCGAGCCCGCCCCGACCACTGCTCCACGGCCTACGGTCACGCCCGGTCCGATTATGACGTTCTGCCCGAGCCAGGCGCCGTCTCCGATCTCGACTGCAGCAACCCTGTCGATGCCTTGCGCGAGCACCGGCTGCTCCCAGCTGTTCGAAGGCGTGCATATGGTCCGCGATATAGACGTTCCGAGCCACGAGCACGTTACGTCCTAGTCGAACCGAGGTCGCAGCGGAGATCACGCATTGGCCGACGATCGACGTACCGTCGCCGATCACCACCACGACATCACCCTCGGTCTCGCCCTCGACCTGAAGCCACGATCCGGCACCGATGAAGACCCCGTTTCCGATCTCGATCCTCGCTTCACCGCGGAGCCGCACTGGCAACTGGATCACCGATCGCCGGCCGTATCCTGCAAACGCACCCGACGCAGCCAGCGAGAACGCCTTATCGCGGGCGCGCGTCAGAAACCGGTAGCAACTCAGACAGATGCTTGAGACCTGTCCGCCTCGCGTCCGCGTTCGTCCATATGCCGGCTCGACCAACTTCGCTGGCTCAGGCTCTCAGGAGCCGGCACCGTTCTGCACGGAGGCATCCAGACTGTTGGAGCCTGGACTCCGCCTGCTCGGTTTCGCCATCGGGGCACGAAGTCTGCCAGGAACATCGGCCTTGCGCTTCCGGTCCGGGGTGAGCGGATGAAGGGAAGCGGTCGGATCAGCGCTCAACTGTTCTTGCCCTCGGGCCGAAGACGAACGGGATGGAAGCGAGCCGCGCCGAGCCTGTAGCGTCCTCCGGCATGGATGTCCCCTTCCTGGATCTGTCTCACGCGAACGCGCTGGTCGAGAGCGAGACGCTGGAGGACATCGCGCAACTCTTGCGATCGAGTGCATTCACCAACGGGCCTCACGTCGCGGAGTTCGAGGATGCCTTCGCCGCCTACGTCGGGGCCTCCCACTGCATCGGCCTCGCGAGCGGACTCGACGCGCTCCGCCTCGCGCTCCAGGCGAAGGGAATCGGCGCCGGCGACGAGGTGATTGTGCCCGCCATGACCTTCGTCGCCACCTTCGAGGCGGTCAGCCAGGTCGGAGCGACTCCGGTTCCGGCCGACGTCTCGCTCGACGACTACTGCCTCGACGCGGCCGCAGTCGAGGCGGCGATCGGGCCGAAGACGAGGGCGATTGTTCCCGTCCATCTCTACGGTCGCGTCGCCGATATGGCCGCCTTGAGCGCCGTCGCCGCGCACCGGGACCTGTTCGTCCTCGAGGATGCCTGCCAGGCGCACGGAGCCCATCGCGACGGCGCCGGCTCGGGCACGGTGGGGGACGCTGCCGCCTTCAGCTTCTATCCGGGCAAGAACCTCGGAGCGATGGGCGACGCCGGAGCGCTCATCACGAGCGACGCAGCCCTCGCCAAGGATGTCAGAGCCCTTCGAGAGCACGGCCAGCGGCGGAAGTACGAGCACGATGCAATCGGCTGGACCTCGCGTCTCGACACGATCCAGGCGGCGGTCCTGATTCGCAAGCTCGCATTCCTCGACGGGTGGAATGCCGAACGTCGCGCGATCGCCGATCTCTACGCCGAGGGTCTTGGCGGCGTCGGCGACCTCGTCCTTCCCGATGTCACCGACCGCGGGCAGGTCTGGCATCTGTTCGTCGTCCGCACGGACGACCCCGCCGGCCTCGCCGCTCACCTGGCCGAGTCATCGATCGGGACCGGACGTCATTATCCGGAGCCTCCGCACCTGTCGAGGGCATATGAGGGGCTCGGGCTCTCGCCCGGCTCGTTCCCGATCGCCGAGCAGATCGCGCGCGAGGCCCTGTCGTTGCCGATCTACCCCGGCATGACGAGTGGCCAGGTCAACCGCGTTGTCGCGTGCGTCCGCACTTGGTTTGCGTGAGTGACGGCCCCGCCAACGATGCCCTGTACCGACTGCTGAACGACGTCGAGTTCGGCGACGGCGTCGTCGTCCAGTCCTTCACGAACCTCTACGGCTGCCGAATCGGCGACGGGACCCGGATCGGGCCGTTCGTCGAGATCCAGCGCGGCTCGTCGGTGGGAGCAAACTGCAAGATCCAGAGTCACACGTTCATCTGCGACGGCGTCACGATCGAAGACGCGGTCTTCGTCGGACACGGCGTCATGTTCGTCAATGACAAGTATCCCCGTGCGACGAACGCCGAGGGGACACTCCAGACCGAGAGCGACTGGGACACTCCTGCGAACGGTCGTCGAGACTGGAGCCTCCATCGGTTCGGGAGCGGTCGTCCTGGGTGGGGTGCGCATCGGCCTGCGGGCCGTGATCGGCGCCGGGGCGGTGGTCACCCGCGATGTCCCGGCGGACACGACGGTACGTGGCGTTCCGGCGCGGGCCAACGGGGCTCGGAGGGGTCACTCGCAGAGCGACCCGTGACCGGCTTTCTTTGCTCTTAGCGAAATTTGGGCCCCACCAATTGCCTGCGACGACGGTACGTTGGTTTAGTTACGAATCCGAACACCCAAAAGCGCAAGATTCGCTAGTACTGTGAGGCAGCAGCGACAGTCGCTGATCAGCCAGCTAGGGGGAAGGGATCGAGCCATCGTCCATCCGGCGCCGGGGGACACCCAGGGCGTTCGGCCGGGGTCACCGATCGACAAGGCCGCCGAGACAGTCGGACCGATTCGTCGCTGGCTCGCGATCTCGGACGTAGCGGCTCTCACACTCGCGTTCATCGTCGCCTTCGCAGGGGTGATCCGCGGCACGCCGATCGGCTCGCCGAGGTTCGTCGCCGAGGCGGGTCTCTTCGTGCTCACGTTGCCGCTCTGGCTCGTGTTCGGGAAGTCGCTCGATCTTTACACCCGTGACGACGCCCGGGCCGACCATTCGACCGCTGACGAGGCGATCGGCGTGATCAGTCTCGTCACCGTCGGAACCTGGTTCGTGTTCGTCAGCGCCTGGGCTTCCGACCTGTCACATCCACAGGTCCCGAGGCTGGTCTGCTTCTGGGCGCTCGCCCTGACGCTTCTCCTGACCGGGCGCGTGATCGTCCGAACCCTCGCCAAGCGAACCGACGCCTACGTCCAACGGAGCGTCGTCGTCGGCGCCGGCCACGTCGGGCAGCTTGTCGCGCGCAAGATTCAGCAGCATCCCGAGTACGGGATCACGATCGTCGGGTTCGTCGACGAGGACCCGCGGATCCGTCGGGCGGAGGTCGATCACCTGCCGGTTCTCGGCGGGCTCCAGGAGCTCGACGACTTCATCTCCGCGTACGCGATTGACCGTGTGATCGTCGCGTTCTCCGGAAAGGACGACGCACGGACGATGGAGCTCGTCCGCTCGCTCCGGGACCAGAACGTGATCGTCGATGTGGTGCCGAGGCTCTATGAGCTCGTCGGGCCGAGGGCGGACATTCACCTGGTCGAGGGACTCCCCCTGCTGACGATTCCTCCGGCCCGTCTGTCCAAGACATCCCTCATGGCGAAGCGATTCGTCGATGTGGTCGGAGCCGGTTTCCTGCTGCTCGTCACCTCCCCGGTGTTCCTCATCGCCGCGATCAAGATCAAGTTCGAGTCCCCGGGGCCGATCTTCTTTCGTCAGACCCGTCTCGGTCTGAATCAACACCCCTTTACTGCACTCAAGTTTCGGACGATGAAGGTGGGGACGGACACTCTCGAGCACCGCGAGTACATCAAGAACACGATGACGGCCAACGCCCAGATCAACGCCAACGGAACCTACAAGCTCGACCGCGCAGCGGACGTTACGCCGTTCGGCCGCCTGCTGCGCAAGACGAGCCTCGACGAGCTGCCGCAGATGATCAACGTTCTGCGCGGCGAGATGTCTCTCGTCGGTCCGCGCCCTTGCATCGATTACGAGACGGAGTTCTTTCAGCCCCACCATTTCGACCGGTTCCTCGTGCCGCAGGGCATCACCGGGCTTTGGCAGGTGACCGCGCGCGCCAACTCCACGTTCGGCGAAGCGTTGGAGATGGACGTTGCCTACGTCCGTGGATGGTCGCTCGGACTCGATCTCAGGCTCCTTTTCCGGACGCCGTTTGCCCTTCTCCGCCAGCGGAAGGCAACCCGGTGAAGCCCGTAGGCATCGGTGTGGTCGGCCTCGGCTACTGGGGGCCGAACCTGGCCCGCAATTTCCAGGAACTGGAGTGTGCCGAGCTGGTCACGATCTGCGATGCGAGCCGGGACCGCCTCGAGCAGCTCGGCCGCAGGTTCCCGGGCGCAAGAGCCGAGACCCGGTTCCAAGCCTTGCTCGAGGACGACGCGATCGACGCGATCGCGATCGCCACCCCCGTCTCGACTCACTTCCCGCTCGCAATGGCAGCGCTCGAGGCCGGGAAGCACGTGTTCATCGAGAAGCCCCTCGCGGCATCGTCCGCGGAGTGCCTCGAGCTGATCCGCCTCGGCGAGGAGAGCGGTCTCGTCGTCATGCCCGGCCATACGTTCCTCTACAGCCCTCCGGTCGTCGCCATCCGCGAGCTGATCGAGGCGGGTTCGCTCGGCAAGCTTTGCTTCATCTCGATGAGCAGAGTCAATCTCGGCCTCCATCAGGCCGACGTCAGCGTGACATGGGACCTCGGCCCTCATGACTTCTCGATCCTCCGCTACTGGCTGGACGAAGGGCCGACGAACGTCAGCGCACTCACCCGCGGGTTCGTGGTTCCGGCGATCCCCGATGTCGCCTTCATCGATCTCGAGTTCGGGAGCGGCACGATCGCCCACGTCGAGCTTTCCTGGCTTGCCCCGAGCAAGCTTCGTCGGACCACGATCGTCGGCACCGAGAAGATGGTGGTGTACGACGACACGAGCACCGAGCCGGTCAGGATCTTCGACTCCGGCGTCGAGCTGAAGGATCCCGAGACCTTCGGCGAGTACCAGCTGACCTATCGCGCCGGAGATATCGTCTCCCCCCGCATCGCCGCGGCCGAGCCGCTCTCGCTCGAGCTGAGGGACTTCTGTTGGGCGGTGGAGTCCGGTGAGACTCCACGCTCGTCGAGCGCCGTCGGCCTCGAGGTCGTTCGCATGATCGAAGCGGTCGACCGTTCGCAAGAGCTTCAGGGTGCGCGAGTTCGCGTTGATGACCTCGATCCCATTGAGTTGGCGCGCCGCATCGGCTCCCCCCAAGCCTGACGTCCGAAGCTAGAGAGTAGAACGGTGTGGTCATTCGAGCGCTTGCAGAACGGCACGCCGACGGCTTGATCATCGGCCGAATGTGAATGTCGGCCACCTCGGCCGATCAGCGGGAGAGCCAGCACGTTGCCGACCACCGCGGCCACCGCTCCGGTTGGAACAGCTCGTTCGAGTCGTAGGCCCGCCCTCCGCGCGGAGGATGCGCTTCTGCATCCTGGTCGCCGTCCGGCCGGGAAAGACCGCAAGCATGCGGGCCCCAGCGGGGTTGACCTCGATTCGGAACGTCTCGGCCAGGACCCAGGTTGCGCGCTGAGCGGCGGAATACCGACCAACCTCAGACCTCGTCGTCAGACCGACGCTCGAGTTCACGAAGACGATTGACCTGAGGTTCGCGGCAACGCGGGGAGGAGTGACCGAGTCAGTCGGCACCGAGCCCGAAACCAAGCCGCCGAACGGCCAGGCGAGCTGCCACCTGAAACTGCGTATGAGGTCAGGTCCGCTGGAAACACATGATCGGGCCCGACGTCGATCCTATGTGCGACGTGCCCGAGCGCAGACGCCCTCCGGCCACGAGCCCGACCAGGCTTCCGGTTTCGCCACAGGATTGGCGGTTCATCCGTCGTCGACCAATCCGAGAAGCTCCTCCCGCTCGAGCGCCCGCGCAGCGTCCCGAATGTCGTCAAACGCCAGCCCCGACCGTTCGGTGATCGCGAGCAGGTCGGTCGCACCATCAGAGAGGCTCAGCACCCAGAGCAGCGCCGCGTTGACATTCCGCGCATCGGGTATCGCCGGGTAGAGGCCGCGCCGGCCGAGCTGGGGCTCGCCGTAAGGTGAGAGATTGACGTACGCTGGCGTTCGTCTCTACGACGTCGATGATCTTCAGGATGGCTTGGAAGCTCTCGCCCAGCGCATGCGGAGTGACGAGATCGAGGTTGTCGGCGCTCGAGTGATACTCGGGGAAGAGCCCGTGAGGCGTGCGCGAGAACGCGCCGACGGCTAGATCGAAGCCGGGTGAACAGAACTGACGCTCGTCGCCCCCGCCAGGACTCCAATCGGCGACGATGCTGCCCGTGTAGGCGGCGAGCACACTGGCAGCCGCACGATCGATCGTCGTGTCGCCGCGCCTGCTTCGCTTGAACCGGAGCGGCCCGGGATCGCCGACGCAGGACACGGCGAGCCCGTGCTTGACGCGGTCGATCGTCCCACGGTTTCGATCCAGCCAGCAAAGGGGCCCGAGTGTCCCCGGGCGACCAGAGGAGGCGGTAGGTGTAGAGGAGATCCTGCCGCGCAAGGGTCTCTCGCGAGCGCCCAGAGCAGAACGACACCGGAAAGATTGTCGTTCGCGAGCGCCGGATGGCAGATGTAGGTGCTGAGGATGAACTCGTCGTCCGAGTCCTGCCGGGGATCGTCACCTCGCCCGAGGTGAGCGAGCCCGGGGCCAGGCGTCGAGTCGATGACCACTCGATACCGGCCCGGCTCGAGCGACTCGAGGCTTCGGCGGCTCATGCAGATCCCCCATTGCTCCTCCCAGTAGGACGTCCGGTACGGGATGAAGTCGGGCTCCTCGTCGTGGGTGTAAACGTGCTCGCGGAGCTGCTCGAGCTCGAGCTCGACATCGACCGGCGTGCTGTATCCGAGAACGTGCAGAGAGGAGTCGGCCGACGTCGACGACTCGCTCGCCGGTCGGGCCCTCGACCCAGGCGCGCCGGAGCGTCCATTCGTCCGGGACCGTCCAGTCGAAGACTTGGGTCCCGGAGCGCGTCTCGATGATTTCGAGTGGCACGTCGCGGGCGAGGGCGGCGAGCGTTTGACGCACACCGTTGCCGGTGAGGCTGCGAGGGAGCGGGAAGAGCTCGCGCATGAGCGCGATCGACTCCTCTCCAACCGTCTCGGCGTCAGGTGTATCGTCCCAGTTGATCGGCATCGTGGCAAAAACAGGGGTCGAAGAGCTCAGAACTGGCGGAGACGCGAATGCTCGCGCGCGGGTGCTCATTATCGCGCCTGGAGGCACCGGTGCGGGTAGTCGTCACAGGCAGCGACGGTTATATCGGCACCATCCTCGCACCGATCCTCGCGGAGCACGGCCACGAGGTGTCCGGCCTCGACTCACGTCTATACCGCGGATGCTCGTTCGGAGAGGAACTGCTGGAGATCCCGACCGTCGACCTGGACGTTCGCGACGTCGGCCCGTCAGATCTCGAGGGCTTCGACGCTGTCGTCCATCTCGCGGCGCTTTCGAACGACCCGCTCGGCGACATCGAGCCGCGGCTGACCGCCGAGATCAACGCATCGGCGACGGTCGCCCTCGCGCGTGCTGCACGCGAGGCCGGGGTTGCGTCGGTTCGTCTTCGCCTCGTCGTGCTCGATGTACGGGGCGTCGGGGACAGATGAGGCGCTCGACGAGAGCTCCCCGTTCCGCCCCCTGACACCGTACGCGGAGTCGAAGGTCCGTTCCGAGGAGGGACTGTTCGAGCTTTCCGAGCCGGACTTCGCGGTGACCTCGATGAGGAACGCAACCGTCTACGGGCTGTCGCCCCGCCTTCGGCTCGACATCGTGCTCAACAATCTCGCCGGCTGGGGCCACACGACCGGCCGGATTCGGCTTCTGAGCGACGGCATGGCCTGGCGGCCGCTCGTGCATGTCCGCGACCTGGCGAAGACCGCGGCCACGATCCTCGAGGCACCGACCGATAGCGTGGCAGGCGAAGCGTTCAACGTCGGGTCTGATGCGCAGAACTACTTGATCCGGGATCTCGCTCAGATGCTGTCCGAGCTCACAGGCTGCGCGCTCGAGATCGCGGACGGCTCGGAGCCGGATCAGCGGTCGTATCGCGTCGACTTCTCGAAGCTCGGTCGAACGCTTCCCCGACCTGGCGTTCGATTGGAATGCCGAGCGTGGAGCGGATGAGCTGGTCGAGGCGTATCGACGAATTGGCCTGACACAGGCCGATTTCGAGGGCGATCGGTATGTGAGGCTGCGGAGGCTTCGCCATCTCCTGGACGAGGGCGCGATCGACGCCGATCTTCGCTGGGCCCGGAGCCAGAGTCTCTCGGGCTAGCTGCTGATCCTGATCCTTGGTCAGTCCGAAGGCTCGCGCAGGCTGTCCGGAGCGTCGACCGCGGTCACCTGCGTGTGCGTCGCCGCGTAGATCGGATCGCCGTTCGCGTCGTAGCGATCCTTGATCCGCGCGATCTCGGTCACGACGAGCTTGATCTTGAACAGGGTGCCGTCGTCGAGCAGATACTCGTTCCAGTGCTCCCCGGCAGCGCGGAAGCCGACGACCTCGGCCTCGACCTCTTCGCCGTCGGACTGCTTGAACTTCCGTGTTCCCGGCCAAGCCTCCTGCTCTCGGCCCACGCCTCGAGCGCGTCTCGCCTTTCGGCTAGGTCGAACTAGGCCCCTGTTTCCGGCCAGGATACTAGGCTACGATTGACGGCAGGCGACGGCGACTACAGGTTTACCGGGGGCACACGCACCAGAGAACGACCGAAGCATTCGACGACCAGATGGAGCCGCGCCGCTACGCGGTAGCCGAGCACGACAGGGTTTTCCTGTCGCCACCGAACTCGCTGCCGATGAAGCTCCCCTCCCTCCTCTCTCTCCGATCGACGCGCCGCCGCGCCACCTTCGCGGCCACGGCGCTCGTCGTGCTGGTCGGCGCTGCATCGGCCACGGCTCACCCATCGGGCACTCCAGCAGCGCCGGGCGGGAGCGAGGTCGCCTATCCGCACAAGTACACGCTGACGAACACGAAGATCGGCCACTGGGCGGTCGTCGTCCGGAATGTCGATGCGCACAAGCTTCCCGACGGCCACTCGAAGGTGATGACCACTCTCCGCACCGTCACGAGCGACGGGACGCAGAACCTCGTCCTGATCCTCGATGGGCTCGACCTCAACGCGTCGAAGACCTGGTACCGGGTCCGGCTACCGATCCTGCCGAACAACTCGACAGGCTGGGTTCCCGCGAACGCTCTCGGCTCGCTCTACGTCGGTCCACACGCACCTGTACGTCAACCGCGAGACGGAGACCGCAACGCTGAAGAAGGACGGCGTGACGATCTTCACGACGCGCGTCGGCGTCGGCCGCACTTACTGGCCGACTCCGCGGGGACAGTTCTACATCCGCGACAAGCTCACGAACTTCGACAACCCGTTCTACGGCCCGCTCGCGTTCGGCACCAGCGCCCGCTCGTCGGTGCTCACCGACTGGCCCGGCGGCGGCTTCATCGGCGTGCACGGCACGAACGAGCCCGGCCTGATCCCCGGCCACATCTCTCACGGCTGCATCCGCTTCGTGAACAGCCAGATCCTGAAACTCGCGCGGCTCCTGAAGGTCGGATCGCCGCTGACGATCACCTAGAGGCGCTACGCGGCGAGGCTCGCCGCGAGGAAGCTGCGCGGGGTGTTCGAGATCGGCACCACGTGGTAGCCCGGATCCTGGAACTCCGAGCTCAGCTGAAGCGGGCGCCAGACGCCGCCCGAGCTCTGCGCCAGCGAGACGTCTGTGAAGCGGTAGGAGTAGGTGTTGCAGGCCCCGGTGCCGCCGTTCCAGTTCTCGGCCACCGCCTGCGGGTACCAGGTGCCGTGGCTGCCCGGAAGGTAGATCGGGGGGCTGACCGGCGACCCGTCGACCCAGACGCGCCACCACGACTTCCGCTTGCCCATCTCCAGGACGGCGAACTTGTGCGAGCTGCCCGCTGCGATGTTCGAGGCGATCTGGACGTATTTCGGGGTATGGCCGGCGACCGTGACCTCGTAGTAGATGGCGCTCGTGTCGTCCGACTGGAACGCCGCGAGGCCGGTCTGGATCCACTCGGCCTTGCCGCCAGGCCCGCCGGTCGTCCCGCCGAGCCCGATCCAGCCGCCGACGTGACCGTCGGTGACCGCCGGAGCGATGGTCGTCCCGATCCTCGCCGAGACACCGTGCGACTTGTTGTTCGCCTGAAGGCCCGCGTACTCGAACGTGGAGACTCCACAGCCGGTTGCGTGGGTGCTGCCTCCCTCGGCGGGGGAAACAGCAAGAGCGGCTAGAGCGAGAACAGGGAGAAAGAAGAGGATACGACGCACCTGGATCAACCTCCGACGCGGGCGAATGGCGTTGTCCCGCCTTGCATCGGCCTTCTCTCAGGGCGTGGCGATCCCTCGAACTGAGGTTGATCCTCCCCCGAACGGGCTCCCTTGATCGAGGGAGAGGCGCGGCGGTCGCCGGCTCAGTCGACCGGGCTGGCGGCGACCGCAACCGCGGCCTTGCGCCGTTTCGAGCCGCTGCGGCCGGCGAGCATGACGCCGGCGAGAATCAGAGCGAGCCCGACGATGTAGAGCGCCCGGAGCGGCTCACCGAGCAGAAGCACCCCGTAGAGCAGGGCGATCCCGGGGATCAGGTAGGTGACGAGGCTCGTGCGTGACGGGCCGGCGCTCCGGATGAGCCGGAACAGGAGGATGTAGGCGACGCCGGTACCGAGAAGGCCGAGCACGATCACCGACCCGCATTCCTTCCAGCCCGGAACCGAGGACGGAAGCCGCGTCGCCCCGAACGGGGTGACGAGGATAGTCGCCGCGACGGTCGCGCCCGCTGCGATGACCAGGGGCTCGGTTCCCCTGAGCAAGCGTGAGCTGAGCGTCGCCCCGACCGCGTAGCAGAGGGCGGCGGCCACCACTGCGAGCGACGCCAGCGCGCCTCCCTTGCCGGGCGAGCCGACGAGCAGCGCCACACCGGCGAAGCCGATCAGGATCCCCGCCCAGCGGATGCCGCTGACCCGCTCGTTCGCGAACTTGACGGCGATCACGACGGTGAAGATCGGCACCGCCGCCTGCAGGATCGCGGTGAGGCTCGAGTCGATCCTCGTCTCGGCCCACGCGAAGAGCATGAACGGCGTCGCCGTGTTGATCAGCCCGACGAGCAGGATCGCGAACCACGCACTCCGCGCCTGCTTCAGGCCGGCTCGGCCGGTCGCGATCAGTGCGACCGGAACGAGCACGACGCAGCCGAGCAGAACACGGAACCAGACGAGCGCCGCAGGGTCGAACTGACGGTCGGCAACCCGGATGAACATGAACGACGCCCCCCAGATCAGGGAGAGCGCGATGATCATGGTGGTGTCGCGGCGGCTCATGCTCAGGTTGTAACGGCCGGAGGCACCCCCACGTGAGACGAAACGCCCGGGCGCGCCAAACCCTTCCCGCCGGTGTGTCCGAGGGCCGCGGCTAGACTGGCCCCCTGAGCGTCGTCACCGGGCAACCTCTCCACCGCGCGCTCGGTCTCACCGACTGGGAGTTCGCGCGGATCCAGGAACTGCTCGAGCGGCCGCCGAACGACTTCGAGCTCGCGGTCTTCTCGGTGCTCTGGTCCGAGCACTGCGGCTACAAGCATTCCGCTCCGCTGCTGCGGCGGCTCCCCTCCAAGGGCGAGCGCGTGCTGCAGGGCCCGGGCGAGAACGCCGGCGTGGTCGACGTGGGCGACGGCCTCGCGGTTGCCTTCAAGGTCGAGTCGCACAATCACCCGACCGCGGTCGAGCCGTTCCAGGGCGCCGCGACCGGGGTCGGCGGGATCCTTCGCGACATCATCGCGATGGGCGCCCGGCCGATCGCGTTGCTCGACGGGCTCTGGTTCGGCGCGCCGGACTGGCACTTCCGCCGCGCGGTCGCGGGGATCGGGCAGTACGGGAACTCCGTCGGCGTCCCGACCGTCGGGGGCGAGACGGTGTTCGACGAGGCCTACGCCGCGAACCCGCTCGTCAATGCGATGTGCGTGGGGCTGCTGCCGGCTGAGCGCGTGCTGCGCGCCAAGGCGACGGGGACGGGGAACCTGATCGTTCTCTACGGCGCACTCACCGGCCGTGACGGGATCGGCGGCGCCTCGGTGCTTGCAAGCCAGGATCTCGAGGGCTCCCACGAGAAGCGGCCGTCCGTCCAGATCGGCGACCCGTTCCGCGGCAAGGCGCTGATCGAGGTATCGCTCGATCTCGTCGAGCGCGATCTCGTCGTCGGCCTGCAGGACTGCGGTGCGGCGGGGCTCGCCTCGTCTCTCGCCGAGATGGCCGCTGCGGGCGCCGGTGTCGACGTTCATCTCGACCGCGTTCCGCTCCGCGAGCCCGATCTCGAGCCGTGGGAGATCATGATCTCCGAGTCGCAGGAGCGGATGGTCGCTGTCGTCGAGCCGAGGCTGCTCGACGATGTGCGCGCCGCCTGTGAGCGCTGGGAGCTTCCTTGCACGGTGATCGGCGAGGTCACCGATCACGGCGAGCTGCGTGCGTTCTCGAGCGGCGAGACCGTGGGCGCAGTTCCCGCAGACCTTCTGACCGAGAAGACGCCGCGGTACGAGCTCGAGCTCTCAGAGCGCGAGCCGGTCTCGCCTCCACCCGCGAGCGCGGTCAACGACGAGCCGAAGACCTGGATCTTCGAGCAGTACGACCACCTCGTCGGCTCACGGACCGTGCGCCGGCCGGGGCTCGACGCCGCCGTGCTGCGTCTCGAGGGCACGCGCGGGATCGCCGTGTCGCTCGACGGCCCGCCGATCGGCGAGCGCGACCCGTACCTGGCGGGCCGCCGCGCTGTGATGACCGCCGCGCTGAACGTCGCCTGCGCCGGCGGGGAGCCGATCGCGCTCACCGACTGCCTCAACTTCGGCAACCCCGAGCGGCCCGAGATCGCGTGGGAGCTCTCACGCGCGATCGACGGGATCACGGACGCCGCGAACGAGCTCGGGATCCCGGTCGTGTCCGGCAACGTCTCGCTCTACAACGAGACCGGTGGGAAGCCGATCCCGCCGACGCCCGTCGTCGGCTGCGTCGGTCTCGTCGCCGACGTCACGAGGATCCCCGGGCGCTGGAAGGCCGGCGACCGTGGCGTGCTGCTGCGCGGCGAGGGCGCCGAGCTCGTGCATTTCGTCTGGCGCAACGCCGGCCGGTTCACGCTGGCACATGACGTGGCCGACGGCAACGGCGCAGCGGCACTGCAGGAGGCGGCTGCCTGGAGCGGGGTCGAGCCCGGTCTGGCCCACCCCGGGGAGGCCGGCGTGCTCGTGACCCTCGACCCCGCGGACACCGAGCCGCTCGGCTGGGACTCGACCGTGGAGCTCGGGACCGTCTGATGTGCGGCGTCTTCGGCATCTACGCACCCGACCGCGACGTCGCGCGGCTCAGCTACTTCGGCCTCTACGCCTTGCAGCACCGCGGGCAGGAGTCGGCCGGGATCGCGGTCGCCGAGAACGAGCGCCTGACCGGGCTACGCGACCTCGGGCTCGTGACGCAGGTCTTCGACGAGCAGAAGCTCTCCGGCCTCCGCGGCCAGACCGCGATCGGCCACACCCGCTATTCCACGACCGGTTCCAACGCGTGGGCGAACGCGCAGCCGCTGATCCATCACGGCACGGTGCGCAACGGTCGCGCTCGGCCACAACGGCAACCTGACGAACGCCGACGAGCTCCGTGAAGAGCTGTCCCCGCGCCTCAGCTCGACCTCGGACAGCGAGGTGATCGCGGCGGCGATCTCATGCGACGAGCGGCCGCTCGTGGAGGCGATCTCCGGCGCGCTCGAGCGGCTCGAGGGCGCCGCCACGGTCGTCGGGCTCGCCGAGGGGAAGCTGTTCGCGTTCCGCGACGCCTTCGGCTTCCGGCCGCTCGTGCTCGGCTGGATCGACGACGACCCGGTCGTCGCCTCCGAGACGTGCGCGCTCGACCTCGTCGGAGCCAAGTTCGACCGCGAGATCCGCCGCGGCGAGCTGCTGATCGCCGGCGGGGACGGCGTCGAGTCGTTCCAGGTGCTGCCGTCGGCGGGAGACGGCGCGCTCTGCATCTTCGAGTTCTTCTACCTCGCCCGCCCCGACACGCGGCTGGCCGGCGTCGAGGTGCACGGGGCGCGCGTTCGCATGGGCGTGCAGCTCGCCGCCGAAGCACCGGCCGAGGCCGACCTCGTTCTGCCGATCCCCGACTCGGGAACGCCCGCCGCGATCGGCTTCGCGCGCGCAAGCGGGATCCCGTTCAGCGAGGGCCTGATCAAGAACCGGTACGTCCACCGCACGTTCATCCAGCCCGAGCAGGGGATGCGCGAGCAGGGCATCCGGATGAAGTTCAACCCGCTCGACGAGGTCGCGGGCAAGCGGCTCGTGATCGTCGACGACTCGATCGTTCGCGGCTCGACGACTCGCCAGATCGTCCAGATGCTCTTCGATGCCGGCGCCGCCGAGGTGCATGTCCGGATCTCGTCGCCGCCTGTGGTCTCACCTTGTTACTACGGGATCGATCTGGCAAGCCCGGACGAGATGATCGCTGCGCACAGCACGGTCGAGGAGGTCAGGGCCGCGATCGGGGCGACCTCCCTCGCCTATCTCTCCCTCGAGGGGCTGCAGGCGGCGACCGAGCGGCCCGCCTCGGCGCTCTGCCGCGCTTGCCTGACGCGCGAGTATCCGACGAGCGTCCCGGTCGGCGCGAAGAAGCTCCGCTTCGAGCCCGCCGCCCGTTAGCACCTCAGCCGCCCGTCACCCGGAAGGTCGCGGTATCGAGCGCGAACCGCGCCTTCCCGCCTGCCACGGTCAGGGTATGGCCGTCGAGTGTCAGCTTCGCCCGGCCGATCGAGTCGGCGGCCTTCCACCACTTCCACGGCAGGCCGATGCAGATGGCTGTGCGGTTGACGGTGTCGAGTGCGTGGACGAACGGGTAGTTGTTGCTCTGCTGGTAGAGCGTGTAGACCCAGCGCCCGTCCGAGCCGGTGGCGCGGGACACCGGGTAGCCGGCCATCAGCCAGCCGGCCTGGCGCTTGTCGGCGATCACGCCGGGAAGCAGGCGACCCGCGCGCAGGTCGTACGCCTTCACCTGGTAGCGGTCGCCGGTGCTCGCGACGTGATGGATCAGGTAGAGCCAGCGTCCGGCCGGGGAGAGCGCGTCGAACGAGTAGTCGCCGCGGAGGGCGATCGTCCTGACGACCGCGAGCGTGCGGGTGTCGACGACGGCGAAGCGCGAGCGGTCGCGGAGCGTGCCGTCGGAGTTGACGTTGTCGGAGAGGACGAGGATGCGGCCGTTCGGGCTGAGGCCGCCCACACCGGGTGCTCCGAGCGTCACCATCGGCACGCCCCAGAGCCCGGCGAGGCTCTCTTGGTGCACGAGCTTTCCCTTGACACGCTCGCTCAGGAGCGTGGTCGTGCCGGTTGTGGGCTTCGCGACGTAGCTGCTCGCACCGAGCGTGACGGGCGCCGAGACGGCGGGCAGTGACGGGCCGACCGCGCCGGCGTCCGGAACCAGGGCAAGAGCTAAGGCAGCGGCGGCAAGGATGAGGGCGTTACGCGTCATCGTCGACTCCTTCGATTTTGCTGACACCCGTCCTACACCGGTCGCAGCGATCAGGTTCCCGTGATCTGCCCTGCCAGACGAAGCGCATCTGCCTCCATGAGGCTCCGGCCCTCGAGCCGGTAGACGATCCCGTCGTTCACCCACAGGAGCACGTTCCCGGCGAGCCGCGGCGGTACCGACGGAGCGAGGTAGACGTGCTCTGCCCCCGAGATCCACAGTCCCGGCGCGTGGCCGACCCGCACGTGGGAGATGCCGGTCGATTCGCCGGCGAACTTCTGCAGGATCTCGTCCCCTCCGCCCGTCTGGAGCTCGGAGAGCAGCACCGGCTCGTTCAGGTCGAGAAGCGCGGAGACGACGCCGGACTCGGCGTAGAGCTGGGGCCGCTTCTCGAGCGGCGGCAGCACGACCGGCACGCCGAGCAACTGCTGGGCCTGGGCCGCGCTCACCGGCTCGCCGATCAAGGCCGCGAGCGGGCGCTCCTCGGCGGGCGGCAAGACGCCGACCCGTACCACCGTCGCGCCCTCGAGATGGAACGCGCGCAGGATCGCGCTGCGCGCGCCGGGCACCGCGAAGGCGACCGCGATCGCGAGCAGGGCCGCGAGGGCGACGACGATCGCGGCCCGGCGCCATCGCTGCGGCTCCGCGGCAGGCAGCACGAGCCGCGGCGTCACCGGCCAGTCGATCTCCGGCGCGGTGTCCACGAGCAGGCGCTCGAGCTCACTCATAGCTGCCTCGCAGTTGCTCGAGCGCACGGGCCGTGCGCGACTTGACCGTGCCGGGGCGCACCCCGAGCGCGGCCGCGGTCTCCGCCTCCGAGAGCCCGAGCAGGTAGCGGCAAGCGAGCACCTCGCGCGCGGGCTCGGGAAGGGAGTCGAGGGCGGCGATCAGCCTCCGGCTCTCGTCTGCGGCGACTGCGATGTCCTCGGGGGACGGGGCCGCGTCCCCCGAGACCTGGCCGGCCGCGGCCCGCACTGCGAGCGCGGCGCGCCGCCCCGACGAGCGCCTGCGGTTGCGCGCCTCGTTGGCGACGATCCGCAGGAGCCAGGGCCGGAACGGCCGCGACGAGCGAAATCTCCCGAACGCGCGCCACGCTTTGATGAAGCCCTGCTGGGCGGCCTCCTCGGCCTCGGCGGCGTTTCCGGTGATGACGTAGGCGAGTCTGAACGCAGCCTCCTCGTGGGCTCGGACGAGCTCTTCGAGCGCGCGCTCGTCGCCGTGCTTCGCGCGCCGCACGAGCTCGCGCTCCTCGTGTGGACGGCCCTCCACCGCCTTCCTACACCGCCCGCCCGAAACCGGTTCCGTCGCAGCGAGCCGTCACGCCGACTCTCAGGCCGCGCCGGCCCCGCCTTCGCTGAACGCCTTCGCGCGCCCGTAGCGGACGGCGCGGGCGACCTGCACCGGGTCGTAGCCCTCCTCGATCAGCTTCTGCTTGAGCTCGCCTTCCTCGGCGAGCCGCAGGAAGAGCCACGCGAGCGCCCCGAGGGTCACGAGGCTGCCCTCGGCCATCATCACGATCCCGGCGAGGTTCTGGTCGTGGACGGCGGTGATCCCCCACATCGCGTGACCGTGGTCGTACCAGGGATAGAACACCGTGGACGACCACATGAAGACGTTCGCCAGGATCGTCTCGATGAAGCGAACGGCGACGATGTAGCCGAGCTTCCAGCCGGTGCCGAACCAGGCGGGCGCGGGCAGCGTCTCGACGACCGGCGACCACATCAGCGCGCCGCAGGTGAAGAAGAGGAAGTGCTCGAGCGCGTGGATCGGCGTGTGCCGGAGCGCCGCCTGGTACATGAACGGGATGTGCCAGATGTAGAGGTTGACCGCCCAGACCGGCAACGCGACGAGGGGATGCGTGAGGAACCTCAGCCTGTCGACGGTCCTGATCGCCAGGACCGGCCGCAGGATCGGGCCGGTGAGCCCGGCGACGAAGCAGAGCGGTGCCAGGTCGCCGAGGATCACGTGCTGGCCCATGTGCACGAAGAAGAAGTCCTGCTCGCCCAGGGCGTCGATCGGCGAGTTGAGCGCCACGATCACGAGCGCATTCCCGAGCCAGAAGAGGAACTGCCTCCAACCGGGAACGGGCGTCCCGCGGCGGGCAAGCGTGCGTGAGCGGCGGTAGTAGAGCAGCCCGACGACGAGGGTCGGCGCGAGCTGCAGCGGCTCGAGGTTCCACGTCGTCGCGGCGGAGGCGATCACGCCTGGAAGTGTTCCTGCCGCGGCCGACTACGAGGTTGAGGTGACTGCGTTGAGGTGACTGCGTTGAGGTCACCGCGTGGGTGAGGTGCCCGGGGGCCGCTGGCCGTAGACTCAGTAACGGTGGCCGCGAGAGAGCAGAGCTACGCCGAGGCGGGGGTTTCGCTCGCCGTAGCGGACAGCGTCGTCGCCCGGCTGCGTGCCGCCGTCGAGTCGACCGGAGCGACCGGATTCGGGGCGTTCGCGGGGCTCCAGCCGCTCGACGACCGGCGCCTGCTCGCCGCCTCGACCGACGGGGTCGGGACGAAGCTGATGCTCGCGCGGCAGCGCGGACAGCTCACCGACTGTGGCCGCGATCTCGCCGCGCACTGCATCAACGACGTGCTGACCACCGGCGCCACGCCGCTGATGCTGCTCGACTACGTCGCGGCGGCGGCGATCGACCTCGACCAGGTCGCGGAGCTCGTCGAAGGAGCCGCCGAGGTCTGCCGCGCAGCGGGCGTCGCCCTCGTCGGCGGGGAGACGGCGGAGCTCCCCGGGATCTACCGCGACGGCGAGCTCGACTTCGCCGGCACCTGCGTCGGCATCGTCGATCGCGACGAGCTCGTCGACGGGCGCGACGTCGTTGCCGGCGACTCGGTGATCGGCTTCGCGTCGGCCGGCGTCCACGCGAACGGGTTCACGCTCGTGCAGGCGGGTGCTCGAGACCGAGGACTACGCGGGGGCCGACCTGCTCGCCCCGACCCGGCTCTACCTCGACGAGGCCCGCGCTCTGCGCGGCCGCGCGAAAGCGTTCGCCCACATCACCGGCGGCGGGATCCTCGGCAACCTGAGCCGCGTTCTTCCCGAGGGCACGCACGCCGAGATCGAGTGGGGCTCCTGGCCGCGGCCGCCGGTGTTCGGCTGGCTCGCCCGCCACGTCGCCGAGGACGAGCTGCGGCGGGTCTTCAACCTCGGGATCGGCTGGTGCGCCGTCGTGGCCGGAGCCGGCGCCCGGCGAGCTCGTGATCGGGCGGATCGCGTGATCGGCGTCCTCGTCTCGGGGAACGGCTCGAACCTGCAGGCCCTGATCGACGCGGGCCTACCGATCGCTGCCGTCGCCTCCAACCGCAAAGACGCCTACGCTCTCATTCGTGCACGCACCGCGGGGATACCGACAGCCACCTTTGCGCTCGACTGCCACGTCAACCGCGAGGAGCGCGATCTCGTGATGGCAACCTGGCTCGAGGAGCACGGCGTCGAATCGGTCGTGCTCGCCGGCTACATGCATCTGCTCACGCCCCCGTTTCTCGCGCGGTTCCCCGACCGCATCGTCAACGTCCACCCCTCGCTGCTCCCGGCGTTTCCCGGCGCACACCCGATCGACGACGCGCTCGCGGCGGGCGTCGAGACGACCGGAGTGACGATCCATCTCGTCGACGAGGGGCTCGACACCGGTCGAGTCCTCCGGCAGGAGGCTGTGCCGGTCGAGCCGCGCGAGACGCTCGAGGAGCGGATTCACGCCGTAGAGCACCGGCTGCTGCCGGAGATCGTCGCGGGCATGCTGGAAGGCGCGGCGCGATGAGGGCGCTGATCTCCGTCTACGACAAGGCGGGCATCGACACGTTCGCGCGCGACCTCGCCGACCTCGGTTTCGAGCTCGTCTCCTCAGGCGGCACCGCCTCCTTCCTCGAGGAGCAGGGCCTCGAAGGTGACCCGGGTGGAGGATGTGACGAAGGCGCCCGAGATGCTCGGCGGCCGCGTCAAGACGCTCCATCCCGCGATCCACGCGGGGATCCTCGCCCGCCTCGAGCTCGAGGAGGACCGCGCGACGCTCGCAGAGCACGGGATCGAGCCGTTCGACCTCGTCTGCGTCAACCTCTATCCGTTCACCTCGCTCACCGGCCGGATCGACGTCGACGAGGCGGACATCATCGAGATGATCGACGTCGGCGGGCCCTCGATGCTTCGCGGCGCCGCGAAGAACTTCGCCCACGTGGCGCCGGTCTGCCGGCCCGCGCAGTACGACCCCGTGGTCGCCGAGCTCCGCGAGGGGCCGCTCTCGCCCGAGACGCGCCGGGCGCTCGCAGCCGAGGCCTTCGCGGTCACCGCCGCCTACGACGCGGCGATCGCACGCTGGTTCGCCGAGGACCTGTACTTCCCCGACCAGCTGACCCTGACCTTCCGCAAGCTCACCGACCTCGCGTACGGCGAGAACCCGCACCAGACCGCGGCGTACTACGAGGAGATCGGCTCGCGCAAGCACCTGCTCTCGCGCGTGAACCAGCTCGGCGGCCGCGAGCTCTCGTACAACAACCTCGCCGATCTCGAAGGCGCGCGGCGGATCCTGCGCGAGTTCGACGAGCCCGCCGCGGTGATCGTGAAGCACGCCAACCCGTGCGGCGTCGCGGTCGCGGAGACGATCGACCACGCCTTCGCACGCGCACTCGCGGCGGACCCGGTCTCGGCGTTCGGCTGCGTGATGATGTTGAACCGGCCGGTCGAAGCCGAGCTCGGGAAAGCGATCGCCGAGCACTTCGTCGAGGTCATCCAGGCGCCGGAGTACGACGACGACGCGCTCGCCGCGCTTCAGGCCAAGCCGGCGCTACGGATCCTCCGCGACCGCGAGCGGCGGGTCGACACCCCGCACGAGCGCGACTACAAGCGGGTCGTCGGCGGCCTGCTCGTCCAGGAGCGCGACTCCGCCAAGGAGAGCCGCGACGGCATGGAGGTCGTCACCGGCACGGTCGACGACGCGCTCTGGGACGACATTCTCTTCGCCTGGCGGGTCTGCAAGCACGTCAGCTCGAACGCGATCGTCCTCGCCAAGAACGGCCAGACGATCGGGATCGGCGCCGGCCAGATGAGCCGCGTCGACTCGGTGCGGATCGCGATCGAGAAGGCCCAGGAGCTCGGTCACGATCCCGCCGGCTGCGTGCTCGCCGGCGACGCGTTCTTCCCGTTCGCCGACGGGCCGGAGCTCGCACTCGACGCCGGGGTCGCCGTTCTCGTCCAGCCGGGCGGCTCGAAGCGTGACGACGAGGTCGTCGCGGCGGTTGCAAAGGCGGGCGCGGCTATGGTTCTCACCGGTCGGCGGCACTTCAGGCATTGACCGGCGGCCTGACAGATACGGCGCGTGAATCCGGCGCAAAGGAGAGGCGTTCGTGAACGCAAGCGTGGCAACGGAAGCAACATCGGTCTCGGAGCTCGACCCGCTTCGCTGGAAGGCGCTCTCGGTCGTCTGCGCCGCGTTCTTCATGACCGTTCTCGACGTCTCGATCGTCAACGTCGCCCTGCCGACGATCGGCACCGCGCTCCACTTCTCGCGCGACAACCTGCAGTGGGTCGTCACCGCCTACGCGATCACCTTCGGCGGCTTCCTGCTCCTCGGCGGCCGCGCGGCCGACCTGCTCGGCCGTCGCCGCGTGTTCCTCGTCGGCGTCGTCGTGTTCACCGTCGCGTCGTTCTTCTGCGGCCTGGCCTGGTCGGAAGCGGTGCTGATCTGCGCCCGCGCGGTTCAGGGCTTCGGCGCCGCGATCATCACACCGGCTGCGCTCTCGATCATCTCGACCACGTTCCCCGAGGGCGCGGAGCGGAACAAGGCGCTCGGCATCTGGGGCGCGATGGGCGGCTCGGGCGCCGCGGTCGGCGTGCTCGCCGGCGGCCTCCTCACCACCTACCTCGGCTGGGAGTGGATCTTCTACGTCAACGTCCCGGTCGGGATCATCGCCTTCGTGCTCGCCCCGCGGTACGTTCGCGAGAGCCGCGGCGAGACGACGAACTCGTTCGATCTTCCGGGAGCGATCACGGTCACCGCGGGCATCGCGCTGCTCGTCTACGCGGTCGCGAACGCACCGAACCACGGCTGGGAGTCGAGCTGGACGATCATCCGTCTCGCCCTTGCCGCTGTCCTGCTCGTCGCGTTCCTCGTGATCGAGTCGAGGTCGAAGGACCCGCTGATGCCGTTCTCGATCTTCCGGATCCGGACGGTCACCGGCGCGAACGTGTGCTCGGCCCTCCTCGGCGCGGTCACGTTCTCGAACTTCTTCATCCTGACGCTGTACGTGCAGCAGGTGCTGCACTACTCGGCCGTGAAGACGGGCGTGACGTTCGTCGCGACCGCGGGAAGCGCCGTCCTGTTCGCGGGGCTCGCGCAGTGGCTCGTGACGAAGATCGGCGTCAAGCCCGTGCTCGTGACGGGCTTCGTCGCCTTCGCGCTCGGGATGCTCTGGTACACGCAGATCCCGACGAGCGGCTCGTTCTTCGCCGATCTGTTCCCCGGCTACCTGCTCGTCGGCTTCGCGCTTCCGTTCACGTTCATCCCGGTCTCGATCGCCGCTCTCGCCGGTGTCGAGCCGCGGGAGGCAGGGCTTGCATCAGGGCTCCTGAACACGACCCAGCAGGTCGGCGGGGCGATCGGCGTCGCGGTGGCGTCATCGATCACGATCAGCCACTTCAACCACCTGACCGCGTCCGGAACTCCTTTCCCGCAGGCGTACACGAGCGCCTCGCAGTGGGCGTTCTGGACGATGTTCGGGTGCGCGCTCGCCGCGATCGTCGCGACTCTGGCGCTGATCCGGCGCGACGAGCTCGGCGTCGTCGGCGAAACCCCGCTCGTCGCCGCGTAGCGAGCTTCCCGGCCGGATAGCCTTCGCCCGATGGCCCGCGAGTACCCGACCGTGCTCGACCTCGTCGGGTCGACCCCGATCGTCCGGCTCGACCGGATCTCACGTGACGTGCCGGGGACGATCCTGGCGAAGCTCGAGTTCGTGAACCCGGGCGGGTCGGTCAAGGACCGCATCGGGCTCGCGATGATCGAGGCGGCCGAGCGCGACGGCCTGCTGAAGCCGGGCGGGACGATCGTCGAGCCGACCTCGGGCAACACGGGCGTCGGGCTCGCGATCGCGGCGGCCAGCAAGGGATACCGCTGCATCTTCGTGATGCCGGACAAGATGAGCCAGGAGAAGATCGCGATTCTCCGCGCCTACGGCGCCGAGGTCGTGATCACACCGACCGCGGTCGAGCACGATTCGCCGGAGTCGTACTACTCGGTCTCCTCGCGGCTGGCGGAAGAGATCCCGGGCGGCTTCAAGCCCGACCAGTACTCGAACATGGCCAACCCCGAGACGCACTACGAGGTGACGGGGCCGGAGATCTGGGAGCAGACCGGCGGCGAGATCGACGCGCTCGTGATCTCCGTCGGCACAGGTGGCACGATCAGCGGCGTCGGGCGCTACTTCAAGGAGCGCGGGTCGAAGACGCTGATCGTCGGCGCCGACCCCGAGGGCTCCGTCTACACCTCGACCGGCCCGAGCGACCTCCACCCCTATTTCGTCGAGGGGATCGGCAAGGACACCTGGCCGGAGACGATGGATCCCGCGGTCGTCGACGAGTGGGTGCGGGTGTCCGACCGCGACTCGTTCCTCACCGCCCGCCGCCTCGCCCGCGAGGAGGGCCTGCTGGCCGGCGGCTCGTCCGGCACCACCGTCTTCGCCGCTCTGCAGGTCGCCTCACGGCTCGGCCCCGACGCGAAGGTGCTCGCGATGCTTCCCGACTCGGGCCGCTCGTACCTCTCGAAGTTCGTCGACGACAAGTGGATGCTCGAGCACGGCTTCCTCGAGCGAAGCGCGCCGGCCCCGACCGTCGCGGAGCTTCTCCGCGCCAAGGGCGCCGAGGCTGCTCCGACACCGGCCCTCGTGACGATCTCGGCGCACCAGAAGGTCGGTGAGGCGATCGCCGTCATGCAGCGCTACTCGATCTCGCAACTCCCGGTCGTCCGCAACGGCGATGACGCCTCGCTCGCGGACGTGATCGGGTCGCTGCAGGACCGCGACCTCCTCGAGCGCGTCTTTCGCGACCCGGACGCGCTGCACGAGGACGTCGCGAACGCGATGCAGCCGCCGCTCGCGACGATCGACTCGTCGGCTTCGATGAACGAGATCGTCTCGGCGCTGACCGCCGGGACGAACGCCGTGCTCGTGGCGCACGAGGGCCGCCCGGCAGGGGTGGTCACGCGCTCCGACCTGCTGGAGTACCTCGCACAGGCGCGATAGCGCCTCAGAGGCAGAGCCGAGATGATCAGCCGGGAAGAGGAGCGTCGAGGCGCAGGCATACGCGGTGGAGCAGCTCCGCGCAGCGGGAGTTGTCGTCACCGATGAGGAGGCGAGGACGATCGAGGTGGCGGATTTCGGCCTCGGCCGCTTGCGGGAGATCGGCCTTCAGATCCTCGTGTACGTCAACACCGACCGCTACTGCGCCAAGGAGCTCGTGCTGTTTCCGGGGCAGATGTGCCCCGAGCACCGCCATCCGCCGTTCGACGGGACACCCGGGAAGCAGGAGACGTTTCGGTGCCGGCTCGGGCAGGTCGACCTGCTCGTCGACGGCGCTCGCGTCTCACTCGAGCCCGGAGGCCAGCTCACAATCCCTCCGAATACGCTCCACTGGTTCAAGGCCGGAGCGGACGGCGCCGTCATCACCGAGTTCTCCTCCGAGAGCCGCGACGAGCTCGACGTCTTCACGGACTCGCAGATCGTTCGCGGCCGCGCGTAGCGGACTGACGTAGGCAACGCGCCGTCTGCGGCGCCGGGATCAGCCCGATCGCGTCGTGCGGTCAAGCCCGGCGAGCGCCTCTCGTTTCAGCCCGGGCAGCCCCTCGTGGTGCCCGTAGACGGCCAGGGTGCCGCAGAGGAAGAGCGCGAGGATACGGGCCAGGAGGAGCTCGTCGTCGGCGATCGTCCCATAGGCCTCGCGAAACGCCGCTCGACCGGCCGGCGGCAGGACGCTCCAGTAGAGGACGAGGTCGACGCCGGGGCGGTTGTAGCTGAGGTCGATCCAGTCGATCACGGCCGCCGCCCGTCCGCCGTGGTCGACGAGCAGGTGCCGGAGGTGGAGGTCGCCGTGGACCAGCGCCGTCGGCTCCGGCGGGCCTAGCTCGGCGGCCGCGTCGATCACCGCGTGCGCCTCTCGCGGCGTCTGCCAGAGCCCGAGCTGCTCCAGCTCGGCCAGCCGCTCGCGCGTCTTCGGCACTCGCAGATTCATGTCCGCCCGTCTCACTGGATCGACGGGCAGATCGGCGTCGAGCCTGGTGCCGTGAAGCGTCCGGAGGAACTCGCCCAGCGGGCGGGCGAGCCTGGCGCGCCCATCCTCGTCCAGTGCGGCCTCGGCGAGCTCGCGGCCGGGAAGGAAAGGCGCACCGTAGAACGGCCAACGGTAATCGGGAGACGGCTCCCCGAGATACGTCGGGATCGGGATCGGCAGCGGCAAGAGGCGCGCGATCCGAGGTAACAGGGCGATCTCGTTGAGCAGCCCCGGAATCACCATCTCACGGCGCGGGAACCGGAACACCCAGTGCTCGTCGACCTGCCAGACGGTCATGTCCCAGCCCTGCCCGAGCGGGTGGATCGAGCGCAGCTCGAGATCGGGGAACTGCGCCCCGATCAACCGTCGTGCGAGCGCCTCGTCAACCGTGACTTCGGCGGCCCACTCGCGCATGGCGCGAGGCTATCCCGTGATCTCCATTCCCGCGGACATCCAGTTGGAGAAGCGGCCGGGAACGACGCCTCGCTACTTCGTGCTCGGGTTGGCGAACAGCGTCAGCTGCATTCCGTCGGGAGCTTGGACCCGTGCGTTGCGATCGCCCCAGGGCGTGGTCACCGGCGGCGCCACCTCCTCGGCCCCTGCCGTAACGAGCCGGCGAGCGGTCGACTCGCTGTCGGTCACTTCGAGCGCCAGTCGAACCGCTCCGGACACACGACCACCGGCCTCGATCCTGTCGACGGTCTCCGCCTGCGCCTCATCGAGAAGCTCCAGCGTTGCCCGACCCGCATCGAGAAGGACAACCCGGCCGCTTTCCGAGCTCCAGTCGGCAAGTTGCTCGAGCCCGAGGGCATCACGGTAGAACGCGAGGGCACGATCGAAGTCCGGCACCGTGAGAGCAACCCGCAGCTCAGTTACTTCCGCCACACCAGCCCCAAACGCGGTCAAGTCGACCGATATTCCCTCCGGGTGCACGGAGGATGCACGAGAGGCGCCGGCTAGGCGGGAACGCCGGGTGGCTGCCGGGAGCGGCTCCAGTTCGACCAAAGCCAGGCAGCGAAACCGAGCGCGACAATGGCGAGGAGCAGCAGCATCCACTCGACCGGGGCGGCCGCGCTTGCGCTCAGGACGACTGATCGGGTGTGGATCGCACCTGGTGGCGCGATAAGGCGAGGTGCTGCTGTCTGCGACTTGACGAGCGAGACCTTCGGCTCCCCGGTCAGGAGTAGCAGCGCCGAACCGATCAGTGCGATCGCTGCAAGCGCGGTGAAAGCTACGAGGACGAGCGGTCTGCGTCGGGTCGCTCTGCTGGGTGGCCCGGGGACGATCCCGCGCTCGGATGCCCAGGAGGCAGCGAAAGAACGAGGATCAAAGGCGCTGCTTCCGAGGAGCTCCTCGGTAGAGACGCCTTCGGCCTCGGCTTCGCTGAGGTCGGAGGCCAGGTCTGCGGCCATCTCCTCGGCGAGCGGATCAGGGACTCCGAGGCGCTTCCACTCGTTGCGGCACTGCTCGACGAAATCGCTCATTTAGGCCACCTCGATCTTGACGGGAGCGAGCACCGCATCGACGGCATCGCGGGAAGCTCGCCATTCGGACACCCCCAGCGCAAGCGCCAGCCTCCCGGCGCTCGAGGGGCGGTAGTACTTCCGCGGCGGCCCTCCGTTACTCGCGGCGCGATAGGTCTCAACCAGGCCGTCCCGTTCCAGACGTCCCAGCAGCGGATAGATGGAGCCCTCTCCGACGATCGCGAGGCCGCGATCGCGAAGCCGCTTGGTCATCTCGTAGCCATATGCCGGCCCGTCGTCGATCACCGCCAGCAGGCAAAGATCGAGCACACCCCGGAGCAGTTCGGTTCGTCGCTGGGAGCCAACTGCCATGCACCGCATGGTACCGACAGGAGCCTTGTCTCGCAAGGCATTGCCCAAGGTACGCCTTACGTCTGAGCGCTCTCCGGAGTTGCAGCAGCCGTCTCGGTGATCCAGAGCATGTCGCCGATCGAGAGATGGAGATCCTGTAGCGCGTTGCCGGGGTTGCCGCGGATGATCGTGAGCCAACCTCTCGGATCGAAGATCACGCCGTACTCGCCGCGGTCGAAGTCGGCGTAGGTCTCGGCGCGGCGGACCTCGACCCAGCCGGCGAGGCTCTCGACCGAGAGCCGCGGGGAATCGTGGAGACCGCCGAGCGCGAGGTCGGACTCGCGGACGTTGAGCTGGACGTTGCCGAAGCGGTTCGCGTCGATCACCTCGCAGCGGATCTTCCCCGGCTCGACCTGGGGCTTCCTGATGTCGAGGCTCGCGAGCGAGGTCGTCTCGATCGCGGCGCCCAGGGCCTCGAGTGGCATCCCGGCTGCCAGGTGCGCAGCCGCGGGCGACAGGATGTCTCGGGCGTGGAACGACGGCGCGACCGGCTGGACGATCACATCCGGCGAGGTGATCTCGACCGCGCGGGCGACTCCACCACCGGCCGTCCAGGCCGAGGAGAGCAGGCCGTTGTCTGGCCCGACGAGGAGCCGGCCGTCCTTCGACTCGACCGCGATATCGCGGTCGGCACCCACGTTCGGGTCGACGACAGCGAGCACGATCGCGTCATCGGGCAGGTACCGCATCGAGTCGGAGAGCAGACGCGCACCGGCCTCGACTCCGAGCGGCTCGACGAAGTGCGAGAGGTCGATCACGCGGGCCTCGGGCGCGACCCTGCTGATCACGGCATGGCAGATCCCGACCCATTCGCTGTCCAGCCCGAAGTCGGTCAGGAACACGATCGCGCGCGTGCCCGGCATCCGCTCGGATCCTACTCAGACAACCGAGGCGAGCGTACCTTCGGGGCCATGTCCCCCGGGGCCTGTCCAGGGACAGTCACCGTCACGAGAGTGCAACGGATTGCGGCCGAACGACAAGGCAGCCCGTGGTCGCCCTCGTCGACTAGCGTCCGACGGGTGAGGACGGTTCCGCTGGCCGCGCTCAGGCGGTACGTCGTCGCCCACCAGCACTACGCCTCACGCACCCGCCGCGCGACAACGAACGATGTGGCGGCGGAGATCGGGCGGCTCGGCGCGGTGCAGCTCGACTCGATCTCGACCGTCGACCGCGCCCATCGGATCACGCTCTCGACACGGATCGGCGGCTTCGACGAGAAGGCCGTCTCGAAGCTCCTCGGCGCCGGGCGCATCTTCGAGTACTGGGCTCACGAGGCATGCCTCCTGCCGATCGAGGACTACCCCCTCTTCAAGCGGCGGATGGCCGATCTCAGCCAGCGGCACTGGTGGGGACGGGAACGCACCCAGGAGGGCCGCGCGGTCGAGCGCGACGTCCTCGCGCGGCTCCGTGCCGAAGGCGCGCTGCCCGTTCGCGCCTTCGAGGGTCGGAGCGAGGCGATGTGGGGCTGGAAGCCTGCCAAGCGCGCGCTCGAGCATCTCTTTGCAGCCGGCGAGGTCGCAATCGCCTCGCGCCAGGGATTCCAGCGCGTGTACGACCTGCCCGAGCGCGTCATCCCCAAGCAGCTGCTCGATGCGGAGACGCCGACCGCGGACGAGTTCCGGCGCGGCTACGCGCTCCGCGCCGTCCAGGGCCGCGGCGCCCTGACCGAGGCCGGCATCGCCGAGCACTGCCGCTTCGACGGCGGAGCGAAGGCCGTACGCCCGCACGCCGACGCGCTCGTCGAAACGGGACTGCTCGAGCGCGTCGAGGTCGACGACGGCGGGCCGCCGGTGCTCGTCCCGGCCGGTGCGGAGCTCGACGGCGCGCCCGCGGCGCCGGTGCTCCTCTGCCCGTTCGACAACCTGATGTGGGACCGGCCGTTCGTTCGCCGCCTCTTCGGGTTCGACCACCTGATCGAGGTCTACAAGCGCGAGCACGAGCGAGCCTACGGCTACTACGTCCTGCCGCTGCTGATCGGCGACCGCTTCGCCGGCCGCGCCGACCTCAAGGCCGATCGCGCGGAACGCGTGCTGCAGATCAAGAAGTTCACCCGTGAGCCCGGAATCCGGCGATCGCTCGACGATCCGCTGGAGAAGGCGGCGACCCGCCTGGCGGCCGCACTCGGCCTGTCCGCGATCGAGCGCTCCGCGTAGAGTCAGCGGCCGTGGACCAGACACCTTTCGAGCTCGAGATCGGCGACGGAACGCTCCACGGCCACTACAGCGGGAAGGGCGCCCCCGCCCTGCTCCTACACGGAGGGCCGGGCCTCCCCGACATGACCGAGGGCTGCGCGGCCGAGCTCTTCGACATCTTCACGCCGATCCGCTACACGCAGCGCGGCACGCTGCCCTCGACAGTCGGCGGGCCGTACACGATCGAGTCGCACATGGCCGACGCGCTCGCCGTGCTCGACGCGTTCGAGCTCGACAAGGCGTGGGCGATCGGCCACTCGTGGGGCGGGCACCTCGCGCTTCACCTCGTCGCGAACTACCCGGAGCGCTTCCACGGGATCGTCTGCATCGGCACGCTCGGCGCCTCCCTCGACGTGCTTCCGGAGTTCGAGGAGAACCTGCTGCGCGACCTCTCGGACGAGCAGCGCGACCTCGTCAAGGACATCGACGCGCGCAGCGAGGAGGGCGAGGCGACCGAGGAAGAGCTGCTCGAGTCGCTGAGCATCATCTGGCCTTACTACTTCGCCGATCCAGCCTCGGCACCGCCGTTCTCCGTCAAGCACATCGGCGCCGAATGCGCCACCGAGACGTTCCGCTCGATCAAGGAGCACTCCGAGGCCGGGGACCTCCCCAAGAAGCTGCGCCGGGTCCGGATGCCGGCGCTCTTCGCCCACGGCGTGCAGGATCCGTTGCCGTTGCGGGCCGCGGTCGACACGGCCAAGCTGATCAAGGGCGCCAGAGTAGGTCGGATGCCGAACTGCGGCCACTTCCCGTGGATCGAGCAGAAGGGCCGCCTCAACCGGATGATCCGCGGGCTCATCTCCGAGCTCTGACCCGGGGGTACGCTTCGGCCATGGAGTTCGAGACCCGCGCGATCCACGACGGCCAGGAGCCCGATCCGGCCACCGGCGCGGCGATCACGCCGATCTACCAGACCTCCACCTACGTGCAGGAAGCGGTCGGCGTCAACAAGGGCTACGACTACTCACGCGTCGGGAACCCGACCCGCACGGCACTCGAGACGGCGCTCGCGAGCCTCGAGGAGGCCAAGCACGGCGTCGCGTTCTCGTCGGGTCTCGGCGCCACGACGACCCTGATGCACCTCGTCGATCCCGGTGAGCGAGTCGTTCTGATCGCCGATGTCTACGGCGGCGTCTACCGGATGACCTCGCAGGTCTACGAGCCGAAGGGCTATCGCTTCACGTACGTCCCCGCCGAGCGAGTTCGACGAGAACCTCGCGGCGCACCTCGGCGACGACGTGAAGATCGTCTGGGTCGAGACGCCTTCGAACCCCCTGCTGAACATCGTCGACATCCGCCGCGCCGCCGACGCCGCACATGCCGTCGGCGCGCTGCTCGTGGTCGACAACACCTTCGCCTCCCCGTACCTCCAGCAGCCGCTCGCGCTCGGTGCTGACCTTGTCGTCCACTCGACCACGAAGTACCTGGGCGGGCACTCCGACGTGATCGGCGGCTTCGTCGCCACGAACGACGACGGCCTCGCCGACCGCCTGCGCTTCCTGCAGAAGTCACTCGGCGCCGTACCCGGGCCGTTCGACTGCTGGCTCGTGCTGCGCGGGATGAAGACGCTCGCGCTCCGGATGCGCCAGCACTCCGAGAACGCCCGCGCGATCGCCGGCTTCCTCGACGAGCATCCCGCTGTCGAGCGCGTGCTCTACCCCGGCCTTCCCAACCACCCCGGCCACGACGTGGCGCGCAAGCAGATGCGTGACTTCGGCGGCATGGTGTCGTTCCAGGTCGAGTCCGAAGCGGAGGCCGTCGCGCTCGTGGCGCGGACGAAGCTGTTCCTGCTCGCGGAGTCGCTCGGCGGCGTCGAGAGCCTGATCGAGCACCCGGCCCGAATGACGCACGCCTCGACAGCGGACGCGCCGTTCGCGAGCCCGCGGAACCTGGTCCGGCTCTCGGTCGGGATCGAGGCGGTCGGCGACCTGATCGCCGACCTCGAGACCGCGCTCGTCCGGCAGCCCGCCCGCGTCTGAGCGCCCCGGTGCTCGAACCGATCGACCTGGAGTTTCTCGGGCTGCCGCATGCGATCGGGGCCTACGTGGTCGAGACGACCGATGGGCCCGCGCTCTACGACTGCGGCGCCGCGACGACCCTCCCCCGCCTGAAGCAGGGCCTGGCCGATCAGGGCCTCGAGCTGACCGACATCCGGCACCTGCTGCTCTCCCACATCCACTTCGACCATGCGGGCGCGGCGGGGTCGATCGTGCGGGAGCATCCGGGGATCCGTGTCTGGGTCTCCGAGGTGGGCGCGCCGCACCTGGTCGACCCGGCGCGCCTCGAGGCCTCGGCACGGCGGCTTTACGGCGAGCGGTTCGACACGCTCTGGGGCGAGCTCGTGCCGATCCCGGAGGCGAACATCTCGATCGCGAAAGGAGACGTCGTCGGTTGGGACGCCTTCCCGACGCCCGGACATGCCTCGCACCACGTCAGCTACCTGCGCGACGGGATGCTGCTGGCCGGCGACGTCTGCGGCGTTCGCATCCTCCCGTCCGAGTACGTCTTTCCCGCGGCGCCGCCGCCCGACATCGACCTCGAGGCCTGGCATGCGTCGATCGCCGAGATCGCCCGCCGCGAGCCGCAAGCCCTCGCGCTGATCCACTTCGGCATCGCCACCGATGTCGGCGACCACCTCGAGCGACTGAGCGCCGAGCTCGACCGCTGGGCCGAGCTCGTTCGCAGCGGGCTCGACAGTGAGCAGTTCCGCACCGCTGCGCAGGCGGAGGTCGGTGGCGATCTCGACGTCTACGAGCTGGCCGGCCCGTTCGACCAGAGCTGGCAGGGGCTTCGCCGCTACTGGGTGAAGCGCGGCGAGCTGCACGGCCGACTAGGTGTCGGTGCGCCGGTGGATCCGGGCGCCGCTCGACTGGTCGATCGACATCAGGACGAGCTCGTCGACCACCACGTGCGCCGGCCGCGTGACTGCGAACAGGATGCAGTCGGCGACGTCGTCGGCCGAGAGCGGCCTCGTCCCCTCGTAGACCGCGGCGGCCTTCTCGGCGTCGCCCTTGAAGCGGACGAGCGAGAACTCCGTCTCGACGAGCCCGGAGTCGACGGTCGTGACGCGGATGTCGCGTCCGAGCAGATCCTCGCGCAGCGCGCGGGTGAAGCCGCGGACGGCGAACTTGGCGGCGATGTAGCTCGCACCGTTGGGGTAGGCCCAGTGGCCCGCGATCGAGCCGATGTTGACGATGTGCCCCGGCTCGCGAAGCGACCGCTGCAGGACGAGCCTCGTCATCCGGATCAGCCCGTTGACGTTCGTCTCGAGCACGGTCTTCTCGTCCTCCTCGGTCGACTCGTCGACCGGTACCCGCCCGAGCGCGAGCCCGGCGGCGTTGACGAGGATGTCGACCGGCCCGGCGGCGTCGACGAACCGCTCGCAGCTCTCCGGGTCGGTGACGTCGAGCGCGAGCGCGACGTCGGTCTCGAGCCGCTCGACGCGCCGAGCGCCACCGATCACACGCGCGCCTTCGGCCGCGAGCATCCGCGCGGTCGCCGCCCCGATGCCGCTCGAGGCCCCCGTCACGATCGCCGTCGTGTCGGCGAGCCGCCCCTGCAACTGCATATCTAGGACGACGGCAGGAGCGCTATGACCACGGTCTCCTTGTGGCCGCCCTTGTCGTTCGCATTGACGGTCATCGTGTACGACTTGCCCGCGGCCGGCTTGAACGGCACCTTTATCGTGACCGTACCGTCCCTGGCGAGCGGTAGCAGCGGCTGGGCGATGTACTCCTTCGTCTTACCGAGCGCGACCAGGTAGGTCATGCCGACCTTGCTGCCGGCCGAGTTGAAGTTGGCGAGGATCGGCAATGCCACCTTGACCGAAAAGGCCTTGTTCGGCTTGACGACCTGCGACTGCCCGACGATCCCGGCGGCGGTCGACTTGAACGTGTTGTACGACGGCTTCTTCTTGCCGCTCGTCGTCATGCAGACCGCTGAACCATGTCTGCGCGTTGCTGTCGCGAAGGATGAACCAGATGAACATCTGCACATACGGGCTGGACTCGCCGCGAGCTGGAGCGCCTGTCTTCGCATGTGCGGCCTGCTTCGCGTAGCTGACGGGCCCGAGGGAGCACGGAGCTGGAGCCGTCTGCTCGCCGTACTCGGTCACCCAGATCGGTACCGGCTTGTGGAACCACTTCGCGAGGTCGGCGCCGAACCTGATCCATCGTCGAGAACCCGACGTTCGGGATAAGCGACCCTCTGGTCCGGCCCGAGCGCGTAGGCCGTCGGATACGGGATGCGTCGCCCACGCGTCGAGCGGCAGCTTCGGGTTGGCCTCGCGAGACGAGCCGCGCGAAGGTGGCCGGCGCGACCGAGTCGCTGATCGCCGGCGAGGTCGGGTGGTTGTGCCCGCGGTTCGACGTCTCACCGGCCGCGACGAGCGCGCTCTTGTTGCCCGCCTTGATCCCCTTGTACGCGGCCATGAAGAGCTTCGCGTAGACGCCCGGGCTGACGATCTTCGAGCCGCTGAACTGCGGCGCGAGGAAGAGCTGCAGGTTCGGCTCGTTCCAGACCGAGAACCGTGTCACGACGCCGCGGCCGGCCTTCGAGCCGTTGTAGCGCGTCGCCAGCATCTGGGAGAACTGCGTCAGGTCGTTCATGTTCTTCGGCGGGTAGTTCGGCGTCTTGCCGCCGTTGGCCCATGGCGGGGTGAGCGCGATCGTCAGCAGCACCTGCAGCCCGTACTTGGGCGCGGTCTGCACCATCGCGTCGATGTCGGAGAGGTGGTAGGCCGGGTCGTTGCCGTTGAGGGCATTCGCGGGCCGCGTCGGCGCGACCGACGCCCAGTTGACGAGGATGTGGATGATCGATCCGTTCGCGGCCTGAGCGGAAGCGAGATTCTTTGCCGCGTCCGGCGACCAGCGGAAGCTCGGGTCGTCGAAGAAGCCCACCGGCATCCGGGCAACCGCGTGCGCAGTGGCCGCTGGAACTGCGAGGACGACGACGACTATGAGAAAGGCAAACCGAAGCTTCCGAGGCACGGGGCGGGACCTCCTACATCGAATGAACACTGGGATTCCACCGTAACCGACCCGCGTCAAGGGCATGTTAAGAGCGGGTCGGCACCCGGTAGATGTTTCACCGTTACCCGAATGACCGTAGCCGAAACACCGGTCGAACCTGTGACGCAGCCCCGCCTCGGCGGCGTACAGTCTTCGACATGCGCCTCAGAATCCTCGCCCTCCTTGCTCTCGTCGCGTTGCTTGCGACGGCTACGGCCACCGCCACGGCGGCGGGAAACCGCACGATCACGGTGGAGGGGACGGGGGTCGTGACGACCGTCCCGAACGAGGCCGACTTCACCTTCGGCGTCTCGGTCACCGGCGGCGACGGCGAACGCAGCGCTCCGCGCGAACGCCCAGCGGATGACGACGGTGATCGCCGCGCTGAAGAAGCTCGGGATCGCCCCGGCCGACATCCAGACCGCCCAGATCTCGCTCGAGCCGAACACGAACGACACCGGCACGAAGATCCTCAACTTCACCGCGACCAACTCGGTCACGGTCAAGACGAAGGCGATCGCCAAGTCCGGCGGCATCGTCGACGCCGCGGTCGGCGCCGGCGCCAACACCGTCAGCGGCCCGAACCTCACCGCGTCGGATCAGGTGGCACTCACCCAGCGTGCGCTCAAGGCCGCGGTCGCAAATGCCCGGGCTCGCGCCCTCGCAATCGCGTCCGCCGCACACGTGAAGCTCGGCGCCGTGCTCAGCGTCAGCGAGTCGTCGAGCTCACCGATCACGTACGCCCCCACCGCGAAGGCGAGCGCCGGCGTGGCCTCGACCCCGATCGAGGCGGGCAGCGTCCAGACCGAGGAAGACGTCACGGTCACCTTCGCGATCCGCTGACGCCTCCCGCGTCGTGCAAACTTCAAGCGCGGGCGGTTAGCTCAGCTGGGAGAGCACCTGCCTTACAAGCAGGGGGTCGGGGGTTCGAGCCCCTCACCGCCCACTAAGTAATAGAGTCAGATCAGAGGCCTCGGCTCCTTGCGAATCCTGCAGGACGCTAAGCAATGCGGGTCCCGTGCCAGTTTCGCCTTTTCGTTCGACGCAGAACGCCTTTCCGATCCCGAGATCAACCGGATGCGAAACCGGCGAGAGAGATCGCTTGTCTAGCCCACGCCTCCGAGGAGCTTTATGCGCGCCCGGGTCGGCCCGTTGAAGGTCTCATCTCCGCTTGGGGGACCAGTCGGCAGTTTCGACGGGTCAACGCCTTCGAGCGTTTCGACGGGCGGAGTGCGGCGAGCGGCTTGTCCACGGTCGAGGATTCCTGTAGGGATTCGCGGATGGAGTCCGGGCCGGAGCAGCCGACCGGAACGGTGACGCTCGTGTTCACCGACATCGAGGGCTCGACCGTGCTCCTGCGGGACTTGGGGGCGGAGGCGTACCGAGACGTGCTCGGCGAGCACCGGCGGGTTGTTCGTGCCGCAGTCGCCGACCATGGCGGGTACGAGGTCGATGAGGAGGGCGACGCCTTCTTCTTCGCGTTCGCGTCTGCTCCGGCGGCGGTCGCGGCGGTGCGCGAGGCGACCGCGCGGCTTGCGGACGGGCCTGTGCGAGTCCGTGTCGGGGTGCATACGGGAGAGCCGCTCGTGGACCCGCCGAACTACGTCGGCGAGGACGTGCATCTAGCGGCGAGGATCATGACCGCGGGGCATGGCGGCCAGGTGCTCGTCTCGCAGACGACGCGCGCGCTCGTCGATGGCGAGCTTCGCGAGCTTGGCGAGCACCGTCTCAAGGACTTTCCCGAGGCGGTTGCCCTGTTCCAGCTCGGCGACGGCAGATTCCCGCCGCTGCGAACGATCTCGAACACGAATCTGCCGCGGCCCGTGTCGTCGTTCGTTGGCCGGGAGCGCGAGGTGGCGGAGGTAGTCTCCCTCGTCCGCGATCGCGGCGTGCGCCTTGTGACGCTCTCAGGCCCGGGCGGGACCGGCAAGACGCGGCTTGCGATCGAGGCCGCAACGGAGCTCGTCGGCGATTTCGCGGCAGGCGTCTATTGGCTGGAACTGGCACCCGTCCGGGAGCCGACGCTGGTGGTCGGGGAGATCGCCCGGACGCTAGGTGCGAACCGGGGTGTTGCCGAGCAGATCGGCGAGCGGGAGTTGCTGCTTGTCCTCGACAATCTCGAGCAGGTCGTCGAAGCGGCGCCGGACCTCACAGCGCTCCTCCGCGCCTGTCCGAAGCTCCGGATGCTCGTGACGAGCCGCGAGCTCCTGCGCGTCGAGGGCGAGATCGCCTACGCGGTGCCGGCGCTTGATGGGGAGGAGGCGGTCGAACTCTTCTGCGCGCGCGCGAGGATCCGGGCGAGCGAAGCGGTGGCCGAGCTCTGCCGCAGACTCGACAACCTTCCCCTTGCGGTCGAGCTCGCCGCTGCCCGCATCGGGGTGCTCTCGCCCGAGCAGATCCTCGACCGCGTCTCGCAGCGGCTCGACCTCTTCCGGGGCGGTCGCGACGCCGACGCTCGCCAGCAGACCCTGCGAGCGACGATCAGCTGGTCGTTCGATCTGCTTTCACCCGCGGAGCAGAGCCTCTACGCGCGCCTCTCCGTCTTCGCCGGCGGATTCGCGCTTCAGGCTGCCGGGGAGGTCTGTGACGCAACGCTCGACGCGATCGCGTTACTGGTCGACAAGAGCCTGCTGCGTCACACCGGCGAGCGGTTCTGGATGCTCGAGACGATCCATGAGTTCGCGGCTGAGCGTCTCGAAGAATCGGTCGAAGACGAAGACACCCAACGACGTCACGCCTGGTACTTCCTCGGGCTCTTCGAGCGCCATGACGAGGCCGTCCGGGAGCGGCGGGAGACGTCCAAGGAGTACGCCGCCCTGGTGATCGGTGAGCAGGAGAACGCCCGCCGTGCGCTTGCCTGGTTCCGAGTCAGAGGCGACGCAACCGACTCGGCCAGAATCGTCGGCGCTCTCCACCCGCTCTGGACGGCAAATCCGTCCGAGGGGCGGGCAATCCTGGACGCGGTCCTGGCCGAGACGGAGATCCCGGACGATGTCCGCGGACGGGTGCTTTACGGCGCCTCGGACGTTGCGGCTTACCAGGAGGATCGCGCGTCGCAGAAGCGCTATCTCGAGGAGGCTCGCCCGTTGTACGAGAGGCTCGGCGACCGCCGACGGCTCGCCGAGGTACTGCTCGGCCTCGCCCAGACCGCGATCATCTGGGAGCGGGACTTCGACGGCGCGCGAACACTGTTACGCGAGAGTCGAGGGATCGCAACGGAGATCGACGATCGCTTTCTCCTCGCGAGGGCCTCGGCGGACGAGGCGCACATCCCCCTCTACCGGGGCGACTTCGCCTCCGCAGAGCGTTTGTTCGAGGAGGCGCTCAGGCTCGCTCGTGAGGTCGAAGCCGCCCGACTCGTGAAGGTGGGGATCTACAACATCGGGCTCGCCGTTCTCGAGCAGGGACAACTCGACCGAGCAACGTCGCTGTTCCGCGAGAGCCTCTCGGTCGGGAACGACCTCTCCCCGTTCGTTGCCTGGGCTGCGGTCGAGGGACTCGCCGCAGTTGCCCTGGCGCGCGGAGCCGCAGCGACCGCTGCGCGCCTGCTCGGCGCGGCCGAGGAATGGCGCCAAACGACGGGCTTCGGAACCGACCCATTCGACTCCGCGCGCGCCGACCGGACCGCCGCAGCCGCCCGGAGCGCCCTCGGCGACGACGCATATTCTGGCCTGGCAGCAGAAGGAGCGAGGCTCGAACTCGACGGAGCGGTCGAACTCGCGCTCACGATCCAGGGCAAGCCCTGAATCACCAGCCGAACTCGAACGGATCAACCATGGCTCGGGCGGTTCGACAGGCGCAACTACGGTTCGACGAGATCGGCCCGCACGCACGGAGACTGCCGCGACGGTCCGCCACATCTTGCTGTGGACGTCGTAGCGATCCCCATCCCCCTCCGACGTGATCGGCCGACGGGGCCTGCTTCGACGTCATCGGAACTAGAGTTGCCTGGTCTGCTCGGCGACGGTGGCGAGAGCGTACGCGGCGGCGTCGGCCTCGCTCATCCCTCTGCCTGCTGCCCAGGCTGCTGCGATCTCGGGCTCGTTGACTCGATCGACGACGGATGGGACGGCGTTCGCGAGCGCCGAGCGCTCGTACGGCGCCATCGTGTACTCGATCTGCTCGCCGATCGCCTCCGCCGCGCCGAGGATGCGGGCGGCGGGCTCGACGTTACCTCTGAGCGCCGCCACAGCGGCCATCCCGCGCAACGCGACCGACAGCACCGCACGCATGCCATGCCTGAGCGCGCTCTCGAGACTCTCGACGAAGAGCACGATCGCATCTTCTACGCGTTGCTCGTGCAACGCGAGGATGCCGAGGTCGAGGAGGCTCCCGCCGAGATCGGATTCCCAGCCGAGCTTCCGGTAGCGCGCGACGCTCTCTTCGAGAAGGGGGCGTGCGTGGGCGTAGTCGCCACGTTCGAGTGCCAAGGTACCGTGACTGTCGGCGACCATCTGCAGACCCCTCGAGTCGTCGAGGTCGCGAAACAGCTCGCCGGCTTGCGCGTACAGCACTTCCGCCGCGTCGAGGTCGACGCACAGCTCGGCGACCAGACCTAGCTGTCGGATCGACCAGGCTTCGCCTTCGCGATCTCCGGTGCTGCGATAGGCCGCAAGCGCCTCCTCCGCGAGCTCCCGCGCCCGCCCCAGATCCTGTTGCCGCGTCGCGAACAACGCACTGCCGAACCAGGCTCGTGCTTGGAGCGGCGTCGGCAGGTCGGCGAGCATCCGTAGCGCCTCGTCGCTCCATCTCGCACCCTCGCGGTCGTGGCCGCGACGCGTCAAGAACACCAGCAGGCCGTAGAGGAGCCGGACGAACGTCTGCTTGTCATCGCGGCGGAGCAGCTCAGCTAGCGCGGCGCGAAAGTTGTCGTGGTCGCGCTCGAGGAGCAGGAGGTCGACGTCTCCGGTCCTCCAGGCAGGCTCGATCTGCTCGGCGACCGCGAGAAAGTGCTGCGCGTGGCGCCGCCTTATCGCATCGGCCTCGCCGCGCGCCTCGAGGCGCGCGAGGGCGTAAGCGCGGATCGTCTCCAGCATCGTGAAGCGGGGCTCCCCGTCGAGCTGTTCCTCTTGGCGGAGCATGTTGTTGTCAACCAACGTCGACAGGTCCGCCAGGAGCGCGTCACTCCCGGAGACGGCTTCGGCAGCTGGGATCGTGCAGCCGCCGTGGAAGACCGCGAGCCGCGCGAAGAGGGTCTGCTCGTCGGGGCCGAGCAGGTGGTAGCTCCAGTTGATCGTCGCACGGAGCGTCTGCTGGCGGGCGGGCAGGTCACGCGGGCCGCCGGAGAGGAGGTCGAGGCTCTGCTGGAGCCGGGTGAGCAGCGCCTGCGGGGAGAGCAGCTTCGCGCGTGCCGCGGCGAGCTCGATCGCGAGCGGGAGTCCGTCGAGGCGAACACAGATCTCGGCGACCGCAGGAGCGTTCTCATTCGTCACAGCGAAGTCGGCCTTGACCGCGCGGGCGCGCTCGACGAAGAGCGCCACCGCCTCGTACTGCGAGAGCGACGAGACCTCGGGCAGGTGAGCAGGGTCGGGGAGGGCGAGCGGCGGCACCGCTAGCTCGCGCTCGCCCGAGAGATGGAGAGGGATGCGGCTGGTGACGAGGACTTTCAGTTCCGGCGAGCCGGCGAGCAGATCGGCAACCGCGGGCGCGGCCTCGACGACATGCTCGAAGTTGTCAAGCAGCGAGCAGGAGCCGCTTCTCGGCAAGGAAGTGGCCCAGGCTCTCGGCGAGGGGAACAGCACCGCTCTCCCTCAGCCCGAGTGTCTGCGCGATCGTGGGCAGCACGAGCTCGGGATCGGCGATCGGTGCCAGTGCGACGAAAAACACCCCTTGCGGGAAGTACTCGACGAGTTCGGCGGCGGCCTGCAGCCCCAGCCGGGTCTTGCCCGTGCCTCCCGGCCCCGTGAGCGTCAGCAGGCGCACGTCTTCCCGTCGCAGTTGCTCGACGACCGCGGCCACCTCGCGCTCGCGCCCGATCAGCGGCGTGGGCTGGACGGGCAGGTTCGTCGGCCGGTTCTCGAGCGTCCGCAAGCCCGGAAACTCGTTCGGCAGCCCGTCGACCACCAGCTGCGAGAGCCGCTGCGGCCGCTCCAGGTCCCTGAGCCGATGCTCGCCAAGGTCGCGCAGCGCGATCCCGTCGGGGAGATCGTCCTCGACCAGCTCGCGTGTCGCCTGGGAGATCAGCACCTGCCCGCCGTGGCCGGCCGAGCAGATCCGAGCCGCGCGATGCACCTCCATCCCCACATACCCCGTCTCACCCAGCACGACCTCACCCGTGTGCACCCCCATCCGGGTCGCGACACCCAGTAAAGCCAAGGCGTCCTGGGCGTCAGCCGCAGCCGCAAGCGCGTCCGACGGCCGCGAAAACGCCACGAAGAACGCATCGCCAGCCGTGTCGATCTCAACGCCGCTGTGCGCAGCCCACGCCTCCCGGCACACACGATGATGATCCGCAAGTAAGAGCCCCGTACGCCTCCACTCCGAGCTGATCGAGAAGACGCGTCGACCCTTCGACGTCGGTGAACACGAAGGTGACCGTGCCGGTCGGGAGGTCCTCTCGCACAGCACGATCATCCGCCGCGCAGGAACGCGCGTCCAGTCCAACACCGGCTCCGGGTACAGAAGCGCTGGGCTGGACGAGCGTCCGCACGCGACCTATCCCGGCCACGCCCTCCCCTCGGTGCGCTCAGCGACCGTGGACCCTTCTCCCGGATCTGACGTGATCGGGTCGACGGGGCGGACGAGCAGCGACCCGGGCCGGAGCTCGCCGGTACGCTCGAGAGGCCGCCGAGGCCGAGCGAGTGCGCGGTGACTAACGACGACGCCCCCTCTGGCTGAACGAGGCTCGCAACGCCCGCTAGGAGAGGTTAGGTTGTGACCCACGAGAGTGAGCAGCAAGAAGCGGCTATTTCTCGACGTGCTCGAGATCGAGCGGCGCCTCGGCGACGAACTTGGCATTGCCGACGTGCTGAACAACCTAGGGTGGGCCGGCTGGGCGGCTGGCCGACCCGCCGATGCACGCGGATACCTCGAGGAATGCCTGGCAATCGCCCAAGGCCACGGCGACGACATCCGCGCCACCCTCGCGATCGGGAACCTCGGGCTCACGGCTCTAAGCGAGGAACGCTGGGAGGACGCTATCGAGCTCCACCTCGAGGAACTCCGGTCGAGTAACCGACGGGGAAACCAAAGGGGCGCTCAAGAGGCACTCCTTGGCCTTGCCGTGGCGTATTCGTGGCTCGACGACATACGAACCGCAGTGGAGCTCTACGGTGCCTTCAAAGGCGTGTGCGACGCAACCGGATCCGACCCTGCCCTCGGCTGGCTGAACACTTTGGCAGCGCCGTTTCTCGACCAGACACGGTCCGAGCTTGACGCCGCGACGATCGAGGAACTGACCGCGCTCGGGCACTCACAGACACCGAGCAGATACTCCAACGCCTTGAGTCCCGAGGTAACCGCACGATTGCCCATTCCTCAGTTCGATCCGAGATCGCCTGACCATCGAGAACTCAGCCGGCTGGGAAGGCTGCAGAGTGCCGGACTCAGTCGAATACTCGGGCTTCTACCGACCTACGGCACGCGGAAGATCGGTCTGTTCCGACGAGCTCACCTCGAGCGACGAGCCGACGCCAAGATCCGCCGAGAGGTCGGGAAGCCGAGGCCGTCGCCACCGCTCCGGTGTCTCGAGCGCAGCGACGATCGCCTCCGTCGGTTGGCGCTCGAGCCTGATGATTCCCCCGGCGAACGTGTGGATGTTCGTGCGGGTGGCGCGCGCTCCGTACCGGAGGAGATCGAAGGCGTCGTCGATCGATAGGCCGTAGCGCTCGGCGAGAACGCCCTTCGCTTGCTCGATCACGATCCGCGAGTAGAGCGCCCGCTGGAGATTCTCGTTCGTCGTCTGGAGCCGGGCGATTGCCTCGCCGAGGCTCTGCCCCGAGCCCGGATCGATGTCCGTCGTGCTTCGCTCCTCGTGCAAACTCATGGGGCGAGGACCGTTATCCGCTGTCATCCTGTCCGCGATCCTTCCAGGCGCCGCCGACGATGCCGTTCCGGGCACGCGGCCAAGCTCGACTCCCGCTGGCGGCCTCCCACTGCGCTTGCCTCAACCCTCGTCATTTCTTTCCCCCAACCCGTGAAATGCGTCTGTGCCGCGCTGCTCAAGACACAGCGCGGGAAGCACCTTCACCTCGAACGATGCGCGTCGAGCGGCGTCCCAGGTTTTCGATCACTGCACGGGGTTTGGGGGCAGTGACGAACTATTCAGACTCTTCCAGAGTTGGGCTATTCCCGTCAAGGACTGGAAGCAGGACCTTGGTCCGTCAGTACCTGGACCTTCGGCTCATTTCGACGTCGTGGGTGGCGGGGGCCGAAGGCACGCGGCTGCTCCATCGCCGAACTCCTTACCGACCTGGGCGATGGCGGTCGCGCGCTGGCTCAGGGTGCTGTCGATCGCCTGGATCCGATTCGTGATCCTCGTGATTGCGGCCGTGTCGCTTTTCGCAGCGGCAGGGATCGCCTGACTCGCCAGCTGGGCGTACTCGGTGATGAGGGTGAGGTCACTGACCGCCATTGTCGTCAGCGACTGCGCCTTGCCGATCGCGCTCGCGCAGGCGGGCGGAACGATCTTCACGGTTCGGACGGTTGGGTTCCCGACCGTTCTTGTCACGGTGACTGTGTTCGCGGGGGTGACCGCGGCGGGCGGTGTCACCGTCACCGTGACGGTTCTCGTGCCGGAGCTGTCACCGGGATGGGAGCTTGCGGCCCGCGGGGCCGTCACGGTCGTCGTCTGGTTGTGCACGATCGTCCGGGTGCGCGCGATGGTCTCGGTTTGGGTGATTGTTCGCGCATGGGCGCCGGCGTGTGCGGGCGATTGGGCCTTCCCGATCGCGAGGCCGAGGAGGAGACCGATCACGGCCACTCCGACGACGAGGAGGCCGATGCCGACCATGTAGCTGCTCGTGCCTGTGCTTGGCCGTTCCTGATCGAGCGAGAGGCGATTGAGCGACAGCTGGTCTGCAAAGGCCTGGGCCTCACCGAGCACGACCGCCAGCTTGAGCGCCTCCATGAACAGTCGCCGCTGTTCGCTCGGGATCGATGCGACATCCTCCGACATACCGAGGAGCAGGATGTTGAACTTGTCCGCGGCCTCGGTGGAGTCGGGATCGATCGCGGTCGGCAGCGTCTCGATCAGGAGGGAATAGGCGATGAGCGGCACGGCGTCGGCGGTCAGGCCCCGCGGATCGGCGCCGGCGGAGATCAGGTCCGTCGCCGTGCTTCTCAGCTCGGCTTCGATCTGCTGCTCGTGGCGGTGCTTCACCACGCCGAGCGGGACGGCTGCGGAGAGGCGCACGCCTTCCTCGTAGCCGCGGACGAGGAGCGGGAGGCAGCGCCGAATGAGAGTCGGAAATTCGATTGGGGCTGCTGTCGCGCCGTCCGCGCGGGCGAGCGCCCGCAGGGTCGCAGCGCGCTTCGGTGCCGGCTGCCCCGGGTCGAGCAGGAGGTCGAGCAGCCTCAGGAGGCGAGACGAGAGCTGCAGCTCGATCGTGCTTGGTCGCTGGACGTGGGCGCCGGGGGTGGCCGCGGTCGCGCTCGGTTTCGATGTTGCCGCGACCGGCGGCGAGGTAGCCGCGACCGGCGGCGAAGTTGCCGCGACCGGCGGCGAAGTTGACGCGACCGGCGGCGAAGTTGACGCGACCGGCGGCGAAGTGCCGCGACCGGCGGCGAAGATGACGCGACCGGCGGCGAGGTAGCCGCGACCGGCGGCGAAGTTGACGCGACCGGCGGCGAAGTTGCCGCGACCGGCGGCGGAGTTGCCGCGACCGGCGGCGAGGTTGCCGGGGCCGGTTTCGCCGTTGTCGGAGCCGGCGGCGCTGCTCGAACCAGCGGGACCTGCGTCCCGATCTCGGGAGGAGCCTGACCGTTTGCGAGCCGTTGCTCCTCTTGTCGCTGGAGGCGTACCGCATCGGAGCCCGACTTCTTGGCGATCCGTTGCGCCTTCTTTGCGATTGCAGGGTCGGTGGCGGCCTGGACAATCGCCAACGCCATCGCCTGGATTCCCAGCAGGCCATTGATGTCCGATGCCGCCCGGCACTCCTCGAGGGAGGCGTTCAGCTCGTTGATCATCGCCGTGGCGCTCGAGGCCCTGCGGAGACGTGTGGGGGTCGGCGGCCGGTTGCCGTACTCGCGCCGCGTAGGCCTTCTCGATTGGGTACTCATGTCACCTGAGAGCAGCGAGGCTCTCGCAGCACGGCGGTTGCGACCATCTCGCAAGGACGGCTCGAGTCTCCGGAGTGAGTAGTGCTGTCGTGCTGCCCAGCCATGTCGCGCTCCTCTCGGCGGATCGCGATGGGATGACGTGATGTGCTCATGAATAGGTGTCGAGGAGGGACGCCCTTGCGGACGCCCCTCCCCGACCTTCCTAGCGGATCGCCTACTTGTCGAGCTCGGCGATCTGCAGCTGGATCTTTGCCTCGCGGGTAGCAACAGCCGCGATCTGCACCTTCAGATGGTGCTGCTTCTTATGGTTCGTCGTTGCATGCAGCTTCTTGACGAGTGCCTTGAGGGTGCTCTTGTCCTTCTTGAGCGTGTTCCTCAGCGTCGCCAATGCGGCCGCCTTCGTGAGCTTGGCCTTGACCGCTGCAGCGTTGCTGGAGCTAGCGGTGGTGCCGAGGCCGATTCCGGTCGAGATCGGGACGACGGCCGGAGCAACTGCGCCGGTTCCCGTGCTCGTGCCGGTGCTTGCGGAACTGCTGCTACCACCGGTGTTGGCAGCGGAGCTGCCACCCGAGGAGCCGCCGGACGAGGCGGAGGAGCCGCCGGACGAGCCGGAGGAGCCGCCGGACGAGCCGGTGGAGCCGGTGGAGCCGGTGGAGCCGGTGCCGCCGGTCGTGCCGGTGGTGCCGCCGGTGGTGCCGGTGGTGCCGCCGGTCGTGCCGTTATCCGGCGGATCGACGTTCGTGAACGTGACCTCGGTCGTCTCGCACTCGCTGATCGTGACATTGGTCGAGCGAGTCGTGAGGTTCGTGTTCGTGAGCACGCTCTGGTTCGTGTTGGTCGGCGTACCGGCCGGACACACGCCGCCCTCGAGTACCTGGACGAACGGCGACGGGCTGGAGGTGATGCGCCTGAACCGTTGTGCTCAGACCGGTCACCGTGCCCTCGACGATTGTCCAAGTCGAGTCGAACGTCTGCGGGCCGAGATCGGCGCACTGTCCCGTCGGGACCGAAACGCTGATCGGGGCTCCGCCGCCCACCGGGGTGAGCGTGAACGGGAACAGCGTTCCGGCCGGGATGGTCGGATCGCCGTTGACGCCGGCTGCCTTGCAGAGCTTGAAGTCGCCCTTTGCAGCCGGGCCGTTCTCGTAGTACACGACCGTCTCACCCGCGCCCAGAACAACCTGAACCGTGCGGTTCGGGAGGCTCAGCGAGCCCGGAACGATCGTCAGGCTGCCACTCGTGTTAGTGGGGGACGGTGTCGCCGTGATCGAGTTCACTTTCTGACCGGCGACGAGCCCCTCGGTGATCGTCACTGTCGTCCCCGCGCGGAACGTGCCAATGATCGTGCACACCGCGTTCGCGGTGCTGTTGTTGGCACTCGTTGCGGTGAGGCTGGCAGTCGCGGGAACCGTGTTCGGTCCCGCATTGCCGGTCGACGACAGTGCGAAGTTATACGTACCGGCCGACGTGGCTGAATCGATCCACTTACAGAGCTTGAACCGGACGCTGTCGTTCGTGAACTTCACGATCGTCTGGTTCGTCGCATCACCGACGGAGACTGCTGCCACGACCTTTGCGTTCGGCAGATCCGCCGACGGGCCTGCGAGCGGCCCGACGATCGCATTCACGTTGCCGGCGATCTGGGTTGCCGTGATCGCCGTCACGTTCTCCGCGGCGTCACCGACCTCCTGAACCAGCACACGCCCTGCAGGAACCACGACCGGAGCACTGCAGTCCCCACCCGCGACCGTGACGGTCTGGCTGAAGGCATTCGCGCCCGTGATCGTGAACTGCCAGTTACCGGACAGGCCCGAGGTCGGAGCGAGCACCTTGCAGACCTCGACGTCGCCGGTGACCAGCGTGTTCGTGAATGTCACCGTGACGACGCTCTGCGGTCCACCCGCCGGAACGGTCACGTTGTACGTCCACTTACCGTCGAACGATCCGGTCGGGGCCGAGTTCTGCCCGACAGCGGTGGCGGTCGTGGTGAAGAACGAGTTGTCCACGGCCGTCTGCCCGGCGTTGTTCAAGCCGAGCGTGCCGCCTGTCTCGGTGACACTGACCTTTCCGGGATCCACGGCGATCGGCGAGGTGCACGTTCCGGGTGTGAGGCTGATAGCGCTCGTCACCAGGTTCGTCGGGTTCCCCGACCCATCAGTGGTGAAGGAGTCCCACACCGAGAAGTTGAAGCTCCCGTGCAGGGCGGGATTAGCCGCCTTGCACACCTCGATGTACCCGCCGCCCGGGTCGGCGTACGCAGTCGCGAGCGCCTGGTTGGCGAATACCCCCATCGACACCACGCCGATGAGAACAACAAGAAAACGTTTCATAGACACAAACCCCCTTACCCGTTTGATGAACGTTCAATCCGGGTCGCGCGTGGTCGACCTGGGAGAACGGGCGAACCCGCGCGACGTCATCGAGCAGTCGCTTGGAACTGGTGCCGCACCTCCTTCCTTGCGGTGTTCCTGAGCGACCGTGCGGGGTTCAGGGACGGTCTGTTCGGCACCCTATAGCACCAGCTTTTCGCAAGCAATCGTGCGACTGCGAACTCGACTTTGGTCTAGGTTTGGCCATACTGCGGTCCTCCCCATTCCTGGGCCGATCGAACGGCGGAATTCTTGCTCGAGCCGAGCCGGGCTAGCGCCGACGAGCCGCCGCCGGCCCGGTCACCGACCTCTCCGTCGATACGCTCACGCGGTGAAGCGGCCTCCCAGCCCGACGTTGTCAGGATCTCAGCTGGCGACGCTCGCCGAGCTCGGCGAGGAGCGCAGCGCGGCCGTCGGAGACGTGCTGTTCCGGGTCGGCGACAGGCGTTATCCGTTCGTCGCGATCCTCGAGGGAGAGGTCGCGATCCTCGATTCGACCGGAAAAGAGATCATCCGGCACGGCGCATCGGGCTTCCTCGGCGAGATGAACCTCCTCTCCGGGCAAACCGTGTTCCTGACCGCGATCGTCACTCGCGCACTGCGGTACATCGCAGTCGACCGCGATGCGCTCCGGCCGCTGCTGTTCGACGACGGGCCGCTCAGCGACCTCCTGCTGTCGACGTTCATCGCGCGGCGCGAGGCGCTCCAGCAGGTCGAGGGAATCGGCATCGAGATCGTCGGCCCACACTCGTCCGAGGCGACGATGCAGATGGTCGAGTTCGCGCGCAGCAACCGGCTGCCCTACACCTGGCGCGACCCGGAGCGCGGTGACGACCCGTCGGCCGCGGCGCTGATTGCCGGCCTCGACGCCTCGAGCCTGCCGCTGGTTCGGCTGCCGGGCGACACAGAGCTGCGCGGCCCTTCAGCGGGCCAGGTCTCCCGGGCGCTGGGGATCGGGCGTGAGCTCGAGCCTCGCGAAGAGGTCGACCTCGTCATTGTCGGCGGCGGGCCTGCCGGCCTGGCCGCCGCGGTCTACGGCGCATCGGAGGGGCTGGAGACCCTGGTCGTGGAGAGCAGCGCACTTGGCGGGCAGGCCGGGACGTCGCGGCGGATCGAGAACTACCTCGGCTTCCCTGCAGGGATCACCGGCACGGAGCTGACGAGCCGGGCCGTCGTGCAGGCGCGGAAGTTCCAGGCCCGCACCGCAACCCCCTACCGCGCGTTGTCGCTCGAGCCAGGCGAGGAGCGTCATCTGGTGCGGCTCGAAGAGGGCCACGAGATCGCCGCGCGCAGCGTGCTCCTTGCAACCGGCGCGCAGTACCGGCGCCTGCCCGTCGACCGGCTCGCGAGCTACGAAGGCGTGAGCATCTTCTACGCGGCCGGCCCGCCGGAGGCTCAGCTGTGCGGCGCCTCGAGAGTCGCCGTGATCGGGGGAGGCAACTCAGCCGGCCAAGCCGCGGTGTGGCTCGCACGCGGCGGCGCGCTCGTCACGCTGCTCCACCGCCGCGCCGACCTGCGGGAGACGATGTCGGACTACCTCGTCCACGAGCTCGAGCGCTACGGCGTCGCCGTACGGGACCGCAGTGAGGTCGCCGAGTTGCACGGCGGCAACGGCCAGCTCGAAGCGGTCACTCTCAAGACCGGCGAGCAGCTGTCCTTCTCGTTCCTGTTCCTCTTCCTCGGCGCGTTGCCGTGCACCGAGTGGCTGGGCGATGTCGTCGCACGCGACGAGAACGGATTCATCCTCACGGGAGCCGCAGCGGACAACGACGATCTCCTCGAGACCAGCGTCTCGGGCGTGTTCGCGGCAGGCGACGTCCGCTCCGGCTCGACCAAGCGGTGCGCGACAGCCGTCGGCGAGGGCGCGATGGCCGTGCAGTTCGTCCACGGCCGGCTCGCCGAGCTGACGCGTTCGGCGAGCAGATAGGCGCCGTCAGCCGGAGGGCCGCGAAGCCGGGCTCTCCGTTTCCTCGACCAGGTTGCGCTGAACGAGCGTGTAGAGCAGCCCGAGCCCCGGCAGCACGAGGACGACGGCGACGACGAACACGATCAGCAGCCCTTCGAGCACCGAGCTCGGCGCTGCTGCCTGGTCGATCGTGAGCGTCTTCGGCAGAAGGTACGGGTACTGCGCCACACCCCAGGCCGCGATCACTGCAGTTACGGCGCCGATCGCGAGCGGGCGCGCACCACGCCGGGCACCGCGCCGAAGCAGCACGAGCACGGCGCTCCCGCAGACGAGCGAGAGGATCACGAGCGGCAGCGCCTGGCTCTTCAGCCTCTCGAAGACATATGAGGCGTCACTGTGCAGCGCCACGAGGCCGGCGGCCGCGAGCGCGCCGGCCACGAGCGCCGCCACGAACGCGCGGTCGGCGAAGTACCGCTCGAGATCGGGGGCGCTCGCTCGCCGCGCGTCGCTGACGAGGAAGACCGCGGCGAGGTACGCGCTCGTCGCGACGAACAGGGCGCCGATCACGATCGAGAGCGGATTGAGCCAGCTCGAGACGGGATCGCCCGCGGCGTTCCCCACCGGCACGCGGCCGCCTGCGATCGCGCCTACGACTGCGCCCATGAAGAACGGCGTCAGAACCGACGACAGGCCGAAGATCCACTCCGCAGCGACCCGGCTACCGGCCCGCTGGGCGTTGTGGTGGAACGCAAAGCCGGAGCCGCGCAGCACGATGCCGAGCGCCGCGAGGCTGAGCGGGATGAACAGGGTCGAGAACACCGCTTCGAAGGCCGTCGCAAAACCTGTCCAGAGCACGACCAGCATGAAGATCAGCCAGACGTGGTTGGCCTCCCAGACGGGCCCGATCGCCCAGTCGATCAGCTCGCGCGGCCGACGGCCGCGGTCGCCGCGTCCGGCCAGCAGGCTCCAGAGGCCCGCCCCGAAGTCGGCGCCGGCGAAGACGGCATAGAGCGTCAGGCCGATCCCGAGGACGACGAGCACCGCGTCGGCGCTGCTCATCCCGGGCTCCCCGTGGCCAGATCCGGGGGCAGCCCCGAGTCGGGCCCGTACGGCACGCCGTCGTCCTGCCCGTCCGCGGTGCGCCAGCGCTTCGACATCGAGCGCAGCACGACGATCAGCGCCGCGCCGAGCGCGATGTAGAGCACGAGCAACGTCACGAAGGTGACCCAGATACCGCTCGCGTTCGTCACCGCGTCCGAGGTGCGCATGACGTTGTAGACGATCCAGGGCTGGCGCCCGACCTCGGTCACGATCCAGCCGCACTCGAGCGCGACGATCGAGGCGATGCCGGAGACGGCCACCGCCCGGAGGAACCAGCGCGACTGCGGGAAGTTCCGGTGCCGCCACCAGCCCAGCGCGAGCCAGGCGCCGAGAGCGATCAGGAGCGTGCAGATCCCGACCATCGTGTCGAACGACCAGTGCAGCATCGTGTTGTCCGGCGGGCGGTCGGCGGGCGGTACCGAGTCGAGACCGGTGACCTGCGTGCTGGTGCTCCAGCCGACGAGGAACGAGTCGAGCCCCGGGATCGGGATTCCGCCCTTCACGCCGCTCGACGTGCAGCGGCCGAAGATGTACTCGGTCACGTCGGTGGAGGTCTGCTCGACACATTCCATCGCCGCGAACTTGACCGGTTGGTTCTTCGCGATCGCGCGGGCGGCCGTGTCGCCGACGACGAACTGGATCGGAGTCGCGATGCACGCGACCATCAGCGGGATCAGCAGGCCGAGCCGATGGATCCGGTCGCGCCGCCCACGCAGCATCCCGACCGCGTAGATGGACGCGACGAGGAACCCGGTGACGAGATAGGCCGCCAGGATCATGTGCGGCACCTCGTAGGGCACCGCCGGGTTGAAGATCACCTTCCACGGGTCGACCGACGTCACCTTGCCGACCGCCGGCGAGTAGCCCTGGGGCTGATTCATCCACGAGTTCACGGCGACGACCGAGAACGCCCCGCCGAGCCCGGAGATCCAGACCGGCACGCCCGACCAGAAGTGCGCCCAGGGCGACAGGCGCTTCCAGCCGAAGATGTAGATCGCGATGAAGATCGCCTCGAGGAAGAAGAAGATCCCCTCGATCGCGAACAGCACGCCGAAGACCGGCCCGAACCGCCCGGTGAACACCGGCCACAGCAGCCCGAACTCGAACGACAGCACCGTGCCCGTCACAGCGCCCACGGCGAAGGTCACCGCGACCGCCTTCGACCAGCGCTGCGCGAGCGTGATCGCAGCCGCGTCGTCGTGCCGGAGGCCGCGGTAGTTCGCGATCAGCATCAAAGCGGGCAGAGCGACGCCGAGCGATGCGAGGACGATGTGGAACCCCAGCGTGAACGCCATCTGGCTGCGCGCGGCCGCGAGGTTCGAGGCGAGGATCAACAAGGCAAGACCGATCATGACAAGCCGCGGGTGGGCCGGGGTGGCAATCTCGAAACACCGGAGCCTCGAACCGGCTTGCGCACCGGAGCCGACGACCCGCGATAATCGCCGCAGCGGCGCGCATGGAGCCGAGACACGACGGGAGGATTGGTCATGACCGGGACAGAGACGAGCACGGAGCTTGAGTTCGAGCCTGCCGGGCCGGGGCCGTGGTCCCTCGACCCGGTGCACTTCCCGCGCCCGGTGACGCGCTACTGGGCTGAGACCCACCCTGCGCCGTTCATCAAAGGCACGCACGACTTCGCGACCTTCTACGGGATGCTGATCGACGGGCTCCAGACCTCGTACGTGAACGGCTTCGCCTTCAACCAGCCCGTGCCCGTCGCTGACGAGGAGGTGCCGGCGCGCTTCGCCCGTGCGACCGAGGTCTTCGAGGGGAAGGTCTGGCGCGACCAGCTTCGCGACTGGGACGAGGTTCGCAAGCCGGCCGCGATCGCGAAGCACCGGGAGATCCAGGCCGTCGACCCCGACGCGCTCTCCGACGAGGAGCTCGCCGCCTACCTCGAGCGCTGCCGCGACCACCACGCGGCGATGATCACGCAGCACATGCGCTTCACGGCGAGCGCGGTCGTCCCGACGGGGGACTTCCTGGCGCACGTCGGAGACTGGACCGGGCTTCCGCCCGCCGAGCTCCTGGGGCTGCTGCAGGGCTCGGCGCCTGTGTCCGCCGGCGCTTCGGCCCAGCTCGAGCGGCTCGTCGCCGCCTTCGCCGCCGACCCCGACGCGCGCGCGCTGCTCGAGTCGGAGGGCGATCCGGCCGCGACGCTCGAGGCGCTGCGCTCTCGAGACGGCGAGACCGGCGAGGCGGTCTCCGGCTATCTCGACCTGGTCGGGTACAGGCTCCTCGACGGCTTCGACATCTCCGAGCCGACCGCTCTCGAGCTGCCGGACGTGCTGCTGCGCGCGATGCGGATCGCCGCCGAAGGCAAGAGCACCGACGACGCCGGCGTCGAGGAGCGGATCGCCGATATCCGCGGCAAGGTCCCCGAGGAGCACCGCGCCGAGTTCGACGAGCTGCTCGGCGAAGCGCGGCTGATGTACCGGCTGCGCGACGAGCGCGGCGTGTACAGCGACATCTGGGCCTCCGGGCTGATGCGACGCGCGGCGCTCGCCGCCGGCCGCAGGCTCGCGGAACGAGGGCAGATCGACGAGCCCGTCCATGCAGTCGACGCAACCCTCGGTGAGATGCAAGACCTGCTCGCGGGCTCGGGCGGTCCTTCTGCGAGCGAGCTCGCAGCCCGTGCCGCCTATCGCGCCGGCCACAGCGCCAAGGACGCTCCGCCGACGCTCGGCCCTCCCGCTCCGCCGCCGCCGGACCCATCCGGACTGCCCCCGGACATCGGCCGGCTCATGCGGGCGACCGGGATCGCCCTTCAATCTCTGTTCGGAAGCTCCGAGGCCGAGCACGAGGAGCACCTCGTCCGCGGGTTCGCCGCGAGCCGCGGCGTCTACGAAGGGCCCGCGCGCCGCATCTCCGGGCCGGCCGAGTTCGACCGGATCGTCCAGGGCGACGTCCTCGTAACCGAGTCGACGACCGAGGCGTTCAACATCCTTCTGCCGCTGCTCGGCGCGATCGTCACCGACAACGGAGGCCTGCTCTCGCACTCGGCGATCGTCGCGCGCGAGTACGGGATCCCCGGCGTCGTCGGGACCCGCGAGGCAACGCAGCTGATCGCGGACGGGGCACGCGTCCGGGTCGACGGAGATTCGGGCGAGGTCACGGTCCTCGCGTGAACGAGGCCGTCCCGCTCGCGGAGGCGCGCGAGACATCGGTATTCGGCTCCAAGGCCGTCGGGCTCGGAGAGGCGATCCGGGAAGGCCTCCCGGTTCCGCCGGGGATCGCCCTCTCCGGGCCGATCGTCGAGGCGGTCGCCTCGCGGGAGGAGCAGGCGATCGCGACGGTCGCCGAGCTGGCAAGGCCGCTTCGGGCTCCGCTTGCGGCGCGCTCCTCGGCTGCCGACGAGGACGGCGCCGACGCCAGCTTCGCCGGGCAGCACGTGACGCTGCTCAACGTCCGGTCGATCGACGACCTGACCGAGGCGCTGAGCGAGATCTGGTGGTCGGCGAACTCGGACTCCGCGATCACCTACCGCCAGCGGGTCGGGCTGTTCACCCGGCCGAGTGTCGGGGTCGTCGTCCAGGAACTGCTCAACCCCGACAGCGCCGGGGTGATGTTCACCCGAAATCCCGTCACCGGCGAGGACGAGCGGATGATCGAGGCGGCCTGGGGGCTCGGCGAGGCGGTCGTCGCCGGCCTCGTCATCCCCGACAACTTCCGGATCGACCGCGCGGGGAACATCCTCGCACGCACCCCCGGACTCAAACGGATCGCTGTCCGCTCGGTCGAGGCCGGCGGCACGGTCGAGGAGGAGGTTCGGGCCGACCTGGTCGAGAGCCTCTGCCTGGACGACGGCCAGCTCGACCAGCTCAGCGAGCTCGCGCTCCGCTGCGAAGCGGTCTACGGACCGGGCCGCGACATCGAGTGGGCATTCGCCGACGGCGTCCTCTACCTCCTGCAATGCCGGGCCGTGACACGGGCGGGCGTTTGATGGCCGGCGCGCCCGTCGATGCTCTCCAGCGCGTGCCACTCTTCGCCGGCCTCGAGCCGGGCGACATCGAGAAGATCGCGCGTCTGTTCAAGGAGCGCCGGTTCCCCCAGGGCGAGACGATCGTCCGCGAGGGCTCCGGCGGGGCGGCGTTCTTCCTGATCGAGTCCGGCGAGGCGACCGTGTCCGTCGGCGGCGTCGAGCGCACGACCCTGCGCCCGGGCGATTACTTCGGCGAGATCGCCCTGATCGACGAGGGCACCCGCTCCGCGACGATCACTGCGACGACCGACCTCGTCTGCTTCGGCCTCACCTACTGGGACTTCGGCCCGCTCGTCCGGGAGAACGGCCAGATCGGCTGGCAGCTCCTGCAGTCGATGGCACAGAAGCTGCGCGCCGCCGAGCAGGGCGCCCGTCCCAGCGAGGAGTGACCTCGCAGCCGGGGTGAAAGTCTCTTCGGGGCCGACCTGGGTGCCCGGCCCCGAAGAGAGACCCGGGGTCCGAGGGTGACAGAGAGTCCCGGGCCCGTAACTAGGACGGCCGCAAGCGGATTCGGTTTGTGGCTACTCAGGCGCAGCGCGAGCTTCCGGCTCCACAGGGAGCTCACAGCGAACGCTGAGGTGATTCAGGGCGCGCGTTCAAGGACTTCTCAGCCCCCGTTGTTGAGATGCAACTCGTTCGATCCAATCGAAGGAGGCCAACAATGAATGCACGCAAGCGCATCGCCCTCGGAGTCAGTTCCACCGCCCTCGTGCTCGGCGCGGGGGCCGGCATCGCCACAGGCGCGAGCTCGGGCTCAGACGGCGGCCCGGAGGGAGGAGGAGGACCGCCGGGAGCGGCCGCGATCTCCAGCTACCTCGGGCTGACCGCCGACGAGCTTCGGACCGATCTGCAGAGCGGGAAGACGCTCGCGCAGCTCGCGACCGCACAGGGCAAGACGGTCAGCGGCCTCGAGGACGCCATCGTTGCCGCCGCGAAGACCAACCTCGACGCGGCAGTGGCGGCCGGCACCCTGACCGCCGCACAGGAGGCGACGAAGCTCGCCGATCTCCAGTCGCACGTCGCCGACATCGTCAGCTCGACCGGCCCGCCCGCGGGCGGCCACGGTGGCCCGGGCGGAGGGCCGGCGACGAAGGCGATCGCCGACTACCTCGGCCTGACGAGCGATCAGATCCGCACGCAGCTCCAGAGCGGAAAGACGCTCGCCCAGGTCGCGACGGCCCAGGGGAAGACGGTGAGCGGCCTCGAGGCGGCGATCGTCGCCGACGCGAAGACCCATCTCGACGCAGCAGTCACGGCCGGGAAGTTGACGGCAGCGCAGGAGACCTCGATGCTCTCCGATCTCCAGTCGCACGTCGCGGACATGGTCAACTCGACCGGCCCGCCGGCGGGTGGGCCCGACGGGCACGGAGCCCCCGGCGGCAGCAGCAGCTCCAGCAGCACCACGCAGTCGTTCGGGTTGCGCAGGTAGGCGACCGGACCGGGAGGCGGGGCGTCGACCCCGCCTCCCCCCGCAGGTTCGACTTGCCTCGGCCCGAGGCTTGCGGTACCGTCGTTCCGGACGGCATCCTCGATCGGTCGAGGGTCGCCGGCGGCGTTGACGCCGCGATTGTGCGCTGAGAGACAAGGCGCGTGAGGCGATGGTTGCCTCGCCGAGCGACGAAGCTCAGGAGCCCTAACCGGCTCCGGATCCACGTTTCGATCCCCCGATCCGAAGGAGCTTTCGTCATGCGCACACAGGTTCCGCCCGATCTCAGCATCCTCAGATCCGAGGTCGCCGCCAGGCTCGGCCTTCCGAGCACACCGAGCGACTACGACTTCGAGCGGGAGTGCCGCTCCTACCTCTGCGACCTCCGCTGGCCCGGCGGCGTCGAGTGCCCGCGCTGCACCGAGCACTCGCGCCTGCTCTGGCTGGAGAGTCGCTCGAAATGGCACTGCTACGCCTGCCGGTACCAGTTCAGCGTCACCGCGGGCACGCTCTTCCACAGCTCGCACCTGCCCGTCTGGAAGTGGTTCATCGCCGTGCACCTGATGCTCGAGTCGCCGGACGGCCTCTCGGCGAACGAGCTTCGGCGGACGATCGGCGGGAGCTACAAGACGGCGTGGTTCGCGGCGCACCGGATCCGGGCTGCGATGCGCGGTCACGGGGCCGAGCTCCTCCGCAGCCTCGTCGACGCCGAGCTCCACCGGGCCGGGGCCGAGAGCCCACCGAGGGGGATCGAGCTCGCGCGCGCCAACAGCCGGGTGCTCGCGAGAATGCGCCGCGTCGTCGGCGGCCCGCACCACCAGCTCAGCGCCAAGTACCTGCCGGCCTACATCGACGAGCGGCGCTGGCTCAGCGAGAACGAAGACAACCCGTACGTCTTCCGCGACACCATCTCGGCCCTTCTCGAGGGCGAGGGGATCTCGTATGAGCGGCTGGTCGCAGCTGCATAGCCAGGTCGCGGGAGGCGGGGACGCCCGCTCTCCCGTGGCCGTCGAGCAGCCCCGTGCCCGCGCTCCTCGCGGCGCGGAGCTCGTTCGGCTCCGGCTACCCGACCGGACCGGGAGCCTCGCGGCCGTGACGGCGCACCTCGCCTCTCACGGCGTCGATGTGCTCCGCCTGGATGTCGTCGACCGTGGCCCGGGAGGCGCGGTCGACGACTTCCTGCTGTGCGGCGGGGAGATCGATGCGGCGCTCGCCACCCTCACCGGCAAGGCGATCCTGCTCGGGCGCCGTGCCGGCATCGACCTCCGTGACCCGGGCCTGGAGATGGCTGCCGCCTGCGAGGCGGTGACAACGGCTCGAAGCACGACCTCGCTCTGCGCGGCGCTCGTCCGTGCTGCGCTCAGCCTCGTCTTCGCCGAGGCCGGGCTGCTCTTCGCCGACCGCGAGCCGGGCGTGCTCGCGATCCTCGCCTCGTCGGTGACCGGCCTGCCGGTCGTGCTCGACGGGAGCGGCAACTCGCTGGTCGCGTCGGCGTTCTTCTGCGGCCGGCCGCTCACCGCGGACGGCCGCATCCCCTGGGCCCCGGCGACGCTGCGAGACCTCCTGCCCGAGGGGTCGGTGGCGGTCGTGCCGAGCGGAGAGCCTGCTTCGCTCGCGCTCGCACTCGTCCGCGCGGATCACGCACCGTTCGTCGCCGCCGAGCTCGACCGCCTCTCGGCACTGATGCGTGTCGCTGCCGGCGCCCTGCAGCTGCACGAGACGACCGTCGCCCGGAACCGCATCCGGACGTTGCCGGAGATGTCGGCTTGACGGCGACCGAGGTGCCCCGCCGGGTGCTCATCGCCGAAGATGAGACGATCATCCGCCTCGACCTGCGCGGCCTGCTCGAGAAGAACGGGTTCGACGTGTGCGGCGAGGCGCGGGACGGAGCCGAGGCGGTCGAGCTGGCCGCCTCGCTCGAGCCTGACGTGATCGTGATGGACGTGAAGATGCCGCGCCTCGACGGGATCGAGGCGGCGAAGCGGATCCTCGAGAAGCGGCCGGTGCCGATCGTGATGCTGACCGCATTCGGACAGGAGGAGCTCGTCGCCCGCGCCGTCGACGTCGGCGTCTTCGGCTATCTCGCGAAGCCGTTCCGCGAGCAGGACGTCATCCCCGCGCTGGTCGCCGCTCAGGCGAGACACGCCGAGTTCGCGGAGGTGAAGCTCCACGCGAGCTCGCTTCTCGAAGCACTCGAGGCGCGCAAGTCGATCGAGCGAGCGAAGGGGATCCTGATGGCCAAGGAGGGCCTCAGCGAAGAGGAGGCCTTCGCCCGGCTGAGGCGGGCCAGCCAGCGGTCGGGTCGGCCGATGAAGGTGATCGCCGACGCGGTAGCGGCGACGCTCGGCTAGATGCCCGTGTCGGCTGCGAGCTTGGAGCGGCGCTCGTCGAGCAGGCGCCGGCAGCTGCAATCCGGGCAGAGCAAAACGCAGCCATCCGGGTTCCGAAGCGGGCCGACCTCGGCGGCGGCTTCGTCGAGCGCGGGCTTGCGCGCGCAGGGCTCGTCGGAGAACGGAGGAAGGGGCTCGGTCGCTGCCATCTCGGAACAGGCGCTTACAAGAAAAGCGTACCCAGGTTGGCTGCTCACCTGCCGGAATAGTGAGCTCGGGCGTGTCCCGTTGACGAAGCCGGCGTCAAGTCTGGACAGCACAGGGCATGCGTGCGAGACTCGCCGGTTCGGGTACCGACCGGAAGGGGGAGCGTGATGGCTGGAACACCTGTCATCTTCATTCACGGCCTGTGGCTTCATTCGGATTCGTGGGGCGCATGGGGCGAGCGGTACCGCGCCGCAGGCTTCGACCCTCAGGCGCCGGGCTGGCCCGGCGACTCGGAGACGGTCGAGGAGACTCGCGCGAATGCCGACGCCGTCGCCGGTCACGGGATCAAGGACGTGGTCGACCACTACGCGGCGATCGTGCAAGGGCTTTCCGAGCCGCCCGTTCTCGTCGGCCACTCCTTCGGCGGCCTGATCGTCCAGCGCCTGATCGGACAGGGCCTGGGAGCAGCCGGAGTCGCGATCGACCCGGCGCCGATCAAGGGCGTCCTCGTGTTGCCGATCTCCGCGCTCAAGGTCGCCTCGATCGCGCTGAAGAGCCCGTCGAACAAGAACAAGGCGGTCTCGCTGACCGGCGAGCAGTTCCGGTTCGGCTTCGGGAACGCGATCCCCGGTGACGAATCGGATGAACTGTTCGAGCGCTGGACGATCCCGTCTCCCGGGAAGCCGCTCTTCGAGGCGGCGTTCGCGAACTTCGCCCCGAAGTCACCTGCGAGGGTGAACACGCACAACGGCACCCGCGCCCCGCTGCTGATCACCGCGGGCGGTCAGGATCACACCGTGCCCGCCGCGATCAGCCGCTCGACGCACAAGCTCTACCGCCACACCTCCGCCGTCACCGACCTGCGGGAATTCCCGGACCGCGGCCACTCGCTCACGATCGACCACGGCTGGGAAGAGATCGCCGACGCCACGCTCGAGTGGGTCGGTAAGCAACTCGCCTAGGCTCGAGGTCATCGAGCTCGCCGTGGTCGCTACCCGATCTTGACGGTGACTGGGCGGCTCGTCACGTTCCGCCCGGTCACTCGCAACTGGATCGCCGTCCCGGTGAGACCTGCCGGAAGGTGGAATGCGAACCGCGCCGTGCCTCCCTGCGGGCTCGCAGTTCCGAGCAGGTGGGAGGTGCCCTTCCAGGTCCCGTAGAGCTTCAGCACGAGGCCGGCATCAGTGACCGGCGATCCGCTCGCCTGAACCGTTGCGGTGATCGCTCCGCTTGACGGGACGGTCGGGGTCTTCGCGAGAGAGACGACCGCTTGCGGTGCGACGCCGTGGGTCACCGTGACCGCGAAGGCGAAGGGCCCGTCGGCGCCGTTGTAACAGTTCGGGCCGGCGGCGACGGGGTAGGTACCCGTCGACGGCGCGGTGAATTCGAGGGCCCTGCTGAGCGGCAGCCCGTACCTCACGGCCTTCGCCCTGGCCACGTTCGCCGCGGTCGTACCGGGCGGGAACACCGCCACGAGCAGGTTCTCACCCGAACCGCTCGCCCCACCCTTGATCAGGACTTCGTCCCCCGCGGTCAGGCTCACGCGCCACCATTCGAGGTCATGCCAGCAGCCGGACAGCTGGCCGATGCCCTCGTCGCCCGGGCTCGTCGAGTCGAGGGCGGTATCAGCGGTCTGCTGGACGCCGGGCTGAATCGACGGCGCGGCAGCAATCGACGTTCCGCCGGCGGCACCCGCGGCGGCCGCGAAGGCCAGCGCCGTCACGAGCCCGAGCGCCACCGCGATCAGAGCCTTCTTCAGGCGCCTCGGCTGGTGGTGTGACTCGGCTAGTTCCATAGTGGATTAGCGATCCTACTACCTACACAACTCATAGGTAAACGGAGAAAGCCACCGCGATATGCTGGTTCCTCAGGTCCAATCTCGAGCGTTGGAGGGGCAGGCATGAAGGTATCGCTGGTCACGTCGGCACTTGTCGTGGGCGCCATGGTGTGTTCCGCCGTCTCACTGGCCGTGGCACCGCAGCCCGGCAAGGTCTACATCGGTGACATCAAGAGCTCGCCCTTCACGATGCATGTCTCCGTCACCGTTGCGAAGAACGGGAAGTCGGCCACGTTCACGTATCTCTGCGGGACGGGACGGCCGCCGACAACGGTCTACGGGATGCTCATCGATTCGACGGGTCATTTCAGCCATACGGGTTCGGCGTGGAAGATGGCCGGCCACTTCACCTCGGCCACGACGGGGTTCATCTCGTTGAACTCGATCGCGTGCGGCGGCTCGAAGGGCTCGAGCAACTTCAAGCTCAAGCAGTAACGCGTCGACCCGAGCTGCGCCGGATCGCGCCGTGACCGCGGCGGCGGCGGCGCATGCTCCGAGGCCGGTCAGACGCCGGGCTCGGAGGCCGGCCTCGTGCCGCCGCGGCGGGCTCGGTCGAGCTTCGCGTTCTCGGTGAGGATCCGGCGCTCGCGATCGACTTCGATCTCGACCTGGTCGACAGCCTCTTCGGCACGCGCCTCGCCGCTGATGCGGCGCCTGAGGACGAGCGCCTCCTCCTGGATCTGGTGCGCGTGCACCGCGTCGCGCTCGCGAAGGGCGGCGGAGACCTTCTCGTAGACGCCTCCGGTGCTGATCAGGTGCGTCACCTTCATCGTCAGCGGGACGAGGTCGAGGCAACAGAAGAAGACGAGCAGGAAGAGCACGTAGATGCCGACCTCGTGATGGGCCTTCTCGACGCGCTGGAGCGCCTCGGCCCGGGCGAGCATGTCGCGGTTGGCGCCGATCGAGCTCGTGCGGGTGCTGATCTCCTTGGTCTCGGCTGCCCGCCAGCTCGCGATCGACTGCCGGAGCTTCCCGATCGTGACGACGTCCTGCACCTTCAGCGCCGCCAGCTGTGTCCGGGCCGCCGCGGCCTTGCTCGCGTAGAAGTGGCACCAGTTCCCACAGCCGGTCTTGTGCGTGTGCGAGCACGACGTCTCGTTCGCCTCGCACCCGCTCGCGAGGGTGTACTTGCTGACCTGCGCCTGGAGCGCCGCCTCGTGCGCTCTCAGGGCGGTGATCTGCCCGGTCGCGCTTGCGATCCTCGGTTGGTAGAACGAGGTGGCGGCGGCGGTCGCGGCGCGTGTCTCCGCCGCGATGGTGCTGGTGAGCTCGGCATTGATCGACTTGCTGAAGATCAACTGGGACATCGGAACGGCGAAGACGAGCGCCATCGCGACCGAGAGCGCGGCGCGCGGGATGATGATCACGGCGTTCCAGAGCCACTTGGTGCTGAAGCTCTTCTGTACGAGCCGTTCGATCAGGACGAAGAGAACGGTCCACGCGGCGCCAACCCACAACACGCGGTAGAGCGGCGTGTTCCACCAGCTCGAGACGGCGACGCTGACGACGAACCCGCTCAGGAAAGCGAGCGCGACGATTGTCGTGCCGAGGGATGACAGGAAGCTGAGCTCGCTCGGGACGTAGCGGAGGACGCTCGCGTCGGCGCCGCCGAACCAGGCCCAGCGAACCGACCAGCGGCTTCCGGCCTCACCGTCGTGTGCGGCAGCGCGCAGCGCCGCGGGGCTCGTGTTCTCGGTGACGGACATGCTGACGGCTTCCCCTCGCAGACGACTTCGGGGAAGGGTACGAGGGGTGTCTTAACCTGTCAAGGAGTTACGAATCTTCTTAGGAAGATCCGAATAGGATCCTATAACTCGTGGGCTCCGATCAGCGACCCACGCGCCTTGAGGCGCTGGTACTCGAGCATCACCGTGAGCAGGAAGTCCGTCGGAGGCTCGGCACCGGCAGCACGCAGCTCGCGGTAGGCGGTGAGCGTGGCCGCGAGGAAGCCGGCCTCGGCGTCGTCGAGCCCGGTCCCGCCGATCGCGTCGCCGAGGACACCGAGGCCCTTGACTTCAGCGCCGGAGCCGGTCGCGTCGTCGTCGACGTAACCCGCGAGGACGAGCAGTTGCGGATAGGAGTAGTCGAGCGCCCCCGCGATCCGCCGCAAGCGGTGGGGCGACGGCTCCTTGATCTCGCCGCGCTCGATCTTCTGGATGTAGCCCGCGGAGAGCCCCGACCTCCCGGCGACGTCCTTGAGCGAGTAGCCGCGCACGAGCCGGATCATTCGGAGCGCCTCGAGCCTACCCCTGGCGATCGCAACATCCCTCGTCGAGGAGGCAACCGAGGCGGGAGCGCGCGGCATGCGGCGGAGCCTACAACTCCTCGCGGACACCCATATCGGATCCTGCTCGCGGGACGCAGCCCGGTGGAACGTCACATGTCGTCTTTTGGGTTGCCGACGGAGATCCAGACGCCGCCGCTCGGCGTGAATGCCACGGCCTTCGGCTCGGTCCCCGCGGGAACCGGATCCGGGCGACGACAGCCGCTCATCGAACGTCAGCGGCGCGAGCGTGCAGCCCCGGTGTCGCGGAGCTCGGCCTCCACACGCAGATACGCTTTACTCTCACATGGGGTTAGGCGGTCCACGGAGGCACGCCGGGCTGATTAGTCTCTCGATCGTCGCGGTCCTCACCGCCTCGAGTGCAGCAGCAGCGGCCCGATCTGCCGCCCGCGGCGGGTGGGCCGTTCAGGACCTGCACGTCCGTGTGAAGGTGCCGAGCGGCGACGGGGGCTTCTACTCGTACGAAGCCCCGGCGATGGCGGTGAACTCCCAGGGCCAGGTCATCGGCACGCAGGTACTCGGTCTGTCGCAGGACAGGAGCCGTGCCTACCTGTGGTCCGGGGGGCGCCTGACCTTTCTGCCGCCTCTTCCCGGAGACGATCGCACGGCTGCCTACGCCATCAACGACCTCGGCCAGATCGTCGGCGCGTCGTGGAAGGAGATCGACTACGCCGGCGACGAGCGTGAGCATGCGGTCATCTGGGATCACGGGACCGTCCGCGACCTCGGGGTGCCCAGGGGCGCACGCGCCACTAGGGCGGTCGCCCTGAACGACCGCGGGCAGGTCGTCGGCAGCCTCAGCACCGACAGGACCTCATTCGATCCCTCGGGTGCCGTCCTCTGGGACGGGCGCCGAACCGTCCGGCTCGGAGCCGACACGGTCGAGCCGACCGCGATCAACGACTCCGGCGAGGTCGTCGGGACCGACGTCGAGGACGGAGCGTTCTTCTGGGATGGAGGGAAGCTCCTCCATTTCCGCCCCGGGCGTCAGGAAGACGTGGCGGATGTCGACATCAACGACGCAGGGCAGGTTGCGGTGCTGTTCGAAGGCAGGGCGGACGAAAGCCGAGCCTTCCTGTGGGACGACGGGACGCGGCGGCCGGTGCGGCTGCCCTCCGCCTTCGGAGGAGACGCCATCTGGGTCAACGACACCGGCCAGGTGCTCGTCTCAGGCTTCGACGCCTGGGTCCTTTGGCAGGACGGCCGCCGCGTCGGTACCGGCGGCACCGCAGGCACGGGCTTCAACGAAGAGGGTCAGGTGGCGATCGCCGACGATGACGGGATCGCCGCCGTCTCCGGGAATGGGAGGACAACGGAACTGGAGCCGCGCCGCGGAGACCAAGGGGCGATCGCGCTAGCGCTGAGTGACGACGGACAGGTTGTGGGCCTCAGCGGGAACCTCTCCCTCTTCGGCGGGGACGACGACGAGGCCTGGTGGTGCCACGCGGTCATGTGGACCCGGCGGTGATGCAAGGTCTGCGGGGGCCATCGCGACCTCGTAGGTCCTCTTTCGGCGCGGTACAAGTGCGCAGTATGCGGCGTGGGGCGAGCAGAGGAAAATGCGAGGCAACTTCAGGCCCACGATGGCCCCTACTTCTCCGAGTGGCGTTATGGCGTTCTTCGATACCTCGCGAAGTGCTTCCCTGCGACGGAACGTAGCGAGGTCGCGCGGCGCGTGGAGACGATGATCGCGGATGAGGAGGCACGTCGAGCCGCACGTCAGATGACACCTGGCGACCACAGCCGAAGCATCGCTAGGCCGACCCGTCCCACCTCCTCGGGCTAGGCGACATGCAACTGCGGCTGCTCGCGCTCGGCGGCGCGGGCGGCCTCCGAGGCCAACGACACCTCGGCCAGCCCGCCGCGAACACGCCCAAGCAGTTCAGGCACCGGCACACGGTCACACCCAGGCTGCTACGTCTCTCAGCGCCCCGGCGCCCCCTTGCGACAGGTCGTCCCGAGGGGGGCACATAGGGGGCACCACCCGGCCGCAGGGGGCATGAGTGGCAGACATGACCGTAGGTTTAAAGCCGTTTTGGCTCAGCGCCTACCCTCGGAATACCCCCAACGGGATTCGAACCCGTGCCGCCGGCGTGAAAGGCCGGTGTCCTAGGCCACTAGACGATGGGGGCCTGCGTCTGCAGGGTACCGCGGGCGTCTCCTGCTCAGTGGAGAATGCCGCGATGATCGACTGTAGCCCCAAGCCGATGGGGATCCCGTCGTGAGCTGGCGGATCAGCGGCAGCTACTTCGAGTCGTGCAACTGCGACGCGATCTGCCCGTGCCGGCGGGTCGACGGTGTTCCGGGAGGCCGCTCGACGCATGGCGTCTGCACGGGTGTCCTCACTTGGTTGATCGAAGCGGGCGAGGTAGAAGGGACGGATCTGGCGGGTCTCCCGGTCGCTCTCGCCTGCCGCTACGACGACGACGAGCCCGGCTCTCCCTGGACGTGGCTGCTGTATCTCGACGTGACCGCAGCCCCCGAGCAACAGGCCGCGCTCACAGACATCTTCACAGGGCGCCTCGGCGGGGACGCGCTCGAGCACTTTCCATGGGCATGGAAGGAGAGCGAGCTGGTTGGAGTGCGGCTGGTCGAGTTCGAGGTAGACCACTCGCGACGACGCCAGCGACTTCGAATCCGGGACCGCCTCAGCGTCCGCATCCGCGACCGATACAACGGCCCGGAGACCGTCAGCTGCGTGATCCCCGGCCACTCTCGGTCCGGAGAGGAGCTCGTCGCGGATGAGCTTGTCGTCGAGGACGGGCCGTTCTCGTTCAGGTACCGCGGCAACTGTGGCTACGGCTCCGACTTCGACTACGCCGGTTAGCCGCAACCGCCTGGGAGCGCCGCTCGAATCCGGCTCGGCTACCGATCCATGTTCATCCCAGGCATCGATCCGTTGCCTGGGATCGTGAGACCGGGGATCGCGTCCGGAGCGGCAAGGAGTAGCACGCCCAGCACGAGAAGCACCGTGGCCGTCCCGTAAATAGCTGTGCGACGCGACGGGATGAGCTTCTCGAAGGCAATGAGCCCGGCGACGAACGCCATCCAGACGAGGCTCATCACCCCGAGCGCGAACAGCGACGCCATCAGCGCCCAACAGCAGCCAATGCACCAGCCACCGTGGCGGATTCCCATCCAGAGGCCGCCGAGCCGTCCGCCGCGCCATGCGCCGAGCAGGAACCCCAGTGGGCTTCTGCACTTCCCGAGGCAGACGTCTTTCAACGGCGTCAGCTCATAGACTGCGGCAACGACCAGAGTCGCCCCTGCGACCCAGCGGCCCGCGCGATCCCAGGCCAGCACGTTGCCCAAGGCGTGCCCGCCGGCGAGCGCGACGCCGAAGACGACCGCCCCGATGGCGGCCCACGCGACGAGATAACCGGCTGCGAACAGCAGCGGCGCGATTGGCGATCGACTCCTGGTCATGCGCGAGTAGAGGGCTACGGTCGGCGCGAGCGAGGGCAGCATCATCGCCGCCATCATCACGACCCACACACCGAGAAACCACGCAAGAGTTCCGAGAGCTGTCCACGGCCCACCGTCCATCCCCTGCATCTGATCGAGCGTCGCCCACCAGCCGAAACCGGCGAGCACGAAGAGGAGGGCGACGAGCCCCAGCCGCGTGCGGGCGGCCGCGAAGGCCGGAGCGAGACCGGCGGCGGAGGGAGCGAGCTCGCGCGCCGAGGCGCTCACAAGCTCAGGCGGCCCAGGAGAACTCTGAGGTCGAGAGCCCGGTCTTCCCCTCGTACTGGATTCCGAACGCGTTGATGCTCGACCGCTTCGCCTCCGCGACCACGAGATCCGAACCGGCGGGATGGAACATCCCGACGAGCCGGACCGGTTGGCCCGTCTCGATCCCGAACGGGACGATGTCCTCGATCTCGAAGTCGATGACATCGCCGATGCGGACACTGTGGCGAGTGCCGTCGTCGACGACCTCGATCGGGGCTCGCTCGATGCCGAGCATCTCTCCCACCAGTGGGACGAGCCCCGCCATCGGGCCTCCGAGCTGACCGCCGAAGACCGCGGTGAGCTTCTCGGCTTGCTCGTCGGTCGCCCGCTCGTCTATGAACATGCCGAGGCGCCAGTTGCCGTCGGTCATGACCTTCGGCGTATCGGCGATCGCTGCGACCTTGATCCCGCCGACATCCGTCCCCTCGATCTCCCCTTCGTGGATATTGAAGACGAGAGTGACCCGGCAGAAGTCGTACGTCGCCCCATGATCGAAGGACGCGTTGCACGGACAGATCAGATCGCACGAGCAAGTCTCCACGTAGCTTCCCTTGAGCTTCCAGGACATGTCGACCTCCTGCGAGTTGAATGTCGCCCCGATTCTCTTCCGTTGCGGCGGATGTTGTCAACCCGGGTGCTCGATTTGCCCACGCTCCGTGGCGAGGGCGCAACAATCCCGTGGTGGAGATTCGCGGGGCAGGCTGGGAGGATGCCGAGCAGGTTGTCGCTCTGATCGCCGCCCGGGACGGCACTTCGCCGGGCGTCACCGAGATCCGGGTCGAGCACCTCCGCGGCGAGTGGGAACGGCCTGACTTCCGGCTCGGCGAGGACAACCTCGTTGCCATCGGCGAGGACGGGGTGCTGATTGGGTACGCCGCGGTCAGCCCATCCGCCGAGGTAGTGATCGCGGCAGCGACTGACGAGCTTGCGAACGAGCTGTACGAGCTGATTCGCAACCGTGCGCGAGATCGCGGCCACAGGACGATCGCCGTGACGCTGCACGCGCAGGACGGAACGACTACCGGTCTCGTCCGGCGCCCTCCCTTGGTGCTCGATCACGACACGCTGACGATGTGGCGGCCCCTGGACGAGCCGGTCGAGGATCCCGTCGTTCCAGAGGGCATCGAGCTGCGAGCGTTCGAGCCGGCCGACGCCCGAGCCGTGCACGAATTGCTCGACGCGGCCTACCTCGCCTGGGACTCCGCCTACGTGCCGGTGTCGCACGAGGGTTGGGAGACCGCGATGACGGGCGACGTCGAGTTCGATCCTGCGGTTTGGTTCCTCGCCGAACGCGACGGAGCGCTCGTCGGCTGCGGGCTCCACTGGAGCAGCGGCTGGCTGAAGGACGTTGCCGTCCGCGAGTCGGAGCGCGGCCGCGGGCTCGGGGCTACCCTCGTCCAGATGGGCCTCGCCGAGTTCTCCCGCCGCGGTTGTGCGCGCGTGGGCCTGAAGGTCGACGCCGCGAATCCCACCGGCGCCGTCCGCCTCTACGAGCGGCTGGGCTTCGTAATCACGAACCGGCAGGCGGTTTGGGTCGCGACCCTGTGAGCAGCGCCGCGCGCGTCAGCCTCCAGCGCTGGCTACGCCGGCAGCTCCGCCAACCTGAGCCGCTCCGCGAGCGGCTCGAAGCCGCAGTCGAGAACGACGACCCGGGTGAGGCCCGCCGCGTGGTCGCCACGTTCGAGCTCTCCCCGGATCAGCAGCGTCACGTGAGCAGGCTGCTCAACGAATGGGATCGCAACACAGAGCCCCCGCCGTGAGGCGGAGGCCGTTCACGCGGCGGCCGGCAGGGTGAACGAGAATGCCGTTCCGACGCCGGGTGTGCTCTCGACCTGGATCTTGCAGCCGTGCGCCTCGGCGATCATCTGCGAGATAGCGAGGCCGAGACCGGTTCCAGGAACAGCGCTGCGCGTTGCATTCGACGCCCGCGAGAAGCGCTCGAACAGCAACGGCAACTCGTAGGCCGGGATCCCGACGCCCGAGTCGACGACCTCGACCATGACAGCGTCGCGGTGGCGGCGAGCGGCGATGCGAACTCGGCCACCCGGAGCGGTGAACTTCACGGCGTTCGAGACGAGGTTGTCGATCAGCCGCAGAATCTGAGCGCGGTCGGCGAGAACGCTCGGAAGCGGGGCAGCCTCGACGCTGAGCTCGATCGCCTTTGCCTCGGCCGCCGGCTTCGCGGTGTCGGCTGCCTCCTGCAGCACTTCCTTCACGTCGACCGCTTGCCGTTCGACCTCCACCCCGTGTGCCTCGGCTCGAGCGAGGAACAGCAACTGGTTCACGAGCGCGATCAAGCGGTCGACGTTCCGCCGCACGATCGCCAGGTATTCCTGCTGGGTCGGAGGGATCGGATCCTCGGCGTCGTCGAGTGCCATCTCGAGGTAGCCGCTGATCGATGTGAGAGGCGTGCGAAGCTCATGGGACAGGACGGCGACGAACTCGTCTTTCATGCGGTCGACCTCGAGCAACCGCTCGTTCTGCTCGGCAAGTCTCTCCGTCGCCTCCCCGAGGGAGGTGGCCTGCTGTTGGAGGATCTCTGCTCGTCTCCGCGCGTCGCCGACGAGCCGAATCACCATCGCGCCGGCGATCGCCGCGACGCTGGTCAGGACGACTGCCGCACGCCAGCCCGAGGCGGGATACGCCGGAGCTCCGATCGTGGTGAGCGGGACGAGCTGGGCGAGGAACAGGCCGAGCAGCACCGCGGTCAACTCGATACCACCGGCCGTCAACGCCACCCAGAGCACCGGGAGCAGGAACAGACCGCCGAATCCCGACGAGCTCCCTCCGGCCGCGTCCCGGAGCACAGCCGCGAGCCCGAGGTAGCCGAGCGCGAGACCTACTGCCACGAGCGGAGGCGATCTGTCCCAGAGCAAGGTGAGGCCGATCAGGCCGGCTCCCAACAGCGCGGCGAACCAGACCTCCCGGTAGTCATGCCGCGAGGACGGCATCAGGAAGAGCGTGAAGGCGATCGCGACCGCGCCAACCGTGAAGCCGACCGCCTGGTCGCGCGAGCGCCGGGCGTCGACCTCGACCCTGGTCGCCGGCTTGACCCGCTGCCCCAACTGGATACTCGTCGCTGACACGTTGACTCCTCTCGCGACCGCAAGGTGATACTCGGGCCTCGTGAGGAAGAGGTCGGCAGTTCCGCAGGACTCTTGAATCGGCGAGTTGAAAGAGACCCGGTGGACCCGACGTGCGTCCTGATCATCGACGACGACGACGACATCCGGGGGCTGGTCCGGGGAGTGCTCGAACGTGCAGGGCACCGGGTCATCGAGGCCCCGGACGGACGTGCTGGGCTCCGAGAGCTCTACGCCGAGACACCCGATCTCGTGATCCTCGACGTTTCCATGCCGGGGCTCGACGGCTGGGACGCGCTGGGAAGGATCCGCGACTTGACCGATGTCCCGGTGTTGATGCTCACAGCGCACGACTCCGAGCTGGAGCGGGTTCGCGGGCTGAAGGGAGGAGCCGACGACTACGTGATCAAGCCGTTCGGGCGCCAGGAGCTGGCAGCGCGAGTCGAAGCGCTCCTTCGCCGGCCGCGGGCGGCGTCCGCCGATCCGCAGGCTTACGCAGATTCGCGAGTCACGATCGTGTTCGGGGAGCGTGCCGTCCACTGCGATCAGCACGAGGTGGAGCTGACGCCTCGCGAGTTCAAGCTGCTCTCCGCCTTCGTGCGTCACCCGAATCAGGTACTCAGCCGGGATCAGCTGCTCGAGCTCGTCTGGGGCGGAAATCAGGGCACCTCGCCCGACCAGGTGAAGCTCTACGTCGGCTATCTCAGGCGGAAGCTTTCACCCGCAGCTCCTGAATCCACGCCAATCGAGACGGTTCGCGGGTTCGGCTACCGCTATCGCGTCCCGAGGTAACCGGAGCCACCCACCTGCTCGTTTCGGCCGAGGGATCTCGGGCCGCTCGTTCGTTTCATCCCGAAATCGCCGCGGTCACATCCCGTTCTCATACCGGGCCTGCCGATCGGGATTCCGACATGAGAATCATCGAACACCTGAGAACACGGCTCGCGAGTGAGAGCGGCTTCACGTTGATCGAGCTCGTTGTCGTCATGCAGATCCTCGCGATCCTCACGGTCATCGGGCTCCCCTCGTTTCTCTCCCTGAAGACCAATGCGAAGGCCGCTGTCACCAAGCAGAACGTCAGCTCCGCGATCCAGGCGTCGCAGGCGTACTACTACGACACCGTCAAGAACGCCACTCCGATGACCTTCGGCGGCATCACCGGCGCCAAGGTGAGGCTCGAGGTTCCGGGTGTGTCTCGGAACCTGAAGGCAGGCGCGAAAACCGTGTCCACCACGAACGACGCCTTCTGCATCCAGGACTCGGAGGACGCGGGCCAGACCTTCTTCCACTACGAAGGCGGCGTCAGCGGTGTCGCCGCCGTCCTCACCGGAGCGTGCCCCGCGGCCTACAACGCAACGTGACCCTAGGTCACCCGGACTTGCGTACTACCTGGATGCCCCAGGCCTGACCTGCAGCGAAGAGCTCGTCGGCATCCACCTCGTCTGCCCAGCCGATGAAATGCCGCTCGGGCTCAGCCTGGGTGCTCCCATAGACCGCGGCGCGACCCGAGACGCGCGCCTTGGTCAGATCGTCGCCCCGCTCGAGCGCAGCCAACCGCTCCTCGACTGCGGATCCTTCCGCGTACCCTTTGCCCATAGAAGCAGTATCGCGGGCCGGTAGCTCAGTTGGTAGAGCAGGGGACTTTTAATCCCAAGGTCACAGGTTCGATCCCTGTCCGGCCCATTGATTTGCAGGGATTTTAGGGAAATCGCCGCGCTCGGCGCGTAACATGCGTGCGTTACGCACAACAGCACCGAGAGCCCTGTCGAGGCCGGTTTCCCGCCGCAGCTCCGGTCTCTCGCGTGTCCTTTCAACTCGCTGCGGTTTGTTCAATGGGATTCTCTGTCCCCTCCATGGTAAGGAGGGGGTCAACGGTTCGAGTCCGTTAGAGGGCTCTCGTTAATCCTTGACACGCAGCGCCCGCATACCCGCTAAGCGGGTATGCGGGCGCGAGTCTGTCGCTGGGTCAGGGGTAGCTGACGACCTGGCTGGCCACGTCCGGGTTGGCGGAGCTCACCGGACCGCCGGTGTCGTTGATGACGTGGTCGATGGTGCCGGGACCGCTCAGGTTGATCGTGAGCAGGTCGTGCATCTGGACGCCCGGCGTGAGCGGGACCTCGAAGGCATGCGACACGTGAATGTTCGGGTTCACGTTGGTGAAGATGTAACTGCCCATGCCGTAACCCTGGAACGATTGCACGTTGTCGGCCACCTTAAAGGCGGCGTAGCCGAGCACGCCGTCGTGCTCGTAGTCGGCCTGGGTCGGCGGGTCATAGGGCAGTTCGTTCTGGAAGAAGACGACCTCGCCGCCGTTGCCGTTCCAGATGACGTTGTACTTCTGGAAGTGCTCGACGAACAGCCCTGTCGCGGTGACATGGTCGCCGTTAACCACAAGGCCGGTGTCGGCGGTGTTGACGGTCCAGCCGACCGACCCGGCAACGCCGTGGTCGGCTCGCCAGATCCACAGGTCGTCGAGGATGGTGTTGTCGCTGTTGACCTCGAGGGCGACGGTCGCCTTGCCGATGTGCGGTCCGCCGACTCGGAAGAACACGTCCTGCAGTCCCGTTGGGTCGGACGGCTGATTGTGCGGCACGCCGTTGTTGCCGTTCTTCGAGCCGATCTGCATGAGTACCGGCGAGTTGACCGCTCCGGCATCGACGATGAGACCGGAGATGTCGATGCCGGTCACATCAGCGGTGGTCAGGACCGAGTTGCCGTTGGTCGCTGTCAAGGTGGCCATGCCCAGCCCCTCGACGACCGTGTCAGCCCGCTTGACCTTGATCGGCGAGTCCACGTTGTAGACGCCTGGCGTGAGCAACAGGTTGAGACCCCGGGAGAGCGCAGCGTTGATCGTGCTGACCGAGTCCGACGGCGTGGCGACGAAGAACCGCGACAGCGGAATCGAGGCGCCGGCGGTGTGCCCGTTGGCCCACGTGGGGCCGACCGAGGTGGTTTGGGCCGACGGCACGAACACGCTCCAGGCGCCCGAGCCGTCGATGTACAGGTAGGGCCTCTCCCTGCTCACCGGCGTCTGCGCGAGCGTCGTGTAGGCAGCGCCGTTGCCGAAGTCCTGCGCGGGCGCGGCGATGTCGCCAGAGAAGACCTGGTTCCACACGTAGTTCGACCAGCCGCCGGTACCCAGGTCACTGTTGCGGACGTAAAACTGCTGCTGCGACCCGTTGAGCGCGCCACCCTCCAGCCGCGAATCGGCCACGAAGCCGCCGCTGGCGAAGTTCGGGTTCTCGCAATACGGCATGAAAGTGGTGAAGTCCTTCACATCGACCCGGCGCATCGGGGCCGCCTGCGAAACCGCCCACATCTCGTTGCCGGTGTGGCAGTCGGTCGGGCTGAGCGGGACGACGTGGATGGTCAAGTTGGAAACGGAACGCCAGAAGATGTCCAACGCACCGCTGCCGTTCTTGCCGACGGCAGTCACGCCGCCGTTGATGACGACGGCCGACGGATCCTGGCCCAGGCCGTCGACCTCGGTGTAATAACCGACCGGGATGTCCAGCGGGTTGGTCTGTGACCCATAGGTACCCGGCTCGAAAAGCAGCGCATAACGCGCGGTGCCCATCTCGTTGTCGACCTGCTGGACGTAGATGGCGTTGACCGCGGCCTGGATGTCGGCCTGCGACATGCTCGGGGTGAAGACACAGACATTAGGACCGAACGTCGCGGTGACGGCGTCCGGGCAAAGACTTGCCGATGGCGAGGGGTCCGCTCTGGTCCCCTCGGCTGTAGCGGTCAGCGCGGCGGCCACCAGGACCACAACGCTGACAAGGAGACGAACGATTCGCAGCATGGAGGCACCTCACTGTGCAGGGTTCAGAAGGGGAAACATACGACAAGAAGCCGCTTTCTCGGCGAGTCCGTTCATCGCCGACGACGAGCCGCCGTTATCCCTGTCCGGCCCATGGCAGTCGCCAGAGAGAGTTCGTTGTAAGGTCCCGCCCTCGGTAGGCAAATAGTCAACGAAGGGGGTTGGAATGAAGCGCTTCACGCGGCCGCGGCGTTCGCTGTGGCTGGGGCTTGGGCTCGTGATCGCTGGGCTGGCTACAGCCGCAACGGTTGCCATCGCAGGGATGCAGCCTGCGGATCTGACGTACACGCCGAACTCCGAGTCGCAGATGACGAACATCGACGTCGCTCGGGCGTACGCGAAGAACTACTACGGCGCGCCGACGGCTACTTCCGGCCAAAACGGGTCGTGGGCTGCGCCGCTGAACATGGACAGCAACTACGCGAATGAAGCCGAGTCGGTCGCCTCGAAGGGTGAGAACTGGCTACAGGCGCGGTCGAAGGTCGCACACCGCGCGATCGTGCTCGACGTCGACGACACGACACTGACCACCTGGAACTACGAGCTCTACAGCAACTGGGACTTCAACCCGACCACGAATGGCGTCTTCGTTGGGCTGACATCGGGCGCATTCACGGGGAACATGTTCCCGGCGACCCCCGGGATGCTCGACCTGGTCAACCAGGCCGAGGCCGATGGTTATGCGATCTTCTGGATCACCGGACGGGGCGATTCGCAGCACCAGGCAACGGTCGCCAACCTGCAGAGCGACACCGCAGCCGGGCTACCGGACATCACCTCCGTGACCCTCCCGACCACGCCTGGGACCGTGCCTCCGTCGTACACGGTCCCCGAGATCGACGCCGGCTACCCGGCGCCCACGCCGCTCGCCATTGGCCATGGCGGATTCGCCGACGGCCTCTTCACCAAGCCGCCGGTTGGCTCCTACCCGGCATATCTCGACACGCCCGAGTTCTGCGGGCCGTCCATCACCGCGGGGGTGTCCTGTCCCACCATCCAGTACAAGTCCGGGACCCGCGCCTACATCGAGTCGCAGGGCTATGACATCGTCGGCGACTTCGGCGACCAGTTCAGCGACCTCCTGGGCGGCTACGCGGACAAGACGTTCAAGATGCCGAACCCGAACTACTACCTCCCGTAGGCAGGCCCATTCATCGACTGCGGGGCGGCACCCGGATCCCGGGCGCCGCCCCGCCCTCCTTAGTTCTTTGCCGGCCTGCCCCCGAGGCCGCACAGGCGCGTGAGCGGGCAAGATGACCGGATGGCCGAGTCAGTCTGGGATTACCCGAGGCCGCCTCGCGTCGAGCCGTGCTCTCGACGCATCCGGGTCGTTCTGGGCGGCGAGATCGTGGCCGACTCGAACCGGGCACAGCGCGTCCTCGAGACCAGTCACCCGCCGGTCTACTACGTGCCGCTGGAAGACGTCGCGCCCGGCTCGCTCACGGCCGTGGCGGGTGGCGGCACCTTCTGCGAATGGAAGGGCACAGCCTCCTACTTCGACGTGTCCGGCGGCAGCAGCCGCAGCGTCCCTCGGGGCGCGTGGACCTACCGCAATCCCAGCGCCGGGTTCGAGACGATCCGGAACGCGGTCGCGTTCTACCCGGGCCCCATGGACGAATGCTCCGTCGACGGCGAGATCGTCCGGGCGCAGGACGGAGGCTTCTACGGCGGCTGGATCACGAGCGACATCGTCGGCCCGTTCAAGGGCGCACCCGGCTCGACGGGCTGGTGACGTCTACGGGTCGGCGATCTCGGCCAGCGACGCCGAGACCGCGAGCTCGGCGCCGCGATCGGACGGCGCGTGCTCGACGCCTGCAGCCGCGTAGGCCGCGTCCTCGTCGAGCGTCTCGTGCTCCATCAGCTCGGCAGCGAGCGAGTCGAGCTTCGCGCGGTTCTCGGCGAGAAGGGCGAGAACCTCCTTGTGGCACTGCTCGACGATCCGCCTCACCTCGTCGTCGATCCGCTCCTGGGTACGGGCGGACACCTCTGACGCGCCGGGAAGCAGCGGCCCGTTGGACTCGGACGGCAGGACGGCAAGCGGTCCGATCTCGTCGCTCATGCCCCAGCGGCCGACCATCTGGCGGGCGATCCCCGTGAGCTGCTGGATGTCGGACTCGGCGCCGGTCGTCGGCTCGCCGAAGACGACCTCCTCGGCGGCGCGGCCGCCCAGCGCGACCTTCACCTTGGCGAGCAGCTCGTCGCGGGAGTAGCTGAAGCGGTCTGCGTCGGGAGCGGCGAACGTCACGCCGAGAGCCTGGCCGCGCGGGATGATCGAGATCTTGCGCACCGGGTCGGCGCCCGGGGTGAGCATCCCGACGATCGCGTGCCCGCCCTCGTGGTACGCGGTGCGGCTGCGGTCCTCGTGGCTCATCATCACCTTCCGCTCGGCGCCGAGCACGATCCGCTCGAGCGAGTCGGTGAAGTCGGCCTCGAGCACCTGCTTGTGACCGCGCCGGGCCGCAAGCAGCGCCGCCTCGTTGACCAGGTTCGCGAGGTCGGCGCCGACCATGCCCGGCGTGGTCGAGGCGATCCGGCCGAGATCGACGTCGGGGCCGATCGGCACCGAGCGTGTGTGCACCTTGAGGATCGCCTCGCGACCGTTACGGTCCGGCGGCTGGACGGCGACGCGCCGGTCGAACCGGCCGGGCCGCAGCAGCGCCTGGTCGAGCACGTCGGGCCGGTTCGTCGCCGCGATCACGATCACGCCGGTCGCGGAGTCGAAGCCGTCCATCTCGGTCAGGATCTGGTTCAGCGTCTGCTCGCGCTCGTCGTTGCCGCCGCTGAAGCCGGCGATCCCCGAGGTCCGCGAGCGGCCGATCGCGTCGAGCTCGTCGATGAAGACGATCGCGGGTGCCGCCTCCTTGGCCTCCTTGAACAGGTCGCGGACACGCGACGCACCGACCCCGACGATCGCCTCGACGAACTCGGACGCCGACATCGAGAAGAACGGCGCGTCCGCCTCACCGGCGACGGCGCGTGCGAGCAGCGTCTTACCGGTTCCCGGCGGGCCCGAGAGGAGCACGCCGTGCGGGATCCGCGCCCCGAGCGTGACGTACTTCTCGGGGTGGCGCAGGAAGTCGACGACCTCGGTCAGCTCGGCCTTCGCCTCGTCGATCCCGGCGACGTCGTCGAAGGTGATCGGCACCGTCGAGCCCTCGTAGCGGCGCGCCCGCGAGCGGCCGAACGAGCCGAGCACGCTCTGCGCGTTCCCCGCGCGGCGCATCAGCAGCACGAGCAGCCCCACGAACAGGATCGTCGGCCCGAAGCCGACGAGCAGGTTCTCCCACCACGGAATGCTGCCGGTCAGCGGCTTCGCGTTGACGACGACCTTCTTCTCCTCGAGCAGGTTCGACAGCGACTTCGTGTCGGCGAACGCCGGGATCTCGGTCTGGAAGTCGGTCGAGGCCTTGGAGCCCTCGTAGCTCGTCGCCTTCTTGAACACGCCCTGGATCGCCGTGCCCTTCGAGGTGATCGAGACGACCCCGCCCGCCTTCACCTCGTTGAGGAAGAAGGGGCTGTACGGGACCCGGACGCGCGCGGCCGAGTGCATCGCACGCGACGAGATCCAGAAGTTGAAGATGAGCAGCACGGCGAAGAAGACGGCCATGCGCCAGCTGAAACGAAAGCGCGGCTTGGGCTTCTCCGCCGGCGGCGTCGCGGGTGATGGGCTCGGCCGGCCGGGCGTGCTCAAGCGACGCTCAGCGTCCGCGGTCGCGGAAGCCGCGGGCCACGATGTCCTTCAGACGATCGCGGCTCTCCGCGGAGGTGGCCGCGGACTTTCCCGCACGCGCGGCGGTTCGAACTGCCTGATCGACCAGCTTGCGCCCCTCGGGCGTCGCAGCGACGCGGCGCGCCTGCGCGATCAGCCGCTTCCCCTCGGGGGTCTGCGCGAGGATCACCGCGTACTTGATCGCCTTGCGGCCTCGCGGGCTCGTGGCCAGGCCGACGCCCTTGATGATCGGTCCGAACATGCCCGTAACTGTAGATCAGGGATGCGCGATGGCGTAGAGCCCGGCCATGCCGAGCGCGAACAGCCCGAGCACGACGAACGAATCCGCACCGAGGCGGAGCCGGCAACGCTCCGAGCGAACGATCACGCCGAACGCGTAGACGACCGTCAGCACGATCCCGAGCCCGGCAAGCCAGCCGTTGAGGTCCCCGGACGACGGAAGCACCGGCTGTCCCGCCACGAGGTCGGCGACGAGGAAGAGGCAGACCTGGAACGCGTTCCCGCCGAAGATGTCCGCGACCGCGAGCTGGTGGTCGCCGAGCCGGACCGCGGCAATGCCGGAGCTGATCTCGGGCAGGGCCGTGGCGAAGGCGAGCACCGTGGCGCCGAAGATCACGCCGTTCACGTGCGCGCGCTCTGCGAGCGTCGAGCCGGCGACCTCCAGCAGCACGCCGGCGCCGAGCGTGACAAGCGCCGCGACCGTGAACACGACGATCGAGCGGCGGATCGAGCCCTTCGGCTGCTTCGGCTCCGAGGGATGGGGAACGCGCCGATGCGGCCGGCCCGGCTTCGCCCGGGGCGCCTCGACCTTCCAGCCGGGGCTCCTCCGCACGTGGTTCACCACGGCGATTCCCGCCAGCCAGGTGACGACGATCGCGATCGAGGCGGGGCTCACGGAGCCGATGGCGACGCTGGACGGGAGCAGGGCGCCCATCAGCACCTCCGCGACGACGAAGACCACGACCAGCGCCTCGAGCACCGGCCCGAGCGAGCCGACGAGGAAGGTCAGCGACTGCGTGCGCGAGGCGGCGGCGTCGCAGAGGACGAGCACCATCGTCTGGATCGCGATCCCGCCGATCAGGTTGCCGGCGGCCAGCGAGAGGTGGCCGCTCGCGGCCGCCGAGACCGTGATCGCGACCTCGGGCAGCGTGCCCGCGATCGCGAGCAGGATGACGCCGCCGAACGCCTCGCCGAGGTCGAAGCGGCGATCGATCGCGTCGGTCGACTTGGAGAGCGCGGTCCCGGCGATCCAGGTCGCGGCAGCGGCCGCGCCCAGGACGCCGACGAGAACGATCGTCGAGAGGGAGCCGATCGGCTCATTGTTCCGGGTGGCTCAGACGGTGGCCGGGCGCCGCTCGGGGTAGCGCGGCAGGCCGTCGTCCGGGATCGTGTCCCAGACGGCTGCGTAGGCGACGAACTGGTGGCAGCTCGGCCGGATCCCGGGATCGGAGTCGAAGACGCCGAAGCGAACCGAGAACGTCTCCCCGTCGGGGCTGGTGCTCCACATCTGCGAGCCGCACGTCGAGCAGAAGACCTTGGCGAAGCCGTCGGGCGGCTGCCAGGCCGTGAGGAGCTCCTCTCCCGAGACGATGTGGAGAGAGCCCGGCGAGAGACGTGCCTGAACCGAGGCAGGCGTGCCCGTCCGACGCTGGCAGCGGGTGCAGTGGCACCAGCTCGCGCTCTCCGGCCGGCTCGGTCACCTCGAACCGGACACCGCCGCAGTTGCAGCCACCGGTGAGGGGGAAGTCCACGCGCCGGATTCTAGATGCGGGTCGGGGGAGCGACGCCGCGGATCGAGGCATCGAGCAGCTCGACCGGGTGGGCGGCGGGGATCGGCTTCCCGGCACGCCGCAGTGCCGCGGAGACCTGAAGGAGGCAGCCGGGATTGGCGCTCACGTAGAGATCGGGATCCGTCGCGAGGACGTTCGCAGCCTTGCGGTCGCCAAGCGTTCGCGCCGCCTCCGGCTGGACGAGGTTGTAGATGCCGGCGCTGCCGCAGCAGAGCTCCTGCTCGGCCGGCTCGACGAGCTCGACGCCGGGGATCGAGCGCAGCAGCGCACGCGGCTCGTCGCGCACCCGCTGGGCGTGCCCGAGGTGACACGACTCCTGGAACGCGACGCGGTGCGCGAGCGGGGTCAGCTCAGGGGCGTTGCCGCGTGTGAGCGCCTCGGAGATGTCGACGACCGGCAGGTCGAGGTGCGCGTCCTTCAGGTGGGAGCCGCAGCCGGCGGCGTTGGTGACGATCATCTCCACCCCGGCCTCGGCGAAGCTGGCGGCCGTCCGGCGGGCGAGCTCGAGGCCCTGCTCGCGGCGACCGGCGTGGAGCGCGAGCGCGCCGCAGCAGCCGTCGTAGGGCGCGGCGACCTCGTAGCCGTACGCGGCGAGCACGCGCGCCGAAGCGCGATTGACCTCGCCGAAGAGCACCGACTGCACGCAGCCCGTCAGCAGGCCGACCCGCGCGATCGGCTTCCCGACCGCCGGGGTCTCCGCGGGCGGAGCGACCGCCTCGCGCCAGCGGGGCGCGAGCTCCTTGAGCGGCTTGAACGGGCCGGGCGCGGGCAGCGCGCTGAACCTGAGCGCCAGCTTCAGGCGCTTCGGCTTCGGGAAGACGGCGAAGACGAGCGACCGGAGGAGGCGATCGCCGACGGGGCGCGGCACCTCCTGCTCGACGCGCTCGCGCGCCAGCTCGATCAGCCGGTCGTACTGGACACCCGACGGGCACGAGGTCAGGCAGGCCATGCAGCCGAGGCAGCGGTCGAAGTGCTCGGCGACCGTCTGGTTCAGCTCGAGCGTTCCGTCGAGAGTCGCCCTCATCAGCCAGATCCGGCCGCGCGGCGAGTCCATCTCCTCGTGCCAGAGCTCGTAGGTCGGGCAGGTCGGCAGGCAGAAGCCGCAGTGGACGCAGTCGTCGATCAGGCTCATATCCATCAGGCCAGCATCCCTTCCGGGTCGAACGATGCGCGCACCCGCTCGGCGAGCGGTGACCATACGTGCTCGCCCGGGCCGTCGACATAGGCGATCCGCGGGCCGGGCCGCGCGAGGCGGCACTCCTGCCAGTCGAACGGGGCCCGGCTGCCGGCGGCCAGCTGTGCTGCGGCGCTCTCGGCCCAGACCGCGTCGTCGGCCGGCGTCTCCCGGGCAGGCGGCCGCCTGAGCCGCGACTGCCTCCTTCGGCCCCTCGAACAGGCACGCGATCCGCCCGGCGGGCAGGAAGTCGACGGCGCTCGGCTCGAGCTGCGAGCGGTGGATCTCGGCCCAGAGCGCGCGCGGATCATCGGTCTCGGCGACGACGGTCGCCTGGGCGGCGGGCCGCGGGTGGAGCCGGAGCGCGACGCGCGCGATCAGCCCGAGCCGGCCGCGCGAGCCGGAGAAGAGCTTCCCGAGGTCGTACCCGGCGACGTTCTTGACCACCTTGCCGCCCGAGCTCGCGACCATCCCGCCCGGAAGGACGATGGTGACGCCGATCACGAGGTCGCGCATCGCGCCGTAGCGGTGGCGCCGCGGGCCCGAGAGGTCGGCGGCGAGGCACGCGCCGACGGTCGGGTCGCCCGGGCGGGTCGAGCGCGAGCATCTGCCCGTGCTCCCCGAGGTACGCCTGGAGGTCGGACAGCTTGATCCCGGCCTCGACGATGGCGGTGAGGTCGCCCGGCTCGTGCTCGAGCACCCGGGTCAGCCCCGCCGTCGAGAGCTCGATCTCGCCGCCTGCACGCGCGATCGAGACGCTCGGCCCGGAAGCGAGGACGGCCGATGCCTCCTCGAGGGTCGCCGGCTCAGAGACGCTCGGCAAGCCCGGCCCGCTCCAGCGGGTGCGCACGGTAGGGGCCGGGAACCTCGCCGCAGAGCCGCGGCGTCGGGAAGATCTTGCCGGGGTTCGAGATCCCGTCGGGATCGAAGCCCGACCGGAGAAGCTTCATCGCCGCGAGGTCGTGCTCGCCGAAGAGCTTCGGCATCGAGCACACCTTGTCGACGCCGACGCCGTGCTCGCCGGTGAGCGAGCCGCCCGCATCGATGCAGGCGTCGAGGATCGCGGTCGCGAGCGCCTCGGCTCGCTCGGACTCGCCCTCGACCGACTCGTCGTAGAGCACGAGCGGGTGCAGGTTCCCGTCGCCGGCATGGAAGACCGAGGCGACCCGGAGCCCGTACTCGGCGCTCAGCTCCGTGGTGCGCCGCAGCACCTCTGGCAGCTTCGTTCGCGGCACGACCCCGTCCTGGACGTAATAGCTCGACGCGATGCGACCCATCGCGGCGAACGCCGACTTGCGACCGCGCCAGATCCTGGCGCGCTCCTCCGGCGTCTCGGCCGCGTGCAGCCCGAAGGCGCCGAACCGCGCGCAGATCTCCTCGACCGCGGCCGACTCCTCGGCGACCTGCGAGGCCGGGCCGTCGAGCTCGACGATCAGCACCGCACCCGCACCCGCCGGGTAGCCCGGCGTTGACGGCGGCCTCGACCGCCTGGATCGTCAGCGCGTCCATCATCTCGATCGCGGCGGGCAGGATCCCCGAGGAGATCACGTGCGAGACGGCATCCCCGGCGGCATCCGTCGTGGCGAAACCGGCGAGCAGCGTCCTGCACCGCCTCGGGCACCCGCAGCACGCGCACGACGATCCGGACCGCGATCCCGAGCGTCCCCTCGGAGCCGACGAACACGCCGAGCAGGTCGGGGCCCGCGTCGTCTCGCGAAAGGGTGACGAGCTCGCCGTCAGGGAGAACGACGTCGACCGCGAGAACGTGGTTCACGGTGAACCCGTGCTTGAGGCAGTGAGCGCCGCCCGAGTTCTCGGCGACGTTGCCGCCGATCGTGCAGACCTGCTGGCTCGACGGGTCGGGGGCGTAGTAGAAGCCCTCCGCGGCGACGGCGCGCGTGATGTCGAGGTTGGTCACGCCCGGCTCGACCACCACGCGGCCGCGGTCGAGATCGACCTCGAGGACGCGGTTCATCCGGGTGAGCGAGATGACGACGCCGTCGGCAACGGGCAGCGCCCCACCGGAAAGGCCGGTTCCCGCGCCGCGCGCGACGAACGGGACATGGTGCTCGTGGCAGAGCCGCACGACCGCCTGCACGTCGGCCGCCGAGCGAGCCAGCACGACCAGGTCGGGGACGGCGCGATGGCCCGTGAGGGCGTCGCACTCGTACGTGCGGAGCTGCTCCGGCTCGACGATCAGCGCGTCCGCGGGGAGCGCCTGCCCGACGGCAGCTCGAAACTCGGGGGAAAGCGCCATGCCCTGACGATAGTCGTGCGCTTCGGAGCGGTCAGGCGGAAGGAGCGTCGAGCGCGTCGACGGCGGTGGAGAGCTCCGTCTGCCCGGTGGCGAGCAGGACGGTCGCGTTGCCGAGCGGGTCGATCGGGTCGATCGCAATCCCGTGACGCAGGTCGGCGACGACCTGGTTGACCCGTCCGACTCCCTCGTTCAGACACTTGCACGCCTCGAGCGCGTAGATCCGAGACTGCTCGAACGGCTGCGGCGCCGGCCCGAGCCGACGAAGCTTGTCCGAGCACGTCGAGATCCGGCCTTCGAACGTGGTCAGCTTGGTCGACGAGCCCGAGCCGGACCGGGTCAGGTCTGCCACCGAGCCGTCGGTGGCGAAGACGAGGGAGAGGCCGTCGAGGGCATTCAGCATCGTGTGCCGCCACTGGATGAGACCCGCCCGCCACTCGGTCTTCATGGCCTCGAGCTGCGCGGCCGTCGGTTTGGCTCCGCTTCCGCTCCCTCCACCACCGCAGGCAGCGACGCCCAGCACGAGCGCCGGGAAGAGAACAGCCAGCACCACTAGTTCCCGGGCTCTCATCCGCGCCTTCCGCTTCGAGCGTAGCCGCCACAAGCGCAGATGGATAGGGCTTTAAATGCCAAGTCCCGCGAACCCGAGGGCCCACAGGACTTGACGCGAGGACTCTGTCATACGCGTCTCACGCTGTCAAGCGGGAACCGTCAACCGCCATTTGCCGAGAAATGCTGGTAGTCCGGCGACCCGGTCCAGCGTCCTCCCCACTGCCAGCCGGAGGCCGCGAAGGCCACGACGAGCTCGCTGCCCGCCACCGCCATTCCAGGCCGGATGTGGGCGCGATCGAGGTATGGACGGCCGGCCGGCGGGTAGACGCGGCCGGAGAGCAGGTACGGGTTCTCGAGCGGATCGACGTCGATCGCCTCGCCGTAGGAGTGAGCCGACCAGCGCTTCGGGCCGGTCGCGACCGCGTACCGGCAGTTGAACGCGGAGGTGTTGTCGGCCGCCATCGAGCGATCGTCGCTGCCGTGGAAGGCGTCGACCGGCTCCATGCTTCGGATCGGGAAGCGCCGGGCGTAGAGACGGCCGAAGATCTGCTCGACCGCCGGGACGACGGACACGTTCACGACGAGCGCGCCGGTATGCGGGCGGCCGTCGAACCCCCAGTAGGAGAGCTGAACGCGCCGGAGGTGGGACGGCGACACGGGGCAGCCCGGCCGGTAGGACCAGTGCAGGTCGGAGGCCGTCACACGGGAGACCGAGAAGCCGTAGCGCGTCGCGTGAGCGGGCGGCGCCAGGGCGAGCAGCGCGGTCAGCGCGACGATCAACCGGGCGCGGCCCATATCGTTTCGAGGGTACATGCGGTCGGCCTGCCTCCTGATCGGCGCCGCCCTCGTCGCGGCCGTCCACGTCTCCGCCGGCTCCGCGCGGGCGGGCTGCGCGCCGGGCATTGCCTCGTCGCTCGCCTCGACGGGATCCGCGTCGCAACTCGTGACGGTGGTGGCACCGGTCGCGTCATCGACGTCGGGGACGATGCGGCTCTGGCAGCGAAGCGGCGGCTGCTGGCGCTCGGCGGGCGGCCCCTGGAGCGTCTACCTCGGGTTCGCCGGCGTCTCGGCCGGCCACCACGAGGGCGACGGGACGACGCCCACCGGCGCGTTCGCGCTCGGCCCGGTGATGTACGGCGTCGCGCCCGATCCCGGAGCTCACTTCGCCTACCACCGGCTCGTGTGCGGCGACTGGTGGGACGAGGATCCGGGCTCGCCGGGCTACAACACGTTCCAGCATGTCGCGTGCGGGACGCGACCGCCTTTCGCCGGCGCGAGCGAGGCGCTCTGGCGCTCGACACAGGCGTACTCGCACCTGATCTTCGTCGAGTACAACACCTCGCCGGCGGTGCCGGGGCGCGGCTCGGCGATCTTCATCCACGTCGAGATCGGCCACCCGACGAACGGCTGCGTCTCGCTCGCGCCGGCGCGAATGTTGCAGCTGGTGCGCTGGCTGCGGCCCTCCGCGAGCCCGCTGATCGTGATCGGGACGGCCGCGGGAATCGCCGGTTACTGAGTTTCTGCGACGATTGAACGGTGAGTGCCCAGTGAGCCAGGTTCGTCCGTCCGCATCGTTCAGCGCCACCCTGCGCGTTCATCTCGACGACCGCCCCGGCGCGTTCGCCGAGGTCGCCCGCGCGATCGGCGAGGCAGGCGGCAACCTGGGCGCGATCGACCTCGTTCGCGTCGAGGAGGGAAAGAAGGTCCGCGACGTCACCGTCGACGCCGCGAGCGCCGACCACATCGAGCAGATCGTCGCCGCGGTCCAGGCAGTGCCCGGCGTCGAGGTCGAGCACGTCTCCGACCGGACGTTCCTCATGCACCTCGGCGGCAAGATCGAGATGGCGTCCAAGTCGCCGCTGAAGACCCGCGACGACCTCTCGATGGCCTACACCCCCGGCGTGGCGCGTGTCTGCATGGCGATCGCCGAGGACGTTTCGAAGGTCTGGAACCTGACGATCAAGCAGAACACCGTCGCCGTCGTCAGCGACGGCACCGCGGTGCTCGGGCTCGGAGACATCGGCCCCGAGGCGGCGATGCCGGTGATGGAGGGCAAGGCGATGCTGTTCAAGGAGTTCGGCGGCGTCGATGCCTGGCCGATCTGCCTCTCGACGACCGACCCCGACGAGATCGTCGCCGCGGTCGCGGCGATCGCCCCCGGGTTCGGCGGCATCAACCTCGAGGACATCTCGGCGCCGCGCTGCTTCGAGATCGAGAGCCGGCTGCAGGAGCAGCTCGACATCCCCGTCTTCCACGACGACCAGCACGGCACGGCGATCGTGGTCACGGCTGCGTTCGTCAACGCGCTGCGCCTCGTCGGCAAGCAGCCCGAGGACGTGCGGGTCGTGCTGACCGGCGTCGGCGCGGCCGGCGTCGCAACGACCGACATGCTGCTCGGCCTCGGCGTCCGCTCGGTGATCGGCTGCGACCGGCAGGGCGCGATCCATCTCGGCCGCGACGACCTCGGCCCCTGGAAGACGCTGTTCGCGGAGCGCACGAACCCGGACGGCTTCTCCGGCACGGCGAACGAAGCGCTTGCCGGCGCCGACGTCTACCTCGGCCTCTCCGGGCCGGGCGCGGTGTCGCGCGACGCGGTCGCCACGATGGCCGACGGCGCGATCGTCTTCGCGATGGCGAACCCGACGCCCGAGGTGACGCCGGAGGAGATCGAGGGGCTCGTCGCCGTCGTCGCGACGGGGCGCTCCGACTACCCGAACCAGATCAACAACGTCCTCGCCTTCCCCGGGATCTTCCGCGGGGCGCTCGACGTCCGCGCCTCCGCGATCAACGAGGCGATGAAGCTCGCCGCGGCCCACGCGATCGCGGCGGTCGTGAAGCCGGAGGAGCTCGGCGCGGAGTACATCGTCCCGAGCGTCTTCAACCGCGACGTCACCCCGGCCGTCGCGGCGGCGGTCTCCGCCGCGGCCGAGCAGACCGGCGTCGCCCGGCGCTACCGCGTCTCCGCCTGAAAAGGCCGGAGCCGGGCACTTGGCCCGGCTCCGGAGGTACGAACGAGTGCTAGCGGTGGCGCAGAGCGAGCACTCTCACCGTGGTGAAGCGCGCGAGGCTCGTGCGGACGCCGTTCAGGGACGCCGTCGAGGTTCCCGCGCCCGTTGTCCGGCTTCACGCCGTTGATCATGTTCGTCAGATGCGTCGTCATGTTGGCCAGGATCGCGGTCTCCTGAGCCTGGGTGATGACGTTGTTCGTGACCGCGGTGTCGAGCTTCGCCTTGGCCGGAGCCTCGAGTGCGGTGACGAGCCCGGCGACGGTCTTTCCGTTACCGGCCGCCGTCACCTCGTCGGCGAGCGTCTTTCCGCCCTTCAGCGCCGTCTGTAGATCGGCGACCGAGATCCCGAGGTAGTCGGAGACGATCTTCAGCGGACCGCCGTCCTGCTTCCCTGCACCGGGAACGGGCGGTCCGTTGTTGACGAGCGCGGTGACCGCCTTGGTGTAACCGGCCAAGAGGTTCGTCTCCTGGTCGGCCGTGATCCAGCCGGCGGCCTTCTCGTTGTCGAGGTTCGTCTTCTGGGCCGCGACGATCGCGGCGATCAGGTCAGCCGCGGTCTTGCTCTTCGCGGTCGCCTCCTGCGCGAGTGTCTTGCCCCCGTTCAGGTCGGCCGCAAGGGTCGAGACCGAGATGTTGAGGAACGCCGCAGCGGGCGTCAGGACGTCGGAGAAGAGAACGCCGGGGCCACCCGGGCCTCCGCCGCCCGGACCGCCCATGCCGCGCCCCATGCCGCCCATCATTCCTGGGCCGCCGAAGCCGATGCCGGGACCGCCGAGGCCGAACATCCCTCCGCCGCCGGGTCCCCCGGTCAAGCGGCCCTGGAAGGCCAGCCGCATCCCCAACCGTCCGTGGCCGTGCGCTGCGAACGCCGTGCCGGCGCCGACGGCCAGGAGAACCGAGCCTACGACGCCTGCGAGAGCCAGGCGAGTCAGTGTCCGCCGCATCTTCACCACCTTTCGAGTCATTCGGTGCCTGGATTGACGCTTCCGAGCCTAAGCTCGGCTCCTAAGAGCCGACCTTAGAGAACGATAAGAGCGAAATCGCGCCGCTACTGCGCGTAGCCGAGCTCGGCCAGCAACGGCCCGGCCTCGCGCTCCACGTCGGCGAGCTGCTCGGGGCTGAGGTCGCGCTGATAACGGCCGATCGAGCGGTCGTGGAACTTCGCGAGCGCCGCCGTCAGCGGTGCCGGATCGGCGTCGAGGTGAGCGGCGATCGCCTCGGAGCTCTCGGCAATCGACTCGTAGCGCACCTCGAGCGTCCGCTCCGCGCCGCCGCTCCGGGCGGCGCTCACGTACCGGCGCCACGCCCACGCGGCCCTGGTCGCGTCGCTCGCGGTCTCGAACTCCTCGAGCCGGTCGGGCTCCACCCAGAAGCGCGCCGTCTTCCCGTACGCCGCCTTCGCATCGTCTCCCCCGCCGCGCCCGGCGCTCAGCCAGCCGCGCTCGAGCAGCGAGCAGACGACGTCGCGGCCGTCGCGCAAGGCGTGAACCGCGCGCGCCTTCGGATACGCGCGAAGCGCCGCGGGAAGGACGAACGCCGTCTCGGGCGTCTGCTCGACCCCGCGCCAGCCCGGAACGAGCGCGAGCCAGCGCACTCGATCGAGCACACGCCTGATCTGGGCGGCCGCCTCCTGCTCGGGAAGCTTCGTCAGCGCCGGAATCGCCGCCTTGTGCGGCGTAACCTCGGTCAAGTCGACGAACCCCGGCATCGCGCCGATCGCGCCCGCGAGGAAGGTCGTTCCCGAACGCGGAGAGCCGAGAACGAAGACGAGCCGCTCCTCGTGCGGCCGAAGGCGCTCGCCGAAGCCGTGGACGCCGCGCGCCACGAGAACGCGACGGGCCGATGCGGCGTAGAGAGCGGCGCCTGCCGCGCTCACGAAGCGCGGCTGCGGCTTGCGGGAAATGGATCGGTGAGGGCGCGTCCGACCTGCTCGAGGATCGTCTCGAGCAGCCTGAACGACGCGAGCACGTGCTCGCGCGCGAGGGACCTGGCGCCGTCGGGGCTCCGCGCGGCGAGCGCGGCGTGAATCGCCAGATGCTGCCGCTCGTTCGCCAGGTAGAGCTCGTCGATCGACTCGTCGCCCGGAGCCCAGACGGCCGGGCCGGCGAAGGTGCGGCGCGCGCTCTTCGCGACCTGCTCGATGTACGGCAGGTCGGCCACCCGATAGATGACATCGTGGAAGCCGTGGTTGGCGCTCATCCAGTCGACCGTCAGCGAGCGCCTGTCCTCGCCCGGCTCGCGCGCCCTGAGGGCGCGGGTCAGTTGCGAGAACTTCCGCTCTGCCGCCTCGAGCTCGTCGAGGTCGGCGTCCGTGATCCTCTCGGCGGCGACGCCGGTGACCAGGCTCTCGAGCTCGGCACGCAGCAGGAACGCCTCCCACATCTCGGCGCGCGACAGCGTCCGCACGCGAAACCCGCGATTCGCCTCGAAGGAGACGAGCCCGAGCGCTGCCAGACGGCGGAGCGCCTCGCGAACCGGCGTCCGGCTGACGGCGTACTGCGCCGAGACCTGCTCCTGCCGCAGCACCGAGCCGGGCGCGAGCTCACCGGAGACGATCGCCTCCTCGAGGGCGAGCGCGATCTCGTCGGCCTTGGTTCCGTCCACGGCGCAAGTCTAGAGCCGCGCTCAGCGGCCAGACGGTCGAACGGGACGTCGAAGCTAGTGCCGCGGGGTGCGCAGCCACGAGTGGCCGCACGTGCAGCTAACGCGAACCCGGGCCTGCGAGTCGAGCAGCTCGATCGAGGTCAGGTTCGTCCCGCTGCAGCCGCATGCCGGGCAGGCAGTGCGCCCGCACGAGGAGGCGGTAGCGTCGTGACCCACCGTGCAGCCCACGTCCTCGCAGCGTTCGAATCCGAACGCGGGAGCCGCGCCCGTGACCTTCAGGTGCGCGAGTGCAGGCTCGGACGGCGGAAGCGCGAACGTCGTCGACTGAAGAGCGGTTGAGTGAAATGTGGTTCCCATGAGCAGTTGTGTATGCAGAATACCAGCGATTCGGATCCGATGTGGTGATATCGACCGCTTTTCGCCGAAGGTTAACCCCGAGAGGGGATCCCAGATCAGGATCTTGGATCCAACATGGACATACTCGAGGCAGTAGCGATCGCAGCGGCGGGCTTCGGCGCCGGCGCGATCAACACCGTCGTCGGAAGCGGGACGCTGCTGACGTTCCCCGTGCTGCTCGGATTCGGCTACGCGCCGGTGACGGCAAACGTGTCGAACACGATCGGGCTCGTGCCGGGAGGCGTCAGCGGGACGTACGGCTACCGGGCCGAGCTCGCCGGCCGTGGGCGGCGCGCCGTCTCGATGGCGATCGCCTCGATCGCCGGCGCCTTGCTCGGCGCGACGCTCCTGCTCACGCTCCCCGCGTCGGCGTTCGCGAAGGTCGTCCCGTACCTGATCGGCGCCGCCCTCGTGCTGATCCTCGTGCAGCCCTGGCTGTCGGCACGGCTCGAGGCGCGCCGCCGGGCGACCGGCTTCCACGGCGGCGGCTGGACTCCCGCCGCGCTGTTCGCGATCGGCGTGTACGGCGGCTATTTCGGGGCGGCGCAGGGGATCTTGCTGCTCGGCGTCCTCAGCCTCGGGCTCACCGACACGTTGCAGCGGATCAACGCGCTGAAGAACGTGCTCGCGACGGGGACGAATCTCGCCGCAGCCGTGATCTTCGCGATCGCGGGGCCGGTGAACTGGGGCGTCGCGGCGCTGATCGCCGGCGGGTCGCTGTTCGGCGGGCACGTCGGGGCCCGCGTCGCGCGCGTGCTTCCGCCGTGGGCGCTGAAGACCGCGATCGTCCTCGTCGGGACCGCCGCGATCGTGAAGCTCAGCGTCTGACGGTGTGAACGAAGAGGCGGCCGTCGATCCGGTCGAGCCTGAGGGGCAGCCCGAAGCACTCGGTCAGCGACTCGTCGGTGATCGCCTCGGCCAGCGGCCCGGCCGCGACGATGCGCCCGGCGCTGATGAGGAGCGCGTGGCTCGTGCTCGGCGCCAGCTCCTCGATGTGGTGGGTGACGGTGAGCGTGGTCAGGCCGGGCCGTTCGGCAACGGCGCGCTCGAACGCCTCGAGCAGCAGCTCGCGCCCGCCCAGGTCGAGCCCGGCGGCCGGCTCGTCGAGAGCGAGCATCGGCGCGTCGGCGATCAATCCCCGGGCCAGCATGATCCGTGCGCGCTCGCCCTCCGAGCACGACGCGAACGTGCGGAGCGCGAGAGGGCCGGCACCGACGGCGTCGAGCAGCTCGTGCGCTCGCTCGAACGCGCCGGGCGGGATCGAGTCGACGAGCAGGATCGTGCCGCCGAGCCCCGAGAGCACGATGTCGATCGCGCGCTGCTCCGGATAGAACCGCCGCCCGAGCCCGGGCTCGACGAGCCCGATCCGGCGGCGCAGCTCGTGCAGCGGCACTCGGCCGAGCCGCCCGCCGAGCACCCACGCCGCGCCCTCGCTCGGACGCATCTGCGCGGATGCGACCCGGAGGAGCGTCGTCTTGCCGGCCCCGTTCGGCCCGACGATCCCCCAGTGCTCGCCCTCGGCCGCAGTCCAGTCGATCCCGTCGAGGATCGTCTTGCGGACGCCGTGCGACGTGCGCCACAGGCCGACTTGCTCGAAACGGACGGCCTCGGTCGGCACGGGCCGACTCTAGATGCACGGGCGCTACACTCGAATGAGATGCGCGGGCTGTATGTGAGTCTCCTCCTGAGCGTCACGGCGATCGCCGTTCTGGCTCCGACCGCCGGCGCGACCCGGAGCGGGGCGACGCTCACCGCGGCCGAGCAGAAGTGGGTCACGCCGCTGATCAAGATCTGGAACGTCCAGAACCAGAGCCTTCAGGTCGTCGTCTCGCAGGCGACGGCGAAGAACGCGCTGATTGCCGGCGAGAAGCCCCAGAACCTCGCGCTCACGAACACGCTCGCTGCGCTCGTGAACTGCAAGGAGCCGGCCGATCTGATCAAGCGCGCCGGCGCCTCGCCGACCCCGCGCCTCGTGGTGTTCCGCAACGCCCTCAACTCCGCCTGCATCCACGACCTGAACGGCGCCACTGACTTCGCGAAAGCGATCGGTGCGGTCGGCAAGGGGAGCAACAGCAAGGCGCAGACGCTGCTCAAGTCCGGCTACGCCGAGTTCAAGCGCGGGTCGACGCAGCTCACCAAGGCGTACGCGGCGATCGTCGCACTCGGAGGCAAGAAAGCCTTCAAGGCCTAGGGATCCCGCGAACCGCCGTTAGGCTGAGGTCATGCCGGAACTGCCCGAAGTCGAGGCCTGGCGAAGGGCGCTCGACCCCGACGTGAGCCAAAGCCCGGTCGAGCACGCCGGCCCGGCTCACATCGCCACGCTGAAGACGTTCGACCCACCGCTCTCGGCTCTCGAGGGTCAGACGTTCGCAGGCGCGCGTCGGCGCGCGAAGCGGCTGCTGTTCCCGACCGAGGACGGGGAGCTGACGCTGATGGTGCATCTGATGAGCGCCGGGCGGATTCGCTATCTCGCGGCCGGTGCGAAAGGGCCCAAGACGCCGGTCTTCCGGCTGCGCTTCGCCGACGGCGGCGAGCTCATCCTCACGGAGGCGGGCCACAAGAAGCGCGCCGGCGTCTGGCTCCTCAGGCCCGACGCAGTGGCGGCCGAGCTCGCGCATCTCGGCCCCGAGGCCGACACGCTGACGGCCGAGACGCTGGCGCCGATCCTCGCGGGCGACTCGCGGCGCCTCCACTCGCTGCTCCGCGACCAGCGGGCGATCGCCGGCATCGGCCGGGCTTGGGCCAACGAGATCCTGAACGCGGCGCGCCTCTCGCCGTACGCGCTCTCGACTCAGCTCTCGGCCGAGGAGACCGAGCAGCTTGCCGCTGCGATCCACTCCGAGCTGGCACGCGGCCTCGAGCTGCGGCTGGCGGGTGCGTCCAACGAGGCGACCTACCGCGTCCACGACCGCCTGGGCCAGCCGTGCCCGAACTGCCAGACACCGCTCGAGCGCATCGATTTCGAGGAGCACACGATCTACTACTGCCCGACCTGCCAGACCGACGGCCGCGTGCTGAAGGACCGGCGGATGTCGAGGCTCCTCCGATGAAGATCGAGCAGGCACACGAGGCGACCGAGGAGCTGCTCGCCGCGATCCACCGGCTGCTGCCGCAGCTCACCGAGGCCCGCACCCCGCCGACGCTCGAGCAGCTCGACGAGACGGTCAAGGGCCAGACGATGCTCGTGGCCCGCAGCGACGAGGACGGCGAGATCATCGGCACGCTGACCCTGATCATGTACCGCGTCTCGTCCGGCCTGAAGGGCCGAATCGAGGACGTGATCGTCGACAACTCGGCCCGCGGCCAGGGCGTCGGCGAGGCCCTCACCCGCGAAGGCATGGCCCGCGCGAACGCGGCCCGCGTCCTGATGCTCGAGCTGACCTCGATGCCCTACCGCGAGTCGGCCAACCGCCTCTACAAGCGCCTCGGCTTCGTCCGCAAGCCCACCAACGTCTACGTCTGGTGGCCGCGGTAGATCGTGGGGAGCACCTCCGGTTCTCCCGCACGGGCCCCCTCTCCGACATCTTGCGACGCGCAGTGTTGGCGCCACGGGTGCTCGCCCGGCCGCTCGCGCTTCGAATTGGGCGACCCGGGGAGATGGTTCGATCGTGTGGGGTCGGAGTCGGCCTGCTCTAGCGGGAGCGCCGGCAAGTCGGCACTCCCGCCGACTCGCCGCGGTGAAGCACCGGTTCGTGCCGTCGGATGCGGTCGTTAGGGTCTCGGCCGTGATTCGTTTCCAGCCGCAGCGAGGTGGATGGCTCGAGGTCGTGTGCGGGCCGATGTTCTCCGGGAAGAGCGAGGAGCTCATCCGCCGGTTGCGCCGCGCGGAGATCGCGGGGCAGAGGGCGCTGATCGTCAAGCCGCTCGTCGACGACCGCTTACGACCTCGGGCATGTCGTCTCGCACGCCGGGGCGAAGATGCGGGCGGTCACGGCATCGTCGGGTGCCGAGGTGCTTCGGCTCGCGAGCGGTTACGACGCGGTCGGGATCGACGAGGTGCAGTTCTTCGACGACGGGATCGTCGAATCGATCTCGACGCTCGTCGAACCGCGGCGCGCGCGTCGTCGCCGCCGGCCTCGCGCAGGACTTCCGCGGCGAGCCGTTCGGCTCGATGCCGACGCTGCTCTGCGTCGCGGAGTTCGTCGACAAGCTCGAGGCCGTCTGCCATCGGTGCGGCGGGCCCGCGACGCTCACGCAACGGCTCGTCGACGGGCACCCCGCCCCGTACGACGGCGCGACGGTGCAGATCGGCGCGCTCGATTCGTACGAGGCGCGCTGTAGACACTGCCATTCGGTGAGCCAACCTGGGTGGCTGGACGGGCTCGCGGAAGCGCGAGCTCGGGCGAGTTGACCCGGAGGGACCGGCCCGCTCGACCACGACCTAGGCGACGTTGAAGACGCTGGCGCCGAGCAGCTTCCCGTACTTCGAGGCCTTACGCGGACCGTACCCCGGCCAGACGTACCAGCGGTAGCGGCCCTTGCCGAGAGTATGGGCGTGGCCGCCGTAGATCCAGGAGCGTGGAAGCTTGAGCGCCGTTCCGACCGGCCAAAGGCTGAGGACCTTGTGGCCGGCGACGAAGACCTGGACGTTGTAGTAGTCGGCGCCGGCGACCTTGCTCCACTTCAGGAGGGGCGGCTGCTTCACGGTCTGGCCCTGGGCCGGCGTCGAGAGCGCTCGCGGCTCGGCAGTGGCAGTTGCAGTCGCGACATTGCCGGCCTTGTCGGTGGCGGACAGCTCGTAGCGGTAACGGTCGCCGTTCCGCAGCTTCGGATCGGTGAACGAATGGGCGGCACCCTTGTACACCGTCGCGGTCTTCTTGCCGTTCGGCCCCGGTGTGCGCTCGACCGTGATCGACGCGTCGTCGGGCGAGGCGGCCCAGTGAAGCGTGGCCGTGCCGTTGCCGCTTGTCACGCTCACGCCCGTCAGCTTCGGAGGGGTGTCGTCGTACTTGAGCGCCACCGTCTGCGAGGCCGCGTTGCCCGCATTGTCGGTGCACGTCGCCTTCAGCGATGCGGCGTCGCTGTCGGGGCCCGAGTAAGTGCCGCCGCCGCACGACGCGATCCCCGACCCCGCGTCGGTGCCCGTTGCGGTCAGCGCTACAGCATGGTTGTACCAGCCGTCTGCGTCGGGCGGCCGCGCCAGCACGGCCTTGACGGCGGGCGGCGTCGAGTCGTACTGGAGCGAGAACGAGCCGTTCGCCGAGTTCCCGGCCTTGTCGGTGCAGGTTCCGGTCAGCGTCGCGCCCGGCGCGTCGGGACCGCCGTAGCTGGCCGAGGTGCAGGTGTCGATTCCCGACGTCGCGTCGGAGCCGGTGAATGCGACCGCGACCGCATGGTTGTACCAGCCGCTCGCATCGGGCCCCCGTGCGGGACTTCCGCTCACGCTCGGCGGGGTCGAGTCGTACTTCAGGCTGAAGGTCGACGGGGCGCTCACGTTGCCGGCCTTGTCGGTGCAGGTACCGGTCACCGTTGCGCTACCGCTGTCCGGCCCGCTATACGCCGCCTGGGTGCACGAAGCGATCCCGGACGTCGGGTCGGTGCCGGAGAACGTCACGTTGACCGGCGCGTTGTACCAGCCGTTTGAGTTGGGCCCGCGGTCGGGGGAGGAGCCCGAGACGACCGGTGCGTCCTTGTCGATCTTGAACTGGAGTTGAAGCGTCGGAGTCGCGTTCCCGTCCGTGGCCGAGCATTGGTAGGTGTCGGAGCTCGAATGGAACGTCACAACCGAGAGACAGGTCGAGCTCGTCGCGCCGGGCGTCTGGATCGAGACGGTGACGTCGCTCACGTACCAACCGTTGTTTCCGGCCGTCCCCGCCGTGACCGAGTAGGCGATGGAGACGGCCGCATTCGCCGGCTGCACGATGACCGCCACCGCGGCGATGCCGACGAGCATCACTGCGGCCAGTGTGGCCCTGCTCACGACATCCCAGGGATCCATCCCCGCCGCGCCCGCTGGACGAGAAAGAGAAAGCTGCCGCTTGCGGCGACGAGCAAGAGCAGTCCGATCCCCGCCGGGACGAGCAGCCTGGTGCCGGCCTCAGCGACCCTAGCCTCCGCGAGTAGCGGACGCCGGACGTCGGCCGCGGCGAAGCTCGGAGCCTCCGTAAATGTCACTGGGATGACGAAACCGCCGTGGAACCGCGGCAGCCCTAGCCGGCGCAACACGACCTTGCGCCTGGCCGGTAGCGGGTTCACGGCTGCCGGAGCCTGCGAGGTCGATGCGCCCGGCCGAGCGGTGAGGCTCAGGTGCTCCGGCGACGACGAGGGGGAAGCGCTCACGGCGATGCTCGGCTGCGTTGCAGCCTGGGTCGTCGCCGGTTCTGCCGGGGTGGATGTCGGCGATGTCGCCGGAGTTGTGGTTGCCGGAGCGGGCGGCGCCGTGCGTACCGGCACAGTTACCGGCTGTGCGGGGCGGACGGTGGCGGCGGATGTCCCGAACGCGTCCGGCCGAAGGCCGCTCGAGCCGGGCTGAAGCCCGCCCTGGCCGACGCTGGGCGACGGGCTTGAATCCGGCGACGGGCCGGCAGCGGCTGACGGGACCGGAAGCAGTGCGAGCGCGCATGCCGCTGCGAGGGCTGCGCCCACGGCGCTCCTTGCTCCCCAACCCACCAGCCGCAGAGACGTTTGCTGGCGAATGCTCACCCCCGATTCCCCTGGTACATGCGGGCTTGCTCTCCGAAGGCTAAAGATCCCAGCGCTGTTGTCAACCCTGAGTCCCTCACCCGAGTGAGTGACTGCCGGCCGGCTCCCCCGAACCGGCCGGCAGTCTGGTGTCCCTTACTGCATCTGCATCCCAAGCTGCGAAAGGCCGTTGCGGTTGTCCGCATCGCCGTTCGAGCTCGCCTTGTTGCTCTGCCTGGTCGTCCCACCATTGCTGGGGCTCCAGACCGAAGCACCGCCACTCGAGTTCTTGGGCGCCAGCTGAAGCACCGTCGAGAGCCCGAACGCGGTCTGCAGGTTCCCGGCGTCCTGACCGAGAGCCTGGATCTGCGGGTCGCTGCCGCCGCACCCGCAGCCGCCCGAGCCGGACTGGCTCTGGGAGGCATCCTGCGAGGTGCGGTTCGTGTTGTCGGCATCCGCCTTCGACCGAGCCTTGTTCGACTGGTCGACCGAGCCGCCATTACCGGGGCTGTACACCCGTGCTCCGCCGTTCTTGTTCGACGGATCGAGCTGGAAGGCACCCGAGAGTGCTCCCGCGAGCTGCCCGTTCTCGGCCTGCTGACCGAGAGCCTGGATGTCGATCCCGGAGCCGGACTGGCTCTGGTCGGCGTCTTGCGACGTCGAGTTGCGGTTCGTCGAGTCAGCCTTCGACTCGGCCTTGTTCGACTGGTCGACCGAACCGTCGTTGCCGGGGCTCCAGACACGCACCGGGTCGTTGGAGTTGCCGCCCGAGCTGCAGCCGCACTCCGACCTGCCGAAGTCCTGGAACGCACCGGAGGCCGACAGAGCGGCCTGGCCGTTGACGGAGCTCTGTCCCAGCACCTGGATCCCGACACCGTCGCCACAGCCGCACGGGCTGTTCGACGATCCCTGATCCTGATCAGCGGACTGATTGGTGCTGTTCGAGTTGGTCGCCGAGGCGTCGGACTTGACCTTGTTCGACTGATCGACGCTACCGCCGTTGCCGCTGCTGCCGACACGGACGGGTGTGTTGCTGTTCTCGGCCCCGAGCTGGTCAGCGGCCGAGAGCGCGAATGCGCCCTGGAGGCTCCCGCTGGACTGCTGGGCGACCTGGATCGGATCGTTCGCGCAGCCGCATCCGCCGCTGCCCGACTGATCCTGATCGGATGTCTGAGTCGTGCTGTTGTGATTCGACGCGTTGGCCTTCGAGTCGACCTTGTTCGACTGGTCGACCGAGCCGTCGTTGCCGGGGCTCAGCACGCGAACCGGAAGGTTCACGTTCTTCGCGCCGACCTGAGTCGCGTCGGAAGCAGCACCGGCGACCTGAAGGTTGCCGGCCGTCTGCTTCGCCGTCTGGATGTCCGTCGGGCTCCCACAACCACAGGAGCTCGAGCCGCCGGTCGGATCCTGCGTGGCGGTCTGGCTCGTCGAGTTGTGGTTCGACGCGTCAGCATCCGACTTGACCGAGTTCGACTGGCTCACGGAGCCGTTGTCCCCGGGGCTGAGCACGCGCACATCGATGTTCGTGTTCTTCGGATCGACCTGCTTGGCCGAGGAGGCAGCCCCCGCGAGCTGCGCGTTCCCTGCCGACTGGTCGGTGCTCTGAACGGCCGCGCCCGATCCAGCCGGTGCCGCAGGAGCGACATCGGCCGACTGATCGGGTGCGACTGCAACCGGTGCCGGCGCACAGCCGCACGAACTGCCGGCCTGCGTCTGGTCACTCGACTGCGTCGTCGTATTGCTGTTGGTCGCATCCGCGCCCGAGCTTGCGGCGTTCGACTGGGTCACTGCGCCGTTGTTGCCGGGGCTGAGCACGCGAACCGGAATATTCTGGTTGCTTGCTCCGGCCTGGTAGACGCCCGAGAGCGCCGCAGCGGACTGCCCGTTCAGGGCCGACTGTCCAGCCGTCTGGATGCCGCCGCCCGACTGGCTCTGACCCGCACCCTGAGTGGTGGAGTTCGAGTTCGTCGCGTTGGCGTCCGACGACGCGGAGTTGGTCTGCGAGACCGCTCCGTCGTTGCCGGGACTGAGCACACGAACGGAGATGTTCGTGTTGCTCGGCGCGATCTGCGTCGCCCCCGAGGCTGAGGTCGCTTGCTGCGCACTGCCGGCGCTCTGGCTGACGGTCTGCACCCCTGGGGATGCTGCGACAGCCGTTCCTGCGCCTGCTGCGAGTAGCAGCGCCAACGCCCCGAGGACGGACGCAATGAGCTTGCGTTTCATCCGTTCTCCTTCGTTGAGCGTTCGGTGCGCCGGCCGCGGGACCGGCGCAAATGGGCACTGGAGTAGGCCCTCGCTTATCCCGGGCGCTCACGTCGGCCCGCGCGCAGCAGGCGCGGGCGCCGCCTGGTCCCGACCCGGAGCCATCGGGTCAGACCGGGCGTCATGAAGATGAAAGCGACGAGCAGCCCCATGAGCGCGCCTCCGGTCGAGCCGGAGCCGTGACCGGCCGCGCCTGCGGCCAGATTCGAGCCCTGGTCCGGAAGCTGCGGCAATGTGGGCGGTTCCTCATGCCCGTCGGACGGATGCGATCTCGAGGCGCGCTCGGACGATCCGGACACGGCTTCGAGCCGGTCCCCAGCGAGCAGCGCCTCCGATCCCGACGCAGCGGCAACGAAAGCGCCGGCGACGGCGGCAGACCGATCCGTCGCCTTTTCGCCCGGCAACGGGTCGAGAAGCTGGGGCCCATCCGCCTGCGGCGGCTCGAAACGGATCACCGGGAACGCAACTCCCGCCGCACCGGCGACCCGACCCTTCAGCACGGCGGACTTGTCCGTCGCCCTGACGGACGCCGGCGTCTGCGGGAGAGCGAGCGCGGCGCCCGCCGCCGGCGGCGGGCCGAGGCGGGCCGGCGGGAAGATCGCGGCGCTCGCCGAAACGCTCGCCGCGGTGTCCGATGCCTGTGGCGGCGCCGTCTCCGGGGAACCTATGCCCGCGGCCGGAACCGGCGCGTCGTCCAGCGTCCCGCCGACCGGCCAGGACGGGTCGAGCTGCGCCCCCGAGCTCGACGGCAACCCCGGAAGCGCGGGAGCCGGCGGAATCGGCGGAATCGGCGGAATCGGCAAAGCCGGCAAAGCCGGCAAAGCCGGCGGAACGAGGATCGGCGGCGGGACGCTTTCCGGCGAGACCGTTGCCAGCGCCCCCTGCAAAGTCGAGGCGATGTCGCCGGCGGCGGACGTCAACGCAGTCGACGTGCTCTGCGTCAGCGGCCCGTCGTCGCCCGGGCTCAGTACGCGCACCGTGATCGAGTAGTTGCACCCGGAGCAGGCCCCGAGGTCGGGCGGTGCCGCCGACCCTGAGCCGCAGTTCCAGTCCCAGTTCCAGACCCAGTCGGACGAGGACCCCGCCGGCGTGACCGAGCTCACTCCCAAGGAGTCATCCGAGCAGTTCCAACTCCAGTTCCAGATCCAGTTGAACGGTGTGTCTACGCCGAGATCTGGAAGCGTCACCGATGTCGCCGTCGAAGCACTTGGTGAAATACCCGAGTCTGAATTAGTACTACCGGTATTCCCCGTCTGATACTGCGTGCCGGGAAGCTGGGTCGGGCCCGTCGACGTGGGCGCCGGACGGTATCTGCGGGACCGTCGTGACCGTCGGCGGCTGCCCGGACGGCTGCGTGGGCGAGGGTTGCGTGACCGGAGCAGTCGGTGGCGTTTCGGGCTGGGCAGACGTGGTCTCGGTTGGAGGCCCTGCCGGCGTCGCGGGCGGTTGTGTGCTGCTTGCCGGCACGGACGAGGAGACGGTCGTCACGGGGGAATCGACGACCGTTGCCGGGGCCGGGGTCGGCGAGGGTTCGGTTGTGGCTGGGATCGACGGTGATATCACCGATACTGCCCCTGGTACTGACGTTTCCGGCGCACCGAGCCCGTCCGGGCTCGGGCCGTCGGAGGGATCGGAGACCGTTGCCGGCGACACCGGTACCGTGGCCGGTGGTGGCGCCGACGCGGTGGTCGTCGTGGAGCTTGAATCAGTTGCGTCCGGCGAAGCCGTGGTCGGCGCCGACGGATCGGACAGGGAAGGTGCACCGACCGGAAGGCCGGCCTGTTCGGCCGCGCTGAGTGCAGACGTCGCCTGCTGGACGAGCTGAGCCGCCGACGGGGACCACCCGTCGTCGGCGAGTGCCCGCATCGGCGAGGCGAGAGCAACAACAGCCACGGCTGCTACGACAGCCGGACGGAAACGACTCGACCCGAATCGCCGTAGCGTTCGGTCGTATGTTCCGAGCCGAAACTGCATACCACCCGTTACATACCCAGACGCTAAGTTCGCAATACATCAAATGAAAAACTAGTGATTGCTTTTTCTTGTAAAGCGCCTTATGCTGCGCACCGAGGTGAAGGGTTCCACACGCGATGCGGCCGCCGTGGTGCGTCTCGAGATTCGAGACGATGCCGTACGGAGCCGCTTGATCGAAGATCACCTGCCGCTCGTGCGGCACATCGCCGCCCGATTTGCCGGCCGGGGCGAACGCTTCGAGGATCTGGTTCAGGTCGGCGCGATCGGGCTGATCGTCGCCGTCGACCGTTGCGACCCTGAGCGCACCGGGACGTTGACGGCCTATATCGGGCGCTACGTCGAGGGAGAGATCCGACGGCATCTTCGCGACCGGTGCGCGGTCGTGCGGATCCCGCGGAGCATCCAGAAGGATGTGGTCCTCGCCTCGGCAGCCCGCTCGCCCCTGCCGCTCGACCTCGACGATCCAGTCTCGCTCTACGAGCCGGGCGACGAGCTCAGCCTCGCACGTGCGATGGTCACGTCGGCCGCGCACTCCCTCGACGGGCGCGAGCGACGCGTCGTCGCGCTCAGATACTTCGGAGATCTCAGCCAGGCTGAGATCAGCGGCATGGTCGGCGTGTCGCAGGTGCACGTGTCGCGGCTCCTGCGGGGCGCGATCGAGAAGATGCGCGCCCGCCTCGACCCGGAAGCGAAGGCCCCTGCCGCGTCGGTCTGACAGCCCGCCCCGCCGCTACGCTCTGAATGGAGTGAGCCCCGTTGGTGAGCCGGTTCAAGACCAGGCAGACGACAAGGGACACAGCGGTCGTCTCTTGCTCCGCATGCCGCGGACGCTGCACGCCGAGCTCGCCCGGCTGGCCGAAGTGCGCGGGATCAGCCTCAACCAGCTGATCGTGGGCCTCCTTTCGGACTCGGCCGAGAACGGCGCGAACGCCTCGCCCGCGCAGGGCGACCTCGCCGGGGGCGCCCGGGCCCAGCGCCGCCTCGATGTCGCTCTCACCATCAATCTGGTGATGCTCGCGGTCGTCGCCGTGGTGGCGATCGCGCTGCTCGTCGTCGCCTGGCGCGGCGGGTTCTGATCTTCAGCCCCGCCGAGCCGCCCGGGCGAGCTCTGGAAGCTCGGCAAGGACGACGTGGACCTCGTCCAGATCCCGGTCGCGGAGCACCGCCCGAACGCCACGGCCGACGGTGTCCACGTGAACCGTCGCCAGCTGCAGGCGCCGCTGCAGCGGGCCCTGCACCTCGCGGAAGCTCTGCGCCTTCTCGAGCGGCACCCAGCAGGTGACGCGGCGCAGCCGCCCGCTCGTCGTGACGACGCACGTCGAGTTCCGGCCCGCACGGAGCATCCGGTAGCGCAGCGGGCTCTTCCAGCGGGCCCGCCGCGGCGGCGGCGAGTCGACAACGGGCCGATCGGGGACGAGGCGCTCGAGCAGCTCGTCGGCGAGCGCGCGCGATCCGACCGGCAGCACGGTCCGCAGCCGCCCGCGCTGCGCCTGCCCCTCGCCCTTCGACCGCTGATGGCCCGCGACGTCGACCTCGAGGCGGCACCAGCCGAACTGCCGCCAGAGCATCGGCTCCACCATCCGCACGGCCTGAACGCGGCCGGGCCTGATCGTCTCCGCGGTCAGCGCGATGAGCCCGGAGTGCACGCGAAGGCCATCGGGGCTCTCGGCGACCGTCAGGCGGTACTCCTGGTTGAAGCGCCGCCACACCAGCGTGACGACACCGATGATCCAGACGAGCCCGCCCCGGATGACGCCCTCGGCGGCGCTCGTCGAGAGAACCGCCGTCACGATCAGCGCGACGGTCACCGCCTCGGCGAAGAGCCCGACGTCGCTGACCAGGATCGACGCGACGAGGCGCCCGGTGGGAACGACCAGGAGCGTGTGCTCCTCAGGTGTCGGCGCCACCGTCGCCGCTGAGGGCGCCGGCGTCGCGCCTCGCGCAAGGGCGAGCAGCCGCTCGCGGAGCGGCTCGACCTCCGCTTCGGGCAGATACGCGAGGCGCCCGGTGTTGCCGGTCGAGCCGCCCATTCGCAGACGCAGCTCGGCGACCCGAAACAGCCGGGCGAGCCCGGGCCGGACGACGTCAACCGACTGGAGCTGGGAAAGCGGGAACCGAAGCGAGCGCCGCCTGATCAGCCCGGTCTCGATCAGCACGTCGTCGTCGGCGATCCGCCAGCGCGTCACGAGCCACGAGATGAAGCCGAGCACCATCAGCAACGCGACGACACCGATCTGGATGTACACCTCGATCGGCGTGCGGTCGCCGCGAAACAGCGTCGGCAGGAGCACGATCACGATTGCGATCGTCCCGCGACCCCCTCGCACGACCGGGGACAGGGGATGCAGCCGCTGCCAGGGCGTGTCGGTCACAGCCCGGCCGCCCGGGACTCTCCGAGCTCGGCGAGCCGGTCGCGCAGCCTCGCCGCCTCCTCGCGCGTGAGGCCCGGGATGCGCGCGTCGCTTGCCGCAGCCGCGGTGTGCATATGGACGGTGGCGAGCCCGAAGGAGCGCTCGAACGGCCCCGCACGAACGTCGATGTACTGCATCCGCCCATACGGGACGACCGAGAGCCGATAGACGAGGACACCGCGACGGACGAGCAGGTCGTCCTCTCGCTCGGCATACCCCCAGGCCGAGAACCGCCTTCCCAGCACACGCTCGACCACGAGGCCCACGACCAGTGCCGCGACTGCGGCGGCGACCCCTGCCCAAGTCGCAACGACAAGTCCGAGCAGCAGCCCGGCGGCGACAGCTGCAAGCACCGTCCCGCCGGCCACCTCCAGCCGGCGCAGCGTCAGCAGCCGCCGGTCAGGAGTGCGCCAGGTGACGTGCTCTCCGGTCGCCCCACCCGCGTCCACGCCGCGAGTATGCCCACGCGCTCAGATCCGCACGCGGAGCGACTCGCCCTCGACCGTGACCGAGCCGCCGAGCCGCTCGATCGCGGTGCGCGCGACGAGCGCCCCGAGATCCCGCGGATCGGTGCCGGCGACGACCGGCGCGGCGGCCGGCGTCACCGGCGTCAACGTCAGCTCGCGGCCGTTCACCGTCCAGGTCACGAGCGAGAGCTCGCCGAAGCGCAAGGCGGCCACGGCAAGCGCGGCGAGAGCGCGACCGACCGTGACGGAGTCGGTCTCGACGATCGCCCCCGTCCCCTCGACCACGACACGCTCGTCGCCGGACGAGGCGGCAAGCTCGAGAGTGTCGGCGTCGAACGGCAGCGGGTCGTACCGCCCGGACTCGATTCGGGCCGCCAGCCCGAGCTGATCGATCAGGAGCGCCATCTGCGCCGAGGCCTCGTCGATCATCTCGACGAATCGCGCGTCGCGCTCGCTCAGCTCGCCGGTGCGGACGAGGGTCTTCGAGAACCCTGCGACCGTCGCGAGCGGTGTCCGCAGATCGTGGCAGGCGAGCACGACCAGGGCCGCGAAGCGATCCGCCTGGCCCGAGCTCGGCCCGTCGTCGCTCACGTCAGGCGCGCTGCGCCACGGAGGCGGACCCGATGCTCCGTGCCCGCCCGTAGCCGACGCAGGTTCCCGCGATGCAGATACACGATCGCGGCGGCGGCGACAGCGCCGAACGCGACGACGACGTCCGGGTAACCGAATGCAAACGCGACGAACGGCAAGCGCGACCGCGGTCACGATCGAGGAGACCGACGGGTAGCGGAAGAGCGCGAAGGTCGCGATCCAGAGCGCGGCAAGCGGAAGGGCGACGAGGGGCGCGATCGCGATCACGACTCCTCCACCGGTCGCGACCATCTTCCCGCCCTTCTCGAACCGCAGGAAGATCGGCCGCGCGTGGCCCGCCATCGCGGCCGCGCCGGCGAGGATCCCGCACAGGTGCGAGACGGCGAGCACACCGACGAAGGCGGGCACGAACCCCTTGAGCACGTCGAGGAGGACGACCGTCACTCCGAGCTTCGGGCCGAAGGCGCGCCAGACGTTGGAGGCGCCGATGCTGCCGCTGCCCAGTTTCCGGATGTCAGCGTGGTGGAAGACCCGAACGAGCCAGTAACCCCACGGGCACGAGCCCATCAGGTACCCGAAGACGACGATTCCGGCAAACGTCAAAAGGCCGCGACTCCTACGTTGAGCATTGAACTTTCACTACGCGTCGAACCGCTTGCAGCATATTCTCCCAACAAGACTGACAAAGACCAAAGGAGAACCGATGGCATTCGAGCTACCCCCACTCCCGTATGACTACGACGCCCTCGAGCCGACGATCGACGCCAAGACGATGGAGATCCACCACGGCAAGCACCATCAGGCGTACGTGACGAACCTGAACGCGGCGCTCGACGGCACCGAGTGGGCCGACCGCTCGATCGACGACGTGGTGAAGAACCTCGACGCGATCCCCGAGGAGAAGCGCGCCGCGGTGCGCAACAACGGCGGCGGCCACTGGAACCACTCGCTCTTCTGGCAGATCATGGAGCCGCGCGGCGGCGGCGACCCTTCGGGGGCGCTCGAGGCTGCGATCAACGACACCTTCGGCGATCCCGACCAGCTGAAGGCCCAGCTCAACGACGCAGGCGTGAAGCGCTTCGGCTCCGGCTGGACCTGGCTCGTCGTCGACGGCGGCGCACTTTCGGTCGTGTCGACGCCGAACCAGGACAACCCGCTGATGGAGGGCAAGACGGCGCTCCTCGGGATCGACGTGTGGGAGCACGCCTACTACCTCAAGTACCAGAACCGCCGTCCCGACTACCTGGCTGCGTGGTGGGATGTCGTGAACTGGGCGGAGGTCGGACGCCGCTTCGAGGCCGCCGGCGGGTAAGGCTCGAGAATCGGCTCCCCGGTCGAAAAACCGACTGGGCTCCGAAACCCGAATGAAGGGCGATGGAGCTTGCTCTTCAGCCAAACCCTAGGATTGCGCTCGTGTGCTCGGATGGGGAGCTCATTCAACGGACCGGTGAAGGCGATCGGGCTGCGTTCGACAAGCTGTACCGGCGCTATTCACGCCCGGTGTTCGGGCTTGCCCTGAAACGGCTCGGCGACCGGGGCCGCGCCGAGGACGCCGTGCAGGAGACGTTTGTCTCGATCTGGCGGTCGGCCCGGACGTACAAGCCCGAGCGCGGGCCGGGCGCGCCCTGGCTCTACGGCGTCGCGAGGAACGCGATCGTCGATCGCAGCCGCGCGCGCAACGAGCCGCCCTCGGAAGCTCCCGACGAGGCGACCGCCGAAGCGGGGCCCGACGAGCGCGCCGAGCAGTCGTGGACGCAGTGGCAGGTGCACGGCGCGCTCGAGCGCCTGCCGGAGCGCGAGCGCGAGGTGATCGCGCTGGCCTACTGGAGCGAGCTCTCGCAGAGCGAAGTTGCCGACCGCCTCGGAATTCCACTTGGTACCGTGAAGACGAGGACGCGCAGCGCGTTGATGCACCTGGCAGAGATGTTGGAGGGCGAGCTCGAATGACAACGGATTTCGACCAGCTGGTCGACGGGGCGGATCTGAGCCCGGAGGAGCGGGCGCGCCTCGAGCGGGTGCACGAGATGCTCGTCGCCGCCGGCCCGCCGCCCGAGCTTCCCGGCGAGCTCGCCAAGCCCCCGGCCGATGTCGGCGGCGAGGTCGTACCGCTCGCGCCGCGCCGGAAGCGGCACGCTCGTCGTCGGGATCCTGATCGCGGCCGCCGTCTCGGTCGCTTGCTTCGGCGGCGGCTACGTGCTCGCGAACCAGGCGCACTCGAGCAGCGCGATCCACGTCGTCCGCGTCGTCCCGATGTCGGGCCAGCAGAGCTCCTTCGCCTCGCTGCGTGTCGGCTCCGCCGACAAGAGCGGCAACTGGCCGATCCAGCTGACGGTGAACGGCCTGAAGCCGCTGGCCGACGAGTCGCGTTACTACCTGATGGTCTGGCAGAACGGCAAGCCCGCCGCCTTCTGCGGCACGTTCGAGGTGAACAAGGGCGGCCCGACCACGGTGACGTTCAACGTCGCCTACAAGATCACGCCGCAGACCCGCTGGGTCGTGACCGAGATGAGCCCGGGCGCGAAGTTCCCCGGCTCGGTCGTAATGACGACCTCGTAGCGCGCTTCTCGAAGCGACCTCCGACAATCGCCGCTTAGCGCGGGCGAAGCCCAAGCTAAGCACGGCAAGCGCCTTACGCTCGGGCCATACCGGAAGCGCATGCCGGAAAGCCGACGGTCGCGCACGTACGGCATGGGCGTTGGGGCCGGCATTGCCGGCCCCAACGCTAGATCGAGCGGTTGCTCAGATCGCCGCTGCGTACCACTTCCATCGGCCGCCAACCGCGGCAAGAGGAAGGGGGCACACGGGGGAAACCCGTTTCCCCCGTGCTACGCAGCGTCCGCGATTGCGTCATCCGCTGCGAGGCGACGCAGGGCGTCGGCCTCGATCTGACGGACGCGCTCGCGGGTGATGCCGAGGCGCTTGCCGATCTGCTCGAGCGAGTTCGGGCCGTCGCCGATCAGGCCGAAGCGGAGCGAGATGACGTCGCGCTGCCGGTCGGGCAGCTTCGCGACGGCGCGCCGCACGGCGTCACCGCGAATCGTGGCGTCGACCTCGTCCTCGGTCGTCGGGCCGGTGGCCGCGAACAGGTCGCCGAAGCTCGTGTCGCCGTCGGTGCCGATCGGGGCGTCGGTCGAGGCGACCGCACGGGCGGCCTCGCGCACCTCGCGCACCTGGCTGATCGGGAGCTTCGAGTTCTCGGCGATCTCCTCGTCGGTCGCAGGGCGCCCGAACTTCGCGGACAGCTCACGCTCGGTGCGCGTCACCTTCTGCTCGCGCTCGACGACGTGAACCGGGATGCGGATCGTGCGTGCCTTGTTGGCGACGCCGCGCTGCACCGCCTGGCGAATCCACCAGGTCGCGTAGGTCGAGAACTTGAAGCCCTTGCGCCAGTCGAACTTCTCGGTCGCGCGGATCAGGCCGATCACGCCCTCCTGGATCAGATCGCCGAGCGTGATGCCCTGGGTCTGATAGCGGCGGGCGATCGAGACCACGAGGCGCAGGTTGCAGGTGATCATGCGCTCCTTGGCAGCGCGGTCTCCGCGCTCGATCCGCTTGGCGAGCTCTACCTCTTCCGCAGCAGTGAGCAGCGGGTAGCGGCCGGCCTCGTTCAGGAACTGCTGCAGCGAGTCGGTGGTGAGCGGAGCCGAAGCCGTCAGGTCGAGCTCGAAATCGTCGTCTTCGTCCTCCTCGGCATACGCCTCGTCGATCTCGTCGAGCACGTAGGTCGGGGCAACAGACTCGGTCTCAGTCTCGGTCTCGTCTTCGATTGCGGTCAGAGCGCGCCCACGCCGCGGCTGCAGCTCGTCAGTCTCTTCTTCTTGCATGGTGAGGGTATCGTCAGTCATGTGCTCCTCTATTCGTCTATTCCGGGGCGCGCGGTTTTCTTCCTGTACCCGCTGCGTCTCGCCGTTCACCTGGTTAAACGCCGCAAAAGCAGCAATATTCGGACCTTCGGGTGAACTCTTAGAACCTTCTTAGGCTTTCAGGCTCTTAAAACGAGCTAAGGACGCGCCTAAGGAGCGACGCGGCCGTTCTCGACGAACGCCGCGTACGTGACGGGCATCTCGCGCTCGAGAAAGCGCTCTGCGGCCTTCGCGTACTCGCGGATCTCGAACTGCGCGAACTCCGAGTTGCGCAGCGAGCAGAAGTGCATCAGCGAGCGGGGATTGCAGCTCCAGAAGTACTTGGTGTACATCGCGAGCGGTAGCACGCTCCGCGCGACCTCCTTGGCCACGCCGAGCTCGAGCATCCGCTCGTACGACTCGAACGCGCGGGTTGCCGTCTCCTTCGATCTCGCTTGCGTGTCTGCTCGCGCACCTCCGGCTCGACCGGCTCGAAGGTGTACGCGCCGGGCTTGCCGACCTGCGACCGGACGAAATCGGGCACGTAGAACTCGGCCTCCATCTTCGAGTAACGCCCTGACCATTCGTTGTAACTGTGTCCCGCCCTGTGACGGTGGTGCTCCCGGACGACGAAGATCGGCGCCTTGACGATGAACCGGAAGTAGCCGTGCTCGAACGGCGAGCCGTGGTGGTCGCGCATCAGGAAGCGGATCAGCCCGCCGTCGCGCTCGGTCCACTCGTCCGAGGTGCTGTTGAACGAGACACGGGCGCCGTTGACCACCGCGAGATCGGAGGCAAGAACGCCGTCGAGCGCAAGGAACCCGCGGTCGAGAACCTCGACGGTGTCCGGGTCGATCGTGTCGGCTGCCATTTCGATCGTCTGCATCAAGGGGTCCGCCAACCTAGTCCGCGGGCCGGACGTAACGGTACCGCCGCGCGGTCGCTACCGAAGCGACGCCTCGCGGACGGCCCGCGTGACTGCGGCCTCCGAGGCGCCCTCTCGCACCATTCGCTCGATCAGGATCCGAAGCCGTGCCTCCTCGGCTGCTCCGATCTGTTCTTTCCCCATGTGACCTCCCTTCGCGTTGTCCTCGGCCGCGTCTAGAGACCGCGTCGCCGGCATGACCGGCACACGCCCTCACTCTGACCAAACGGATCCGTGCCGAGGATCGATTCGCCGCAGCGCCGGCACGAGCGGCCGGCCTCGAGGCCGACCAGTGCTCTCATCAGTGTGTATGTCGTCACTGTCATAGCTCCTCCGAGCTTTCGGGTACCTCGAACGATCATGGTACAAATCAGGTTGTACCAAATTCGCTGCCGATAACTGCTAAAATCAGCCAATAATCTATGTTACGGTAACACCGTGAAGCCGACAATCCGAGATGTTGCGCGTCTCGCCGGCGTCTCGGCGATGACGGTGTCCCGTGTGATCAACCACGAGCCTCGGGTCAGGGAGGAGACGCGCCGCCGGGTCGAGGCGGCCGTCGTCGAGCTCGGTTACATCCCGCGGCGGGTCATCCGCCGCAAGACGATCGGTCTGGTCGTTCCCGACATCGCAAATCCCTTCTTCACCCTCGTCGTCCGAGGCGCGGAGGACGTTGCCTGGAGCAACGGGCGGCACGTGATCCTCTGCAACAGCCAGGGCGACCTCGAACGCGAGCGCGGCCATCTCGATGACCTACTCGCGTTCGGTGTCGAGGGCATCCTGATCGCGCCCGTGAGCGACCGGTCAGCTCCCCAGTTGCGCGCCCTCAAGCAGCACAACCTGCCGTTCGTCCTGCTCGACCGCTCGGTCGCGGGCTACGACGGCGACCTGGTTCAGGGGGACAGCGTCGCGGGAGCGCGCAGGCTCGTCGAGCACCTGATCGCGCTCGGTCATCGTCGCATCGCGATGATCGCCGAGCCGACCGACGTCTCCACTGCGCGCGACCGGATTCTCGGTTACCGGGAGGCGCTCGAGGCGGCCGGCATCGAGGTCCGGCTCGAGCTGGTCGCAGCGTCGGGCGCGATCAACCCGCAAAGCGCTAACGACGCGACGTCGTATTTCCTCGACCTCCCGAGCCCGCCGACGGCGATCTTCGCCGTCAACAATGTCGCCGCTATCGGCGTCGCCGAGGCCGTTCGCGCGCGGGGCCTGGAGATCCCACGCGACCTTGCGCTCGTCTGCTTCGACGATCTCGGGCAGGCCTCACGAATCGATCCGTTCCTCACGGTCCTTGCGCAGCCGGCCGAGACGTTCGGGACGATCGGAGTGCAGTTGCTCCTCGACCGGCTCGGCGGCCGGATCGATGAGCGTGAACGCATCGTCGTCCTGCCCGGCGAGCTCGTCGTGCGCGCGTCGTCGGGCGGCCGGCTCGCCCGCTGAGCTCATCCTGCTCCGGCGGCTGCCGGCACCGGCGGGACGTAGCCGCGCTCGACGAGCAGGTGTGCGCGCTCCTCGTAGACCGCGGGATCGGTCGGAGCCCACGTCGCCAGCCCGTCGACATAGCGGTTGAACATGCAGAAAGCGGCGGCGATCAGCACCGTGTCATGGATCTCGATGTCGGTTGCGCCCTCACGGCGGGCGGCAGCCACGTCGTCGGAGGTGACGGAACGCCCATCGACCTTGACCTTGGCGGCAATCGCGAGCAGCGCACGCAGCTTGGGGCTGATCGGAGCGCTTGCCGGATCGCGCTTCACCTCCTCGACCAGGTTCATCCCTCCCTCGAGCTGCACCGCGGCGAAGGCGCTGTGGGAGGCCTGGCAGAACGCGCACTCGTTCAGATTCGAGACATAGGCGGCGATCAATTCGCGCTCGCCCCTGCTCAGCGTGTTCTCGTCGCGGAGCAGAACCTCGGCGAGGTCGCAGAGCGGCCGGGCGGTCTCGGGGCGAAATGCGAATCCGCTCCGGATTCCAGGGATCCCTTCGGGCAAATCGATGTGTGGCATGTTCCCTCCCTTTGATCAGTGCGTCGCGCGGATCTGCGAATCGATGACGGCGCCCATCGGTACCGGATTGGTCGAGAGCTGGTTCCCGCGCAGGTCGGCCTGCGACTGGAAGCTCGCAAGCACGCCGAACCCGCGTCTGGTCGGGTTACCGGAGGCAATATCGGGCCGGGTGCCGACGACGGTGTTGTGCTCGATCATGCACATCGAACGGTCGTTGCAGTAGATGCCGATTCCGAGCGCGCCGCTGACGGTGCTGTCCATCACGCTTCCCATCGACATCTCGGTCACCGAGATGCCCCGCATCTCGGTACCACTGACACGGTCATGCATGATCATCGTCATCGACGAGTGGGTGGTGATGCCCTCCATGCCGCCGATCACGGTGCACCCCTCGACCATGCTCATCCCCAGGTTCATGTTGTAGGAGATGTCGATCCCCTGGCCCAGCGAGTTGCCGTGCATGTCGACGGTGCAGTCCTTGATCATCACGTTCGCCAGGCGCACGTGGATCCCGTCGAGCTTCGCGCCCGAGACCGACACGCCGTCCAGCACGGTTCCCCGGACGCTGTCGACGGTGATCCCGTTCTCGCCGCCGACGACGGTGACATTCTCGATCCTGACGTCGTTCGCCTTGACGATGATGCCGCCGCGGACGATCGCACCGGGATCGCCGACGAGCACTTCCCGCCGCGTGATCACGAGCGGGCCCTGGTGAACGCCCGCCTGCAGGTGGACGACCGGCGGCTCCATGGCGTACGCAGTCGCCCCCGCGCCGGCGAGCACCAGCGCAGCGGCAAGCGCCGAGGCCCCGCCGAGACGGCCGAGCTCACCACCTTCCTCCGCGTAGCCGAGCCGCGCCAGCGGGAAGCCCGCATGGCCGAGCAGCTGCGCGAGTAGCCAGCCTCCGGCGAAGAGCGCTACGGCCTGCCAGAGCGGTGCCATGATCCCGAGGAGCCGCATGGCGCCGAGCAGGAGGGCGAGCTCGAGCAGCCCGAGCGGCACCGCCATCCAGCCCGCCTGATATGACAACGCGCGGTCGTACAGCTGCGTGTCGAGCACGAGCCCGATCACGATCATCAGCGCAACCGCCTCGATCGGCCACCAGCGGTGGGTCGCGACGGCCAGCGCGCACGCCGCGGCGATCACCGGCAGCAGGGCGGCGAGGCGCGACTCGATCCTGCCCCTCAGCGTGTAGGACACGATCCGATCCTCCGCAGGAAGCCGTGGGCCACGTACCGGGCACCGGCCAGCGTGTCGGCGGCCGGGAAGGCCCACTGCGCCGACGCCCCGGCGAGCGCAAGCGTGCGCGTCTCGTCGGTGAGCCCCGGAACGGAGCCGTCCGGTGAGAGCACGATCCACCCGTCGGCCGTCTCGAGCTGGTGCTCGTCGACAAGCGCTGCGAGTAGCGGATCGTGCTGGAACCCGCGCAGGAAGCCGGTCGCGCAGATCACCTGCTCGCTCCCGTTCAGCGAGGCCTCGACCCTGAAGCGCCCTTCGGCAGCAGCCCTGCCGAGAGCACCGTCCCAGGTCGCGCCGGGTGGATACGAGGGGGCGAGCAGCGCTCTCAACCTGGCCGTCCGCTCGCCTGGCCCGAGCCGGTGGAACGCGCTGAGCCCTCGACGCGAGAAGTACTCGCGGGGCACGTTGAGGGGCCGCCGTAGCGGCTCGCGTCGCCTGATCGAGACGACCTCGGCGCCCGCGTCCAACGCGTTCAGCCACTCGGTCGCAGCCGCAAGGCCGGCACCGACCACTGTCACCGTCGACGCGTACTCGTGGGGCTCGTACGAGTGAACCGTCCGCGGGTCGTCGCGCAGCTCCTCGGGGACGTTGAGACCGGGATGCCCCGGCGCAACCAGCACGTGACGGAATGCTCCTTCGCCGTCGAGCTCGAAGCCACCGGCGACTGCCCGGATCCGGGCAACCCTCGATCTGCGCAGGCTCCTGTCCCAGCCACTCTTTTCCCGCAGCTCCTCGACGTGGGAAAGGAACTCCTCGACCGTCGGGTGGTAGCGGTCGAGGACCGAGGCGACGAGCGGCGCCGGCGAGCGCCGTCTCACTGCGGACCGGAAAGAGAGCCCGGGGAACGACGTCGGGAGGCAATGCCCGTCGCTCTCCGAGCGCATCTCGCGCTGTCTGATCGCCTCCGCCCGCCCCCGCCAGACGGCAGCAGGGTCGCCCTCGGCTCCGAAGACGACGATCTCCTCCGGCTCGAGGCTGCGTCGCAACGTCTGGTAGGCGGTGAACCCTGCGAGACCGGAGCCGACGACGGCCACCCCGGCCATTACTTCACCGAGCCGGCCAGCAGGCCCTGAACGAAGTAGCGCTGGAACGCGAAGAAGACGGCCAGCGGAATCAGCAGCGAGATGAATGCGGCGGGCGCGATCACGTCGATGCTCGTCCCGAACTCGCGCAGCTGTCCGAAGATCCACACCGTGATCGGCTGTACTCCGAAGGTGAGGGAGACGATCAGATCGTTCCAGGTCCAGAGGAACTGGAAGATCGCGAGCGAGGCGATGGCGGGCAGCCCCAGCGGCAGGATCAGCCTCACGAAGATGAGGAACTCGTTCGCGCCGTCGATGCGGGCGGACTCGAGAATGTCCTTGGGGATTCCCGTGAAGAAGTTTCGCAACAGGAAGATCGCGAACGGCAGCCCGAAGGCGGTGTGGAAGAGGACGATCCCCCAGACCGTCCCGTAGAGGCTGAAGGTGTCGTAGAGGCGGAACATCGGGATCAGCGCCATCTGCAGCGGCACGACGAGCAGTCCGATCACGCCGATGAAGATCCAGTCGCGCCCGGGGAACTCGAGCCAGGCGAAGGCGTATCCGGCCATCGCCCCGAACACGACGACCAGCAGCGTGTTGCCGATCGCGATGTAGGCCGTGGTCTTGAAGGCGTTCACCATGCCGTGGTTGTGAATGAGCGCGTGATAGTTCGACCAGGTGGCGAGGCTCGGCTTCGAGAAGATCTGCCACCAGCCCTTCGAGGCGAGCTGCTGAGCGGGCAGGATCGACGTGGCGAAGAGGCCGATCGTCGGTACCAGCCAGAGGAGGCCGATCACGATCAGCAGGATCTGCACCGGGGACTTGGCGAGCCAGCGCATGATCTTCGCGGCGACGCTCTCCTGGACCTTGGGGACCTCGGCGGCGGCTGCGGGTGCTGGTGCGGCGACGGAGGTCATTTGTTCTCCGTCCTGAAGCGGCGGATGTTCAGCATGAGCACGGGGATGACGAGCACGAACAGGAAGACCGCGATCGCCGAGCCGGTGCCGAAGTCGTTCACGCCACCGAACGCGGTACGCCACATCGCGAGCGCGATCACGTTCGCGTTCGACTGTGTCGATTCGGGCGCAAGCGCGATCACGAGGTCGAAGACCTTCAGGACGTTGATCACCATCGTGACGAGGACGACGATCAGGACCGGTGCGAGCAGCGGCACCGTCACCCGGCGGAACACCTGCCACTCGCTTGCCCCGTCGGTGCGGGCTGCCTCGAGCACGTCTCGGGGCATCGCCGCCAACCCGGCCGCGACCACGACCATGGAGAATCCGGCCCAGATCCAGATGTAGGCGATCAGGAGCGCGGGGGTGATCAGCTTCGGCCCGAGCCAGGCGTAGCCCGCAAACGGCTTCGCGAAGGTCTGCGCGCCGATCGCAGCCCGGTAGGTCCCGGATGAGACTCCCGAGAAGGCGAACGATCCGTCGGGTTGCGACGTCGTCGACTGAACCGTCTTCCCGGCGGCCGAGCGTAACTCGACCGTCACCCCGGGTAGTCCGAGCTCTCCCTTCTCGACGACGCCGACCTTGCCGCCGCCGGGCTTGAAGTCGCGCCAGACGGTGCCGACGATCGCGCCCGCCTTCGCGGGCGGCTGCACCGCCTGCGCTGCGGTCTTGGGCACGTCGGCCGGCGCGATGCCGGTGAGACCGAGCAGCGCGACGCTTCCGGGGGTGAGCGGCCGTCGCAGCACCATTGCTCCACCCGGGCTCGCCTGCTGCAGCCCGGATGTGGAGGGGAACGCCTGCGAGAGCACGCCGGGCGGGTTGAACACGTCCTTGACGCTGCGCGTCAGTGCGTTGACGGCACCGAGATTCGGGTCCTGCTGGTACATGATCCGCCAGGTGACGCCGGTCGCGAATGCGGAGATCGCCATCGGCAGGAAGACGACCGTCTTGAAGGCGACCTTCCATCTGATCTTCTCGAGCATCACCGCGAACAGCAGGCCGATCGAGGTGACGAAGGCCGGCACGACCGCGACCCAGATCGCGTTGTTCTTGATTGCCGTCCTGAGCGTCGAGGTCGTGAACAGGCGCTTGTAGTTGTCGAGCCCGACCCACGTTCCCAGGTAGCCGCTCTGCCCGAAGAAGCTGCGGAGGACCGTGTAGACGACGGGGTAGACGACCCAGACGCCGAGCACGAAGAGCGCGGGCGCGAGAAACACTGCCCCCGCCACGTAGCGGCCCCAGTTGCGGCCGTCATCGGGGTTGGGTGGAGCCGCCGCGAGCGACGGCTCCACCGTGATCCCACCCGTGCTCAACGCGCTACTTGCCCTTCTTGTACGCCGCAGTCGCGGCGGTCTCGAGCTGCTGCGCGATCCCGTTGACGTTGGCCGGGTTCTTCAGGAAGGTCTGGAAGATCCCCCACTCACCCTGTCCGGTGGTGGCGCCGAACGAAGCGGGCTGCTCGTCGGACATGTCGAACACGACCGACTTGGCGTTGCCCATCGCTACCTGGTTCGCCTTGTCGATCGCAGTGGGGAAGATGGAGAGGTTCACGTTGTGGTTGCCCGACGCGAAACCGCCGTCCGCCGCCCAGGCGTTCGCAGCGGCCGGCGTGGCGAGGAACTTCACGAACGCCTCGACCGCCGGCGTGTCGTTGAACGTCACGAACAGGTCACCACCGACCTCGACGCCCGATGGCGCCCGGGCCCGGCTTGATCGTCGGGAACGGCGTGACCTCATAGCCCGAGCCGGCCTTCGACTTCGTCGAGGACTGGATCACGCCGGAGACGAAGTCGCCCTCGAACACCATCGCGGCCTTCGGCGGCGAGCCGAATGCGTTCGTGACCGAGTCGTTGAAGCCGTACTGGAGTGCCCCGCTCGTCCCACCGGCCATGTTCGAGCTCGTGCCGATGATCGTGGCCATCTCCTTCAGCGCCGTGATCACCGTCGGGTCGGTCCACTTGATGTCGTGCGTGGTGAGCTTCTGGTAGGTGGCCGGACCGAACGTCCGTAGGTAGATGTTCTCGAACAGGTCGGTGAGCGTCCAGCCGTCGGCGCCGCCGATCGAGAAGGCCGGCGTGCCCGAGGCGAGCAGGTTGTGCGCCGCCGCGGTCAGCTGCGCCCAGGTCTTCGGCGGCTTCACGCCCGCCGCCTTGAAAGCGGGCACGTTGTACCAGAGCAGCGACTTGTTCGAGGCCTTGAAGACGAGCGCGTAGAGCTTGCCGCTGAAGGTGCCGAGCGCCTTCCAGCTCGGCGCGAAGTTCGCCCCGATCGTCCCGGAGGCGTACGTGATCGGCTTCAGGTGCCCCTGCTGGACGAGCTGCTTGACGTATCCCGGTTGAGCAATGTCCGCCATATCGGGCGGGTGACCGCCCGCGATCGAGGTCGAGAGCACCGTCGAGACGTTGTTGCCGAGCGGGTTGTACTTGATCTTGACGTTCGGATAGACCTTGTTGAAGGCCTTGATCACCTTGCCGAACGACGCGGCTTCCGATCCCGTCCAGACACCGTCGAACGTGACGGTGCCCGAGACCCCGGCAGCAAGCGCCGATGTCGACGCGGCCGTTCCGCTCTTTGCACTTCGACCGGCCGCGGCCCCGATCAGAACGAGCGGGAGAACCATTGCCACGATCGCGGCACCGATCACGTGGTGCTTCTTCACTGTGCTGCTCCTTTCATCGCTGTCCCGTCGTAGATCCCGAGGCCAGAGTCGGGATCGAAGAAATGGAGGCTGCGGGTGTCGACCGCGACCTCGAGCGCCTGCCCTGCACGTGCAGTCGACCTGGGACCGAACCGGCCGACGAACGTCGCCTGATCCTCGAGGGCCAGCTCTTCGACGGCACGATCGTCCCCGACATCCTCGGCGAGCTCCCGTACGTCCTCGGTGACGGCGGGCTTCGCCTGGATCGTGAAATGCACCATGATCTCCGAGCCGAGTGCCTCTGTCAGCCCGGTCGTGCCGCGCAGCCGCCGCTCTGCCGGCGTGTCGGTCGCGAGCTCGGCGTCCTCGAGGTCCTCGGGGCGGATGCCCAGGATGACGGGGCGGCCTGCGTATTCAGCGAGGGCCGGGCGCGCCTGCAGCGTCTCCGCCGACAGCGCGAGCGGCTGCTCGCCAAGCCTCGCCACGTAGCCGCCGTTCTGCTGCTCGAGCGTCGCCTCGACCATGTTCATCGCCGGGCTGCCGATGAAGCCGCCGACGAACAGGTTCACCGGCCGGTCGTAGAGCGTCTGCGGATCCGCGACCTGCTGTAGCTCGCCCTTGCGCATGACGGCGACCCGGTCGCCCATCGTCATCGCCTCGACCTGGTCGTGGGTGACGTAGAGCGTCGTCACGCCGAGATCGCGCTGCAGCCCGGCGATCTCCGCGCGCATCTGCACGCGCAGCTTGGCGTCGAGGTTCGAGAGCGGCTCGTCCATCAGGAACGCGGCGGGCTCCCGAACGATCGCCCGCCCCATCGCGACGCGCTGTCGCTGGCCGCCCGAGAGAGCCCTCGGCTTTCGGTGCAGGAACGGGTCGAGCCCGAGGATCTTCGCTGCGTTCTCGACCCGGCGCTCGATCTCCGCCTTCGGCACTTTCTTCACCCTGAGGCCGAAAGCGATGTTGTCGTAGACGGAGAGATGCGGGTAGAGGGCGTAGCTCTGGAACACCATCGCGATGTCTCGGTCACGAGAGGGAACATGGTTGACGACGCGCTCGCCGATGCGCATGACGCCGCCCGAGATCTCTTCGAGCCCCGCCACCATGCGCAGCGCCGTCGTCTTCCCGCAACCCGACGGCCCGACGAGGACGACGAACTCCCCGTCGGCGATCCCCAGGTCCAGACCGTTGACCGCCGTCGTACCGTCCGCGTAGGTCTTGGTGACTCGTTCGAACGTAACAGCAGCCACAAGCGCGATCCTACTCCGTCAAGGCTCGTGTGACCAGATGGTGACGATGACCGGATCGCCGAGGCATGGATCCGCCCGATCGCGCAAACTTCTGACGTTGTCCACCCCGAACCTCGCCCCAGCCGATCCCGCCGAGTGGTTCGAGTCCGACCCGCTCTGGTTCAAGCGGGCCGTCTTCTACGAGATCCACATCCGCGGCTTCTCCGACGCGGACGACGACGGGAACGGCGACCTGCGCGGGGTGACGGAGAAGCTCGACTACCTGCAGTGGCTCGGCGTCGACTGCATCTGGCTCTTGCCGATGTATCCCTCCCCGCTGAAGGACGGGGGATACGACATCGCCGATTTTCTCTCCGTCCATCCCGACTACGGGACGGTCGCGGACCTCGCGAGCCTGCTCGACGCCGCCCACCGGCGCGGGATTCGAGTGATCGCCGACCTCGTGATGAACCACACCTCGAGCGACCATCCCTGGTTCCAGGCGGCTCGCTCCGACCCCGCCTCTCCGAAGCGTGACTGGTACGTCTGGTCGGACACCGACACCCGGTACGCCGACGCGCGGATCATCTTCATCGACACCGAGGTCTCGAACTGGACGTGGGACCCCGTCGCAGGCCAGTACTACTGGCATCGGTTCTTCGCGCACCAGCCGGACTTGAACTACGACAACCCGGAGGTCCAGGAGGCGATGCTCGACGTCCTCCGCTTCTGGCTCGATCTCGGCCTCGACGGCTTCAGGCTCGATGCGGTGCCCTACCTCTTCGAGCGGGAAGGCACGAACTGCGAGAACCTCCCGGAGACGCACGCCTACCTCAAGCGCGTCCGCGCGGAGGTCGACGCGCGGTACCCCGACCGGGTCCTGCTGGCCGAGGCGAACCAGTGGCCGGCAGACGTTGTCGACTATTTCGGGAACGGCGACGAGTGTCATATGGCCTTTCAGTTCCCCGTAATGCCAAGGCTATTCCTCGGGATCCGCCGCGAGGATGCAAGGCCGATCGTCGAGATCCTCGAGCAGACGCCGGCGATCCCCGAGCGGGCGCAATGGGGGCTCTTCCTGCGCAACCACGACGAGCTCACGCTCGAGATGGTCACCGACGAGGAGCGCGACTTCATGTACGCCGAGTACGCGAAGGACCCGCGCATGAGGCTGAACCTCGGCATCCGCCGCCGACTGGCTCCCCTCCTCGACAACGGGCGCGACGAGATGGAGCTGCTCATGGCGATCCTCTTCTCGCTTCCCGGCAGCCCGGTCCTCTACTACGGCGACGAGATCGGCATGGGCGACAACGTCTACCTGGGCGACCGCGACGGGGTACGCACGCCGATGCAGTGGACCGGTGACCGGAACGGCGGCTTCTCGCGGGCCGACTTCGCCCGGCTCTACCTGCCGCCGCTCATGGATCCGGTCTACGGGTTCCAGGCCGTCAACGTCGAGGCGCAGCTGCGAACCCCGACGTCACTGCTGCGTTGGGTGCACCGGTACATCGCCCTGCGGAAGGAGCACCCCGTATTCGCACTCGGAACCTATGAGCCCCTCCGGACCGAGAACGAGCGGATCCTCGCCCACATCCGCCGCCACGAGGACGAGATCGTGCTCTGCGCGCACAACCTTTCACGTTCGCCCCAACCGGCCGAGCTCGACCTTTCGGCGTTTTCTGGGTATGCACCCGAGGAGATGCTCTGGCACACCCCGTTTCCCCGGATCGGCGAGCTCCCGTATCTCCTCACTTTCGCGGGCCGCGGGTTCTACTGGTTCCGGCTCCGGAAGCCCGCGGAATGAACAGCACGGCGGGGGTCTTCGGGAAGTGCCCGAGCCCCGGATGCGAGAGTTCATCGCCTCGCAACGCTGGTTCGGCGCGAAGAACCGCGAGATCGCCGAGTTCGTCGTCCTCGACGAGATCGCCCTCGCCTCCGGACCGGGGTCGCTCGTCTGCTCCCTGATCGAGATTCGCTTCAGCGGCGGGACGCACGACGTCTACCAGCTTCTCGCGCGGCCGGGATCGAGCGACGACCTCGAAGCAGCCTTGGACGTGTTCGGCGAGCCGGCCGCGGTGGCCCGGCTGATCGAGCTCGCGGCCGGCGACGCAGTGGTCGCCTCCGCCGCGGGCGCCGTCGAGTTCTCGTCCCTCCATGGGTTCCCTGACCCGACCGGGATAGACGTTCGTCCGCTTGGTGTCGAGCAGTCGAACTCGTCGCTGGTCGTCGACGACGAGCTGATCGTCAAGCTCTATCGCCGGCTCGAGCCGGGCGTCAACCCCGAGCTCGAGCTGCTCCGGTTCTTCAGTCGCACCGGGTTCCCGAATGTCCCGGAGCTCCGAGGTTGGTGGGGCTACTCGGGCGCCCCGATGACCGCGACCCTCGGCATCGCGCAACGCTTTCTCCCGGATGCGCGCGACGGATGGGAGCTCGGGCGCTCGCTGCTCTCAACCGCGCCGGGCTCGTTCCTCGACACGCTGCAGGGACTCGGCACCGTGGTAGGTGCGATGCACAGCGCCCTCGCGAGCGACCGAGACGACCCAGCCTTTGCGCCCGAGGCCGCCAGCCCTGAGGCTCTCGGGCTGCTGACCGCGACGATCGACGACGAGATCGAACTGGTTTTCGACCACCTCCCGGACGACGAGGCGGTTGCCCCGATCTCGGGCCGTGGTGAGGTTGTCCGACAGGTACTCCACGGACTCGCGACGTCAGGCTCCGTGGGCCAGCTCATCCGCCTGCACGGCGATCTCCACCTCGGACAGGTACTTCGTGCCGAGAACACCTGGTTCGTGATCGACTTCGAAGGCGAGCCGGCCCGTTCGCTACCCGAACGACGCGCTAAGCACTCGCCGCTCCGCGATGTGGCGGGGATGCTGCGCTCGCTTTCCTACCTTGCCGCCGTCACCGGCCATTCCGGTGACCAGACGGAGGCACAGGCCCGCGAGCTCTTCCTCGACGGCTATCTCGACGCGGTGCAGAGTGCCGGCATCCTGCCGCCGTCACCGCAGCTCGAACGGCTGATCAGCATCTTCGAGCTCGAGAAAGCCGTCTACGAGCTTCGGTACGAGCTCGATCACCGCCCGGACTGGGTGCACATCCCTGTCTCGGCGCTCGAACGGATGCTCGATCACGAGGGGGCGTGACCGAGCTCGCCGGCCTTGGAGATCCTCATCGGGACATCGGGCTGGTCGTACCCGACCTGGCGGCCGGGCTTCTATCCAGCCGGGCTTCAGCCTGGCGAGTTCCTGAGCTACTACGCCTCTCGGTTCCAGACGGTCGAGCTCAACACCACCGCCTACCGGCTCCCGTCGGCTGAGCAGTTCGAGCGATGGGGCGACGCCGTCCCCACCGGCTTCAAATTCGCGCCGAAGCTCGCCTTCGCGCGGCCCGAGCGGATCGGGGCCTACCTCGAGCGGGTCGCAGGCCTCGGCCCGGCGCTCGGCCCCATCCGGGTCGTGATCCAGAACGCCCGCGACGACGCCCTCCTCGCCGCGGTGCTCGAAGCGGCTGCGGGACCGGGAGCTCGCGTTCGACTTCCGGCACGACTCCTGGGTGGGCAGCGAAGGGATCGTCGCCGTGAACGACTTCGACGCCGAGCCGTTCCGTTACATCCGCCTGCGCGAGCCGCCCTACTCGGAAGCAAACCTCGAGCTACTGGCAGAGCGGCTGCGGCCACCCGCATACGTCTTCTTCCGCCACGAGGACGAGCCAACCGCTCCCACATACGCGGCCCGCCTCGGCGAGCTGCTCAGCGGTGCTGCGCCGCCGCCTGCGTGACCGCAGCCGGCACGGGCCGCGGCGGGGGCTTCGAATCGACGAGCACCGCGGCCGCAAGCAATACAGCCACGCCAACGAGACTCTCCCCGGCGAGGCTTCGCCCAACGCGCCCGAGCGTCCCCTCACCTGCGTCTTTCAGCTTCGGCCGGACGAAGAAGTGGTGGATGGCACCCCACGCCACCGCGGCGGCGACAAGCGACACCTTGATCAACAGCACGACGCCGTAGCGCTGCGTCCAGAGGTCGCGGAGATGCGGCACCCGGACGATCGCGAGGTACGTGCCCGCAAGGAGCACGAGCCCGACGAGGACGACCGCGACCCGCGAGAAGGTGTAGAACGCCTCGCGCCCAAGCGCGCGGTCGGCCGGCCAGACAGCTACCGCAAGAGATAAAAGCCCCCCGAGCCAGAGCGACGCAGCCGAGAGGTGCACCCAGTCGGCGAGCTCGGTCGCCTTCGACGACCCGGCGTCGACCGCGTCGTGCCCGGAGAGCGAAAGCCCCGACACGAGGACGAGCGACATGACGAACGCGGCCACGAGCAGGTCGCGCCGCTCGAGCAGCCACGAGAGGTAGACGAGCGCCGCGACGAGGGCGAAACCGAGCGTCATGATCACGAACGCCCGCCCGAAGCGCGTTCCCTGCGCGATCGGCGTCAGGTCACCGTAGATGTACTTGCCGAACGGCAGCTGCAACACGTCTTCGGTGCGCAGGCAGAACCCGAGGATCCCCACCTCGACCGCGCCCACGACGCCGACCCCCGAGAGCACGTAGAGCCGCTTCGAGACGCGAGGCGGCACCGGCTCGCGCAGGCAGATCAGCCGGAAGCCGAGCGACCCGATCAGCACCGCGAACGACAGGAAGTACAGCCAGCGCACGACATGCTCGGTCGAGGTCGGCCCGCCGGCACCGTACGCCTCCATCGGCGGCGGCGCCTTCATCCTCACCCCGAACGTCCATACGCCGGAGACGACGTGGCCGTCAGACGAGAGCACGTGCCAGCGCACCGTGTACGCACCGGTCGGCAGCTTCGGCATCGGCGCGACGACCCGAAGGCCGTGAGCGACAGCCGTCCCGCCGAACGACCGGCCCTGAGCGTTGTACACCCGTACGTAGGGGAACGACACGAACTGGTCGAAGCCGAGCGTCACCGCCTTCGGTGACACCTGCAATTCCTGCTGAAAGCCCGGGCTCTCGGCCCTCAGCGTCGCGTGCGCCCAGGCCAGCGCCGGCGCCACGAGTGCGCAGGCGCAGGCCAGGACAAGGAGCCTTTTCAACGGTGCGGCGCTCCCGCGAGCGGCGAGATATGGCCGAACACCGGGGCGACGTCGCGATCGCAGAAGAGCATCAGCGCCAGGGCGATCACGACCAGCCCGAATGCGCCCTTCAGCCGTGTCGAACGCGGCCAGAAGACAAGTGCGAGCGGGCATAGCGCCCCGATGATCAGCGTCCACCCGATCAGGTGGTGCAGGAACGCGGCCCGGGCGAAGAACCACGGGTTTTGCTCGTGAACGAGGAACGCAGCGCCCGAGAGCGCGATCCCGATGGGCGCCGCGAGCCGCCACCAGCGGCTCGTCAGCTTTCCCTTCGCGAGCCCCAGCTCGGCCGCGCCCATAATCATCAGCGCCTGAGCCCACACTCCGTGCGCGATCATGTGGATCGCCGAGTTGGTGTAGAGGGCCATGACCGGCCACATCAGGATCCCGAGGCCGAAGGCGATCGACGGCCACAGGTAGACGCGCCACTGACGCAGCTGCCAGACCTCGCGGCCGACGATCCCCTCCGCGACCATGATCAGGCCGAGGACGAGGACCGCCATGCCGAACCACCAGTGGACCATCTCAGCGTGAGGCTCCACGGTGCTCCTCGAGATCCTCGATCAGCGGACGGGCGATCACGAGCGAGAAGAACAGCCCGGCCGCAGCGACGAGCAGCGGCGGCTCGGCCAGAAGCCACCACAGCCCCTGGTGGTGCGGGTGCAGGATCGTCAGCCGGTAGGGCTGGATGACGGCCCAGATCAGGCCGGCGGTGATCGTGAGCGGCCCGAGCAGGCCGACGGCCCGCGCCCGCCCGCTGCGAACAGCCGGCGCAGCCGCAACGTTCGTATGAAATTGTGTTTCCACCCTCTCCCCCTTCGAGAAGTCGACAAGACGGACGACAGACCCGCGTCCGGGACAGTGAGGCGCGGGTCAGGCGGGGAGAGGCGGGGGGCGCGAGTCGAACGACTCGCCGAACAGGTGGCGGGGAGCACGGTCGTCGCACGGACGGCTTCGACGGAGAGCGGGTGCGGCCTGGCCGTGGCGGAGGGCCCGGTAGACGATCGCGAACGTCGCGGTGGCGTACCGCTCGACCTCGGCGAGCCAGTCGCGCACGGCTGCCCAGCCGACAGCGACTAGCACCGAGACCACCGCGAACACCGGCAGCGCATAGGTGTGGAGCCACGGGGCGAACAACGGCCAGCGCCCTTCGTACACGCGCTCCGAGTCGTTCTGGATCAGGTACCAGAGCGGCAGTGGCGCCGAATGCCGCCAGCCACAGCCGCGGAGTGATCGAGACTCGGAGCCGCGGCGCACCGGGATGCCGGTGGCCGAGGCCGCGGAGGAGGCTCTCACCGGCGCTGGCGGTCAGGTGGGCCCGCACGAGCCGCCAGACGACGGCGGCGAGCGCAACGGCCGCAGCGATGCGGATCCCGGCCAGCAGGAACGGATAGTACGAGGCCATCGGTGTGACCCGCGGCCTGACGGCGAGCATCCGATCGACACGCAGCGTGACGCTTCGGCCGGTGAGCTCACCGACCAGGGCGAGCAGGGCGAACCCCGCTACCTGGGTCGACCTCCGACGTGCCCGTCGCACGAAGAGATCATACTCCTCCGCTCCGTGCAGGAAGAAGCGCCGAAAACGTAAATCGCGCTACGTAATTGTTACGAATCGCGCCGCGCAGATCTCGTAGTTACCGCGAATTGCCGCTGCTTCCACTCGCTCCTAAGCTCGAAGCAAAGCTCGACGAGCGCGACCTGGGGGTTCGCCGTCCGAGTGACTGGACAGGAAGGCAGAGATCGAGCCCGGCGCCCGGGCTCGATCTCGTGGGAGTGCCGATCCCGTAGTCGTAGTTTTCCGCGCCGAAGTAGTAATTCGTGCGCTTGTGGCGGCGGGGCGAGGTTCCTAGTCTTGCTCAGTGTTGCACCCGCAACGACGGCAAGGAGAGATCTTCTCCGGCTCTCTTCATGCCACGCTGAGCAGCCTTTCGCCAAGGCTGCCCTCCGAATGAGCAGTGGAAGGCCCGCCCTTGTGGTGGGCCTTCCACGTGTTTCCGCGCGGGCACGCGCTCCGATGCGTAACCTCGTAGAGATCCCGATGAGCGAGCACGACGCGCCCACCGCGGCAGGGAAGATCGCCGAGCGCTCCGTTGCATTCACGGTGCTGGGCGTCGCGGTGGCTTTTGCCCTCGTTGCGCTGCCTGCTCCGAGCCGTAATTACGGCGAGCTGGCGGCGGCCGCCTGCCTGGGAGTAGGGCTGATCGCGCTCTCGCTTTGCTGGCGGCGCATCCCGCGCACGACCCACCTCGTCGTCCCGCTCGGGTTCCTCGTGCTGGCCGCGCTCCTGCGGCTGAGCGACGGCGGCAGCGCCTCCGGGTTCGCCGGCCTCTATATCCTCGCGATCCTCTGGCTCGCTCTCTCCGGCGGCCGGCTCGAGCTCGTGATCGGGCTGATCGGGCTCGCTCTCGTCGAGATCGTCCCGCTGATCGCGATCGGAGCCCCGCAGTACCCGGCCCAGGACTGGCGGCCGATCGTCGTGCGGGTGTCGGTGGCGACGATCGTCGGGTTCACGATCCTCAAGCTGCTCGCCGAGACGCGCGAGCGGGCGCTCGAGGCGACGCGCTGGTCGCAGCGTCTCGAATCGCTGAACGAGGTCGGAAACGCGCTTGCGACCGAGACCGAGCTGCAGCCGCTCCTCGACCTCGTTGCGGCCCGCCTGCGCGGCCTGCTCGGTGCCCGGGTCGTGGCCGTACTGCTCCCCGCCGGATCGACGCAGCTTCGCTTCGCCGCGGTCGCGGGAGCCGGCGCGCAGGGCTTTCTCGGCGAGCGCGTTCCGCGAGAGGGAACCCGTAGCGGCGCGGTGCTCGTCAGCGGTAGCAGCGAGCGCGCCGATGCCGACGGCCCGCCAGTCGACCACGACCTCGACGGCCGGCTGTCGGCCTGGACGAGCCTGTGGGTCCCGCTCGTCGTTCGCGACCGCACGATCGGCGTCATCGCGGCGCACGACAAGGCCGGCGGCCCCGACGTGCACTTCTCCGACGACGACCTCAGGCTCGCGGAGACGTTCGCATCACGCGCGGCGGTCGCGGTCGACCTCTCCGAGCGCGTGGCCCGGGACGTCGTGCAGAGGGTCGTCGCGGCGCAGGAGGTCGAGCGCCGCCGGCTCGCGCGGGAGCTCCACGACGAAACGGGGCAGACGCTCACCTCGATCCTCCTCGGCCTGAAGTCGGTCGAGGAACGGGCCGAGGATCGCGGCATCCGCGACGCCGTCGCGGAGCTCGGGCGGCAGGTCGCGAACGCGATGCAGGACGTCCGACGGATCGCGCTCGAGCTCCGGCCGAAGGTTCTCGACGACTACGGACTCGTCAGCGCGCTCGAGCGGCTCGCGAGCTCGTTTCAGACCCAGACCGGGATCGCGGTCGACCTGGAGGCACAGATCGGCACCGGCCGCCTCCCGAACGAGGTCGAGACCGCGCTCTACCGAATCGTTCAGGAGGGACTCACGAACATGGCCAAGCACGCCGACCCGACCCGCGCCAGCGTGCTCGTCACCCCGAAGAACGGCAGCGTGCTGCTCGTGCTCGAGGACGACGGGCGAGGCTTCGACCCGACGCGAAAGAACGGCGGCCTCGGGCTCGAGGGGATGCGCGAGCGCGTCGAGCTGCTCGAGGGCCGAATGACGATCGAGTCCCGTGACGGCGCCGGCACGACGCTCGTCGTCGAGGTGCCTGTCCGATGAGCACGCTGAAGGTTCTGATCGTCGACGACCACGCCGTGGTTCGGACGGGCCTTCGCCTCCTCCTCGACACGCAGCCGGACATGCAGACGGTGGGCGAGGCCGGAAACGTCGACGAGGCGATCGCCGAGACGCGGGCGCTCGATCCCGACCTGGTGCTGCTCGACCTGACGATGCCCGGCAAGCCGGGCCTGACCGCGATGCCGGAGCTGCTGCGGGAGCATCCCGACCTGAAGGTGATGATCCTGTCGATGGAGGACGACCCGCGCTACGTCCGCGAGGCGTTCGCGGCCGGTGCTCGCGGCTACCTGCTCAAGGAGGCGGTCGCGAACGAGGTGGTCGGCGCTATCCGTGAGGTCGCGGCCGGCGGCCGGTACGTCCACCCGGAGCTAGGCGCCCGCCTCATCGACACCGAGCCGTCGGCGGAGAGCCCGCACGACGACCCGCTCTCGGACCGCGAGCGTGAGGTTCTCACCCTGCTGGCCCTCGGCCACACGAATCACGAGATCGCCAAGCAGCTCTTCATCTCGGTCCGGACGGCCGAGGCCCACCGGGCGCACATCATGAAGAAGCTGAATCTGGCGACCCGAGCCGAGCTCGTCCGCTACTCGATCGCGAACGGCCTCTACAAGACCTGAGAGCACGGGGGAGCACCTTCGGTGCTCCCCCGTGGGCCCCCTCTCCGACATCTTTCGGCCGTGACGTCGGCGAGGCGTTGGTCTTCCGGCGGCTCGCGCTGCTAGTGAGCCGCCGGTCGGATGGTACGAGACGCCTGGGTGAGCGAGCGCTCGCCTCACGGTGGTGCCGGCTGAGCCGGCACCACCGCCGAGGGTGAGAAGTGGCTGAGACGAGGTCAGGCGGCGAGACGTCCGAGGGCGACGTCGATCTGGCGGGTCGTCAGGAACCGCGCGGTGCCCTTGGAGCCCGCTGACCACGCGAACGCGAGGCCGGGGCCCTCGATCTGGACGCCGGTCAGCCTGGACGCCCCGTGGCCGACGACCGCCGAGCGGCCGGTTGCCGTGTCGAGCACGACCGCCGTGCGCCCCGATGCGAACGAGGCGATCCCGTCCTGCAGGTCGAGCGTGCGTGCATCGGCTGCCACCGCCCAGCTGTGAATGCGCTTGCCGGTCGCAACGTCGAACACCTCGAGGCGATTTCCGGCCAGAGCGACCAGCTCGTTGCCCTGGAGCGCGATGGCGCCGGCCTTGCCGACGTCGAGCGACTGCAGCGGCTTGCCCGACGTCGCCGAGCGAAGGACCACCGTCCCGTCCGGCCAGAGCACGGCGACTCGCCGGCCGTCGACCGCGATGCGCGGGGTTCCGGATCCGGCCGCGATCGTCACGGGCCGATAGCGACCGTTCACCGCCGACACGGTCGTGTGGCCGTTCACGCTCGTGGCGAAGACGAGCGTCGATCCGTCGCCGGCGAGCGCCCGCACCGAGGCCGGGCGGGCGAACCGGCCGAGCACCCACTCCTGGCAGAGCGGCGAGCCGGCGATCAGCCGGGCACGCCCATCCTGCGTCACGAGCCATTCGGCGCGGAACCCACCGATCGCAACCGATGTGATCTGCACGCCGCGGGGGCGCACCATGCAGGTGACCCCCGACGGGGAGCTGACCCTCTGGGCGGGCCACCAGGCGACGTTCCAGTAGAGAACCCGATCGCAGAGACCCTGGTTGTCGCCGACCGCGACGGCGACGCGCGGCCCGTCCATCGAGATCGACCGGATCGGGCCGCCGGTGACGAGCGGCCTCGCCGTCCGGGCGATGATCCGCATGATCGCGGCGCGGGGCACGTACTCGACCACCGTCGTGCCGTTCCGGAGCGCGGCCTTGCTCTCACCATCGTGGAAGACCACACCCTTCTGGTCGAGCACGGGGGCGAACGATGCCACCGTCGGGCCCGAGGTAGCCGAAGAGCCCGTCCGAGAGCCTCACCGCGAAGACTCCCTGGCCTTTCGCGGAGAGCACGGCGATCCCGCCGGAGCTCTGGAGCGTCTGCGGTCGCGCGGGTAGCGGCAGCGTGCGAATCAGAGCGCCGCCCGCTCCGTAGACCTTCAGCAGGTCGGGCTGGAGGCTCGTCCCGCGGACGACGACGACGCGCTGCGCCGCAGGCCCGGCCGCGAGGCCCGGCGGGGCGCTCGCGGCCTGAAGCCGGGTCGGCGCGGTACAGGTCGCGGCGAGCGAGCGCGAGATGCCCGTGGCGCCGTTCCAACTGACCTGCGCGCAGCTCCCGCTACTGCGCTTCAGCACGAGGCCGAAGTCGGCTCCGTGCGCCTTGACCGAGACGACGGATCCGCGCAGCGCGAGCATGCGGGTGCCGGCGACGCTCGGGTGGCAAACGTAGGCGTAGGCCGCGCCTGCAAACGTGCCGGCGGCGACGACGGACGCAAGGACGATGGGACGGCGAAGCGGCATTCCCCCTCCTTTTTCGGCGACCGGCCGACCTTACCAACTGGACCCGGAAAGTTCGAGCGCGCGAGCTAAGCGGCGGCGTTGCGCCCCGGCCCGAACACCGTCCACACGATCCCGCCCACGATCCCGCCGACGAGCGGCCCGACGAGGTAGATCCAGATGTCGGTGAAGCTGCCGTTGAAGATCGCGGGGTCGAGCGAGCGCGCCGGATTGAAGGAGCCGCCCGACGCGGGGCCGATTGCGTCGGCCGCGGTGAAGATGAAGAGGCCGATCAGGAGCGGCGCCATCACGCCTTTCCAGGGCGCGCGGTCGTCGGTCGCGACGGTGCAGATGACCATCACGAAGAGCGCAGTCGCTATTCCTTCGAGCAGCAGCGCTCCGCCGTTGCTGATCCCGATGCCCGGGTGGGTGTCGAGGTTGTCGACGGCCTTGCCGGAGTAGACGACGGCAACGGCGCAGACCGAGAGGAAGCCGCCGATCAGCTGCGCGATCCAGTAGGGGACGACCTCCTTCGGCGGGAACTTGCGGGCCGCGGTGAGGCCGAGCGTGACTGCCGGGTTGTAGTGGCCGCCGCCGACCTGACCGAACGCGGTGATCGCCAGGGCAAGCCCGAGACCGAACGCGAAGGCAATTCCGAGTGTCGTGATCGCTCCGGCGCCGAGATCGGTCGCGACGGCGATCGCGTTGAAGCCGAGAAAGAAGAAGAGAAAGGTTCCGAGAGCCTCGGCTCCCAGGCGCAGGGGTAGTGACGGCGTGTCCATGCATGCCTCCCGGATCGTCGGTGAGCGCACACTAGCGCGTGGTCCCGACGGCGGTTTCGATGCCGCCGAACCGGGTATTAACCTCCTGCCACACGAACTGGGAGGGAAGGGCTATGGGAAGAATCTCGTATTCGCCGTATCAGCTCTCGGGTTGGAAGGTGCGGGTTGGGTTGCTCGGTCTCGCCGGGATGATCGCGCTCATTGTCGCGGGGCGCTCGCTCGGGGCGGTAACTCCGCACCTCATCGTGCACCTCGACTGAGGCGGGCCCCGGCCAGACGCTCTCGATCGTCGCGTCCAGGCAGAAGGCCGACGACCCAGTCGGGCGCGTGCAGGTCTACGTTCCCAACGGATTCACGCTCAACTCGCCGGCAACCGGGAAGAGTGTCGGCAAGGCGACCGCGAAGGTCGTCATGCGCGATGTCGATCCCAACTCCGAGGCGACGATGATCGGCGGGGTATCGGCGATTGCGCTGACGAGCACGTCGATCGCCTACGAGAACACGAGCTGCGACGGTGACCAGCACCTCGCCGCGTGGATGGTGCAGCTCAAGGGCGCGAAAGGCTCCACGCTCAGCTTCCCGATCTTCGTCGACGCGACGAGCGGCGCCAGCACGTCATTCGGCCCGTACGTGCTCGTTGCCTGCTTCCGGCCGGCGGATATCGCCGCGAACGACCCGAATCGTTCGGCCGCGGGAAGTGTCGTCGATTCGTTCTCGCTTGCTCTCAGCCCGTTCTTCCGGCCTACGGTCGACGGTGACTACCGTTGGCGCTCGGTCTGGACGCCGTTCACGGCGGGCACCGGCACGTTGAACACGGCGGGTGCGGTCGAGGCTCAGTCGATCGTCACGATCCCGACGGGCCAGGTCGTCATCTTCGGGAAGAAGTCGAGCGGTCTCCGTTCATGGGAAGAGGATCGTGCGCGTCACGATCACGGGGCAGGTCCTCGTCGGCGGCGAGCCGGTTGGCCCAGGCCTCGTCACGATCCGTCACGGGTCAACCTCCGGCAAGCTCAGCTCGCTCGGTGGGGCGAAGGTCGGTACCGACGGTGGCTACACGACGTTCGCCACGTTGCTCGGGCCGAAGGAGTACTTCCAGGCGAGCAGCTCGCTCGTCGCGAAAGACCTTGGAGCATCCGGCTGCCAGGCGTCGTTTACCAGCGTGCCCTGCATCGATGCGACCTCCGGTGGAGGACGCACGATCAGCGGCACGATGCTGGTCAAGCGCTAGCCAGCCGGGGGGTGATCCACGAGCCCGCCGCCGCTCGCCCGGCGGTGGGCTCGTGGACGATTCGCGCGGCGCAGCGTCTTACGCCAATGGCGCCCGCTCACCGGCCGGTCTAGAACTCCTTGCCGGCCTGGCTCTCGAGCGTCGAGGGCTTGACCACGCAGTCGGAGTTGGCCCTCACCTCGTCCGGGGTCGCCTTTACGTGGGCGGTCGATACGCGGCCTTCCGCGGTCTCGATCACGAAGTCGGCGTACTCCTTGCCATGCGGGGTGAGGAGGGAGCCCGACATTCCCACCTTGATCCCCTGATCCGGCCCGCTGGCGATCGTGATCCGGGTCATGTCGCCGTCGATGTCGTACTTGATGATCCGGGCGTGAACGTCCGGCGCCGGCTTCTGCGGCTCGTCCTTCTTGCCCTTGTCGTGGTGACCGGGCGCGTCGGTCGAAGCTGGCTTGTCGGCGGGGGCGCGTTGCACCAGCCGTGCGACCGCGGCGTTGCCCGATTTCTGCTGCAGGCCGAGAACGTACCCCTGAGGCTGCTCCTGCTCGACCGGCCCGCGTACCGCTTCCTCGACCGTCCGCTCGGACGGCCGCGGCACGCGGGACCCTCTCGCGGGAGTACATCTCGGGATCCTATGAGAGCAGGCCGCGAAGGACAAGCCGCGACCGTTCGGCGCTAGACGCTCTGAGCCTCCGGGGTGGCCACCGTCTCGGCGTCCTCGGTGAGCTCGCCGACCTCGTCGGAACCTTCAGCGGTCTCGTCGACCGGGGGCGCCGGGGAGTTGCGTGCGAGCTTCTTGGCTTCCTTCCGCTCCCGCTTTTCGCGCATCGCCTGTTCGCGTGCGCGCTTCGCGGCGGTCTGGGGGCTTCTTTTCGAGCTCATGCTCTCCTCCTCGTTCTCGTGCGGGGCCGCCTCGAGCTTCTCACGGGAGCGCTAGCGCCTGCCCGGAGTCCCGACGCGGCGAACGCTGCACCGTGACCGAGGCGATTGGCGAGTTGCGCAACGTCGTTGCGCTGCTCGGGAAGCACGAGCGTGAGCCCGGTACCCGAGCGGCCTGCGCGACCCGTGCGGCCGACGCGGTGAACGTAGTCGTCACCGGTGCCCGGCGGATCGAAGTTGATCACGTGGGTGATGCCGTCGATGTCGAGGCCGCGAGCCGCGACGTCGGTCGCGATCAGCGTGGTGACCTGACCCGACTCGAACCTGAACAGCGAACGCTCGCGGGCGTTCTGCGACATGTTCCCGTGCATGACCACCGACGGTACGCCGTGGTCGCGGTGGAGCTTCTTGGCGAGCTTGTCGGCGCCGTGCTTGGTGCGGACGAAGACGAGCGCAAGGCCGCGCTCGCGTCCGAGCTGCTCGGCGAGGCTTGCGAGCTTGCCGTCGGTCGTGACGGCGTGGAACTCGTGCTCGATCTCTCCCGCCTCCGCCTCCTTCGGCGCCTTGGCGCGGATGTTGACGGCATTCACGGTGTAGCGGCGGGCGAGCTCCATGACGGCCCCTTCGAGCGTGGCCGAGAAGAGCATCGTCTGCCGGTTGGTGGAGACCTCGGCGAGCAGCTTGTCGACCTGCGGCCGGAAGCCCATGTCGAGCATGCGGTCGGCCTCGTCGAGGACGAGCACCTTGATCGAGCGGAGAGAGATGAGCTTCCGATCGATCAGGTCGGCGAGCCGGCCGGGCGTGGCGACGAGGATCTCGGCGCCGCGGGCCTTCTTGGCCTGGCCCATGACCGAGGTTCCGCCATAGACGGCCTCGATCCGCAGCCCGCGCGTCTTCGCAAGCGGGCGGAGGTCGTCGACCACCTGCGAGGCGAGCTCGCGGGTCGGGACGAGCACGAGCGCACTCGGCTGTCCGCCGCCGCGGGCGGTGCGCTCGATCATCGGGATACCGAAAGCGAGTGTCTTCCCCGACCCAGTGGGCGACGCGACCAGCACGTCGAGGCCGGCGAGGCCATCGGGGAGGACGAGATTCTGAACGTCGAACGGCGACGTGATTCCACGAGCGCTGAGCGCACGCACTACATCTGCGCTCACTCCGAGCGCGTCAAACGATGGGGACAATTGGTGTTACTCCTTCGTACTAGGGGGCGAGATGCAAAGCCTCGAAACGCCCGTGAAGGAGGACCGAGAAGCCGAATCTCCCGATCGCCAGAATGACGACCGTCCCCAAACGGTAGCAGGAGGGGTACATCCCGCTGGATATCGGCGGCTTTGGTGCGGTGCTCAACGCGGCTGGACGGAGATCGTAAGGCTCGTCCAGCGCGGCCGACCGGTCCGCGGATCTCTGAGGCCGAGGGCGCCCGGAGGGGTGGGTGGCTGCGTATCCGCCTTCGGCGCGGTAGCCGGCGGCGGCGAGGAGGCGCCGCTCGTGCCAAAATCCTGCGTCCAGTAGATCGGCCCGGAGCCGCTGCGTGCGACTCCGACCCCGATCGTCGTCCAGGACGGGTTCTCTACGTTCGCCTTGTGGCCTGCGTCACCGAGCCACGCGGCCATCACGGAGGCGGCGTCCGGGTAGTGGTACGCGATGTTCTCGCCCCACCCGGCGGCGCCGGATGGATAGCCGCAAGCGTCGAGGCGCTGCGCCACGGTTCGGCTTATTGGCGGAGCCGGATCGTCGTGAGCGAGATAGCTGTAGCCCGCCATGTGAAGGCTCTTCCACTCAGCGGACGCAGTCAGGCTCGTCGAGACGGTGAGAGAGCCGAGGCCCATTGCGTTCCGGTGGGCGTTCACGAGCTGAACGACCTGAGCTTCGAGGCTCGCATCGACCGTGCCCCACGAAGTCGACGGAGTGCAGGCTCCCACAGCCGCGCCCGCGGTCGGCACCAGGCCGCCGGACAGCACCACGGCAACTGCAACGCCGAGAATCGCGGTTGCAAGCCTGAGCGAGGTCCTACGAGCGGCTCCACCGAGCAAAAGCCCGACCATGCTGTTCGTAATCGGCAGGAGCCGCGGTCGCTTGAAGGTCCACGGCGCGGGGGCAGCGCCCACGTGGTTCGAGACGGGAGCAGCCCGTCCTCAGTTGAGGAACAGCCAGGCCTGGATCGGCACCGCGACGTTCGGTGGTCCGCCCGTGAGGACGACGTTGAACTCGGGGCCGATCACCTCGAACGAGTGAATCGGCCCGGTCGTCCCGAGCAGGAAGGACGCGAGGACTTGCGTCAGAGTCGCACCGCTGACCTTGCCCATGACGCAGTTGACCGTCATCGAGACGGCCGCATGAGGGAACTGGGTGATCTGGAGGTTCACCTTCCCATGCTCGGAGATGTCGATCGGACCGGTCATGAAGATCTGTCCGTGGGCATCCGTCTCGAACGATTCGAAATAGGTCGTCAGCCGCGATCTTGGCATCAGGTGCCTCCTGTATTCGGGTGGGCTCGGATGAGATGACGTCGCACCCGTCGCGCAGTCGCTCCGCCGCTGCAGCTGTCGCCTGCTTTATCAGGTTCTCTGCGAATGAGCAACTCGGCGAGCTATTTCTGCCCCACCGTGTGCGAGATCTTCGTCCGGTGGACGCCGTCGAAGTCGGCCACCTGCCACGACTCCGCAGCGCCGTCGATCGCGTAGCTCTTGATGTGGGCGTTGGTGATCTCGATCGCGAGCGATCCCAGATCGAGATTCTCTCCAGCTGACTTGTTCGCCGCAGCGACCGTAAGCGTGAGTGTCGTCCGGGTGCGCTCCTTTGACATCCGCTCGAGCTCGGCGGAGTGCGGCCCCTTCTGAGACGTGACGTTGAGCGCGTCGGGAACGTCGCCGCCTGCCCACGCGGCGATATTGCCGCCGGCCACCTCGATCGTCAGCTTGCCGATCTGGATGGTCGGGCCGTGAGAAGCACCCGCCTCTTTGCGGGCGAGCATCTGGCCAACGGCCCGGTTGCCGACGGCCTGCTGAAGCGCGAGGACGGGGTTGACCGCGTGTCGCCCGAGTTCGACAGGCGTGTCTTCGAGACGGTGACCCGACGCGCGCTCACGATCGCGGGACATATCCAACCGACCGTACATCAATCGAGCCGGCGGCCACGCCAACCGGCTTGAGCCAGCTGTGGCACCTCTCTGCTTGCATTGGCACATTAGTTGTGCCATAATGGCACCAGTGAATCTGAACCCATATATCGAGAACGTCCAGCGGCAGCTCGCGGCGGCAGGCGCCACCGGGGGCGATGAGGCCCGGGCGCTGGCCGAACGGCTTGCCCCGGCGCTCGAGTCGGCCGTACGGCTGGCGCTCCAGGACGCTCTCGCGGCCGCGGCCGACGAGATCACCTGCGAGCTGGCGCCGGGGTCTGTCGAGCTACGACTGCGCGGCCGCGACCCCGAGTTCGTGGTGTCGGCCCCGCCCGCAGATACCCAAGGCGGCTTTCACGACGAGGGCACCGCCGCGATCGCCCCAGCCGACGCCAGGCAGGGAACGATGTCACGGATCAACCTCCGCATGCCGGAGCAGCTAAGGACGAGGATCGAGGCTGCCGCCGCTACGGCGGGGCTCTCGGTCAACGCGTGGCTCGTGCGCGCGGCGGCTGCCGCCGCGGATCGATCCGGGCCGGAACGTCACGAGCGGGCCGCCACGCAGTCTCAGCGCTACACGGGGTGGGCGCGCTAGGCGCGATCGCCCGAGAACGACGACGAAGGGAAGGACCGAAATGCCGACGTACGACACACCTGTACCGATCTCCGTGAGCCTCGAGCTCGGGGTTGGTGACATCCGGATCGCCGCAAGCGACTCCACCGAGACGGTCGTCGAGGTGCGGCCGAGCGATCCCGCCAGCAAGGACGACGTGAGCGCTGCCGAGCAGACACGCGTCGAGTTCGCCGACGGCCGGCTGTCGGTCAAGGCACCGAAAAGCTGGCGGCAATACACGCCACGGGGTGCGCGCGAGTCGATCGACGTCGAGATCGCGTTGCCGGCCGGCTCACGCCTGGAGGGCGAGGCAGGCGTAGCCGCCCTGAGCTCCACCGGCCGTCTCGGCGAGCTCCACTACAAGACGGGAGCCGGCGCGATTCGCCTCGATCAGACCGGCCCGGTCCAGGTACGGACGGGCGCCGGTGACGTCAGCGTTGAACGGGCCGTCGGACCCGCCGAGATCGCAACCGGCTCCGGAGCCATCGCGGTCGGAGGCGTCGACGGTCCGGTCGCCGTCAAGAACTCGAACGGCGACACCTGGATCGGGGATGTGGCAGGGGAGCTCCGCGCGCGAGCTGCCAACGGCAGGATCGCCGTCGATCGCCCGCAGGGGGCCGTCTTCGCGAAGACGGCCAACGGCGACATCCTGCTCGGCGCTGTTGCGCGTAGCGAAGTCGTCGCCGAGACTGGATTCGGCCAGGTCGACATCGGCGTGCTCGACGGCGTGCCGGCATGGCTGGAGCTGAAGACGAGCTTCGGGAACGTCCGCAACGAGCTCGAGGCCGCCGACGAGCCCGCGCCGGGCGAGGAGGCCGTCGCGATCCGCGCCCGCAGCGGCTACGGCGACATCACGATCCACCGGTCCGCGAACACCGACGACGAGGGAATAGCAGCCGCGCTTGACGACAGCGTGGCCGGATCGTAGTAACCTGGGTGGGTCCCGTTCCCGCGAAGAGGAGGTAGTTCACATGCCGACCGTGCTTGCCGCCTCCTCGGTCTTCTCGACCGACTAGTCGCGCGACGGGCGTAGCTCCCTTTCGGAGACGGCCGCCGCGCCGTCCTGTCTTCGCATCCGAAACGGAGGATTGCTTTGTCTGAGTTCGATCTCGGCGTGCTCGGTTGGACACCAGAGCTCGCCGCCAGCTTGCAGCCCGGCCTCGTGCCGGGGCGTGTCATCGCGGCGCATCGCGCTGCGTTCGACGTGCAGACAGCCGAGAAGATCGTCCGTACCAGCCTGCCGGGACGGCTCGTGCACGAAAGCGTCGAGGTCGCGGTCGGCGACTGGGTCGGCATCGGGGACGGGCTTGCGCGAGTCGTGCTGCCAAGGCGGAGCGCAATCATCCGGAAAGCTGCCGGATTGACGTCGGAGTCGCAGACGCTCGCGGCGAACGTCGACCTCGCCTTCATCGTGTCCTCGCTCGGGCCGGATCTCGACCCTCGCCGCATAGAGCGGTATCTCGTCACGATCTCGGAGAGCGGGGCGTCGCCCGAGATCGTGCTGACGAAGGCTGATCGCCTCGACGATCCATCGGAGCTGGTGGCGTCTGTCGAGGCGGTGGCGATCGACGTCCCCGTGCACGTCGTCTCGGCAGTGTCCGGGTACGGCATCGAGGAGCTACGAGCGCGGTTGGCACCCGGCGAGACAGCGGTCCTGATCGGGTCGAGCGGCGTCGGGAAATCGACGCTCGTCAACCGGTGGGTCGGCCACGAGCTGATGGCGACGAAGGAGACGCGCGTGGACGACGACGAGGGTCGTCACACGACGACGCACCGCGAGCTGATCGTGCTTCCGGGCGGTGGCGTCGTGATCGACACGCCCGGGATCCGCGAGCTGCAGCTGTGGGGCGGCGGCGTCGAAGAGGCGTTCGCCGACGTCGAAGAGCTCGCGCTGCGCTGCCGGTTCAGCGACTGCTCGCACAACACCGAGCCGGGCTGCGCGATGAAGGCGGCGCTCCTCTCGGGCGAGCTCTCGTACGAGCGCCACGAGAGCTGGCTGAAGCTGCAACGCGAGCTCCGATCGGTCGCCGTGCGGGTGGACGCCCAGCTCCAGCGCGAAGAGAAGCGAAGGTGGCAGCTGCGAGCCCGCGAGGCCCGAGCCCAGGCCCGGCACCGATGAGTGGCTTGTTCTGATGAGAGAGGAGCGCTGACTCCGACGCGTCGAGCAGAAAGGCTATGAGTCGGGGAGCGGTTTTCGCATCGGAGCGCTGCCGCCGGAGGGCTTCGGGCGACGGGGTTCTCGTACTCCCGAGGGTTCGGTGGGTGGCGGCTGCTTGCGCCGGAAGAGGTCGCCGTCGACCCTCTGGAGGAATCCGTTCGGATCTTCTCCGCTCGCGAGCTCCGCGATTCCGGACGACACGGTCATGCCTCGCAAAGGCTCGGTCGGCCAGCCGGCAATCCGCCCGAACAGGCGCGTCGTGAGCTCCGTCGCGTCCTCAAGGGTTGAGGCGGGCAGAACGACCGCGAACTCATCCCCTCCGAGCCGGCCGACTGCGTCCGTCGGGCGCACCACCTCCCGAATGCAATCGCGGGGGCCGGCGCAGGATCGGCCCCCGCAGGCGTGCCCAGATCCGCACGCCCTATCCCGGCCCGAGCCCCGGCACGGTCTCGGGCAGCACCGAGCCGGCGACGCCGACGGACGCCTCGCCGAGATACAGCTGGTCGAGGTTGTCGATGATCCGGCGTGGGATCAACGCCGCGACCACGATTCCGACGACGATCCAGCCGAGCGCGATCCAGGCTCCGTAACGGAGCGGGTACGCCGGCAGTGGGAAGTACTGGTAGTAGAGCGGCGGGATGAACACGGCGGCACCAAGGATCGGGACGAGCCAGTGCAGCCACGGTGTGCGCTCCGGACGGCGCGCGAAGTAGACGATCGTCGACATACAGACGACGATGTAGACCGCGATCACGACGATCGTGATCGCTGTCGCGAGGATCGTGAAGGCGGTGACGAGGTCGCCGTACTTCCAGCCGAGCAGCAGCGCTACCGTCAGACCGAGGATCGTCTGCGCGATGATCGCGACGTACGGCGTCCTGTGGATGGGATGCGTCTTCGCGAACGCGCGGGGGAGGACGCCGTTGCGACCGAGCGAGTACAGCACTCGTGATGCCGCGTTCACGCCGGCGTTCGAGCTCGCGAGTGCCGAGTTGATGATCGCGGCGAAGATCAGCACCCAGCCGCCGCTCCAGAACACGATTCCGAGGTCGCGCCAGGGGTTTGCCGACGTTGTCGCCTGCGTCGTGAAGTTGTCGAAGCCAGCCCCGATCACCCACGCGTACGAGCAGAAGACGTAGAACAATCCGATGCCGATCGCCGACCAGACGATCGCGCGCGGGATCGTCCAGCGTGGGTTGCGCGCCTCCTCGCCGAGCGGTGCGGCCGATTCGAAGCCGACGAAGGCGAGGACGGCGAACACCATGCCCTTGAAGATCCCGTTGTAGGTGCCCGTCGCGGCATGGTTGGGGTTGAACGGCTGCAGCGTCAAGCGCCCGGTGTTCGAGAGAACCATCCACAGCGAAAGCGCGGCGAAGACGGAGATCTCGAAGACGCCAAGGATCACGCCGGCCTCGGTCGAGAGACGGACGTCCCGGTAGGTCAGGAAGAAGACGATCCCGGCCGAGAGCACAACCCAGATCCACCATTGGCCGGTGTACGTCCAGTGCAAGCCATGGTGGTCGGCGGAAACCATGTCCTTCGTCGTCCACGCGAAGATCAGGAACAGGAGGGGCGCGACAAGCGGCTCGAAGAGCAGGGACGCCCAGGCGACCATGAAGCCGGCCTGCGGCCCCAGCGAGCGAGCGACATACGTGTAGAGGCCGCCGGCCGACGGCATCTCCTTGGCGAGCTGTCCGATCGACGCCGCAACACAGACACAGCCGATCAGCGCCAGAAGGACGGCCAGTGGCACGGCGGAGCCCGCGAATTGGATCGAGACGAAGATCGAGAACGCGATCCCCACGGCCGGAGCCATGTGCGTGATCGACTGGAATAGCGCCTGCGGCAGGCCGATCGCGTCGCGACGCAGCTCGCCGTAGCCACCGCCTGCCTCCATCTCCGCGCCTCTCGTCGTGGGTGGCGCGATCCTAGTCGAGTCGGCGTGGAACCTATGCGGGGACTGGAGCGCCTTCGGCCAGCGCGGCGGGAAGCTCGTCACGGGAATCGAGCTGCAGCTTCCGGAAGACGCTCGTCAGGTGGCCTTCGACCGTGCGCGCGGTGACGAAGAGCGTCTGTGCGATCTCGCGGTTGGTCAAGCCCGCGCTCGCGAGCTCCGCGATTCGGCGCTCACTGGCAGTCAGCGAGTCGAGGCCGGTGAGAACGACACGACGGGGGCGCGCGCCGGTCGCACGGAGCTCGGTCTCGGCCTGCTCTGCAAGCCGTCTGGCGCCCGCGCGGTGAGCGGCGTCGAGTGCCTCGCGCAGCAGTTCGCGCGCCTCGGTGCGTCGATTGCGCCGGCGAAGCATGGCGCCGACATCGGCGAGAGCGCGCGCTCGCTCCAACCTGGCGTCACCCAGGCCGAATGCCTCGACAGCCTCACGGAGCAGCAGCTCTCCGCGCTCACCACCCGCGACGAGACCGGCGGCACGCTTGGCGACGCCGAGCGCGCGTGGGGCGCCGAAGGCCCGAGCAAGCTCGAGCTCCTCTTCCGCGAGGCGGCGTGCCGACACGGCATCGCCGAGCGCGAGCTGGGCAAGCGCGGCTTCCGATCGCCAGGGGAGAAAGCTCGGGCAGGTGATCATCGTTCGCGTCAGAAGGACGCCGACCGCCAGGAAATCCGCGAGGCCCTCGGCGACGCGCGCCTGTTCGACCCGTAGCCGGCCTCGGGCAAGACGAAGGACTGCGTTCGGCACGAACTCGCTCTCGGCTTCGGTGTCGAGTGGCGCGAGCACCTCGTCTGCCGCCTCGAGCTCGCCCTGATCGACAAGCGTCTTCACGAGCAAACCGCCGGCGAGGACGCGGTAGATCGGTGGTGCCGGAAGCGCGGTCGCGGCGAGCGCAGTGCGCATGTCTGCTTCTGCGCCGCTCAGATCGCCGCGTCGAAGCGCAAGCCAGCCGCGGCTCGCCAGGCCGAGGGCAAGCCTGCCGCCGTCGCCGGTCGCCCGCGCCTCGGCGATGAAGGAGTCGAGCAGCGGGCGCAGTTGCGCGTACCGTTCGGTCCAGAGCAGCGAGAACGCCCAGACGAAGGTCGCGGACGTGAACCACGGCAGCTCGTCCGACCGCGTCGGTGCGCTTTCCCCGGCCAGAAGCGCCCGAAGCGCAAGGTCGGCACCGACCTCGACGGGCTCGTTGGTCAGGACGGAGACGAACGAGCCGACGGCCAACAGCTCAGGTGGCGACACGAGATCGCCGCCTGCCCGCTCTCGCAGCGCATCGCGTCGAACGGCCATCGAGGATGCGGTCGCCGGGTCGATCATCCCTGCGAGGACAGCCTCAGCCTCGAGCTGGAGTGCGAGCTCGACGTGGCGGGGATCGAGCGGCGAGGAGGCACGATCGAGAACCTCGACTGCCTCCGCGAGGCGCTGGGTGCGGAGAAGCGCGAGCGCCAGCACCCTGGCCGCGCCGGCGGCTGCCGCGGCGTTCGGCGCGACGTCCACTGCCCGCTGCAGATGCTCGGACCACCCGGGGAGATCCCCGAGGGCCTCGGCCATTCCCAGCTCCAGCAGCAATCCGGGCCGGTCGGCTTCCGGCGGCGGCTCCTCGAGCGCTCGGCGCAGGAAGACGGCTGCCGACTCGGGAGCGCCCTTCCGTTCCGCTGCCCGCGTGGCTTCGACGAGTCGATCGACAACCCAACTGTCGGCGGCCGGCTCGCTGTTCAGCAGGTGCTCGGCGACGCGCTCGTTCGCTCCGGGTCGCTCAGCCAGCAGCTGTGCGGCTTGTCGGTGGCCCTGCGCGCGCTCGGCGCTGGAGAGCTCCGAGTAGACACCGCTGCGGACGATCGGATGGATGAAGGTCAGCGGCCGGCCTGGCTCGAGGATCCCCGCCGCCGCCAGCAGGTCGGCCGCGTCGGCCGTCTCGGCCTCGCGAAGACCCGCGAGTTGCGCCGCCTGAAGCACGTCGCTTTGCTCGAGCACCGCCAGCGCACGGGCAAGCCGGCCGGCATTCTCCGGGAGCCGCCGGAGCCGAAGCCGAATCGACCGACCGACCGTTCGCCCGCCGATCCGTTCGACCTCGCGCGCGGCCGCCGCTGTCGGAGCGATTCCCTCTTCGCTCAGGGCGTCCACGAGCTCACGAACCAGGAACGGGGTTCCTCGTGTCGCGCGCAGGCAGGCATCGACGAAGTCGGCGTCCGGAGCCCCGGCGAGCCTCGACTCCACGAGCTGAGCGACCGCGGTTCTCGTCAGCGGAGGGAGCCTGATCACATCCGCGGACGGATCCGTCGTGACCGTCGCCAGCAAGTCGGCATCAGTGCCTGGCTCACGCGGGCGACTTGCCACCAGGAGCGCGACCTTCAGCTCCTGGAGCCGCGTGAGCAGAAAAGCCAGATAGCGCAGGGATGGGGCGTCCGCCCAGTGGGCATCGTCGACGACCACGCATAGTGGCCTTGCCGCGGCCAGATTTGCGCACAACCAGTACAGCCCGTGCAGGATCGCGAAGGAAGGGTCAACGCCAGAAACGGGAGGGCCGTGGATGGGCTCTGCGCCCGGAAGCCCGAGGAAGCCGCCCGCCACCCCGGCGGCGGCCTGCAGCAGATCGACGCGCTCGAGCTCCGATGCCTCGGCCAGCGGCGGCTCGAACAGCTGACGCGCTACCCCGAAGGCAAAATCCCGCTCCAGCTCGGTCCCCCTCGACCGGAGCACCCGCATTCCGCTGTCTGCCGCCGCACTCCGCGCCGCTGCGAGCAGCTCCGTCTTACCAATCCCGGCCGGCCCCTCGACCACCACGAACCTGCCGGTGCCGTCGCGGGCCTCGGCAAGCGCCGACTCGATCCGCGCCAACTCTGCGCTGCGCTCGAGTAGCGGTCCGCCTGCCGCGACTCCCCTCATGCACGCGGAGCCTACCGCCCAGACACTCGGAAAGTCCGGGGGGTCTCCACGGTGCGAGCGAGGGAGCGAGACGTCCAGGATCGCTCCACATGAGTTCGCACGAAACACTCGACGGGACGCCGGACGCAAACCAGTTGGCTTCGGTCACTGAATCGCGCCCGGGAGTCTCTGCTCTCCGCGAGCGCGAGCAGGCGCGCAGACCGCCCGCTCGGGACTCGCTCGAGTCCTGTGGTGACGGCGAGCTGATACAGAGGACGGCCGAGGGTGACCGCGAGGCGTTCGAGCAGCTCTACCGGCGCTTCGCGCGACCGGTGCTTGGCCTGGCAGTCCGGCGGCTTCGCGATCGCAGCCGCGCCGAGGATGCGACCCAGGAGACGTTTGCAGCGATCTGGCGCTCCGCCGCGACCTACCGGCCCGAACGCGGTGCCGGTGCGGCCTGGCTCTACGGCGTGGCGCGGAACGCCATCATCAACCAGACGCGCATCCGCGTCGAGCCGACAGACGAGGTGCCGGACGTTCCTTCCGAGCAGCCCGAACCGCCCGAGCGCACCGAGTCCGACTGGGTGCGCTGGCGCGTCCACAGCGCGCTCGAGGGTCTTCCCGAGCGCGAACGGACATTGATCGAGCTCGCCTATTGGAGCGGGATGTCGCAGTCGGACATCGCAACGCGCCTCGGCATTCCGCTCGGGACGGTCAAGACGCGAACCCGCAGCGCGCTCCGGCGCCTGGCCGTGCTGCTCGACGGCGAAGGTCTGCAGGGCTGAGCGATGTACGCCCAGGCTCTCGAAGGTAGCTGCAACCCGACGGAGGATCTGAGCCAGATCATCTGTCGCGAGCTGCTCCCCTCTCTCCGGGCCGAGCGCGGATTCTCTGGCGCTCTGAGCCTGATCGATCGTCAGACGGGGAGCACTCTTCTGCTCGTCTTCTGGGAGACGGAGGAGGAGGCGGTGCGCCCGCTACCTCCGTACTTCGCCGCCCTCGTCGCCAGGCTTGGCATCCCCGATCCGGCCGCCTACGCGCCCCGGGTCTGGGAGGTCGGGGCGCGAGCGTAGGTCGCGAGCCCCCGAAAAGACAGGGGGGTCGCCACGGTGCGAACGCACGGCCGGTGATCCGACCATCGCCGGGACAGCAAATCCCGAGCCGCGGAAGGCTCACCGGAGAGGAGACGTGCACATGAAAAATCTGATTCGAATCGAGGAGTCGCGCCGGCTGAGGCCGGTGCGGTTGGCAGCTACCGTGCTGGCCGTCGCGGCGGTCGCAGGCGCGGCCGGCGCGGCCGGGATCGTGAGCCGACCGGGTCACGCCGCGTTGACCCAAGATGCTCAGAAGGTCTTGCAGTTCCGGAAGGAGCAGAAGTTCAAGCAGCCGAAGCTGAAGCACGGTTTGCTCACGATCGAGGGAACCGGCGCGAGCGACACGATCGCACTTCGGCTGCAGGCCGGCCGGCCCGACGTGCTCCAGGTCGACGTCGGCGACGACGGCACTGCCGAGTTCAGCTTCGATCTCGCGGACATCGCGAGGATCGCCGTCGATGCCGGGGCCGGTGATGACCTCGTGCGGCTCGACGAGTCCAACGGCGCGTTCACGGGCAGCATCCCGACGACGATCGACGGCGGAGACGGCAACGATACGATCGCCGGCGGCTCGGGCGCCGAGACGCTCCTGGGCGGCGACGGGAACGACACGATCGACGGCAACGGCGGCAGCGACGTCGTCTTTCTCGGAGCCGGCGACGACACCTTCGTCTGGGATCCGGGTGACGGCAGCGACACCGTCGAGGGTCAGGACGGCACCGACGCGATGGTCTTCAACGGCTCGGCGGGCAACGAGCACTTCGTGCTGTCGCCGAACGGGAACCGGCTGAGCCTCTTCCGTGACGCCGGGAACATCACGATGGACGTCGCGGGCGTCGAGGCGGTCGACCTGAACGCGCTCGGCGGCACCGACGCGGTCCGGGTCGATGACCTGACCGGCACCGACGTCACGAACGTGAACGTCGACCTCGGCGCCAACGACGCCCGGACCGACCAGGTCGTCGTCGAGGGCACCGGCGGAAACGACACGGTCAACGTCAGCGGGAACCCGTCCGCCGTGGCCGTGTCCGGCCTACCGGCGACGGTGACGATCCACAACCAGGAGCCGACCGACCAGCTCGCGGTCGAGGGCAACGGCGGAGACGACTCGCTCTCGGCAGCGTCGCTGACGGCGCAGGCGATCGTCCTGACCCTCGACGGCGGTATTGGCAACGATCGGATCGCCGGCGGCGCCGGCGCCGACGTTCTGCTGGGCGGCGACGGGAACGACACGATCGACGGCAACGGAGGTAGCGATGTCGCCTTCATGGGCGCAGACGATGACACGTTCGTCTGGGACCCGGGCGACGGCAGCGACATCGTCGAGGGCCAGGATGGCTCCGACACGATGGCCTTCAACGGGGCCGGGGCAGCCGAGAAGTTCGAGCTGTCGGCGAACGGGCCCCGGCTGCGTTTCACCCGCGACCTCGGAAACATCACGATGGACACGAACGGCGTGGAGTCCGTCGACGTCAACGCACTCGGCGGCGCCGACACCGTCACGATCGATGACCTGACGGGCACGGGCGTCACGAGCGTGAACGCCGACCTCGGCTCAGCCGACGGGGCGGCCGACCACGTGATCGTCAACGGCACCGCCGGCGACGACGCGATCGGCGCCACCGGCGGCAACGGCAGCGTGAACGTCACCGGTCTCCCGGCCGCCGTGAACGTGATCGACGCCGAGCCCGGCAGCGACACGCTCACGATCAACGCGTTGGCGGGCAGCGACGTCATCGACGCGTCCGGGCTGGCTGCGACCGCGGTCGACCTCGAGGCCAACGGCGGTGACGACGGCGATCTGCTCGTCGGGTCGGCCGGCGGCGACCTCGTCAACGGCGGCAAGGGGAATGACGTCGCCTTCCTCGGTGCAGGCGACGACACCTTCGTCTGGAATCCCGGCGACGGCAGCGACTCGATCGAAGGCCAAGCCGGCACCGACACGATGCTCTTCAACGGCGCGGGCGGTGCCGAGCAGGTCGACCTGTCCGCGAACGGCAACCGCCTCAGGTTCTTCCGCGACGTTGCCAACATCACGATGGACACCCACGGCGTCGAGACCGTCGACTTCAACGCCCTCGGCGGCGCCGACACCGTCAACGTCAACGACCTCACCGGCACCGACGTCACCAGCGTGAACGTCGACCTCGCCGGCACCCTCGGCGGCACCGCCGGCGACGGCGCCGCCGACCGCGTCGTCGTCAACGGCACCAACGGCGACGATGCGATCGACGTCAGCGGCGACGCAAGCGAGGTGAAGGTGAGTGGTCTCGCCGCCATCGTCCGGGTCCTCCACACCGAGGTCGCGAACGACCGCCTCGAGATCAACACCCTCGCGGGCACCGACACCGTCACGTCCGCCGGCCTCGTCGCCGGCGCGATCCAGCTCTTCGTCGACGGAGTGCCTGTCCTCTAGCGCAAGGCAGCTGAGCGCGGGGGCCCCGCCCGGGGCCCCCGCGCGACGCTCGAGGGTGAACGCGGTTCGCTAGGACACCGTGCTGACGACCGCGACGATCAGGCCGGCGATGTTCCTGACGTGTCCACGTGGTGCCGCTGCAGGTGGCTGCACGAGCCGCGCAAGGTCGTGAGTGGCATGATCCCTAACGCCGACTAAGCAAATGATCCGAAGCGGTTACCGCGACCGGCCCGATCCGGAGTGGCAGCCGGCTGAGTATCAGCCGAGCGAACGGACGTCGTCTCGGTTCGGGTCCGCTGAGGGGAGCCACGTCGCCCCGGCCGGAACGGTGCGCGACGCCGCGGGCCGGATCACGGCGGTGGCGTGCTCGCGTAAAGCGGCGATGCTTTCGCGCCCATCGTTTGCCCGTGTGACAAGGGACCAGCACCAGAGCGGGCACGGGTCGACGACTGGGCAGGTTCGCAGGCTCGGAGGCAACCGGTCGAAGTACCGTTTTGGGGACATGAGGACGGGTGCGTTGAGAAGGACCGCGCGGTCGTGGAATGCCGCACCGGCGATGCCGCCGTCGTCGATGTGTACGAGACGGGCGCCCGTGGCCTCGGCGAACTCCGTCGCGTAGTCGTTCCACGCTCGCCAGGAAGTGAGGTCGGCATCGACGAGCACACGCAGCTTGCGCGCCACGACGCTGTTTTCCGATCGGCCGGCCGGCGTAACGGCGAGCAGCGGCTCGGGCCATAGGAGCCGGACATCCAGCCGTTCGTCGCGCGACCCGGCCCAGGCGACCGCCGCGTCGAGCCCGCCGTCAAGGACGCGCGCGATCTGAACGTGGCTCGGCATCACCCATTCGTCGACGCGGATATCCAGCTGCGGAGCCGCGCTGAGCTGGTCAGGAAGCCAGCTGACGTAGCCGACGCGGAGAGGGCCCGCTGCTCCCGCGACGCGGCGTTGTGCTCGGGCGGCGAGCTCGAGGATCTCGCGCGCGTCGGGCAGGAGCATTGAACCGGCCGCGGTCAGCTCGACATGTCGGCGGTCACGGACGAACAACGGCGTGCCCAGGCTCGCCTCGAGCGACTTGATCTGCTGCGAGAGTGACGGTGCCGCAATGTGCAGCCGCTCCGCTGCCCTGGCGAAATGGAGCTCCTCGGCGACGGCGACGAAGTAGCGAAGCAGCCTCATCTCCACGGGCTGAACGATACGTCCTCTGTTAGGCGGCGCCTAACAGCGTGAGCGAACCGGTCGTGGCGCCGCGCCGGCGGCGGCCTGCACCCTGTTCGGAATGGAGTTGTCACTAGACGAGGAGGTAGCCGTGACCGCCGCCCAACAACACGAGCCGAGCCGCGAGGTCAGGGTCGAACAGGTCGACATGAAGCTCGAGATCGACATCATTCCCGTGTCCGACGTCGACCGGGCGAAGGCGTTCTACGAGCGTCTGGGCTGGAGGCTCGACGACGACGTCGCCCCGATCGCTGGGCTTCGAATCGTCCAGCTCACTCCCCCGGGCTCCGGCACGTCCATCACCTTCGGGCTGGGGCTCACGACGGCCGCCCCCGGCTCGGCTGGAGGCGGCCTCGTCGTCACAGACATCGAGGCCGCCCATGCCGAGCTTGCCGGCCACGGGATTGAGGTGAGTGACATCTGGCACGGTCCGCCGTTCCCCGTCGAGGCACGGCAGCCGGGCCCCGATCCCGAGCGCACGAGCTACGGGTCGTTCTTCTCGTTCATCGATCCAGACGCCAACACGTGGATCGCCCAGGAGGTCACGATCCGGCACCCCGGCCGCATCGATGCCGCTCAGACGCGGTACGCGTCCACCACCGACCTGGCGGGGGCGCTTCGACGCGCCGAAGCCGCGCACGGTGAGCGCGACGGGGCGGGCGGAAGCGACGACTGGCCGACCTGGTACGCCGCCTACATGGTGGCCGAGCAGGCGGGCACGGACCTGCCGAGGTGACGGCGATGGAGTTCCTGGTCGAGTTCGAGGTCGAGGTTCCACCGGGAACGCCGCGCTCGGAGGTCATTGACCGCGAGAAAGCCGAGTCGGCGGCCGAGCGGCGTCATCTACGAGACGTATCTAGTCGCCTGACGACGTGCTCAGCGGGACACGAGCTCCGAAAGCTGTTGGGCTGTGTAGGTGATGGCGACGGGTGAGCCGTCGGGCTCCAGGGCGACGCCGTTCGCGAGCTGTCCGGCGTCGACCGCGTCGAAGCCGAGGCGGTCGATGAGCCGCATGACCCTCGTCACGGCTTCAGGGTCGTCACCGGCCGCGCCGAGCGCGATGCGGTCGCGTGCTCCTTTGGTACGCCGGTTCTCGTCGAGCTGGTGATAGCCGAGCTGGTTGAGGCTCTTCACGACCCTCGCATCGCGGAAGCGCTCCTGCACGACGGTACTGGTGCCGTTCGACGCGGTGGTCAGCTCCGGGTCGTCGCCGTCGACCGGCTGCCAGTAGTTCATGGCGTCGATGAGGATCTTGTCGGCGAACAGGTCGGGTGCGAGCTCGCGGAAGCGGTGCGTCGGGACCGCCAGGACGATGACGTCTGCGTGGCGTACGACCTCCGCGGTCGTCGCTGCACGCGCGCCGGGGACGAGCACCTCGATCGTGAGCGCGATTTCGTCGGCCGGGCCGGATCCCGAGATGGCGACGTCGTAGCCGGCCGCGACGGCGGCACGGGCGACCGTGGTGCCGAACTTGCCCGCGCCGATGATCCCGAGGCGCAGATCCTCAACTTCCGTGGCTCGTGCCGCCGTCGGCTGCTCTGCGAAGACGACCGCCATCGTCAGCTCCCGACCCCGGCCGCTCGCACGGCGTCCGCTTCGGGAGCTTTCGCAACCAGGTCGCGGACGCGTGGAATGACTTCGCGGCCGAAGAGCTCGATCATGGCCATGCGCTGGTCGTGCGGGACCCGTCCGATCGCATAGTGCAGGTCGAAGCGGCTGAGGCTGAGCGTGCGGACAACCCTGGCGATCCGGTTGGCGACGGTTTCGGGCGAGCCGACGTACATCGAGCCGTGGTCGACCTCGGCCAGGAACTGCTCGTAGGTCGGCGGCTGCCAGCCACGCTCGCGGGCCGCCCAATCGAACTGCTCCTTGTAGTAGGGCCACTGCACCTCGACGGCCTCGTCGTCCGTGGCTCCGACGAACCCGAGTGTGTGCAGCCCGACCGGCAGCTGGGGCTGTCCGTGCTGCTCGAGCGCGCGCTTGTAGAGCTCGACGTACGGCGCAAACCGATCGGGGTTCCCGCCGATGACCGCCAGCATGAGCGGCAGGCCGAAGCGCGCGGCGCGCACGACGGACTGGGGGCTGCCGCCGACGCCGACCCACGTCGGGATGTGTCCCGCGGGGATCGGCGGGCTCACGAACTGGTCCTCGAGCGCCGACCGGAACTGACCCGACCAGGTCACGGGCTGCTCGCGCAGCAGGCGCACGAGAAGGTCGAGCTTCTCCTCGAACAGCTGCTCGTAGTCCGCCAGGTCGAATCCGAAGAGCGGGAACGACTCGGTCAGCGAGCCGCGGCCGACGATCAGCTGCGCTCGGCCGTTCGAGACGGCGTCGAGCGTGGCGAAGTCCGTGTAGAGGCGCACCGGGTCCTGCGTGCTCAGCACCGTGACTGCGGTGCCGAGCCGGATTCGCTCGGTCCGGCCGGCGATCGCGGCGAGCACGACCGGGGCCGCCGAGTCCATGAACTCGGTGCGGTAGTGCTCGCCAATGTTGAAGGAGTCGATTCCGACCGCCTCCGCCAGCACAGCCTCTTCGACGGCGTTGCGGACTACCTCGTCGCCGCTGACCGGCCGGCCGGACTGGTCGACGGTGATCGGCAGGAAGGTGTCGAGACCGAATTCGAGCGTAGACATGACCTTTTACTCCTCGTCGTCGAGATTACTTGACTACTCAAACGTCTTGTGATGAGGACGTATTTCAGCCGAGCCGGTACCGACCCGTCATCCGTCGTCGCCTGCCCGGGCCAGGGTTAGCGGACTGAGGCCGGCAGTCGTTGTGCACGAGTCTGTGCGCGTGCCTCGCGCCACCAGATGAGCTCGTAGGCGTGAAGCCCGACCCAGACGGCGGTGACGAGGGTGAGTGCCACCAACGCGGACACGACGAGCGCAACCGGAAACAGCAGGGCGCAGGCGATCGCGGCGAGCAGGCGGCCACGGCCGAGCGTGTGCGATACCCGCATACGAATCGCGACGAAGGCGAACAGGTAGAGCGCGGAGCCGACGCAGAGGCCGAACGCCGGGATCGTGCCGAGGTCCTTATCGACGTGCGCGAGCGTCGACTTCATCGCGAACGCGAAGAGCACGATGCCCGCCACCATCGGCAGATGGAGGTAGCTATAGACGTCACGCGCGAGGGCGGTGCGCTCCGGACCGCTTCGGTCGGCGAGCAGATGCTCGACGCGGATCGGTAAGAGGTCGAAGTAGGCCAGCCAGAACGATGCCGCGACCACGAACCCGAGCACGGCCGCGACGATCACGCCGGTGCTGAGTCCGCTGAGCCGTTCCCCGAGGCCGATCGCGATCAGGGACTCGCCGATGGCGATGATCACGATCAGGCCGTGACGCTCGACGAAATGCGCAGGTTGGATGTTCCAGCCGCTCGTGCCGCCGAGGAGCGGCCCGAAGAGGCCGAGGACGAGGGCGGCCAGCCAGAGGATTGGCTTGAGCCCGCCGTGGACGAACCCTGCCGCCAGGATGAGCGCCGCGCCCGAGAGTGCCCCGGGTGCGTATCGCAAGATCGCCGCCAACAGATTCCGGTCGCCCCGTGCCACGAGTGCGTACAGCGTCACGTGCATCACGTTGACGATTAGGAAAGCGATCCCGAAAACGACGCCGTGACGCCCGAACGCGTCGGGCACGGCAAGCGCCGCGATGAACATCGCGCCCATCGCAACCAGCATCGCCCCCCAGACCGCGCCGACATCGGGATCGACGGTGTTGGTCAACCAGGCGTAGGCGGTCCATGCCCACCAGAGGGTCGCGAGAATCAGGAGCCCGTGTCCGAGGCCGCTCCAGGTCGGATTACGCGAGAGAACTGTGGTGACTTGCGTGAACCCGAAGACGAATACGAGATCGAAGAACAGCTCGAGCGGCCTGACCGCATGTCCACGTTCGCCATGCTGTTCACTCACGACCGGAAGCTAACGCGTCCCGTCGGCTCACGCCACGCCGGGACGCGCCCGGCGCTCTCAGCACTAACGCGGATGGAGAGCCGACGCGCGGATTCGAACCGCGGACCCTTCATACGAGAGTCGACCGAAGAGGGCAGCCAGTCCCCTCCAGTCCCTCCAGGCCCTGCCGACAAGCCCAAGTTGCGGCGTGAGGAGGACAGCGGGAGCCAGCGGATCCGTAGCGGTGTTCGGCTGGTGTTCGAGGGCCGCTACCGATTCGCGCCCATGAATCCGCTGACCCCGTCCGAAGCGGGCCGTGCCGCGGATGACTTCTATGCCACGGCCGCTACATCCGACTCGCGCCTACCTAGACCGCATGCCGCCGGCTCGGCGATTTGCAGCCTAGGTAGGCGCCACGCCCTCAGCCGACGCGGGTCCACTCCCCGGTCCAGATGAACGCGCGGACCCGGCACGGGTCGCTGGGAGTCGCCTTGAGCGTCAGAGTGTTCCCCGTCACGGACCAGTGATAGGTCCCTTCCGGCCCGCCCCACGGTTCGCACCAGGTTCCCTCTTCCGCGAGGTAGTCGCTGAACGGGCGCCAGCTGACCGCACCCCAGACCTGGAACGAGTTCCCGGCGCCCGCGACGTAGTCGGTGTCCTGGATGTAGCCGAGTCCTGTGTTCTTGTCGACGCTCGCGTGCGTGAAGGTGCCGGGGTCGCGGGTCTGGATCCAGCGCTTGTCGATCACGAGCTTGTAGGCCCCCGCCGGGGTCGGCGTGTCCGCGGGCGCGCCGGGGCTTCCAGGCTTTGGCGCACCGGCGGGGTCGACGGTGCGTTCCCACGTCCCTGCGAGCGCGGTCGGCGGGTCGGGGGTGGCGGCAACCCGTGCCATGACGGTGTCCACCGCGGTCTGGCCGCTCGTGGCGATCGCGCGGACGGTGAAGGTGTGCATCCCCGGTGCGAGGAATGAGGTGACGAGGTAGCCACGATCGACCTTGCTCGAGCTCTCGCTGAAGTCGCCGTAGTAGTAGGGCGGGTGATGATGAACCCAGGTGAACTTGCCGTCGATCAGGAAATCGACCTCCTTGACTTTCGCTCCGCTCACCGTGGCGATCCAGTGGATGTGATGCGGGAGCGCGGTCGCGCCGTCGAGGGTCGAGGTGACGGCGAACGATGTCGAGGAGGCAGCGCTACCTGTCACGGCGACGGCGGCAAGCGCAGCCGCCAGGATTGGCATGACCGGTCGACGAGAATGCACGAGTCGACTCCTTTCTGGAGTTGGCGTTGACGACGAGCAAGAGTCGCGGCGCGACCTCGCAGATTCCTGGAGCCCGCCTCGCAGATGTGGCAACATCGATGGGTGGAGTTCCGTGTGCTCGGCCCGCTCGAGGTCTTGCGCGACGGACACGCGATCGCGCTCGGCGGCCTGAAGCAGCGAAGCCTGCTCGCGATTCTGCTTCTGCACCCGAACAGATCGGTGTCTCGCGACCGGCTGATCGACGGGGTCTGGGGCGAGCGCGCTCCCCCGAGGGCGGGCGAGACGCTCGACACTTACATCTACCGGCTGCGAAGCTCGTCGGGAACGACCGCATCGTTCGGCAGCCGGGCGGCTACTCGCTCCGCGTTGAGCCCGGTGAGCTCGATCTCGAGCGGTTCGAGACCCTCGTGGCGGCGGCGGAGCTCCGGGAGGCGTTGGCCCTCTGGCGCGGGCCACCTCTCTCCGACCTCCGCTACGAGCCCTTCGCGAACGGAGAGGTCGCGCGGCTCGAGGAGCGGCGGCTCCTCGTACTCGAGCGGCGGATCGATGCCGAGCTCGAAGACGGGATGGGCGCGGGGCTCGTGCCGGAGCTCGAGCAGCTCGTCCGCGAGCACCCGACCCGCGAGCGCCTCGTCGGCCAGCTGATGTTCGCGCTCTACCGGGGCGGCCGCCAGGTCGATGCGCTTGCCGCGTTTCAGACGGTACGTCGGACGCTTGCCGACGACCTCGAACTGGAGCCGACCAGCTCCGCGAGCTGGAGGGTCGGATCCTTCGGCACGAGGACAGCCTG
>CAVXKB010000013.1:0-180144 GCA_963762215.1 uncultured Actinomycetota bacterium
ACGAGCAGGCGGAAGTTCCGTTCGCCCAGCGCCCCCGCCAGCCAGCGAACGGGCACGGGCCGCGGCTAGAAGAGTTGGTTCTCGCCGCCGAAGATCGCCGACACCGAATCGTCGGCGAAGACGTTCATGATCGTCTCGGCCAGCAGGTTGGAGACCGGCAGGACGGTCAGCTTCTCGGGACGGGAGAGCGGATCGATCGGGACGGTGTCAGTGACGACGAGCCCCTTGATCCCGTCGTCGTCGGCGAACCGCTCGAGGATGTCGTTGCAGAAGACGCCGTGCGTCGCGAACAGCCACACCTCGTCGACGCCGTGCTCCTCGAGCGCGCGGACGTTGGCGAGCATCGTGCCGCCGGTCATGATCACGTCGTCGCCGATGATCGCGCGCTTGCCGCGAACACGACCTGCGATCTCGGTCACCGAGGCGATGTCGTGCGCGGGGCGCGACTTGTGCATGATCGCGAACTCGGACTCGATCATCTCGGCGAAGCGCTCGGCCTGCTTGGCGCGACCCGTGTCGGGTGAGACCGAGACGACGCCTTCACCGGTGAGGCCGAGGTCACGGAAGTGCCGGGCGAACAGCGGCAACGCCGTCATGTGGTCGACCGGGATCGTGAAGAAGCCCTGGATCTGACCGGCGTGCAGGTCCATCGTCAGGATCCGGTCGGCGCCCGCGACCTGGAGCATGTCGGCGACGAGCCGGGCGGTGATCGGTTCCCGCGGCTTGGCCTTGCGGTCCTGGCGGGCGTACGGGAAGAGCGGGATCACGGCCGTGATGCGTTTCGCCGACCCGAGCCGCGCGGCCTGGATCATCTGCAGGAGCTCCATCAGGTTCTGGTCGATCGGGCTGCATCCCGTCTGGACGAGGAAGACGTCGGAGCCGCGGATCGACTCGTCGAAACGGACGTAGGTCTCGCCGTTGGCGAACTCGCTCGTGGTCACGGCGCCCAGCTCGACGCCGAGATGCTCGGCGATCGCCGAGGCGAGCTCGGGGTGCGAGGTGCCCGCAAACACCATCAGCCGCTTCGACGGCCCGCGCTCGATCCAGTGTCCGGGCTGCGGGCCGGTCATCGACGAGCCCGCGTCGTCGAGGCCCGGCAGAACGAGCTCAGTCGTCCCGATGCCGAGAGGCATAGCCCTCCTTGTTCTCCTGTCGTGCGCGCGCGACGGCCATCCCGTCGGCGGGCACGTCCTTCGTGATCGTCGATCCAGCTGCCGTCCATGCTCCGTCTCCCACCTCGACCGGCGCGACGAAGCCATTCTGGATCCCGACCCTGACGTTGTCGCCGATCCGGGTGCGGCCTTTCGGCACGCCCGGCTTGTGCGCAAGGTTTGCGGTGATCGCGCCGGCCCCGACGTTCGTGTTCTCGCCCACCTCGGCATCACCGACGTAGGAGAGGTGCGGGACCTTGGAGCGCGGCCCGATGCGTGAGTTCTTGATCTCCACGAAGGTACCCGCCTTCGAATCCGCCTCGAGGACCGTTCCGGGGCGAAGGTAACAGAATGGTCCCACGATCGCGCCGGTTCCGATCTCGGCGTCGACGGCGACGGTGTGCGATTCGATCGTGGCCCCGGTTGCGATTCGGGTACTTCCGCGCAGCGAGACGAACGGACGGAGCGTGACGTCCGGCTCGATCTCGACGTCGGCCTCGATCCAGGTCGTCGCGGGGTCGTCGACCGTCACGCCGGCGAGCATGTGAGCCAGGTTGATGCGGTCGCGCAGGACACGAGCAGCATCGGCAAGTTCGGCCCGCGTATTGACACCGGCCTCGAACGACTCGGCGGCGATGCTGACCGCGACCTCGTCGCCGTCTCCGACGAGCAGGCCGATCGCGTCGGTCAGGTAGATCTCCCCCTGGGCGTTGTGCGCCTCGATCCGGTCGAGCGTCGGCCAGAGCTTCTCGGATCGGAACACGTAGATCGAGGAGTTCGTCTCCTTGAGCTCGAGCTCGGCCGCGGTCGCATCGCGGGCCTCGACGATCCGCTCGAGGCCTCCGGCGCCGTCCCGCACGAGCCTTCCGTAGTGCCGGGCATCGTCGTACTCGATGCCCAACACCGTGGCTGCGGCCCCGGCGGCGAGGTGCGCGTCGAGCAACTCGCGCAGCATCTCGGCGGTCAGCAGGACGGCATCGCCGGACAGCACGAGGACGTGCTCGGCACGCCCCTCGAGCGCGGCCCGAGCCGCCCGCACCGCGTCGCCCGTGCCGCGCGGCACCTCCTGCACCGCGACCTCGTAGCCCTCGAAGTCACTGCTCGTCTGCGGCGCAGCGACGACGACGATCGGGTCGGCGCCGACGCCACGTGCCGCGTGGAGGACCCAGTCGACCATCCGGCGGCCGAGCACCGGGTGCAGGTGCTTCGGTACGGCGGACCGCATCCGGGTTCCGAGGCCGGCGGCCATGACGACGGCTGCGATCGGGATGTCGCTCACGTGGGCGGGATCGATGGCTGGGGCGCCAGGATTCGAACCTGGGATCGCGGGACCAAAACCCGCTGCCTTACCGCTTGGCTACGCCCCACTGGGGAGCGAGTATAGGCGCGGACCCGGGCCGCCCCGCACACCTAGAGCTTGTCGCGCTCGGCGAAGAGCAGGACGAGCCCGGCGATCACAGCGAGCACGACCGCCCCGAACGCGAGCCACTTGAACGTCTGGTAGAGCGCCTGAATGACGACGGCGATGGCCTGCGACGCAGCGAAGATCCAGGAGATGTGGCGTGCGGTCGCGGAGGTGTACTTGCGGCCCATCGCGACGTACCAGGCGATCGACGCGATCGCGAGGACGTAGAGAACCCACCTGTCGAACGCCCCGAGAATCGCCAGCGTCCCCTCGATCGCGCCGATCCAGAGGACCAGGCGCATCTTGTGCTCACGGAGATACCGACCGGGCCGCGACTCGGGCTTGTCGAGCACGCCAGCTGCATCTGTAGCCATCGCAGGAAAAACGCTACCACGCAGGGGCCGTGAGCCAGGTGTCTCCGAGCTCCGAGACCTCGCCGGCTGCGACCTCCGCGGCGGCCCGATCTCGGAACAGGCCGTACACGACCGGCCCGGCGCCGCTGACATCGGCCCGGAACGCCCCGAGCGAGCGCAGCCTGGCAGCCAGAGGCGAGCGCGCGAGGTCGTTGGGCGGTAGGGCGCCCAGATCGGCGGCGCGGCCCGCGTGCGCGACCTCGAGCACGAGTGCTCGGCGAGCGTCGAAACCCTCGTCGTGGTCGAAGCGAGCGTAGATCTCGGCGGTGGAGGGCTTGCTGTCGCCGTGCGGCATCACGAGCAGGACCGCGTAGTCCTGTGGCAGGTCGAGCGGCTCCAGCGTCGTTCCCGTGCCGGTGCCGAGCTGAGGCCCCGCTTCGAGAAAGAACGGGACGTCGACGCCGAGCCGGCGTTGCGAGCGCCACGAGATCGAGTCTCGCCGGCGGGAGCGGAAGGAGCTCGCACGCCAGCTTGATCGCGGTCGCCGCGTCGCTGCTTCCCCCACCGAGCCCGGCCGCCACCGGAATCCGCTTCTCGATCCGTGGCGCGCCAGTTGGGCTCGGCTCCGCTCGCGGCTGCGACCGCTTCGAGGGCGCGACGGACGATCGTGTCGTCGGCGAAGCCTTCGACCGAGAGCTCGGCGGCCGGCTCCAACGAGACCGTGTCGCAGAGGTCGATCCGCTGAAGGATCGTCGCGACCTCGTGCAGCCCGTCGGGCCGCGTGCCGCCGACGACGAGGGCGAGGTTGATCTTTGCCGGGGCCTCTGCGCTGATCATGCGAGCGCGGCTGCGAGGGCGACGAACTCGGGCGGCTCGAGCTCCTCGGCGCGGGCGCCGGTTCCCCGATCGATCGCGTCGAGCCCGGCTGCGGCACGATCGCGGCTTGCGATGCCTGACAGTGCGAGCGAGTTCGCGAGCGTCTTGCGCCGGTGCGAGAACGATGCCTCCACGAGTCGCTTGACGGCCGGGTCGATGCCGGGCGCGATGCGCCGGAATGCGACGAGTGCGGACTCGACGTTCGGCCTCGGGCGGAACACCTCTCGCGACACCGGATGAAGCCCGGTCCGCTCGGACGCGAGCTGGACGAGAACGGACACCGCGCCGTAGGCCTTCGTTCTCGGAGACGCGAAGAACCGGTCGGCGACCTCGCGCTGCACCATCACGCACCAGAGCCCGACGCCCGGGAGGCGATCGAGGCTCTCCACGACGATCGGCGTTGCAACGTTGTAGGGGAGGTTCGCGACGAGCTTGCCGGCCGGCGGCTCGAGCGCCGCGAGGTCGAGCGCGAGTGCGTCTCCCCAGTGGAGCGTCGTCCGCGGAATGTCACGAAGGTACGGCTCGAGGGCGCGGTCGATCTCGACCGCGTGGACGTGCGCCACCCGATCCCCGAGATACCCCGTGAGCACGCCGAGCCCAGGGCCGATCTCGAGCACGACGTCGTCCGGTTGCAGCTCGGCGAGCCGCTCGATCACGCCGAGGATGTTCTCGTCGACCAGGAAGTGCTGGCCGAGCTGCTTCTTCGGCACGACCTTCACAGGCCGAACGCGACCGTCGCGTTGGCGTCGATCTGCCGCTCGAGCTCCTCGACGTCCTGACCGCGCGCCTCGGCGAGAACCGCGAGCGTGTGCAGCACGTTGGCGGGCTCGTTGCGCCGGCCGCGAACGGCCTGTGGCGCGAGGTACGGGCTGTCCGTCTCGGCGAGCAGACGGTTCGCAGGCGCCCGCCTCGCCGCCTCTCGCAGCTCCGGCGCCTTCGGATAGGTGACGTTGCCGGCGAACGAGAGGTACCAGCCCCGCTCGAGCGCCGGCTCGAGGAGAGCCGGCGAGGAGAAGCAGTGGAGGATGACCGTTCCACCGAAGCCCGCGAGCGCCTCGAGGGTGTCCTGATCGGCCGCGCGGGTGTGGATGACCACCGGCTTGCCGAGGTCGTCGGCGATCGCGAGCTGCCCGTCGAACAGCCGCCGTTGAGCATCGCGCGGCGCGTAGTCGCGGAAATAGTCGAGACCGGTCTCGCCGACCGCCACGGCTCGATCGTGCGAGAGCAGCTCGCGCAGCTCGGCAAGTCCGTGGGCGTCGTCGTCACCGCCGGCGTTGTGGGGATGGATGCCGAGCGCGGCGTAGAGGCCGTCCTCGCCCGCCGCGAGGTCGAGCGCGTCGCGAGCCCCGGCAATACTCGTTGCGACGACGACGAAGCGGGTGACACCGGCCTGACGCGCGCGGTCGAGCACCTCGCGAGCCTCGGACGGCTCGAGGTGCGTGTGCGTGTCGATCATCCGACGGCGAGGTCGTCCTCGCCGATCGTCGTCTCGAGCTTGACGAAGAGCGGTCTCGGCTCCTGCAGTGCCTGGCCGGGCGGGAGCTCGCTCGGCTGCCAGGCGCCGGCCCAGCTCGCATAGTCGCCGGTGAGCACTGTGTGGGTCTGCCCGTTCTCCTCGGTGACGTCGCGGAACTCGATCGGACCCGCGATCCACCCCTCGTATCCGAGCAGCTCGTGCACGGTCTGCGAGGTGTGCGGCAGGAAGGGCGTGAAGATGGTCTTGAGGCAGTCGACCGCCCGCAACGCGACGTAGAGGACGGTGCCGGCGCGGTCACGATCCGTCTTGACGAGCGCCCACGGCGCGGTATCCGAGACGTACTGGTTGACCTCGGACGAGAGCCTCATCGCCTCGCCGAGCGCCGCTCGGATCCGGCCTCGCTCGATCAGGGATCCGACCTCATCGAAGCCGGCCTCGATCACTGCGAGCAACGCCTCGTCCTGATCGGTGAGCTCGCCCGGATCGGGCACGGCGCCGAAGTTCCGGTGGGCGTTCGTCAACGTGCGGTTGACGAGGTTCCCCCAGTTCGCAAGCAGCTCGTCGTTATTGCGGCGCACGAACTCGGCCCAGGTGAAGTCGGTGTCCTGCGTCTCCGGGCTCGCGGCGACGAGGTAGTAGCGGAGTGCGTCGGCTTCGAACCGGTCGAGGAAGTCGCGCAGGTTGATCGCGTGGCCTCGACTCGTCGAGAACTGCTTGCCGTAGTAGGTCAGGTACTCGGTGGCGACGACGTTCTCCGGGAGGACGAGCGGGCCGCGGCCGTCGCCGTAGGCGCCGCCCTCTCCGTAGCCGAGCAGCATCGCCGGCCAGATCACGGTGTGAAAGACGATGTTGTCCTTGCCCTGGAAGTAGTAGTGCTCCGATTCGGGGTTCTGCCACCATTCGCGCCAGGCCTCGGGGTCGCCGGTCGACGCCGCCCATTCGATCGATGCCGACAGGTACCCGATCACCGCGTCGAACCAGACGTAGATGCGCTTGTTGGTGTCCTCGGCGTATCCCGGCACCGGGATCGGAACGCCCCAGTCGAGGTCGCGAGTGATCGGCCGCGCACGGAGATCGTCGATGAGAGCAAGGGAGAAGTTCCGCACGTTCGTGCGCCAGTCGTCGTGCGAGCCGATCCACTCGCGCAACCGCTCGGCGAACTGCGGCAGGTCGAGAAACAGGTGCTTCGTCTCGCGAAACTCCGGCGTCGATCCGTCGATCCGGGACCGGGGGTTGATCAGGTCGGTCGGGTCGAGCTGGTTTCCGCAGTTGTCGCACTGATCTCCTCGTGCCTCCGCGTAACCGCAGATCGGGCACGTGCCCTCGATGTACCGGTCGGGGAGCGTGTGCCCCGTGGCGGGGGAGAACGAGACGAGCATCTCGCGCTCGACGATCGCGCCGTGCTCGTACAGCGTCCGGAACAGATCCTGAACGACGAGCTCGTGGTTGTGAGTGGTCGTGCGCGAGAACAGGTCATAGGAGAGCCCGAGCCGCTGGAAGTCCTCGCGGAACGACTGGTTGTAGTAGTCGGCGATCTCACCGACCGACTTCCCTTCCTTGTCGGCGGCCACCATCACCGGCGTACCGTGCTCGTCCGTTCCGCTCACCATGAGCACGTCGTTCCCGCGCAGCCGGTGATAGCGGGCGAACACGTCCGACGGAACGCCGAAGCCCGCCACGTGGCCAAGGTGGCGATGTCCCGCCGCATACGGCCAGGCCGGTGCGACGAGGATCTTCCGAGCCCCGGATCTCATCGAGGGCAATCATACGAGCGGGTTGCCGAGTCACCCGCCGACGGCGCATTGTGAGCAGCCAAGCGAGCGCGAGCGCGGGCACCACAGCAGCCAGCCAGCGAAGGAACGCCGGGGGTCCGTGACGCCGGTGCGAGGTCGAGACGCCGGGGTGCCGATCGGCGACCCCGGGCGCGACCGTATGTGGCACTGGTGAACCGACGCGAGTGGCGGCCGGCCGCGCCGAGCGGGACGCGGAGATCGCAGCGAGCGCTCCGTCCACGGCAACGAGCGGACGGCTCACGGCCGGCGGACGTAGAGCCCGGACAGCGGTCTCCGTCGTTGCCACACGCGGGTGGGCAACGACAGACGTGCGACGGCATCGCCACTTCGACAGGCGAGTCCGGCGGCGGAGAGACCGTCGATCGGCTCGGCGCAGCCGTCTGTCGCGCCGCAACGTCGAGATAGGAGCCGTGGACCGAGGCCGGCAAAACGGCGCGAGCAGGCTCCGCAGCCGGTGTGGTCACCGCCGCGGGCCGCAGTACGATGCGACCGTCTCGACGGCGGGCGCAACCTGGACGCCGTCGCGCTCCGTCCGGCGCTTGGAGCCACGGTCGGTTGAACGGTCGCCGCCGCGGGCGCGCTGCCGCCGCCGGCGACCGCGACCGGGGCAGCGACCACTACCGCCGCGCTGACCACCGGCTGTGGCGCTGCCGAGGCGGTCGCAGTTCCAACGGCAGCTGGATCGGTCGTGACGGAGGGGCCGTCGACGGGCGTGGTGCTCGTCGGGACGGGACCGCCGAGGGCGGCTGGACCGTGCCGCCGGTCGTCGTCGGGCCGCTCGGGGCCTGAGACCGCGGCGGAAGCAGCGTCTGCGGATCGACGTAGCCCTGATCCTGGTCGGCGTGGCGAATGCCGAGTTGCATGTACGGGCCGGCAACCTCGGCGTCGCCGCTCGGGCCGATCGTCGCGACCGCATCGCCCTCGGCGACCGACGCGCCCTTCGCCACCGCGATCGATCCGAGTTGCGTCAGCGTGACCGACCACCCGTCGGAGGTGAGGATCGTCAGCGACTTCCCGTTGCCGGGAACCGTTCCCGCAAACGTGACCACACCGCCGGCGGGCGCGAGAACTGCCGACCCGGGATCGCCTCCGATATCGATCCCTCGATGCTCGCCCGCCGAGTATGGATGGGCCGGATCGAATGAGAACGCGAGCAGCACCGGGCCGCCGGTCGGCCAGGTCCACGCCGCGGCGGGAGCGACCGCCACGAGCGCCGCGGCGAGCAGGGCAAGGCTGAGCAGGAGCAGGAATCGACGCATCGGGAACCACCTCTCGACTGTGTTGTCGCGCTTGTCCGCTCGTCCGCGCGACGCCGCAGGGTGCTTCCCCGGACGATCGAGCCAGCGGCAGCTGTTGTCAGTTGTGCAAACGTGTGTTCGCAACACGATAGACAGCCGGCCGGACGTTGTCAATACTGGTTACAGTGTTGTCACAAAGACGAGCGGTAGAGCTCGTTGCGCGCCACACCCGTCAGCCGGGCTACGACCTCGGCAGCAACCTTCCGAGGCGTCCCGGCGGCGACGAGATCGGCCACTGCTCGTGCCGCCTCGACGAGCAGCTCCGGTGCGTCGGCGCCCGACGCAGCGCCGAGCACCAGGGTGATCTCGCCCTTTGGGGGCTCGGCGAACAGCTCTGCCAGCTCGGCCGCTGTCCCTCGCTCGACCTGCTCGAACTTCTTCGTCAGCTCGCGGCAAACCGCCACCTCTCGCGACGGCGCGGCCGCGGCCAGCGACCGCAGCGTCGCAGGCAACCGTCTCGGAGACTCGAACGCCACGACCGGCCAGGCCCAGCTCCCGAGCTCCTCCCACAACGACGCGAGCTCCCCGGCCCGCCGCGGCAGGAAGCCCACGAAGGCATAGCGATCGGAGAGGAGCCCGCTGGCCACGAGCGCAGTCTCGACCGCGGAGGGCCCGGGCAGCACCGTCACCGGAACGCCTGCCGAAAGCGCGGCCCGCACGAGCGGCGACCCCGGATCGGAGATGCCGGGCAGGCCCGCGTCCGAGACGAGCGCGATCCGCTCTCCCGCGACGAGACGCGGGATCAGCTCGCGGATTCGCTCAGCCTCGTTGTGCTCGTGCAACGACAACAGGCGCGCGGAGATCGAGTGTCGCGCGAGCAGGATCCGCGTGTGCCGCGTGTCCTCGCACAGGACGAGATCCGCCTCGCGCAACTCGTCGAGGACGCGCAGCGTCACGTCTGCGAGGTTCCCGATCGGCGTCGCACAGACCGCCAGCGGCATCCGGCCCCTACTCCAGCGCCTCGAACGCGACGAGCGCCGCGCCGATGACGCCTGCAACCGGCCCGAGCTCGGCCACGGCGAGCTCGACGTGGTCGCCCGCCGGTGCGAGCGCCTCGCGCCGGACGACCTCGCGGGCCGGCTCGAGGAGCAGGTCGGCTGCCGCGACACCGAAGCCGCCGCCGATCAGGACCATGTCCGGGTCGAACAGGTTCACGAGCGAGGCGATAGCCGCGCCCAGGTGCTTGCCGATCTCGGCGAGTGCCGGGTGGCGCTGCTCGACGAGGTCGCGCGCGGTCGCGGTCGGACCGAGAGCCGCGCGTGCGAGCCGGTCGGCCGCGTGCCCCGAGCAGTACGACTCGACGTGGCCTCTCCCGGTGCAGGCCCCCTGACATGGCTCGCCGTTCTCGACGATCACCATGTGCCCGACCTCGGCCCAGCCGCGATACAGCTGTCCGTCGAGAACGAAGCCGCCCCCGACACCCGTGCCGAGGGTCAGCAGGACGAGATCGTGCGCGTCCTGCCCGGCTCCGTGCGTGAACTCGGCGAGGGTCGCGGCGCTGCCGTCGTTGATCGCCCCGACGGTCATGCCGAGCCGCTCCTCGAGCACCTCCCGGAAGGCGACATGGTGGATCGGCGTGTTGACTGCGCCGAGCGCGATCCCTGTCCGCGAGTCGATCCGAGCCGGGACACCGAACCCGACCGCCTCGATCCCGGGTGAGCGCAGCTCGACGACCATCTCGACAAGCGCATCGATCAGCGCCTCCTGCGACTCGACGGGCGTCGAGCGCTCCGTCAGTTGCTCCAGGCGCCCCGAGCCGTCGAGCACTCCGGCGAGGATCTTGGTGCCCCCGAGGTCGATCCCTATGACCCGCCTGTCGGCCACGCCGCCGGGTACCCTACTTTGCCGGATGGCGCCGGACGATAAGCCCTACCGCGTCTACAAGGGTGGACGGGTCAAGGGGAAGGTGCCGGCAGTGCCCGGGAAGCCTCGCCCTCAGCCGAATCGGGCCACCCCGAAGACCGGCGGGAAGGGCTCGAGCAAGCGGCGGCTTCCGCGTGCCGGCCGGGTCAACTGGAAGCACGTCGTCCTCGTCGGCCTGCTGATCCTCGTGGTCGTGTTCGTCGTCTGGTCGATCACGGGCTTCCTCTCCTTCCAGAGCGGCGTCTCGGCCGCGAACAAGCGGTTCGACCACGAGCGGGGCGCTCGCGCCGCCCTCGCGAAGAGCAACGGCTTCCTGCTCGACCACGGCACGACCATCCTGCTGCTCGGGACCGACAGCTCGACGGCGGCCGGGCGCAGCGGCGACCGGCACGCCGATTCGATCATGCTCGTCCGCACCGATCCATCGCACCACCGCCTGGCGTATCTCTCGATCCCGCGCGACCTGCTCGTGAGCATCCCAGGGGTCGGGAGCGCGAAGATCAACGCCGCCTACCAGGCCGGCGGGACACCGCTTGCGATCCAAACGGTGAAGAGCTTCACCGGGGTGGGGATCGATCACGTGGTGATCGTCGACTTCAACAACTTCAAGGATCTGATCGACGCCGAAGGCGGGATCACCGTGAACGTGCCGGAGCCGATCCTCTCGAACCGCTTCGACTGTCCGTTCAAGACACAGGCTCGCTGCCAGGAGTGGAAGGGCTGGAGGTTCCAGCGCGGGCCGCAGCACATGAACGGCGAGCGCGCCCTGATCTACTCGCGGATCCGCGAGAACCAGCTGAACCCGGGCGAGAGCGACCTGACCCGCGGCGCCCGACAGCAGGCAGTCGCGCAGGCGGCCACCGCGAAGCTGACCTCGGTCTCGACGCTGCTCGGCCTGCCCTTCAACGGGAGCTCGTTGATGAAGCCGTTGACGACCGATCTCTCGACGTGGCAGCTGATGGAGCTCGGGTGGGTGAAGTTCCGGGCGTCCGGATCGCACACGCTCTACTGCCGCCTCGGAGGCGATCCGACGACGGTTGGCGGCTCCTCGGTGCTCGTCCCCTCCGAGGACAACCGCGGGACGCTCGCCATGTGGGCGGGGCTTTCGGCACCCCAGCCGCCGACGACGACCTACGGGCCCGGGTGCCGCACCGGGCATCCGCTCCAGTAGCTCAGTCGCTCGAGGCCGGCGTCGAGGAGCTGCCGGAATCGCCGCCGGTCGTGCTGCTCGAGCCGCTGTCCGAGCTGCCGCCGGAGTCGCTCGACGACGACGAGTCCGAGGAGCCCGACTCCTTCGTGCTCTTCCGCCCGCCGCGGCCGTAGTCGGTCGAGTAGAAGCCCGAGCCCTTGTAATGGACGGCCACCGGATGCAGCACACGCTCGAGGGGTGATTCACCGCAGACCTCGCACTTCTGAGGGCTCGGCTCGGTCATGCCGTGAATCACCTCGAACAGGTGCCCGTTCGGGCATTTGTACTCGTAGAGCGGCATGGACGCGGAAGGCTACCTGCGCGCTATTCGAGCTCGCGGACAGCCTCGTCGGCTCCGTCGAGGCCATGATCCTCGAGAAAGCAGGGCGCATCCTCGAACGCGCCGAGGCCACGCGCGCGGACTGCCTCGGACGAGCGGCGGATGCGGCGAACTGCTGCAATAGCCCCCGCCGCGCCGACGACGCCGATCGCGAACGAGCGGCGCCGCAACCGGCCGCCGAACGACCAGCGCCCCTTGCTCTCCTCCATGAAACCATCCTACGCATGCGCCTCGTCTCTCTCGGCGACCTGATCCTCGACGTGATCGTCGGGCTCGACGGGCCGCTGATCTCGGGCGACGACCGAGCCGCGACGACCCTCGTCGGCGCCGGGGGGCAGGCCGCGAACGTCGCCGCCTGGGCCGCGTCGCTCGGCGCCGTGGCGCGCTACGTCGGGAAACGCGGGGCCGACGCCGCCGGCGAGCTGGCAGCCCGCGAGCTCGCGTCATACGGCGTCGAGATCGCCGGGCCCGCAGCGGGCAGAAACGGCGTCGTCGTCTCGATCGCCGCGGGCGGCGAGCGATCGATGGCCTCCGATCGTGGCTCCGCGACGGAGCTCGAGCCGGGCGAGCTCGAGCCGGCCTGGTTCCGGTGCGACCGGCTCCACCTCTCCGGTTACGCGCTGCTCGTCGAGCCCGTGGCCGGCGCGGCTCTCCACGCCGCCGAGCTGGCGCGAGCCGAAGGCGCGTCGATCTCGGTCGACCTCTCGGCCTGGAGCCTGATCGACGAGCCGTTTCGGGAGCGGGTGCGCCGCTGCGAGCCCGAGACGGTGCTCGCGACCGAGGCCGAACGCGACGCCTTCGGCCCGCTCGATGCCGCCTGGGTGGTCAAGCGAGGGCCCGACGGCGTTAACGTGGCCGGTGTGGACCACCCCGCCCTCCCGACCGAGATCGTCGACCCGACCGGCGCCGGCGACGCCTTCGCCGCGGGCTTCCTCGTCGGCGGCGTGCAGCTCGGCCTGGAAGCGGCGTCCCGCTGCTGCGCCAAGCTCGGCGGAATGCCTTGATCCGGCTGTCCGAAGAGGTGCGCGAGGCGCTCGCGGGCGGCGACCGGGTCGTCGCACTCGAGACGACACTCGTCGCGCACGGTTTCCCGCCGGGGGAGGGCGTCGAGGTCGGAATCGCCTCGGAGAGCGCCGTCCGGGCAGGCGGCGCGGTGCCGGCCACCGTCGGCGTCCTCGACGGCGAGATCGTGATCGGGCTGACCCGGGAGGAGCTGGGGCGCTTCGACGCGTCGGCCCGCAAGGCCGGCCCCCGCGACCTCGCCGCCGCGGTCGTGCAAGGCGCGGTGGCCGCAACGACGGTGGGCGGCACGCTCGCCGCGTGCCGCGCTGCAGGCATCCGCTTCATGGCGACCGGGGGGCTCGGCGGCGTTCACCGCGGCTGGCCGGATCCACCCGATGTCTCGGCCGACCTCGACGCGCTCGCACGCACTCAGGTGCTCGTGATCTCGTCGGGCGTCAAGTCGCTCCTCGACGTTCCGGCAACCGCCGAGCTGCTCGAGACGCTCGGCGTCCCGGTGCTCGGCTGGCAGACCGACGACCTGCCGCTCTTCTACGCCGCCCACGGCGGCCCGCCCGTCTCGACCCGGGTCGAGGCTGCGTCCGAGGCCGCCGAGATCGCGCGCGCACACTGGCAGCTCGGCGGCGGGGGGCTCCTCCTCGGCCGGCCCCCGGACGAGAGCCTGGACGACGTCGAGCCGTTGATCGAGGAGGCGCTCGCCGAGGCTGCGGCGGCGGGTGTTCGCGGCGGGGCGGTGACGCCGTTCGTCCTGGCGCGGCTGCACTCGGAGAGCGGCGGGCGAACGCTGAAGGCGAACCGCGACCTGATCGAGGGGAACGCGCTACTCGCCGGCCGGATCGCGGCGGCCTAGAGCCAGCGCCCGTCTTCCTGCACGAGCTTCCCGTCGGCGTAGAGCCGCCCGCCGTTTCGCAGGTCCTTGACGAGGTCCCAGTGGATCGCGCTGACGTTCGTTCCGCCCGTCGAGGAGTACGAGTTCCCGATCGCGAGATGGACGGTCCCGTCGATCTTCTCGTCGAAGCCGAGGTTCTTCGAGAATCGCTGGATCCCCGGGTTACAGCCGATCCCGAGCTCTCCGAGCGAGCGAGCGCCGTGGTCCGTGTCGAGCGTCCGGATCAGGAAGTCCTCGCCGCTCGCGGCCGATGCCTCGACGATCCGGCCACGCTCGAAGACGAAGCGAACGCCCGACACCTCGTTGCCGTAGTAGATCGCGGGAAACTCGGAGAACGTGACCTCGCCTTCGACCGAGTCCTCCACCGGCGAGTAGAAGACCTCGCCGCCCGGCATGTTGATGTGGCCATCGTCCACCGCTCCGCTGCGGCCGGCGAGCGAGAGCGTCAGGTCGGTCCGGTCACCGACGATTCGCACCTCGTCGGCCCGGTCGAAGATCTCGGCGATCCTGGACATCCGCTCGAGCTCGGCGTCCCAGTCGAGGAGGACGGCGCCGTAGACGAACTCCTCGAACTCCGCGAGCGTCAGCCCGGCCTCCTGGGCGGCCGCGTTGGTCGGGTACTCGCAGATCACCCACGGGACATCCATCGCCATCTGCCGGCGCCGGAGCGGCTCGAGGCGCTTCTGCAGCAGCTTCCGGCGCTCGTCCGAGAGGTCGGCTCCCTCCCGCACGTTCTCCGGGGCCGAGATCGAGATGAAGGCGTCGCAGGTCTCCCACATGTGGAGCTGGATCGGCGCCGGCTCGGCGAGCACCTCGAGCGGAGCCTCGCGCACGAACGGCCCGCCGAACTGATCCCAGGCGAGCTGGAGAAAGGGGAACGCGCCGCGCCGCGCGATCTGCTCCTGCACCGCGTCGACGAGTGGCCGCGCGAGCGGAGTCGACCGGACGACCACCTGCCATCCGGGTTGAACGCCGAGCGGAGCGGTCGACCAGGAGGCGGGCATATTCGTCGATGCGGGAATCGCGCACGGCCCGGCAGTTCTATCGCGTGCCGTGCGTTGGCAACAACTGTCCTTTGTGGACGAGCTCCGATTCCTAGAAGTTCTTCAGGAAGTCGTCGATCGGCAGCGCAGGCAGCGTTTCGATGCGAACGGAGCCGCGCGCGGCGATCGAGATGGACGCTTTCGCGATCGTCTCGATGTCGGGCGCGTCGACGACGTTCACGAAGTCGAACTCGCCGAGCGTCGCCCACTGATGGAGCACCTGGACGCCGAGCTCCTCGATGTCGCGGTTCACCTGCAGGAGCCGCTCAGGATTGGCCTTCAGGGTCTGGACGCCCTGTTGGGTCAACGTCGAGAGGAGGATGTAGATCGGCATCGCGGCGTCTCCTTCGGTCGGATCGCGGCGAGCCTACCCGCGCCGCCTGATCGGCGTACAGGAGGGCTCCGCCCATGTACAGCAGCGGGCTGAGAACGAGGTCGGAGAGCAGGAGCGCGATGCGCGTGTTCGTTCCGCTCTGCGAATGCAGGAGCCCGATGAGAGTCTCGTCGGCGATGCCGACGACGAGGACCAGGGTCGCGAGCGAGCCGAGCGAGTGGACGTAGTCGGCGCGCCCGAGAGCGCGGCCGCGGGCGAACGACTCGCGGAGATTCGTCTTCTCGACCAGCGCGGCGGGTACCGCGAGGCCGATGAAGGCGAGCCAGGCGAGGCCGGGAAGGATGAAGAGCGCCCGGAGGAACGGGAAGACGATCCAGATCAGGCAGCCGACGAGCACGCCGGTTCTGTTGATCGGGACCTTGTAGACGAGCGAGCAGGCGCGGGCGTAGGCGAGCACGAAGAGCGGCGTGGCCGCGAGGTAGACCGCGATCTGCACGAGGGCCGGCTGAGTCGCGCAGAGCTGGTCGACGATCGCGAGCGGGATTCCGAGCGGGAGCACCTTCCAGAACTGGTCGCCGTAGGCCCGGATCGACTCGGCGACCACCTGGCCGATCGTGCGCTCCCCCGGCGGAAGCGGCGGCGGGAGGTCACGCATCGAAGGCCTCCAGCAGCGCGAAGACGGCCTCGGCGAGCGCCGCGATCGCGGCGTCGATCCGCCACTCGGAGCGCGGCGACGAGAACAGGTTCGACACGGCGCGCAGCTCGAGGGCCGGAACCCCGGCCTCTGCCGCCGCGCGAAGCACGGCGAAGCCCTCCATCGCCTCAACGTCGGCGCAGGTCGCGCCGCCCCCCACTCGCGCGCTCGTCGCGATCGGAAGGACGTGCGCGTCAGGGAGCGTCGCGCGGGCCGTCTCGAGAAGCCGGGGATCCGGTGCGGCGCGCACGATCCTCGGGAAGCTGCGCGTCGCGTCGACGAGGTCGCAGTAGACCGACTCCTCGCCGATCACGACCGAACCGGGCTCGAGGGAGCGAGCGCCGGCGATCCCGATCTGGAGGATCGCGTCGGGCCTGGCGGTCGCGATGAGCCGTGCGGTCGTGGCGGCGGCCTCGACCGGGCCCGTGCCACAGACAAGGGTCTCGTGGCCCGCCGCGGCTGCGCCTTCGACGAAGGCGAGCTCGAATTCGGTGGCCGCGACGACGAGCAACGCTCATGACGGTAGATGAGCCGCGTTTGTCACGTCTTTGTGTCGATCGCGTCGATGTCCACTTCGGACACTAGCGCGACGCCTCTTCTTGTTGTATTCAGTTTAGACAACTGATCGAGAGGAGAGCGAGGAGATGAGCGTGAATTGGATTCGGCCCTTCGCGATTGCCGCCGCGGTGCTCGCGACCGTGGCGGGAGTCGCGTTCGCGACCCGCGGCGGCGGCGTTGCTCCGGCGGAGGCGTCGGCGCACGCACGGCTGGGAGCGACACAGGTGGGCGGCGCACAGCAGGTAGGCGCGAAGCGGCTGGGCGCGAAGCAGGTGGGCAACGGGCACAGGCACGCGGTCGTCGGGCCGGCAGGGCCGATGGGGCCGGCCGGCCCCGCCGGTCCTGTCGGGCCTCCAGGGCCGGCCGGACCGCTCGGGCCGGCCGGGCCGATGGGCCCGGCTGGAGCAACGGGGGCGACCGGCAAGGCCGGTACGGCCGGGAGCGCGGGGGCGGTAGGGCCGACCGGCGCGACCGGCGCTCCAGGCTCTCCCGGGGCCCAGGGCATCCCGGGGCCGGCCGGAGCAACCGGGGCCATCGGGCCCGCCGGAGCGGCCGGGGCGACCGGGCCTGCCGGCCCGGCTGGAAACCCCGGTCCGGCAGGCATTGCCGGCCCGACCGGTCCCGCGGGAGCACCCGGAGCCACAGGGACCTGCGGGTCCGAAGGGTGACACCGGGCCGAAAGGCGACACAGGGCCCAAGGGCGATCCCGGAAGCGCGGTCGGCTCGCTCGACAGCCTCGGCGGGATCCCCTGCAACGGCAACGGCAAGGTCGCAGTCGACTATGACTCGGCGGGGAAGGTGACGCTGACGTGTGCCGTCTCGGCCCCCGTCGGAGGCGCGCCCGCGGTTCGGGTCAACGAGATCCAGACGGGGACGTCCGGGTCGGCTGCGGACGAGTTCGTCGAGCTCGTCAACGCCGGCAGCGGCTCGGCCGACATCAGCGGTTGGAAGGTCGTCTACCGCTCGGCGGCCGGCACGTCCGACACGACACTCGCAACGGTGCCCTCGAACACGACGCTGGCGCCTGGAGGCTTCTACCTCGTGGGCGGAAACGCGTACGCCGGAGCGACGGCAGCAGATCAGTCCTTTTCCGCCGGCCTCGCTGCGACGGGAGGCGCCGTCGGCGTGCGCGACGCCACCGGCGCGCTGATCGACAGCGGCGGCTGGGGAACGGCGACGAACGCGCTCGTCGAGGGCTCCCCCGCCCCGGCGCCGCCCGCCACGGCCGCACCGGGATCCAGCATCGCCCGCATTCCCGACGGCCATGACACCAACGTGAACTCGGCCGACTTCGCAGTGACGGCGACGGCCACCCCGAGGACCGCGAACAAGTGATCAGCGCGCTGAACCCTTGTGATTGGATCCGGCCGTGGCTTATTCCGTCATCGGCGCAGGCGATCTCGAATGGCTCGAACGGCCCGCTCTGGGAGGTGAGGCGCCGCGGCTCGTCGCCGACCTCACAACGGCCGCCGGTCTCGTCGAATCACGGGCCCGACTGTGGCGGCTGCCGGCGCACACCCGGGGGCGTCGCCACATCGAAGGCGCGCAGGAGGAGGTCTTCGTCGTTCTCGAGGGGACCCTGACCCTGTTGCTCGGCGAGCCGTTCGAGCGCTTCGATCTCGGGCCGGCGGGCGTCGCATCCGTGAGCCCGGGCAGCGCGATCCAGGTCCGCAACGAGACCGATGCGGAGGTCACGTTCCTCGCCTACGGCGCCCCGCCGGTCGAGGGTCAGGCCGAGATCATCGACGACGTCGAGCTCTGAGCTCCGCTCAGAGCTGGCCGGCGGCCATCGCCGCCGCCCGCGTGAAGACGAGGTCGCCGTTCTGCTCGTCGACCAGGATCGTGTCGCCGGCAGCGAAGTCGCCATCGAGCAGGCGAACCGCGAGCGGGTTCTCGAGCTGCCGCTGGATCGCGCGCTTGAGCGGTCTCGCCCCGTAGGCGGGATCCCAGCCGGCGTCGGCGATCGCGGCTTTCGCCGCGTCCGTGAGCTCGAGGTCGAGACCGCGATCGGCGAGCCGCGATCGGAGCCGACCGAGCTGAAGGTCGACGATCTCCGCGATCTGCTCGCGTGAAAGGGCCTTGAACTCGACGATCTCGTCGATCCGGTTCAGGAACTCTGGCCGGAAATGGTCGCGCATCGCCTCGACCGAGCGGACGTTCGAGGTCATGATCAGAACGGTGTTCCGGAAGTCGACGGTTCGGCCCTGGCCGTCGGTCAGCCGGCCGTCGTCGAGCACCTGCAACAGGACGTCGAAGACCTCGGGGTGCGCTTTCTCGATCTCGTCGAGGAGCACGACCGAGTACGGCCGGCGCCGGACCGCCTCGGTCAGCTGGCCGCCCTCGTCGTAGCCGATGTAGCCGGGCGGGGCGCCGACGAGCCGGGAGACCGTGTGGCGCTCCTGGTACTCGCTCATGTCGAGCCGGACCATCGCCTGCTCGTCGTCGAACATGAACTCGGCGAGCGCGCGAGCGAGCTCGGTCTTGCCCACCCCGGTCGGGCCGAGGAACACGAACGAGCCGATCGGGCGGTTCGGATCCTGCAAGCCTGTCCGTGAGCGGCGAAGAGCGTTCGCGACCGCGGAGACCGCCTCCTCCTGGCCGATCACGCGCTGATGCAGGCGGGCCTCCATCTGGATCAGCTTCTGGGTCTCGCCCTCGAGCAGGCGATCGACCGGGATCCCGGTCCAGCGGCCGACGACGTAGGCGATGTCGTCCTCGTCGACCTCTTCCTTCACCATCGGCTGGTCGGGCCCCTTGCGCTCGGCGAGCTCGCGCTCGAGCGCGGGGATCTCGCCGTAGCGGATCTCCGCGACGCGCTGGAGATTTCCGTCGCGCTCGGCGCGCTCGGCCTCCATCCGGAGCTCGTCGAGGCGCTGGGTGGCGCCCTTGATCCGGTCGAGCGCCTCCTTCTCCTTCGACCAGCGCGCGGCGAGCGCGTCGCGGGCCTCCTTCGCCTCGGCCAGCGCCCGCTCGAGCGGCTCGCGGATCTGCGGGGACTCCTTGACCATGGCGGCGAGCTCGATCTCGAGCTGCATGACGCGCCGGTTCGCCTCGTCGAGCTCGATCGGCGACGAGTCGATCTCCATCCGCAGGCCGGACGCGGCCTCGTCGACGAGATCGATCGCCTTGTCGGGCAGGAAACGATCGGCGATGTACCGGTGCGAGAGCACCGACGCGGCAACGAGCGCGGCGTCACGGATCCGAACGCCGTGGTGCGCCTCGTAGCGCTCCTTCAGGCCGCGGAGAATCGCAATCGTGTCCTCGACCGAAGGCTCGTCGACGTAGACCGGCGCGAAGCGGCGCTCGAGCGCGGCGTCCTTCTCGATGTGCTTGCGGTACTCGTCGAGCGTGGTCGCTCCGATGCAGCGGAGCTCGCCACGGGCGAGCATCGGCTTCAGGAGATTCGCCGCGTCCACCGCGCCCTCGGCAGCGCCCGGCGCCGACGATCGTGTGGAGCTCGTCGATGAACAGCACGACGCGACCCTCGCTCGACTTGATCTCGGTCAGCACCGCCTTGAGGCGCTCCTCGAACTCGCCCCGGTACTTCGAGCCGGCGAGCAGCGAGCCGATGTCGAGCGACCAGACGCGCCTGTCCTTCAGCCCTTCGGGAACGTCACGCGCGACGATCCGCTGCGCGAGGCCCTCGGCGATCGCGGTCTTCCCCACTCCGGGCTCGCCGATCAGCACCGGGTTGTTCTTCGTGCGGCGGGAGAGGATCTGGATCACGCGGCGGATCTCCTCGTCGCGCCCGATGACCGGGTCGAGCTTGCCGTCCTCGGCTGCCTCCGTCAGGTCGCGCCCGAACTTCTCGAGCGCCTGGTAGCTGCCCTCGGGATCCTGCGAGGTGACGCGCTGGCCGCCGCGTACCTTCTTGATCCACGCGAGGATCTCGTCGCGCGGGACGGGCTCCAGGGCGAGGAAGAGATGCTCGGTCGAGACGAAGTCGTCCTCGAGCTTCGCCTGCTCGCGCTCGGCCTCGTCGAAGACCTTCTGCAGCGAGTTCGAGACGCGCGGCTGCACGTTCCCGGCGCCGGTCGCCGCCGGGCGCCCGGCGAGCTTCTGCTCCGCCTCGGCGCGCAGGCCCTGCCAGTCGCCGAAGAGCTCCTGGTCGAGGAGCGCGAGCAGCAGGTGCTCCGGGTAGATCTCCGGGTTCCCGCGCTTGCGCGCCAGCTCCTGGGCGGCCGCGACCGCCTCCTGTCCCTTAACTGTCAGCCGATTGAAATCCATTGCTCACTCACTTCCCTCGATCGTTTGTTGCACTTCTGTGACGTAACCTGGCACCGCCTGAACCGGCACGGCGACTGGGTTTCCGCGCGTTCCGTGACACTTCCGTGACGGTGCCTGGCACCGGACATGGCTGGATCAGACATGGCCCCTAGGTCCTTGTCGCCGGAGGCTGCGGCGGGCGGTAGGGGACGAGGTCTCGGCGGTAGGACCGGTGAACCTGCTCGATCGCGTCGCGCATCTCGCGCTCCATCCGGTCGAGGCGGCGGCGAAGGCGAAGCAGCTCGTCCTCGAGGTAGAGCACGCGCTCGACGCCGGCCAGGTTCAGGCCGATCTCGGACGTCAGCCGCTGGATCAGCTGCAGCCGCTCGACGTCCTCGTCGGAGTAGAGGCGGGTGTTGCCGGCGGTGCGCTTCGGCCGGACGAGGCCTTTCTGCTCGTAGATCCGCAGCGTCTGCGGATGCATGCCGACGAGCTCGGCCGCGACCGAGATCATGTAGCGGGGCCGGCCCGGATCGGCGCCTTCGCGCTGCGCGTTCACAGCTGCCGCGCCTTGCGAACGAGGATGAGCGTGACCACGACGACCGCCGCGACTCCGAAGAGCGCCGCCTCGATGCGACCGTTGCCGCCGAACGACCGGGCCACGATGACGAAAGCGAAGAAGATCACCGGGATCAGCCGCCGCAAGCCGGATGGCCGCGCGCGTCTGCCCGAGCGGCCTTGCACGGGCGCGCTCGGCGTGCGCCCCGGGTTGTCCGCGCTCGTCGTCGCGGCAGGCGCGATCTGCGGCGCGGGCGCCGCGACCGGAACGAGCGCACCGTCGTCGGTCGCCAGCGGCGGCTCCGGCGCGACGCGCGGCCCCTGCGCGAGCAGCCTGTCGTGCTCGTCGCTCATCCGAACAACCTGTCACGCGGGTTCGAGTGGGCCGCCTTCTCGTAGTTCTCCAGTGCCTCGCGCTCGGCCTTCGACAGCTTCGAGGGAATGCTGACCCGCAGGCGGGCGAGCAGGTCACCCTGCCCGTTCCCGTTCAGACGAGGAGAGCCGCGGCCCTTGACGCGCAGCATCTTCCCGTCCTGCGATCCCGCCGGCACCTTGAGCGACACGCGGCCCTCGGGCGTCGGGATCTCGACGGTGGCGCCCATCGCAGCCTCGCCGAACGTCACCGGCACGTCGAGCACGAGGTCGTCGCCGCGACGCTCGTAGAGCTTCGACGGGTCGACCCGCGTGACGACGAACAGGTCACCGGCGGGCGCGCCGCCCCAGCCGGCCTCGCCCTTGCCCTTGAGCCGGATCTTCGTGCCGTCCTTGACCCCGGGCGGGATCCGCACGGTGTAGCGCTTCGTCCGGCGCTCCCGGCCCGACCCGTGGCAGGTCTCGCAGGGTGTGTCGACGATCGTCCCGTTACCGCGACACGTCGGACACGGCTGCTGGAGGGCGAACAGCCCCTGGGACGTGGCGACAACACCGGTGCCCTCGCACTGCGGGCAGCGCTTGGGCGCAGTCCCGGGCGAGGCGCCCGTGCCGTGACACGTGTGGCAGGCGAGCTCGAGCGTGACGGGCACCGTGGTCTGGAGTCCCTTCAGCGAGTCCTCGAACGAGATCCTGACCTCGACCTCGACGTCCGAGCCGCGCTGGCCGCGCTGCTGCGCCTGGCCCCGACCGCGTCCGCGGCCGCCACCGAACAACCCGCCGAAGATGTCGCCCAGATCGAAGTCGCCGAAGTCGACGTTGGTCGGCCCGGGGCCCGACCGGCCGTTCGCTGACCCGAACGTGTCGTACTGCTGCCGCTTCTCGGGGTCGGACAGGACGTCATAGGCGCCCTGCACCTCCTTGAAGCGCGCCTCGGCCGCCGCGTCGCCCGGGTTCTTGTCCGGGTGGTACTGGCGGGCGAGCTTGCGATACGCCTTCTTCAGCTCGTCGGCGGACGCGTTCTTTGCGACGCCGAGAGTCTCGTAATGGGACTCGGCCACCCGGTGGTACCTAGCCCTCCGCCGGCTCCGGCAGCCCGGAGCTCACGACCACCCGCGCCGGGCGCAGGACTCGGTCGCCGAGCTTGTATCCCGGCTGCAGCACCTGAATGACCGTCCCCTCGGGCTCGTCGGAGGGCTGCGAGAGAAGCGCCTCCTGCGTATGCGGGTCGAAGAGCCCGTCGGTCTCCACCTCGACGAGCCCCTCCCGCGTGAGCATGCTGGCGAGCGCGCGATGAACCAGGCGAACCCCGTCCTCGAGCTTGAGCTCACCGTGCTCGACGGCCGCCTGCACCGCCCGCTCGAGATCGTCGAGCATCGGGAGCAGCTGGACGACCAGCCGCTCGGACGCCCGCGCGGCGAAGGTCTCCTGGTCGCGGGCAACCCGCTTGCGGTAGTTGTCGAACTCGGCCTTGAGACGCTGGAGCGCGTCGAGATACTCGTCGCGCTGCTTGGTCAGCGTGGCGATCTCGACGGCAAGCTCGTCGGCGGGGTCGGCGACCGGCGCCGAGGCGGCGCTGTCCGCCGCCTCGGGCCGTTCGTCGCGAATCCGCCATGGACTGTCGTCGTTCAAGACGTCTTTGCCTCTTCGCCGTCGTCGACGACCTCGTAGTCGGCGTCCTCGATCACCTCGTCGTCGGACGCGGGAGCGCCGCCGTCGGTCGGCGTCGAGGCCGATGCCTGCGCATAGATCGCGGATGCGGCATCGCTCCAGGCCTCCTGAAGCGCGTCGCGCTTGGCGCGGATCTCGGCGACGTCGCCCGACTCGAGCACGCCGCGGAGCTCCATGATCCGACCCTCGACCGTTGAGGCAACAGACGCGTCGAGCTTGTCGCGATGCTCCTTGAGCGACTTCTCGGTCTGGTAGGCGAGCCCCTCCGCCTCGTTCCGGGCGTCCGCGAGCTCGCGCAGCTTGTGCGCCTCCTCGGCATGCGCCTCGGCGTTCTTGATCATGTCGGCGACCTCGTCCTCCTTCAGGCCCGAGCCGCCCTCGATCTTGATCTGCTGCTCGTTGCCCGTCCCGAGATCCTTCGCCGAGACGTTGATGATCCCGTTGGCGTCGATGTCGAATGCGACCTCGACCTGCGGGACACCGCGCGGCGCCGGCGGGATGCCGACGAGCTGGAACTTGCCGAGCGTCTTGTTGTAGGCGGCCATCTCGGTCTCGCCCTGCAGGACGTGCACCTCGACGGACGGCTGATTGTCCTCGGCCGTCGTGAACACCTCCGACTTGCGGGTCGGGATGGTCGTGTTGCGCTCGATCAGCTTGGTCATGACGCCGCCCTTCGTCTCGATCCCGAGCGAGAGGGGCGTGACGTCGAGGAGCAGGATGTCCTTGACCTCACCCTTGAGCACGCCGCCCTGGATCGCTGCGCCGATGGCGACTACCTCGTCCGGGTTGACGCCCTTGTGGGGCTCCTTCCCGATCACGTCCTTCACCTTCGCCTGCACGGCGGGCATGCGGGTCATGCCGCCGACGAGCACGACGTGGTCGATCTTCGACGCGTCGAGCCCGGCGTCCGTGAGCGCCTGCTTGGTGGGGCCGACGGTCCGCTCGATCAGGTCGCCCGCGAGCTCCTCGAGCTTCGCGCGGGTGAGCTGCAGGTCGAGGTGCTTGGGCCCGTCGGCAGTCGCCGTGATGAACGGCAGGTTGATCTGGGTCGACATGGTCGAGCTGAGCTCGATCTTCGCCTTCTCCGCTGCCTCGTAGAGGCGCTGGAGCGCCATCGGGTCGGCGGCGAGGTCGATTCCCTGGTCGCGCTTGAACTCGGCGACCATCCAGTCGACGATCGCCTTGTCGAAGTTGTCGCCGCCGAGGTGGTTGTCGCCGTTCGTGGACTTGACCTCGAAGACGCCGTCGCCGAGCTCGAGCACCGACACGTCGAACGTGCCGCCGCCGAGGTCGAAGACGAGGATCGTCTGCTCGGCGCCTTCCTTGTCGAGCCCGTAGGCGAGGGCGGCCGCGGTCGGCTCGTTGATGATGCGGACGACGTTCAGGCCGGCGATCGTGCCGGCGTCCTTCGTCGCCTCGCGCTGGGCGTTGTTGAAGTACGCGGGAACCGTGATCACCGCGTCCGTGACCGGCTCCCCGAGATACGACTCGGCGTCGGTCTTGAGCTTCTGGAGGATCATCGCGCTGATCGCGGGCGGCGCGTACTCCTCGCCCCCGGCCTCGACCCGCACGTCGTTGTTCGGCCCCTTGACGACCTTGTAGGGGACGATCGTCATCTCTTCCGAGACCTCGTCGAACGTGCGGCCCATGAAGCGCTTGATCGAGAAAATGGTGTTCTGCGGGTTGGTGACCTGCTGCCGGCGGGCAGGCGAGCCGACGAGCCGCTGACCGTCCTTCGCGAACCCGACGACGGACGGAGTCGTCCGGCCGCCCTCGGCGTTCGAGATCACGGTCGGCTCGCCGCCTTCGAGCACCGCCATGCAGGAGTTGGTTGTGCCGAGGTCGATACCGATCGTCTTCGCCATGTGGCCTGTCTCCTTTGCGTCTAATTCGTTTGCGTCTACTGCGTCTGCGCCGCGAGCTTTCTCACGGGCTGAGAAAATCTAAGTGTTGTTATAGCAGATCATAATTGGGTGGCGGAGAGGCCGATCAGGATGCCGCCGGCGACGATCGCGACGGCGCCGAGGACGACCCTCCGCCCCACGCGCTCGGTGCTCGGAAAGACGAGCGCGGCGATCGCGACCCCCCACAGCGACTCGGTGGCGATCAACGGCGAGACGATCGAGACCCGGCCGCGGAAGTACGCCTCGAAGAGACAGAGGTACGACAGCCCGAAGAGGATCCCCGCGGGCGCGAGCAGGCGAAGATCGCGTCGCGACGGCAGGCTCCGGGTCCAGAGGAGCGACACGGCGACACCGGCGAGCATCGCCGCCGCTCCCACGGTCTCCGGGCTTCCGTGCGTGTGAAGCGCCCGGACGATGTTGTCGCGCACCGCGAAGAGCACGGCGGCGCCGAGCGCGAACAGGAGCCCGCGGGCGCGCAGGTGATCGGGCCGGTCGGGCTCGCCGACCAGAACGACTCCGCCGGCGACGATCGCGAGCGCGCCGATCACGACCGGCGTGCGCACGGGCTCGTCGAGAAAGAGAAATGCGATCGCGAGCGCGAACAGCGGAGCCGAGCCGACGGTCACCGACGTCCGCGAGGCGCCGACCTCCCGGATCGACTGGGTGAAGAGGATCTGCGAGAGACCCGGTGCGAGCAGGCCCGCGAGGAAGAACTTCCACGCGTTCGTGTAGTCGTGGCGAACGAGCGAGCCGGCAAGGGTGACCGCGAACGCGACCACGAGCGTGGCGAGAGTCGCCTGCGCGGCGCTCGCTCCACGCCCGAGCCCGGCCCGGATCGCAACGGTCATCGCACCGAAGAGCGCCGCCGAGGCGAGCGCGAGGAAGACGGGGGTCACGGGGCGGCGACCGCGTCCTTGACCTGCACGAAGGTGACGCCCGGCACGGTGACCGCGATCAGGGCGATCAGGGCCGGCACGTGACGAGGGTCAAGGGAGTAGTCAACTTATGAATAAGGGGTGACATCAGCCCGATCCACACGCTAATCTGTTCATAGATGTCGCAGGTTCTCGACGCCTTCGGACGGCCGCTTCGGGACCTCCGTATCTCGGTGACAGACCGTTGCAACTTCCGTTGCACGTACTGCATGCCGAAGGAGGTCTTCGGGCACGGTTATCGATTCCTCGACCGTAAGGAGCTGCTCGACTTCGACGAGATCACCCGCGTCGCGCGGGCGGCAGTCGGCGTCGGCGTGCAGAAGCTCCGCCTGACCGGCGGCGAGCCGCTGCTCCGACGGGATGTCGAGCACCTGATCGCGATGCTCGCGGAGCTCGACGTCGAGATCACGCTCACGACCAACGCGTCACTGCTGCCGCGCAAGGCGCAGGCGCTCAAGGACGCGGGCCTCACCCGAATCACGGTCAGCCTCGATGCGATGGACGACGCGACGTTCCGCTCGATGAACGACGTCGACTTCGCCGTGGAGCGCGTGCTCGAAGGGATCGAAGCTGCGCGAACGGTAGGGCTTCCCGTCAAGGTGAACTGCGTCGTGAAGCGCGGCGTGAACGAGAACCAGATCGTCCCGATGGCGGAGTACTTCCGCTCGACCGGGGACACCCTCCGTTTCATCGAGTTCATGGACGTCGGCGCGACGAACGGCTGGCGCATGGACGATGTCGTCTCCGCCGCGCAGATCGTCTCCACGGTCGACACCGTGTTCCCGATCGAGCCGGCCGACGCGCAGTACCGCGGTGAGGTCGCCAAGCGGTGGCGCTACAAGGACGGCAAGGGCGAGATCGGCGTGATCGCGTCGGTCACCCAGCCCTTCTGCGGCGACTGCACACGCTCGCGGATCTCGGCCGAGGGCAAGCTCTACACCTGCCTGTTCGCAGTGCGCGGCCACGATCTTCGCGCGCTCATCCGCAGCGGGGCCACCGACGAGGATCTCGGCGTCAGGCTCTCCGAGATCTGGCACGTCCGCGGCGACCGCTACTCCGAGCTCCGCTCGGAAGCGACGAATCTCGACGACGCACCGCGCGTCGAGATGAGCTACATCGGCGGATAGAGCAGCTCAGCCCGCGCGAGCACGGCGCGGCACTTTGTCAATCCGGTGCGCCTTTGTATGATGAGTAGATCGTGTCGTCGGTGGTTGCAGCTGGGCGGCGCTACTTGCCGCGTGGGTGGGGAGACCTGGGGCGCCAGATGGCAATCTGGTTCGGCTTCGGGCTGGTCTACCAGCTTGCGCGTGCCGCCGGTGACCGCAACCCGGCGAAGGCGATCGCGAACGGCCAGAGCGTCGTCGCGTTCGAGGAGCACGTCACCAACCGCCTCTACGAGCTGACCTTCGAGCAGTTCGTGATCCAGCGCCACTGGCTCGAGGCGCTCGTCTCGTGGACGTACTGGAACTCGGAGTTCACGGTCGTCGGGCTCGCGCTCCTCTGGGTCTACATCCGCCGGCACGACGGCTTCATCAAGTTCCGCAACTCGATCCTGCTCGCGAACGTCCTCGGGCTGATCGGCTACGTCCTGACGCCGATGGCTCCTCCCCGGCTGCTCAACGTCGGGTTCGTCAACCGGCACACGGACGGCGTCGTGCAGCTGGCGGCCAATCCGTACGCGGCGATGCCGAGCCTCCATGCGTGCGACTCGCTGATCGTCGGCGTCGTGCTCTGCAGCCTCTCGCCGGCACTGGTGGTCGAAGTTGTTCTGGTGCGTGTGGCCGGCCTGGGTCTGGTTCGCGGTGATGGCGACCGGCAACCACTTCTGGCTCGACTGCGTCGCCGGTGTCGGTGTCGCGCTGATCGCGATGACGATCGTCTACAAGTGGAGCACGTTCCAGCGGGCCTTCACCCGCATGCTCGGTGGCGCGCCGCGCACCACCTGACCCGCTGCTACGGTCCGATTAGATGGGCAAGGCCGCTGCGCTCAAGCAGGGATACACCGCAGGCGCGCGCTCTCTGGCGACCAGATCGATCGGTGGTCTCGCGCGCACCCGCGTCACGCCGAACGCGCTGACGACGTCCGGGGTCGCGCTCTGCGCGCTGGCGTCGGTGGTCGTCCTGTTCGAGAACCGAAACGAGATCCTCTTCTACTGGGTCGGCGCGCTGCTGTTCGTCGTCGGCTCGATCCTGGACATCCTCGACGGCGCACTCGCCCGGGCAGGCGGGAAGACGACGCCGTTCGGCGCGTTCCTCGATTCGACCACGGACCGCATGAGCGAAGGCTTCATGCTCGCCGCGATCGCCTACGTCTTCGCGCGCCACAACCAGGATGTCTTCGTCGTCGTGGCGGTGTTCGCCGTCGCCGGCTCGTTCCTCGTCTCCTACACACGGGCCCGGGCCGAGGCGCTCGGCCTCAAAGGCGATGTCGGCATCGGCTCGCGGGCGGAACGGGTCGTCGTGATCACCACCGGCCTCGTCCTCGCTCCCTGGGGCGTCCTGCCCTGGGCGATCGCCGTCCTCACGGCGACGGCCTGGGTCACGGTGCTGCAGCGGATCCTCTCGGTGCGCAGCCAGTTGCTCGCCCGAGACAAGCCTCAGGGCTAGCGCGCTCTTCTACTCTGATAGCACTGATGTGCTATCACTCTAGGGGATGGCTGAGCTTCGCAGCGACGTGCTCGTTCGCATGCCTCCCGATCTGAAGCGGCGTCTCGCCGCCGAGGTCGAGCGGCGCAGGGCGAGCCTGAACGACGTCGCCGTCGCGATCCTCGCCTCCCGGTTCGGCGTTCCGTTCGAGCCGAGCGGCCGCCGCGGCTCTCCCCCGCGTCCCGCGGGCGACGTGTTGCTCCGCATGCCGCGCGACCTGAAAGACCGCCTCGCGCGCCGCGCGGGCGAGCGCAAGAAGTCCACTCATGACCTCATCGTCGAGACCCTGTCCGAGGGGCTCGGCCGGCGAAAGGAATCAATGTCTGAGAACGGCAAGCACGCCGCGAACGGCAAGGGACGCGAGGGCAAGGTCCGCGTCGCGATCATCGGCGTCGGGAACTGCGCGAACTCGCTGCTCCAGGGCGTGCAGTACTACAAGGACGCGTCCGATGACAAGTTCGTCCCGGGGCTGATGCACGTGAACCTCGGCGGGTACCACATCAGCGACATCGAGTTCGTCGCCGCGTTCGACGTCGTCAAGGGCAAGGTCGGCGTCGACCTCGCCGAGGCGATGTGGGCGCACCCGAACGACACGATCAAGTTCGCCGACGTCGCGAAGACCGGCGTGACGGTCTCGCGCGGGATGACGCACGACGGGATCGGCAAGTACCTCTCCGAGATCGTCGAGAAGGCGCCGGGCGAGACCGACGACGTGGTCGCGATCCTGAAGGAGCGCGAGGTCGACGTAGTCGTCAACTACCTGCCGGTCGGCTCCGAGGCCGCCACGAAGTGGTACGCCGAGCAGATCCTCGAGGCCGGCTGCGCGATGGTCAACTGCATGCCCGTCTTCATCGCGCGCGAGCCGTACTGGCAGCGCCGCTTCGAGCAGGCCGGCGTGCCGATCATCGGCGACGACATCAAGTCGCAGGTCGGCGCCACGATCACGCATCGCGTGCTCACCTCGCTCTTCCGCGAGCGCGGCGTGCATCTCGACAAGACGATGCAGCTGAACGTCGGCGGCAACTCCGACTTCCTGAACATGCTCGAGCGCGAGCGGCTCGAGTCGAAGAAGATCTCGAAGACGAACGCCGTCACCTCGATGCTCGACTACGACCTCGGCCCGGGGAACGTCCACGTCGGCCCGTCCGACTACGTGCCCTGGCTGACCGACCGCAAGTGGGCCTACATCCGCATGGAGGGCTCGTCGTTCGGCGACGTCCCGCTGAACGTCGAGCTCAAGCTCGAGGTGTGGGACTCGCCGAACTCGGCCGGGATCGTCATCGACGCCGTCCGGCTCGCGAAGCTCGCCCTGAACAACGGGATCGGCGGCGCGCTCGAAGGCCCGAGCGCCTACCTGATGAAGTCTCCGCCGGTCCAGATCGTCGACGACGAGGCGCACGAGCTCTCGGAGCAGTTCATCGAGCGCAACCGCCGCAAGGCGCCCGCGAAGTCGAAGGCTCAGGCCCCGGCGTAGGCCGGGAGCGGTTTCAGCTCCACGCCGGCCAGGAACACGCTCGCCGTTCTCGGATCGGATCCGCCGAGGGGATCCGCTCCGGGAACGGTGATCAGCGTCATCGTCGAGCCGCCATGCGGGACCGAGAAGGGGCCGAGCGCGAGCGGCGTCGCGTATGCCGGGATTTGCTGCCGCGCGACCACGCGTCCGGCACTGTCGACGAGCTCGAGCAGTCGAGGTCTGCCGTTACTGAATGCGAGCCCTGAGAGCACCGCGTCCATCGCTCCGTCCGGGTTGTCGATTCGGACCCGCCCCTCCCCGGCAAGCCAACGGCCCGTCGTCTGCTTGTACGTCTCGGCGCCGTTGAACCCCGCCTGGTAGTCGAGCGTCGGGAGCGGTTAGCCCTTCGAGCTGGGCGATCACGAAACGGTCCTGCTCGGAGCGGCGTGCGCAGATCGATGGGTCGCGCGTGCACCGAGAAGATCCGGACGCCCGGAAACGACCTGAGCAGCGTGAAGGCCCGGGGATCGATCGCCGGAGGCCCGCCTCCGCCCACGCGGTAGCTCTTGTCGTAGACGACGACGTAGCGGACGTGCTCGGTCGAGAGGATCCGGGGCGTCAACGGGTCCGACAGATCCCGCGCCGCGAATCGGATCGCCTGGTCCCGCGAGAGCATCACGGACGGACTCGCCTCCGAGATCAGGAACCGGGGCTTGCCGTCGAACTGCTGATACCACTGGTCCTGCTCGAGGACGGCCGGCGATCCGGGACCGAGGCTCGGGTACGCCGCGACGATGCCGTTCGGCTGGGACGCCAGCCAGTCGACCCATTGCGGCCGGGCGGTGGTATCGAAGACGGGCACGGTGGCGGGCAGGAGCTCGAGCGTGACCGCAGCCAGGGCGACCACGGGCACGAGTTGCCAAATACGCCCCTGGCGCGCCGCGAGCGCCGTCAGCGCCAGCGCCGCGAGGATCGCGGCGGCCAGCTCCGTGAGCAAGCCGATTCGCGAGTACACCCGCCAGTAGGTCGTGACCTGGGCAAGCAGCCAGGCGGGCATGGGGATCGGGACTCCACCCAGATGCTCGGTTGGGGCGAATGAGGAGAGGAACGACACCGGCGCGAGGACGAGGGCGAACACGGCTGTCCGCCAGCGCGCATCGGTGAGCTTCAGGCGCGCATCGCGCCGGTAGACCAGCACCGCGGCAACCACCGCGAATGCGAGCGTCGTGTAGCCGAAGAACAGCGTCTGCTCGGTGAGATCGGTGGGGTGGAGATTCAGGAGCCACCTGATCGGCTGCCACCCGTCGAGGCTGCGGAGCAAGGGATTCCTCGGTGAGGGGACGAGAAAGGACGCGAGCGACGCCGCGTAGTAGGAGAGGTCGCTCACGGGCCGCCCGACCGTCGCCCGAACGGCCGACCGCTCGGCAACGTAGAGCCCGAAGATCGGGATCATGAGGACGAGCGCTGTCGCATAAGCGAAGGCTCCGAGCGCGGCCGAGCGCAGCCGGACACCTCGTCCGCCCGGCCTGACGATCTCGATCGCGAAGAACACCAGGACCATCAGCGACGCCAGTAGCCCGAGGTAGGCAGTCAGGTAGAACGCCAGCCCGATGGCCGCACCGAGGGCGGCCGCCCAGGCGAGGGTGCGCCTGGCGGCGACCTCCAGCAGTGCCGCCAACACGAGCACGAGTGACCAGTTCTGGAGCAGGTTGAGATGGCCGGCCTCGACCCGCTCCACCGAATACGGCCCGAACGCGAACACGAGCCCCGCGAAGATGGCGGCGACGAACGTGCATCGGAGCCGGTCGAGGAGCGCGAACATCGCCATCCCCGTTCCGAAGAGCCCGAGGAAGATGAACGTGTTCCAGGCGCCGACCAGCCCGAGCGGCCCGCGCAACGACCATACGAACGCGGTCTGCAGCGCGGCGTTGGCCGCCAAAGCCGCCGGCGTGCGCTCGAAGCCCTGAGGAGCCCCGTTGAGAGCATCGTGCTTGAAGTCGAATGGGTTCCGGTGCTGCGCTGACGCCGCCCAGTAGTCGTGAAGGGTCGCGGTGGCGTCGCTGTATCCGCTCGGGATGCGCGACCCCGGGTGTTCGACCACGCCGTGGAGCCACACGCCGGTGGCAAGAACGAAGATGAGCGCGGCCGCCGCGTAGCGGAGGAGCCACGCACGACGCCATCCCGACCACGTCATCGAGCTCCTAGATTACGGATCGCCGGGACGGCTCCTCTCGACTCCCGCCTCCGGTCGCCGATCTCGATGGTTGAATCGGTCCGTGAGCGCACCGCCCGGAAGAGTTGTCGGATCGCGCCGGCGGATCGCAGTCTCGCGCAGAGCCTTCGGGCTCGCGCTTGCGCTCGTCGTCTTCGCCTGCGGGTGGGCGCTTCTCGGCGTCTACGGCGAGCGCGGATCGTCCGATACGTATCTGTATCGGGACTACGCCGCGAAGATCAGGTCCGGGGAGCTTCCGTACCGGGACTTCGGCATCGAATACCCACCGGGCGCGCTCCCCGTGTTCCTGGGCCCCTCGTATCTGGCAAAAGCCTCGAGCCTCCCCGACTACTCGAAATGGTTCGGGCGCTCGATGGCGCTGCTCGGCCTCTGCGGCGTGCTGCTCGTCGCCCGGCTCCGGCGAACCGGGGCCGTGATCTTCCTGGCACTGTCGCCGCTCCTGATCGGATCGCTCGCGGAGACCCGATTCGACTTCTGGCCGGCGGTGCTCTGCACGGCAGCCGTGATCGCTCTCTTCTCCGACCGTCACCGGATCGGCTGGGGCCTGCTCGGCGCGGCTTTCGCCGCGAAGCTGTACGCGCTCGTCCTCGTTCCGCTCGCGATCGTGTTGACCATACGCAGACGAGGACGACGAGAGCTTGCCCGGGCTGCAGCCTGCGGGGCACTGACGGCACTCGTGTTCTACCTCCCGTTTCTCGCGCTCGCTCCGCACGGGCTCTGGGAGAGCACATGGCAGCAGGCGTCGCGGCCACTCGAGATCGAGAGCCTCGCCGCCTCCTATCTCCTCACCTTCGCCAATCCGCACGTGATCGGCGCGGAAGGAGCGCTCGCGATCTCCGGGCATGGCGCGCTCGCGACCGCGACGACGGTTGCCCTGCTCGCCGTTCTGGCGGGGCTCTGGGCGATCTTTGCCGGCGGTGACGCCGACGACGACCGTTTCGTCCGGTACGCAGCTGCGTGCGTGGCGGCGTTCATCGCATTCGGCAAGGTCATCTCGCCGCAGTACCTGATCTGGCTCGTGCCGCTCGTCCCGCTCGTGCGCGGGCGTCGCGGCCTCGCGGCCGTCGCGTTGCTCGTCGTGGCCTTCCTGGCCACGGACTATGTCTGGTACGGGAAGACACGCTTCGTCGACTACGCCTACGGTGGACACCTCGCCTGGCTCGTGCTCCTGCGCGACCTCGTCCTCGTCTCGCTCGTGCTGGTGCTCGGGATCCCGGGCCGAGGCGAGATCGGGATGCGGCGGCGCCGAGCGCAGTCGGCGGGGGCGAAGCCGGCGTGACGCGGCTTCGCCCTGCCCTGATCGAATGGCGCCGGCCGCAGGCACGAGACGGTCCTGCTCGTGCTCGTGGCGCTCGGGGCGCTGCTCGTCGTCCATCCCCCGGGCGCCCAGGACACCTCGCGGATCTGCGTCACCCGCTCGATCGTCCACGGCAGCCTGTCCGCGACGAGTTGTCTCGCCGGGAACGGCGACCGGGCCGAGTTCGGCGGCCGCTTCTACACGGACAAGGCGCCGGGCGTCTCGTTCCTCGCGATTCCTGCGGCGCAACTCGTGCGGCTGGGCCCGCCGCCGTGGCACCACGACGGCGACCTGCGGCTCTGGGCGGTGCGCCTGGCGACCGGGGGGATCGCGCTACTCGTGTGCGCGCTTCTGCTCGGCCGCGCGGCCGAAGGAATCGCGCCGGGCTGGGGCGGCGCGACGCTCGTGACGTTCTCGGTCGGAACGCTTGCCGCCTCACTCGCCGTCGACAACTTCGACGAGGTGCCGGCAGCGGCTCTCGGCTTCGGCGCCTTCCTGCTTGCGTGGCGGCGTCGGCCCGGGTGGGCGGGGATCGTCGCCGGGCTCGCGCTCATCGTCGAGTACCAGGCGGCTCTGATCGCGGTGCTCGTGGGGCTGTACGCCGCGCTCGCCGGGGGTAGAGCGCTCGGTCGCTACGCCGCCGGGCTGGTTCCCGGTGTCGCGCTACTCGGCCTCTATGACCGGCTCGCGTTCGGCTCTCCCTTTCACCTCTCCTACCGGTACGTGTCGAAGCAGTTCGCCGTGCAGCAGGCGGGCGGGTTCTTCGGCATCCATGCCCCGTCGTGGCATGCGGCGCGGCTCGTTCTCGTCGGCAACCGCGGACTGTTCGTCGTCGCGCCGGTGCTGCTCCTCGCCGCAGCCGGGCTGGTGCTGCTCTGGCGCCGAGGCGCGCGGGCCGAGTCGCTCCTCTGCGGCGCCGTCTCGGTCGCGTTCCTCGTCCTCGAGCTCGGCTACTACGACCCCTACGGCGGCGACTCTCCCGGCCCGCGGTTCTTCATCCCCGCGCTTCCGTTCCTGGCGCTCGGGCTCGCGCCCGCGTTCGCGCGCTGGCGGGTCGTGACCGCTCTCTTCGCGGCGGCGTCCGTGCTCGCTTCGACCGCCGTGCTGCTCACCTGGCCCGCCGCCGTGAACGCCGCCGCGGTCTACCGCTGGAGCGTCTGGCGCGAGCTCGCGCTGTTCCTGAGGCACGGATCGTCGTCCGAGCTCGCGCAGTGGGCACAGAAGACCGTTGCGAGCTGGCTCGGCGCAGGGAGGCTCGGCGGCGCTGCGATCGTGCTCACGGCCGCGCTCGGTGCGCTTTTCCTCGCGCTGAGCGACGGGTGGCGCACGGACCGCCGAAGCTAGGCTCTCTCTGTGCGTGTCTGCCTGGTGACACCGTTTGCATGGTCTCAGCCCCACGACGTCAACGAGCACGTCGCCGGGATCGCGACCGCGCTCCGTGCGCTCGAGCACGACGTCACGGTTCTCGCACCCTCGACCCGCGCAGGCGAGCTGCGGGCGGGCCGGCGCGTCGTGCACGGCCATGCTCCCGCGCGCGACGTCGTCGCGATCGGGCCTGCCGTGCCGATCTCCCGCCGCTCGCAGATGGGCGTCCCGGTCGGCGTGCGGGCGAACCTACGGCTCGCTCTCGCGCACGGGCAGTTCGACCTCGTCCACGGCTTCGAGCCGGGGCTTCCGTCGATCTCCTACCTCGCGCTTCGCGAGACATCCGCACTCTCGGTCGCGACGTTCTGCTCGACTCACCGGCTCGGCTACCCACCGGCGCGCTCGCAGCGCGAGAAGCTGCTCGCCCGGATCGACGCGCTGCTCGCGCTGTCCGAGCCGATCCGCGCCGCTGCGGAGGAACGCTTCCCGGGCGATTACGAGTTGATGTCTCCCGGCGTCTCGCTCGAGCTCTTCGAGCCGGGGCCGAAGCGGAACCTGATCACCGTCGAGCTACGGCCGAACGAGCGCCCCGGCGCCCGCGGCGTCCTGCACGCGTTGCGCGAGCTCCACGACTGGGAGGCCGTCCTCCTGCGCACGACGCCGCTGATCGCGCGGCCAGCGATTCCGCGCGACCTGGCCGGCCGCGTGTCGGTCCGAACCGCACGCGACGGCGCGGCGCGCGCGCCGCTCTTCGCCGAGACGGCGATCTTCGTCCCCGGGATCGAAGGCCGCCCCCGCGTGCTGCTCGAAGCGAAGGCGGCGGGTTGCGCGATCGCGGCGCCCGCTCGGCGTCGAGGAGCAGCCCGAGCTCGCAGCGGCAGCCGCAGCGCGCCTGGCCGAGGACCCGGACCTTCGTGCGCGAGATCAGAAGGCCTCCCGGGCCGAAGCGGCAAGCGGCTCGTTCGAGCACGTCGCGGCTCAGCTCGACGACCTGTACGGCCGGCTGATGAAACGCCGCCGCACGACCGCCCGCCGCGCGGCGGCCGACCCGCTCGCCGACCGGCCGTGGATCGTCGCCGACCTCCACATGCACACCACGTGGTCGTTCGACTGCACCGTCAACCCGGCCGAGCTCGTCGACCACGCCGAGGCGGAGGGGCTCGGCGCGATCGCGGTCACGGACCACAACGTCTTCGGCGGCGCGCTCGAGGTCTTCGACGAGGCTCGCGATCGCGAGCTGATCGTCATCCCCGGCGAAGAGATCAAGACCGACGCGCAGGGTGAGGTGATCGGCCTCTTCCTGGAGCGCGAGATCCCGCGCGGCATGCCGTTCACCGACACGATCGCCGCGATCCGCGAGCAGAACGGCCTCGTCTATCTCCCCCACCCCTTCGACCGGATGCACACGATCCCCGATCCCGCGACGCTCCACCGACACCTCGCGGACATCGACGTGCTCGAGGTCTACAACGCTCGGCTGCTGTTCGACGCGCAGAACGACGAGGCGCTCCGGTTCGCACGCAAGTACGACCTGACCATGGGCGCCGGCTCCGACGCGCACGTGCTCCAGGGAGTCGGGACGGGCGCGCTGCGGATGCGCTCGTTCAACGATCCCGAGGAGTTCATGATCTCGCTCAGGAGCGCCGAGATCCTGCGCCGGCCGAAGTCGCTCGCGTACCTCCAGAGCCTCAAGTGGATGGCGCAGGTCAAGGAAAAGGTCCGCTAGGCGAGAAAGGACCGGATGCTCCGTGTCCGCCGCCGTGACCACAGACGACATCTACAAGCGGTACCTCGACAAGGCGATCAGGGAGATCCTTCGCCTGGAACACGAGGTAGCCGAAGCCGCCGCGGGAGCACCCGTCGCGCAGCCGACCGGGCACCCGCTCGGCACGATCTTCCTGGTCAAGTACGGGCCGCAGGCGCCGGAGCTGCAGGAAGGGGTGGCCTTTCACGGCCGCGCAGGACACGCGATCAAGCGGTCACTCGAGCGGCTGGACGTCGACCCGGCGGAGGTGTACGGCACGAATTGCGTGAAGTTCGCGGGCGCCGGCGAGGTCGCGTGCAACGACTGGTTCGCACGAGAGCTCCGGATCGTCCAGCCGAGGCTCATGGTCGTGATGGGAGACGACACGCTCGAGTTCGTGAACCGGAGCGAGTTCCCACTCTCCCAACCCCTCGAAGCTAGGCTGGGCGAGCTGCAGCAGTTCACTCCGACGATCGAAGCCCTCGTCGTTCCGGACATCGACCTCTCACTCGACGACCAGCCTTCGAAAACACGCTTTTGGAACGCCTTCAAGTCTCTCGGCCCCTGGTGGGCCGCGCTGCCGCCTTACTGATCGTCTCGCTCGCGCTCCTCGCGTGGTTCGAGGTCGCTCCGCACCTGTCGTCGCTCTCGACCTGGTCGAGCGTCGGGATCGTCTCGCTGCTCCTGATGCCGGCGATGTTCAGCCTGGCCTGGCTCTCGGTGCCGGTCTGGCGGCATCCGCGCCAGCTGGCGATCGGCGTCGCCCTGTTGACGATCGCAACGCTGCTCCTGTCGGTGCTCGATGCACCGGTGCTCGCGAACTTCGCCAAGTTCGCAGCGGTCACGGGCGTGGGCCTGCTGTTCCTGTCGGCGTTCGAAGTCCTGTGGTGGGCGGTGCTCGTCGCGGTGATCATCCCGTTCGTCGACGCCTACTCCGTCTGGAGGGGCCCGACGCATTCGATCACCGAGCACCATCCGGCCACGTTCAGCAAGCTGTCGATCGCTTTCGTCGTGCCCGGGGGGAGCGCAGCCCGACTCGGGCTGCCGGACGTGATGTTCTTCGCGCTCTTCCTGGGCGCGAGCGTGCGCTGGGACCTGCGCCCATTCTGGACCTGGTTGGGAATGACGATCGGGCTCGGGGCGACGTTCGCCCTGACGACCGTCTGGAGCGTCAGCGGCCTGCCCGCGCTACCGGGGATCGCCCTCGGCTTCCTGCTCCCGAACGTGGACATCATCTGGCGCCGGCTGTTCTCCGAGAAAGCCTGGAAGCCGGGGAACGAGAGTCTCTAGCCGCGCTCGAGCAGCGACACGGACTCGACGTGCGGCGTGTGCGGGAACATGTCCACGGGCCGCGTCCGGACGAGCCGGTAGCCGTACTCCTCGACCAGGCGCTTGGTGTCGCCCGCGAGCGTGGTCGGGTTGCACGAGACATAGACGACGCGTGGAGCGGCCAGCTCGCCGAGCCGCTTGAGCGCCTTGCCGGCGAGGCCGGCGCGCGGCGGGTCGACGACGACGACATCGGGCTCGCCCGCACGTTCGCGCAGGTCGCGCAGCACCTGGCCGACGTTCCCGGCGAAGAACGCGGCGTTGCCGACCGAGTTCAGCTCGGCGTTCTCGATCGCGCAGGCGACCGACTCCTCGGAGATCTCGATCCCCCACACCGTCAGAGCGTCCCCGGCGAGCGAGAGCCCGATCGTGCCGATGCCGCAATAGAGGTCGTACACGGTCTCCTTCCCGGTCAGGGCGGCCTCGGCGCGGGCGAGCTCGTAAAGGCGCTCAGCCATTCGCGTGTTCGTCTGCAGGAAGGCGTTCGGACGGACGCGGAACCGGAGGTCGCCGAACTTCTCCTCGATCGCCTCCTCACCCCAGAGGAGCTGCGTCGGCAGGTTCGTGACCTCGGCCTCGGTGTCGTTCACGGTCCACTGGATCGAGCGCACCTCGGGATGGGCGACGAGCACCTCGATCAGGCGCTCGCGGTCGAAGCGCTCGCGCTCGTGCGTCACGAGCTGCACGAGGGCCTGGCCCGTGTTGCGGCCCTCGCGGATGATCAGGTGCCTGAGGTATCCCTTGTGGTTCGCCTGGTCGTAGGCGGGGAGGCGCTCTTCGCGCGCCCAATCTCTGATCGTGTTCCGGATCCGGTTCCCGAGCTCGGTCGTGAGGTGGCAGTCGTCGATTCCGAGGACCTCGTCCCAGCGGCCGGCGCGGTGAAGCCCGAGGATCGGGGGGCCGCCGTCCGGGCCGGGCGCGAAGGAGTACTCCATCTTGTTGCGGTAGCCGAAGAGCTCCTCGGCCGCGACGATCGACTCGACCGGCGGGTCGACGATGCCCGCGATCCGGCGGAGCGAGTCCTCGACCCACGCCTGCTTGGCGGCGAGCTGCGCGTCGTAGGCGAGATCCTGGAACCGGCAGCCGCCGCAGGCCGGGTAGTGCGCGCATGGCGCCTTCACCCGCTGCGGGCCCGCCTCCAGCACCTCGGTGGTGATCGCCTCGGCGTGGCGCCGCTGAACCTTGGTCACGCGGGCGCGCACGGTGTCGCCCGGAAGGCCCGCTCGCACGAAGACGACGAACCCGTCGAGCCGCGCAACCCCGTTCCCGCCAAAAGCGAGCGAGTCGACGTGGAGCTCGAGCTCCTCGTCCCGTTGCACCGGCGCGGCCATCGGGCCAGCGTAGTGACTTCGGCCGGCGTCGCGAGCTGATGAACGTGCTCCGCTCGATCTTCGAGCGCGTCGATCCGCTTCCTGGGGGTCTCCGAGTTCGCCAAGACCGCACCGATCGAGACGAGCTGGTTCTCCGTCTAGAGCCCGAACAGCGCCAGGGAAGATTCCAGCCCTTCGAGCACGACCGGGATTCGCTCCGACGCGGCCCAGCGATCGCGGGACAGCTCGAGCGTGAAGTGGCGAATCGGATATCCCCGCGGCTCGACGAACCCCTCGCCGGCGGCTTCGTAGCCGAGCTTCTCGGAGACGCGCATCGACTGCGTGTTCCCTTCTGCGTGGCCTGAGGCGGCGACGTCGGCCCCGAGGCCCGCGAAGGCCAGCTCGAGCACGGCGGCCCGCATCTCGGTGCCGTAGCCGTGACCCTGGTAACGCTGACCGAGCCAGGAGCCGGTCACGACGCGGCGCGTCTCGATGAACCGCTCGGCTCTCATGCCCTGACAGCCCACCGGCTTGCCGTCTGCGAAGACGCCCAGATCGAGCGACCAGGCCTCCGGCGTCCAGGCCTCCCGCAAGCCCAGATGGAAGCCGGTGAACGCATCGGCGAAGCCCGGCTTCCCGATCCCGTCCGTCCAGGCGACCTCGAACGGCATCTCCTCCGGCGGATGAACGCCCGCCTCCGCAACAGCCACGAGAGCCTGCAGCTCGGCCTCGTCCGGCAGCCGAAGCTCGAGCCGCTCCGTTCGCACCCGCAGGTCGAGGAGCGGCGAGACGTCTATTGCAGGACCGTCACGTAGATCGAGCGCGCCTTCGGCCCGTCGAACTCGCACAGGAAGACCGCCTGGTAGCGACCGAGCGCGGGCTCACCGTCCCTGAGCGGGATCAGCACCTGCGCGCCCGCAACGGAGGCGCGGCCGTGCGACGGCCCGTTCGGCCCGTCGGCGTCGTCGTGAACCCAGCCCCAGTCGTCACCGACGACCTTCTCGAAAGCCCGCTCGAGGTCGGCGACGAGGTCCGGGTCGATCTTCTCGTTGATCGTGATCGCGGCCGTCGTGTGTGGGACGTAGACGAGAACTGCCGACCCCTCCGCGCCCGCGACAGCGGCCCGGACCCGGTCGGTGATGTCGATCAACTGAGTGCGGCGTTCGCTAGTGAGACTGATCTCGTGCACGGGCGCCTAGGATAGACAGCCGATGGCGACTGACCTGACCACCACCGAGCTCGACGCGTTCCGTGACGACGCCGACCGCTTCATCGCGGAGCTCGACGAGGAGTACTACCTCCATCTCGCCGGCCACAAGGAGACGCTCGACCTCGAGCAGATCTACGAGGCGCACGAGCAGCTGACGAAGCTCGACACGGCGCAGCGGCTCGAAGGCGCGCCCCACCGAGCTGTGGCGCTTCGCCTGCGAGGGCTTTCTCGGCGGCCTCACCCGCGAGCACGCCGAGAAGCTCGCCGATGTCGAGGCCGAGCTCGAGGCGACGGTGGACGGCGAGCAGGTCCCCTACCGGATGATCCGGGTCGCGATGTCGAACGAGCCCGACCGCGACCGGCGCGAGCGGCTCGAGCGCGCCAGGCTCGAGCTGCTCGACGAGCGCCTGAACCCGGTGTACCTCGACGCGGCGCGGATCGATCGCGAGGCGGTTACGAGACTCGGGTCGCCGAACTACTACGAGCTGTACAAGCGCTTCGGCTTCGAGCTGGACGAGCTCGCCGCGCAATGCACCTCGCTCCTCGACGAGACCGAGCGGATGTGGGAGCAGGCCGGCGACCGCCTCTTCCGCGAGCGTCTTGGGATCGGCCTCTCCGATGCGCGCCCCTCCGACGTCGCCCGGCTCTTCCGCGCCCCCGAGCTGGACACGAGCTACCCGGCCGATCGGATGCTTCCCGCGCTCGAAGCGACCCTGGGCGAGCTCGGGATCGACCTGCGCGCGCAGGGCAACGTCCACCTCGACCTCGAGTCGCGCCCCGGCAAGAGCCCGCGGGCGTTCTGCTCGCCGATCGAGATCCCGGGGAAGGTGATGCTCGTGATCCAGCCGATCGGCGGTCACGACGACTGGCGCGCGCTCTTCCACGAGGCCGGACACACCGAGCACTACGCGAACACCTCCGGCGACCTGCCGATGGAGGCGAAGCGCCTCGGCGACATGGCTGTGACCGAAGGCTGGGCGGCGCTCTTCGAGCGTCTCGTCGACGAGCCCGCCTGGCTGAACCGCCGCCTCGATGTCCCCGACATCTCGAAGATCACCTACGACGGCGCGGTCTCGACGGTGTACTTCCTGCGCCGCTACAGCGCGAAGCTCCTCTACGAGATCGAGTTCTTCCAGGCGGACGACCCCGAGTCGATGCGGGCGCGTTACGCGGAGCTGCTGACCGACGCGCTGAAGCTCCCGGCCAATCCCGAGAGCTATCTCGACGACATCGACGGCTCGTTCTATGTCACCGGCTACCTCCGGTCGTGGGCCTTCGAGGCGCAGCTCCGGGACTACCTCCGCTCCGAGCTCGGAAACGAGTGGTTCGCCCGGCGCGAGGCCGGCGACCTCCTGCGCGAGCTGTGGTCGCTGGGCCAGGGCCCGAGCGCCGAGGAGCTTCTGCGCGACGTCACCGGCGCCCGCCTCGAGATGGCGTCGATCGCCGAGCGGGCGCGCGAAGGCCTCGGCGCCTAGCGCGCGACCGTTACCGCCCGCGGTTTCCTTCCACGGCGAGTGGGGAACCAGGCCTCTGAGGCCCGGGTCCAACTACGTGTGCCTCACGATCGTCTCACCTCACGAGTCGATCATCTTCATTGTTCCCGTACAAGATTGTAACCAGAAGCAGAACAAAATCTAAGTCTGTCCTTATCAAGTGTGCTACAGTTAGACGCGGATCCACATACCCGGAGCCGTCGCCAAGGGAAGAGCCCAGGACGGGAATCCCGAGATGGTAAGGAGCGTTCTAAGAGATATGCGAAACCTGCAGGACATCAAAAAGGAAATCGACTCGCTCTCCGACCGGCGTGCGGACGTGCTGCACAGGCTGTCCGACGGCCATAACGCGGAGCTTGCGGCCGAGCACAAGCAGCTCGACGAGAAGATCGCGCAGCTCTGGGATGAGCAGCGCAGCGTTCGTGCCTCGATTCGCTTCGGTGATCGCGACCTGATCATCCAGCGCGCACGGCACGAAGAGCGGCTTTCGCGCGCGGCCTAGGGGCCGCGTCGCGCACGGGGCGCTCCCGGGAGACCGGGGGCGCCTTTGATGCGTCTCACCTTTGATGCGTCTCACATTCGATCCACTTGCCGCCGCGGCCAGGCGACGACGACGAGGATCGCCACCAGCAGAAGGTTCCGGCTCAGCACGAGCGGCGCGTACCGGTAGCCGCCGATGTACTCGGCATAGCGTGCCGACGTGAACCAGAACTGCGTCACCAGCATGGCGAGCGCGAGCAGCCCCGAGGCGGCGAGACCGCGGCGGCCCCGCACGAGGGGGACGAGCGGCACGAGCCAGATCAGGTATTGCGGTGAGAGCACCTTGCCGAACGCGACGAAGGCCGCGACACACCCAGCCGAATAGCGAACGAAACGATCCGCGTCGGCGGGGCCTCGGGCGAACCCGATCCAGAGCGCGACGAGACAGGCGAGCTCGACCGTCGTCGTGAGCGCTGCGAGCCAGCCGTACCCGACGATCCCGACCGAGTTGTGCGAGACCGCGTCGCGCGGGCTCCCGAAGGTGGTCAGCAGCGAGGCGACGAGGCTCTCGACCTGGATCGGCCGCGAGAACTGCCCCCAGAGGCCGTCCCACAGCCCGTGAGGCGCGACGATCGCGAACGGCGCGAAGACAGCCGCGACGGCGACGAGCCAGATGGCGATGCCCTTCGCGAGCTCGTTCTTCCCCCGCCTCCGCAGCGTCCAGAGGATCGCGAGGGGGATGAGCACGACGGCATAGAGCTTCGCCACGAACGCAAGTGCCAGCGCGAGCCAGCCGAGCCGGTGCCGGTCGTGCAGGAACGCCGCGACCGCCGCGGCGACGAACGCCGCCGGCCAGAGGTCGAACCGGCTCAGCATCACCTGCCCGACGAGCAGCGGCGAGAGCGCAACGAAGATGATCGCCGGCCTCGAGGGCCGCGAGAGCAAGACGAATGCGAGGCACGCGAGCCCGCAGGCCGCCATCAGCCGCGCGAACCAGCGTTGGTAGTCGGACGGCACCGTCGGCTGCCCGAAGTACGTCGGTGCCACGAACACCGGCAGCGCCCCGGGCGGATACTCGACCGAGAAGTCGCGATACGGCAGAAGGCCGTTGCGCATCTGCAGCCCATAGCCCTGGTAGATCGGCGTGTCGACGATCCGCCCGTGTGCGTACCACCCGTGGTCGAGGCTGACCCACGCCCCCAGGAAGAGCGCCGCCGCGATCGCGGCCCAGAGCACGCGCCGGCCACGGAGCCCCGCCCCCGCCTGCGCTCCGGCCACCGTCACCCACGCGACCCTAACAGCGCACCCGGAAGCTAGACTCGGCCCGTACGGGGCGTTAGCTCAGCTGGGAGAGCGCCAGCTTTGCAAGCTGGAGGTCATCGGTTCGATCCCGATACGCTCCACTTCGAAAGGCCTTGGAAACAGGGTCTTTCTTATGCTCAAAGCCCGTGCGACATACGCGGAGTAGGGTCGTTGGCAAGTCCAGAGACGGGAAGGTCCAACCCAGTTCCTGAACCAAAGTCTCGGCAGACACTCGTACTGAAGGGGTCCGCGGTTCGAATCCGCGCGTCGGCTCTTCTAAGAGCCCGGCTCGGTTTTGTTTGTTTGTGAGGCGGCTACGACGGCGCCAAAGCAGACGAGTCGATGAAGGAGGGTTCTTGGCAGGCCCTCCGTCTAGGTTATTTTCAGGATGCCCTTCATCCCGCCTGCCGCGTGGCCGGGCACGGTGCAGAGGTACTCGTAGCTCCCGGGCTTCGCGACGGTCACGGATAGCGTCGCCGACTGGCCCTTCCCGAGCGCCGTTGTTCCCTTGCCGGTGCATGCGTTGGCGAGCGCGCCGGCCGAAGTCGCCTTCGTGGCGGTTGTGCAAAGCTTGAAATCGTGGGCGAGGCCCGACGCGCTTGCGTTAGTGACCTTGAATGTGATCGTGCCGTGCGGAACGGTCTTGGTCGAGAGGGTGAATGCGAACTCGGAGGGCTTGCCCGCCGAGACCGTGACCGTCTTTCCGGCCGCTTGACTGATATGGGCAAGAGCGGCAGGGGCCGTGCCGACCGCTGAGGCGGCAACGAATACGATCATCATGAAGGACCGGCGCGTCATCGGAACTCCCTTTCGTCGGTTTCTATGTGGATTGGGCTCCGCGCGGACCGTCTGGATCGCCCCCTCGGGACCGCGCCCACAGGTCGGGGAGTGTCGCAAAGGCCCGCGATGTTCGCAAGGGGCACCTCGCCCCACAAGGTTAAGCGGCTGGTCGAGGAGCCTTCACTCGACTACTCTCACTTCGGGTGCCGGCCGGGCCTCGACACCGCCCGGAGTGCCCGGCGCTTGCACCGCTGCATACGGACGGGGGCCTGGCTCCTGTCCGTCTGCGGCGGTCAGCTTTGCGCGGCCGCCGGTCAGGGTCTTCACCCTTCCTTCGGCGAGCAGGAGGAGAAGCGGCACGAGAGCCGCGAGGGCCGCATACGGCGCGAGCGCCCGCGTGCTGATGCTGAGCGCGCCGAGCTTTTCCGGTCCAGTCCCGAGCGCTGCGCGGACCGCGCGCGCGGCCGCGCCCAACTCGTCCGTGCGGAACGTCCTACCCCCCGTCGCCTGAGCCAGTCCTGCCAGAGTCTGTCCGCTCGAAGGGTCCGGGTGATACGCCGATTCCACGCGCCCTCCCGGATCGAACACTGCCTCTCGCGGCGAGGAGACATCGATGAAAATCGGCGTCACTTGCGGGGCGTGGGCGAGCGCGCGGGTCGTTTGGCGAACGTCGAAGGGGCGCGACTCGCCATCGGTGAGCACGATCGCTACGCGTCGCTTCGCTGTGGGCGAGAAGAAGCTCTGGGTGCCGAGTGCGCCGAGCGCGCCGAGGTCGGTGGCGGTCACGGCGTCGGTTGCAGGCGGTGGCTGATCCACCTGGACGGTGCGCCGGACCGTCTGGTCGAAGGCCTCTCGGTCGGCGACCGGCATCAGGTGGGGGAGTACCTGGTCGGTCAACGTCGCGACCCCGGAAGGGATGTCGATGAGCGCGTCACGAACCCGGACGGCGTCGTCGCGCGCTCGTGCAATTCGTGTGCTCGCTCCCGGCGCTCGAGAGGCCAGCATCGAACGCGAGATGTCGATCACATAAAGCGCCTCGGCGTCCGTCCTGACGCCGATCGACGTCGTCGAGCGAAGTACGGGCTGCGCCGCCGCGACCCCCAGCAATCCGGCGACCGCGATCACCGCAAGGGTCGTGTACCAACGCCGGCCGCGGCCCGGTAAAGGAAGGCGGAGGACTTCCTGCGCTCGGCGCTCGCGTCGCGACGCAAGCTCAAGCGCCGCGAGTGGCACCGCCGCGGTGAACGCCAGGAGCGCGCCACGTGGCGTCAGGAACGTCAGAGTCGCGGCGATCAATATCCTCTTCCCGGCAGACCGCCGCCCGCCCCCCGATTGCCGGTTGCAGGCCCGCCCGCACTGTTACTCGGACCGGGCCGGATGCCCTTGGCAAGGAGTTGGCGCAACAGAAGCTCGAGGTTGAACTTTGCGTCCGTGTTGGTCGAATCGAGGCGGATCGCCGCTTGGAAGTCGGCGACGCTCTGGTCGATAGGTGCCGGAGCGGCCGGCCCGGTCGGCGTCGAGTCGGCAAAAGCTAGGATCCCGAGCAAGTTGAGTGCCTCGGAGGCTATGACGTGATCGCGGCTCTCTGCTAGTTGGGCGAGCTCGGACTCGAGCTCACCCCGGGTCAGTGCTTCGGACAATCCGTTGTCATAGCCCTGTCCCGCGGTCTGGACCGCCGCGAAGCTCTGTTCGGCGCTTCGAAATCGAAGGGGAACATCGAGCCCCAGCAGATCGCGTGCGACGTTCGAAGGCAAGACGGTGCCTGCCTTCCACTCCGCGTTTGCGGGGCGAAGCGCGAACTCGCTGTCTCCCGTCCGGATCGCGTCACGCGAGCTGATCACGTCAGACGCCAACACGGCCAGGATCGCAGCCGCCGCGAGGAATGCAGCAGCGGCGGCGATGCGAGGAGCACTCATCAGCTCTCGCCCACGGTGCCCCATCGCAACCGTGCCGACCAGAGGTCGTAGAACGAGAGTGCGAACAGGGTCGCGACGATCGATACGACGAGCGCGATCGGCAGAGCGCTCGGCGGAATCCTCGGCGGTGGCGCCGGTTTCGCCGGGGCGGCCGTCGCGTCGCTGATTGCCGCGCCGGCGATGCGCGCGAAGAACGCCTCGTCACTCGGCGTCGCGTTCAACGCGACGACTCCGAGCGGCGTACGGCCGCGACCGTATTCGGCGGTCGTGACCTGGTTGAGGCGCTGAATGTCTTCGGGATCGTCTGCGAGATCGCTGATCAGGACGACTCGCGATCGCGAAAGGTGGTCCGCGACGAGGATCCGGTGAGCGAGGTCGAGGCCGGCTGAGATCCGCGTGCCGCGGCTGAACGAGAGCGTCCAGGGATTCATCGGTAACGCGGCGGCCGTGTTCGTTGCCGCCGGAACCGTGAAGTAACGGATCAGTGGCTGGAGCGCCGAGGCCGGCGTCCCAGGGGGCAGCGCCTCGTACGGAACGCTCGAGAAGACGACGAGCCCGTAACGACCGCCCGTCGCGACGAGCTTCCGCAGCGTCTCGCCGATCCGGCTGAACGTGTCGGACGAGATGCTCGCAGAGAGGTCGAGCACGATCATGTCTCCGGAACGGACCGGGAGTGAGCTCGGTTCGCGGACTCCGGGATGCCTGCTCGTCGCGGCGACGAGGAGCACGAGCAGGATCACAGAGAGTGCGAGTGCGCCTCGGACCAGAGTGGTCCGTCTCGCGATCCGCGAGAAGCCGCCTGCTCCGGGGACGGGAATGGCTTTCATTCCGTTCCCCCGTCGAGGCCCCCTGCGCGATCGGCGAGCTTTTCGGCCGCCGCCGGCGTCGGGGGCGACTTCGACCACGCCGTGTCGGAGGCTGCGGCCGCGAGGGTCGAGTCATCCCGGTCGTCAACGGCGTCGGCCAGGAAACCGAGCGCGCGTCGCCGGTCAGGTTCCGGTCTCCTTGCCGAATCTCGAACGTAAGCGATCGCGAGCTCCAGGGGTGGGAGGCTCGTGGCTCGCGCACGCCGGACGCGCCCGGTGAGGGCAGCGAGGGCGAGAATCATGGCGGCGAGAGTGAAGAGCGCTGCAGCGCCGATCAATCCGGCGGCCAGCGGTCCGGGAGCCAAGCGGTACGCGGGAGACGGCGGGGAGATCGGCCTCCGGAAGCGGATTCGCGTCAGGTCGGAGGGGCTCAGCCTGGAGTAGATACGGAGCGTCGGCCACGCCGCCGTCGCCGTCAGCGTACGGGTGCCCGCCAGCCCGGTGACCGTCACGGGCTCGAGGTGCAGGACGCGTGCGCCTCTCGTCGGGAGGCAGCCGTCCGTGACGCAGAGGAGCGAGTAGCGGAAGCGAACAGCACCGGCGTCCCGACTTTCGACGACGGGAGGCGAGCTCACCACGTAGGGAACGAAGCTGGGCCGGACGCGGATGGTGGCGGGCGAGACCGTCCGCGGGTCGTAGTCGACTTCGACCTGGGCCGTAACCGGGTCGCCGTAGAGCACTGAAACGGAGTTGAGCGCCGCGACCGCCCGAAGGGGTTTGACGGGGGCTGTGCCGATGCGGGCCTCGGCGCGCACGCCGACCCAGGCGCAGACCGCGAACACAGCCGCGACACCGGCGATCCTCCTCATCTGCGCATCCAGAGCCGCCGCCGGCGTTCCGCCCACTGCAAGAACGCCTGGTGGACGCTGTCCGGCTCGCTCCGGTCGATGAGTACGGGATCGAGCCCGAGCGACGCCAACGATCTGAGCAAGTCCGACCGGGCTACCTCGCGGCGCTTCCGCTCGGCCCGAGCCTCCGACCGCTTGAACCGCACCTCGAGAATGGCGCCGTCGCGCGGGTCGGCGACCGGTAGCACGACGGGGCCGACTGACGGGAAGCTCTGCTCCCAGACCGGATCCTGGATCACCACAGGCACGAATTCCCAACGCCGTGCGAGCCCTGTGAGCCACAGCGTGTCCGGTTGCCTGTCCAGGAAGTCGGAGACCACGAAGACGAACGATCCCGGCCCGAGAGAGCTGGCAGAGCGGGCGAGGAATTCGATGCCGCGCAAGAGCGAGTCGCCGTCTGCGTCGAAGCGAGCCGTACGGACGCGCGCCTCGATCAGCTCAAGGGGAGACCGGCCGCGCGGCGAGATCCAGAATGGCCGGGCGCTCCCGCCCCGTGGCGAAGCGCTGTCGAGATACCCGACGGCGCCGCGCGCTGCGATCGCGCTCGTGACGATGGCCTCGGCCGCCACACGGGCGGCCCGCGGCTTTGCGAGCCACGGCGACCAGTCGGGGTAGAGGCCCATCGAGGGCCGCCGATCGAGGATGACGACGACAGACGGCGCCTCATCGGCGAAACGCTCTCGGACGACGAACACGTCATCCGCACGAGCGGACGAGAGCCGAGCGCTCGCGCGCCAGTCGATCGTCGAGATTGGATCCCCGGGAACGTACGGACGAAACCCCGCAAGATCGCTTCCGCGTCCTCGCCTCGTGCTTCGGACCGAGCCGAACGGAAACCCGGTGATTCGGTACCTGGGGACGAGTGGGAAGACAGTGCGGCCGGCAAGCTCCACGGTTTGCCCCTAGGCAGGACTCGAACCCGTGACCGTCCAGTTCGGACGCGGTGGCGGCACACGTTCGAGGCAGAGGTCGCGCAAGAGCTCGAGCGCCGCGCCGTAGGACAGATCACGTGTCTCGGCGAGAAACGCCGATCTGAGCACGAGCCGATGGCCCAGCACCGGGATGAAGAGCGTCACGACGTCCGCGGGGAGAACGTGGTCGCGTTTGTGGAGGAGCGCCCAGGCTCGCGCGGTCTTCGCGAGTGCGAGTGAGCCTCGCACCGACGAGCCGACTTCGACCTGTTCGAGGGCACGTGTGCTGCGGACGAGCTTGACGATCCATTCCTCGAGGAGTTCGTCCAGATAGATGTCCTCGCATGCGCGACGCAACCCGACGAATTCACCCAGGCTCAGAACGGGCGCCAAAGTGTCGAGCGGGTGCCCGTGGTGCTGCTCGCGCACCACTTGAAGCTCCGCGTCCTCACCGGGATAGCCGAGCGTTGCGCGCACGAAGAACCGGTCGAGTTGTGCTTCGGGCAGCGGAAAAGTTCCCTCGTACTCGATTGGGTTCTCGGTCGCGATCAGGAGGAACGGATCTGGAAGCGGGCGCGTGACACCGTCAGCAGTTACCTGGTGCTCGGCCATCGCCTCGAGCATCGCCGACTGCGTCTTGGGCGTCGCACGATTGATCTCGTCCACCAGCAGCACATTCGCGAACAGCGGCCCCGGTTGGAACACGAACGATCGGCTCTGCTGGTCGAAGATCGAGAGCCCGGTGACGTCGGTCGGCTGGAGGTCGGGTGTGCACTGGATCCTTGAGAACTCGATCCCGTCGACGCTCGCCGCGATCGCGCGGGCCAGGATCGTCTTCGCGGTTCCCGGTACGTCCTCGAGTAGCACGTGGCCGCCCGCGACGAGCGCGGACAGCACGAGGTCGATCTCCTCGCTCTTACCGTGTACGACCTTCTCGAGGTTGTCGATCAATCGCTGCGCGATCTCGGCGGCGGCGAGCAAGTCGTTTTCGCCTGGTTGCGTCGGAGCCTGTGACGTCACGCTGGCGCGAACCCTAGCGCCCATGCCGGGCAATCGGCGGCCGACATTCCGGCAACCGCTCTTCGATTTTCGGCCCGGATCCCCTATGATGGCGCTACGCGAATCTTGTCCCCCCGCCTAACACTTGCGCGGGCGGCCGGGCTCCTTGCCCTCGTCGCTTTGAGCGTGTTGAACGGCGCGTCGGCAGCGCACCGTAGCGACGCGCCGCCTGTCAACTGGCTCGACTTCGGGAACACGCCCAACGAGAACCGGTATTCACCGCTGACGCAGATCACGCCGGACAACGCCTCGCAGCTCGGCCGCGTCTTCACCTTCGACCTGAACAAGGCCGAGCCGGGAATCAAGAAGGGACAGCAGTCGTACCCGATCGTCGTCAACGGCACGATCTACATCACCTCCGGCGACGACCAGGTGTTCGCCGTGAACGGCGTTACCGGCTCGTTGATCTGGCAATACGCCCCGTACAACGTCGGAACCTTCAAGAACTACGGGATCGTCGCCAACCGCGGCGTCACCTACTGCGACGGCAAGCTCTTCCTGCTCACGCTGGACATGACGATCGTGGCGCTCGACCCGTCGACGGGCTCGCAGCTCGCCCGGGTCCCGATTGCACGCGCAGTCCCCGGGGCGTACTCGAACTACGGATACTCCGAGACGAGCGCCCCGATCTGCGCGAATCACACCGTGGTGATCGGGGCCGCCGGCTCCGACTACGGCGTCCGTGGCTTCGTGATGGCGTACCACACGGATCTGACCCCGGCCTGGGCGAATCCGTTCTGGACGATTCCGCCGACGGGCACCGAGTGGCGAAGCAAAGCCCTGCTCGTTGGGGGCGCCACGAACTGGACTCCGGAAACCGTCGATGTGACGACCAACACGCTCTACTTCGGTACGGCGGGAGCGACGCCGGCTTACTACCCATCGCTCCGGCCCGGCTCAGATCCGCGCGAGGACTCGCTGATCGCCGTGGATCTCGCCACCGGGAAGCTGAAGTGGTGGCAGCAGCAGCTTGCGTTCAACGAGTGGGCGTATGACACGTCCCAGCCGCCGCTCGTGTACACGGCCAAGATCGGCGGGAAGAGCCGGCGGATCGTCTCGGTCGCGACGATGGAGGGAATGTGGTTCGCCTACGACGCTGCAACGGGGGCCCCGATCTACCAGCGGATTAAGGTGCTGGACAACGTCGAGCACCCGGCGCTCGTGCCGGGCACGCCGGTGGCGGTGTACCCGTCCTCCCTCGGCGGATTCAACTACTCGCCGGCCTCCTACGACCCGGAGACGAACTACGTGTACAACGCCGCGGCTGAAACCGCCTCGGTGCTGCAACAGCAGACCCCGGCGCAGGAGCAGATCCAGCAGCTCCTACTCGGCAACACGTTCCTCGGGCTTGCCAACGGTGACTTCGGCTCGTATCTCAAGTCGGGCTGGAAGGACTACGGCTCTGTGAGCGCAATCGACGTAGCCACCGGAAAGGTCGTCTGGAAGTTCAACACCCCGCAGCCTGAGCGCGGCGGGGTAACGACGACCGCCTCGGGTGTCGGCTTCGCCGGCGGAGGCGACGGCAACCTGAGGGCGTTTGACGCCAAGACGGGAAACGTCCTGTGGAAGTTCCAGACCGGGGCCCAGATCGCGTCGGGCGCGTCGATCTATTCGGTCAACGGCGTCGAGTTCGTCGCGATCACCGTCGGCGGAACGACGACCTCGTCGAACGGCGGCACCGTCGCAAGCCAGCTTCAGGTTTTTGGCCTCGGTGGCAGCTCGTCGCAGTCGACGAGCCCGGCGTTGCCCGAGTTGCAGCTGAACACCGGCTTCCACGCTCGTGCAGCCGCGACCTCAACAGCCAAGAAAACAGCAGGGCGAAGGGCAGGTTCGGCGAGGATCGTCACGCCCGGGCCGGTGCTGATCCAGGCCTGGGACCCGAACACGTCGAACACCCAGGACGTGGAGGGCCACGTCATGCTTGCCGGCAAGCCGGTCGCCGGAGTTGCCGTGAGTGTCAACGGTTGGGTTGCCCCTGCTACCGACAAGGGCGGCATGTTCACCTACCCGGCCGACAACACCATGCCCGCGCGGCACGTCGTGAAGGTCATGAGCGCAACGGGCGCAACGGTTGACGGGCGTGCTTTGACCGCGGCCGAGCAGCAGGAGGTGCTGGCGGCGAAGAGCGGGATCAGCGTCGGGTATTCGATCTCGGACGTGTCCACTCGGTCCGGGCCCGAGGGAACGATCGTAGTGTCCGGCCGCATCAGCTACGCAAAGGGGCTCGCACCCCATCCGGCCCAGCTGTACAGCTACGAGCTGACCGGCACGGTTACGGATCCGAGTGGGAGCCCGGTGAAGGGCGCGATCGTCACCACTCGAACTGCCGACCACAAATTCTGGACATTCTCGCGTCCGACGGGAGCCAACGGGAAGTACACGTCCTTTCTCGTCGCTGCGGATCAGGAAGGCGACGACCCGGTTCCGATGACGGTCGCTGTCTCCGTCGGGGCGAACGCCTATACCGAGCCGATTGTCGACTCGGTCAACTTCTCGGCGCTGAAGAGCGCGAGGCTCGACATCCAGCTTCCGGCGAATCCAGGGGCCACGCTCGTCAAGACGTCGCTCAATCCCCAGGCAGTCGGGGGTGCGATCTACCGAGGCCTCGTCGTCGGCGTTGTGGGGCGGGGAGGCGTGATCAAGCCGCTGAGCGCGACGTGGCCGGACGCGAACGGCAGATTCGTACTCGTCCTTCCGTCATCGGCTCGCGGCAGTGTTGCGACGTTCTGGGAGTCCGATCGCCAGTTCTTCTCCACGGCGGAAGCCAAGCCGGGCGGCAAGGTCGACCCTTCCGTCTACCCGAAGTCGCTCGCCGATGACGTTCCGCGAGCGCTTGCAACAGTCAAGCTACCCGGTTGAGCTCGTCGCGAACGCGGTCAGCTCGACCTGATCTCGGCGGCCCATCGGAACGCCCGCTCCCACGAGCAGGAAGCGCGACGCGAGCGCCGGGCAGGCGTTGACGCCCGCTCCCAGGGTCGCGCTCCACAGGACGCGACCATCGCCGGAGTCGACGCCGTACACCTTCCCGTCGAGCGTCGAGGTGAAGACGACGCCGTTCGCCGCCGTTGCGCACCCGAAGTCGGGTTGTGGAAGGCGCAACGTCCAGATTCTCCGGCCGGTCGCGGCATCGAGGGCGACCAGCTCGCCTCGGCCGCGCCGTGAAACATTGACGTGGTCGAGCTGCTCGTAGCCGACTGAGCTTCCGCGCATGCAGAGATTGACAACCGGAACGTAGAGTCGGCCGCCGGCGCTCGCCATCGGTGTCTCGACACCTCCGAGCAGTCCGGGGCAGACCGACACGGACCGTAGCGGCAATGGCCCGCGGTCGTTGCGGTGGATGCCCACCTCGGTCTGCCAGAGGCGCTCGTGGGTCGACCGGTCCCAGGCGACGACGAGACCGGCCTTGCCCGCGCCGAACACGACCGAGCGGCCGGCTACAGATCCGATGATCGGCGGAGCCTGGAAGTCGTAGTCGCGCACGTCATGCCGCGTCACCTGGTCGTACCAAGCGATCTTGCCCGTGTGTGCGTTCACCACGACGAGCGAATCCGTGAAGAGGTCGGCGCCGGCATGCGCGCCGCCGTTCGGATAGGCGCGACTGCCCCCGTACGGATAGGGATTCGCAATCCCCCAGAAAACGTCGCCGCCTACGACGCTGGGCGTCTGCCACGCCCCGCCGCCGCCGGCCTCGCTCGGTACGTGCCAGGCGCCTCTGATCGTCGACAACTGCCAGCGGATCGATCCAGTGTCGGCGTCAAGCGCAAAGAGGGTTCCGCGGCCGTTTGGCGGGAGCCCGATCGTGCTCAGATACACCAGCCCGTTCGCAATCTGCGGGGCCATGTCGACATAGCGCGCCGTCGGCGTGACGAGGAAGCGCCGCCAGAGCGGACGCCCGGTCTTCGCGTCGAGCGCGAAGGCGCTCGCATCGGTCGCGCCATATACCCGCCCGCCGCTGACGGCGAGGCCGTTCGGGCCGGGGTTCCTGTCACCGAACAGGCGCCGCCAGAGCACCTTCCCGGTGTTGAGGTCGAGCGCATAGACGTTGCTCCGCATGTCCTGCACGTATACGGACTGACCGGCCACGACCGGAGTTGCCGTAAAGGCTCCGCTCGTACCCGGTGGAGCACGGAAGCGGAAGCGCCAGGAGACGCGAAGGGCGGCGACGTTGTCGCGGTCGATGCCGCTGTCGGTGAGCGCGCGGGTCGAGGCGAGATTGAGGTTCGGCAGCGGCCAGTCGCTACCGGCCCTGGAGCCACCGCATCCGGCGACCGCGACCATGGAGCCGAGCGCGACGGCAACCGCCGTGATCGTCCGTCCCGAGAATGCGTGGCTGGCGTCGGAGCCGTGCGGTCTGGGCGTCAGACGCAGGGTGAAGCCTTGGTGCTCTTCTGCCCCTTCTTGCAGAGCGGCAGGTCCGCACCGTACTTCGGCAGCGCCGAGGGGATGTGGTACGGAACCGGCGTCATCCGCTCGATGGTGAGGTAGGCGCCGACCATCCCGTGGTAGGTCCAGTACCCGTTGGCGAAGGTCGGATCGAGGCCGGTGGCGGTGAATCTAACGGTCAGGTCTCCGCCCGCCTGGCACGTGCAGTTCGGCGGACGGATATTTCCGTTGCACTCGATGTTGCCGCTCACGAGCGAGCACTTGCCACCCTCGGTGCTCGTCACCGCGGTGATGGTCAGACCGAGAGGAGGGACCCAGCTGAAGGTGTTGATGTAGCCGATGCCGCTCGTGTTCTGAACGTCGAGCTGATAGAGGCCCGGGCTGACCCAGCTCACGACCGCGACCGCGTCGCCGGCACCTCGCCCGAGCGTGTTGGGGTCGACCGCCACGGCACGTGCCGTATCGACGGCGCGCGTCGAGGCCGCCGCGGCGTGAACTCCTACCGAGAGCAGCACGGCGGCAACCAGAAATGAGCCAGCTCGCCGCAACGGGAGGGATGACCTCTCGGTGCGCATTCGCCCCATGAAACTATCCGAAGCGCAGGCGGCGTACAAGTACGGATGTCCTGTTCCGTGGCCGAGCGCCACCGTGCGTCACGGGTAGGCTCTCGCGGATGGATCCCAGGACGGCGGTTCAGCTCGCGGCTCTGGCCGCAACAGCATCTTTGGTGGTTGGCGTGCCTGTCGTCGCAGCCTCGGGCTCACCGCCCGGCAACGCGGCCACGGGTAAGACGCTTTTCTTACGGGCTGGGCTCTTCTGCGGGTCGTGCCACACCTTGAAGGCTGCCAGTAGTAAGGGACGCGACGGTCGGAACCTCGACCAGGCGAAGCCCGGCTACGCCAAGATCGTCGAGTTCGTCACGAAGGGCAGCAAGCCGTCGAAGCGCTGGCCGACGGGGATGCCGGGCTACGGCGGCCTGCACGGCGAGGTTCCGAAGGCCGACATTCAGGACATCGCCGCGTTCGTCTACGCGGCAACGCACAGGTGAATCGAACGCGCCGGCCGTCGACCGGCTTTGCGGTAGCTCTACTCTCGGGTGCGCTCGTGGTCGGGGCGCCGGCAGCGACGGGTACGAGCAAGGTGATCGGCCACGGCGCTCGGCTGAAGGGCACCAACCTCTGGTACGCACAGGGCAAGGCGGTCTCACCGAGGACGATCTCGGCCAGCGTCGTCCCAGTGCCGGAGCAAAGGGTGAAGGTGCAATGGTCGGTTGTCTGCCAGAAGGCCAACAAAGCCGACCCGGCTGTCCACCTCGCGACGAATCTGAGGTCAGGGCAGGTTTTCATTCGTGCCGCGACCACGGTCACGCTCACGCTGCCCTCCGCGAAGCCGCCGACCTGCGTCGTGACGGTCTACGCGACGCTCGCGAGGAACGGCGGGCTGATGCTCGAGCTCCGGCAGACGTAGGCGATGAGTTCCGCGCCGCTATCATCCTCGCCGAGGTCGCCCGAGACGGTGAAACCGATGAAAGCCCTGCTTTTGCTGGTCCTGGTCGTGTCCGGGCTGTCCGTGGGAGGGCTGAGCGGGGCCGCCGATGCGAAGAACAGGCCGCCGACGGTGGCGAATGGGGTGGAGCCCCTCGGCTCGACGGAGTGGCCGAGTGTTGCGGCCCAGCTCGCGAAGAACATTGCGAAGGCCTCATTTGCGCATCAGTACGACCAGGTCTGGGGTTATCTCCATCCGAGCTACCAGCACGCGGTCTCGCACTCGCAGTGGAACAGGTGCCAGGGCTCGCATCCGACCGCTCCACGCAGCGTCACGATCAAGAAGGTCTCCGTCGCGAACGCGACCGAGTTGCCGGTGGACCTTTCGCTCATCGGCCGCCGGAACGTGCAGGAGATCGAGCTGGACGTCCAGTTCACGACACCGGGTATCAGAGGGCTCCAGCTCGCGTCGTTGTACACGTTCTGGCTCAAGCAGGCGAACACGTGGAGGGCCGTCTGGCTGACTGACGAGTACCGAGCCTACAAGGCTGGGCGCTGCTACCTCACGCCGCAGGGCCCTCCGCTGTACTGACCGAACGCCGGCCGCGCGGTGCCCGCTCTTGTTGCCGAGTACCGGAATGGTTATGATCGCCGCATCGGAGGGATGCTCTCCAAGCCGGTGGGTAGTCCTGAATCCAAGGGAGGGAGTCGCAGGATGCGTAAGTACCCGCTTCTCGCCGCCGCCGCCATACTCGTCGGAGCGATCGTCGTCGGGTTGGCAGGCGCCTCGCGAAACGCGACAACGGCCTCGTGGTTGCCTTCGGGCGTAACCGCCGCCGGTGTGAATTGGACGAGCGGCGAGGGCGATGAGTCGAACTCGCGCTTCTCGACGCTCGGGCAGATCAATGCGGGCAACGTCCAGAACCTGCACGTCGTCTGGAACCAGCAGTTCAACACCCCGGACATTCAGTTCAGCCCCGAGGGTCAGCCGGTGTGCTGCCCGAACAACCTGCTTTACCAGGCTTACATCCAGGGCGTCGCTGCCATGGCACCCGATACCGGGCAGATCGCCTGGAATTACGCCGGGCCCTCGAGCCCGCAGCTCACGCAGCTCGGCCAGCGGCTACGGGTAGACAACACTCGGGACGAGTCGTACAGCCCGACGCTCAACCTCATCTACGCCGGCCAGCAGGACGGTTCGATCGTCGCGCTGAACGCGAAGACGGGCGCTCCGGTCTGGACGACCTCGGTCATTGGGGCAGGCACCTATGGCGACGTGACGGGTGCCGAGTCGGCTCCGTTCACCCAGTTCTACGACATCAAGGGCACGAACGGCATCGTCCTGTCGGCGCCGAACGGCGGCGAGAGCCCGTTCCGTGGGCATCTGGACGCGTTCGACGCGAAGACGGGCAAGTTGCTCTGGCGGTCGTGGAACCTGCCGGATCCGACCCAGGTCCCGTACATCCTCTCCTGGGGCAACCCGGCTGAGGCCGCTACCGGCGGGGCAGCCGACTGGTCGATCCCATCGGTCGATCCTCAGCTCGGCACGGTGTTCTACGGCACCGGCAACCCGTTCCCGGAGACGAACCGGGCGCCCGGGAAGGATCTGTGGACCGAATCGATCATGGCCGTCGACTGGAAGACCGGCGCGCTGAATTGGTTCTTCCAGACCACTCACCACGACCAGCTCGATTTCGATGATCCGCACCCGACAATGGTGCTTCGGGTCCCGATCGACGGCAAGCAGACCCCCGTGGTCGCAGAAGGAAGCAAGGGCGGGTTCTTCTATGTGCTGAACGCCCGCAACGGCTCGCAGGTGCCGCACTTCAAGATCACCGAGACGCCGACGTACGATCCGTCGGGGCACGGCATCGCGCAGAACAACCTTTATGCGACGCAGCCGTTCCCGACCGGCGCCTCGTTCTGCATGGCGGTCGTCGACTACACGCCGGCCGGCCTGGCGCAATGCGGCTGGCCCGGCAACCCGCTGGTGGACGAGTACGGGACAGGTTTGGGCAATCCGGTCGCCAGCCCGACGCAGGTCAACAACCTGTCGAATAACCTCCCGATCCTCGGCGCTCCGGAGTCCGCTGCGTACAGCGCCCAGCAATACCTTGTGTACGGCGGCGCCGGTGGAGGCGGCATTTTCGGCTATCCGCCATCGGCGTACAGCCCGGCCACGCATACGTATTACGCGTGTCTGATGAACGAGTCGGGCGCTCACACGAACCAGGGGACCTCACCGAACGTCTCGACGATCGGTGCCCCTGTGACGAATGGGCTCCAGGGCTTCATGAGCGCGATCAACATGACGAACAACACGATGCTCTGGCAGTTCGACGGGCAGGCCAACGGCCTGGGGTCTTGCTACAGCGGCTCCCTTGCGACTGCCGGCAACGTGGTGTTCACCTGGTTCAAAGGCCGGCTCGACCAGACCAACCTGGCGAACCAGGGAACCACGCAGCAGGGCGCTCAGACGCTCCTGACGCCGGGGGCGCAGCTCGACGCCTTCGACGCCACCACGGGCAAGATCCTCTGGGTGTGGGGCATCCCGAACGACACGGCCATCTCTCCGACGGTCACCTACATGTACAAGGGGAAGCAGTACCTCGCGAGCTACCACGGCGTGGCAATTGCCGGCACCCCCGGTGCCACCCCGACCGGGCAGCGCGATCAGCTGACGGTGTTCTCACTCTGAGGCGTGTGGGGGGGAGCCCGTCAGGGCTCCCCCCCACACCTCCCTTCAGGGGCTAAGCGAGAAGCAGGAAGTCAATCCGTATCGTGTTCTTACGTGCGGCGAAACCTGAGGTCAACTGACCGCGCGCTCCGAGGTAGGCGCCGGTCCCGCCGATCACCGCAAGCGTGAATTGACCGGTCAAGAGGTCGGCGGGCCCGGAGCCCGTCATGCTGCCGTTGTTCAGGTCGAACTGGGCCTCGCACATCGCCTGTTGCGCAAAGTTGAAAGTGCACGAGTAGACGGCGGAACCGACGCGCTTCGTGAGCTCGAGGTCGGCGTAGACCTTTAGACGGAAGAGCGCGTTGTCGCCAGGTCGAGTTCCTTTTTTCCCGGTGTTCGCTGTCGGGGGCGGCGGCAGCTTCGTGTCCGCGTTGAACGGGTTCTTGATCGTCCCGCGAGCGCGGTCATCAGCATGGTTGACGAATTGGAACTGCGCCGCCTTGGCGTAGACGATGAGCGAGCGGGTTCGCGCCCCCGACGCCGGCGTCGAAGCGCACACGAACGCGGCGAGTGCCGCCGCGACGAGGTACAGCTGGAGCTTCGGCCTCATTTTCCGAGGCCGATCAGCTGCAGGTCGTACCGTTGCGCTTCCTTGGGGGCGGGCAACGACGTCACCTGTCCGAGTGCCCCGAGGTAGGTCCGCGTCCCGCCGGTGATGCTGAGCACGAACCGAGGATTGCCGAGCACGACGGATCCCGATCCCAGGATCAACCCGCCGTCGAGGTCGAAGTAGGTATCGCAGATGGCCTGCTTGCCGAAGTTGTAGTAGCAGGTGAAGATGGCTGACCCGAGACGCTTCCCTTGCGTCGGTTTCGTGTACAGCTGAAAGCTGTAGAGCACGTCGTCGCCTGGAAACGGGCCGGCCTTTTTCTCATTGGCACCCGAGGCGATCACTTGCCCGTTTGCCGCCGACGCGAACGGATTGGTGGTCATCCCTCTAAGCCTGTCGTCTGCGTGATTCATGAACTGCACGGTCGTCGGAACGGCGTACACCGTCAGATTTTCCTTCGGCGTCGCCGATCGCGCTCTGCTGCCGGCACTGGGTGCCGTGACGGCGAGTGCCGCGAGAATGGCGACCAGGCCGCTTCGCATCGCCGCGGTCACGTGAGCAGCCGGAAGTCGAGGCGCTGAGCTTTTCTCGCCGCGGGGACGACTACCGCTTCGCCCCTGGCGCCGAGATACTTTTTGGTACCGCCCGTGACCACGATCGTGAAGCCCTTCAGCTCGAAGTCGATCGGGCCCGAGGCCACGATCGTCCCGGCGCCCTTCAGAATGTAGTAGGCCTGGCACAAGGCATGCCTCGCGTAGTTGAAATAGCAGGTGTACACGGCTGAGCCGGCGCTTCTGCGGAGCGTCGCCCCTGTATAGAGATCGAGGCTGTAGACCACGACATCACCGGGAAACGGACCGTTCCCGGTATCCACGGTCCTCGGCTTGAGCTTATCTGTCGAGCTGTTGAAAGGGTTGTTGACCGCCCCTCGCGCCCGGTCGTCCGCCGTGTTGATGAACTGAACGCCGGTCGCAACGCTGTAGACCGTGAGGCTCCGGCCTCCTGCTGCCAGTCCGCGCGGCGCCGTGACGGCACCGCAAAGGCAGCCGAGCAGGGCGGCGAGCCCTAGTAACCTGATCATCGCCGGAAACCGCGAGACAGGATCAGGCGCCGGTTGGTCGCGCAGCAACCAGTCCCGGCGGCGTGAAGACCACGACGGTATACGGTGGACACGACCAATATACGATAGCCGCGAATCAGCCGTGGCAAGCAGCGCTCAGGGCGGCGGTACCATGGCGGCGTGAGGTCCCGCGAGGCTTGGCGTATGCAAAAACTCGCCGTGGTGGGCCTCTTCGTTCTCGCGGTGGGTGGCGTCGTTGTTGCGTTCGCGCTGATCGGACGAGGCAGCGGCACGAAGGGAGCAGCCCCTCTCCCCACGACCGGTGAATATGCCCCGCTCACCGTCCCCAAGCCGCATCTCATCTACCGGGGAAACCTGATCTTGAACGAGCCCGACTCTCCAAACCAAACCTGGATCAGCGCGGTGCTGTCGTCTCTCAGCGGCAATCACCGTTACGTACTCACGCTCACGAACGCCTCCAATATGGGCTACATCAACTCGCTCGAGTGGTATGCACCCACCGGGGTTCGGATCCTGCGAGTCATCGGCAGCAGTTCCGGTCATTGCACGAGCTCAGGCTTGACCGGGTTTGGCGGCAACCAGTTCAAGACAGTTGTCTTGTACCCCAACATCCTGTGCGAGAAAGTTGCCCTGAAACCCCCCAGCTGCACCTGCGCAGGCGATGGAGGGTCGATGACGATCTCGTTCGTATTGGACAAGACAACCAATCTCTCCGGGGCCGCCAGGGTGCTTGCTGCGACTCCAGTCCTCAAGGTCATCCCGTCGTACTCGAAATGACAGGCAGTCGGTGCGAGTGAGGCAGCTGAACACCGTCACGGCAGCGTGCGCCGCGGTGGTCGCAGGAATCGCGGTCCTTGCGGGCTGCGGGGGGACCGCCCCGCGCGATGCGGGGGGACTTACGTCCGCAGATCGAGGCGCGGCTCAAGCTGCGTTGGATGCTCTCCATGGGTCGAACATCCCGCTGCAGCTCCTCGCGATCTCGGGAGGCGTCCAGGAGGTCCCGGCTGCGTGCAGGGTTCACCTCGTGTCGAGCAACCCCGAGACATTCAAGGTCTACGTCTTCTGGATCCCGTATCTGGGAGGAGAGGACTACACGTGGCTCAACATGACGATCACCAAGGATTCCAGTCGGGACACCTTTCATCTCGGTGCTGCCCATCCGGTGCTGCCCAGCGGCCAGCTCAGCGCGAACGGGCGAAGCGTCGTTCCGTTCACGATCGACACGACGCTGCTCTCGCGCTACGGGCCCCAGCAGGCACGGAAGAGTCACGAGCTCCTCGTGGCACACGCCGGCAACGCCTTCTCCAATCCGGGCGCGCGCTGTCAGGTGCTGATGAGCGGTGACCTGAGACTCCTCCCAAGCTCAGCGCCGGCTCAGCGCTCCTCGACAGCGTCGAAGCCATGAGGAGGAACCGGTGGTGGCTCCTGATCGGCGTACCCGTCGTCGCCATCGTCGCGATAGTGGCCGGAGTGACGCTGAAACTCTCGGGCGGCGGTGGGTCGAAGCAACTCACCCACGCCGACTTCGTACGTCTCTGGCAGGGAACGCGCATCGGCGATCCGAGAGGGGCGGTGCTCGCGCGCTGGCCGAAGAACCCCTACCAGCACTACACCGACAGCCTGAAGAACGATTGCTACGAGTGGGCGGACGTGCCGGACCCGACGCGCAACAACATGCCGGAGAATCTCTACAATCTCTGCTTCAAGCACGGTGTCGTCAGCTCGAAGGATTTGCTGTGAGATCTTGTTTCGGAGGACTTGGCCGGACGACAAAGGCGATCGGTTTCGAGGAGGTTCGGTGTCGGTGCTTCGCGCTCGACGACTCGCAACGCTAGGAGCGGCCACTCTAGGGCTCGCCCTTCTCTGCTCGTCAGCGTCCTTGGCCGGGAACCGCACGACGGCGCCCTCGCAGAACGTGACGGTCTACTTCGTGATCACGGACAAGAACATCGCCTACGAGATCCTCCGCGCGACGACAGGCGGCAGCGGTGACCTGACCCTCGAGAAGTACGTCCTCCGCGGCGACTTCGCCAACTTCATCGTCATCAACCGCGGAAAGAAACCGCACAGCTTCGACTTCCTCGGGAAGAAGTTCGCGCTGTCGCCGGGCCGCAGGGCGCACTTCTTCCGGTCACTCCTGGTCAGAGGCAAGTTCCCATACCACAGCACGACCGACCCGGGGAAGGCGTTCAGGGGCGTGTTCCCTGTCTATTGACCCGCTTGTCTCGGTGAAGCTGCTCTCGGCGCCCTAGCGGCCGTTGCAGCGCGCCGACAAGGGTGGTAGGTTTCGTCGATCAGCGTTTCTGCGATTCGGTATCTCGTAGCTAGCCGATGTGGAGGGAGGATCCTGGCGTGAGACGAATCGGTTCGGCCCAGGGGTCGCTCAGAGTTGTCTTTTGCTCTTCAGTGCTGATCGTGCTCGGTCTCATCGCTGCGGCATCAGCCGGCGCGGTGACGATCACGAGCTGGGTCGGCGGGAAAGCTTCAGTGCCGCAGGTGATAACGGCCGCCGGCAACTGCCCCGGCACCGTGGTGACGATCACCGGAACCGGGTTCGTCAACGACGGCGGTATCGTCGGAGTTTCGATCGCAGGCGCGCCCGCAGGGCAGATCATCGTCGGCTCGGACACGCAGCTCTTCGCGGTGACCGGCGCGGGCGCATCGACTGGCCCGATCGTCGTCACAACCAAGGCGGGGTCGGCCACGGCCAGCCCCCTTCCGGTCGTCTACCCGTGTCAGTCCACCGGTGTAGCGCAAGCTGCACCGACGCTCACCTCCGTCAGTCCCCAGCAGGCGAAGAGCGGGAAGAAGCTCAAGCTGATCGGGAGCGGATTCGTCGGCGTCACGTCGGTGACGGTTGCCGGACATCCCGCCACATATGCAGTCCCGGGGGACACCCTCATGTACGTGATCGTGCCGACCACCGCGAAGGCCGGCTTGAACACGATTGTGGTCACGAACAACAAGGGAAGCGCGAAAGTGGTGTTCCAGAAGATCGGCTGAGAACCGCGCTTGAACTGCCAATACCGGCCTCCCGCGGTCACGCCTCGGGAGGCCGGTACGATTGACGCTCATGGGAGGTCAGAAGCAATGAGGCGTTTACGTTGGCGTTTGGCGTTGCCTGCGCTCGGCGGTCTGGGTGCGACCGCGGCTCTGTTCGTCGCGCTTGGCACCGGGTCCGCTCCGGCGGCGCTCGAGCACTCGGTCCGTCATTCGGTAGCCGTCGAGTCGGCAACGAACCAGAAGCTCAGCGTAATCACGGTGATCGCCGGTAAGCCTTCCGAGCTTGCCTTCAAGCTGACGAAGACCTCCCTCGTGCCGGTCGGCACGGTCACGTTCAAGGTGACGAACCTGGGCGTCGCGTTCCACAACTTCAAGATCTGCACGATTCCGGTGCCGAGCGCCGCAGGCGCCAAGAATTTCTGCATCGGGACGTCGACACGTACGTTGAAGCACGGGCAGTCGCAGACCCTCACGGTCAAGTTCTCGCTGGCCGGCACCTATGAGTTCCTCTGCACCGTGCCCGGGCATGCCGCGGCGGGGATGAAGGGGATCCTCGGCATCGGCGTCGCGGTTACGGCCGCCGACGAGGCGGCTGCGGCGTCGGCTGGCAAGGTCCTCACGAGCAGCGGCGGCGGCGAGCCACGACGACGAAGGTCGGCAGCGGCGGTGGCGGGAGCGGCGACACCTCAGGGTGTGCTGCGGGCGTCACAATCAAGTCGTCCGGAGCCGCGGATGCCGACGGTGACGAGCTCGGAACTGAGCCCGACGATAACGACGGCTGCATCTAGCGCCGCCTGATTTCTGTCCAGGGAGAAAAGAATGGTCCGGAGCGGTTCGCGGCGCGGTGCTGCCGCTGTCAGGCGGTTTGGATTCGCGCCCTGACCGTACCCTTGCCGTCGAGGTAGGTATGGCCGCAGATCTGCACGACGACGCGCGGAGGGCTCAGATTCTGGAGAGAGACAAGCAGGGTCCCTGCTGAGCCCTCACGGCAGGCGGTATCGCTCGACGAACTCACGACGATATGCGCACGGAGGAGCGAACCGTAGGTGTGCCGGAACTCGATCGGCGCGCCGACGTGTAGCGCCAGCGACTGCTTCTTTCCCTTGCTTGCGAGCTCGAGACGGAAGTCCGTGGCGCGGAGGTCGCGGATCGTCCCGACCATGCTCCCGGCCGTGTCCGCGGTGGTCTCGAACGAGCCGCTGCTGCTGGCGCTGCTCGTAACTCCTGCGCTCGTGGTCTGAACATCGAAGCTGAAGGTCCAGAGCGACGTCAGGCTGACCGGCCCGCCGTTGCCAGCAAGCTTGCAATCGTGCGCGAACGGCTGCGCCGCCTTGAGCATCGAGTTGGCCATGACCTCGAACCGCGGCACGTCGTTCGTCTCGAGTTGCTTGAGGTTGTCGACGAAGGTAGCGAGGCTCCACGTCTTCGCTCCGACGATGCGGTAGACGCGATCGCTGTCGTTCCAGGCCTGCGCCCTCGTCGCGATCGGCTGCTGGCGGCCCAGCGCGGTGCAACCGACGTAGAAGTCGTTCCACGGGTTGAGGTCGATCGGGAGCGCATAGCGCACGCTCACCTGTAGGTATCTGCCGTCCGTCGTCTTGTAGTCGCAGGTGAGCTCGACGATCGGGGCCCCGAAGAGCACCGTCGGGTCCAACGCCGAAGCAACAGGTGTCAGAGGCGTCAGAATCGAGCGCCCGCCCTCGCTCTCCGGTGGGTTCGACCAGCCAGCCGGGGCGGCGGGACACCCGATCGTCTCCGCCTGGTCCCGGTATGGGTCCGGTGAAGCGCCCGCCACTCCGGCGCTGAGGACGAGCGTCAACAGGACTCCGGCAGTCACCCAAGCGCGCATGCGCACCCGCACAACTATCGCACATCGAGGCGAGAGAGCAGAAGAGGCGGGGCTATACTCGGGGCTTGGGGACTGCTCGAAGGAACGGAGCCCCCCTGCGCGGGCCGGGCCAGTCGATGGTGATCTTTCTCGCCATCGGGTTGGTGCTCGCCGTGGCTGGGGGCACGATCTACGTCCTGGTCGGCCGCTCTTCAACGCCGTCGTCGGCGTCAGCGACGACGCCGATGTCGGCGAACGCGCTGGCGCTGCGGGGACTTCTGGGCCACCCGCTCACCGCTCCCGAGTGCACCCCGATCAAGGGGCCTCGCTGGGTCTACCCGATCGGGCCTGCTGTTCCGAGCCTGCCGAATGTCGTCGCGAACATCAGGAGCAACCTGTACGAGGTTTTCGCGATCAACTACAGCTGCAAACAGGCGTCCGCGTGGATTCAGAAGCTCTCCCGGCTGCACATACCGATCAGGCACTCCGGAAACGTCTCTGTGCTGAAGGGGCCTCCCGGCTATTACTGCTCCGCGTGGCCAGACGCGAACGGCCAGGCATACGCCGGGGGGTGCCAGTCGAATGGTGGCGGTCGCTGCGAGCCGACGAAAAACGGCGCCGGCTACCAGTATCCCAACGGGCGCGGCTGCAAGCTGGCGGGCGGCAACAAAGCATTCGGCTGGAACTGGAACGTGGCTAATCGCCGCGTCGTCTTCGCGCATGACAGCAAGGGTGTCCTTCACCTCATCCACGTCTCTGGATCGGATACGAACGTCGTCTTCAACTATCTGAACGGTTCCTACAAGCTCGAGGTCATGAACACGAGCGGCATCGGTTACCTCGACGGATTCACGTGGACGCCGTCGCCCGGCTGGACCGTGACACGGATCAAGAACGCGAGTGGCGCCGCGTGCTCCGTCACACAGGCAGGGAAGATCACCTGCAGCGGCACCGTGCAACCACCGAGCTGCCTCTGCACAGGAGACGGCGGCATCGTTTCCGTCGAGTTCACCGCCACTCCGACGAAGAAGAACGCCGGTTACCTGTTCGGAGGCTCGGCGACCCAGTTCAAGGTGACGAAGATGACGCCGGTGCCCTACCTCATCCCGGGCACGCCCGACGAAGCGGCCAAGCGCGCGGGCGTCTAGCCTCGAGTGGCGCTGGGTGCGGCCCGTTCCCCGGAACCGCGTCGGTTCTGTCATCAGCCTGATGTCGCGATCGCTGTTCGCGGCTGCAGCGGCGGTAGTGCTCGCGTGCACGCTTGGCAGCTGCGGGGGGAGCACCGATCCATTGCATGCCGCGGTCGCCGCGTCGAGTACTGCGATGAGCAAAACGGTGCTGGCGGATGTGACCTTGCAGCGGGTCAACGCGCTCGGCGCGCCGCGCAGGTCCCTTCACGGTCGCGGAGCGGTCGTCTTCGACAAAGGCGTCGGATACGAAAGGCTCGATCTTCCCGCTTTCAAGCAGCAGCCCGCAGCGCAGGAGTTCGTGGACCTGCTGCCCCAGAGCGTCTACTTCCTCCGCAGGGTCGCAGCAGGCACGGTGGCCTACAACGGCAAGAGCTGGGTGTCCGCGACGCTCACCGGGTCCGGGTCGGTGGACGGGATCGTTCCACGGTTCGTGCTCCAGGTCGAGAGTTTGACTCCGCAGTTCCTGCTCGACGAGATCGTCTGGGGCGGCAAGTCCGCCGTGCACGTGGGCAACCCGGTGATCGACCATGTGCCGCTGTCCGAATATCGCGTGACCATCGACCTTAAGCGAGCCTTGTCGGCGGCGACTGGTCCCTCGGCCGGCGCGATGAGGCTGGCGATCAAGGACGAGCTCGCCGCCGCCGGATCGCGCCCCACGATGATCACCGTTTGGGTCGACGGCCCCGGGCGGGCTCATAGGTTGCGTGCCTCGGTGCCGGGCTCGGGCATCGGAACGACCTCCATGCTTCTGAACGGCTACGGAGCCACGCTCGACGCGAACCTGCCGCCTCCGTCGCAGATCCTCTCGATCGAGGCTCGGACGCCTGGGGGCAGAGACCAGCTCAGCTCATTCTGGCCCCTGGGCGGCTAGTACACGCGGTCAGAAGAGCCCGATTTGCTCGAGGAGCCGCGCTGCCTTCTGGTCGTTCCCGAGCTGAGCGGCGCTGAGAGTGGTGTGGGCGATCGAGCCGAGCGGCGGCAACGCGCTGTTGGGCGCGACGTCCGCTCGAGCCGGGTATTCGAAATCGGCGCTGTTCGCGATGATCCGCTGGCCGGCCGCGCTGACGAGAAACCTGACGAACCGATCAGCGTCGGCGCGGTGGCTGCTCGAGGCGAGCACGGCTGCCCCGGAGATGTTCGTGATCGATCCCGCATCGCCACGCCGAAAGTAGTGGAGGGTGCTGTGCATCGCGCTCCGCCCGACCTCGAGCTGAAGGCGGTACCAGTAGTACTGGTTGATCAGGCCCGAAGCAACGTCGCCTCGGTTGACCGCCGCCACGACGGCCTCGTCGTCCTGGTAGAGGTCGGCGTTTCGTTTCAGCCCCTGAAGCCAGGCCGTTGCGGCTGTGGCGCCGTACTTGGCGATGACGGCACCCACGAGAGGGGGGAAGTCGGAGTCGGTCGGGGCGATCGCGATCTTCCCCTTCCACTGCGGCCGGGCCAGGTCGAGGATCGACGCGGGCAGCCGAGACGACGAGAGCAGCGTCGGATCGTAGGAGAGGCTGCTGACACGCAACGCCATCCCTACCCACCTGCCCGCGCTCGAGCTGTCGCGGGCCGGAACCCGGCGGAGGGTCGATCTGCCGAGCTTGGCCAGCAACCCGTGCTGTTCGAGCATCGTCAGCTCGGGGGAGTTCTCGGAGATGTAGACGTCCGCGGGAGAATGGCTCCCTTCCTGGAGGATCTGGTCGGCGAGGACGACGCTGTCGGTCGTCCGCATGCGAACCGCGATTCCCGTCTGCTTCTCGAACGCGGCCACGAGTTCCTGGGTCAGCTGAGGATGCTGACCGTTGTAGAGGACGATCGAAGGCTTGCCACCGCTACCACCGCAGCCGCTCAGCGCCGCTGCCAGTGGCGTTACGAGCACCACCAGCACCGCTATTTTCACGCGAGCGATGGTCACGGAGGGAAGATAGCCACCGTCCCGAAGACGGTGACATGTGCGAGCTCCCCCGGAGCGGGGGCGTTCTGGTCGAACGTCTTCGCAGCGATCTGGGTCTGGGAGCCGTCGGTCAGGACCAGCCGCACCAGCGTCTCCGGGCCGTAGTAGACGGAGCCGGTCACCGAGGCCGCGAGGCCCCCTTCCTCGGATGACACGAGCCGGATCTGCTCAGGCCGGATCATCACCTGAACCGGCCCCTCATGGACGGGGCCTCCGGCCTCGAGCCGCCCGAGGACACATTCGACCTTTCCGTCGGCGATTTGCCCTGGCACGATGACCGCCTCGCCGAGGAAGCGTGCGACGTCGAGATCGACCGGAGCCGTGTAGAGCTCAGCGGGCGTCCCGGTCTGGACGAGCCGGCCAGCTCGCAGTAGCGCGACCTCGCGTCCCATCGACAACGCCTCGGCCTGGTCGTGGGTGACGAGTACGGCTGTCGTTCCCGCTTGCGAGAGTGCCGCGAGGACCGCTTCGCGAGTCTCGGCGCGGAGAGCAGCGTCGAGACCGGAAAAGGGCTCGTCGAGGAGCACGACCCGAGGCCGCGGAGCGAGCGCTCTGGCGAGAGCCACGCGGCGTTGCTCTCCGCCCGAGAGCTCGTGCGGGTTGCGTTCTGCATACTCGCGGCCGAGCCCGACCAGGTCGAGCATCTCCCCGATCCGCGGGCTCTTCCGCTCCGAGCGGGGCAGGCCGAAGGCGACGTTCTCGGCGACGTTGAGATGGGGGAACAGGGCCCCTTCCTGGGCGACATAGCCGACCCCACGTTTGTCGGGTGCAGCGTGCACTCGACCCGCGTCGGCTACGACGGTCCCGCCCAGCGTGACGGCCCCTCGATCGGCCGTGATGAACCCGATGATCAGACGAAGAAGCGTCGTCTTGCCGCTTCCCGAGGCGCCCAGGATCGCGGTGAGCGTGCCGGACGGGACGACGAGGTCGAGGTCGGTGAGCACCGCGCGCGGCCCGTATGACTTGGCAAGGCCGATGCAGCGCAGCTCCGCCATCCTCAGGCCTCCCCGAACGCGCGAACCTTGCCGAAGCGGCTCATGAGAACGTACGCGGCCGCCATCGCCAGCGCGATCAGCACTGCTGCGAACGGTGCGGCGGCCGCGAACGCCACCGTCGAGCTGTTGGCCTGGAACTCGGTTCCCAACGTGTACAGGTTGAGCGGTAGCAGCACCTGCGCAGTCGCGAGATCACCGAGCACGAACGTGAAGACGAGAACCGCGGCGGCCACGAACCCGGGTCGCGCCAGCGGCATCGTGACCCGCCAAAGGGCTCGCAGAGGACCCGAGCCGAGCGACCGCGCAGAGTCCTCGAGCGCAGGCTCGATCTGTCCCAGCGTGGCACGGATAGCGACCACTGCGAACGGCACGAAGAGGACCGCCTCGGCGACGACGAGCAGGGTAAAGCTGCCGTAGAGGAACCGCGCCCAGCGGCTCGCCGCATATGAGAGGGCGATTGCAGCCACGAGGTCGGGGAGAGCGAAGGAGAGATAGGTCGCGCGCTCGAGGAGCGTCACCCTCCGCCCTTTGTAGCGAACAGCGAGGATCGCGACGGGGAAGGCGAGGAGGAGCGCGACCGCGGCCGAGCAGGCCCCGAGGAGGACCGATGTGTAACTCGCCGGCAGCAGATATTGCGTGTTCGCTGCGGCCATCGACAGCGCGGCATGACTGCTCTGGGAAAACCAGTCCACCAGCATCGCGATCGGGATGCCGACACTCACCGCCACGACAGCCGCGAAGCCGGCGAGGACCGGCACCGTTGCCCGCCCGAGGTCGTAGCGAGTGGTCGCCCGCCGTGCGCCCTGACTGACGCGTGTGTAGTTGGCGTTGCCCCTCAGCCGAGCCTCACCGAAGAGGAGCATCAGGCACAGCGCGATCGAGAAGAACGACAGAGCCGCAGCGCCCGACGTGCTGAACCCGAGCCGGTACTGGGCGTAGACATTCGATGAGAACGTCCGGAACCGCAGCGCGACGAACGCGTCGAACTCGACGAGGGCATCCAACGCCACCAAGAGCAAGCCGCCGAGGAGTGCCGGGCGAAGCTGCGGCAGCACGACACGAAAGAACGTTCGGCGAGCGCTGAGTCCCAGTGACCGCGCGGACTCCTCGAGTGCCGGATCGAGGCCCCGTAGCGCAACGGCGACGAGCAGGTAGACGATCGGGTAGTACGAGAACGCGACGATCCCCGCGGCGCCCCAAAATCCCTGGAGCGGCTGCCCGAGCGTCGCCCAGGCGTAACTCGTCACGAACAGCGGCACCGTCAACGGGGCGACAAGGAGTACGGCCCAGATCCGGCGACCCGGTAGCCGTGTCCGCTCGACGAACCAGGCGCCGGCCACGCCGATCACTCCCGCGACCGGCGTCGCCACCAATGCCAGTAACACGGTATGCGTCAGCAGCGTTACCGATGAGGAGGCTTGGAGTGCGCTGCGGATCGCCGAGAGCCCACCCTCGAAAGCTTGGTCGACGGCCACCACGACAGGGAGGGCCACGATGATCGCGACCGCGGTGCAGACCGCGAGGAGCCCGCGAGGGATCACCTCGCGCGAAGTGGAAATCGAGTGATGCCTTACGTTCCGTCCCACCGTCGCATTCTGAACGTCACCAACTCGATTGGTCCAAGGGAGCGATCGGGACTACCTTCCGAATTGTGTGTCCGCGGCAAGACCGGTTCGCTGTTCGCGTTCAAGTAAGCGCTGGCCGGCTCCGTTCGTCGTCGGCAGCTGCGCTCGCTATACGTCTCACTTGTGACCATTGAAACTTGCCGATGTCGTGGGTAGTGTCCGCCCTGTCGCGGTTCGGGCTGGCTACTTGGCGCCGCGACGAGCTCCAGTGCGTTTCACCACCAATGAAACCTCAATGGAGGGTGGGCATATGGCTTCGAGCATCAAGATCAAGGTGAACGGGCTCACGCATGGCGTGACGGCCAGCCTCGACACTCCTCTCCTTTACGTCCTGCACAACGAGCTCCACCTGCATGGCCCGCGCTTCGGTTGCGGCCTAGCGCAGTGTGGCGCCTGCTCGGTGCTGCTCGACGGCAAGGAGATCCGCTCCTGCGTCACACCTGTGGCGGCAGTGAGCGGCAAGAACATCACGACCCTGGAAGGGCTGCCGGCATTGTGGGCGGCGCAGCGCGGTACCTCGGCTGCTGCCCCGGCTCTGCATCCGTTGCAGCAGGCGTGGATCGACGTTCAGGTGCCGCATTGCGGCTATTGCCAGAACGGCATGATGATTCAGGCTGCTGACCTGCTCGCGACGACGAAGAATCCGTCCGAGGACCAGATCCGCACGGCGATGAACGGGCATCTGTGCCGCTGCGGTACGTATCCGAGAATCCTGACCGCGATCCAGAAGGCCGCGGCAGTGATGGCAAAGGCAGGTGCGTGATGACAGGCCTCATCCCCGAGAAGGAATTCTCACGGAAGAGCTTCCTGAAGGGCGGCGGCGCGCTGATCGTCGGTATCAGCCTCGCCGGCAACGTCGGGAGCGCGAAGGCGGCGACAGGTATCGACCCGTTCGCGAGCCCTGGACCGGCCGACCCGAACTCGGTCGACTCGTTCATCTCGATTCATGCTGACAACTCCGCCTCGCTCAACTCGGGCCGGATCAACCTCGGTCAGCAGTCCACGACCGGCCTCATGTTGATCGCAGCCGAAGAGCTCGACATGGACTTCAGCCAGTTCCGCCACATCGAGTTCGACACCGGCGGGGCTAATCCGTCCCCGAACACCGGCAACACCGGCGGCTCCACGTCGATCTCGCAGGCGGGCCCGCTGGTCCGCCGCGCGGCGGCCGAGGGGAAGCAGGCCCTGCTCGCGATGGCGTCGACAACCCTCGGCGTCCCGGTCGCGAACCTGTCGGTGGCCAAGGGCGTCGTCTCCGGCGGCGGCAAGACGATCACCTATGGGCAGCTCGTCGGCGACAAGCTGATGAAGGTCACGTTCGCGACGACCACCCTGAACACGGGTGTGTTCCCGGCGAAGAACCCGAGCCAGTACAAGCTGGTCGGGATCGCCCGCGTCCAGCACTACGACATCCCCGAGATCGTCACGGGCGTGCACACGTACGCGGCCAACGTCCGCGTGCCCGGCATGGTGCACGGCCGCGTCGTGCGGCCGCGCGGGCAGGGCGCGTACGGCGACGGCACGAACCCGGTTCCGCTCACGATCGACGCCGACTCCGTGAAGCACATCCCGGGCGTGCAGATCGTGCGTGTCGGCAACTTCGTCGCGGTCGTCGCGCCGAAGGAGTACGACGCGATCCAGGCCGCTTCGATCCTGAAGGTCAAGTGGTCGGATCCGCCGAAGATCGACCCGGTCGGCAACCTCTGGCTCGGCATGCGTCAACGTGACTCTGCGGGCCTCGCGCCGGCACGGATCGCGGCGCAGGGACCGACCACGCCGGGCCTCGCCGGTCAGCTCTCGAGCGTCGACGCCGCGATGGCGACGGCCGCGAAGACGTACGCCGGCACGTTCAAGTACCACTACCAGATGCACGCCCCGATCGGGCCGAACGTCTCGGTCGCCGACGTGACCGCCAACAGCGCGATCATCTTCGGGCACGTGAAGAACGGCTATGGCGTCACGCGCTCGCAGGTCGCTGCAGCGCTGAACTCGGCAGCGCAGAAGCTCGGGCTGCCGAACACCTACGACCTGAGCCGTGTCCGCGTCGTCTACTACGAGGGCTCGAGCACGTTCGGCGGCGGTGCCGCACACGTCGACAACGACGAATGTGCAGCGGTCTGCTCGCTCGTCGTCGGCAAGCCCGTCCGCTTGCAGTGGATGCGCTGGGACGAGCACGGTTGGGACAATTACGGCCCGGCCACGATGTGGGACGTCAAAGGCGGCATCGACGCCAACGGCAAGCTGGTCGCCTGGGACGCCACGAGCACCGGCATGGCGGCGTACGCGAAAACACCGACCGAGCAGCAGGTCGGACAGCCGATGTCCACCCCGGGCGCGGGTCCCGCCGACACCACCTACTCGGGCACCCAGTACGACATCCCGAACCGGCGGATCATCGGCAAGACCGTGAACGTCCTGAACGGGTACTTCAAGACGAGCACGCTGCGGGCGCCCAACGCGCCGCAGACCGTCTTCGCGAACGAGCAGGTGATCGACCAGCTCGCGTTCCTCGCCGGCCAGGATCCCTACCAGTTCCGGCTGAACAACATCAGCACGGCCCCGCTAGGGACAGGGGTTGGCACGCAGACCGCGAATGCGCTCCCCGGCCAGTGGCAGTGGCGCGACTCGCTCATCGCTGTTGCGAAAGCCGCCAACTGGACCCCGAGGGTCGCCAACTCGGTGAAGCAGACCGGCTCGATCCGCACCGGTCGCGGCATCGCGATGGGCGGGTTCGCCAACTCGCAGGCGGCGAACGTGGCCGACATCGAGGTCAACATCAAGACCGGCAAGATCACCGTCAAGCACACGTACGTCGCGGTGGTCGCCGGACTGATGGCCGCACTGAACCAGGCCGAGAGCAACATGACCGGCGCCCTGATCATGGGCGTCAGCCGGGCGCTGTACGAAGAGGTCACGTTCGACAGCGGCCGCGTCACGAGCCTCGACTGGGTGACCTACCCGTTGCTGCGCTTCAAGGACCACCCCACCGCGACCACGGTGGTTGTTCAGCGGTTCGACCTCCAGTCGACCGGCAACGGGGAGCCGCCCACGGCGGCGGTCGCGGCGACGATCGCGAACGCGTTCTTCGACGCCACCGGCGTCCGTATCCACGAGGCGCCGATGACGCCGGCGAGGGTCCGGGCGACGCTTGCAGCTGCGGGCTTCACCGCGTAGTCGATGAGGGTGCTGGCTGGGGGGACCTCCGGGTCCCCCCAAACCCTCATCTCCCTCGACTCCGATCAGGTCGCGCCCGAGCTTCTACCGGTCGAGGAGCTCGCCGACTGCGCACAGGCCGCGTTCGCGCACGACGGGAAGACAATCCTCTCCTACGGCTCCGGCGCCGGCTACGCAGCCTCTGCGGGAGCTGATCGGCGAGTGGTTCCGCGTCGATCCGTCGCGGGTGGTGCTGACACACGGGCAGCTTCACGGGCTCGCGACTGCTTGCCGGCCGCGTCGCGCGTGGACGCGGCGTGATGGTCGAGTACCCGATCCACGACCGGGCCGAGCGGGCGCTGCTCGCCGCAGGTGCGTCCCTGATCAGCACCCCGATCGGCGAGGACGGGATCGTCGTCGAGGAGCTCCAGGGCACGCTCGGCCAGTACGTGCGGCCGGCGATGGTCTACGTCGTTCCGAGCTTCCACAACCCGACCGGGTGGACAACGCCGGGGGCCTCGCGCAAGCGTGTGGTCGACCTCGTGATCACTCAGAACCAGATCCAGACCGAGCAGATCCTGCTCGTCGAGGACGAGACATACGCGCTCACGCGCTTCGAGGGCGAGCGCATCCCCGCCATCTTCGACTACTCGGCCGGCCGGAGCGTGCACAGCTCTTCCTTCTCGGCCACGGTCGCTCCGGGGCTGCGTGTGGGCTATCTCATCCTGCCCGAGCCGCTCGCCGAGGAACTGACAGCCATCGCATCCGATAGCTACATCACCCCGGTGCTACTCGCACAGGCGACCGTCTACGAGTTTCTCGCGCGCGGGGCGTTCGAGCCGCACCTGCTGCGGCTTCGGGACGGGCTGCGAGTTCGGCGTGACGCACTGCTCGCGGCACTCGCCAGGCACCTCCCCGATGCGACGTGGTCGGAGCCGGAGGGCGGTCTTTTCGTCTGGGTACAGCTTCCCGGCTCGCCCGACGGGCGCGAGGTGCTCAGCCGTGCGGAGGGGGTCGTCGCCGTCGACGGGACGCGCTTCGGCTCGGTCTCGAGCTCGCTGCGGCTCTCGTTCGGATACGCCGCCCCCGACGAGCTGGAAGCGGGAGTCGAAAGGCTCGCGGCGGCCCTGTAGATGGTGCGCAACGGCCTCATCGCCGGCATCGTCGCGGCTCTCGCTCTCGCCGCCGGCGCGCAAGGGGTGGTGTCGCAGACGATCTACGCCTACTTCGACGTCGACGGCGGCCTCCAGATCAGCTACGCCGACAGCTCGAAGGTCGGCAGCAATGTCCCACCGGGCACGTACACGATCAACCTGAACAACAACGGCGCCGACGACCTCGGCGTCGACCACATCTTCCACCTCTCCGGCCCCGGTGTCGACTACAAGGCCGCGAATGTCGACACGACCGCGGTCTTCAGCGTCACGTTCCAGGCAGGCGCGACCTACCGCTTCTTCGACGACCTCAACCCGAAGATCAGCCAGACGATCCTCGCCACGACCGCTCCCTCGTCGACGCCAACCAATCCGCTGCCGCCCACGCCGGTCACCAGCTCGACAAAGGCGACTGCAGGCGGGATCGTGGGCTCACAGGCCGCGCCGCCCGCCCGACTTTCACGGGGAACGTTGACGGCGACCGTGAGCGCGTCCGGCAAGGTCACGCTCAGCTACCACGGTAAGGTCGTGAGCTCGCTCAAGTCCGGCCTCTACACCGTGTCCGTCACCGACTCGAGCAAGAACAGCGGCTTCGTCATCCAGCAGAGCCACAAGCTGGCGACCTCGGTCAGCACTGCGCCCTTCACCGGCAAGAAAAGCAAGAAACTCGATCTGACCAAGGGACAATGGTTCTTCTACCCGTCGTTCATCGGGCAGAAGACCTATTTCGTCGTCACGGGCTGAGGGAATAACCCGACATCAGCCGACGACGGGCACCGTGTAGGTGCTCTTCGAGGCGCTCGGACCGAACGACCAGCGGCCGGCGGTCAGGTTCAGGGTCACGGTGCGCTTACCCACGAACGCCATCCCGGTGACGCTCACCGTCGCGCGCTTCCCCTTCACCGCGAACCCGCTCGACGAGCTGCGGTCGACGACCGAGATCGCGTATCGGCCGGCATTCAGGCTCGAAACGCTCTTGCCCTTGAAGGCGATCCTGAGCGAGCCCGCGGGCGTCACGACCCCTGTGAGCGTGCCGCGGAAGGGAGGAATCGCCGAGCCGACGACGTCTTGCGAGGTCGGCTTCGTGCCGCTCTTCGAGGACGTCGACGACGAGCCGGTCGGGGTCGCGGCCCCGACGACGTCGGACGACGTCCGGAATGTGTAGACGATCGACTGGGCGCGATCGATGTGCCAGGTGTAGGTCGCGTTCGGCAGGAAGTACGTCGGCAGCGAGTGCGTGTCGACCTCACCGCCGAGCATGTCGTCCTGGATGTCCACGCCCGGGCCGCTAAGCTCGAACAGCGGCAGGTTGATGCACTCGCCCGGGCCGTTCAAGAGCACCGAGTAGTAGCCACCCGGGATCACGGTCGGTGCGCCACTCGTCGTTCCGAGCGGCACGCCGTTGAGCGCCGCCGTGACGACGCCGTTGGTGTTGAAGGTAACGACGATCGTCTGGGTCGCGGCAAGCCGCGACTCGGCGGCCGGGGCGATCAATGCACCTGCGACGAGGGCGCCTGCAACAGCCAGCAGCAGGGCCCGCGAAACCCTTATCTCCACCTGCCGAGGATAGCGCAGCCGGAGCCTTGCTCGAACAATTCGACACCCCTTGCGCATATCGCGACGGCCCGATGCGGCTCTTCGAAACGACCATAGAGGGATGTCGAATCCCCAAATTCGTAACAACTGGCCGAACTTGGCTTGTCTAAACGGCCGAAACGTCTCACTTGTGACCATTGCAACGGGCCGATGCCGTTTGTACAGTCCCCAAGGTCGTCTCGGAAGAGGCTCATCGCCCAGTGCCGCGGCGACCTGCAGTGCACTGCACAAGCAAGCACTCCAATGGAGGGTGGAATATGGCAAACAGCATCAAGATCAAGGTGAACGGGCTCACGCACGGCGTGACCGCGAGCCTCGATACTCCGCTCCTGTACGTTCTGCACAACGAGCTCCATCTGCATGGCCCGCGGTTCGGTTGCGGTCTGGCGCAGTGTGGCGCATGCTCGGTGCTGCTGGACGGGAAGGAGATCCGCTCGTGCGTGACCCCGGTCGCGGCGGTTAGCGGGAAGAACATCACTACCTTGGAAGGGCTGCCGGCATTGTGGGCGGCGCAGCGCGGTACCTCGGCTGCTGCTCCGGCCTTGCATCCGTTGCAGCAGGCATGGATCGACGTTCAGGTGCCGCATTGCGGCTACTGCCAGAACGGGATGATGATCCAGGCCGCCGACCTGCTCGCGACGACGAAGAACCCGTCCGAGGATCAGATCCGCACGGCAATGAACGGGCACCTCTGCCGTTGCGGGACCTATCCGAGAATCCTGACCGCGATCCAGAAGGCCGCGGCCGTGATGGCAAAGGCGGGTGCATAACGATGACCGGTCTGATGCATGAAAAGGAGTTCTCACGCAAGAGCTTCGTGAAGGCAGGCGGCGCACTCATCGTCGGCTTCAGCGCTCTTGGCGCTCTTGGAGCCGGCAAGGCCCAGGGCGCGACCGGCAACACGCCGTTCGCGTTGCGCGGCCCCGGCGACTTCCTGCCCGACCTGCAACGCGGTCGACTCATGGATCGCGGTGCGGGCGGACAACTCGATCATCGTCACGCACGGCGAGACGGAGCTCGGTCACGGCACCCCGACCGGCATCCTCATGCTCGTCGCCGAAGAGATGAACACGAACATGGATCAGATGATCTATGCGCACCCGGAGACGTGGCTCAACGCGACCGGCGGCGGCGGCGGCTCAGGCGGTATCTCGAGCCGCTCGACGCAGACCCGTGCGGCGGCTGCATACGCGAAGCAGGTGCTGCTCGGCCTCGCCTCGACGAAGCTCGGCGTCCCCGTTGCGAACCTCTCGGTCTCGGGCGGTGTCGTCACCGGCGGATCCGGCAGCGTGAAGTACGGCGACCTGCTCGGCGGGAAGCTGTTCAACTTCGAGATGCCGCTCGTTGCAGCCAGCACCTCGACAACGGCGACACAGCTTATTCCCGGCACGGGCATCACGAAGCCCGTCAGCCAGTACAGCGCTCGTCGGCAAGTCGGTCCAGCGGATCGACATCCCGGCGAAGGTCAACGGCACCTACACCTACATCCACAACGTCCGCATCCCGAACATGCTCCATGCTCGTTCGGTGCGGCCGCGTGGCGCAGGCGCCAACACCTCGGTGAACCATCAGCCGCAGAGCGTCGACGCGACCTCGATCGCCCATATCCCGGGCGCTCAGGTCGTTCAGATCGCCAACTTCCTCGCCGTCGTCGCTCCTCGCGAGTACGACGCGATCCAGGCTGCAGCGCAGCTCAAGGTCGTGTGGAAGAACGATCCGAAGTTCACGCCCTCCGGGAACTACTGGTCGTGGATGCGCCAGGCCGGCGACACGAACACCGTCAACCCGGCCCGGTACACCGCGGATACGGGCGGCGTCCCCGCCGCGCTCGCCTCGGCAGCGCACAAGGTGACGGCGACCTACCGCTACCACTACAACAACTTCGTCCCGATCGGCCCGCACGCGGCTGTCGCGGACATCAAGTCGAATAGTGGAATCGTCTACGTGCAGGGTCAGTCACTGCAGGGTCTCCCCCCGAACTTCGCCACCATGCTCGGCTCGCAGTTCACGCCGGGCTCGGTGCGCGTGATCTGGTACGAGGGTGCGAGCTCCTTCGGCGGCGGCCAGCAGGGTGAGGCCGGCGAGCAGGCTGCGATCATCTCGCAGTCGATCGGCAAGCCGGTGCGCCTCCAGTGGATGCGCTGGGATCAGCACGGCTGGGACAGCTACGGCCCGTCCCACCAGTACGACGTAACGATGGGCTGCGATGCGAACGGCAAGATCACGGTCGCCGACTGGACTGCTTACGGCCAGGCCGGCTCCACGATCGACACCACCAAGGAGCTCCTTGGTACCGCCGTTTGGCCCGCAGCACCGGCAGCAGGCGGCCCGACGCCGTCCGACACCGGTGTCTACGGTGCGACCGGCTACGGCCCGTCGTACATCTACCAGCGCGGGTTCTGGCCAAGACGCAGCCGCTGTACGGCGGCTCGCTGAAGATCAGTGCCCTTCGTGCTCCGAACGCTCCGCAGTCCTACTTCGCCAGCGAGCAGGTCGTGGACGAGCTCGCACACGCCGCGGGGATGGATCCGGTCGCGTTCCGCAGGCTGAACATCGACGGCACGAGCACGCTCGGAGCCCGTTGGCTGGCGGCGCTGGACGCCGCCACGATCGCTGCAGGCTGGAAGCCGAAGGTGGCTGCCTCGAACCTGCAGAGCGGGAACGTCGTCACCGGACGCGGCCTCGGTATCGGGACGTTCGCGTCCAGCCAGTCGGTCGTCGTCGCCGACATCCAGGTGACGAAGAGCACCGGCAAGATCCTCGTCAAGCACCTCTACATCTCCCAGAACAACGGGATCACGATCAGCCCGTCGCTCGTCACGAACCAGATGAGCGGCGCGGCGATCCAGGGTCTCTCGCGGGCGATGTGGGAGATGCCGACCTGGAACAAGGACCGGGTGACGAGCCTCGACTGGGTCTCGTATCCGATCCTGCGCTTCGTCGAGGCCCCGAAGGTGACGCTGATCAACGCGCACCCGGGCGAGTACGTCACGGTGCCTCCGGGAGATATGAAACCGGACGTGAGCCAGGGCAACACGAACGCGTTCAACCAGGGCTGGTTGCTGACCGGTTCCGGCGAGCCGCCGTCCACGGCGGTCGGCTCGGCAGTCGCGAACGCCTTCTTCGACGCCACGGGTGCCCGCATCCGCCAGGCGCCGATGAGGCCTCCGGTTGTCAAGGGCGCGCTCGAGGCGGCAGGCGTCAAGTAAATCCGGACGCTCTGCTTCGACGTAATCGGGGAAGGGCCTGGAAACAGGCCCTTCCCACTTTTCGAGACATATGGCAGGATGGGGGGTGTCCCGATGGCTGTTCGTACCAGGCGTTATTCGGTTCTGATCGCTGTGTTTGCCTTCGCCGCGGTGGTATTGCCGAGCGGCTATGCAGCGCGGGCTGCGGGCGGCCTCCCGACGCTCTACGTGAGCTACAACATGAACTGCATGTTCGCCGTGACCGACGACAGCGGCAAGTCGGTCACGACGATCCCGCCCGGCACCTACCAGGTTCAGATCACGACGCCGGTCGTCTTCGCCGACGTCGACCTGTCCGGGATCTACGACATGACGGCGTGCCAGAGCTTCGTGCAGTTCCAGATCACCGGGCCCGGAGTCAACATCTCGACGACGCTGCAGGACGGGGACGAGGACTACGGCGTGTACAGCGCGACGTTCAAGCCCGGCTCGACCTACACCGCATCCGATCTCAATCAGCCGTCGGTCGCAAAGCTCGTGTTCCAGACCGCCGCGTCGGGCTCTCCGGTGATCCCGACGAGCCCGGTCACGGGCAGCACGACGGGGAAGGGCTCGTCACAGTCGGACCTGATCGGCTCCAAGAGCAACACCGGTTCCTCGGCCGCGACGCTCTCGCGGGGGACGCTGACGGCGTCCGTAAGCGCGGTGGGCAAGGTCACGCTGAGCTACCAGGGCCGGCTCGTGAGCTCGCTCAAGGCCGGTCTCTACACGGTGTCCGTCACCGACTCGAGCAAGAAGAGCGGCTTCGTCATCCAGCAGAGCCACAAGCTGGCGACCTCGGTCAGCACGGCGCCGTTCACGGGCAAGAAAAGCAAGACCCTCGATTTGAGCAAGGGCCAATGGTTCTTCTACCCGTCATTCATCGGGCAGAAGACGTATTTCATCGTCACGGGATGAGGAAAAGAGTCCCCTCCGGGCGCAGACATCGACGCCCGCCAGAGCTACAATCGAAGAGATTCTGACAGGGAGGTTGTCGTGAGGTCGTTTCGCATTCGCAGTCTGTGGGGCCTGGTAGCAGCGCTGGCGGTAGCAGCGATCCTTGTGCCCATCGGAAGCTCGAAGACGGCGATGCATGCGGGGGTTCCGACGATCTACGTGCAGTACGCGATGAACTGCACGTTCTCGTTCGTCGACGACAGCGGCCACCCGATCACGTCGATCGCGCCCGGCACCTACGAGGTCGAGGTCTCGACGCCGATCATGTTCAAGCTCGTCGACACGCTCAATCAGGCTCCGGGCGACTTCACCGGCTGCAGGGGCTGGGTCCAGTTCCAGATGACGGGCCCCGGCGTCAACCTCTCGACCACGCTCGACACGGGCTGCGACAGCAATTACCTGCTCCCGGAGACGACCTTCAAGGCCGGTCAGACCTACAACGCGGTCGACCTGAACCAGCCGAGCGTCGCGCACGCCACGCTCACCGTCCTGAACGCGGGGCAGCTGCCGAGCCCGACGAGCCCGTACGGCACCGGCACCGGCAAGGGCTCGACCTCGCAGGACATCGTCGGGTCGCTGCAGCCGAAGACGAAGGTCAAGGCGACGCTGACGGGCTCCCTGAGCTCCACCGGCGCCCTCGTCCTGAAGACCGGCGGGAAGACGATCTCGACGCTCACGCCGGGTCGCTACCGGTTCGTGATCACCGACAAGGATCCGAAGGCAGGGTTCATGCTCGCCGGCGGCAAGGTGACCAAGACGCTGTCGGCCTCGGGCTTCGTCGGCAGGCACACGACGCTCGTTACGCTGACGGCAGGACACTGGACGTATTCCGCCAGTCCTGGCAAGGGATACTCCTTCACCGTCTCCGGCTGACGCGGCCGGTCTTCCCGGCCTCCGTCTGCCCTGGAACGGATCGGCTCGATTGGAGGTAAGGGAGAAAATGGAGAACACCGAAGGGACAGTGCGTCGGGTGGTCCCGAAGACGCTCCGGAAGCACCTGTTCCTGACCGCGTTCGTCGTGCTCGCCCTGATCGGCGGCGCGATCCGCCTGCTCCCGACGAGCTTGGCTGCCGCCGCGCCGGGCTCCAGTAACTCGACGGCCTGCTCGGCGAAATGACCGCCGGCACCGTGACACCGCCGCGCGCGAGCGTCGGCCCGAGCCTGCGCACCTGGTTCGGCCGGCTCCCCCGCTCGCCCATCTTCTACGGCATCGCCGTCGCCGTGATCGCCGGCGTCGCGGGCCAGTGGCTCTCGATCTCGCCGCCCGCCGCGTACGGCATCTGCTCGGCGTGCCACGGGCGCGATCTCGTCGACTGGACGCTGAACCACATCGAGGGCACCAAGCTGTACGTGACCGCAGCGGGTGCGAACTGGCCCGTGCTGACCGTGATCGGGCTGGTGCTCGGCTCGTTCGCCGCCTCCAAGCGCAACGGCGAGTTCGCCTCGATCGACCTCGGTGGGAACGCGCGCCAGTTCGTGCTCGGCTTCATCGTCATGGGCGCCTGCCTGTTCGTCGGCGGCTGCCCGACCCGGATCATCATCCGCACCGGCTACGGCGACGTCGCTGCTGCACTGACCCTTGCCGGGATCGCCGGGGGCGTCGTGATCGCGACCCTCTCGATGCGGTGGGTGGCGCGGCGATGATCGTCTCGATCTCCTCGCTCGGCGTCGGCCTGATCATCGGCTACCTCGGCCAGCGCTCCCGGATGTGCTCGATCGGCGGCCTCCGCGACTGGGTGCTCGTCCGCGACACGGCCCTCCTGAAAGGCGTAGCCGCGATGCTCGTTGCGTCGTGGGTCGTCTTCGGGGTCATCCGCCAGATCTCGGGCTCGAGCGCCGGACGCGGGCTGCTCGCCGCCGCGACCACGCCGAGCGGGCTCCGCGCGGTCGCCGCGATCCTCATCGGCGGCCTGCTGCTCGGCTTCTTCACGACGCTCTCGGGTGCCTGCCCGCTGCGCCAGCACGTGCTGGCCGGTCAGGGCCGAGTCGGTGCCTGGTCCTTCCTCGGCGGCTTCTACATCGCCGCGGTCGTCTACACGAGCTGGATCTCGCCGCACATCGGCGGGTGGATCCTGTGAGGGACGTGTACCTCGACAACGCCGCGACCTCGTGGCCGAAGCCGCCGGGCGTCCTCGAGGCGATCACCGACTTCTTCCAGCATGCGGGCGGCAACACCGGCCGGTCCGGGCACCGCCGCTCGATCGCCTCGTCGCGCGCCGTCAGCCTCGCCCGTGAGCGCCTTGCCGACCTGCTGGGCGCCGAGACCCCCGACGACCTGGTCTTCACGAAGAACGCGACCGAGGCGCTGAACCTGGCGATCCTCGGCCTCGCGGCCGGCGTCACCCGGGCGGTGACGACCTCACTCGAGCACAACTCGGTGATGCGCCCGCTTCGCGAGCTCGAGCGCCAGGGCCGCTGCTCGATCGACATCGTCCGCGCCGACGGGAACACCGGCGAGATCGACCTCGACGAGTGGGCTGCACGGCTCGACGGGCCCGACGCGTGCCTGGCGATCGCGACGCACGCATCGAACGTGACCGGCGTGTTGCTCCCTGTCGGCGAGCTTGCAGCGATCGCCGCCGAGCGGAATCGCCCCTTCGTCGTCGACGCCTCGCAGAGCGCGGGGCACATCCCGCTCGACGTTACGGCGCTCGGCGCCTCGGCGGTGGCGATGCCCGGGCACAAGGGCCTCCTTGGGCCGTCCGGCACCGGGCTGCTCCACCTCTCGCCGGGCATCGACATCGAGCCGCTGATCCGCGGCGGCACGGGCAGCCAGTCCGAGCTCGAGGTGCAGCCGGACTTCGCACCGGACAAGTACGAGAGCGGGACTCTGAACGCGATCGGGATCGTCGGTCTCGGGGCCGCGGCGGAGTATCTGGCCGAGGTCGGCGTCGCGAGCGTCCAGGCCCGGCTCACGGAGCTCAGCCGCCGCTTCGTCGACGGGCTTTCGGACATTCCCGGCGTCACGATCTACGGCCCCGCCGACCCCGGCGACAGCGTCGGGATCGTCTCCCTGAACCTCGAGGCCATCCCCTGCGCGACCGTCGCTCGTCTGATCGACGACGAATGGGGCGTGATGACGCGCGCCGGGCTGCACTGCTCTCCTGCTGCGCACAGGAGCCTCGGGACGGCCCCGGACGGGACACTGCGCTTCTCCTGGGGCTTCGACACGAGCGACGAGGACATCGACATCGCGGTCGAGGCACTCCGCACGGTCGCCGACCGGAACCGGAACGCGACGCCCGCGGGGAGCGTCGCTTGATCTGGGGTGGTGTGGTGTCCTTCTTCGCATCGGAGCACGCAATGAGGTCGGAGCGCCTGATGCAGAGGGCCGGCATCCAGGCGAGGCTCGTTCCCGGGCCGCGGGAGGTCAGCCCGAACTGCGGCGTCGCGGTTGCGTTCCGGTGGGAGGACGAGCCCGAGGTCGAGCAGTTGCTGAAGGACGCCAAGATCCGGTACGAGGCAGTCCACCATTTCGATCTAGACGACGGCCTGACGGCCGAGGAGGCGGCATCGTGAACCGTAAGCGCGTAACAATTCTCGTGATCGTCCTGGTGGTGATCGGAGCGATCGTGGGGATCGGAGCCATCTCGCGCTCGACCGGCTCGGACACCACCGCGAGTGCGAGCACCGGTGCTGTAACAGGCGCCGCCGTGCCGTCGTCGCTCTGGTACTGGACGATGGCCGTCTCCCCCACGGACCCGAACGCGCTCGTGGTCGGAACCGCGAACGGCCTCTACCGCTCGACCGACGGCGGCAAGACGTGGACGCCGACCGGTCCGAAGAACTTCAACGCGACGAGCGTCGTGCAGGTCGGAAGCTCGCTCTACGCCGGCGGCGCGCACGCGACCCCGACGACGAGCCCGGTCGTCAAGACCGGCGCGACCAGGGCCGCCACGAGCGGCGCCGCCGTCTTCGCCGTCAGCACCGACGGCGGCCAGACCTGGAAGGTCCAGCACCCCGCCGGCCTTCCGAACGCGGCCGTGCAGGCGTTCGCGGTCGACCCGGCCAACACCCAGAACTTCTATGCGGTCCTCACGAGCGGCAAGGTGTACCTCTCGTCGAACGGCGCGAAGTCGTTCAAGCTCTCGTCGCCGAAGATCGGGATCCCGCCCTGGGCGGTCGCGATCATGAAGGGCGGCCAGTTCGCCGGCGGCGACATGGACACGGGCCCGTATCTCAGCTCGAACGGCACGACCTGGAAGAAGACGACCTACACCGACTCGCGCGGAACCAAGATGGTCATGGAGTACGCCGTCGACCCGACCGACACGACGAAGGTGCTGATGACGAGCTTCGGGATCGAGATCTCGACGGACAGCGGCAAGACCTGGCACACGGCACTCAAGTCGTCGACGATGTTCGGGCCGATCGCCTACTCGGCATCCAAGCCGGACGTTGCCTACGCGATCGGGTTCGACAGCTCGATCTGGCGCTCCGACGACGGCGGCAAGAGCTGGACGCAGGTGAAGTGAGGCAAACCGCGCGGGTTGCTGGAGCGGAATAGCGGAGGTAGGCTCATTCGAGCGAACGGATCGAGGAGGGCGTGAGATGGAGCTTCGAGCTCTGAAGGTTCGCTTGGTCGCGATCATGGTCGTGACCGGCTTCTGTGTGGCGACGGCGGTCGCCACGGCAGCACTCGTGTCGGTGCGGAGCTCCCAGAACGGCTCCCTCGGCGCGATCCTGGTCAGCTCGAGCGGCCGGACGCTCTACCACCTGTCGTCCGAGAAAGGCACGATCAAGTGCACCGGCACGTGCGCGGCCGAGTGGCCGCCGCTCCTGATCGGAGCGGGCGCGAAGCCGATCGCGCAGCCTGGCGTGACCGCGAAGCTGCTCGGGACGATCAAGCGCCCCGACGGCAAGACCCAGGTCACCTACCGCGGCCTGGCTCTCTACACGTACGCCGGCGACAAGAAGGCCGGCGACGTGAAGGGGCAGGGCGAAGGCGGCATCTGGCATGCGATCGCACCTTCCGGGGTGATCATCACCAAGGCTGTCAGCACGTCGACGTCGACCGGGACCACCTCGGGCTCCAACACGAGCGCAGGCTCCGGGTCGGGATCGGGCTCCGGCAGCGGCTCGAGTGGAAGCTCCGGCTCGAACTCCGGCGGCAGCAGCGGCGGCGGCACCTCTACGCTGCCGGCCGGCTGCGACACGAACCCCGGCGGCTACGGCTGCATGTAGCGCCGACGCGGGCAAGCGCGGTACTCGCGGGCCGGGACGACATCGTCGTCCCGGCCCGTCTCACCTCTAGGCGATGCGCTTCCCGGGGCAGCCGGTGTGGACCGCGGCGTCGCACGTGCGCCCATTCACCATCGTCACCGAGTTCGAGCCGGCGTTCGTGACGTAGACCGTGTTCGTCACCTCGTCGACGGCGACGCGGCGCGGGCTGATGCCGACCGGTGCGACCGCGGCAGCCTGGCTGCAGCCGGACCGCACGGCCGCGTTGCAGGTCGATCCGTCGATCACGCTGATCGTGTTCGCGGCGGTGTTCGCGACGTAGATGGTGTCGGTGACCGCGTTGACCGCGATCCCCCGCGCTCCGACGCCGGCGGCAATGCGGGAGGGCGGTACCCGGCAGCCGCTCCTCACCTTGCCGTTGCAGGTGCGCCCGTCGATCACCGAGACATCGTTCGAGGCCTGGCCGGTGACGTAGATCGTGTCCGTGCGCGCGTTCACGGCGATGCCGCCGGGGAAGCTGCCGACGCTCACGGTCGCCGGCCGGCGCCCGCAGCCCGTGACGATCTCGGCATTGCAGGCGCGCGAATCGATCACCGCGACGGTCGGCGCACCGAGATCGGCGACGTACACCGTGCCGTCGGTGACCGCGACGGCGAACGGCGCCGGCCCGACCGGGATCGAGGCCCGCACGTGGTGGCAGCCGCTCCTCACCGTGGCGTTGCAGTGCCGGCCGTCGATCACCGAGACGGTGTTCGAGACACTGTTCGCGACGTAGATCGTGTGCGTCTTCTCGTCGACCGCGAGGAACTGCGGGTTCACACCGACGCGAACGCTCGCCGGCTCGACGTGGCAGCCGGAGGTATTCGCGGCATTGCAGTGCCGGGCATCGACGACCGCGACCGTCCCGGATGCGTTCGCCACGTACACCGTGTCGCTCGTGCGGTCGACGGCGATCCCGATCGGGTCGACGCCCGCGGTGACCGCGGTCACATGTCGGTTGCAGCCATGCGCGTTGCCGCCATTGCAGCTCTTGCCGTCGATCAGCGAGAGCGTGCCGGTGGTGCCGTTTCCGACGTAGATGGTGTCGGTGGCCGTGTCGAGGGCGATCCCGGTCGGGAAGCCGCCGACCTGGATCTCGGGATGCGACAGGGCGGCACGGGTCGCACCCGGGGCGGCCGGCAGCCCGAGAACGAGCGCCGCGACCCCGAGCAGCCCGGCGATCGCCCGCGATCGCGCGCGGTGCCGGGTGATCGGGTGAGTGATTGGGCGTGCGCTCATCGGCCGGGTTGCCCCGGCCGCATCTTCGCCGATCTCAGGAAACCGTGAAGACGTGCTTGCCCGACGGCGTGATGAACGTCCACTTGCCGGTGGTCAGCTTCAGGTTGACCGTGTGCTTGCCGACGAACGAGGCGCTCGTGATCGTGACGGTGGCGTGCGTCGGCTTCTGAACCGCGAAGCCGGTCTTCTTGCTGCCGTCGAGCACCGAGATCTTGTACGTCCCGGTCTTGAGCGCCGTGACGGTCTTCCCCTTGAAGGTGAAGGTCACGCCGCCGCCGGAAGTGATCGTCGCGGCCAGAGTCCCCGCAGTCTTGATGCCGGTGCTGAGGCCGCCGCCGTTCGAGGTCGTTCCGCCGCCACCGTTCGAGGTCGTCCCGCCGCCGCCGCTCGAGGTTGTCCCGCCGCCGCCGCTCGAGGTGCCTCCGCCGCCGGCTGCCGTCCCGGACGTCTGGAACGTGCCCCACATGAAGTCGGGGTGATTGTCGCACTGGAACCTGTAGCTCTGTCCCGGCTGGAGCGTCACGGACCAGGTCGGTGTCGACACACCACCGATGTCCGTCGACTGGTCGACCCCGGGCCCGGAAAGGTGGAAGTTGTGCTCGGTCGCGTCGTCGAGCACGCTGATCGAGTACGTGCCGGGCGGGATGACGAGCGGCACTGCCGTCTGGCCGCCGACCGCGGAGCCGTCGGCGAACTTGAGCCCGATCGAGTCGTCCTCGTGGACGAACGCGTTCATGTTCTGCGAGACAGCCGCATGCCCCCGACCGGCGATCACCAGGCCTGCCGTCAATCCGAGAACGACGACGCTCGCAAACAAGGCTACAAGGCTGTTTCCCGGGATTCTGCGCTGGATCGACGACATATTTGCTGACACGGCCGCACTCGCTCCTGCTCTGCCTACCTACGTGAGGGTACTCCGGTACTACGCCGCCAGGCGAGTTTTGGATTCCGCTCGAGCAGGTTCGGGGCTTGTTCGATCGCCGTCTCCTTGTACGATCGCACGATGAAGGCCACCGTTGTCTGCATCTCCCACACCGACGGCGCCCAGGGCCTCGATGTCGGCGAGGCCGTTGCCGACCGGCTCGGCTTCAGGCTCGCCGACGACGCGATCATCCTCGACGCTGCCCGGACCGAGCACCTGCTCCCCGAATCGGTCTCCCGGGCCGAGAGCCCGGGCGCCGGCAGGACGCTGGAGGTCGATTTCGGGCGGTTCGAGAAGACCGAGTCGATCCGCGACCTGATTCGCGTCGCGGTCATCCGGACAGCCGACGAGGGGTCTGTCGTGATCGTCTCGCACGCGGCGTCGTATGCGCTGGCCAAGCGCGACGGGGTGCTACGGGTGATGGTCACGGCCTCGGACGAGACGCGAACGGGCCGGATCGCCGAGACCGTCGGCATCGACGAGAAGAAGGCCGCCAAGCGGCTCGACGAGTCCGACAAGGCGCGCGCCGATTACCTGCACCGCTTCTACGGCGTCAAGAACGAGCTGCCGACGGACTACGACCTCGTGATCAGCACGGACAAGCTCTCAACCGACGAGGCCGCCGCGGTCGTCGCCGGCGCCGCGGCCGCATAGGCTCGCGATGATCACCTGCTCGGCCTGCGGAGGCGAGGTTCCGGACCAGTTCCGGTTCTGCGGCTGGTGCGGTGTGGCGCTCGTAGCGGCGGAGCCGGCCGGCCCCTCCCACGAGACGCTCAGGTCGGTCACGATCGTCTTCTCCGACCTCAAGGGCTCGACGAGCCTCGGCGAGCAACTCGACTCCGAGGCGCTCCGGGAGGTGATGACGCGGTACTTCGACGAGATGAGCCTGGCGCTCGAGAAGCACGGCGGCACGATCGAGAAGTTCATCGGCGACGCGATCATGGCCGTGTTCGGGATGCCGATCGCGCACGAGGACGACGCGCTTCGGGCGGTTCGCGCCGCGCACGAGATGAAGGAACGGCTCGCCGTCCTCAACGTCGAGCTCGAGCAGCGCTACGGCGTGACGCTCGCCAACAGGACCGGCGTCAACACCGGGCCCGTCATTGCGTCCGGCGAGACCGCCTCACGGCAGCGGCTCGTGACGGGCGACACGGTCAACGTCGCGGCCCGCCTCGAGCAAGCGGCGCCGGCCTACGAGGTGCTGATCGGCGAGGCGACCTACCGGCTCGTGCGAGACGCTGTCGAGGTCGAGGTGGTCGAGCCGCTCGAGCTGAAGGGCAAGGCTGAGCGCGTTCCCGCCTACCGGCTGCTCTCGGTCGGCCGGGTCGGCATCCCCGAGCGCCGCCACGATCTGCCGCTCGTGGGCCGGGAGGAGGAGCTCGCCGTCCTCACGGGCGCCCTCGAGGGCGCAATCGCCGATCGGGCCTGCCGGCTCGTCACGGTCATCGCCGACGCCGGCACCGGGAAATCGCGCCTGCTGGAGGAGCTGATGGCCCAGACCGCCGAGCGTGGCGGACGCGCGCTCCGCGGCCGGTGCCTCCCGTACGGGCGGGGCATCACCTTCTGGCCGTTGATCGAGATCGTCCGCGATGCCTCCGGCATCGCCGAGGACGACTCGCCGGATACTGCGCTGGCAAAGGTCGGCACCCTCGCCGGAGATCCGGACGTCGCCGCGCGCGTCGCGGCGGCAATCGGCCTGTCCGGCGAGCGCTTCCCGCTCGACGAGCTCTTCTGGGGCGCGCGCAAGCTGCTGGAGAACGTCGCGGCCGAGCAGCCGCTCGTTGCGGTGTTCGAGGATGTCCACTGGGCGGAGACGGGGCTGCTCGACCTGCTCGACCACATCGCCACGGCGACGGCAGGGGTCCCTCTCGTCGTCATCTGCACGGCCCGCCCGGAGCTCGCGGAGCGCCACCCCGACTGGCCGGAGATCGAGGGAGCCGCCGAGCTTCAACTCGGCCCGCTCAGTGACGATGCCGTGGGCCGCCTGGTCGCCGACGTGCTCGCCGGCGAGCCTCCGGCGGACGCGCTCGCCGAGATCGCCAAGGCCGCCGAGGGCAACCCGCTCTTCGTCGAGCAGGTGACGACGATGCTCGTCGACGAGGGAGCGCTCCGGCAGGTGGACGGCGCGTGGGTCGCGACCGCCGACTTCTCGGCGGGCGTCGCGCTTCCGGCCTCGATCGACGCGCTGCTCGCTGCCCGCCTCGACCTCCTGCCGAACGACGAGCTCCTCGTCGCCGAATCGGCGTCCGTGATCGGCCTCACCTTCGCCACCGAGCCGGTCGGCGAGCTCCTTCCCGACGCAGCCGGAGAGATCGACGAGCGGCTCGCCCGGATCGAGGCACGCCGGCTCGTCCACCGGGTCGTAATGGACGCGACCGACATGTTCCGCTTCCAGCACATCCTCGTCCGTGACTCGGCCTACAACCGTGTCCCCAAGCGAACACGGTCGGGCCTCCATTCGCGGTTCGCCAACTGGGCCGAGCGCGTCAACCGCGAACGCGGCCGCGAGCTCGAGTTCCAGGAGATCGTCGGCTACCACCTGGAGCAGGCGCGGCGCTACCTGCTCGAGCTTGCCCCGCTCGACGACGAGGGACGCGAGCTCGGCCGCCGCGCGGCAGGGCACCTCGGCCCAGCGGGTCGCCGAGCCTTCGCGCGCGGAGACATGCCGGCAGCGTCGAGCCTCCTTCGCCGGACGGTCGATCTCCTGCCGGAGGGGTCACGCGAGCGCACAGAGTTGCTTCCGGACCTCGGCGAGGCTCTGATGCAGATCGGGGAGTTCGACCAGGCCGAGATCTATCTCGACGAGGCAACGGCATCTGCCGTTGCGCTCGGCGATACGGCACTCGAGGCCGACGCCATCCTCACGCGGCTACTCGTGACCCAGCACACGACAGAAGACCTCGACGCCCTTCGCGCCGAGGTCCAATCTGAGACGGATCGATGGATCCCACTGTTGGAGGAGATCGACGCGCCGGCGGCTCTCGCGAAGGCGTGGCGTATGGTTGCGTTCGTTCACGGCACGGTGTGCCGGTGGCAGGAGACCGCGGACGCGCTCGAGCGTGCAATCCACTACGCTCGTATCGCAGGCGACGCGCGCCAAACCGCCCGCCTCTCGGGCTCATATGTGATGGCGCTGAGCGAGGGACCAACACCTGCTCCCGAGGCGATCGCGCGGGCTGAAGAGGCACTCCGCCTCGGGCTCGTCGACCGTCAGGCCCATGCGCTCGTCCTGCTTCAGCTCGCCCCGCTTCACGCGATGTCGCGGGACTTGGCCCGCGCCCGAGAGCTCATCGCTCAAGCCGGCGAGCTCTTGAGAGATCTAGGTGCCACGGTTCTCGCGGCCAGGACGTCAGACGCATCGTCGCGGGTCGAGCTGATGGCCGGTGAGCCGGAAGAAGCCGAGTCGAAGCTCCGCACCGACTACGACACGCTCACGGCAATGGACGACCACTACTTCCGGCCGAATATCGCTGCGCTCCTCTCGAAGACGCTTTACGACCTCGGGCGTTTCGAGGAGGCTGAGTCGCTTCGCCGACATCGCTTCGGAGCTCGCAAGCTCGGACGACATCGAGGCGCGCGCTCTGGTGGGGTCGGTGCGCGCACGTCTGCTCGCGTCTCGCGGCTACCCGGCGGAGGCTCGCGAACTGGCACACGAGGTTTGCGATCTGATTCGTGAGACCGATGCGCCGGTCTTGCGTGCCGATACGCTCGTTGACCTGGCCGAAGCCCTCGAGGCGTCGCCCGAGGAGCGGACAGCAGCGCTGGAGGAGGCACGTGCCCTCTACGCGCAAAAGCAGCACCTGTTCGGCGTCGCTCGCGTCGAGGCCGAACTCGCGGAGCCTGCCGCGCTGTGATGGCGTGCGCGGTCGCAGCGCCGTGGCGCCGCGACCACCGAGGTCACTGACAGCCGTCAGGCCACGTAGCGGGGGTCGCCGAAGCCGGCACCCTGAACGAGCAGCGTGATGTAGCCCTGGTCGAAGTCGTCATTCGGGCCGTTGCCCGTATCGGTGGCGATCACCTTGAGGATGCACGAGTGCCACCCTTGAGGGAACTGGTTCCCGGCGTTACAGCGCGGAACGACGAACTTCTTCCCGGTATCCGGGTAGTAGATCCACAGCGGGTTCGGGTTGTCCATGCTCGGGCGCCTGCCCGCCGGGAGGTTGTCGATCATGCTCTCGTCGGGAAGCGTCTCGTTCCCGAACGTCAGCTTCACGATCGCGGGCTTCACCAGCTTGGGCAGTCCGACGCTCGCGATATTCGTGTTGTAGCCCTGGCCGCGCGGCGCCGGCGTGACGGCGACTGAAAGCGGCGTGCACGGCACGTTCAGCGACGGGTCGGCCTTCGGCGGCGCGGGAAGCGCGGTCACCTGGGCGCCGAGGGTCGCCGAGATCGGGCGCGGCGTGAGCAGGCAGCTGCCGCGGTTCGCACCGTCGGTCGACGCGAGAACCTGCGCCGAGGCACCCGTGAGGATCGGCTTGGGCCGGCCCGGTCCGACACGGAGAGCGAACTGGACGTTGACATTCTCGCCCTGCTGAAGGTTGCGGTCGACGACGGCGATCACGCTCGCGTTCTTGCTGGCGCCGCTCGGGATGTCGCCGAGGGTGCAGTCGACGTCGACCTTCGAGCCGGGGACCGCCGTGCAGGCCTCGGCGTTCTTGATCGTGAAGCCCTTGGGGAAGTGGAGGCTGACGACGACGTTCGGAAGCGGCGCCGCGCCGACGTTGTGGAACGCCGCAACAGCGAGCGCGGGCTGTCCGGCGGACACTGTCCCCGGCACGAGCCGCACCGTCAAGATCAGGTTCGGACGTGAGTCGGCGGAGGCGCCGACCGGGAGCAGAAGTGCCGCTCCGAGCGCAAATACAACGAGAATTCGGCGTACGGTGAGCACGCCTTGCCTGCCAGAGCCCGGTTCCATGACGCTACCCCTCTCCCCTTGATTCATAACTGCCCCGTTCCCGGGGCTCAACCCACTTAAAAGCCTAATACAGTTCGCTGTGAGCGCAAGAGGGAACGGCGAATCAGGATTGATTTGCGGTCTCGCGCCGGAGCCGGTTCGCCATCACGCGCATCACGATCTCGGCGAAGTACGGCGTCTCCTGCACGAGGAACCAGAATCGGCGCTTGTCGATTCCGACGAGCACCGTGTCGGATTCGGCTACGGCGGAGCCGGATCGAGCCTCACGGTCGATGACGGCGATCTCGCCGAACAGGCCGCCGGGGCCGACCGTCTCGACGATGCGGTCGCCGATCGAGAGCGCGACGCTGCCGCTCTGCACGACGTACATGCGGTCGGCCGGATCGCCCTCGGTGAAGATGACCGTTCCCGCCGCGTGCTCCTCGGGCTCGCCGCTTCTCAGCAGCAGCGCGATATATCGGTCCTGGGTCTCGACGTCGGTCATGGCTCGGCACCACCTTCTGGAAGGTCGGACAGGCGAAAGCGTAGGCATACGCACAACGGCGTGTGAGTCGAACTGGTGAACGCGACGCGTCGGTTTGGTTGACGCCGACCCGTCAGGGGACAGTCCCCAGACACGCCCAGACCCGACACGTCCGTTCGAGCCACCACCGGGGACAGTCCCCAGACACGTCCACAAAGGCCGCCAAGGGGCCGGGCGCCCGGCGGCGAACTCGTCGGGGTCGTGCATGCCGAAGCGACGAGCGGAGCCTCAGCGGCCGCCGAGCCACGCCAGGACATCGAGCCGCGCTGGCCCGCGGTCGTTTGCATCCTGATCGCGATGGCGCTCTACGTCTCGCTCCCGAGCGAGATCATCTCCGGCTCCCACGCGACCACGGTCTTCCGGATCCTCGTGCCATTGCTCGAGCTGGCCCTCCTGATCCCGCTCGCAGTGACGGCGCCGCACCGGCACGTCTACGAGTCGGGAAAGCGGCGCATGGCCTCGATCGCGCTGACCGCGATCGTGACGCTCGCGAACATCGCGGCGCTCTGCTTCCTGATCCACTTCCTCGTCACCGGCGGCTCCTCGGTGCACGGCAAGCAGCTGCTGCTCGGCGGCGCGCAGATCTGGTGGACGAACGTGATCGTGTTCGCGCTCTGGTTCTGGGAGCTCGACGGCGGCGGGCCACCCGCGCGGCTCCGTGAGCCAAAGGCGGATCGCGACTTCGCGTTCATCCAGATGACCGACCCCGAGGTGTCGAAGAAGCGCTGGCGCCCGCACTTCTTCGACTACTTCTACGTCTCGTTCACGAACGCGAGCGCGTTCAGCCCGACCGACACGATGCCGCTGACGCGGACCGCCAAGCAGCTGATGCTCATCGAGTCGACGATCTCGCTGCTCACGCTGCTCCTCGTCGCTGCCCGGGCGGTCAACATCCTCAACGGCTAGACGGACGGTTCCCGGGAAGCCTCGCGCCGCGCATTGCTAGATTCGCCGCGATGAGGATCGGCATGCTCACGGGCGGCGGCGACTGCCCCGGACTGAACCCGGTGATCCGGGCCGTGTGCCGGCGGCTCTGGGAGGACGGCCACGAGACGGTCGGCGTCCTGAACGGCTGGCGCGGGATGATCGACGGGAACCTGAAGCCGCTCGGCTGGGACGAGATCTCGGGGATCCTGCCCAAGGGCGGCACGATCATCGGCACCTCGCGCACGAACCCGCACAAGCTCGAGGGTGGCGTCGAAGGCGTCAAGAAGACCTTCGAGCAGATCGACGCGCTCGTCGCGATCGGCGGCGAGGACACGCTCGGCGTCGCGGCCAAGCTCTTCGCCGAGGACGGCCTGCCCGTCGTCGGCGTGCCGAAGACGATCGACAACGATCTCAACGGCACCGACTACACCTTCGGCTTCGACACCGCGGTCTACGTCGCGACCGACGCCATCGACCGCTGCCACTCGACCGCCGAGTCGCACAACCGGATCATCGTCGTCGAGACGATGGGCCGCCATGCCGGCTGGATCGCGCTGATGAGCGGGATCGCCGGCGGCGCCGACTACATCCTGATCCCGGAGCAGGAGGTGGTCTACGACGATGTCGCAGCCGCCGTCGAGCGCCGGCGCTCACGCGGGAAGAACTTCTCGGTGATCGTCGCGAGCGAGGGCTCCGAGCTTCCCGGCGTCAGCGACGACGGCGAGCTCGACGAGTTCGGCCACGCCCGCGTCGAGAACCGCAACGTCGGCGAGACCGTCGCGCAGGAGATCGAGGCCCGCACCGGCATGCAGGCGAGGGCAACCGTCCTCGGCTACATCCAGCGCGGTGGCAGCCCGACGCCCCGCGACCGCGTGCTCGGGCTCCGCTTCGGGCTCGAGGCAGCCGACCTCGTCGTCGGCGGCAAGTGGGGCCAGATGGCTGCGCTTCACGGCGACGAGGTTCTCTCGGTGCCGCTCACCGAGGCGACCGCCGAGCTCAAGCTCGTACCGGACTCCTGGTACGAGACTGCTAAGACCTTTTTTGGCTGAGAAGCCGCGCCCGAAGCCGGGCGAGCAGAGACGGCCCCGCGGTCGCGCGCAGCTCCCGTTCACGCTCGAGCTCGCGTCTCGCGAACGCGCGCTCACGCATGACGCGCGTCGGGTAGGTCGGTTTCCAGTAGACGGGCCGCGGGCGGCGGTCAGCCACAGGGCGCGTCGCCGTGCTCAACGGTGCAATCCTTGCCGCGCAGCGGCAGGCGCCCGAGCAGCTCGGCGAGCGACTCGAGCTCGGCGTCGGAGTAGCGGCCGACGAACAGCTCCTCCACTCCACCCAGGTGCGTGGTCGCGGCGTCCTTCAGCTTCTGGTGACCGGTGACGGTCAGCTTGGCGTAGGAGACGCGCAGGTCGGTCGGGCAGGCGTCCTTCTCGACGTATCCGGCACGCTCGAGCCCGTCGAGGAGCCGCGTGATCCCCGAGGCGGTCAGAACGACCGTCTGGGCGAGGTCGACGCGGCGCATCCGCCCACCGTCTGCCCGCGCGAGCATCAACAGCACCTCGTAGTCGTTCAGCGTCAGTCCGTGCTCGTTCAGCAGGTCGGCGTTCAGCTGGCGCGTGATCGCCGAATGCGCCCTGATGAAGGACACCCAGGCCTGAAGCCGATCGGTGCTGATCACGGTCTGCGACATCGCTCACAAAGTGTAACGCGGCAGGCGGCAGAAGCGTTCCCGTGACCGCTTTGACGCGGTTCTTCCACCGGTACTTATTTGACGTATGAGACTTCCTCATGGTAGAAGTCCATCAAGTCGGTGGACAAACTAGGAGAAGGGGATTACATGAGCTTCGAAGACGACGCCCGGAAATTCGACCGGGCCGCAATGATCCGCCGCGGCGTGGCCGGCGGCGCCGCGCTTGCGGGCCTCAACCTGATGCCGGGCCTCGCCCGCGCAGCAAGCACGCACAGCACCGGGGGCACGCTGAATCTCATCGCGTACTCGACACCGAAGCCCGTGATGGCGAAGATCATCTCCGACTTCCAGGCGACGCCGCAGGGCTCCGGCGTGAACTTCACGCAGTCGTATGGCCCCTCGACGAGCCAGGCCAAGGCTGTCATCGCGGGTCAGCCCGCCGACATCGTCTTCCTCTCCGCCGGCGACGACGTCAACCTGCTCGTCGACGCCGGGCTCGTCGACGCGAAGTGGGATCACCAGGGCTACAACGGGATCGCCGCCGACACGGTCGTCGTCTTCGCCCTTCGGGACGGGAACCCGAAGAAGATCAAGGGCTGGGACGACCTGGTCAAGCCGGGCGTGCAGATCGTGACGCCGAACCCGTTCAGCTCCGGATCGGCGAAGTGGAACATCCTCGCCGCCTACGGAGCACAGCGCCACCTCGGGAAGACCGATGCGCAGGCGCAGGCCTACGTCGCCAAGCTGTTCAAGAACGTCGTCGCGCAGGACACGTCGGGCTCGAACGCGACCAACACGTTCCTCTCCGGCAAGGGCGACGTCCTGATCACCTACGAGAGCGAGGCGATCAACGCCCGCCTCAAGGGCCAGAACATCCAGTACATCATCCCGCGGCAGACGATGCTGATCGAGCTCCCGATCGCGGTGCTCAAGAACAGCCCCAACAAGGACCTCGCGAACAAGTTCATCCAGTTCACGCGCTCGAACAGCGAGCAGCAGGTCTTCGGCCAGAACGGCTTCCGGCCGGTCGTCCCGGCTGTCGCCAAGGAGTTCAAGCAGTATCCGATCCGGCCGGGCCAGTTCACGGTCAACGACAAGACGATCGGCGGCTGGCGTGCGGCCGACGCGAAGTGGTTCGATCCGAACAAGGGCCTGATGGTCAAGATCGAAGGCGCTGTCGGAGGGCCCACCTCTGGCTAGCGTCGCGGAAGCCTCGCGCCCGCCGCGAGGCCGCGCAACCCGCATCACGAGCGGGAGGGTCGCCTCGGCCCTCCCGCTCGGCTTTGTGGCCACCTATCTCGGGGTGGTCGTCGTTCTTCCGCTCGCGGCGCTGATCGCGTCGTCGACCCACGGCGGCTGGTCCGGCTTCTGGGACACCGTGACGACGACCGAGTCGCTCGACGCGCTGAAGCTGACCCTCTCGCTCGCCGCCGTCGCTGCGCTGATCAACGCCGTGGTGGGGACGATGATCGCGTGGGTGCTCGTCCGCGACGACTTCCGCGGCAAGTCGCTCGTGAACAGCGTGATCGACCTGCCGTTCGCGCTGCCGACAATCGTTGCGGGCCTCGTGCTGCTCGCGCTCTACGGGCCGAAGTCGCCGGTCGGCGTCCATCTCGCCTTCACCAGGACGGCGATCCTCTTCGCACTGCTGTTCGTCACTTTGCCCTTCGTGGTGCGAACCGTCCAGCCGGTGCTGCTCGAGCTCGACGCCGAGATGGAGGAGGCGGCTCGCTCGCTGGGCGCGAGCAACTTCACCGTCTTCCGCCGCATCATCCTGCCGAGCATCCTTCCCGGGATTCTCTCCGGAGTGACGATGGCTTTCGCGCGGGCGACCGGGGAGCTCGGCGCCGTCGTGCTGATCTCGGGCAACCTGCCCTACAAGACGGAGGTCTCCTCGGTCTTCATCTACCTCCGGATCCAGAGCGGTGACTCCTCCGGAGCCGCCGCTGTCGCGGTCGTCCTGCTCACGATCTCCTTCGTCGTCCTGCTCGCGATCGGCGGGGTGCGCTGGCTCGCAACGAGGCACGAGCGTGTCTAGCAAGATCGCCCTCCGGATCGGCTCGCTCGGGTACCTGACGATCATCCTGCTCGCTCCGCTCGTGATGATGTTCTGGCGGACGTTCCAGGACCTCGGCGGCGCCTGGGATGCGATCACGCAGCACAGCACGCTGCTCGCGTTCAAGCTGACACTCGAGGTGACCGCGATCGCGGTGCCTCTCAACACGATCTTCGGCGTCATCTGCGCCCTTGCGATCGTCAGGAGGCGGTTCCCCGGCAAGGGGCTCGTGAACGCGTTTGTCGACCTTCCGCTCGCGCTTTCGCCCGTCGTGGTCGGCGTGTCGCTCTTCCTGCTCTATGGGCGCAACGGCTGGTTCGGCCACTTCCTGCTCGACCACAACTTCCAGGTGCTCTTCGCACTGCCGTCGATCGTCCTCGCAACGCTCTTCGTCTCGCTCCCGTTCGTCGCCCGCGAGGTCGTGCCGACCCTGCGGGAGATCGGCGAGGAGCAGGAGCAGGCGGCGTACACGCTGGGCGCCTCGAAGTGGCAGACGTTCTGGCGGATCACGCTGCCGGCGATCCGCTGGGCGGTGATCTACGGCGTCGTCCTGACGACCGCGCGCTGCCTGGGTGAGTTCGGCGCCGTGGCCGTGGTCTCCGGGAACATCGAGAACAAGACCCAGACCGCCACTCTCCGCGTCGACGACGCCTACCAGTTCGCGTACGGCAACTACGCTCCGGCCTACGGCATCTCGCTTGTGCTCGCCTTGCTTGCCATCCTCGTTCTTGTCACGATGCTCCTGATCCGGCCGAAGGAGGCCACGCTCTGATGTCGATCTCCGCACGTCATATCTCCAAGAACTTCGGCGAGTTCAAGGCACTCGACGACATTTCGCTGGAAGTCCCCGCAGGGTCGCTCACCGCACTGCTCGGGCCGAGCGGAAGCGGCAAGTCGACGCTGCTCCGGGTCATCGCCGGCCTCGAGACGCCCGACGCGGGATCGGTCTTCATCGACGAGCAGAACGTCACCGGGCGGCCTCCCCAGGAGCGCCAGGTCGGGTTCGTGTTCCAGCACTACGCGGCGTTCAAGCACATGACCGTCCACGACAACGTCGCGTTCGGGCTGAAGGTCAGGAAGGCGCCGAAGTCCGAGATCGAGCCGCGGGTTCGCGAGCTCCTCGCGCTCGTTCAGCTCGAGGGTCTCGCAGAGCGCTACCCCTCGCAGCTCTCGGGCGGCCAGCGCCAGCGCATGGGCCTCGCCCGTGCGCTCGCAGTCGACCCGACGGTGCTGCTGCTCGACGAGCCGTTCGGGGCGCTCGACGCCCGCGTGCGGACCGAGCTCCGGATCTGGCTCCGCCGACTCCACGACGAGACGCACACGACGACCGTGATCGTCACGCACGACCAGGAAGAGGCAATGGAAGTGGCAGACAACGTCGTGGTGATGAACAAGGGCCGGATCGAGCAGATCTCAGGGCCTCGCGAGCTGTACGAGCGCCCGGCGAACGAGTTCGTCATGACGTTCGTGGGTCAGGCGAACCGGATGGACGGCGCCTTCGTGCGACCTCACGATGTCGAGCTCACGCTCGAGCCGAACGGCTCGACGCGCGAGGCGATGATCGAGCGGGTCGTGCATCTGGGCTTCGAGGTTCGCGTCGAGCTCGTCGGGGAGAACGGCGAGGCTCTCGCCGTTCAGCTCACGCGTGACGAGGTGGAGCGGCTCGAGCTCGAGCAGGGTCAGATCGTGTTCCTCAGGCCGACCCGCCAGACGTCGTTCGCCTGAGTAAACACGCCGAGTACACTCGTTTGAGGTGAGCGTCCCGGCGACCTCAGGCGAGCCGCTCGCCGGCGAGACCGGCACGCGGGAGTCGACTCTGCCGCGCACCGTCGGCCGGATCCTGCCGCTGACGCTGCTCTGGCTCGTGGCCGGCACGGGGCTCGCGGCGATCACTACTCGCGTCCGCGACTGGTACGCGATGCCGAACGAGCTCCTGAACGAGCATCGCGCGATCTCCGTCGCCCAGACGCTCTCGCCCCTGCCGGTGCTGCACCGGCAGTTCGTCGCCTCGTTCGACCAGCTCTACCCGCTGCTGATCGCGCCCATGTTCCGCGGCGGCGACGTGCTCGTCGACCTTCGGAATGCCCACGCGCTGAACGCCTACTTGATGACGTCGGCGTGCATTCCGGCCTATCTGCTCGCCCGCCGGGTGACCGACTCGCGGCTCTTCGCCTACCTGGTCGCCGCGCTCTCGGTCCTCATGCCATGGATCTTCTTCGCAACCCTCCTGATGGGCGAGGTGGCCGCCTACCCGGTGTTCCTCTGGGCGCTGCTCGCGTTCCAGCGCGCTCTGGTGGAGCCGTCGCGCCGACGCGACGCCCTCGCAATCGGGGCGATCGCCCTCGCGTTCCTGGCACGGCCGCAGCTCGGCGTGCTCGCAATCGTTCTCCCGATCGCCGTCGCCGCTTACGAGATCGGCGCTTCAGGCCGCCCTGCAGGGCGCGCGCTCAAGGGAGCGCTGGCGAAGCACCGGCTTGCCGGCCTCGTCTACGCCGTCGGGATCGTCGCCGCCGTCGGCCTCCTCGCATCCGGCCGGCTCGCCGGCGCGCTCGGCGTCTACGGCTCGACGGTCACCGGCAACCTCGTTCCGCACGGGATTCCGAAGTCGCTTGCCTGGCATCTCGCCTGCTTCTCGCTCGGCGTGGGCATCCTGCCTCTGGTCGCCGGGGTCGCGTGGCTCCTGGCGAGGTTCTTCAGGCCGCCGGGCCGGCCGGAGCAACACGCGTTCGCGTGCCTGGGCGCGACAGCCTCGGTCGCGGTGCTCATTCAGGTCACCGTGTTCGACCTCCGCTTCATCGACGGCCTCGTCCTCGACCGCTACCTGATCTACCTCGTACCGATCGTGTTCCTCGGCTTCGTCTGCGCCCTCAGGGATTCGCGCAGACACACGCTCGCGCTCGGGCTCGTGACCTTCGTTGTCGCAGCCGGCTTCGCATTCGGCGCAATCCCGACCCAGGCACTCGCCGGAGTCAACTCGGACGCGCCGATCCAGACCCTGTACCCACCGATCGTCTCGGCCGCCGGGTCTCTCGGCGGCGCGCGCATCCTGCTCGCGGGCGGAACCATCGCGCTCGTACTGATCTACCTCGCATGCCGCCGGCTCCTATCGCGGCACACCTTCGTACTCGTGTTCGCGATCGCTCCTCTCGCAGTCATCCCGTACCTGTCCGCGGATGTCTTCTCGTACTTCTTCCACCACAAGGGATGGTCGGAGCGGGCGGTCACGAGCCCGAGCGGAGCGAGCTACAGCTGGATCGACCAGAAGGTCGGCCCCACGGCCGACGTCACGATCGTCCCCTACCCAACCTCCTCCGACTATCTGGTCAGCGAGCGCGTCTGGCGCGACTACGAGTTCTGGAACAAGTCGGTCGACCGCGACGTGCAGCTGTCACCCGCTCCGATCTACGAGTTCACCAACGAGACGTTCCCGAAGCTCCACCCCGCCTTCGACCCGAAGACAGGCGTCTCGACCGTCTCCGGCGGCCCCTGGGTGGTCGAAGCCGACCAAGAGACGAGGGCGCGGATCTCCGGCACGGTCGTCGCCCAGACCGACGTGATGCTGATCCACGCGGCGCAGCCGTGGCGCGCCGACTGGATCTCGTCCGGGCTCTACGACGACGGCTGGACGCGGCCCGGCACGCCGGTGCGCATCAGGGTCTTTGCCGTCCCGTCGGCAACGACTCCCCAGCTCCGGGGGCTCACGGTCGGGATCCGCGGGCCCGATGACGACCGGAGCCGGCCGGTGTCGCTCACGTCGAACCACGCGCGCTGGCACGGGTCCGCGACCGCTTCGACGACCTGGGGATCGGTCTCGGTCTGCGTCCCGGCGCACGGATACGCGGACGTCATCCTCCGGACTCCGGCCCGGGAGGTCATTCCCGGCGATCTCCGCACCTGGGCGGATTCGAGCGGCTCTCGGATCGGCGGCCTCTTCCTCTCGCAGATCTCGCTTGCCGACGAGATCGGCGGAAGCTGTCGTCCAGGCTAGGGGCTCAGTGCGGGAGCCAAGCCTCGTCGTCGTCGGTCAGCGACCTGACTTCGGCGGGCAACTCACCCTCGGCGACATCGGCGAGCGTTACGGCTTCGAGCACACGGCGTAGGCTGGCGCGCACGGCGACCCAGACGTCGCGGAGAGGCTCGGCCGTCCCGCCGTAGGAGACGTCCTCGGGTCGGGCCCCGCGAACGTTCGCGAGCGGGCCGTCGACCGCGCGGATCACCTGCGCGAGCGTGATCTCGGCCGCGGGACGTGCGAGCCAGTAGCCCCCTTCGACCCCTCGTTGGCTGCGGACAAGGGCTGCATTCCTGAGCTCCGACATGATGTTCTCGAGAAACTTGATCGGGATCCCCTGCGACTGAGCGATCCGGTCGGCCTTGACGGGGCCCTCGCCGGCCGAGGCGAGCTCGACCATCGCCCGCACCGCATAGTCCGCTTTCGCCGAGACGCGCATTACCCAAGTCTGCCGTGAGCAGCTAGGGGAGCGCCGGATAGAGCTGCGAGTGCCAGGCCTTCCGGTAGACCTGCTCGAGATGCACGACCCGGTCGATGTAGGCACGCGTCTCGGGGAACTGGATTCCCTCGCCCGCCTTGCGCCAGCGGTCGACGTTGCCCTGGCCTGCGTTGTAGGCGGCCAGCACGAGTCGGACCGACCCGTACTTCGCGAACAGGTCGTGGAGATACCACGTTCCGTAGCGAATGTTGATCGTCGGGTCGGTGAGGTCGCTGACCTTGAACGCGGTCCCGCCGGTTCGGAGCGCGATCCCCTGCGCGGTCGAGGGCGTGAGCTGCATCAAGCCGATCGCGCCCGACCTCGACCTGGCCGAGGGTTGGAACTTCGACTCCTGATAGATCACCGCCGCAAGGAGCGCCGGGTCGATGCCCTCGGCCTTCGCGCGCTCGCGAACGATCGCGGTGTAGTGCAGCGGATAGCGGATCCGCTCGAACCATGGCGGGCTCGACTCGATCACGTAGAGCGCAACCCCGACCAGCGCGAAAGCGACGAGGGCCAGCACGGCTGCGAGACGTCTCATTTGCTCATCTGGTCAAATCGTCCATCACCGACCTGACGAACTCCTCCAGCTCCTCGGGCGTTCCGGTGTTGGCGTAGCTGTAGTCGGCCTTCGCGATCTTCTCCCGGTCGGGGATCAACCGCTGCTCCCGCTTGTCGGTCGCCGATTGCGACCTCATCCGGCGAAGCTTCTCCGGGGCCGTGATCACGACCACCTTGTCGAAACGCTCCTCACCGCCCGACTCATAGAGCAGCGGCACCTCGGTGACGGCCACTCGCGGCGGGTTGGAGAGCTCGCCGAGCTGGTCACGCCATGTCAGGTACTCGCGCGAGACGAGTGGGTGGAGCAGCGCCTCGAGCCACGCGAGCGCCTCGCGGTCAGCGAACACGACGTCCGCGATCGCTGTCCGGTCGAGCTCCCCGTCGGAGCCCGTCACGCCCTCGCCGAAGCGCTCTACGATCGCCCGCTTCACCTCGTCGTGGCGGAGCAGCTCGTGGACGATCTCGTCGCTCGAGACTGTTGCCGCTCCGCAGCGCCGGAAGGCGCGAAGCGCCTCGCTCTTACCTGCTCCGATGCCGCCGGTGATCGCGACGGCGACCGGCCGGGTCACTCCTCGGAGGCTGCTTCTGCGGCCGCGTCGTCCTCGGCCGGCTCGGATGCGAGCTTCGCCTCGGCAAGGACTTCGGCCTCGGCCTCTACTTCGGCTTCCGCCTCGGCGTCGACTTCGGCTTCAGCCTCGGCTTCGGCTTCAACCTCGGCTTCGGCTTCGACTTCTGCCTCGACTTCGGCTTCGACCTCGGTCTCCACCTCCGCCTCCACTTCTGCCTCGACCTCGGCTTCCACTTCGGCCTCTTCCACCGGCGCGAGATCGGCGTAGGCGGCCGGATCGACGTCGGCATCGTCACCGCCGTCGCGGTCGGAGAGATCGAGATTCGGGTGGAGATGCACGGACTCGCCGCCGTCGGCGCGCGGCTGGACCGGCTCGTCGGGCTCGACGCGCTTCAGCGAGAGCGAGAGCCTGCGCCGCTCGCCGTCGATCTCGATGATCTTGACGTTGACCGCCTGGCCCTGCGAGACGACCTCGCGTGGGTTCTCGACGTGATGCTGGGCGAGCTCGGAGATGTGGACGAGGCCCTCGACACCCGGGAGGATCTCGACGAAGGCGCCGAAGGTGACGACCTTCGTGACGCGGCCCTCGACGACGTCGTTCTCGTGGTAGCTCTCGAGCACCTGCTGCCAGGGGTCGTTCTGGGTCTGCTTCAGGCCCAGCGAGATGCGCTGGCGGTCGCGGTCGATGTCGAGCACCTTGACCTGCACCGTCTGGCCGATCTCGAGGATCTCGGACGGGTGGTTGACGTGCGACCAGGAAAGCTCGGAGATGTGGATCAGGCCGTCCATCCCGTCGAGGTCGACGAAGGCACCGAAGTCGACGATGTTCGAGATCTGGCCCTCGACGACGGCGCCGGGCTGGAGCCGGTCGAGAATCTGCTGGCGCTGCTCCTTGCGCTCCTCCTCGAGGACGGCGCGGCGCGAGAGCACGACGTTGTTGCGCGCGCGGTTCAGCTCGATCACCTTGCAGCGGAGCTCCTGACCCAGGAACTCGTCGAGATCCTGGACGCGGCGGATGTCGACCAGCGAGGCAGGCAGGAAGCCGCGGACGCCGAGGTCGAGGATCAGGCCGCCCTTGACGACCTCGATCACGCGGCCGTCGACGGGCTCGCCCGACTCGGCGGCGCGCTCGATGTTCTTCCAGGCGAGCTCGAAGCGGGCGCGCTTCTTGGAGAGGATCAGCCGGCCCTCTGCGTCCTCCTTCGTGAGAACGAGCGCATCGATCTCGTCTCCGAGGCTGACCTCGTCGGCGGGATTGACGGAGCGGCGGATCGAAAGCTCGGCGACAGGGATGACGCCCTCCGACTTGTAGCCGATGTCGACGAGAACCTCGTCCTTGTCGACCCGCACGACGGTGCCGTGCACCACCTCTCCCTCGTTGATCTCGGGGAAGGTGGACTCGTAGTCGGGAATCAGCTCACCGTCGGGTCCGGTGACCCAAACGCCGGGCTCTTGCTCCATGAGATCGCTGCTCATCAAAACGGTCGGGAAGTATAGCTCGCCCGTGTGAGCAGCCGGTTCCGCACCCGACGATTCGGGTGACAAGGTGGTGATGGTCAACTCTTTGCCTCCGCCCAGTTCTCCCCCACGCCCACGTCGACCGCGAGTGGAGGATCGAGATCGTACGCGTTGCACATCTCGTCGCGGACGAGGTCCCGTATCGCCTTGACCTCGTTGTCGGGCACCTCGAGCAGGAGCTCGTCGTGCACCTGGAGCACGAGCCGGGCGGCGCGGCCCTCGTCGCGCAGGCGGTCGTGGATCCGGATCATCGCGACCTTGATGATGTCGGCGTTCGAGCCCTGCATCGGGAAGTTGACCGCGACCCGTTCGCCGAACTGCCGTGTCATGGGGTTGCTCGCCTTCAGCTCGGGGATCGCGCGCCGGCGGCCGAGGATCGTCGTCGCGTAGCCGTCGCGTGTCGCCTGCTCGACGGTGCGCGCGATGAAGTCCTGGACGAACGGGAACCGCGCGAGGTAGGCGTCGATCAGCGCCTGCGCCTCGGCGCGCGGGATCTCGAGGTTCTCGGAGAGGCCGTAGGCCGAGATCCCGTAGACGATCCCGAAGTTGATCATCTTCGCGATCGAGCGATCGCCCTTCGTCAGCTTCGCCGGGTCCTTGCCGAGCACCTCTGCGGCGGTCGCGCGATGGATGTCCTCGCCGCGCGCGAACGCCTCGCGCAGCTTCGGCTCGCCGGAGAGGTGCGCGAGGATGCGGAGCTCGATCTGGGAGTAGTCGGCCGAGAGCAGCTTCGCGCCGTCCTCGGCGATGAACGCGGAGCGGATCTCGCGCCCGAGGTCGGTGCGGATCGGGATCGACTGCAGGTTCGGGCTCGTCGTCGAGAGCCGCCCGGTCGCGGCGACCGTCTGGTTGATCGTCGTGTGCAGGCGCCCGGTCGACTCGTCGATCAGGGTCGGCAGCGGGCCGAGATAGGTGTTGAGCAGCTTCGAGAGCTCTCGCCACTCCTCGATCACCGGGACGATCGCGTGGTCCTGGCGGATCGACCGCAGCACCTTCGCATCGGTCGAGTACCCGGTCTTGCCCTTGCGGCCCGCGGTCAGGCCGAGCTGCTCGAACAGGACGCGCGCGACCTGCTGGGTCGAGCCGAGCATGAACTCCTCGCCTGCGAGCTCGTAGGCGATCGACTCGAGCTCGGCGACGCGCTCGGCGAGCCTCGCGGTGATCTCGCCCATCCGGTAGGTGTCGATCTTCACGCCGGCCTGCTCCATGTCCGCGAGCACCCGGGTGAGCGGAAGCTCGATCTCGCGGTAGAGCGCGGTGAGGCTGCGTTCCTCGAGGCGGGCCAGCATCAGCGGCGCGAGCCGGCGGGGCAGCTCGGCAGCGACGACGAGAGCCGCCGTCTCCTCCTCGGCGGCGGGCTCGGGCAGGAGCTCGATCCCGTACTCGGCGCCCAGGTCGGAGAGCTCGTACTCGGAACGCCCGGGGTCGATCAGATAGGCCGCAATCAACGTGTCGTCCGTCGCGTTCACACCGACTGATTTTGCATCGTGCACAACAAGATCGCCTTCGATCCTGGCGGGGCGCGGGCCGACGACGACACCTTCGTCCGTGGCCACGGCAGCACGATCGCCCGCTGCCGCGAAGCCGGCCCGGCCGGAGGCGGCCGGCTCTCCCTCGCGCCAGGGGACCGAGACGCCCGTGACCTCGACGGACGCAGCCGGGAGCGCCTCGTCGAGCGTGTCGAGCCGCGAAAGCAGCCCGCGAAACTCGAAGCGACGGAAGAACTCCTTCAGCTGCGAGCGGTCGGGCGGGGCGAGCACGAGCTGGGAGGGCTCGAAGTCGAGCTCGAGGTCGCGCCGCATCGTCGCCAGCTCCTTCGAGAGCCGCGCCTGCTCGGCATGCTCGGTGACGGCCCGCGATCGGGCGGGCGTCAGGTCGCCGGCATGCTCGATCACCGCCTCGAGCGATCCGAAGCGGACGATCAGCTCCCCGGCGGTCTTGTCGCCGATCCCGGGGATGCCGGGGATGTTGTCGGATGTGTCGCCCTTCAGCCCGATGAAGTCGGGGATCTGGTCGGGCCGGATGCCGTAGCGAGCCTCGACGCGCGCGGGCGTATAGACCTGAACGTCTGCGACCCCGCGCGGGGTCATCATCAGGCAGATGTTGTCCGAGCAGAGCTGGAACGCATCGCGGTCGGTCGAGACCACGCAGGTGCGGACGCCCTCGGAGTCGGCGCGCGTCGCGAGCGTGGCGATCACGTCGTCGGCCTCCCACCCCTCGAACTCGAGGTTCCGATAGCCGAACGCCTCGACGAGCGGCCGGAAGCTCGGGAACTGCTCCCGCAGGAGATCCGGCATCGGCCTGCGGCCTTCCTTGTAGACGACATCGCCCGCCTCGGCCAGCTCCTTCCGGTGCACCGGCCGTGAGTCCCAGGCGACCGCGACCGCCTTCGGGCGGTAGTCGGAGAGCAGCTTGAAGAGCATGTTCGTGAAGCCGAGCAGCGCACCGGTAGGCACGCCGTCCGACGTGGCGAGCTCCTCCGGCAGCGCGAAGAACGCGCGGTAGGCGAGGTTGTTGCCGTCGACGAGGAAGAGGTCGGCGTCGCGGGCCGGAGCGTCGTCGAGCTCGAGCTCTTCCCCCGTCAGCGTCTTCGGCGACACTCCAGCCGATGCTACCGCCGCGCCCGTGACCCGGATTCCGCTCCTCTCCGGCGCCAGGATCGCGGTCGTCGACGTCCCGGATGACGGCGTCGTGCTGCGCCCGCCGCCGCCGACGGACGTGCTGAACGCGGTCGGGTCGGCCACGCGCGAGGCGCTGCGGTTCCCGCTCGCGGGCCCTCCACTCGCGTCGCTCGCGACGCCCGGCGGCTCGGCGACGGTGGTGATCGAGCTGCCGAACCTTCCCGTTCCCTCGTGCGCGCCGGATCCGCGCGAGGAGGCGATCGCCGCGACCGTCGAGGAGCTGGGCCGGCTCGGGGTGGCGAACGTGACCATTCTCGTCGCGGGCGGCCTCGGGCGGCGACCCTCTCCACGCGAGATCGGGCTCCTCGTCCCGCCCGAGTTCCGCCGCCGTTTCCGTGGCCGGCTGATCGTCCACGACGTCGAGGGCGAAGACCTCGTCGAGCTCGGCACGATCGCAGGACGGCCTGTCCGCATCTCCCCCGCGCTCGTCGAGACGGATCTGGTCGTCACCGTGACGGCTGCCGAGAGCGTCCTGCACGGGGGCCCGTCGGCGCTCGTCCGCGCGTGCTCACGCGAGGTGCTGCGCGCGTCGGGCGCGACGTCACTGCTCGAGACGTCCTCGTCCGAGGGCTGGGCGCTCGCCGTCGAGCTCGAGCGGCTGCTCGCCGCACGCGGCCCGGTCTACGGCGTCTCGCTCGTCCTGAACCTCCCGCACGTCTACGGCGGCTATCCCTACGACGAGCGAAGCCTCGAGCGGGTCGCCGGCTCGAGGCTCCGCCGCGGGATCGGCGTGCTGCCGACGGAGTTGCGCCGCCGGATCATCGAGCGCGTCCCACGTGAGCTGTCGGCCGCCACGGTTCTCGGCGGCACGCCGTCGGCTGCACACTCCGAGGCACTCCTGCGGGCGATCGAGTTCAAGGGTGCGACGCTCGACGAGCCGCTCGACGCGATCGTGATCGGCATCCCGGCCACGACGCCGTTCCTGCCCCGCGGCACCCCGAACCCGGTCTCGGCGGCCTATTTCGGGCTCGGCCTCGCGCTACGGCTCTGGCGGAACGGCTTCCCGGTGCGTCCCGGCGGGACGGCGATCCTGCTCCACGACTTCCACCGCCGCTTCCCTGCTCCGGTCCAGACGCCGTACCGCGCGCTGTTCTCCGACCCGCGCACCGCCCGAGACTCGGACGCGCTCCGCGAGGCCGAGCGGGCCGCACTCGCGGACGAGCGCGCGATCGCCGAGTACCGCGCCGGCCGCTCGATCCATCCGCTGGAGCCGTTCCTCTCGTGGAGCGCGTGCGACCCGGCGCTGAGCAGGCTCGGCCCGGTGCTGATCGCCGGCTGCCGCGACGCTCACGCCGCCCGGCAGCTCGGGCTCGTGCCGGTGCACAGCTTCGGCGCGGCGCTCGGGATGGCCCGCGGGCGCGGCGCCGAGCGGATCGGGTTCCTGCTCTCCCCGCCCTACTTCCCGCTCGTCGTCGAGTCGGACGCGCGGTAGGTCACGATCCGGACGGTCTCGATCGTCACCAGCCCGTCGCCGACCATCTCGTCGAGGATCGGCAGCAGCGCCTCGATCCGCTGCTCGGTGTCGACGATCTCGATCACGAGCGGCAGGTCTTCCGAGAGCCGGAGGATCCGCGAGGTGTGGAGGTGCGAGCTGGCGCCGTAGCCCTCGATCCCGCGGGTGACGGTCGCGCCGGCGAGGCCCTCCTCGCGGACGCGCTTGACGATCGCCTGGTAGAGCGGCTTCCCGTGCCAGGTGTCGGACTCGCCGATGAAGATCCGGACGAGCTTGCCGTCGCCCTCGAGGCGGGTCATACCGCCCGTCCCAGGACGACGCCGAGGTAGACCGCAACGAGGCCGGCGACGCACGACCCGACGACATTCGCGAACGCGAGCCCGTGCGCGCGATCCTCGGTCAGGCGGTAGGTCTCGAGCATGAAGGTCGAGAAGGTCGTGTAGGCCCCGATGAAGCCGATCGTGATCCCGGAGCGAAGCCAGGGGGCGAGCGCCCAGCGCTCCGTCGCGGCGGTGAAGACGAAGCCGAGGACGAACGAGCCGCTGATGTTCACGACGAACGTCTCCCAGGGAAACGCTCCCTGGTTGCGGCGGCTGATGAGACCGCCGACTCCGTACCGGGCTAGCGCACCGAGAGCGCCGGCGACACCGATGGCGATGGCAGTGCGCATCAGCGACCGCCTGTTCGAATCTGCTGACCTGGACCGTTCACTTCTACCTCCCGGATCGACGACGAATCGGTTTGGTAGAAGCCATCAGCTCCCGGTCGTGGACAGACGCGGGGCGGTTGAACGCGGGCCTCATCGCGGTCCTGCGAAGCAGACGGCAGGATACGCGATGGCAATCTGCTTCCGGGGCTCTACCCCTCGCCGAGGTAGGTCTTCCGCACCTGCTCGTTCGTCTTCAGCGCCTCGGCGCTGTCGCTGAGCACGATGCTGCCCGTCTCCATCACGTAGCCGCGGTCGGCGTGGTCGAGCGCCATCAGGGCGTTCTGCTCGACGAGCAGGATCGAGGTGCCTTCGTCGTTGATCGTCTTCACGATCTCGAAGATCCGCTCGACGAAGATCGGCGCGAGGCCGAGTGACGGCTCGTCGAGCAGGAGCAGCGAGGGCCGCGCCATCAGCGCCCGCCCGATCGCGCACATCTGCTGCTCGCCTCCGGACATCGTCCCGGCCTTCTGGCTGCGGCGCTCCTGGAGACGTGGGAACAGCTCGAAGACGTGATCCATGTCCTCCTTGATCCCGGACTTGTCGGTGCGCTGGAACGCGCCCATCTCGAGGTTCTCGACCACGGTCATGCGCGGGAAGAGCCGCCGGCCCTCCGGCGACTGGGCGATCCCGCGCTTGACGATCTCGTGCGGCGCGACCTGCGTGATGTCTCGTCCCTCGAACTTGATCGAGCCCTGCCGCGGCCTCTGAAGCCCGTTGATCGAGCGGAGGGTCGTCGTCTTCCCGGCGCCGTTGGCCCCGAGGAGCGTGACGATCTCGCCTCTGCGCACCTCGAGCGAGATCCCCTTCAGCGCATGGATCGCGCCGTAGTAGGTGTGGATGTCGGAGAGCTCGAGGACGATGTCGCCGCTCGCCGGCGGCTGCGCCACCGCGGAGGCGGACGTGGGCGTAGCGCTCATGACAGCCCCTGCCGCTTCATGTCCTCGACCGCCGCCTTGCCGAGATACGCCTCGATCACGCGCTCGTTCTTCTGCACCTCTTTCGGCGATCCCTCGGCGATCTTCTCGCCGTAGTCGAGCACCGAGACGCTGTCCGAGATCCCCATGACGACGCGCATGTCGTGCTCGATCATCAGCACGGTCAGCTTGCTCTCGTCGCGGAGCCTGCGAACGAACGTCGTGAAGTCGGCCGACTCCTGCGGGTTCATCCCGGCCGTCGGCTCGTCGAGCAGGAGGAGCTGCGGGTCGGTCGCGAGCGCCCGCGCCACCTCGAGACGGCGCTGGTCGCCGTAGGGAAGCCCGCCGGCGAACTCGTCCTCGTGCTGCTTGAGGCCGGCGAAGCGGAGCAGCTCACGCGCCTTCTCCCGCGCCCTGACCTCCTCGGCCTTGACGCCGCGTGTGCGCAGGACGGCGGTGAACATGTTCGCCTTCAGCCGCGAGTGCATTCCGACGAGAACGTTCTCCAGCATCGTCATGTCGGCGAAGAGCCTGATGTTCTGGAACGTCCGGCCGACCCCGCGTGCGGTGATCGCGTGCGGCGGCTTACCGGTGACGTCCTCGCCGAGGAAGATCACCTTCCCCGAGGTGGGCTTGTAGACGCCCGTCAGCATGTTGAAGAAGGTCGTCTTCCCCGCGCCGTTCGGCCCGATCAGCGAGATCACCTTGCCGCGCGGAACCGCGAAGTTGACGTTGTTCACCGCGACGAGACCGCCGAACTCCTTGCGCAGGTCCTCGGCGACGAGGATGTTGTCCTCCGCCATCACGCCCCCTCGTGCTGCAGGTCGTAGAGCGGCGTGTCCTGCGTCTCGGTCTCGTGCAGCTCGCGCGCACGGCGCCTCGACGGCAGCAGGCCTTCAGGTCGCCAGAGCATGACGACGACGATGATCACCCCGTAGATCCCCGTCTCGTAGAGCGGCACGTCGATGTTCGGCCGGTAGCCGAACACGTGGATGTTCGCGTTGATCCAGGCGCCGATGTCTGCCAGCCCCTCCTTGTTCAGGAAGGCGAGGAACGCGGCTCCCGCGAGGACGCCCCAGACGTTCCCCATCCCGCCGAGGATGACCATGCAGAGGATGAAGACCGAGATGTTGAAGAAGAAGTCGTCGCTCGTGACGCTGTCCTTCGCCGAGGCGTAGTAGGCGCCCGCCACGCCGCCGAAGAAGGCGCCGCCGGCATACGCCCACGTCTTCGTCCGCATCAGCGGGATGCCCATCGCGGCAGCGGCGGTCTCGTCCTCGCGGATCGCGATCCAGGCGCGACCGAGGCGGGAGTCCCGGAGCCGCAGCGAGACGAACACGGTGATGACGAGGAGCAGGATCGCGAACCAGTAGAAGAGGTCGGCCGTCGAGATCTGGTGCTCGAAGATCTTCGCGTTGCAGCACGTCTGGAAGCTCGCCGGCAGGAAGCCTCCGGTGATCTTCGACAGGTGATTGCCGAAGCCGGGCTGGTCGATCGGGTTGATCCCCAGGGCGCCGTTGGTCAGGTTCCAGCCCGCGATGTTGTCGCCGTTCCGCGCGATCTGCGGCAGGATCTCGCCGAACCCGAGCGTGACGATCGCCAGGTAGTCGCCGCGCAGCCGCAGCGTCGGGAGGCCGATCAGGATCCCGAAGAGCGCGGTCACGGCTCCGGCGATGATGAGCACGAGGAAGATCGAGAGGTGGATGCCGCCCGTGCCGACCGGGAGGCCGACCCCTCCGAAGGAGAAGTTCAGCTTCGGCACGAGCTGGGCCGGGCAATTGTCGACCGAGAAGTGGGGATTGCTGCACTTCTGCCCCTGGAACTGACCCGACGCGAACCAGCCCATGACGTACGCCCCGATCGCGTAGAAGGCGACGTAGCCGAGGTCGAGCAGGCCCGCGTAGCCGACGACGATGTTCAGTCCGACGGCCATCATCATGAAAACCATCATGTAAGTGCCGGTGCCCGAGGCCACGTCCGGGAACGGGCCGAAGACCGGGATCTGGAAGAGCCGGGCCGCGACGAACGGGTAGACGAGCGCGACGAGCACGCAGCCGAGTGGAATCGCCCAGCGGCGCGAGCCTGCCGGGATCCAGGTGAACGCGAACGCGACGATGATCACCAGCGGGACGCCGCCGGGCGTCGATCCGGCAAGCCATCCGATCAGGAAGATCGCCGCCACGATCAACTCGACCACGAGCCGCCACGGGAGCGGGCGCATCTTCCGGAGCCAGAGCGCGGTGAAGATCAGCGCGACCGCATACCCGAGCCCGGCATTGACGCCCCAGAACAGGGCCGACACCGCGACCTCGACGACCAGCGTGATCACGAGGCGCTGCCGCTCGGGCAGGGCCTGCCACCGCGCACGCATCTGGTTGCGGAACCCGACGTGCTCGACCGCCGACACTCAGCCCCCTTCGGGTGTCCGCTCGCCGAGTAGGCCCTCGGGGCGGAAGACGAGGATCAGGATCAGGACCGTGAACACGATCGACTCGGTCCAGGTCGAGCCCGGCGCGTGCCAGGTGAGAGCCTCGTTGAATGCCTGGATCAGGCCGATCAGGATTGCCCCGAGCACCGCGCCGGGCAGGTTGCCGATCCCGCCGAGGACCGCCGCCGTGAACGCGATCAATCCGAGGGTGAAGCCCTGGTCGAAGCGAACGTCGGTCTGCGTGAGCGCGAACACGAGCCCGGCGGCGCCCGCGAGGGAGCCGGCGAGCAGGAACGTGAACGAGATCGTCCGGTTGACGTTGATCCCCATGATCGCCGCCGCGTTCATGTCCTGGGCCGTCGCGCGCATCGCCTTGCCCTGCTTCGTCTTCTGGACGAGGTAGACGAGGCCCGCGAGCACGGGGACCGTCAGCAGGACGACGATCGGGGTCGTCCACGAGATGACGACTCCGTCGATCGTGGTCATCGGGCCCGAGGGAAGCACGTTGGGGAACGCAACGGGGTTCGGGCCCTGCCAGATCAGGGCGGCCGTCTGAAGGATGAAGCTCACGCCGATCGCGGTGATCAGCGGCGCGATTCGAGGCGCGTGTCGCAACGGGCGATACGCCACGACCTCGATGGTCGCGTTGATCGCGGCGCAGCAGAGCGCGCACATGATCAGGATCAGCACGATCAACGGCCAGAGCAGCTCCTGCCCCTGATGCAGCCCGAACCACGTGGCGAAGGTGAAGGCGAACATCCCGCCGAGCATGAAGACGTCGCCGTTCGCGAAGTTGATCAGCTCCAGGATCCCGTAGACCAGGGTGTAGCCGAGCGCCACGAGCGCGTAGATGCACCCGTTCGTGAGCCCGATCAGGAAGGCCTCGGCGAAGATCGCCGGCGAGTTGAACAGGTTGACGATCAGCCAGCCGACGACGACCGCGACCAGGCCGAGACCGATCAGCGTGACCGGGCTGGGAGGGCGGACAGAGCGGCGCTGCGAGAGCGCGGGCGACGAGGCGTCGGCGGTCACGAGCACGTGAGTATCCGCACACTGCGAGCTTTTTTCAAGCGGCACCCGTTGGCGAAGCGCCGGATCGAGCTCCCGGGCGTGCCGGAAAGCGGGTTCCGGCAGGTGCGATGGCGGGTCTGCGTACAATTGCGCCGACCGGCGGCGGTGGCGGAACTGGTCTACGCGACGGCCTCAAAAGCCGTTGTCCCTCTGGGACTTGTGGGTTCGAATCCCACCCGCCGCATTTCTCCGCCGACCGCCGTGGCGCCCGGTAGGGTTCCGGCGTGCTCCCGGTCATCATCATCGCCGTCCTCGTCATCCCGCTCCTGATCTTCGCGTTCGTCGGGGTGCGACGCCGAAACGCCGTCGGCGAGAAGCTCGAGCCCGGGACCGACCAGGCCGAGCTCGACCGCGAGTTCGCCGCCGCCGAGGCCTACGAGGACGAGTGGCGCGCGAAGCAGCATCCGCACGACCACCACTCGTAGTAACCCCCGTCGCGCCACGTACTAATCCGTCGCCGCTGTTCGCTACGCTGAGCGCGTGAATTCGCCGGAATCCTCCGTTCTCGTCGGGGCCCCGACCAGGGACCAGACGCGCCAGCTCTTCGGGCAGACGATGGGGCTCGTCGCGCTCACGGCGGCCACCTTCGCGCTCGGCGCCTACCTCGGCCGCGACATGTCCTACCGGTACGGGTGGCTCTTCTTCATCGCCTCGTTCGCGTGCCTCTTCGGCATGCAGTTCGCGATCCGCAAGTCCGAGCAGCTCGCGATCTTCATGCTGTTCGGCTTCGGCCTGCTCGTCGGGCTCGCCGTGGCGCCGACGATCGCCTACTACGCCTCGACGAACCCGCAGGCGGTCTGGCAGGCCGGCGGCGCAACGGCTCTGTTCATCGCCGGCTTCGGCACCGCGGGCTACGCGACCCGGCGGGATCTCTCTGGGCTCGCGCGGATCTGCTTCTGGGCGCTGCTCGCGCTGATCGTCTTCGGGATCATCACGATCTTCGTGAACATCCCGAACGGCCAGCTGATCTACGCGATCCTCGGGCTCGTCATCTTCGCCGGCTTCACGATGGTCGACTTCCAGCGGCTTCGGAAGGCCAAGGACATCAGGGCTGCGCCCCTGCTCGCAGCGTCGATCTTCCTCGACATCCTGAACGTCTTCCTGATGCTGCTCTCGATCTTCGGCCGCCGCTAAAGGCGCAACTAAAGTCGGCCGCCGCGCCGACGAAAACCTCTCGAGATCGCTCCGCGCTCGCGGCCACCCCGGCCGAGGAATCCGCGGCCCCCTCCGCGGAAGGTGGGTAGAAGCGGATTCCCTCCGTTTCTACCCACCGTTGTTTTCTACGCTCAAGCCGCCAGCGCGAGATCAGCCTCGCGGACCGTGATCGTGCCGGCGGCTCGAGCATGCCCGACACGATCTCGAAGGTCTCGGTCTGGCTCCCTAGCCGGGCAGGTACGACGGGCTGCACGCCTGACTCGCGTGCGGGCACGGAACCCGGAAGGCGGCCTCCCAACCGGGCGGCGCCGGCGCCTTACCCGTCGCGAGCATCGCGCGCCATTGCGCGTCGGTCAGTCGCTCGGCCGGGGGCGTCGTGAACTCGTAGAAGCTGTAGACGCCGCCGCGCGCGAGCTCGAACGTCCCGTTGCGCCCCGGGACGAGCACGTAGATCGTCTGAACCTCGCCCGTGCCGAGCTCGAGGATCGCGTTCGGCGAGGTCGCGATGTCGGCAACGACGGCAGACTGGTCGGGGATCGAGGGATCGGGGTTCGACCGCTCCGACGTCCGCCACCAGATCGCGCTCAGCGCGTCCCCGACGCTCCGGAGCCGCTTGTTGGCAGCGGCCGAGATGGGCGTGCCGGCGAGCTCGGCGCGGGCGGTCGTCCCGAGGAAGCGCAGCAGGCCGATCTCCGTCCCGAGGAGGCCGGCCGACTCGTGGGTGAGCAGCCCACGACGCGCGAGGCCTCGCTTCATCAGGTCGGCGCCGGCCGCGAGCCGCTCGAAGGCGACCGGGTCCGGCTCGACCCAGTTCAGCGGGTTGCGGCTCGAGAAGTCTCCCCCGGCCTCCGCGACGAGCTGCTTGGCGAACAGGATCGTGTCGTGCTTGAGCTCGGTATACGAGCCGAGGCCGCTCTGGAGATCCTTGGCGGCCCACGCATCCGAGCGCATGTAGTCGGGGAACGCCGAGCCGTGCGGGGTGAACATCGGCTGGAGCGCGTAGAGCCAGGCGTCGTAGACGGTCGAGCCCCACTGCTCGGCCGGCCGCGTCGCGACTGCCTGCTGGTCGGCCTGCATCTGGCTGTCGTAGTTCGCGTAGGTCGGCGCGCCCTTCGCCTTCATCACCTTCGCCGAGAACTGACCGTCGAACGCGGAGGCGAGATCGACGGCCGAGGGCAGCGTGCGCGGCCGCGCGGCGGTTCCGACGTGCGGGTAGACGAGATTCTGGAGCAGGAGCTCGTCGGTGACGAACCGCGTCCCCATGATCCGGATCGACGCGGCGGAAGGGTTGATCCGCACCTTTCGGGCCGCGACGAGCGCGTCCGCGATCTTCCCGACCTCGGCGTCGGAGCTCAGGGACTTCAGGCCCCCGGGTGCGAGCACCGCCGGAGCCGCCTGCTTGACCGCGGCGGCCACCTCGTCCGGCGTGTAGTCGTCGGCAAGCCCGACGAGGAACGCGGTCGGCTCGTAGATCTGCTGCCAGAGCGCCCGGTCTCTCGAGTTGTCGGCCAGCGCGAGCGAGGCGAGGATCCCCATCCGCGTCGGCTCCGATCCCGGGCAGCTCGTCGTCCCCGGCAGGCAGAAGGGGATCTGGCCGAGCACGGACATCGCGACGAAGAACCGCGTCAGCGCCGGCGTCAACGAGTAATGGCCGCGCGGCGTGAAAAGCGAGTAGTCGACCTGGCCGCCGACGATCGGCGAGGTCGTCGTCTGGTTGTGGGCGTCGATCAGCGCCTTCTCGGCATTTGCGAGCGGCCCGAGCACGACCTTCTGCCCGAGCTCGGAGGCAGCGACCTCGTAGAGCTGCTCGACCTTGGAGGCCGAGCCGCCCACCGGTGAGTTGCCGAGCCCGACTGCCTGGGCATGCGCGTTCTGGAGCAGGCCTGCGACGAGCAGGCTCAGCTTCGGCAGCAGCACCTTCTGCTCGAGGTCGCGCAGCGTCTTGTCGAACACCAGGTGGAAGCTGTTGTACGCCGCGTCGGTGGTGACGTAGACCGGAAAGCCGCCGTAGATGTTCCCCTCGTACTCGGACTGGAACAGGCTCGAGCCCGACCGCACGACACCGAAGCCCTGCTTCTCGAGCATCGGCCCGAGCGCGGGAACCTGCTTCAGCTCGGCCTTCTCGGAGGGCGCCAGGTCGACGTTCGCGAGCGACGTCGGTGTCGACGGGCCTGCAAAGGCGGCGCTCGAGCTCGTCGCCGGCACCGGCACGAAGAGCCCGAACGGGACGATCGGCGCCGGGATCGCGAACGCCGTTCCCTGGGCGGCCTGGATACTCGTGGTCGATGTCGAGGAGCTCGACCCACCGCACGAGGTCGAGACGAGCGCGACCGAGGTGAGCAGCAGGATCATTCCCTCGAGCGGCCGTCTCATCGTGTGCGCCCGAGTATGACGGGATCGGCCCGCCCGTCGCCGTCGATGTCGGCGCAGCCGGGCCGGCCGGGGCCGGGGAGCACGGGCAGCGGGGAGAACCCGAAGCCGCGCCACGCCCAGGCGCCAGCCGAGACCGTTGTCTTGCCGCGCAGCGTGGTGTAGGCGACCGCAAGCGTGCCGTCGCAAGGCGCCAGCTGCGAGACGGGTGAGAGCAGCGTCCCCGCGACCCAGAGCTCGCGCCGCGACCCGGGAACGTAGAGGCCGACGTGCGCGGTCAGGCCACGCCGGTCGACGAGCCGCCCGCGCGGGATCACCGCGTTGACATCGGTGCGCCGGTAGGGGCGCCAGAACGACACCGCGAGCTGGCGTCCCCCATTGCCCTCGGGGTCACCGGTCGCAGCGTCGACGACCTTGCCGGGGAATCCGGGGAGCTCGACATGGACCGTGGGCGCGAGCGCCGGCACGGCCGCGAGCCGCCACCACTCGCCGCTCAGCGCTACCGCATTCCCGCGGGGCATGAGCCAGTGCGAGAACCCGACCGCGTTCGACGGTGCCTGGGCGGTCGAGCCGAGCCTGAAAGCACGCACGCCGCCCTTGCCGGCTAGGACTTCGAGCAGCTCTCCGCTCCGCGTCCCCGGGATCGACTGGTCGAAGACGAGGTTGCCGAGGCTGGTCGCGATCACCGTCTCGCGGCCGTCCAGGCCGGGGACGAGCTCGGTCGGCTGGACGACATGCGGTCCCGTGCCCCAGACGATGTCCGCTCCCCAGCCCGCGAGCAGGTGACCGAGGTGAAGGAGCCATGGGTCCGTCGTCGGGTTGTAGTCCGATCCGCCGTGGAGGCCGACGACGACGATGTCGGCCTCCGAGCGGGCACGCGTGACCGCCGCGTGCACTCGCCGAGCGTTCCACCACGCGACACCCGGGGTCGCCGGGCCGGCGCGTGGCCCCTCGCCGGTGTCGTCGAATGAGAGGAAGGCGATCGTCAACCCTTGTGAATGGACGATCCGTGGCGTGTAGGCGGCCTCGGTTGTGCTGCCGGCGCCGATCACGCCGAGCCGGGCGGTGCGGAGCGCCTGCATCGTGTCCGGGACGGTGGCGGGGCCCGCGTCGCCGGCGTGGTTGTTCGCAATCGCCATCGCATCGAACCCGGCCGCGGCGAGGATCCGCGCCGTGGCAGGCCGCGCCTCGAGGGCATTCGGCCCGTGGCTTTCCTGATGGGCCCGGTTCGTGAGCGGCGACTCGAGGTTCGCGACCGCGAGGTCGGCCGAGCCGAGCTCGAGCCTGATCCCGGCAAAGACGGCATCCGGGTCCCGAGCCGCGAGACGGGCGAGACCGCGGCCGAGCATCACGTCGCCGCCGAGGACGATCCGCACCGTCGAGCTGGACGGCCCGGCTGCGGCGCCCGAGGGCGAGAGACCGAGAACGAGTGTTGCGAGGATCAGCGCACGGAAAGCCACCGACGGATTCTCGCGCTCAGCGCTCTGCGAGCGGGAAGCTGCGGTGCCGCCGGGGCGGCACGAGGTAGTTCTGGCGGTGGGTGGTGCTGAGCACCGAGTTGAATCCCTGTGCGCGGTCGTTCGGCTGGATGTGCAGGTTGCCGCTCGGGAGGATGCCGTCCATCGCGAGCCGGTTGCGGTCGAAGTCGTCGCTCGAGGGGTTGAAGACGATGAAGTGGATCCCCGCCATCGGCCCCGCCTGGATCACCCTCGCCTCGGAGGAGTAGAAGAAGGGGTTGTCGAGCGTGTTGAAGTCCGCCCGGATCGGGATCGCGGTGCCCTTCGGGTAGTGCGTCCCGTCGGGGCCGGTCGCCGCCTGCTGGAGGCGCGAGGTGGTCTGGATCGACGCGCTGTGGCCGATCCGCCCCGTCTGGTGGAACTGCCGGCGCACCTGGTGGGTGTCCGAGGCCTGCTCGGGCCCCATCGGGACGGTCTGGGTGCCTTCCGGCACGTCGAGCCCGGGGCGGAACGCGGTCGTGACGCGCTCGTCGAAGGCGAAGTTGACGTACCAGGCCTCGAGATCCTCGGCGACGTGCGAGAGGTGCATGTGCGTCCCCTCCCGGAAGTAGCCGCTGTCGCGGAGATCGACGTACCCGAGCGTCTCGAAGTTGGCGATCTTGCCGGGGCCGAACGCGGCCTTCTGCGTCGAGGTGAAGCCCATGAAGAGCTCCGAGCCCTCGGGGATCAGGTCGGCGCCCGGCACGTTGGCGGCGCGGGCCATCGTGCGTGGCAGCGAGACGCCGCCTTCGAGCGACCCGCCGGCGAACCCGCGGCGGAGGCTCGTGACCTTCAAGAGGCCGCTCGCGCGGAGCCGGTCGATCCCGTCGTCGATGTGGGCGCGCTGGTCGGAGCGCAGCAGGATGGCGAGGTCGTTCGCCTCGAGCACGGTGGCGTCGGGGTCGCTCTGGAACCGGTGCGCGTCGAGCAGCGCCGCCTTGCCGGCCCGGCGGTCGAACGGAAGGCTCTTCGCAGCCTGGCCGGGAACGAGGCGGTGGAAGTACGGAAGCCCCCACGCGACCGTCACGCCGAGCCCGGCGGGCGTCGCGGGGTAGTCGGCGTCGAGCTTCGCGAGGATGTCCTCGAGCGTCCCCTGCGCGTCGACGAGGTCGGACGGGGCGAGGTCGAGCTTGGCCGTCATCACCTCGTGATGGAGCGGCGGCACGAGCACCTCGACGTCGTTCTGGTTCACGACCTTGATGCCCTGTAGGAGATGCTGCTCGGGCAGCTCCGGGCCGGCCGCGACCGGTCGCTTCGGAGGCGAGGCGGCCAGGTGGTCGACGAGCTCGTAGACACCCGCCAGCCCGAGCGCCCCGACTGCTGCGCCCGCGATCAGCTCCCTCCGGGTCGGGCTCACGTCGAGTGGGACGGCGCGATCAGCACGAGCCCGGCGAGCTCCTGCTTGAGATACGCGATGACTTTCTTGTAGTCGAGCGGCGGCGCCAGGTGCTCGGACAGGGTGTAGAGCCCGTCGTTGTGATGCCAGAGCAGCAGCAGGTGCCACGTGTCGGCGTCCTGGTTGACGGTGTAGAGCTTCGCCTTGATCCCGCCCGCCGTGATCGTGCCGTGGGCGCCGGCGAAGCAGGGCTTCAGGATGTTGTCCTTCAGCCCCGTGAGGCACAGCGGCATCTTGGTGCGGTCGGGATAGCCGCGGAGGTTGACGTGCAGCTCGCCGCTCGTGGCCGGCCCGTCGGTGTCCTGCCAGACGAAGCTCTCGAGGTAGCTCCGGTCCTTGCTGACCGAGTTGATGTTGCTCCACTGGCCGTTGATCTGCGAGGTCAGCGGATCCGGCAGCCAGCCCGGGCAGTACACGTCCGCGTCGATCCGGTTGGCGAGCATCTGCCAGCCGTGGCGGAAGGCACAGGTCGCCTTCGCGGGCGCCGCGGTCGTAGTGGTCGTCGCGGACTTCGTCCCGCCGCCGCACCCTGCGACGAGCAGCACGGTTGCCGCAAGGATCCCTGCCGATGCAAGCAACGCTCTCACGCCCGGACCATGGTAGACGGGGTCCGCCGCCAGTTGCACGCCGAGCGCCCGGACTAGCCTGTCCAAACCGGCCACGCCCGCACCCCCGCCCATAGGGTGGGGACGCACCCCTCCGCCCTCGAGAACAATTCTAATCCCTGGTCAGCAACGGATTTGGGTCGGTTTCGTGCCGGTTGATCCACACCTGTCCGGTGCGGGCACTCGCCGCTAGACGTCCGGCGGCGAGTGCCCGACGAGCGAGCCCACGTGGCCGGGGGCGACGAGCACCGCGTCGAAGCCGGCGCGCTCGAGCTTCAGCACCTCGTCGCGGTCGCCGACGTCGACGTCGGCTATCGCGAGCTTCCCGGCCGGGACGTCCGGCAGCAGCTCGAGCGCCAGCTCGAGCGGATCCTTCCCGTTCTCGCGCGGCGAGATCAGGACGATCTCGGGGTCGCGCACCTCGAAGACCTCCTCGAGCTCGTCCTCGTCGCGAACCTCGATCACCGTCTCCAGGCCCTCGGCGTCGGCGCCGGTCGGCCGGATCGCGACCGCGTCGACGTCCGCATCCCCCGGGGCCGCGGGTGCGAGCCACAACACGGGAAGAGTGCTCGAGTCGCGGATCCCGGCCACCACGTGGTCGACGGCGAGCGCTTTTGCGCCCTGCTCCTGGGCGGCACGCGCCGCCTCCGCATCGCCCACGCGGACGATGATCGCGATCCCGTCGCCTTCGGAGATCCGTTGGCTCAGCCGTCGAGTTGATCCCACCTGCGGCCGAAGCCTAATCGCTGGCGCCGACCTTCCGTCAAGCATCGACGACGAGGCCGTCGAACGCAGGCTCCCAGCCGTCCGACGAGCCGAGCCGGACGAGCTCGTCGTGCGAGAGCCTGTCCATCTCCTCGACGTGCGAGAGCACCACACGCCGCGGCGCCAGCTCACGCACGAGCTCGAGCGTCCGGCCGTACCGTGTCTTCTTGACCGGCGGCTTGCAGAACTCCTCCGGAATCAGCCGCTCGCCGGTGTAGGGATGGTGCTCGAAGACCCCGATCGGAAGCACGACGAGATCGAGCGGCCCGAGCCCCGACGGCGTCCAGCCATGGGTCTCGTCCATCGCGACGAGGACGCGCTTCCCGTCCCGCTCGAACAGGAAGGCGTGTGCGTTCTCCTCATCGAGCGGCACCGCCGTGACGAGCGTGTCGCCCACCTCGAACGGCTCGCTCTCCCCGACCAGCACGACTTCGACCGTCCCCTGGCGCTCCATGAACCGGAACTGGTCGGCAAGGCCGTAGTTCGCCTCGAAGTCCTCCCACACCCGTTTCGGGATGTAGATCGGGGTCGTCTCGAAGCGGCGCGGCCACGAGCGGAAGTCGAAGTTGCGCGACTCCCAGACGCGGCGGCCGGCAGTGTGGTCGGGATGCCAGTGGGAGTAGAGGCCTGCGGCGATCGCCGTCACCTGCGACCGGTTCAGCTGCAGCTTCGACTCCTCGGGCGTGTCGATCAGCACGTCCGGCCCGTGCACGAACACGCTCGGGCCGGTCCGGGCATACGGCGCGCCGCGCTCACGCGCCTCGACGCAGACCCGGCACACGCACCCCGGCCGCGGGGTTGGGACGGCGCCGCCCGAGCCGAGGATCTCGACCCTCAAACGCCGATCGGGTGCCAGATCGTCTTCAGCTCGAGGAACGCCGAGATCTCGTACAGGCTCTGCGAGTCCGGAGCACCCAGGATCACACGCTTGACGTTGTCGGCGGCAGCCCGTTCGAGATCGGTGCGGAGACCGTCCGCGCCGGTGAGGTCGATCGCATTGACGTCCATGTGCGAGGCGAGCCAGGGAGCCAGCTCCGAGCGATGGCCCGTGAGCAGGTTGACCGTGCCACCCGGTAGGTCGCTGGTGGCGAGCGCCTCGGCCAACTCGACCGCGGCCAGCGGCTTGCCCTCCGACGCGATCGCGACAACGGAGTTGCCACCGACGAGCGCCGGCGCGATCCGAGAGACGAGCCCGAGGAGCGGCGGCTCCTCCGGCGCGACGACGGCGACGACGCCGGTGGGCTCCGGCACGGTGAAGTTGAAGTACGGCCCCGACACGGCGTTCGCACCGCCGAGCACCTGCGACAGCTTGTCGGCGAAACCCGCGTACCAGACCCAACGGTCGATCGCGCGCTCGACCTCGTCCCGCCCCGACGACAGCTCGGCGAACTCGGGAATCCGCGCCTCCATCATCTCGGCGATCCGGTACAGCACCTGGCCGCGGTTGTACGCCGTCGCCGCAGCCCACTTCGGCTGCGCGGCGCGCGCAGCCGTCACGGCATCGCGAGCGTCCTTGCGCGAGGCCCGCGCGACGTTCTCACCCTGAGCCTCGTAGACGCGCCCCGACTCCGAGCGCGGGAACGCTCCGCCGATGAAGAGCTTGTACGTCTTCTTGACCGGCAGGCGGGCCATGCCGCTGAGGATACGGCCTCTGGGATCAGTCGCGCGAAACGGATCGTCGGTTCTAGAGCTCGAGCGCCATGAAGACGTCGTCGACGTAGACGCCGTCCAGCAGGAACTGTCCTCGCAGCACGCCTTCGACCACGAAGCCGGCCGACTCGTACAGCTGCCTCGCGCCCTCGTTCGCGCCGAGCACCCGGAGCGTCAGGCGCCGCGCTCCACGGCGGCGCGCCTCTGCGATCGCCGCATCGACGAGAGCCCGCCCCACTCCGCGCCGCTGCCTCGCCGGGTCGACGGCGATCCCGTTGACCTGCAGGACGTGACTCGTCGACTCGAGCGGCGAGACCGGCTGGAGGCGCACGTAGCCGGCGACCTCACCCTCGTCGAGCGCGACGACGACATCCTCGGGGCGCAACCGGTCATCGAAGAACGTCCAGCCCTTTCCCGGCGGCGGAGCCGGGCTCGACAGCGACGACCAGGTCGCCCGGTCGATAGCCGCCAGCGCCTCCTCGTCGGAGCTCGCGGCGGATCGGAGCTCAATCACCGTTCTTGTCGAAGGCGAGGTACGGCTCGAGCCCGTGCCGCCCGCCTTCACGCCCGAACCCGGACTCCTTGTAGCCCCCGAACGGGCTCCCCGGGTCGAAGCGGTTGAACGTGTTCGCCCACACGACGCCCGCACGAAGCCGGTCGGCCATCCAGAGGATCCGGGATCCCTTCTCCGTCCAGACACCGGCCGAGAGACCGTACGGCGTGTTGTTCGCCTTCTCGACCGCCTCCTCGGGCGTGCGGAACGTGAGCACCGAGAGCACGGGCCCGAAGATCTCCTCCTGCGCGATCCGGTAGCTCTGCGCGACATTCGTGAACACGGTGGGCGCGAACCAGTAGCCCTTCTCGGGCAGCCGGCACGGCGGCTGGTAGATCTCGGCTCCCTCGGCGCTCCCGGAGGCCACGAGCTCGGTGATCTTCTCGAGCTGCGCGCGCGAGTTGATCGCTCCCACGTCGGTGTTCTTGTCGAGCGGATCGCCGACCCGGAGGGTGGCCATCCGCTTCTTCAGCTTGTCGATCGCGGGCTCGGCGATCGACTCCTGCACGAAGAGCCGCGAGCCTGCGCAGCAGACGTGGCCCTGGTTGAAGTAGATGCCGTTGACGATCCCCTCGACCGCCTGGTCGAGCGCGGCGTCGTCGAAGACGATGTTCGCCGCCTTGCCGCCGAGCTCGAGCGTCAGCTTCTTGCCGGTGCCGGCAAGCCGCCGCTGGATCGCCTTGCCGACGTCGGTCGAGCCGGTGAACGCGATCTTGTCCACCTCGGCGTCGACGAGCGCTGCGCCCGTCGAGCCGTCGCCGGTGACGATGTTCACCACGCCCGGCGGCAGCTCCGCCTGGCGGACGACATCGCAGAAGAGCAGCGCCGAGAGCGGCGTCGTCTCGGCCGGCTTGAGCACGACCGTGTTGCCGGCGGCGAGCGCGGGCGCGAGCTTCCACGCGAGCATCAGCAGCGGGAAGTTCCACGGGATGATCTGCCCCGCCACCCCGAGCGGGCGCGGTGAGCGGTTCGGGAAGGCGTACTCGAGCTTGTCGGCCCAGCCGGCGTAGTAGAAGAAATGCGCGGCGGCGAGCGGGAGGTCGACGTCGCGGGACTCCTTGATCGGCTTCCCGCCGTTCAGCGACTCGAGCACCGCGAACTCGCGCGCCCGCTCCTGGAGGATGCGCGCGATCCGGAACAGGTACTTCGCGCGGTCGGAGCCGGGGAGAGCCGACCAGGTGCCGAACGCCTCGCGCGCCGCCGCCACCGCGAGCGTCACGTCCTCGGCGCCCGCCTGCGCGATCTGCGCGAGCGGCTCCTCGTCGCGTGGAGAGATCGTCGTGAACGACTCGCCTGCGCGCGGCTCGAGCCACTCGCCCCCGACGAACAGGCCGTACCGCTCCCGCAGCGACACGATGTCGCGCGACTCCGGAGCCGGGGCGTACGTCCAGTCCGCCGGAACCGGGGAGGCCGACCCTCGCTTCGAGAGCTCAGTCATTCGTGAAGTAGTCCTTCGACTGGTAGGCGCCCGTCTTCTCCTTGCGCATCTGCATCAGGATGTCGTTCACGAGGGACGACGCGCCGAGCCGGTACAGATCGGGCGTCAGCCACTCGGGGCCGAGCGTCTCGTGCACCTGGACGAGGTACTGGATCGCGTTCTTCGACGCCCGGATCCCGCCGGCGGCCTTCATCCCGACGCGGCGGCCGGTGTCCTCGAAGACATCGCGGATCGCCTCGAGCATCACGAGCTGCACCGGAAGCGTCGCGGCGCCCGGGAGCTTCCCCGTCGAGGTCTTGATGAAGTCGGCCCCGGCGGCCATCGCGAGCAGCGAGGCCCGGCGAACGTTGTCGTAGGTGCCGAGCTCCGACACCTCGAGGATCACCTTCAGGTGCGCCTCGCCGCACGCCTCCTTCACCCGCACGATCTCGTCGTAGACGAGCGCGTAGCGGCCGGAGAGGAACGCGCCGCGGTCGATCACCATGTCGACCTCGTCGGCGCCGAGCGCGACGACCTCCTCGACCTCGCGCACCTTGACGTCGAGCGGGCTCTGCCCCGACGGGAACGCGGTCGCGACCGAGGCGACCTTGACGCCGCTGCCGGCGAGACGCTCGACCGCGGTCGGCACGAGGTTGGGGTAGACGCAGACTGCGGCCACGGACGGCACGTTCGGGTCGGTCGGGTCGGGGCGGATCGCCTTGCTGCAGAGCGCCGCGACCTTGCCGGGCGTGTCCTGGCCCTCGAGCGTGGTCAGATCGCAGCAGCGGATCGCGAGCTCGAGCGCCCAGAGCTTCGACTCCTTCTTGATGCTGCGCTTGGCGAGCTCTGCCGCGCGCCCCTCGACGCCGACCTGGTCGATCGCGCCGATCCGCGGGAGCCGCTGCTTGAGCGGAAGCTCGAATCCGGCCGGGAGTGCGGGCGCTTTGGCCACCGGTCGAGTGTAGATGAGTCGATGTGAGCCGCCCGAGCGGCTAGGGTAGGACTGCAGGCATGAGACAGGCGATCACCATGCTGCTACTCGTCGGCGCGACGGGCCTCCTGGCCGGTGGGTGCGGCGGCGGTAGCAAGAGCAGCACGACCACGACGACCGCCGCCGCGGCGACGACGACCGTTCCGGCGAAGCCGGCGACGAAGCTCGTCTACTCGAGACGGATGATCGCGATCGGAACGGGCCTGACGAACTCGATCAACTCGGTGAACCCGAGCACCGCGGCCGACGCCGCGACGAGCCTCGTGAAGCTGCAGGCCGACCTCCGCGCCGCCCAGAAGCAGCTCGCGGCCCTGACACCGCCGGCGGACGTCGCGATCCCGCACCAGAACCTGACCGCCGCGGTCGGCGAGTTCGCGGACGAGCTCGACCCGGTGATCGTGAAGCTCAAGGCCGGGAAGCTCGCGGCGCTCCAGACGGTGGGTCAGATGGCGGCACTGAAGAAGATCGGCACCGCGACCGCGGCAATCTCGGCCGCGGGCTACAAGATCTCCGGCTAGAGGCTCTAAAGCCCCAGGCGCTCGAGCATCGTCTCGTTGCGCCGCCACTTGGGCGAGGCCTTCACCTGTAGCTCGAGGAAGATCGTGTGGCCGAGCAGCGCCTCGATGCCGGGACGGGCCTGGCGTCCGATCTCGCGGACCATCGAGCCGCCCTTGCCGATCATGATCATCTTCTGGCTCTCGGTCTCGGTGTAGAGACGAACATGGACGCGGCGGTCGTCGATCTCGATCACCTCGGCGGTGAGCGCGTGCGGCACCTCCTCGCGCGTGACGTGGAGTGCCTGCTCGCGCACGAGCTCGGCGATCCGCGCCTCGAGCGGCATGTCGGTGACCTCACCTGCCGGGTAGAGCATCGGGCCGTCGGGCAGCAGCTCGACGAGGTCGGCGCGGAGCTCGGAGATCCCGTCTCCGGTCTTGGCGCTCACCGGATGGAGCGAGTGGAACTTCCCGAGGGCGGCGGCGGCCTTCATCTGCTCGACGATGTGAGCCGGCTTGAGACGGTCGACCTTGTTGACGACGGTCACGACCGGGCAGCCGAGCTCGAAGACACGGCTGGCCACGTACCGGTCACCTGCGCCGATCCTTTCCCGGGCATTGACGACGAGCACCGCGACGTCGAGGTCGTCGGCGATCGTGTCGTCGACCCGGCTCTGCATCCGCTCGGTCAGCGTGTCGATCGGCCGCTGCCAGCCGGGCAGGTCGACGAGGACGAGTTGCGCATCGTCCTCCGTCCAGACGCCGCGGATGCGATGGCGCGTCGTGTGCGGGATGCGAGAGACGATCGCCACCTTCTCACCGACGAGGGCGTTCGCGAGCGTCGACTTGCCGACGTTCGGGCGCCCGGTCAGGGCGGCGAAGCCCGACCTCATTCGGGCAGATCCCAGCCGTCGGGCAGGAGCTCGGCAGTCGTCACGGTGTGGATCGTGCCGTCGGCGGCCCGGTAGCTGACCCGGTCGATACGGAACTCGTGGAGCCACTGCCGGCAGCCGCCGCAGGGTGACGCGGTGATCCCGATCGCCTCGATGTCTCCGGGGCGGATTCCGGCGGTCGCGGCGGCGCCGATCGCGGTCTTCTCGGCGCAGATCCCGAGCGGGTAGGCGGCGTTCTCGACGTTCACTCCGGTGAACTCACGCCCGTCGCGCGCCCGAACGACGGCGCCCACGAGGTAGTTGGAATACGGGGCATACGCGGCAGCAGCTGCGGCTTCGGCCTTCTCGACGAGATCGCTCACGGGTGAAGTGTAGGAGCGGTTAGGAAGAGAACTGGAAGATCGCCAGTGTCAGCAGTGCGCCGAGCATCCCTCCGAGGAGCACTTCGATCGAGGAATGGACGCCCGACTCGACCCGGGTCTGGGCGACGAGAAGCGCGGCGAGAAGCGCGATCGTCGAGACCAGGAAGCGATGGTCGGGGCCGGCGGCGTAGGTGATCGCGATCCAGGCGGCGAAGGCGAGAGCCGCGTGGCCGGACGGCAGGCCTCCCCGGAGCGGCGTCCCGCGGCCGGTCGCGGCCTTGATCGCGATCACGGCGATGATCACGATGATGAAGGCCGCGATCGTCAGCTCTCCGGGCTGATCGCGGACCCGATCGATCAGCTTCGACGTGCGGACGGCGGCCTTCCCGGAGAAGACCAGATAGGCGACGGCGACGGCATTGATCGCCGCGATCAGGACGGCGCCGGCCGCGATGTCCTTGGCCAGCTTCGCCAGCGGGTCGAACTCCGTCGTCGCGACATCGATCGCCCCCTCGATCGCCGTGTTGATCATCTCCGTGATCAGCACGAAGGCGATCGCGAGCAGGAGCGCGATCAGGTCGGCCTTGGTGACGTTCTCCCAGATCGCGATCACGAGCACGATCACCGCGACCGCGAAGTGGATCCGCATGTTCCGCTGCGTCCGGAGCACGTGGACGATCCCCTCGAACGCGTACTCGAACGAGTGGAAGAGGGTCGGGGAGCGCTGACTCATGCCGAGGCGTCCGTCGTTCGCGGCGCTCCATCTCCTCGCCGTGGTCGTAGCCGAGCAGGTGGAGCAGCCCGTGCGTCAACGGCGCGCGCCACGCCTCACCGACGACCGCGGGGCAGAGCACGACGTCGCCGAGCGCGCGCGGCAGGCCTTCCGGCAGCTCGTCGCGGCCGTCGATCGGGAACGAGAGCACGTCGGTCGCCTCGTCGATCCCGAGATGCTCGCGCTTCAGCTCGCGCATCTCCTCCGGCCCGACGAACGCGAGCCCGAGCTCCCCGTCCTCGATTCCCTCAGCCCGCAGCACCGCACCCGCGAGCTCGACGGCCGCGCCCTCGTCGACCTCGACACCGCTTCTGTTGTCGACCTCGACGGTCAGCATCCGTGCCGTTACTTGCTCCGCCCGGTGCCCGTCTCCTCCGCGTGCTCGCGGTAGGCCTCGACGATCTCCTGGACGAGCTTGTGCCGCACGACGTCGCGGTGGTTGAACTCGACGAACGAGATGCCGTCGATCCGGTCGAGGATCTGCCTGACCTGGATCAGGCCGGACGGCTGATCGCGCGGCAGGTCGACCTGGGTGACGTCGCCCGTCACGACGACCTTCGAGCCGAAGCCGAGCCGCGTCAGGAACATCTGCATCTGCTCCGGCGAGGTGTTCTGGGCCTCGTCGAGGATGATGAAGCTGTCGTTCAGGGTCCGGCCGCGCATGAAGGCCAGGGGCGCCACCTCGATCGTGCCGCGCTCCATGTAGGTGTTCGCGCGCTCCGGGTCGAGCATGTCGTAGAGCGCGTCGAAGAGCGGGCGCAGGTACGGGTCGACCTTGGCGAGCATGTCGCCGGGAAGGAAACCGAGCCGCTCGCCGGCCTCGACGGCGGGGCGGGTGAGGATGATCCGCGCGACCTGGCGCTCCTGAAGCGCGGCGACCGCCAGAGCCATCGCGAGGTACGTCTTGCCGGTTCCGGCGGGCCCGATCCCGAACGTCATCGTCGAGCGCCGGATCGCGTCGACGTAGGCCTTCTGGGTGACGGTCTTCGGCGCAATCTGCTTGCCGCGGTGGCTCCAGACGACCGAGTCGAACACCTCACGGACGTCGTGGTTCCCTTCGATCGCGCCGAGCACCGCATCGACGGTCTGTGCGCCGATCGCGTGGCCGCCTTCGACCAGTTCGACGAGCTCGTCGATCACTGCGCGCGCCTCCTCGACCGGAGCCGTCGTCGCCTTCGAGCGTCAGCTGGTTCCCGCGGAGCCTGATCGTGCAGCCCAGGCGATCGCGGAGGGCGTCGAGCACGCCGTCGCCCATGCCTGCCAGCTCGGCGGCAACCTCGTTCGAGACGTCGAGTACGTCCTGCATCGAATCCCAGTGTAGGGACGTCGCCGCTACCGAGCCTCGAGGCCCGCCATCAAATCGTCCACCCGGGCCGCGACGACGATCGAACCCTTTCGGACGGCGACCTCGCGGGCCGCGACGAGAGCGGCCCGCGCCTCGTCGGCGCTCCCGGCGGCGAGCAGAAGCTCGGCCCGGCTGAAGCCGGATCTCCTGCTGGAGGGTGATGTACTCGTGCGCGTCGACCAGCGCCGTGGCCTCCGCAGCCAGCGCGCGTGCACAGCTCGTGGTCCCCGCGGCCGAGCGCGACCCACGCGCGGCCGTTCTGCACCTCGGCCACCGTCGTGAAGTCGTCCGGAGTGCTCATCCCGATCGCCTCGTCGAGGATCGCCTCCGCCTCGTCGAGCGCTCCCCGCCGGGCGATCCACGTGCCGAGCCAGCCGCCGATCGTCGAGCGGAGGCCGTGCTCGCCGAGGCGGCCAAAGCCGTCCCACGCCTCGCGCAACGTCTGCTCGGCCTCGTCGACCGCACCTGACCAGAACAGGAGGTTGGCGCGAGGGAACGCGTGGGTGAAGATGCCCATCTGCAAGCCCCGCTCCCGCTGGTCCGCCAGGAACGCGTCGGAGGTGCGGCGGGCCTCGTCGAATCGCCCCTCCATCGTCATCGCCCAGATTCGAAGCAGCGCCCGGCCGAAATCGGCCGCCGGCATCTGGGCGGCGTGCGCCTCGACGGCGCTCCACGGGACGTCGCCGTGGAGCTTCGCCATGCCGACCTGCCGGATCGCTCCCAACTCGATCGAGCGAGCGCCGGCTCGACGCGCCCGCGCGACGGCCTCCTCGCCCACCTCGACGGCTGCCGCCAGCCGCCCGCACCAGTAGAGCGCCCAGGCGAGCGTCAGCTGCCCGGTGGCGAGCGTCGCCTCGCTCACGACGCCCTCGACGCGAGCCAGACGCTCGCGAACGTCCTCCTCGATCGCGTAGGGCGAGACCGACTCGCCGTGACCGCTCGCGTAGCTCTTGAAGAAAAACGCCTCTGCAGATGCATCCGGGGCCGTTCCGTCAATCGCTTCGTCGAGGACGGTGTAGGCGTCCTTCAGCCTGCCGAGCGCGTACAGCGACCGGGCGGTCGGAGTCAGAAGCGCAAGCCGCCGTGGATCGTCCCGCTCGTAGAGCGCCGCGGCGCGTGTGAGCAGGCTGACGGCCGCGTTCGAGTCCTCGCGCTCTTCGGCGCGCAATCCCGCGGCGGCGAGCCGCGCGGCGGCTCTGGTCGCGAGCTCGGCCGAGTCAGCTCCGAGCACGGCGCGGTAACGGGCGGCCTGCTCCAGGTGGTAGCCGAGGATCTCGTCCAGCTCGACGAGATCCGGCACCCGACGCTCGAGCCACGTCGCGAAGCTCTCGTGCAGCTCTGCTCGCGCCGCCTTGGGGAGCGAGTCGTAGGCGGCGTCGCGGATCAGCAGATGCCGGAAACGGAAGGCGTCGTCGCCGGGCAGCGTCCCGACGCTCGGACGGACGAGCTCCTTGCGGACGAGCCCGAGGAGTCGCGACGGAACGTCGGGATCGTCTGGTGCGAGCGCCGCGACGGCACTCCCGTGGAACACCTGGCCTTCGACCGAGCCGCGCTCGAGCGCCGCGCGCTCGGAGGCCGGGAGCTGATCGAGACGCGCTGCGAGCAGCGCCTGGATCGTCGAAGGCACCGTTACCTGCTCGGGAGACTCCTCCACCATGGCGAGCATCTGCTCGACGAAGAGCGGGTTCCCCTCGGCGGAGGAGCGGATCCGCTCGCGAAGCGCCGGATCGAGGCCCCGGCCGTCGAGCAGCTCGTCGATAAGCTCGTCGGTCTCCGTGTTCGAGAGCGGCTCGAGCAGCACGGCGGTGGCGTTGAGCTTGCCCCCTCCCCAGTTCGGGCGCAGCTCGAGCAGCTCCGGGCGCGCCAGGCAGAGCAGGAGGATCGGCGCATCGCGGGACCAGTCGCCGATGTGCTCGATCAGGTCGAGAAACGTCGGCTCGCCCCACTGGATGTCGTCGAACACGACCACGAGCGGCCGATCCGCCGCGGCCGCCTCGAACAGCTTCCGCACGGCGATCGCGATCTCGTCCGCCGGCGCCTGCCCCTCCCCGAGCAGCGCGGCGATCGCCCCGTTCGGTGCCGGGGAGCCCGCGAGCAGCTCCTTCACCGCAGCAACCACGGGCCAGTACGTAATCCCCTCGCCGTAGGAGAGACAGCGCCCCGTGATGACCGTCGCGTCGAGCCCGGAGAGGAACTCCGCCGACAGCCGTGACTTCCCGACCCCCGCGTTTCCGAGGATCGTGAAGAGCGAGCACGCGCTCTCCGAGGTGCAGCGTTCCCAGGCATCCGCGAGCATCCGCCGCTCGCGGGCGCGGCCCACGAGCGGCGCGTCCGATCGACGCGCGACGGCGACGTCGCCGGTCACCGCGCTCAGGCGGTAGGCGGTGAGCGGGTCCGCCTTGCCCTTCGCCTCGATCGGAGGCATCAGCGCGGCGTCGACCGCGTCGCGGACGAGCCGGTAGGTGGTGGCGCCGAGCAGAACCTCGCCAGGAGCAGCGGCCTGCTCGAGCCTCGCGGCGACGTTGACCGCGTCGCCGGTGACCAGCGTGTCACCGGTACCCGTCACGACGCCGCCCGTGTTGACACCGATTCGCACGTCGATCTCGACGCCGTCGCGGAGCTCCTCGGCCGCGCGAACGGCACGCAGGGCGTCGTCCTCGCGAACAGTCGGCACGCCGAAGACCGCCATGACGGCATCGCCGATGAACTTCTCGAGGGTGCCGCCGTGCCGCTCGATCGCGGCCCGTGCGACATCGAAGTACGAGGACATGACGATCCGGAGCGCCTCGGGGTCGAGCGACTCGCCGAGGGCGGTCGATCCGGCGACGTCGCAGAAGAGGACGGTGACGACCTTGCGCTGCTCCCTGGGCGCCTCGACTGCGAGCGGCGCGCCGCACGTGTCGCAGAAGCGGGCCCCGTCGCGATTCTCCGCTCCGCAGCCGGCGCAGATCACGTCTAGGCGAGCTTCTCGCGAACGATCTGGCTGACGGCGCTTCCGTCGGCCCGCCCGGCGATCTGCGGCATCACGTCGGCCATCACGCGACCCATGTCGCGCATGCTCGTGGCGCCGTTCTCGGCGATCGCGTCGTCGACGATCCGCTCCAGGTCTTCCTCGGAGAGCGGTGCCGGCATGAACTCCTCGAGAATCGCGAGCTCGCCGTCCTCCTTTTCGGCCTGCTCCTCCCGACCCGCAGCGCGAAACGCCTCGGACGCCTCGATCCGGCGCTTGCGCTCACGCTGGAGCACCTGCAGCTCCTCGTCGTCGGAGAGAGGGCGCTGAAGGTCCTTCTCGGCAGAGCGCAGGCTCGAGAGGATCAGCCGGAGGGCGTCGCGGCGCGGGGCATCGCGGGCAAGGGTCGCCTCCTTGACGTCCTGCTCGATCTCGCTTATCAGGCTCATAGCTGCGTCACCTCGGTGCTGCTGTCGGGGAGTTCCGTCCCGTGCACGTGCTTGTGCCCGAGCACGTGCCAGTGGAGATGAAACACGGTTTGCCCGGCGGTCGGGCCGACATTCACCTGCACCTTGTAGTCGTCGAGGCCCGCGTCCCTTGCCACCTCGGCGATGAACCCGAGCATCAGGTGGGTTTCTTCGGGCGACAGCTCGGCGACGTCGCGGAACGTGTCGAGGTGATGCTCGGGGATGACGAGCAGGTGCACCGATGCCTGCGGGTTGATGTCGCGGATCGCGACGAAGCCGTCGGTCGAGGCGACATGATCGCCCGAACGGAAGAGCTTGCAGAAGAGGCAGTCGTCATGCACCGAGTCGTCATGCTGCAAGGCCAAGGATCCCCTCCTCCGTCACAGCGTCGGCCCGCACGCGCACGAGCTGGCCGACGGGCGCATCGACGAGAAACGGCGAGTAGTCGTCGCCGTATCCCTTGCCGGGGCGGTCGACGAGAACCGTGTCGTGCGAGCCGAGCTTCGCCTGCCAGTGGCGCTGCTCGAGCTCACGGGAGAGGGCTCGCAGCCGCGCGCTACGCTCCTTCTTCTCCCGCGGAGTCACGGGGTCGTCAGCCGCGGTCTTCGTGCCCGGGCGCGGCGAGTACGGGAACGCGTGGATCCGTGTGAGCCCGGCCGCCTCGATCGTCTCAAGCGTGTTGCGGAAGGCACGCTCGTCCTCGGCCGGGAAGCCGACGATCACGTCGCTCGTCAGGTTGAACTCGCCTGCCAGCGGCTCGAGACGGCGGAGGTAGGTGGCGATCGAGTAGCGACGGCCCATCGCGCGCAGCACTGCGTCGTCGCCCGACTGGAGCGGCACGTGTAGGTGCCGTGCGACGGTCGGCGTCTCGCGAAGGGCTGCGATGAGGGCATCGTCGACATGGTTGATCTCGATCGAGCTCAGCCGCAGGCGCTGGAGCCCGGGAGTGGCACCGACCTCGCGTACGAGGCGAGGCAGGTCGAAGCCTGCTGCACGGTCGCGGAAGCAGCCGAGGTTGATCCCGGTGAGGACGACCTCGCGGTGGCCCTGGGCGACCCGCCTCGTGACCTCGCGGCGAACAGCGTCGGCCGTGCGGCTACGCGATGCGCCCCGGACGAGCGGGATCACGCAGAACCCGCACGAGAAGGAGCAGCCGTCCTGGATGCGGACGAACGCCCGTACCCGGTCGAGGCGCGCGTCGGCCTGCACGCAGCCGATCGAGCCGACGTCGCCGGCGACGAACGCCGCGGTCTCCTCGGGGCGGCGGGCAACGACGGCGACGTTGGCGGGCAGACCGGCGAGCGCGCCCGGGGCGAGGTTCGCGGCGCAGCCCGTCAGGTAGACGCGTTCGTGGCTGCGCGCGGCACGGGAGGCGGCCTTGCGACTCTTCGCGACGGCCTCGTTCGTGACGCAGCAGCTGTTGATCACCGCGACCTCGGAGTGGGCCGCGCTGGACTCCGTGTGCCCGTCCTCGAGCAGGCGTTCGCGGATCTCGTGCGCATCGACGTGCGAGACCTTGCAGCCCAGGAATTCGACGCTGAATCGCATCGCTGCGGTGATCGTACTGTCCGCTCCGCCGCGTGGCGAGGTCAGCGCCTCGACCGGAGCGCGGCGAGGGCAAGACCGGCTGTGAGCACCATCGGCACGGCAGCGAGAGCGAAGGGCGCTGACACGCCGACGCGGGTCACGAGGATGCCGGCGAGCGCCGATCCGGCGGCCGATCCGCCGGCCTCCGCGGTCGTGATCCAGGTGAGCGCCTCGGTTCCGCTTCCGGGCGCGAGCACGTCGAGCGACTCGAACAGTGCGACATTCGCCGGGCCGAAGGCGAGGCCGGCGGCGAAGAGCACGGGTGCGAGCTGGGCCGCAGATCCTGCGAACGCGGCGGGCGCGAGGAGCAGCCCGAGCGCGAGCGCGGCCCACAGGTAGCGGTCGAGCACCGGGGCGCGCCAGTGGCGGGTGCCGTACCAGAGGCCTCCGGTGACGCTGCCCGCGGCGAACAGGCCGAGCAGCGGCCCTGCGAGAGCAGCGTGGCCCCAGTGCCCGGCAGCGGCTGGGACGGCGACATTGACGACGCCAAGGGAGCCGCCGAACACGACCGAGACGCACAGCAGCCCGGCGAGCTTCGGGCTTTCGCGCAGTGCGGGCATCGGGGCGGGCCGGACGTCGGCTCCTGCGAGCCCGCGGGCCGGGAGCGAGAGCAGGGCGCCCGGCCACGCCGAAGACGGCGCAGACGAGCGCACCGGGCCAGCCGGAGACCAGGAAGAGGAGCGAGGCGACCACCGGGCCGGCGACCTGCCCGACGTCGGCGATCAGCGCGGTCATCGCGTAGCCGCGACGCAGGAGCTCGGCCTCGACGGCGTAGGGCCAGACCGCGCGGGCAGATGCGAAGAGCGGAGGGCAGCTCGCGCCTGCGAGCGCCGAGAGCGCGATCAAGAGCCAGGCGGCGCCGCCGCTCTTCGCAGCGATGTCGAGGGCGACGAGCGCAGCTGCGTAACCCGTGGCGAGCCCGGGGAGCCAGCGCCTGGCTCCCCGGCGATCGACGAGCCGGCCGCGAGCGGGAGCGGTGATGCCCGCAAAGAGGGCGAACGCCGCGACCGCGAAGCCACCGTCGCGATAGGAGCCGGTCGCCTGCTCGACCGTCAGCACGACGACGAGCGAGAGCATCCCGAAGGAGAGGGTCGTCACCGAGAGCGCGTAGAGGAGCCTCCGGGCGGGTCGACGGCGAACGAGCTCGAGATAGCTGGCGGTCACGGCTCGAAAACGTACGCGCTCGCATCGGCCGCGACGCTGGTGCGGCGAGTGCTTAGCGGTCGCGCACGAACAGGTCGGCGCCCCAGCCGTCGAGCTCGCGGCGGCCGGCATGCCGGAACGGGTACAGCTCCGGCAGGTCGCGGGCGAGGTAGCCGGCGGTGATCAGTCGCGGGGCGGTGACCGACGCGGCGACGGCCTCGATCGCCTCGAGCGAGATGTTCGCGACGGCGAGGTCGGCATGCGGGAGCTGACCGGCACGGGCGTCGGCTGCGGCGAGGGTTTCGATCTGGACGCCGTTCGCAACTGCGTTCTCGCGCGCGACCTCGACGGCGACCTCGTCGATGTCGAGCGCCGTGACGGGGTCGAAGCCGAGCCGGGCGGCGGCGATCGAGATCACGCCGGAGCCGCAGCCGATGTCGAGCAGGCTGCCGAGGGGCTCCTCGAGCAGCAGCTCCAGGCAGAGGCGCGTCGAGGGATGAGCGCCGGTTCCGAACGCGCGGCCCGGATCGATCACCACGGTCAGGGCGTCGGCCGGTGGCGCCTCCCAGGGCGGCCCGACCCAGAGCGAGCCGATCCGCACCGAGCGGTGGAACTCGCGCCAGCGGTCCTCCCAGCCCTCCTCGATCTCGACGACCGAGGCCTCGGGAAACTCGGCGAGTACGCGCGCCGCGGCCTCGCCGTATGCAGCCAGCTCGACGGTGCCGCCCGACTCGGTGTCCTCGAACCCTTCGGGCGCGAGCTCGACGAAGCGGGCTCGGAGCGGCTCGGCTTCGTCGGTTGGCGCGGTGACGGCGGCGCGGATCAGTGGAACGCGCGCTTCAGCTTCTCGAAGAAGCCTGGGTCATGGTGGTAGGTGTCGTCGTCGCTCAGCCGCTCGAACTCCTCGAGCAGATGGCGCTGCTCGTCGCTGAGACGCCGCGGGACGGTCACGTTGACGAGAACGCGGTGGTCACCGTGGCCGAACCCCTGGAGGACTGGCATCCCCTTCCCGCGCAGCACGCGCACCTCACCCGGCTGTGTCCCGGCCGGGAACTCGAGCTGCTCGATGCCCTTGATCGTCTCGACCTCGACGGTGGTGCCGAGTGCCGCCTGGACGACCGTGAGGTTGACCTGGGAGAAGAGGTCGTTCCCCTCGCGCACGAACCGGTCGTCCGAGCGGACGTGAACGAGGACGTAGGCGTCACCCTGGGGGCCGCCGAGGCTTCCCGCGTGGCCCTCGCCGGTGATGCGGATGCGCTGGCCGTCGTGGATGCCCGCGGGGACGTCGACCTCGATCCGCTGCTCCTCGACCGTTCGCCCCGCTCCGCCGCAGGTCTCGCACTTGTGCTCGATGCGGCGACCGGTTCCCGCACAGTCCGGGCACTGCGACTGGCGGACGAACTCGCCGAAGATCCCCCGCGAGACGTGCTGGACCCAGCCTCCGCCACCGCAGCGGGTGCAGCCGATGACCGCCGAGCCGGGAGCTGCTCCGTCACCGTGGCACGTCGCGCAGACGGCGGCCCGTTCGAGCGGCACCTCGACCTTGATGCCCTGCGCCGAGTCGGCCAGCGTGATCTCGATCTCCGCTGCGACGTCGCCACCGCGGGCTGCGCCTCCGCCTCGCCGGCCGCCGAAGAGGTCGTCCCCGAAGAACGCGCTGAACAGGTCGCCGAACGAGCCGAGGTCGAAGCTCGTCGGCTGGAACCCACCGGAACGAAGACCGGCGTGGCCGTAGCGATCGTAGAGCTCGCGAGTCTCGGGATTGGAGAGCGCCTCGTAGGCCTCGGTGACCTCGCGGAAGCGCACCTCGGCGTCCGGCACGTCGGAGACGTCCGGATGGAGCTCGCGCGCGAGCTTGCGGAAGGCCTTCTTGATCGCCTGCTCGTCCGCGTTGCGGGGAACTCCGAGGAGCTCGTAGTAATCGCGCTCTGTCGTCGACATGGGGCTCATATCGTGCCAGTGAGGGTGGCGCTCACCGGCAGCGGCCTCGATTACTCGTCGCCGTAGACCTCTTCGACGAAGCGCGAGAGCTCGTAGGCCGCGACGCGAACGGCTCCGAGTGCCTTCTCGTAGTCCATGCGGATCGGCCCGAGCAGGCTGACCGTCCCGAGCTGCTGGTTCGCGTAGCCATAGCTCGCGCCGACTATGGCGAGGTGGTGCAGGCCGGACTCTCCGAGCTCGTCGCCGACGCGCGCGAAGGGGCGGCGCACGCCAAGCGACTGCGCGAGCACGTCGAGCAGCGAGGCGCGCTTCTCGAGCGCGTCGATCAGGCTGCGGTAGGCGACCATCTCCTCGTCGCGGAGATCGTCGAGAAGCCCTGCAGCGCCGCCGACGTAGAGCTCACGCTCGTCCTCGAGATCGTCGAAGGCCCCGCGGACGATCGCCAGGAACGCCAGCTCACGCGGTGACAGCCCGGGCTCCTCGAACGCGCGGGCCAGCATCCGCGACTTCAGCCGCAGGCCGGTCAGGCGCTCGCGGAGATAGTCCCCGGCCCAGGTCACGAGCCCCGGATCGAGCGGCTCGCCGAACGTGTAGCGCTGCTTCGTCACCTCACCTGTCGACGTGATCACGACGATCACGACGACGTTCGCCTGCAACTGCAGCACGTCGACGTGCCGGACGGTGGCGGCCTCGAGCGGTGGCGCCGAGACGAGCGCCAGCAGCCGCGTCACCTGGGACAGCGTCTCGGTGGTGACCTGCAGCGCCTCCTCGACCTCCGGGCGTGCGCTGCCGAGCGCGAGCGGGAACTCGGCCGGCTTCGGATCCTGCCGCGCGAGCAGACCGTCGACATAGACGCGATAGCCGGCCTCGGTCGGCACGCGCCCCGCCGAGGTGTGCGGGTGCGTGAGCAGCCCGAGCCGCTCGAGCTCCGCAAGCTCCGCGCGCACGGTCGACGTCGACACGGCGAACCAGCTCCGCTCGACGAGCAGCTTCGAGCCGACCGGCGCGCTCGTCGCGACGTACTCCTCGACGACCCGCGTCAGGATCTCCCGTTGCCGCTCGGACAGCTCCGCTCGTGCGCTCATGCTCGACCTCATCGTAGGCGAGGCCTCGCCCACTGCCGTCGCCGCCGTGCCGCTCAGGCCAGCAGGTGCGCCGTCACGCCGTCACCGAGGAAGCGCCCCTTTGCCGTCAGCGACACCGCCGTGAGCGAGCCTTCGGGCGCGGCGCCAGGTCGCCCTCCGCGCTCGCGCCCGCGCAGCTCACGAGCCCGAGGCGCTCGAGCCGCTCCAGCTCGTGCCGGTCGAGACCCTGCCGAGGCGACCGTCACCGGCTCGTCGAGCCGAAGCCCGAGCATGACGCGCTCGGTCTCGCGCACCTCGTCGGAGAGCTCCTCCGGCTCCCGCGGCGGGCGCCCACCCGCCTCGAGCGCTTCGAGGTAGCCCCGGATCGACGGCGCGTTCCGCCAGCGTCGATTCTCGATCGTGCTGACCGCGCCCACACCGAGGCCGAGGTAGTCGTGTCCGAGCCAGTAGCCGAGGTTGTGATGCGAACGCAGATCGCGCTCGCCGCCACGTCGACGGACGCCGCCCGGCAGAAGTTCGCCGTCTCGTACCAGCGGTATCCCGCGCCGGTCAGCGTCTCGACCACGAGCTCGAAGTAGGACTCCATCGACTCGGCCTGACGAGCGAGCTCGGCTCCGTGGGCGTGCGTGAAGCGCGTTCCGGGTTTCGCTTCCAGCTCGTACGCGGAGAGGTGCTCGGGCTCGAGCGCCAGGGCCTCGGCGAGGTCGCGCTCTACCTCGGAGGCGCTCTGGCCGGGAATCCCGTAGATGAGGTCGAGAGAGATGTTGTCAAATTCGGCATCACGAAGAAGATAGACGGCGCGCCGGACGTCGTCCGGACCGGCAACACGCTCCAGCACCTCGAGCAGGCCGGGCTGGAAGCTCTGCGCGCCGAGCGAGACGCGGTTCACGCGGTTGCGCCGCAGGAGCGCGGCGAGCTCGGGCGTGACGGTCTCCGGATTCGCCTCGACGGTCACCTCGGCGGCGTCGGGCAGCCCCGCGAGAAGACGCTCGAGCGCCGCGGGCTCGGTGAAGGTCGGTGTCCCGCCGCCGAGGAAGATCGTCTCCAGCTCGGGCGCGAGAAGCTCGCTCTCGAGCGCGAGCTCCGCGAGCAGCGCGTCGACGTAACGGGCATGGTCGCCGCGCCGGCCGACCGCCGTCACGAAATCGCAGTAGCCGCAGCGATGGGCGCAGAACGGAAGGTGAACGTAGAGATGACCGGCCATCAGTCGACCCGCTCGTGCACGACAACGGCGTGCGACCAGTCGAGGCTCGCAAAGAGATCGTGGTCATGCTCGTCGACCGGCGGGTAGAAATGCCAGGGCGCGGCCCCATCCTTCGAGATCGGGGAGTCTTCGCGGCCGATCAGGCCGTCGAGCGCTTGCCGAATCGTCTCGACGAGCTCGCCGTCGGGTGGCGAAGGCCGCGTCGTGAGTACGAGCTCGTACGAGCTCTCACCCGGGACGAGCTGCCCGAGGAACACCCTGCGGAAGCCGGCGAGCGCCGCGCGGACGTCGGCCACCCAGGCCCCCGACACGGGCTCGGGCGCCATCTACTTGTTCCCGCCGTCGTTCAGGTTCAGCACCGCGAGGAACGCCTCCTGTGGCACCTCGACCCCACCGACTCGCTTCATCCGCTTCTTACCCTCCTTCTGTTTCTCGAGCAGCTTGCGCTTGCGGCTGATGTCGCCGCCGTAGCACTTCGCGATCACGTCCTTGCGGCGCGCCTTCACGGTCTCGCGGGCAATCACGCGTGAGCCGATCGCGGCCTGGATCGCCACGTCGAACATCTGGCGCGGGATTTCCTCGCGGAGCCGCTCGACGAGCGCGCGCCCGCGGTCGTATGCGGCATCTCGGTGGATCACGAGCGAGAGCGCATCGACAGGATCGCCGCCGACGAGGACGTCGACCCGCACGAGCGCGCCGGGCCGGAACCCGATGTAGTCGTAGTCGAAGCTGGCGTAGCCACGGGTTCGCGACTTCAGCGAGTCGTAGAAGTCGAGGACGATCTCGGCGAGCGGCATCTCGTAGGTGAGATGCGCGCGATCCTCGGCCAGGTACTCCATGTGGTCGAAGCGCCCGCGGCGCTCGTTGCAGAGCTCCATCACGGCCCCGACGAACTCCTTGGGCACGATCACCTGCGCCTTGATGTACGGCTCCTCGATCTCGTCGACCGCGTCGGGCATGTCCGAGGGCGTGTGCACCTCCCGCCACTCGGTCGCGTTCTGCGCGCGCACGCGGTAGGCGACGGTGGGAGCCGTGACGAGCAGGTCGAGGTCGAACTCGCGCTCGAGGCGCTCACGGACGATCTCCATGTGCAGGAGGCCGAGGAACCCGCAGCGGAAGCCGAAGCCGAGGGCCTGCGAGGTCTCGGGCTCGTAGAAAAGAGCCGCGTCGTTGAGCTTCAGCTTCTCGAGCGCGTCGCGGAGCTCGGGGTAGTCGTCGGAGTCGGTCGGGAAGAGCCCGGCGAACACCATCGGCTTCACGTCCTTGTAGCCGGGGAGCGGGTCGGCGGCCCGCCGAACCTCGGCGGTCAGCGTGTCGCCGACACGCAGCTCGGAGACCTCCTTGAGCCCGGTGATCACGTAGCCGACCTCGCCCGCGACGAGCGCCTTCAGCGGCGCCATCACCGGCGACATCGCGCCGATCTCCTGCGCCTCGAACTCGCGTGCCGAGCGCCATCGCTCGGAGGTCCTCTCGCGGGTGGAAAGCGCCGTCGACCACGCGCACGAAGGCAACGACGCCCCGGTACTGGTCGTACGACGAATCGAAGATCAGGGCACGCGACGGGGCGTCCGCGGCGCCGGTCGGCGCGGGGATCCGGGCCACCACGGCATCGAGCACGTCCTCGACGCCGATCCCGGTCTTCGCCGAGATCCGCAGCACGTTCCCCGGGTCGTCGCCGAGCAGCTCTGCGAGCTGAAGCGAGACGCCGTCGGGATCGGCCTGCGGGAGGTCGATCTTGTTCACGATCGGGATGATCTCGAGGTTGTTCTCGATCGCGAGGTAGGCATTCGCAAGCGTTTGCGCCTCGATCCCCTGCGCCGCGTCGACCACGAGCAGCGCTCCTTCGCAGGCCTGCAGCGAGCGCGAGACCTCGTAGGTGAAGTCGACGTGGCCGGGAGTGTCGATCAGGTTCAGCTGATGCCCCTTCCAGGTCACGCGCACTGCCTGTGCCTTGATCGTGATCCCGCGCTCGCGCTCGAGGTCCATCGAGTCGAGGACCTGTGCCCGCATGTCGCGCTGCGAGACGGCGTGGGTCAGCTCGAGGATGCGGTCGGCGAGCGTCGACTTGCCGTGGTCGATGTGCGCGATGATCGAAAAGTTGCGGATGTGCCCTTGATCCATCGTCGTAGAGTACGAGCACGCCCCGGCGTGAGGCTCGATCGGGGTTTTTGACTTGTAGGCGTAAACCTGCTACTTTGTGCGAAACAGCACAGGGGGCGTTCCTGATCGAGCTCCCTGGCCCGTCCGGGGCGAACCGCCGAACCAACGGCGGAGATCCCACTCCAAGCGGATGCGGCAGGCGACCTCGGCCGTCGACGCTCTACTGCGCGGCGGGCCGGCTGTGGCGGAAGGCGAGCACCTGGTCGAGCTCGCGAACGCGGAGCAGGCGGCATGAGCCGAAGTAGGCGCCGACACCGAGGGCGAGCGCGAGCCCAAGGCTGATCAGCTGCGTGATGAACAGGTTGTGGCCGAGCGCGTCGTCGAGGGGCTTCCAGACGGCGAACGAGATCCCGGCGGCGATCGCCCCCGCGAGCACGATGCGGGCGGCGCTCGCCGCCGTGCGCCTGCCGTCGATCCCGCCCATCTCCCGCCGCAGCAGGTAGACGAGCGCGATCGTGCCGGCGACGTTGACGAGCGCGGTCGAGAGCGGGATCCCCCACGCTCCGAGCGGATAGAAGAGGTAGTCGAGGAGGGCGTTCAGGCAACAGGTTCCCGAGCGCGACCGCCGTCGGGATCCAGTTCGACTGCAGGCTGAAGAACGCCCGGTTCAGCATCAGCATCGCGCCGTTGAAGACGAGCCCGATGCTGAACGCGGCCAGGCACGCGGCGGTGACGGGCGTCTGGCTGGGTGTCCAGGCGCCCCGCTGAAAGAGGATCCGCACGACCGGCGTCGCGAGAACGATGCTGAAGACCGCGGCCGGGAAGAGCAGGAAGGTGATCTGGCGGATCCCGAGCGAGACGGTGTCCCGGAAACCATCGTTGTCGCCGCGTGCTGCGAGCCGCGCCATCCGGGGGAAGAGGACCGTGGCGATCGCAACCGAGAACATCCCCTGCGGGAGCATGTAGATGAGGAACGCCTTCTGGATCGCGGTCGGTGCGAGCTCTGGGTTGATGTAGCGCGACGCGAAGAAGACGTCGATCAGCGCGTTGATGTTGATCAGCCCGAGGCCGAGCGTGACCGGCAGCATCAGCTTGAACGTCTTCTTGACGGCGGGGTCACGCCAGTCGATCACGACCCGGAGGCGTTCTTCGCCGCGGTCGAGGCCGCGGAGCCACGGCATCGGCAGGAGCACCTGGATGAACGTGGCGATCAGGATCGCGAATGCGTAGATGTAGAGCTGCGTGTTGATGCTGTTCGTGCGCGGCACGCCGAGCACGAGCCCGGCCACGATCGCAAGGTTCCAGAAGACCGGGGAGAGCGCCGGGACGGAGAAGTGGTCGTAGGTGTTGAGGATCCCGACGACGATCCCCGAGATCCCGAGCAGGATCACGATCGGGAAGAGCACGCGTGAGAGCCCGACCGCGAGGGCCTCGTTCCCGCCCGGGACGCCGAAGAGACGGACGACCCAGGGAGCGATCAGGATGAAGAACGCGCTGAGGGCAGTCAGCCCGAGCAGCATCAGCCAGAAGAGGCTCGAGGCGACCCGCCAGGCGCGCTTACGCTCGCCCTTCTCGATCAGCTCACTGAAGACCGGGACGAACGCCGAGGACAGCGCGGCGTCGGCGAGAAGCGCCCGGACGAGGTTCGGAAACTGGTAGGCGACGGTGAACGCGTTGATCGGACCGTGCGCGCCGAAGTAGTAGGACGCGACGACCTCGCGAACGAGGCCGATCACGCGTGAGAGGCCCGTGGCGAACGAGAATATGAGCACCGCGCCTCCCAGGCGGCGCTGGCGTTGCGTGGGCATCGGGACGGCCGGCCCCATCGGCAGGCCCTCCCCGGGCGTCATGGCGCCGGCCCACGAGAACAGGGCGGATTCGGTTTGCCAGTCGGGGTCGCCGCGCCCGCGGCGGCGCTCGTTGCGCGCCTGGAATCGGGCGTGCCGCTCCCGGGCGCGCTGGTCGTCGTCCACGCCCTGAGCATAGGGAGCGGCGCTGCCGGTGCCGGTCACCGCCTGCTACGATCGCCTGTGTGCCCGCACCAATGCGGGCGTTTTCTCGCGGGAGACCTTTTTAAGACATGGCGAACATCAAGCAGCAGAAGAAGCGCATCCGCACAGCCTCCGAGGAGCGCCTCGAGAACCTGCGGTACCGCTCGACGATCAAGACGCTGACCAAGAAGCTCGGCATCACGGTCGAGGACGGCGACTCGGACGCGGTCGCGACCGAGCACCGGACGCTCGTCCGCTGGATCGACAAGGCGGTCTCGCGCGGCGCTCTGCACCGGAACGCTGGTGCCCGGAAGAAGTCGCAGGCGGCCCGCCTGGCATCGGCCCAGCCCGCTCCGGCGCCGGAGCCCAAGGTGGCGGCATCGAAGGCGGCACCCAAGGCTGCGGCTTCGAAGAGCAAGTCCAAGGCCAAGTCCTAGCCGCGCCGCTCCATCAGGAGCAGCATGGGCTCGGGCACGAGCTCAGCCGCGTGGTGAGGTGATCTCGATCAGCGCGCGCTCGAGCTCGAGGTCGCCCGCGAGGCGCGAGCCACCCTTCAACGCGTGGTCGAGCTCCGCTAGCCGAACGGTCACGGTGCGCAGCTCCTCGGGGGTGTAGTTCCGGCCCTGCGCGTAGAGCTTCCCGACGTAGTACGGATGCCGCTTGAGCGTCACCGCGGCGTCCTTCGCGGGGACTCCCTGCGCCTCCAGCGCCTGGACCCTGCGGATCTGAGCCACGTGGCCTGTGAGGATCCCGACGACGCGCGGGATCGTCCGCGACCGCGGCTCCCCCGAGCGTTCGAGCAGGCCTTCCGAGGCCTGGAGCACTCCGACGATGTCGCGCGCGCCCCACGCGTCGGTGAGCGCGAAGTTCGTGGTCTCGGCGCGCGCTGCGACGAGCCGCTCGACGTCGCCGGCCGTCACGAGGTCGCCGTTGGCCCACGTCGCGACCTTGTCGATCTCGGACGAGAGGTCGTAGACGTCATCGCCGACGAGCTCGAGGAGCGCGCGACACGCCTCGGGCTCGACCTTCGTGCCGTGGAGCGCGAACTGCTCGGAGACCCAGCGCTGGAGGGCCTTCTGGGGGACGTCCCAGAGGAGCAGCTCGCCCTTTCCGGCGACGACCGCTTTCGCGATCGGCGAGTCCTTCTTCAGGTCGCCGCCGACAAGAGCCAGCGTCGTCGCCGGAGCGGGCGCCTTGAGGTAGGCGGCGAGCTCCTTGATGTCCTCCGCCTTCCACCCCTCGATGCCCTCGACGACGATGAGCCTCCCCGCGTCGGCGAACAGTCCGAGCGCGTTGCAGCCGGCAACGGCGTCGGCACCGGTCGTCTCGCCGGCGTGATGGATCTCGGTCGCATCCGTGCCGAAGCGCCCGCGGAGCCGCTCCACCGCGCGGTCGATCTTCGGCCGGTCGGTTCCGGCGATCAGGTACGCGGGCTTGAGGTCGTCGGCCATCGGCGCCAAGCATAGGGATCGGGCAGGCGGCGGCCGATGGATTCACCAGGCAGTGGCGCGACCCCGGCGAGCCACCAGGTAGACGGTCCCGATCAATACGCCGGCGACCACTGCGAGCGCTCGCGGCGAGGTGATCTCAGCGAACGGCAGCGAGCCGAGCGTTCTCGCGCAGAACGCGATGTAGACCGCCACCCAGCCGTTCAGCCCCGCGACGACCGACGCAGCGCCAGGCGCGAACGAGTCGAGACCAGCGGTAACGAACGCCAGTCCGAGCAGGACCGGCATCGCCGGCTCGGCGAGCGCGTTCGCGGGCACCCCGACGAGCGGCAGGTACTCGAACTGGAGCCAGACGATCGGCGCCGTGACGAGCGTGCAGCCGACCGAGACGGCAACTCCCATCCGGACACCGCGTGGAAGGGGCGTCGGCTCGAGCTTCCGGTCGATCCGCGGAACGACTGTGAAGATCGCCGCGACCGCCGCGAACGAGAGCTGGAAGCCCGGGTCGTAGATCGCATACGGGTTCCAGGCGAGCAAGGCGATCGCCGCGAGCAACAGCGCCTGCCACGCGTCGCGCAGCCGGCCGGTCAGCCAGGCGAGCGACGCGAGCCCTCCGGCGATCCCGGCGCGAATGACCGACGGCTGCGGGCCGACAGCGAGCACGTAGCCACCGATCCCGGCCAGGGCGCCGAGCTCGCCGACCCAGCGGCCGAGGCCGAGGAGCCACGCGAGCGTCAACGCCCCCGCGGCGACGAGCACCACGTTTTGGCCACTTACCGCAAGGATGTGGTAGAGCCCCGAGGCCTGGAAGTCCTGTCGCAGTCCCGGCGAGAGCTCGGCCCCATCCCCGAGAACGATCCCTTCGAGGACCGCGCGCCGCTCTCCCGCAAGACCGGGTGCGATCGAGCGACCGAGCCAGCGATGTAGTCGATCGGCGACGCCGCCGAGCCCGCCGCGGGAGCCGACCTGGGCCCATTCGTCGACGCGGAGCACGACGTGGATGCCGTGGCGGCGAAGCCACGTGCGTTCGTCGAAGCCGTTCTCCGGCCCCGGCGGCAGCTTCACGACGACGAGCGCATCGAGGATGGCGCCCTGCGGCGGGGAGCGGCCGAGGTGCAGCTCGAGCTGTGCCGGCTCGTCGATCGAGCGACCGTCGAACGTTCGCACCTGACCTTGCGCGCGCAGATCGAACTGGCCTTCGACCGGAGGCGCCGTGATCACGACGCGCACGCGGCCGGCATGGCCGATCTCGGCGGCGAGTGGGCTCCGGTCGAGCGCGTCGAGACGGTCGCTCGCCCACCACCAGCCGGCAAGCACGAGCATCAGCGCGAGCGCGCCGATGCGGACGACCGGCGAGTCGACGAGGATCGCGACGACGCCGGCAAGCGCGGAGAGCACGAGCACGAGCGCGATCCCGTGCAAGCGCCCGACGTTCGCGAGCGCGAGCCCGGCTGCCAGCGCCCCGGCCAGGATGTGAGCGGGTGCGGGCCGGAGCCTCAGGCGATCACCAGCCCGCGGAGGTTGTCGATCCGCGCCGGCCCGATGCCGGGGATCGCATCGAGATCGTCCACTGATCTGAACGGCCCGTTCTGGGTGCGGTAGTCGATGATCTTCTGCGCCGTGACCGGCCCGACTCCGGGGAGCGCATCGAGTTGCTCGGCGGTCGCCGTGTTCAGGTCGACGGGCGCGGTCGGTGAAGGCCCGGCCGCGGACGCGCTCGCCGCCGCCGAGGCTCCCGGCACGCTCGACGGCACGAGCACCTGCTCGCCGTCGGCCAGCGGGGCGGCGAGGTTCACGAGTGCCGAGTCGGCGTGCTTGGTCAGACCGCCGGCATGCGCGATCGCGTCAGCGATTCGCGCCCCTTGTGGCAGGTGGTAGAGCCCCGGCCGGTGCACAGCCCCGGCGACATCGACGACGACGATCGATGCCGCCGAGGCCGGCGCCGCCACCTCGCTCGACGACGTGGCCGACGGCGTGGTCAGCGCCGGGATGTCGGCCGTCGTGCCGTCCGTGACCGGCGCAGTGCCCTTCCCGCCCAGGAAGTGCGCGGCCGCGAACACAGCCACCAGCGCGATCACCGCAAGAGCGATCGCCTGGTGCCGGGTGAGCGTGAATGACGGCATCCATCCAGGCTGCCTGGAGAGATGTCACGTGTCTGTGCCAGCTCTGTGCCGGTTTCTCCACAGGCCCCGCAAGGAGCGAGGGCGGGCGTCTACACGACGAAGTTGACGAGCTTGTCCGGCACCGCGATGACCTGGCGCGGCTCCTTGCCGTCGAGGTAGGCCTGCACGCGCTCGGAGCCCTTCGCGAGCGCGATCAGCTCCTCCTTCGGCAGCCCGGCGGCGACGGTCATCCGGTCGCGCACCTTCCCGTTCACCTGGATGACGAGCTCGATCGTGTCGCGCTGCAGCATCGACTCGTCGGCGACCGGCCACGGCTCCTCCCAGAGCCGCGAGTGGCCGAGCGCCGACCAGAGCTCCTCGGCGACATGGGGCGCATACGGCTGGATCAGCGATACCGCCGTCTCGACCGCGAACCGCGAGGCGGGATCGTCCGGTGACGCCGAGATCGCGTTCACGAGCTCCATCACCGCCGCGACCGGCGTGTTGAAGACGAACCGCCGGTCGATGTCGTCGGTCACCTTGTGGATCGTCTCGTGCGCCTTGCGCGCGAGCGGCGTCGTGCCGGGGTCACCCGGCTCGCGGGCGATCTCCTCGTGCACGATCCGCCAGAGCCGCGTCAGGAAGCGCCACATCCCCTCGACGCCGGTGTCCTGCCATTCCTTGTCCTGGTCGGCCGGCCCCATGAAGAGGATGTAGAGGCGCAGCGCGTCGGCGCCGTGGCGCTCGATCAGCTCGTCGGGCGAGACGACGTTGCCCTTCGACTTCGACATCTTCGCGCCGAAGCGGTAGATCATCCCCTGGTTGAACAGCCGCGCGAACGGCTCGGTGAAGCCGAGCAGGCCGTCGTCGTGGAGCGCCTTCGTGAAGAAGCGCGCGTACATCAGGTGCAGGATCGCGTGCTCGATCCCGCCGATGTACTGGTTGACCGGCAGCCAGTAGTCGACGAGGTCGCGGTCGAACGGCGCCTCGGCGTTCAGCGGGTCGGTGTAGCGCAGGAAGTACCAGGACGAGTCGACGAAGGTGTCCATCGTGTCGGTCTCGCGCTTCGCCGGCCCGCCGCACGACGGGCAGCTCACGTTCACCCAGTCCTCGGCCGCGGCCAGCGGAGAGAGCCCCTTCGGGACGTAGTCGACGACCTCCGGCAGGATCACCGGCAGCTCCGACTCGGGCACCGGGACGAGCCCGCACGCGTCGCAGTGGATCATCGGGATCGGGCAGCCCCAGTAGCGCTGGCGCGAGAGCAGCCAGTCGCGGAGGCGGAAGTTCACCGCGGCGTGCCCGAGGCCGCGCGACTCGAGCGACGCGACGATCGCCTGCTTCGCCTCGGGCGAGGAGAGGCCCGAGAACTCGGCGGAGTTGACGATCACCTCGTCGTCGGAATGCGAGACGTACGACCTCTCCCTCCGCGACCTCGCCCGAGGCGGGCGCAACGACCTGCACGATCGGCAGCCCGAACTTCTCGGCGAAGGCGAAGTCGCGCTCGTCGTGCGCCGGCACCGCCATGATCGCGCCGGTGCCGTAGTCCATCAGGACGTAGTCGGCGACCCAGATCGGGATGCGCTCGGCGTTGACCGGGTTCACGGCGTAGAAACCGGTGAAGACGCCGGTCTTGTCCTCCGATGGCCGCGCGCTCCTCGCTCTTCTTCGCGGCAGCGTGCTGCGCGTACTCGCGCAGCACCGCGCCGTCCGGGCGAGCGCTCGGCGAACTGCTCGACGAGCGGATGCTCGGGCGCGAGCACGAAGAACGTCGCGCCGAACAGCGTGTCCGGACGCGTCGTGAAGACGGGCACGTCCTCGTCGAGCTCCTCGACCCGGAAGGTCACCTCGGCGCCCTCCGAGCGGCCGATCCAGTTGCGCTGCATCGTCAGCACACGGTCCGGCCAGTCGAGCTGCGCCATGTCGTCGAGGAGCCGGTCGGCGAAGTCGGTGATCTTGAACATCCACTGCTCGAGGTTCCGCGACTCGACCTCGTTGCCGCAGCGCTCGCAGTGGCCGTCGATCACCTGCTCGTTCGCGAGCACGGTCTGGTCGAACGGGCACCACTTGACGGGCGCCGCCTTCCGGTAGGCGAGCCCCTTGCCGTACAGCTGCAGGAAGAGCCACTGCGTCCAGCGGTAGTACTCCGGCTCGTGGGTCGAGACCTCGCGCGACCAGTCGATCGACCAGCCCATGCGCTTGATCTGCGCGCGGATCGCGGCGATGTTCCGGTCGGTCACCTCGCGCGGATGGCCGCCCTCGCGGATCGCGGCGTTCTCGGCGGGCAGCCCGAACGCGTCGTAGCCCATCGGCCGCAGCACCGCGAAGCCGTGCCGGCGGCGGACGTGCGAGACGACGTCGCCGAGCGTGTAGTTCAGGACGTGCCCCATGTGCAGCTCGCCCGAGGGGTAGGGCAGCATCTCGAGGACGTAGGCCTTCTTGCGTGTGTCCGTCCCCGTCGGGGTTCGCGGTCACGAAGGCGCCGGCCTCGTCCCAGACCTGCTGCCATTTGCGCTCGATTGCGTGGGGCTCGTAACTGTCCATTTGCGTCCTTAGATACGAAAAAGCCTCCCGTTGTGCGAGAGGCCAGGGGAAGCCGACGCGGCGCGCGCCGCGGTCGCCTCCTTGCGTTACGTAAGCAGGAGTCTCACGTCGACTGAGTCTAGCGCCAGCCGTGTGCGCAGGCCAATCCAGCGACCGTCCACGTGCCCCCAAGGGACGCGCGGGCCCCTGCATTCACGCTACCCGGAAAGGTGTCACGTGTCCGTGCCGGAATTGCGCCGGTTCGTCCACAGGCAGAATCGCCGTGTGCTCGCCTCTTCCCTGACACTGCTCGGATCGACGACGGCTCGCTCTCGATCGACGGCATCGCCGCCGCCGACCTGGTGCGCGAGCACGGGAGCCCGCTCGTCGTCTACGACGAGACGACGCTGCGCGCCCGGGCTCGCGCCTACCGCGAGGCGGCACCGCACTGCCGCAGTCGTCTACGGGACGAAGGCGTTCCCGAACGTCGCGCTGATGCGGATCCTGGCCGAGGAGGGCATCGGGGCCGACGTCTCGACGCTCGGCGAGCTCCGGTTCGCCCAGGCAGCCGGGATCACCGGCGCCGACCTCGTCGTCCACGGCAACAACAAGTCGCAGGCCGAGCTCGAGGCGGCTGCGGAGGCCGGCGCGCTGGTCGTGGTCGACTCGCTCGAGGAGATCGAACGGGCGCGCGAGGCCCGCGTCTCGCGGACACTCGTGCGAGTCACGCCCGGGATCGAGGCCGACACGCACGAGGCGATTCGCACCGGCCATCACGGGTCGAAGTTCGGGCTCACGCCGGACGACTCGCTCGAGGCGCTCCGCCGCGATCCCGAGACCGAGGGGCTCCACATGCACATCGGCTCTCAGCTGCGCGACGTGACTGCGGCACGCGCGGCTGTCGACTGGATCGCGGCCTTCGCGGCGCGCGCCCACACCGAGCTCGGGTGGACGATGCGGACGCTCGACCTGGGCGGCGGCCTGGGCGTCGCCGCGACCCCCGACGAGCCGGAGGTACCGATCGCCGAGTTCGCCGGCACCCTGCTCGCAGAGGTCGAGCGGGCCTGCGAGCAGGAGGGCATCCCGATGCCGCGCCTGATCCTCGAGCCCGGCCGCTCCCTCACCGCCCGCGCCGGCGTCACGCTGTACACGGTCGGCTCGGTCAAGCGATCGGGCGACTCCACGATCTACCTCGCCGTCGACGGCGGCATGTCGGACAACCCCCGCCCCGCCCTCTACGGCGCGCGCTACACCGCCGTCCTCGCCAACCGGGCAGACGAGCCCACGACCGGCACCTACACGGTCGTCGGGAAGCACTGCGAGTCCGGCGACCTCCTGATCGATGCGGTCGCGCTCCCCGAGCCGCGCCGCGGCGACATCCTCGCGGTGCCCGCGACCGGCGCCTACACCCTCGCGATGAGCTCCACGTACAACGCCGTTCCGCGCCCAGCCGCGGTTCTGATCACAGCGGGCAAGTCTCGAGTGATCCGCCGTCGGGAGACGATCGAGGATCTCCTGGGGCTCGAGGACGGCGACCCTGGAGCGTAGGCACCGCTCGCGCAGGCGACAACGAGCCGACGGCCCTACCCCTTGCGTCCCACCCTGCGATCACCGATCCAACGAGCTCGGCTCCGAGGTCGGCAACGATGACGGCACCGGGGTCGTGGGCGATGAGCTGGTCGACGCTCTTCAGGTCGTCTGTGTGCGACGGCTCCGAGCCGGCTTCTCGCCACAGAGAGAGCAGGGCGGCTCCGTCCTCTCTCGCTGCGATTCGGATCGAAGGCAGCTCGGGGCGCCCTTTCGGCTCACCGCTCATGACCTCACAGTCTGGCGGTCCGAGAGGTCGTCGAACCAAGCGGAACCGGCTCGTCTACCATCCGCGAGCTTGAAACCTCCACCGCATCGTCGCGTCGATTCGAGCTCCGCCTCATGGAGATGAGGCTCGAGGTCGTGCCGCTCCCGGTCTCGGATGTCGACGCCTCGAAGGCGTTCTATGCCGACCAGGTGGGGTTCGTTCTCGACCACGACGTGGAGCCGGGCAACGGGATGCGCATCGTGCAGCTGACCCCGCCGGGCTCGGGCTGCTCGATCGTGTTCGGCACGGGAATCGGCGACCCCGACCGGGGCCGCGTCCAGAACCTCCATCTCGTCGTGACGGACATCGCCTCGGCGCGAGCCGAGCTCGCAGCGCGGAAGGTCGGGATCAGCGAGATCAGGGACATGGGAGGCGTCAAGTACGCCTTCTTCGGCGATCCCGACGGAAACACCTGGGCTTTGCAAGAGATCCCGCCGCGCTAGCGGGCCGTTGTTACCTGCTCAGTCGCTCCACCAGTCCTGGACCATCTCGACCTCGCTCCCGTCCTCGCCGGCGCCGAAGGCCAGGTACTCGACACCGCCGGAGCCCGCTTCGACGTTGTGCATCGCGCCTTTGTCGAACCGGATCGCATCCCATTCGCCGAGCTCGACGATCTCGTCGTCGACCTTCACACGCGCGGAGCCGCGCACGACGACGTAGACCTCCTCCTGGCTGTCGTGCTTGTGGCCGAACGGGATCCGGAAGCCCGGCTCGAGCGTGAAGAGGCTCAGGCCGAGGGTCTTGCCCCCTAGCGGGGTGCGTCCGAACCGAGCCTCCATCTCCTCCGGCATGTCGAACTTGGGCGCCTGATCCTCGACGTCGTTTCTGAGGTTCTTCTTCGTGTATCCGCTCATGACACCGTCTTACCCGGGCGCGGATCGAGCCTAAACGGACGCGGCGCGGGTCGCGCTCACCCAGCTCGGGAGTCGACGGCGGCGCCTGGAAGCGCGAGGTCAGAGGCGTGATCCGCGGCCTCGGTCGCGGTCGCGCGCGCGCCGAGCGCGGCGACGGTGAGCGCTGCCACCATGAGCACGACGAATGTCTTCGGCAACCCGACCTGGTCGGAGAGGATCCCGATCATCGGCGGCCCGACGATGAAGCCCGTGTAGCCGAGGGTGAATGCCGCGGCGAGCGAAGGGCTGGGCGGCTCGAGCCGCCCGGCCGCGCTGAAGAGCAGCGGCACCGCATTCGCGATCCCGAGCCCGCAGAACGCGAAGCCGATCACCGACGGCACGATCTCACCGATGAGCAGGACGGCGCCGAGCGTGATCGCCACCAGCGCCATCCCGCCACGCAAGAGCCTCCCTGCCCCGAGGCGCTCGTTCAGCGCATCGCCGCCGAGGCGCGCGGTTGCCATTCCGAGCGAGAAGCCGGTGAACGCCATCGCCGCCGCCGCGGTGCTCGCGCCGATGTCATGACGCAGGTAGATCCCGCTCCAGTCGGCGATCCCGCCCTCGATCATCATCGCCAGGAAGCAAAGCCCGCCGATCAGGATCACCGCACGGGAAGGCAGCGCGAACCCCGTTGCCGTCTTGGAGTGAGCCGAGGCACTGCCCAACCTGCGGGTCACCCAGAGCGCCGCCAGCCAGAGCGCGACTCCGACGACGAGGCTCTCGACACGCGGATCGGCCCCGGCCGTCGCGGCGATCACGACGGTTCCGGCGGCGGCAAAGCCTCCGAGGCTCCAGCCGCCGTGAAGGGAGGACATGATCGGCTTCGGGAGCTCGCGCTCGAGCGCCACGCCGTGCGCGTTCATCGCGACGTCCATCACCCCGTTGACCGCACCGAACACGAACAGGATCCCGGCGAGCATGTAGGGGCCCGTGGCGAGCAGCGGGAGCGGCAGCATCAGGCAGAAGACCAGCGCCGAGGCGCGGGTCACCTTGGCACTCGGCCGGCGGTCGAGGACATGGCCGGTGAGCGGCATCGAGATGAGCGCGCCTGCCGCCATGCACAGAAGGCACAGGCCGAGCGTCGCCTTCGAGATGCCGAGGTGATCCTGCAGCCAGGGGATGTGCGCGACCCAGGTCCCGATCATCGCGCCGTTGATCATGAAAACCGAGAACGTGGCCAGGCGTGGCGTCACGACGGGATCCTAGGAGCAGCTGACGGCCGGCCAGTCCTCATGCTCACTTCATCGGGTGCTCATAGCTTGCAGGCCTGGACTCCACCGGCCCAATCGACCAGGCGCCTCGAGTGCGCCGCGGCCGCCGGAAGCGGCGCCGCCACGTCCGGCTCGTTGTGGCCGTCGTGGGTCTCGCCTTCGTTGCGCCCGCCGTCTACTCCTACACGACGACGATGATGCAGCCGTCGAGCCTGCCGCTCTGGCCTCGCAGCGTCGAGTGGCTGCGGGCCCACCATGGCAACTGGCTCGTCGATGAGGTCGAGCACTACTACTACAGCTGGAAGGCCCCGAAGAAGGGCGGCCCGCAGCTGACGACTCTCCCCAGCGTTGCCTTGCCCGCCCGTCAGGCTGCGATCAACCGGGCTCGACGCTCGCTCGTCGATGCGCCGCCGCCGATCAAGCCCGTCTTCGCACATCCGTTGGGCGGAGAGGGGCAATGGTCGGAACGGGACCGCTCGTCCGCGGGAGCCCGGCGGCCTTCGTCACGGAGTTCCGGACGGAGGTCGACTACCCACGGATCGTGGCGTACGTCGCGTGGTTCGATCACACGCGGACCTCCACGGCCTTCTACCCGGGCCGCTACGAGCCGCCGAACGCGCCTGTGCGCGGGCCGATGTCGGTGCCCGACGCTCAGCGCTGGCGCCTCCTCGCGACCTTCAACGGCGGCTTCATCTACAGCGACGGACACAACGGGTCGTCGATCGGCGGCAAGGAATACGAGCCGTTGAAGGACGGGCTCGCGACGATGATCGCCTACCGCGACGGCCGGGTCGACATCAAGACCTGGACCGGCGGCCCGGTAGCGGGGCCGAAGATCGCCTTCGCGCGGCAGAGCCTGCCGCTGATCGTCGACCACGGCCGCCTCAACCCGGCGCTCGACAACAGCACCGCAGTGGGGCTACACCCTCGGCAACGCGGTGCGCGTGTGGCGCACCGGAGCCGGGATCGACCGGCACGGCAACCTGATCTACGCGGCGGCCGACTATCAGACGGTGACCACGCTCGCGAAGATCCTCCAGCGCGCGGGCGCGGTTCGCGCGATGCAGCTCGACATCAACCCCGAGTGGCCGACGCTGATCATCTACACCCACCACCACGGCCTCGACCCGGTCAAGGTGGTGCCCAACTACCAGCAGCCGGCGACTCGCTACCTCGTCCCCGACGACCGCGACTTCTTCGCCGTGTACCGCCGCGTCCCGGGCCCCGTTATCGTGCCGTTCAAGTAATGCCGATCAATCCGAGCGATGGGAGCTTCCGATGTGGGCACGTGTAGCGAGGTTCGAAGGTGATCCGGCCGACATCGACACGAGGGTCGAGAAGCTCCAGACGATGCTCGATGCGGGACAGGCGCCCGTCGATCTCGCCGACGCGAGGTTCCTCCTGCTCGTCGACCGCTCGTCGGGCGGAATGCTCGGCGTGACGCTGTTCGAGAGCGAAGAGGCGATGCGGAAAGGCGATGCTGCGATGAACGCAGGGCCCGGCAACGCCGGCAGCCGCTCCTCGGTCGAGTTCTACGAAGTGCCGATCAGCACGGTCTGAGCGCGCCGCGGGCTCAGCGTTCCGGCCAGTCGCCGAGGATATGGGACTGCCGCTGGGCGTCCCATTTGACCGAGAGAACATGGGTGTCGTTGATCGCGAACGCGAAGGAATTCGCGCGTGGGTGCGCGAGGTCCTTGCGCGAGAAGAAGCTGCAGAGAAGCGTCGCCTCGTTGTCGAGCGTGATCACGGCGCAGATCATCGGCTCTCCCGCCGACGATGACCTGGTCGTGGAGACGGGCCTTCCACGTGCCGGCCGTGCGCACCGCCGCCGCGGGCGTACGTAACGACACGGTCTTGTGCGTCTTGATCGAGAGCACGTATACGCGGCCGTCCGAATCCATCAAGGCGATGTAGCCACCGCCCTTCACGTTGGTCGAGGGCCCGCAGACGATGTAGGTCTTGCCCTTCAGGTTCAGGCCGTAGCCGACGTCCTTGCCGACCGAGCACTGGATCTTCGAGCCCGCAACGGTGACGCCCTGTCCGGCGATCAGCGGCAGCTCCTGAGAACGCATCGCGCCCGAGATCGACGGAAGCGCAAGCAGGATCGCTCCGGCTGCCGCCACGACCCCCGCCCGCCTCCATCTCCTCATCGGTGGAGCCTACCCGGAAGCTCGAGCTGATCTCTTCCTGCAGTCGCCTAGGCGGGCAAGATCGCCGAGAGATCCCAGCCACGCGCACTAGGCGATCAGCGCAGCGTCGTCAGGTCATCCAGGTCGTCGACGGGCAGGTCGCCGGCCGAGCTCGCGTGAACCTGAATGCTCTCCAGCTCGAGCTCCCCGCCGTAGCTGCTGAGAAAGGCCGTCGCCGCCGCGTCGTGGCCGGTCGCGATCCGCAGCATCGCCTCGCGCGGCGCGAGCAGGGTCGGGTCGATGACCTGCCAGTTCCCGTCGAGATACGCCTCGGCGACTGCGTGGAAGTCCATCGGCGCCAGCCCCGGCGCGTACACCGCAACGACGCGCGCGGGTACCTCGAGGCCTCTGAGCAAGGCGACGGTGAGGTGGGCGTAGTCGCGGCACACGCCCCGTCCGGCGAGCAGGGTCTCGACCGCGCCGTCGGTCGGCTGGCTGCTGCCCGCCACGTAGGCGAGATGCATCCCGACCCACGACGAGACACCGTCCAGCAACGCCTTCCCGGTCAGGCCGCCGAACTCGGTGTTGGCCAACGACTGGAGCCGGTCCGATTCGCAGTACCGGCTCGGCTGGAGGTAGGTCAGCAGCTCGAGCTCATCGGCACCGAGCGGCTCCGCAACCCCCGTGACCGTCGCCGAGTAGTCGACGACGAGCGCGCCGACCCCCGAATCGAGGGCGTGCACCCGGCCGCCGTGCGGCGCCGCGAGCTCCCGTACCTCCACCGGCTCGCCGTCGAGCTCCACGCGGAGCTCTTCGACGACGCCGAAGCGATCTGTCGGCTCGCGCGCGACCGCGATCTGAAACGCCAGCCGGGCCGGCCCCGACACCCGCAGCTCGAGACGGCTTCCGACTTCGCGAATCAACAGGCAGCCATCAAAACACAACGACGCTCGCAGCCCGGCAGCGGAGCGGGCGAATCGCTCCGCCGCCGGGCACGCGGTGAGCCGTCAGGCGACTGCCGGCTCGCGAATCTGCGTCAGCCGGAACTGGTTGCCCGACGGATCGCGAAACGACGAGTCGATGCCGTACGGCCGCTCCTCGGGCGGCTCGACGAACTCGATCCCGCGCGCGGTGAGCTCCTCGTAGGACGCCTGCGCGTCATCCGTCGCGAGCAGGACGTTTCCCGCCCACCCTTTCGCCATCACGCTGCGGATCTGGTCTCCCGTCGCGGTGTCCAGCACGGGCGGGCCGGGAATGGCGTTGAGAAGCAGCGAGACATCGGGCTGGCCTGGCGGGCCGACGGTCAGCCAGCGGTAGTTGCCCAGCTCGGGAAGAGTCACGTCGGCGCGGAGCTCCCAGCCGAGCTTCTCTGTGTAGAAGGCGAGCGCCACGTCCTGGTCGTGCACCCACACCCCTGCAAAAGCGATCTTGATCATGGTTCCCCTTTCTCGAACAATCGACTGCTGCCGATGCTAGGGCGGCCCCGGCGCGGCGTCTTCTCGAAAAGTGCGGTGTTGCGGACGGCCGTGGGCCCGCAGGACACACGCCGGGATCAGGGCGTGGAGCGACGCCGGCGGGAAGGATGCGCGGTAGGCCGTGGGTGTCAGCCCGTACGCGCGGGTGAAGCTGGTCGTGAACGAGCCGATGCTGCTCAGGCCGACCTCGAAGCAGATCGTCACGACCGCTCGATCGGTCGAGCGAAGCAACGCGGCGGCTCGCTCGAGCCGGCGCGACAGGAGGTAGGCATGCGGCGGCTCCCCGAACGCGCGCCGGAACTCACGGCTGAAATGGGCAGGAGACAGCCCCGCCTCGGCGGCCAGGTCGGCGACCCTGAGCGGCTCCGCATACCGGGTGTCGACCAGATCCCGCGCCCGAAGAAGATGCCGCTCAGGAGGGACGACGCGCATGCCGCGAAGTATCGCGCTGCTGCCCGTTCCGTATTACAGTTGCAGAGGGGAGATGGAGGCAGACCACGAGCTCATCGGCAAGATCGGGCATGTCACCGGGACGATCGAGCCCGGGAAGATGGGCGAGGTGATGGTCCCGGTTCGCGGTGGCTCCGAGAGCTTCTACGCCTACGCCTCGGACGCCGAAGAGCAGATCCCGCAGGGCTGTCGAGTCCTAGTGGTCGACCGCCAGATGTCCCGCACCGTCATCGTCAGCCGTTACTAAGGGGGTAGGCGCGTGTTCCTCTACAAGGTCGCAGAGCCGAACGAGGCGCTGATCATCTCGGGGATGCGGGCGCATCGCGGCGCCGAGGGAGACGCATCGGGGCTCGGGTTCAAGATCATCGTCGGCAAGGGCGCCTTCTACATCCCCGGGCTCCAGCGGGTACGGCGGCTGTCGCTCGACATCCACGAGGCCGAGCTCGACCTCGAGTGCGTGACCACTCAGGGCATTCGCGTCGCCGTCAAGGCGGTCGTGATCTACAAGATCGCCGACGATTACCAGTCGATCGCCAACGCGGCGCGGCGCTTCCTCGACCAGGAAGAGCAGATGGACGTGAAGGTGCACAACGTCTTCGCCGGCCACCTCCGCTCGATCGTCGGCACGATGACGATCGAGGACCTGATCCGCAACCGCGACGCGCTGACCAAGGCGACGCGCGAGTCCGCGTCGACCGAGATGCAGCGGCTCGGGCTGACGATCGACTCGCTCCAGATCCAGGAGATCGAGGACACGCAGGGCTACATCGACAACCTGGCCGCGCCGGAGTCGGCCCGGGTCGCCAAGGAGGCCCGGATCGCGCAGGCTGCGTCCGACCGCGAGGCGACCGAGCGCGAGCAGGAGGCCGAGGCGCTCAAGGTCGCCGCCAAGAGCCAGTCCCAGATCAAGCAGGCGAAGGCGAACGCCGAGGCCCAGCAGGCGCAGGCGCAGGCAGAGCAGGCAGGCCCGCTCTCCGCGGCCACAGCCAAGCAGCTGGTCGTCGTCCAGGAGACCAAGGTCGCAGAGCTCGAGGCGGAGAAGACCGAGCAGCAGCTCCAGGTCGATGTGCGCAAGCCGGCCGACGCCGAGGCTTACAAGACGCGGACGATCGCCCAGGCGCAGCGCGATGCCCGCATCTCCCAGGCGGAGGCGGGAGCGCGTGAGGTCGAGCTGCAAGCCGGGGCCGACGCCAAGCGGGTCAAGCTCGAGGCAGAGGCAAACTCCACCCGCACCCGCCAGATCGGCCAGGCGGAGGCGGACGCGACGGAGGCTCGCGGCCTAGCCGAGGGCGAGGCCGTCAAGGCAAAGGGCCTCGCCGAGGCGCTGTCGATCAAGGCGCGGGCCGACGCGCTCGCGCACAACCAGGAGGCCGTGATCGGCCAGCAGATCGCCGAGCAGCTGCCGCAGATCGTCGGCGAGGCGGCCAAGGCGTTCGGGAACATCGGCCAGCTCACCGTCCTGAACGGCGCCGAGGGCGTCGGGCAGCTCTTCTCGCAGGTGCTCGGGATGGGCGCCGCCGCGATCCCGATGCTGCGCGGCATGCTCGACCAGAACGGCGGCAACGGCTCTCACGCCGCCGAGAAGGCCGAGGAGAAACCGCCGGCTCGCGCTTCGGCGAAAGCGCCCCCGAAAGAGAGCTGACCTAGGCGCCGACCGGCTCCGCCTCCCGCGCGGGCACATCGACCTGAGCGGCGGGATCGGCAGCACGCACCGGCCTCGCCTCTCCGCCGAGCTCCCCACGAACGATGTTCGCGCCCTGCGCGAGCGCCGCAGCCTTGTACATCGCGATCGGGCGCGGGACGCCCTGTCTCCCGAAGCCGCAGTCCGACGAGAGAACGAGCTTCTCGGCGTCGATGTACTCGAGCGCGCGGCGAATGTCCGTCGCGACGTCCTCGGGCGTGTCGACCTGGAGGTGGCGGTGGCTGATCATGCCGACCGCGACCTTCTTCGGCAGGTTCCCCTTGTACGGCGCGAAGGCCGGCAGCAGGCTGTGGTCGTTCTCCTTGGACTCGATCGTCCAGACGTCGCCCTTGAGGCGGTTCAGGTAGATGTCGACCGACGGCTCGTAGGAGATGTGCGGGTCGAAGCAGTGCTGTGCGCCGGGGTTCCCCCAGCAGGTGTGGATCCAGATCTCGGCTTCGTCGATCCCTTCGACGGTGTGGTTGAACAGGTCGACGAGGAAGTCGAGAACCTCCGCGGGCGCGCCGTAGGCTGCCGAGCTGTGGATCGCGGGCTCCTCGATCTGGATCACCTTGCAACCCGCCGCCTGGAGCTCGAGCAACTCGGCGTTCAGGATCGTCGCGATGTCCCACATCAGGTCCTGCTTGTCCTGCGCGTAGGCGTCCGTCTTGACCGTGAGCACGGTCGCGGCAAGGTCGGCGGCAATCGTGCCGAACTTCACGGGCTTTCCGGTGCGTGCCTGCGCGATCCGCCAGATCTTCGCGAACTCGAGCGGCACCCTCGGGGTGACCTTGTCGACCACGGCGTGGTATTTCCACGCGCCAACGATCTCGTTGAGCCACGAGCCGACCGGGTACGACCAGCCGAACGTCGTCTCGCTGTCGTAGCGCGACATGCCGTCGAACCGCTCCGTCGGGTAGGAGAACCACGAGCGGCCGCCGACGTCAGCGTCCAGGTGGTAGTCGCCGTTCGTGAGGATGTCGAGCCCGGCGAGATCCTGGTCGGATAGCACGGAGCCGACCGCGTCGACGAACTGCTCCCGATAGGCGACGTCGGCCATCGCTGACGAGAACGGGCGCTCATAGAGGTTGCCGGTGAACCAGGAGGGCCTCGGCCATGAGCCGGTGACCGTCGTCGGCAGAAGCAGGTCTTTGGTCGCTGTCAGCATCATGCTCTCCTTCGTCGAGATCGGCGGATCACGCCGCTCCGGGGGATGGTGTCATACGGATATCGCTCTGCCTACCGACGACGAACCAGATCGCCTCGGCTGCCTCGTCGCCGATCGTCCAGAGCCGGTGCGGCGAGGACGAGTCGAATGAGATCGAGTCGCCTGGTCCGAGGTCGTAGCGCTCGAAGCCGATCTGGACGCCCAGGCGCCCGCCTGTGACAAAGCCGTACTCCTTGCCGCCGTGGCGCACAAGCGAGTCCTCGGGACAAGACTCGCTGCCGACGTCGTAGGTGACGCGCAGGAACTCGACCCCGGCATCGGCTGCGGCGGTCAGGCGCTCCCACGTGACGCCGGACGCGAGCGTGATCACCGCACGGTGCTCGGGCGTGACCATCGGCCCCGCCCCATCGCGCGCCGTCGCCGCCGGCGAGTAGGTCCAGCCGTCGGCGGAGAACAGGTCGCCCATGCCAAGGCCAAGCTCCTTGACGAGCGAGTACAGCGTGCTCACGCTCGGGTTGACCTTATCGCGCTCGATCTGCGAGATCAGGCTCGCCGAAACGCCGATCCGCCGCGCGAGCTCGCGCAGGCTCACCCCGAGCTGCTCGCGCTGGGCGCGGAGCCGCGGCCCGATGTGCGAGGGCTCGTGCACCTCCGGAACGCGGGTCGACAAATCGCTCATCGAAGCCGCCCGGCGATCTCGGTCGCGATGCGTGCCGCCCCCGGCAGGTGGGCATCCTCGAGCGGCGGGCTGTAGGGGACGGGGCTGTCGGGGGTCGTGATCCGCCAGGCGTCGTCGAGGGAGCCGAGCCCCTGCTCGATCGCGATCGCGAGCACCTCGCCGGCCCAACCGCCGGTCAGCGGCCCTTCCTCGACCACGACGATCCGGTTCGTCTTCTCGAGGGACGCGACGATCGTGCCGGCGTCGAGCGGCCGGAGCGTGCGCAGGTCGATCACCTCGGCGTCGATCCCCGACTCGGCGAGCCTGTCGGCTGCAGCGAGGCACTCGTGGACGCCGCGCATCGCCGAGACGAGAGTGACGTCGCCTCCCTCGCGCACGACCGCCGCTTGCCCGATTGCAACCGGCTCGCCCGTCACCTCGCCCTCGAGGCCGTACAGCCGCTTGTGCTCGAAGAAGAGGACCGGGTTGTCATCGTCGATGGCCGCGCGTAGAAGCGCCTTCGCGTCACCGGGCGTCGAAGGCGCCACGATCTTGATCCCAGGAATGCCCATGAACCAGGACGCCGGCATCTGCGAGTGGATCGCGCCGAAGCGACCGCCTGCCCCGACGACGGAGCGGATCACGACCGGGACGCTCACCTCTCCCCTCGTCAGGAACCAGTACTTGGACATCTGGTTGACGACGCTGTCCATGACGAGTGGCAGGAAGTCGCCGAACATGATCTCGACGACGGGACGAAGGCCGGTGACGGCGGAGCCGAACGCGGCCCCGGCCAGAGCGAGCTCCGAGATCGGCGTGTCGAAGACGCGCTCGGCGCCGTACTTCTCGTACAAACCCGGCGTCACGGCGAACACACCGCCCGCGACAGCCACGTCCTCGCCGAAGAAGATCACCCGGTCGTCGGCAGCGAGCGCCTCGTCGAGCGCCTCGCGGAGCGCACTACGGAAGTCCATCACGTTGCCGGTGGCGGCCTTTACGTCGGGCGCCTGCCGAGCAGGGGCCGCGGCTGCCGCACCGTCGCCGAGCGTCGCGATCGTCTCGCCGACACGGGCAGCTTCCCCCTCCGGGACGACGATGCTCGCGATCACGCCGTCCGACTCCGCCTCGAAGACGACCGTCGCCTTGTCGGTCTCGATCTCCGCGAGCCCCTCGCCCTGAGAGAACCGATCGCCCGCCTCGACGAGCCAGCGGAGGATCACCGCCTCCTCCATCGAGTCGGAGAGCTTCGGCATCGTCAGGGCCTGCGTCACGCCCGCTCCTTGAACTCGCTGAAGGCGCGCGGCTCCGGAAAGGGCTGGGTGAGCCCAAGAGCCTCTGCGCGGGTGAGCTCGTCCTGCACCGAGGCGTCGATCTCGTCGATCGCGGCCGGCGCGACGCCCTCGGTTTCCAGCCGCGCACGCAGCACGACGAGCGGGTCCCGCTCGCGCCAGCGCTCGAGCTCGCCCGGCTTGCGGTACTTGCCCGGGTCGCTGCGCGAGTGACCGACGAAGCGGTAGGTGATCGCCTCGACGAACACGGGGCCGCCGCCCGACCGTGCCTGCTCGACCGCGCGCTGAGCGGCGGCGCGCGTCTCCCAGACGCTCATGCCGTCGATCGTCTCGGCCGTCACCTCCATCACCTCGGCGCGCGCGCGGATCGCACCGGCGGTCACCTCCTCGAAGGCGGTGTACTCGCCGTAGCCGTTGTTCTCGCAGACGAGCACGATCGGAAGGCTCAGCACCTTGCAGAAGTTGAGGCATTCGAAGAAGTAGCCCTGGTTCGTGGCGCCGTCGCCGAAGTACGCGACCGCAACTCCGCCCGTGCGGCGCAGCGCGAGCGCCGCGCCCGTCGCCGCCGCGATACTGCCGCCGACGATCCCGAACGAGCCGATCAGCCGGTCGGCGGGCGACGTGACGTTCATCGAGCCGGCAAGGCCGCCGTTGATCCCGGTCGCGCGCCCGAGCATCTCGTCGAGGAGCTTTTGCGGGTCGACTCCGAGCGCGAGTGCGTGGCCGTGCCCGCGGTAGGTGGCAGCGACGCGGTCGCGATCGGTAAGAGCACTTGCGAAGCCGACGGCGATCGCCTCCTGGCCCGAGTAGAGGTGCGTCGTCCCGTAGATCTCGTTGCGCAGGAAGAGCGACTGGACGAGATCCTCGAAGCCGCGAATCAACCGCATCCGGCGGTACAGGTCGAGGTACAGGTCGTGGTCGAGCACGCCCCGGCCTTCCGGACGGCCTTGGCGCTCATTCGGCGCCCTCCCGCAGGCGCTCGGCGAGGTACTCCCAGTCGCGCTCGAAGCGGTAGGAGTGCCGGTCGGGCGGCCCTGGCGCCGAGGTCTCGAGCCACTTCACCGTGCCGCCCTTCGTCTCGTAGAAGGCGTGGATGCAGCCGACGCCCGTCCAGAAGACGTCGCCGGGCCGGAGCTCGTAGCGATCGCCGTCGGCTACGACGTCGACCTCGCCCTCGAGCATGTAGTACGCCTCCTCGAACGGGTGGTCGTGCGGATGGGCAACGGCGCCCGGCTGGTAGCCGACCATGAACATCGTGTGCAGCTGGGCGTCGAGCCGCTTGTCGACGAGCATCTTCACGGTGATCCCGCTGTAGAGAAGCGCCGCGGTCGCCATGCTCGCGGACACCTTCGGCGCCGTGGCCTTCGAGCCGGCGCTGAGCCGCCCGGCGTCCATGTCGTCGTCCGACAGGAGAAAGAGGTTCCGGTTCCGCGGGTCGCGCAGGTCGAGCGGCTCTCCCGGCTCGGACGGCGCGTCGCCGAGGAAGAACGTGTCCGGCGGCTGGTCGGCCGCGCGGGGCCTGGGCGATGCCATCTCGACCCACTCGGCGCGGCTTCCGGCTCGCCAGGCGTGAGGCACTCCGACGGGGATCGCGCCGCAGGCGCCGGGCACGAGCGTCACCCCGCGGCCGTCCAGATACAGGACGGGCTCGCCCGACAGGACGTAGAAGCTCGACTCGAACGAGTGCAGATGCGTGTTCACGTACCCGTCCTCGAGCGCGACGGTCGTCAGCCCGGTGTGTGTCGCACCGGTCGCGCCTCCGATCAGCACCTGCCGTCGTCAGACCCTCGCTCTGGCCGGGAAGCGCGGGCTCGAGGGCGATCTCCTCCCGGCGGATCAGCCGGTACTGCGTCATGCGTTCGAGGGGGATCGCTCGGCGTCCAGGATGTCCGCGCCCCGAACGTACGCCTTGCCCGCGACGAGCAGCTCCTCGGCGGGGAAGCGGGTGATCACCTGGTTTCCGTCCTTGGTGACGACGACCTCCTCCTCGATCCGCGCGGCCGACCGGCCGTCCGTCGCGGCACAGTAGGTCTCGAGCGCGAAGACCATCCCCTCCTCGATCTCGATGGGGCACTGGAACGAATGAACGCGCGAGATCATCGGCGGCTCGTACAGGCCCACCCCGACGCCGTGCCCGAACTGGAGGCCGAAGCACGCCTCCTCGCTCGGGAACCCGAGCTCCTCGGCGCTCGGCCAGACTGCCGCGATCTCGTCGGTCATGGTGCCGGGGCGCACGAGGTCGATCGCCGCGTCGAGCCACTCGCGGCACTGCTTGTACGCGTCGAGCTGCGACTGCGAGATCCCGCCCACGTTGAACGTTCGGTAGTAACAGGTGCGGTAGCCCATGAACGAGTGGATGACGTCGAAGAACGCCTGGTCGCCCGGCCGGAGCAGCCGGTCGGAGAAGACGTGTGGATGCGGATTGCAGCGGTCACCCGAGACGGCGTTGATCGCCTCGACGTGGTCGGAGCCCATCTCGAACAGGAGCTGCTGGGCTTTGGCGACGACCTTGTGCTCGTAGACGCCGGGCCGGAGCATTCGGTAGATCTCCTCGTAGACCGCGTCGACGATCCCGCAGGCGTGGTCGAGCAGGGCGATCTCGTCGGATGTCTTGATCTTGCGCGCCTCGAGCATCACCCGCGACCCGTCGGTGACGTGGATCCCGGCGCGCTTGAGCGCCTCGAGCGTGACCATGTCGGCCATGTCGACGCCGACCGGCTCGCCGAGCAGGCCGCGCTCGCGGAGCTCGAATGCAAGCGACTCCGCCATCCGGTCCGGCACGCCTGTCTCGACGGGCATTGCTCCGCGCATCGGCGCCACGCCGGCACGGAAGTTCTCCGGCGGCAGCCACGGCGCGTAGAGCTGGTGGTGGCGCGCGGCCGAGCCGAAGTCCCAGAGGATCGGGTCGTCGCCACGCGGGAGCAGCGTCCAGCGCGCGTTCTTGTCGCGCGCCCACTCACCGATGTGCGTGCTCGTGACGTAGCGGATGTTGTTCGGGTCGAACAGCAGAAGTGCGCCGAGGTCGGACTCCTCGAGCTTCGCCTTCGCCCGAGCGAGCCGCTCGGTGCGGAGGCGCGAGTAGTCGATCCGCTGCTCCCAGTCGACCGCCATCGTGGCGCCGCGGGATGCGATGTTCCTGTTCGGCTCGCTCATTCGATTGACCTCGCTCCGGTCGAGAGGGATTCGCCGGCGTCCTGCCGGAGCTGAGCGTAGAGGGCCATGAAGTCGACATCGCCGTAGCCGCTCACGGAGGCCGACTCGAGCAGCACGCGGAGCTGACGCGCGAACGGCAGCGTCAGGTCGCTCTCGTGCGCGAGGTCGAGGACGAGCTCGACGTCCTTGAGCATCATGTCCGTCGTGAACGTTGCCGAGTAGTCGTCCCGAAGCAGCGGCTCGCTCTTGTAGCCGATGAACGGCGAGGCGATCGCGGAGGCGCCGATCACCTCGAGCAGGCGCGATCGATCGATTCCGGCGGACTCGCCGAGGACGAGAGCCTCCCCGAGCAGCTCGGCTGTGCCGCCGAGTAGGACCTGGAGCGCAAGCTTCGCAACGCGCGCACAGTCGTCGTCGCCGACGTAGAGCACCTTCGGCCCGATCGCCTTCAGCAGCGGGTCGAGAGCGCCCGCGGCCTGTTCCGAGCCCGAGACGATGATCGTCAGGCTCCCACCCCGCACGACACCGGGGTTCCCGCTGACGGGAGCACGCAGGTACTCGACTCCGGCCGTCGCGGCACGTTCGGCGACGCGCTCCGACACCGCGACCGAGACCGTGCTCATGTCGACGAGCACGGTCCCCCGGCGAGGACGCGCGAGCACGCCGTGCTCGCCGAGCACGACCTCCTCGAGCGCGGCGTCGTCCGTGAGCATCGTGATGCAGACCTCACCGTGCGCGGACGCGTCGGCCGGTGAGCGGAAGAGCGTCGCTCCCCGCGCGACGAGCGCATCTGCGCGTTCCTCGGTCCGGTTGTAGACCGAGAGCGGATATCCGGCGTCGAGCAGGCGCTCTGCGATCGCCTCGCCCATCTTCCCCAGGCCGAGGACCGCGACCGGCTGCAGCCCTACCGAAGCAGCCATCCGCCGTCGACTTCGAGGTTCACTCCGTTCACGGCTCCGTTCTCGAGCAGGAAGATCGCGGCGTCTGCGATGTCGTCCATCGTGGCGAGGCGTCCGAGCGGCGTCCGGGCGATGACGCCGTCGAGGGGCTTGCCCGACCATTCGGGCGAGTCGCCGACGATACCCGGATGAAGAGCGTTGACGCGGACCGGCGCGAGCTGGACCGCAAGCGTGTGGACGAGCCCGGTGACTCCCCCGTTGACAGTGGTCACCGTCGTCGAGCCCGGATACGGGCGCCGCAGCGCCTGCCCGCCGAAGAGCAGGATCGAGGCGTCGTCCGTGAGCCGCGACGTCAGCGCGTGCACGACCTCGGTGTAGCCGACCAGCTTCAGCACGACGAGGCGGATTGCCTTCGCGATGTCGTACTCCTGAATCGAGTTGTAGTCGCGCTCGATCGCGGCGAGCACGAGCCGATCGACGGCGACCGACGGGCTCGAGCGCCGCGGCGATCGTGTCCGGCTCGGCCAGGTCGAACGCGATCGGCGTCACGGTCCCGTCGACCCCGCCCGCGATCGAGGAGCAGCGATCCGCGTCGCGCCCGGTGATCACGACGTGCTTTCCCCGGGCGGCGTAGGTCTCGGCGAGGCGGAGACCGAGCCCGGACGTTCCTCCGACGATGACGACGGCTCCATCCATGGGCGCGAACGATAGACCCCGCGTACAGTCTCAGTCAACTAACCGCGCTCGTGCTGTTCCTTTACCGCAGCGGGGTTTTGAGTCCGCTGCTTGCTCCTGCTGCCCCAAGGTGGTAAGAATCGCGCGACAGCCGTTCAGTGACCATGGACGGAAGCGTTCGATCCGGAAGGGAGACGTCGTGCCCAAGCGCGTTTTGCTCCGCGGCGGCCATGTGCTCAGCATGGATCCGGGAATCGGCGACCTCTTCGGCGCGGACGTCCTCGTGGAGGACGACCGGATCGCCGCCGTCGCACCGGGCATCGAGGCGCCGGACGCCGAGGTCATGGACGTCTCCGGCTGCATCGTCATGCCGGGGTTCATCGACTCCCACCGGCATACCTGGGAGACCGTGATCCGCGGGATCGCGCCGGACGTGAGCCTCGGCGGCTACTTCGACCTCGTGCTCGACCAGCTCGCGCCGGCCTACCGGCCCGAGGACGTCTACGCCGGGAACTACCTCGGCTCGCTCGAGGCGATCGACGCAGGCGTCACGACGCTGCTCGACTGGTCGCACATCAACAACACCCCGGAGCATGCGGACGAGGCGATCCGGGCACTCGCCGAGGCCAAGCTCCGCGCCGTCTACTGCTACGGCAACCCGAACACGTCGCTCTCGGCCTGGTGGTTCGAGAGCGAGCTCGAGGCGCCGGAGGACATCCGCCGCGTCCGCGAGCGCTACTTCTCGAGCGACACAGGGCTGATGACGCTCGCGATGGGCACCCGTGGCCCCGGGTTCTGCAAGCCGGAGGTCGTGAAGCACGACTGGGAGCTCGCACGCGACGTCGGGGCTCCGATCAGCGTCCACGTCGGCATGGGCCCATGGGCCGGCCGCTTCTCGATGGTCTCGCAGCTGAACGACATGGGCCTGCTCGGGCCCGACACCACGTACATCCACTGCAACTACCTCTCCGATGAGGAGTTCCAGCTGATCGCCGACTCGGGCGGCAAGGTCTCGATCTCGCCGTCGGTCGAGATGGCGATGGGCCACGGGACGCCCCCGACTACGCGGGCGCTCGCACACGGCCTCCGACCAAGCCTCAGCATCGACGTCGTAACCACGGTGCCGGGCGACATGTTCACGCAGATGCGCTTCCTCTGGGCCTCCGCCCGGCTGGGCGCCCACGAGGCGGCCTTCGCGGCGGGCAACACCGAGGAGCCGACCCTGCTGACGACCCGCGAGGTACTCGAGTTCGCGACGATCGAGGGCGCTCGCGTCTGCGGGCTCGAGGATCGCACCGGCTCGCTGACGCCCGGCAAGCAGGCGGACATCGTCGTCATCCGCTGCGACCACTCGAACACCTACCCGGTGATCGACCCGGTCTCGACCGTCGTCCACCAGGCCGACACGCGGAACATCGACACCGTGTTGGTCGCCGGCAACGTCCTCAAGCGCGGCGGCACGCTCGTCGCCGGCGACCTGCGCCGCGCGCGGGACAACGCCGCGACGTCGCTCGAATACCTGCTCCAGCACACGGAGATCCAGCCCAACTGGGTCCAGAGCGCAGCCGCTCCCGCCCCCGTCCATTCCCACTGAACGAAACCCTCACCCCCGCCCCAACGAGAACCCGGACACCGCGTCCCAGACAAGGAGGAAGTCAAAGTGAGAAACCCCGTGCGGGTGTCGCGCAATAGAGCGGCAACCGTCCTCATGCTCGCCGCATTCGGCGCCGTGCTCGTCACGGCCGTCGGTGCGAGCAGCGCCGCGGCAGGCCGGAATGCTTCAGGGCCGCGGATCGCGTACCTGTCATTCGCGGTCGCCAACAGCTACGACGCTCCGATGCTCGCCGCGGCGAAGGCGGTCGCGAAGGCCAGCGGCGCAAGCGTCACCGTGTTCGATGCCGCCAACGATCCCAAGAAGCAGCTGGCCGAGCTCCAGACGGCGATCACGTCGAAGCAATACGACGGGATCATCGTTCAGCCGATCTTCGGCCCCCAGCTGATCCCGACGATCCAGTCGGCGATCAAGAGCGGCCTCAAGGTCGTCAACATCGACCAGATCCTCGGGGCGAACCCCGGGACCGCCGCACCGCCCGTCGCAGGGCTGTCCGGCAACGTCGTCTTCGTCCAGACGGAGATCGGCCAGAAGCAAGGCGGCCTGGTCAACGCGGCATGCGCTGCGCTGAAGGCGAACCCGTGCAAGGTCGGGTACCTGTACTCGGTCAAGGTGTCGTCGCTCGATACGGCGATCCGCAAGGGCTTCGACAAGGCAACCGCCGGCCACAACGTGAAGGTCGTGGCCGAGGGCGAGACGTTCTACAACCCGGCGAACGCGCTGAAGGCCGCGCAGACGATGCTCCAGGCGCAGCCTGACCTGAACGTGATCGTCGGCGCCGATCAGGGAGCGACCGGCGCCCAGCAGGCGCTGAACGGCAAGACGGTGACGCTGATCGGCTACGGCGGTGGCGGCGTCGGCCTCAAGGCCGTCTCGGCGGGAACGTGGTTCGGAACCGTGATGCAGCGGCCCGCTACCGAGGGGAAGCTCGGGATGACGTGCCTGATCAAGGCGATCAAGACCGGCAAGGGATGCGGTGGGATCGACGTCCTCTCAGGCCTGCCGAACGGAGGCGTGGTCACCAAGGCCAACGCCTCGAAGTTCACAGCTGAGTGGCCCGGCTAGCAGTACAGTCGCGCCTCGCATGACGGAAGGCGCGGAACGCCCGTACCTCGAGCTCCTGGACGTCGCCAAGCATTTCGGCGGCGTCCAGGCGCTCGCGGGTGTGACCCTCTCGGTTCGCAAGGGCTCGGTTCATGCCCTCGTCGGCGAGAACGGGGCCGGCAAGTCGACGCTCGGCAAGATCGTCGCGGGAGTGCACCGGGCCGACCACGGGCGGATGCTGCTCGACGGGCAGGAGGTGGCGTTCGGCTCACCACGCGAGGCGCTCGAGCACAAGGTGGCCGCGATCGCCCAGGAGTCCTCGATCGTGCCCCATCTGACAGTCGCGCAGAACGTCCTACTCGGCGTCGAGCCCCGCGATGCGGGGTTCATCCGTAACCGTCGGCTGAACCGCGAGTTCGCGGCGCTCGCCGAGTCGGCCGGCCTCGAACTGCCGGGGATGAGCCTGGCGGGAAGGCTCAGGACGGCCGACCAGCAGAAGATCGAGATCCTGCGCGCCCTCTCCCGCGACGCGAAGCTGATCGTGATGGACGAGCCGTCCGCTGCGCTCGGGGGCGAGGAGACGCAGCATCTGCACCAGATCATCCGCAAGCTCGCCGCCGACGGGAAGACGATCATCCTCGTCTCGCACTTCCTGAAGGAGGTGCTCGAGCTCGCCGACACCGTGACGGTCCTACGGGACGGCAAGCTCGTGAAGACGGCCCCGACCTCCGAGGAGACCGAGGGCTCGCTGATCGAGGCGATGCTCGGACGGCCGCTCACCTCGACGTTCCCCCCGAAGACGCCGCCCCCGCCCGACAGCCCGGTCGTGCTCTCGGTGAAGGGCCTCTGCGCTCCCGGCGTCGAGTCGGCCACGCTCGAGCTGCGTGCAGGCGAGATCCTCGGCCTGGCCGGGCTCGTCGGCGCAGGCCGGACCGAGCTCGCGCGGGCGCTCTACGGGGCGGCGCCGATCACCGCCGGCGAGGTCGTTCTCGCCGACGGCACGATTCTCGGCCGCAGCCCTCGCCGAAGCCTGCGGGCAGGCCTTGCGATGATCCCCGAGTCCCGGAAGGACGACGGCCTCATCTTTCGGCGCTCGACCCTCGAGAACGCGACGCTCTCGCACCTCGACTCGCTGACGACCGCGGGCGTGGTGCGCCGCCGACTCGAGCGGAAGGTCGGCCATGAGGTGCTCGACCGCTGCGATGTCCGCGGCGCGAGCTACTCGGCGCCGGTCGGTGCTCTCTCCGGCGGCAACCAGCAGAAGGTGCTCCTCGCGCGGATGCTGCTCTGTCATCCGCAGGTCGTGATCGCGGACGAGCCGACGCGGGGCGTCGATGTCGGCGCCAAGCGCGCGATCTACGACTTCCTCGCTTCCCTCGCCGCCGACGGGCTCGGGATCCTGCTCATCTCCTCCGAGCTCGAGGAGGTGATCGGGCTCAGCCACCGGGTGCTCGTGATGCGGGGCGGGCAGCTCGTGGCGGAGCTCCAGGGCGACGCAGCCTCTGAAGGTGCGGTCCTCTCTGCCGCGTTCGGCGACACGGCCGAGGTGGCGCGATGAGCGCCGGGGCGAAGTCCAGCGCGGCACACGACGCCCGCGCGATGGCGGGGTCGGTCGCCCACGCGCTCCGGCTCCGAACGCTGGGGATCCTGATCCCGTTCGTGATCCTGTTCGTCGTCCTCACCCTGACGAGCCCGTCGTTCTCGAGCCGGGGGAACCTGCTCGACATCCTCGATCAGCAGTCGGCGACGCTGATCATCGCCGCCGCCGCGACGCTCGTAGTGATCGCCGGCGGCATCGATCTCTCGGTCGGGGCGATCTACGGGTTCGCGGGGGTGGTCTCGGCCCACTTCGCGCTCCAGACGAGCGCGCCGGTCGCGATCTTCATCGGGATCGGCGCTGGGCTCCTGATCGGCCTGGCGAATGGGCTCGTGACGACGTTCTTCCGGATCAACGCGCTGATCGCGACACTCGCGATGTCGTTCATCGTCAGCGGCTGCTCGAGCCTCGTGACCAAGGGCAACCTGCTCGTCCTCTTCGACAAGACGTCGTTCGGCGATCTCGCCCGCACCGAGATCTTCAACGTGAAGAGTTCGATCTGGCTGATGGTGATCGCGGTGATCCTCGTCGGCGTGCTCCTTTCGACGACGGCGGCCGGGCGCTACATGTACGCCGCGGGCGGCAACGCCGAGGCCGCGCGGCTTGCGGGGGTGCGCGTCGACGGCGTCCGGGTGCTGGCCTTCGCCATCTCGGGCACCGCCGCCGGCCTCGCCGGCGTGATCGACACGTCGCGCGTGCTCAGCGCCCAGGCCTCGCCCGACGATACGACGCTTGCCTTCACGGTGCTCGCCGGGATCGTCGTCGGGGGCACGAGCATCCTCGGCGGCGAGGGCGCCGTCTGGCGCACGGTCGTCGGCGTCCTCTTCATCGCGCTGATCGGGAACGGCTACCTGCTTCTGCAGTACGACCCGCTCTACGAGCAGATCACGATGGGGGTGCTGCTGCTCGCCGCAGTCGGGCTCGACGCTCTCTCGCGCCGGCGCGGCTAGACAGGCCGCACGAGCTGCTTCGGCCGTTCGAGCCGCGCCTCGTTTACGTGCGGGCTCCACGGCTCCGCGAGCGGCTCGGCGCCGAAGGAGCGGGCGACCTGCTCGGTCGGCGGCTCGCCGTAGGTCGTCGTGCGCTGCCTCGGGATCCGGCCCGTCGAGCGGATCAGCGCCTCCATCTGCTCGGGCGGCATCTCCTGCCCCCAGCCCGCGCCCGCCGAGCGGGAGATCGACTCGTTCATCAGCGTGCCGCCGAGGTCGTTGACACCGGCGCGCAGCGCCTCGGCGACCCCGGCAGGGCCCGCCTTGACCCAGGAGACCTGGATGTTCTGGATCCACGGATGCAGCGCAAGCCGCCCGACGGCGTGCATCAGCAGCACCTCGCCGAACGTCGGTCCGGGGCGCGCCCTGCCCTTCAGGTAGATCGGCGCCTCCATGTGGACGAACGGGAGCGGCACGAACTCGGTGAAGCCGCCCGTCTCGCGCTGGAGGTCGCGTACGGCGATCAGATGCCGGGCCCAGTTCTGGGGGCCGTCGACGTGGCCGAACATGATCGTGTTGTTCGAACGGAGACCGGCGCGGTGCGCCGTGCGGTGCACCTCGAGCCACTGCGCGGTCGTGATCTTGTCGGGGCAGATGACGGCGCGCACCTCGTCGTCGAGGACCTCGGCCGCGGTGCCCGGCAGGGAAGCAAGTCCCTCGTCGCGCAGCCTGTCCAGGTAGTCCGCGAGCGGGACGCCCAGCGTCGCGGCCCCCTGCCAGACCTCGAGCGCGCTGAACGCATGCACGTGCATCTCCGGCACCGCGTCCTTGATCGCGCGAACGACCGAGACGTAGTAGTCGCCGTCGAACGACGGGTGGATCCCGCCCTGGAGGCAGACCTCGGTCGCGCCGCGGTCCCACGCCTCGACGACGCGGCGCACGATCTCCTCGTGCGGCACGAGATAGGGGTCGCCGCGCAGGTTGGCGGCGAGCTTGCCCTTCGAGAAGGCGCAGAAGCCGCAGCGGAAATAACAGACGTTCGTGTACTGGATGTTCCGGGTCACGACGTAGGTGACCTCGTCGCCGTTCACCTCGCGGCGGAGCGCGTCAGCGGCCGCGAGCACGCGCTGGCGCTCCTCGCCACGGGCCCGGAACAGGCGGACGATCTCTGCTTCGCCGAGCTCGCCGGCCGCCGCAAGCGGGAGCGGGTCGCGGCGCACGACGAACGGGATCTCGCCGGTCTCGCCGGGCGACCAGGCGTCCTCGCGGGCGAGTCCGAGGGCGTCGGCGGCCTTCAGCACGCGCGGGAGGACGCCGGCGTCGATCCACTCGTCGGAGATGTGCCCCGAGTAGACGGTCAGGCGGGGCGCGAGCTCGAGGCCGCGACTCTCGGTCGCAGCCCGGAGCAGGTCGAGCTCCGGCCACGGCGCCTCGGGGTTGACGTGGTCGATCGTGACCGGGGAGACCCCGCCCCAGTCGTCGATGCCTGCGTCGAGCAGCCGGGCGAAGTCCTCGGTCAGGTTCGGCGGAGCCTGCAACGCGACCTCGGGAGGCAGGATCAGCCGGGCGACGGCGATCGTCCACAGAAGCTCGTCGAGCGGCGGCTCCGGCGCGTCGACCATTCGCGTCCCGGCCTTCGCACGGAAGTTCTGGACGATCACCTCCTGGACCTGCGGGCCCGCTGCGGCGATCGCCTCGATCGCCTCGATCCGCTCCTCGCGCGTCTCGCCGATCCCGATCAGGATCCCCGTGGTGAACGGGACCCGCGCCTCGCCCGCGAGCCGGAGCGTCTCGAGACGCGCAGCGGGCAGCTTGTCGGGCGAGCCGAAGTGCGGCCCTCCGCGCGCCGAGAGCCGGTCGGAGGTCGTCTCGAGCATCATCCCCATCGAGGCGGCGACCGGCCGTAGGAGCTCGAAATCCGCGGCGGTGAGGACGCCCGGGTTGAGGTGCGGCAGGAGCGAGGTCTCCTCGAGGACGGTACGTGCCGCCACGGCGAGGTACTCGATCGTCGAGCCGAACCCGAGCGCCTCGAGCTCCTCGCGCGCAGCCCGGTAGCGCAGCTCCGGCTTGTCGCCCAGGGTGAAGAGCGCCTCGCGGCAACCGGCGCGCTCGCCCGCGCGTGCCACCTCGAGCACCTCGTCGAGGTTCAGGTAGGCACGCTCGCCGCGGCGCGGCGGCCGCGCGAAGGTGCAGTAGTGACAGACGTCGCGGCAGAGCTTCGTCAGCGGGATGAAGACCTTCGGGCTGTAGGTGACGAGCGGCCCGGTGCGCGCATCGCGCACGGCGCGCGCCTCGGCCATCAGTTCGTCGAGCGGGCGATCCGCGAGCTGCACCGCGTCATCGTAGTGACGGGCCGTCTTACATCCGCTGCTGGAGCGCGAGAACGTCGGCCACGAACGGCTTGGTCATCTGGTAGAGCCCGAACTTCCGCACTGCCGCCTCGCCCTGGTACCAGGCGGCCAGCGCCAGTCGCGTGTTGCCGTCGAACTGCCCGAGCAGATGGCGGAGATAGAGGATTCCGACCTCGACGTCCCCGTCGAGCGTGTGCGGGACGGGGTGTCCGACGAGCACCTGCTCGACGTAGTCGCGGGTCGTCGGCATCACCTGCAGCACGCCGCGGGCGCCGACCGAGGAGACGACGCTGGGCTGATAGCCGGACTCCATCCAGGAGAGAGCCCGAACGAGGTGGGTCGAGACTCCGAGGCGTGCGGCCCAGTCGTCGAGGGTGCCGCGGACGTCGGCGGGCGCAGCGGCGAGCGAGGCGTGCGCGGCGGCAACGGGAACCGTGATGTGCGTTCCGATCAGCAGCGCCTTGACGGGGTCGAGGTGGTTCAGCCGCGCGAGGGCCGGCATGGACACCTCGTAGTGCGCGGCGATCATCGTGAGCGAGTCGCCCGGCTGGACGACGTATGTCTGCGTCGGTGTCGGCGCCGGCGTCGGCGCCGGCGCTTGCGTCGATGCGGCGGCGACGGGAACGGTCAGATGCGCGCCGACCAGGAGCGCCTTCCTCGGATCGAGGCCGTTCAGCTTCGCGAGGGTGGGCATCGAGACCGCGTAATGCGTGGCGATTGCCGTGAGCGAGTCGCCCGGCTGGACGATGTAGGTCGCGTGCGACGATCGTACGGAGAGGCCTGGGTGGCGATGCCGTGAGCTCGCAACGAGCTTCGCGAGCGTGTCGGGACCGGCGATGCCGTCGACGCCGAGGCCTGCGCGCTGCTGGAACGCGCGCACCGCAGTATCGACCTTCTGTCCCATGAAGCCGTCGAGCGCGCCGTGGTAGTAGCCGGTGCGCGCGAGCAGGAACTGCAGCACCGACACGTCGAGCCCGAAGTCGCCGGCGACGATCGTGCGCTTGCCGAAGAGCGGCCGTCCGAGCCGTCCGAACGAGTTGCGCGTGCGCGTCGTGATCACCCCGGTCACCGGCAGGTGCGCGCGTGACTGCGCGGCCTCGACCGCCGCGCGCGTGAGCGGCCCGACCTGCCCGTCGATCGGCCCCCGGTAGAGCCCGAGCGCGCGCAACGCCACCTGGTCGCCCGCCTGCTGCGGGCTCGCCAAGGCCTGGCCGGCCGAGAAGAACACACCGACCGCGACAACGACCCCGAGACCCCAACTCGTACGCACAGCTCGGGGACCTTCGGAAACCAATGTGTTTCTCCTTCGCGCCTTCGCCGCGCAACAGCACCGCGAACACATACGCCGAACCGGGCCGAAAAGCCCGTGCCTGGTTCTCTAGACCTTCAGCAGGTCGCGCGGGTCCGTGGCCGGCGCCTGGCAGGTGAAGCGCTCGCAGACGTAGACGGCGGCCTTCCCGTCGACGAGCTCCTTCCCGGCGAGGAGCGGGATGTCGTCGGCCGGCCCGTGAACGATCACGGCGTGCGGATCCCAGCGGGTCAGCGCCCGGCGCACGACCGGCGCGTCGAGCGGCCCGACGATCGCGACCTCGCGCGGCTTCGCGAGATAGAGGTCGGCCGCGACGAGCCCCCACCCGAACGACGACGGCCCGTTCTGCAAGCCGCCGAGCTCGAGCTTGAACACCGATACCGCCTTCGCCTCGAGGTCGTCGTCGCCGTAGATCCGCGACAGCCGCAGCAGGACCCATGCCATCATCGAGTTCCCGCTCGGCGCCGGGTGGTCGTCGAAGCCCTTCTTGCGGATCACGAGCGTCTCGCCGTCGTTCGGCGTCTGGAAGAAGCCGCCGTCCTCCTCGTCGTAGAAGAGATCGACCGCGAGCCGGGCGAGGCGGTTCGCCTCGCGGAGCCAGCGCAGCTCGCCGGTCGCGGCGTGCAGCTCGAGCAGCCCGTTCGCGACGTTCGCGTAGTCCTCGAGGAACCCCGTGCCCTTCGCGATGCCGTCGCGCCAGGTGCGGTAGAGGCGGCCGTCGGGCGTCGAGAGGGGACCGAGCAGGAAGTCGCCGAGCGCGGAGGCAGCGGCGACCCATTCCGCCTGCTCGAGCACCCGCCCGCACTCGGCGAGCGCAGCCAGCCCGAGCCCGTTCCAGGACGCGATCGCCTTGTCGTCGAGCGGCGGCTTCGGCCGCTGCTCGCGCAGCTCGAAGAGCTCGGCGCGCTTGGTCTCGTCGAGCTCGCCTCGGAGGATGAAGCGGCCGCCCTCGAACGTGTGGAGCATCTGGTCGGGGATGTCGGCCTCGGTGCGCGTCCAGGTGAAGCTGATCCCTTCCTTGCCGTCGGTGTCGGCGTCCTGCGAGGAGGCGAGCCCGCCGCCTTCGAGCGAAAGCTCCCGAAGCATGTAGCCGATCGTCTGCTCGACGACCCGCCGGTACCGCTCGTCACGTGTCGTCTGGTAGCCGTGGAGGTAGCAGACGGCGAGCAGCGCGTTGTCGTAGAGCATCTTCTCGAAGTGCGGCACGAGCCAGCGCTGGTCGACGGAGTAACGGTGGAAGCCGCCGCCCACGAGGTCGTACATGCCGCCCGCCGCCATCGAGTCGAGTGTCTTCTCGGTCATCCGCGGCACCTTCCGCCGGAAGAGGAACTCGAGCGCGCTCGCCGCGGGAAACTTCGGTGCACGCCCCCAGCCTCCCCACTCCCAGTCGAACGAGTAGGTGATGCTCTCGATCGCCTGGCCCATGAGCTCCTCGTCGACGGGCGCATCGACCGGCTTCATCTCGGTGAGCTTCCGGATGTGATCGGTGAGGGACTCCGACGATGCCTCGAGCTCCTCACGCTTGTCTCGCCAGGCGTCGGCTGCCGTCGTGAGGACATCGCGAAAGCTCCGGAGGTTGTGCCGCGGCTCGGGTGGCAGGTACGTCGCGGCCCAGAACGGCTTGCCGTCGGCGCGGAGGAGCACGTTGAGCGGCCAGCCACCGCTGCCGTTGATCGCGACGGCGACGTCCATGTACAGCGAGTCGATGTCCGGCCGTTCCTCGCGGTCGACCTTGATGCACACGAAGCTCTCGTTCATCAGCTCGGCGGTCTCCGGCACCGAGAACGACTCGCGCTCCATCACGTGGCACCAGTGGCAGGCGGCGTAGCCGATCGAGAGGAAGATCGGCTTCCCCTCCTCACGTGCGCGGGCGAACGCCTCGTCGCCCCACGGGTACCAGTCGACCGGGTTCGCCGCGTGCTGCAGGAGGTACGGGCTCGTCTCGTCCTTCAGGCGGTTCATGGCAGCAAGCTAGACAAGCGGCGTCACGCGCGCATTTCATCATGCGAGCGGGGAGC
>CAVXKB010000014.1:0-273581 GCA_963762215.1 uncultured Actinomycetota bacterium
CGTCAGACTTGTTATCTTCTCTGTCTCGTCTCTGGTGTGACGAAGCTGCGCTCTTTTTGGTCATAATTCCACCCCGACTGCCAACTATCCTAAGCTTACCACCGCTCGAAAGGGCATCCAACTTCTCCGCCCACATCACTCCCCAAGACGATCGGCCCAAGGTATCTTCGCGTTGCTGGTTCGCATTCTGTCTACATGTACGCCGTGATTCCAAAATGTAGACATTCTACCTCACTCGAAATTCGAAAGATCACCCCGAAGGTCACCGATATCGCCGCATACCGGTTGCCACGGCACACTCCATGCATGCATGATATTCATGCTATTCATGAAGGTGCGAAGGTGCATCGCGAATGGGACGTCTCATTCCAGTGATGGCGGATTCGGTACGCTGAAAGATGGTTTCGTATGTCACGACTTCTGCTCGACCATCGCTATGCACTCGCGGAGCGGCTGCTGGAGACCACGTACGAGCAGCGTTACCAGGCCTACCACGTTGAGCTAGACGTTCCGGTACTGGTGATCGCCATCCGATCACCAGTACCGGGGGAAGCCGGCGATCTCCGAAACTTTCGCAGCTGCGCTACCCAATCGGCCACTCTAAGACATGAAGCGCTACCGCGCCTGCGCGATTCTTTCTCCTCCAATGCGACTCAGTATGCTGTATTCGACGCCTGTATGGGGACGCCTGTCGCGACCTACCTTGCCCAGGCTGGGCACCCGCTTTCCGAGGCGCTGATTCATGCGCTTCAGCTCTGTGATGCCCTCGATCTGGTGGAACGGCGGGCCCCCAGGTTATTAAACTCTCTAACCCTCTCACCGCAGTCGCTCCTAGTACGGGACCGCTGGTCCATCAGCCTGCGTGAGCCGGACGTAACCCGCTGGCTGTTCCCCACCAGTCACCGGGAGCAGTCTCCTCTAGAGCGCGTCTACCTCGCCCCCGAAGTGCTCGCCGGCGGTAGCGGCGACAGCCGCTCACTCATCTACAGTATTTCGGCGTTTCTCTACCACGCCCTGATCGGCCATCCTCCACCAGAGGATCAACCCCTGGATTGGCTCGGTCGAGAGTCCATGATTCCCGTAGCTCTGCAGTCCCTGGTCAGGAAAGGGCTGGAGCTCGCGCCGCAGCGGCGGTTCTCCACTCTAGACGCGTTCGGCATTGCCCTCGGCCGCGCCGCCTATCAGGTCTTGCCGGTCGCCGCGCGGCAGACCCGGCGTGGCAATCAGTGGGCTTCTTTACCGGCAAAGCGAGCCGCCAGGCACGTCCTCCCCAGTCCTTCTCTCCAGAAGGCCAGGTAGGCGAGGATAGGCGAGGGCCGCACTCCCCTCAAAGAGACGCTACACCAGTAACACACGAGTGATACACTAGTCAAGATCGCATTGAGGCTATTCACCGGGCAGGCGACAGCTGGCGCTGATCGCCCTAGGGAGCACTGCACGCGGATGATTTCTTTGGAGGATTTTATTGCCGCCACCGGCGCGGAAGTGAGGGTGAGCGGCCGCAGCCGCAGTTTCGAGGGGTTTGCCCACGATTCGCGCAGCGTAGCACCGGGTGAGTGCTTTGTAGCGGTTGGCGGCATGCACAAGGACGGCCATCGAATTCTCCGTCGATGCGCTCGAGCGAGGCGCCAGCGCTCTCGTCGTCGAGCGGGCGTGGCTGGACCAGCATCCGGCCACCGCGGCGGACCTGACAGAGCACGCACGTCGAGCCGCGGCCACCATGCTGGTGGTCGACGACGTGCGTGCGTCGCTCTGCGGCTATGCTCACTTTATCCTGTCGTGCTGGAAGCCTACGGTGATTGCCGTCACTGGAAGCACCGGCAAGACCACTACCAAGGAAGCCATTGCCAGCGTACTGGCTCTACAGGCGCCGACGTTTCGATCCTGGCGCAACTACAACGATCTGCTTGGTCTGCCGCTCTCGTTAGGGCGCCTGGAGCCTGCTCATCGTTTCGCGGTCCTTGAGCTGGGAGCCGATCATCCCGGCGAGATTGCCGGCCTCTGTAGCGTCGTCCAACCACAGGTAGGCGTCGTCACCAATGTCAGCCCTGTCCATCTCCAGTACTTCGACGGACTAGAGGCGCTGCAGAGGGAGCTCGCCCAGCTGCCGGCGTTGCTGCCACGCCCAGGATTGGCGGCGCTGAACGCCGATGATGAGCGAACATTGGCGATGGCTGACGGGACTCCGGCAGCCGTGCGTTTCTTCGCTCCGGTGAAGGAATCGGTGGGTGCCGTGGACGACCGGCTGACGCTTCATTACCACCTCCTGCCCATGGCCGCCAACAACAGGTCGACGCTGGCGCTGGTAGACGCGATCACCCGGGAGACTTCCCAGTTTGCCCACCTGCACGCCGATCACTGGGCATACGCCGTTCTGGCTGCTCTTACTGTAGGCGCCTACTTCGGAGTTCCACGCGCGGAGGCGCTCTCGGCGTTACGCCAGTTACGGCCACTCCCTGGTCGGATGAGCTGGCTCGACGGAGCCGGCGGTACAGTGTTGCTGGATGATTCCCACAATGCGACGCCGTGCAGCGCCGCCGCCGGTCTGGATGCCCTGGACGCCATCGCTGGAGGGCTCGGCGCCGTGCGCATCGCGGTACTCGGCGATATGCTCCGACTCGGCCGGACGGAGGACGGTGAGCACCGCAGGCTGGGACAAATCGTGGCCCAGCAGGTCGACTACCTGGTAAGTCGCGGCACTCTAGCCGCAACCATCGCTGAGTCTGCCATCCAGGCAGGGCTGCTGCCCGAGCGAGTCATCCGTACCCACCTGGCCGAGGATACCGCCGGCGCCGTCAAACAGTGCGCGCTTGAGGCAGCCCGAGAGGGAAAGCGGGCAGTGATCTATATCAAAGGATCTGAAGAAACGCGTATGGAGCAGGTGACCGCGCTCCTTCTGGCCCATCCGGAGCAGGCGGAGAACCTGCTGGACCGGCAGACTCAGGCCTGGCAGCGAGTGGTGGTGATGCGGCCTGATCGCCCCACCTGGCTGGAGATCGACCTCGGAGTCATCGCTGGCAATACCAGATCTGTCCAGAAACTCGTTGATCCCCAGGTTCGCATCCTTGTAAGTCTGAAAGCTGACGCCTACGGGCACGGTGCCGTACGCGTGGCACGCACTGTGCTCCATAATGGGGCATCGTGGTTGGGTGTGGCGACGGTGAGTGAGGCGGTACCACTCCGGGAAGCCGGCATCGACGCGCCGATCCTGGTGTTTGGGTACACGGCGCCCTGGCAGGCCCGCGATTCGATTCGGCTAGATCTACGCTCTACCGTCTATTCGCCAGAAGTCGCGCAGGCGCTCTCGAGAGCGGCCGTTGATCTCGGGCGCCAGGCGTACGTCCACCTCAAAGTGGATACCGGCCTGGCTCGGTTGGGGCTCCGGGCTGAAGAGATAGAACCCATTCTGGACCTTGTCGAGACACTCCATACCCTGCCTGGTCTGGCAGTCGAGGGTATCTTTACGCACTTCGCCACCGCCGATAGCAGCGACCAGACCTACGCGCGGAAGCAGCTCGCCCGCTTTGGGAAGGTGCTAAACGCGCTGGAGCGCCGGGGCCTGCGTCCGCCTATCGTACATGCTGCCAACAGCGCCGCCATTCTCACCCTCCCGGAGGCACACTTCGATATGGTGCGACCAGGAGTGGCGATTTACGGATTATCACCTTCAGACGAGGTGACATTGCCGGCGGAGTTTCACCCGGCGCTCTCGTTTAAGACTCAGGTAGCGCAGGTAAAATGGATCCCCGCCGGAGAGGGCATTAGCTATGGGGCGACGTACATCACCCCTCGGCCGACTCGAATCGCTGTCCTGCCGGTCGGCTACGCCGACGGCTTTCGGCGTGGCCCCAGGAACTGGGGTGAGGTACTGCTGCGGGGACAACGCGTACCGATTCTTGGTCGGGTGGCAATGGACCAGTGCATGGTCGATGTCACCGCCGTCGCCGATGTGAGCCTGGGAGATGAAGTCGTCTTGATTGGGCGCCAGGGAAACGACGAGCTCTCCGCCGCCGCCATAGCGAAGCAACTGGGCACCAGCGCCTACGAGGTGGTAGCCGAGCTTCTGGCACGCGTTCCGCGGATCAGCTCGTGACGAGAGCCGCGCATCCAGGGACCGGCGCCGCCGGTGTTTGGCCGCTTGTTTCCTGTGACCTACACAAGTCTGCTGTCGTATAGTATATAGAGGTAGCCACAGCCGAGGTACCCGGCAAGAGTGGAGCAATCCCATGGATGAGTCGGAAGAAACCACCGACAAATCACTGTGGTCGCCAATCAATGCAAGGCTGCGTAACTGGAACTGGCCACGCACACATAAAATCGCCCAGACCAGCCTGGTAGCACTACGGATACTCGGCTGGCGGGAGGGAGTCGCGCGCTTCTGGGCAGCTTCGCTCGGAACCTTGCAGCGACTGCGCATGACGTACAAGCTCGCGTACTACATCATTCCTGCTCCGATAGCCCGGGGAAGGAGTGAGGAGACCTCCCGGCGAGAGGTGGCGCCCCGCGTCCGCATCATCTGCAATCCTACCTCAGGGAGCGGGCATGGATCCAATGCCGCTCGTGAGCTCAAGGAGACCGCCCGGTGGCTGGGCCAGCACGACCTGCCGGCGGAAATCTGCTGGACGAACGGTCCCGGCCACGCCGCCGCGTTGGCACGGGAAGCAGTTCAGAAGGGCATGGAGGCAGTAGTGGCCGCCGGCGGTGACGGCACCGTCAGCGAGGTTATGCAATCTCTCGTAGGCCAGAAGACCGCTCTTGGCGTTTTGCCCCTGGGCACCGTCAATGTCTGGGCACGCGAGACCGGCATACCACTGCGGCTGGATCAGGCTCGCGAGGTACTGGTGCAGGGAATCCATCGCCGCATCGACGTCGGGCGAGCCAATGATCGCTACTTTCTGCTCATGGCCGGCATCGGCTTCGATGCCGAGGTGGCTCGGCGAGTAGAGGCCAGCGCCCTCACTCAGATGGGCCTCAAGATAGTGGATTACTTCGCCACCACCGGCTGGCTGGCCGTAACCCACCAGCCGGCGCGCGTGACCATACGCTTCGATCAGAGCAAACGACGCACTTTCAACGCGCTGATGATCGTCATCGGCAACACTCGCCTGTATGGCGGGGTGATGACCTTCGCCAAGCACGCGGTGGCCGACGATGGGGTCTTCGACGTCGTAACCATGGAGAGCGGCGGCCTCCTCTATCGTCTGGGTGTGCTGCTTCGCGCCCTTTTCCGCCGGGCGAAGCTTGGCCCCAAGGCTCGTACCGTCCAGTGCCATACCGTGCACATCGAGTCTACCCCACCCCTGCCGGTGCAGGTGGACGGCGATGTCATCGGGACCCTCCCGATGACATTCAGCATCGTTCCCAGGTCGCTTTCGGTGATCGTACCCGCTAACGCTCCTGAAGATATCTTCCATCGTCCCGAGCTGCCGGGATAGCTCCAGTCGCCAGCTTCTTCCGCATCTAGACATAACCATCTTCCTAGATTCCGCGCCGAAACTGGCATGAAGGCCAGCAACAGGGGTATACTCAAGTCGTGGCGCTATTCATTGGATTCATTTGGACCGGGATACGGCGGCTCTACGTACCTCTACGTACCTCTACGTACCTTATCATTGGTAACTTGTACTGGTGCAGGGTATCCGCGGTCGGCAATGAGAGAAGCAGGAGTGGCAGAGATGGCACAGACAGGGGACCAGAAAAAGTCCAGTTCGACCGCGTCGGCGACGGGAAATGTGACGACGCCGGGTGGCGGTGAGCGCAAGTCCTTCCTCAGCCGCTTGATTCCATCGCCCGCGGGTCAAGGAGGCTCGGGCTCTCAGACCGGCCGGCCGGCCCGAAAGCAGTCTCCGATGGGTAAGATGCTCTTTGGCTGGATGATCATGTTGCTGGTCGTCGAGGTTGTCTCCATCGCCCTGCAGTATGTCGACATCAAGTTCTTCAATCTTGCCCTGGAGAAGCCCTGGTTTCATACCAATGCGTTAATCATTGGGGGCATGAACACCTATTTCGTCCTCAATCTGGCCGCTATTGTCGGCGCGTACTACCTGCTGGTGCGTTTCAAGATCATGCCCCGTGACCTTTTTGGTTCACGCACTCAGGCGGCAACACCAGCCAACCAGCCGGGGAAGCCCGCGCCTGATGGTCTGGGCAGGTCTCGCCACAGCCGTGCCGCCCGCCGCTCTACCAGCACTCATGCCGCGACCGCGAGGAACGTAACTGCCAACGCCCGCCGAGTGCCGGCCAAGACTCGCGCCGCGGCGACCCCGGCGCCGTCTCCAGCTCCCGCCGGCAACGACGATCACTACTACCAGGTGAAGGCGGCGCAGAGACAGCAACGCCGCCGCGAGGCCAAGCGGTAAGAGCGGCAAGAGCGCTAAGAAGAGGTGACATGAACTATGCTGGAAGACCTCCATATAGGCACCACCATCACGAGCAGCGATGGGCGTCAGATAGGCACTCTGGAGCGGATTGTCGTCGAGATGGCAGCAGAGAGGGTATCTCACATCGTCGTCGATCCTGGACTGCTCGAGTCGGGTAACCTCCTTTCTCCGGGCGGCTGGGAGAAGCCGCGTGCCAGGCTCATACCCGTCTCGGACATTGTCAAAGTCACTAAAGACTCAGTCGAATTGTCGATCGATCAGGCGGCTTTTACCGAGGCTCCCCTCTTTGAACGCGAGTTCTTCGTCGACGCTGACCCGCAGACCGGGGAAGTCCAGGCGCCGGCAGAGAAGCCTCGCTTTCGTCTGGGCGAATTGCTTCATTACATCTCCACTGCCGCCGGCCTCGGCGCCGCGCCCTATGAGCCGACAACCGAGATTCAATTTCAAGAGAGCGTCGGCTCGGCGGAGATAGCCGCCGGTACGCCGGTTTGGCGCCCGACACCCCACCAAGAGATCGGCGTGGTCGAGAGAGTGCTGATAGATCCAGAGACCCAGCGTATCAGCGCCTTCGTCTTGCGTCGGAAAGGATTTGGTAATCGGCTGGTGCAGCTCCCGATCGAGTCGGTTGCCAATGTGCAGGACGGCGTCGTGCACGTGACCATCAGCGACTCCGATCTGGCCAAGCTGGCGCCGTTCGAGCCGGATCAGTAGGTTGCAGAATAGTGTGCGGCTCGCCGGCCTCATCGGACATCACATCGGTCATTCTCGGTCGCCGGCGATGCAGGAAGCTGCCTTTCGAGCCTCCCACGTCGCCGCCCGCTACGAGCTGTGGGAGACACCGTCGGAAGCACTCGCCGCGCGGGTAGCCTCTCTTCGAGCGCTTCCGGAGATCCTGGGTGCGAACGTAACCATTCCTCACAAGACTGGCATCCTCCCTCTGCTGGACGCCGCCACTCCGGAGTCTCTCTATTTTACCCGGGCGGTAAATACCATCACTCTCGAAGCGGCACCCTCCGGCATACGCTTGATCGGGCACAACACCGACGTCCCCGCTCTGCGACGAGTGCTCCGTGAAGAGCGTGCCTGGTCGGCCGGCAAGCGCCTCACAGTTCTGGGGGCAGGCGGCGCGGCACGGGCGGCGGTAGCCGTCGCGCTTCTCGAAGGCGCCGATCCCTGGATTGTGGCGCGCCGGACGGGCGCCGGCCGAAACCTACTGGCGGCCTTTGCGCTTCACTGGCCGCACCCGCCGGGACGGCATGCGGAGGCTGACGAGTGGGACCAGCACGTAGTCGACCTTGCGGATACCAAAGCGCTCCTGCAAGTATTGGCCGGGACCAGCGTCCTGATACAGGCAACCCCGGTCGGCACTCGCAGCCCAACCGCTACTCCTCTGCCGCTTCGATTGCTCAAGCAACTTCCTCCCGACGCGTTCGTATTTGATATGGTATACAACCCACCGGTGACCGCCCTGGTAGAGGCAGCACTGGCACTTGGTTTGCGAGCATCCGGCGGACTACCCATGTTGCTCTATCAGGGCGCGGCGGCTTTCACACTCTGGACTGGACTTCCGGCCCCGCTGGACCAGATGCGGGCGGCGTTACGGCAATAGGAGGATCGGAGGCATATCATGCAGGCCAGGGGAGATCCAGGCGGTATCCGTCAGGCCCCGCTGGCGCTCTTATACGGCCTTTGTACTTTCCGGCGGCGGCGCCCGTGGAGCGCTGCAAGTAGGCGCGTTGCGGGCACTCCTCGAACAGGAAGAATATCCCGACGTGGTCGTAGGCACCTCGATTGGAGCATGGAATGGCGCCTGTCTGGCACTGCGACCCTCGATCGAGGGAGTGGAGTGGCTGGCCGACGCCTGGCTCAGCACCAACTCAACCAAATTGCTGCTGGGGATAGACCCTCTCCTCAACTCTCCACCGCAGGCGGTCAACTTTGGCCGTGTACTGGCGGCGCTCCGTCGTCTGGCGGCGGGAAATCCCTCCCTTTACGGCGACAATGGACTCCGCCAGTTCATCGATCGTTTCTTGAAGGGCGTTACCTTCGAGGATATGGCCGTTCCCCTGCGTATCATCGCCGCCGACATTACCAGCAGCACCCGCGCGGTTTTCTCCTCTGGTCCCGTCGTGCCGGCAGTGATGGCATCGGGGGCCATACCCGGCGTCTTTCCCCCCGTAACTATTGGAGACCATGTCTACGTAGACGGCGGTGCGCTGGATAACGCGAGTATCGAAACGGCGCTGATGCTGGGAGCGAGACGCATCTTTGTCCTGGATGTCGGCTACGACGATGCCAGCGTCCTCGCGCCTCTGCTTCCGAGTGATTCTTCGGCGCGGCATAGGAGTCCGAATCGGTGCGAGAACCTCCTCTGTACACGCCATGGTCGCCGTACTGGAGCGGACTGCCCAGGTCATGAACCGCTATCAGCTCACCCGAGCTCTCGAGCGTCTTCCACGCGGCATCGAATCCCATGTGCTTCGTCTGGGAACCAACGTTCGCGGCGGCACGCTGGACTTTGACAAGGCCGCTATGTGGATCGAGCTAGGGTATGCCGCGGCTCATGACTATCTCAAGCGGAGCAGGCTCCTCGGAGCCGCCCAGGAGACCTCGTCTTCCGGCGGCACGCCCGGACGCTCGCGGATCAGCTAGCCTATTTGTGTGTTTGCTCGTGATATGCTATCCTTCCCGGCAGGTTGAATCTGCTGGTCGAAGCAGTTACGGCGATGTACACAAGCATGCCGGCAGGAGGTAGCACCCGATGGTAGGAAATTGGTCACAGCGGCGAGGTTCAGACCGGGAGATTGAGCGCCGTACCCGCCAACTCAAAGAGATCGTGCGCCTTGGCAATGAGACTGCGCGCTGAGATAGAACTGGATCGTATTCTCAATCAGGTTGTAGAGGGCATTACCAGTACCCTGGGCTTCCGGGCGGCGGCTCTCAATCTCATCCATCCGGACCAGACCATCGAAGTCGCCGCTACCTCCGGGCTGAATGAAGCCGAACGCCAGATACTGCTCCAGTCGCCCCCACCTCTCGCCCGCCTGCTGAGCGTCATGCGACCGGAGTTTTGTGTAAGTCACTCCTACTTTATCAGCCACGAATACAAGCATCTGCTCGACGGCATTGAGTTCGTCTCCGTATACACTCCGCAGGTCCCCAGCGCGCAACGGAGGGCGGATGCCTGGAATCCTGACGACGCTCTCTTCGTTCCCCTGATAAGCCCGCATGAAGACCGGCTTCTTGGCGTTATCTCCCTCGATCAGCCGGAGGACGGTAAGATTCCCTCACTGGAAACCATCGAGGTGATCGAGATGTTCGCCAGTCAGGCCGCGCTGGCTATCGTAACGTCGTACCTGTTCCAGGAGCGCGAGCAGGAGAGGAAAGCGCTCGAAGGGCAGCTCTTCGAATTACTCTACCAGCTCGAACAGGTGCGTCAGGGAGATCTCAGCGTCCATATCCAGCTGAGCGGTGAAACCCTTACCCCCATGACCAACTCCCTCAATGTGGTGTTTGAGACTCTGAGCGGCCTTCTCACCGATGCCCGAAGGGCCAGCGAGGTAGTGAGCGCGAGCGCCGGCGAGAGTCGTACCGCCGCCGCGCGCATGGCAACCAGCGCCCAGCACCAGGCCCAGCAGATCATTGCCGTGTCGGGAGCGGTAGGCGATATGGCCAACAGTGTTCAGTCGATTGCCAGTATCGCTCACAATGCTACCCAGGTCACCCAGGAAGGCATCCGCATAGCCAAGGAAGGGAGAGAGGCTGCCGAGAGAGCCGCGGAAGGTATGAGCGCCGTGCGCGAAATGGCGATGCAATCAGTAAAGAAGATGAAGCGGCTGGGTGAAAGCAGCCAGGAGATCGGCGAGATTGTGCAGATGGTATCGGATTTTGCCAGCCAGACTACCCTACTGGCGCTCAATGCGGCTATAGAGGCCGCGCGAGCGGGTGAGAATGGGCGCGGCTTCGCCATCGTCGCCCAGGAGATCCGCAATCTCGCGACTAGCAGCGCTGAGGCAACGAAACACATTCAGGCTCGTATCAAAAACATCCAGACGGAAACCAACAGTGTCGTCGTCACCATCGAACATAGCAACCAGCAGGTGGTGCTGCAGTCGGAATTGGCCGTCGCAGGCCGGAGCGGCTCTTCAGGCGGTAGATGCGGTAACCGAACGCATCGCCAATGCCGTCAAGGGCATCAACGAAACCGCGACCCAGCAGGCGGAGGCAGCGGCTACCATCTCGCTATCTATGTCGGCATCGCCGATATCACGTCACAGACGCACGACAGCATGGCGCAGACTCAGAAGCTACCATGGATCGCCTGGTAGAGGTTGCCCATTCGCTCCTACGTTCTATCAGCGCCTTTAAGTTGGTGGCAAGCAACAAGCCGCGGATCCAATGCTGCTGCCGGCGGCCGACGTCAACACTGAGCCCATGGCCATCGTTACCCGCCCGTCAGGAAAGCTGGATCCCCGGCGAACCAAGCATCTACCTACCGTCGACATCATGGGCAGGGGGCGCATCACCTATGCTCTCTCCCCCGACGCCTGGCCTGACTCTCTGCCGGAACCAGGGTATACGGGCCACGAGGACCACTCGGGTAAGGACAGGCGGACCAGGCACCCAGCGGACCAGGCAGACCAGTTGGCCCAGCGCGAGCAGCAGTGACTGCGGAGATGGCAATGGCACCCGATACCAGCCGCGGCAACCTTAGGCCACCTCACTCAGCCAGAAAGAGCCTACCCAGATCGCGCCGACGGAGCTGGACGGTGGCAATGATCTGACTCTCCACTGAGTCGGGACGTGGCGAAAGAGCGCGGCGAGCGCTAGCTTGCGACCACCGGATGATGAGTCTGGATCGAGATCGCCACTCCAGGGGGCTGGAGAGTCGATCACTGTGACCCCAAGTAACTCAGAGGTTGTGGCGCTTAGAGCCGCGGCCAGTCTCCGCAATACATAGGGTTGCGGCTCTTCCTTGCCATGTTCGAGATGAGTTATGGTATCGCGACGCAAATCTGCAAGCTCGGCCAACTGGCTGATGCTAAGGCCGCGGCGCTGACGCACCTGGCGCAAACCACGCAACTTCACGCTGACCCTCCTCGTCGAGGCTCGAGACACGGTAGAAAGGCCACGCTGCCAGTCCACAGCATTATATACCGCGGACGACGGCCGAGTAGAAGAGCCTCTGGTCCAAACGAGCAAAAGACTAGGTCCGGGCACAGTAAATAGGCTTTCGCCAATCCTCAGAAAGTTCAACAGTGGCTATGGACCAGGAAAGTGACAGCCCACCTCCTGCTCACCAGCGCCCTTCTTCTCAAGCGTAGGATAGACCTCACGGCAGATCGCCTGAGCCTTCCAGCAGCGAGGATGGAACGGGCATCCAGAAGGCGGGTTCACCGGGCTAGGCACGTCACCGGTCAAGATGATGCGCTTGCGAGTCAGCTCCAATTCCGGGATCCGGGAATGGGCTGGCGGAGAGCAGAGCCACGGTGTACGGGTGCTGTGGGTTGCTGTACACATCCTCAGCGCTGCCGATCTCGACGATGTGGCCGAGATACATGACGGCCACTCGGGTGCTCACATGCTTGATGGCCGAGAGGTTATGCGCGATGAAGAGGTAGGTGAGCTTGAACTCTTTCTGCAGCTCGCCCATCAGATTGAGCACCTGGGCCTGAATCGAGACGTCCAGGGCGGAGGTAGGCTCGTCCGCCACGATGAATCTTGGATTGAGGGCCAGCGCACGGGCGATGCCGATGCGTTGCCGCTGGCCGCCGCTGAACTCATGCGCGTAGCGGTTGAGCACGTTGGGATTCATTCCGACGGTGCGCAGGAGATAGCGAACTCGATCATCTACCTCTCGGGGAGTACCAAAGTCGTAGTTCTCCAGCGGCTCGGCAATCACGCGCCCGACGGTGAAGCGCGGGTCAAGCGAGCTAAATGGATCCTGGAAGATCATCTGCATGTTGGCTCGACGCTTGCGCACCTCGTCCTCGCCCATCGTCATTAGGTTCTCGCCGTCGAAGAAGACGGAGCCCGCAGTGGGCCTGATCAGCTGGAGAATGGCCCGACCAAGGGTCGACTTGCCGCAGCCGCTCTCGCCTACCAGGCCCAGCGTCTCACCGCGCTTGATCTTCAGGTCGACGCCATCTACGGCCTTGACCGAGGCCACCGTCCGATTCATGAGTCCACCGCGAATGGGAAAGTAGACCTTGACCCCACGCAGTTCGATGAGCGCATCGCTGTCTGTCATGGCCGGCATTCCCGGCTGCACTGTCTGTGTTGCCAATATAATCCCCCTCAGTCAATCTCACCAACGATCCGCCAGATCGATGAGGTCAAGCCTGATGGTTACAGCTATCTCGTAGCGGGACGACCACGCCGGCAAGGTGAGAGTGTTCAGAGTGATCCCAAGATTAGTACGGATAGAAACAGGCCGCCTGTTGGTCCGGCCCTACCGTCTCCAGCGGAGGCAGCTCTACTCGGCAACGCGGCTGTACCTTAACGCAGCGGGGAGCGAACGGGCAACCGGGCGGCAGATTAACCAGATTGGGCGGCTGTCCACCAATCGCGGCCAGCCTGGAGCCCCTGGCGAGTGTCGGCGCGCGGGCACAGCGGCCAGCAGCGCCTGGGTATAGGGATGCGCCGGCTTGCTGAAGACGGCCTTCGTCGGAGCGGCCTCGACGATACGACCGGCATACATCACGTTCACGCGATCGCAGCTGCCGGCGACGACTCCCAGGTCATGGGTAATCAGCAGAGTCGCGGTGCGGAACTCCTGCGCCAGGCCCTTCATCAGATCCAGCACCTGCGCCTGAATGGTGACATCCAGAGCGGTCGTCGGCTCATCGGCGATCAGGAGTTGAGGATTGCAGGAGAGGGCGATGGCGATCATCACGCGCTGGCGCATGCCGCCGCTGAACTCATGAGGATAGTGATTGAGGCGGCGCCGCGCCTCGGGGATACGCACGCGATCCAGCATCTCGACCGCGCGGTTCATCGCGGCTCTGTCGTCGAGCTTCAGATGCGCCTTCACCGCTTCGGCGATCTGATACCCAACTGGTATAGCACCGGATTGAGAGAGGTCATAGGGTCCTGAAAGATCATCGCCGCCTTGCCGCCGCGAAGGTCGTTCAGTTCGTCCCGGTTCATCTCAAGGATATCTTCTCCCTGGAAGAGCACCTTGCCCCCGACGATCTTGCCAGGGGGGGTCTCTAGCAGACGCAGGAGAGAGAGGGAGGTAACACTCTTGCCACAGCCACTCTCGCCGACCAGGCCCAGCGTTTCACCCTCGTCGATGATAGAACGAGACATCCTCGACGGCCTTCACCACACCGGCTCGGGTGAAGAAGTGAGTGCGAAGATGCTGTACTTCAAGCAGCTGCTCTGCCATTCGTGCCTCTGTATTTTCTACTGAAGCGGCTCCGCGGGTCAAGATCCGAGTGATCCGTTCCCCTTGGAGTCTTCCGACGCGGGAGCCTGATTCAGGACCGATCAAGCCAGTCACAACCGTGTGCCTAGAATACCTGGAGGTGGCTGATCTGGAAGAATCAGCCTCAGCGGAGTCTATCAGGCCTTGCCTAGTCCTTGGTACGGGGATTAAAGGCATCGTTGACCCCATCCCCCAGGAAGGCCAGCGACAGCACCAGGAGCGCCAGGGTCACCATCGGCCAGATCACCTCCCAGGCATTGATGTAGAGCCGCCCCGACCCGTCAAAGATCATCAACCCCAGGCTCGACCCCGGCGGCTCCACCCCCAGACCCAGCAGGGACAGCGTCGCCTCGGCCGTAATCGTTCCCACAATATCGAGGGTCGCCGCCGCCACCACGATACTAAAGAGATTGGGCACGATATGCTGCACCATGATCCGCTGGTTCGAGCTCCCCGACATCCGCGCCGCCTCGATAAACTGCTGCTCCTTCAGTTGCAGCGTCTGCCCGCGCACAAACCGCGCCATCTGCGGCCAGATCGTGATCCCCAGCGCAATACTCACCAGGATCAGACCGACCTTCCGGCCCAAGCGCAGTTCACAAAGGCCGGCCCCAGCGTCGCCGCCGCCAGAGATCGCAAAGAGCAAGGCGGGGAACGCAAACATCAGGTCGGTGAACCGCGCCAGGAAGGTATCGATCCAGCCCCCAAAGAACCCGGCCAGCACCCCCACCAACAGACCCAGCACCACATCAAAGATCTCCACAAACAGCGCCACCTGGATCGAGACATTGACTCCAGCCATCAACCGCGCCCAGAATATCGCGCCCCAGCTGATCCGTCCCCAGCGGATGCACCAGGGAGCTGGGGGCATCCAGATCGAGCAGCTCCTGGTGGGTCATGTAGTGATACAGCTCCGGCGGCACTTGGGGGTAGTCGGTGATCCCTCCCGCGATCGTCGGGTCCCATATGCAGGTAGAACATCGGAAAGACGTAGCTGGCAACCACCATGATCAGGATGATCGCCAGACATATCATCGCTCGCTGTCTCGCCCCAACCGCCGCAATGACGCTTCGATGGGGGAGAGCGATTGCCCTTCGGTGATCTTGTCGCCGGCCCGCAGATCCAGCTCACTCTGGGTCAGCATCCCTGGCTCGATGTCCGCCGTCGAGAGCGGCACCCGCCCCTCCAACTCCGCCTCCGGCATGTACAGCCCTACTGGCCGCAGTTCGGAGGCCGGATTGAGGGAAAATCCATCATCAAAGGGTTGCGAGCCCGCCGGCTCGGCACTTTCATCGATTCTCATAGACCCCTGCTTTGCCCTCCTGTGGCTCCGGCCCTGCAGGCTCCGCCACCGGTATGCGCCTCGTCTCCTGATTCACTCCGCTCACCAGCCGGGAGGTCCGCTCGTCAGCCGGGAGGTCCGCTCGTCAGCCGGAGGTCCGGGTGCCCCTGAGGTCCGCCCCAGCTAGGGACTCCAGTCGGGGAGCCCTCCCCAGCTCCCGCTAGCTGGTCTTGATCCGTGGATCGACCAAGCCATAGGCAATGTCGGTCACCAGGTTCGCAAACGCGATCGCCACGGCGATCAGAATCACCGTCCCCTGCACCACCGGATAGTCGCGATTGTTGATGGCCTGCAGGGAATAACTCCCGATCCCCGGGATGTTAAAGAGCACTTCCACCACAAACACCCCCCCCACCGCAAACGCCAGCGCCGGCCCAATCGCCGTCAGCAAGTTGATCAGCGCATTGCGAAACGCATGCAGCCAGATCACCCGGTTCTCCGTCAACCCCTTGGCTCGTGCCGTCCGCACGTAATCCTGCCGCAACACCTCCAGCATGCTGGCGCGGGTGATCCGCAGGAAGAAGGCGAAGATCCCCGCCCCAAAGATCAGGATCGGTCCCACCATCGCATCCCAGCTATCCCAGCCCGTCACCGACAGGCTCGGCAGGTTGTTGTTATGCAGCGTGATCATCAGCAGTTGGTACAGCGGGATCAGCACAAAGGTCGGCAGCGCATAGAACACCAGGCTCATGGTCTGGATCGAGGTGTCATACGCCGTGTTGGAGCGGACCGCCGCATAGAGTCCCAGCGGTACTCCCACGATCACCGCCAGCACCGTCGCGGTGACCCCCAGCTGCGCCGACATCGGCACATAGCGTCCCAGAATGGCGCCCACACCTCTGGGTCACGTCGATGTAGGAGTAGCCCAGGTTAAAGTGCAGCAGCCCATTCACAAACCGGGCATACTGCTCATACCAGGGCAGGTCCAATCCATACAGGTGCAAGAGGTGCTCGATGACCTGTTTGGGGGCATGGCCGCCGGTCTGGGTGAGGACCGCGTTGCCGGGGGCGAAGTAGCCTAAGATGAAGGTGATGAAGGTGACGCCAAACAGGACAAAGATGACGCCGGCGATCCGCCGGATGAGGAATCGCGGGCCGACCCGGATTCCAGCGAATGCGCAGACGCCGACTATCAACGCCAGTGCGATGATACCAGGCAGGTTTTGTGATAGCTGATCCATACCTCGCCTCTCGTGGTTGTCTCAGCGAAGAGACTTATGAGCTCCGTCGCTCATATTCTGCCTCGGACCAATGCATGCAATGAACTCCTGAACACGCTTCTATGCTTGATCAAACCAGCCCCCCAGACTGGCTAGCCAGATAGCAGCATGCACGGCAACATGTCTGATTTGTTGCATACAATAACACATAATGTGCGTAGGGAAAGACATAGATAAGGTTTTTCGTCGTCTTCCCCGAGAATCTGATACCTCCTTCTGGTTGTTGCGATTCAGGTCGGGATGCTCAATGTTTTGCTATGTAGACAGTTTGCCAGATATCCAGAGGTGTCTGACCGGTGACCGTTACCTGGAAACCCCGCAGGTCAGAGGCGGTTTGCCACCACAATTTTTCTTGATCCAATGGTCCCGAAGGCGTCTCTCGACTGGCTGATCGACCACGGGAGCGGCTACCCGCGCGTCGAGCGCTCGGACGACGGCCGCTACCTCATCGAGTCCGCGCCGGGGCGCTTCATGTCGTTCGAGGGCTACCTCCGGCCCGAGTTCGTCGATTTCGACCTGCAGCTTCAGGCCGCCGACGAGAACGGGATCGATCTGCTCGTCTCGAGCCTCGACGGGTTCGGCGAGGCGTGGGATCTGGAGCCGGCGGCCGCGGCCGAGTGGCTCGACCTCGTGCACGAGGAGCTTGCGGCCAACGAGCGCCGGCATCCCGGCCGGTTCCGCGGGCTCGCGATGCTGCCGATGCACCACCCGGAGACCGCGATCGATGTGCTGGATCGCGCGGTCACTCAGCACGGGCTCCGCGGCGTTGTGGTGCTCGCGACGATCAACGGCGCTCCGATCGCGACCGAGGAGCTCCTGCCCGTCTACCAGCGCATGGCCGAGCACGGCGTACCGATGTGGATCCATCCGTCGCCGCGCTCGAACACGTCGGAGCAGTTCATGGGGAAGCGCGTGGAAGGCGGGCTCGGCTGGATGTTCCACACCTCCGCGGCCGCGCTCGCGCTGATCGACAACGGCATCCTCGACCGCTGCCCCGACCTCACGGTCGTCCACCCCCACCTCGGCGGCATGCTCCCCTACGTCGCCGGGCGCCTCAACCGCATCGGCTCGGATGTCGAGCTCTCGCTCGATGAGTACCTGCGCACGCGCTTCTATACCGACACGGTCAGCCTCACCCCGGGAGCGCTGCAGATGGCGATTGACACCTATGGACGCGACCGCGTCCTGTACGCGACCGACTACCCGTTCGAGAACCTGCCGCGGCTCTGCGCGTTCATCGAGGAGACCGCGGGCGACGACTACGAGGCGATCCGCTCGAACGCCATTCCGAGCCTCCTGGACGTCTAGCGCGCGCTATCTCGATTGACTTCGCTGCGGTAGCTGTGGTACACAGCGCTGCATGCAATCGCGTATACATACTCCAGGGATCGTTGACGCGTCCGAGCTGGCGGCGCCCAGCGGGCGGCGGTTGGCCGGCAAGATCGCACTGATCACCGGCGGGGGCACGGGGATCGGGCTCGCGACTGCGGAGGAGTTCGCCCGCCAGGGAGCTTCCGTCGTCGTCGCAGGCCGCCGGCCCGAGCCGCTGGCCGAGGCGGTCGAGTCGATCAGAGGCGAAGGAGGGACCGCCGAGGCGGTCGCAGGCGATGTCGGCCGCGCCGCCGATGCCGCACGGCTCGTGGAGGCGACGATCTCGTCCTTCGGGCGGATCGACGTGCTCGTCAACAACGCCGGCCAGGAGCTCGTCGCAAGCCTGCTCGACACGAGCGAGGAATGGTGGGACCGCGTGATGGACACGAACCTGAAGTCCGTCTACCTCGTCTCGCGCGAGGCGCTCCCGCGCATGATCGAGAGAGGCGGCGGCTCGATCATCAACGTCTCCTCGCAGCTCGGATTCGTCGGTGCCAAGAACTTTGCCGCCTATACGGCGTCTAAAGGCGCGGTGGTCAACCTCACCCGCAGCATGGCGCTGGACCACGCGGCCGACAATATCCGCGTCAACGCCCTGTGCCCGGGTGCGGTCGACACCCCGCTCCTGCGGCGCCAGTTCGAGGATCGCGAAGGGCCGCAGGGCACGCTCGAGGATCTCGCCCGGCTACATCCGATGGGCAGGCTCGGCCAACCGTCGGAGATCGCACATGCCGCGGTCTTCCTGGCGTCGGATGAGTCGTCGTTCATGACGGGCTCCTCGCTCGTCGTCGACGGGGGGTATATCGCCTGGTGAGCGCGGAACGGACGTTGAACATCGGCCTCGTCCGCGGGGCGTTCCGAATCGTGATCGGCCTGCTCTTCGTCGGTCACGGCGCACAGAAGCTTCTCGGCTGGTTCGGCGGAGCAGGGCTCGAGGCTGCTGAGGAGGAGATGGAGGCGCTCGGGCTGCGCCCGGCGCGGCCGAACGCGATTCTGGCGGGCGGAAGCCAGATGGCGGCGGGCGGCATGCTCGCCGCGGGCCTCCTCACACCCGTCTGTTCGAGCGTGATCGGCGCCAACATGATCACGGCAATCCGGACCGCCTGCGCAGGCAAGGGCCCCTGGGGGCTCCGGGGCGGTTGGGAGTATCAACTCGTCCTCACGATCGCGCTTCTGTCGTTCGTCGAGGACGGGCCCGGTGCGCTTTCCCTGGACGGAGCGCTCGGCATCGAGCGTAAAGGCACCAAGACGGCGGCGCTTGCACTTGCCGCCGCTGCCGGCGGGGCGGCCGCCGCGATCGAGCAGGGACGGCGTGCGCCGGCTCCTGCCCTTTCGTCGGCTTCCGACGCCGGTAACCCATCGCAATCAGAGCACGAATCACAGTAGGAGGTTGGCCGATATGCGGCTCAGCGCATTCCCTAGGCGGCGCGTCGCAGTCGCCGCCGCGACGGCGGTGACGATCGCCGTCTCACTCTCCGTCGGGCTGGCAAACGCGCTCGCCCAGACGCACGCAACGACGAACCTGACGATTCTCGCGCAGGCGAGCGCCCAGGACGCCTGGAACGCGTGGATCAAGAACTACGAGGCGGCGAACCCGAGCGTCTCGATCAACATCCAGTTCGTCCCGGTGACGAACTACCCGCAGCAGCTGCTCACCGAGCTGCAGGGCGGGAACGGCCCGGACATCATGTACACGGTCGCCGGAAGCGGGCAGATCGATTCTGCTCTCCCGCTCGCGCAAGCCGGCAGGCTCGCCGATCTGTCGAAGGAGCCCTGGGCGAAGCGGGTGCCCGACGCCGCGAAGCCGCTCGTGATCTCCAAGAACAAGACGGTCGCGCTCCCGCTCGGGATCCTCCCGCAGGGCATCGTCTACAACGTCGGGATGTTCCAGCAGAACAAGTGGAACGTTCCCACGACGTTCGCCCAGCTGCTCGCGCTGTGCAAGACGGTCAAGGCTGCCGGCAAGGTGCCGATCGAGATCGCAGGCGGGTCGCCGCTCAACACCGGCCTTCTCGGCCAGGTGATCGCGGCGAGCACCGTCTACAGCAAGGATCCGAACTGGAGCGCCAACCGGCTCGCGAACAAGACGACGTTCGACGGCACGACCGGCTGGCACCAGGTGATCGAGATGGTGCAGGACATGAACAACACCGGGTGCTTCCAGGCGGGCGCCGCGGGCACTGCGGTGCCACAGGTGTTCGCTGCGCTCGGCACGGGCAACGCGGCGATGATCATCGGGCCGAGCCTGGCGGTCAACCAGGTGACGGCGATCAACTCGTCGCAGACGATCGCGATGACCCCGTTCCCGGGGTTCACCCCCGCGCAGACCAGGGCCGACGCAGGCTACACGGACTCGGTCGCGGTGAACAACGGGTCGAAGAACAAGGCGGAGGCGATCAAGTTCGTCGACTTCATCGCCCACCAGGGCCAGGCGCGGATCTATACGCACGTCGCGTCGGCGATCTCGCTCCACGATGCCAACGTCGGGATCGTTCCGACGTCCGCGGCGCTGTACGGGCCGTTCCTCAAGGCGCACAGGGTCGTGCCTCAGCCGAATTCGAGCTGGGCGAACGGTCAGGTCTACATCGACCTGGCGAACGGCATCACCGGCGTCCTCACCGGTCAGACGTCCAGCGTCGACAGCGTGCTGCAGGCGATGGACCAGGCCTGGAACACGCCAACGAGCTAGTCGCGCAGGTTTCGGCCCGGGCCTGCGCGTCCTGCGCAAGGCCCGGGCCGACGCGTTTCTAGGGATCGATCTGGAGGCTCCGGGAGAGCATGACGCCGCCGGTCGCGATGGCTGCGAAGCAGCCGAGCTCGACGATCTCGGCGTCGTCGAAGACCTCGTGAAGCTCCTCGTACACCGGCGCGAAGGCGCGCGGGTCACGCTCGAGGACGAAGGCGCGCGCGTACCGCAGGGCGGCGCGGACTCGCGGGTCTTCGTGGTCGAAGGTTGGAAGCGCGCAGGCTTGGGCGTCTGACTCCGCGAGCCCCTGCTCCAGGGCGAAGACCGAGCGCTGCTCGGCACAGAACTGGCAGTCGAGGAGGGATGCGATCGCGATCCGCATCAACTCCTTTGTCGTGTGCTCTACGCGGCCACCCCGGTGCGTCGTGTCCCAGAAAGCGGCGTAGGCATTGGCCATCTCCGGGCTGTGGGCGAGCGTCTGGTACCAGGCGGGCTTTGGCGTCGAGAGGCGGGCGGCGCGGTCGAGGACTGCCTGCAGTTGCGGGTCCTCGATCTCGTCCGGCGGGACGAGCGGGATCCGGCGCTCGGTCATCGCGGTGGGAGAGCGAGCAGCTCTTCGACGTCCGCGACGGTCGCGATCTCCCGCTCGAGCGACCGGGCGACGCCCACGAGCCGTTCGACGAGCTCGGCGTTCGACTGAGCGGGTACGCCACGGCGGAGCATGAGCGTGTCCTCCATGCCGGTGCGCGCGTTGCCGCCCATCGCAAGGCCGATCGCAGTCATCGCGAGGTTGGCACGGCCGATGGCGATCGCCTGCCAGACGGCTGTCTTCGGCAGGCGCTCGACGAGCTGGACGAGCGCGGCCGGCGTTGCGGGCATGCCGCCCCTCACTCCCATCACGATCGAGAACTGGAGCGGCTCCGGCACGAGGCCCTCCTCGGCCAGCGCCAGGGCGACGTCGAGGTGGCCGGTGTCGTAGATCTCGAGCTCCGGCCGGACGCCGAGCTCCTGCATGCGTGCGGCGAGGCGGCGGACGCCGTCCGGCGGGTTTCTGAACTCGCCGGTGCCGAAGCTCATCGTGCACGGGTTGAGCGTCGCCATCCTGGGCCGCGCCTCGACGAGCTTCTCGCGCTCCTCGAACGGTACGGTCAGCCCGACGCCCGTCGAGAGTTGCAGGAGAGCCGGGGTCGCCTCGTGGATCGCCGCGACCGTCCGCTTCGCGACGTCGAGGTCTGCGGTCGGGTTGCCGTCGGCGTCTCGCAGATGGACATGCACGACCGCCGCGCCTGCATCGTGGGCGCGGCGTGCGGCCTCGGCGATCTCCTCCGGCGTCGTCGGCAGGTTGGGGTTGTCCGCCTTCGTCGCGATCGGCCCCGTGAGTGCGGCGGTGACGACGGCCTTGCTCATTCCGCGATCGAGACGAGATGGTCGAAAAGCCTTGTGCGGACGGCGTCGGACTCCTCGGGCGTCCATGTCCTGAACCCCTGCCCGGTCTTCATGCCGAGGTCGCCCCTCTCGACGAGTTGCTCGAGCAGCGGCGAAGGGCCCGGGGTGGAGTCGAGGTGCGGAAGGACGTAGTCGTGGATCGCGAGCGTCAGGTCGAGCCCGACCAGGTCTGCGTTCTCGAGCGGGCCGAGAACCGGGAGGCGAAGCCCGAAGCTCGTCTTGACGACGGCGTCTACCGACTCCGCGTCGCAGACGCCGTGTTCGACGAGGGAGATCGCCTCGCGCCAGAGCGCGTGCTGGAGGCGGTTCCCGACGAAGCCCGGGATGTCTCGCTTGACGTGAATCGGGGCCTTGCCGGCGCGCTCCAGGAGCGCCATCGTCGCGCTCACGGTCGCGGGGCGCGTCAGCTCGCCCTGAGTAACCTCGACGAGCGGGATCAGGTGCGGCGGGTTCCAGAAGTGCGTGCCGACCACGCGGCCGCGATCGTGGGCGAGCTCACCGATCGTGCCGACCGACATCACCGAGGTGTTCGTGGCGAGGATCGTCTCCGGCCCGGCTACTCTGCTCATGCGCTCGAACAGGTCGCGCTTCAGGTCGAGGTCCTCGGGGGTCGCCTCGACAACGAAGTCCGCGCCGGCGAGCGCCTCTTCGAGGCTCTCCTCGGTGGTGATCCGGGCGACGACGGGCGACGGATCGGCTCCGACGCGCTCGAGGTTCGCGGCGACGCGCGCGGCGACGGTGCCGAGGGTCTCCGGTGACGCGTCGGTGACGGTCACGTCGTGGCCGGCGACCGCGAAGACCTGCGCGATCCCGTGGCCCATCAGCCCGGCTCCGACGACTGCGATCCGCTCGTTCATCCGGCGGTGTAGCCCCCGTCGACGAATAGCACCTGCCCTGTGCAGAAGTCCGAGGCGCGCGACAGGAAGTAGAGCAGCGCGCCTGCGAAGTCCTCCGGCTCGCCGAGCCGGCCGAGCGGGATGCGCGTGAGGAATCCTTCGCGTACGGTCGTCGCGCGCTCGTCGTCGCCGAACATCCACTCGGTCAGGTCGGACCGGAACACGGTCGGCGCGATGGCGTTGACGTTGATCCCGTGGCGGCCCCACTCACACGCGAGCGCCTTGGTGATCAGGTTCACAGCCGCCTTGGAGGCGCAGTAGGCCGTGTAACCGGCCGGGTGACCGAGATCGCTCCGGGTCGAGGAGAGCAGGACGAACTTGCCGCGCGTACCGGCCTCGATCATCTGCCGGCCGGCCGCCCGGCAGACGAGCCAGGTGCCTCTCGCGTTGGCGTCGATGACGGATTCCCAGTCGTCGAGGCTCTGCTCGACCGCGGGGGCAACCTTATTCGTGCCTGCGGCGGTCACGACGAGGTCGAGCGAGCCGTGCGCGCCGAGCGCGGCGTCGACCATGGCGTCGGCGTCTTCGTCGCTCTCGGCCCTCCTCGCGACGACCTCGACGCTCGCGCCTTGCCCTCGGAGTTCCGCGGCGAGCGTCTCCAGGCCCTCCTCGCTCCCGGCCGCGAGCGTCACGCTGGCGCCGGCGGCCGCGAGCGTGTGCGCGGCCATCGCGCCGAACGCGCCGGTGGCTCCCGTGATCAGCGCCGACCGGCCGGAGACATCGAACAGCGAAGGAGCGCCGGTCAATGCCCGGGCGGGTACGGAAGCACGACGATCATCGAGGCGGGCAGATTCGTCCGGTTCTCGATCGCGCGCGCCTCGTCGGGAGCGATGTAGCAGGAGTCGTAGGGCCGCAGGACGGTCTCGCCCTCGTCGGTCACGACCGTCAGCTCGCCGCTGACGACCACGTAGACCTTCTCGAGCGGCGTCGCATCGCGCTCGCAGCCCCCGCCGGGAAGCACGTGGGTCATCCCGACCCAGAAGTTCTTCGCATCGGACGCATCGAAGCCCTGGAGCCGGAGCGGCCGGCAGTCGTAGTGCTTCGGCGACTCGAACGACTTCGCGTCCTCGATCCTCGTGACCTGCATCAGCCCTCTCCCGTCTCGATTCGGTATTCGCCCGTGGGGTCGACGATCGCGACGAGGCGGACGATGCAGCCGTCTCCCTTCTCCCAGCGCCACGGGAACGCCGCGAACGTCACGCGCTTGCCGGTGACGTCGTCGATCTGGCCGCCGACGTTCTCGAAGCCGACGATGCCGTTGCCGAGAAGCTCTCGGTGGCAGGGCTCCCACTCGGGGAAGTCGTCCGCTGCCTCGCGGCCGGTGTGGGCCTTGTACTCCTCGAGCACGCCCGGGATCAGCGGGCCGTTCGGCTGCGGGCCGATGGCTGTGCCGAGCGGGTGGTCGAGCGCCTGACAGTCGATTCCGAAGCCCTTGACGCCGCGGTCGCGAAGCCACACGCCGGCCTCCTTGTAGGTGCCGGGCGAGTAGACGAAGTACTGCCGGTTGTCGCCGTAGTAGCGGTGCCAGCCCGTGTTCACGATCACGATGTCGCCGGGCCGGATCTCGGGGCGTGCGTTCTCGAGATCCTCGGCCGTGATCACTTCCCACTTCTCCTTCGGGATCGAGACGACGACCCCGGTGCCGAAGTACGAGCTGAGCGGCACCTCGTCCATGAACCGCGCGCCCTCGACGACGTGCGCGGGAGCGTCGGTGTGCGTGGTGCAGTGCATGAAGGTCGTGATCTGCTGGGAGAGCACGCCCGACTTCGCGTGGTAATGGAAGCGCTCGATCTTGACGTCGGGAAAGTAGGGCCAGAGCGGCGCGTCGTGGCCCCACGGGTGGCTGAGGTCGTAGAAGCGCAGGCCTGCCTCGGTGCCGACGCGCTCCTCGTGTGTGGTTGGGAAGGCTGCGCTCATCGCTGGCACGTCGTTCCACGATGTGGTACACATCGACTCATATCTCGGTACACCCTAAGCGTGGCGCGGGGAGGTGTCAAGGCATATGAGAGACGGCGACGCGGGCGGTGTTCAGGTGATCCGGCGCTCGGCGCAGATCCTGGAGTCGCTCCGCGGGCATCCGGAGGGGCTCAGCCTGTCCGAGATCGCGGCGGCGACGGGCTTCGCTCGTTCCACGATCCACCGGCTCGTCCGAGCGCTGGAGGACGAGCGGTTGGTCGCGACCGCGGCGCCGCGTGGCGGCTACCGCATCGGGCCTGCGATCACGGCGCTCGCGGCGAGCATCGAGCTGCCCGCGGTCGCGCGGATCCATCCCCACCTCGTGAGACTCTCGCGTGAGCTGGACGAGACTGTCGACCTCGGCGTGCTGGAACACGACCGGGTTCGGTTCGTCGACCAGGTTCCTGCCGCGCAGCGACTGCGGGCGGTGTCATCCGTGGGCTCCGTGTTTCCCGCGTACTGCACGGCGAACGGCAAGGCGCTGCTGGCGCTCCAGCCGCGCGCGGTTGTCGCCGGCTTGCTGCCCGAGTTGCTGCCGGCAATGACGGCCAACACGACGACGTCGCGCGAGCGCCTGCTGGACGAACTGGACGCGGTGCGCCGCGACGGGGTGGCCTTCGACCGCGAGGAGCACACCGAGGGGATCTGCGCGGTCGGTGTCGCTGTCAAGCCCGTGTCCGGAAGCGCCTTCGCCGTGACGGTGCCGATGCCGGCCCAGCGGTTCGAGCCCCAGCGGGATCGGATCGCGCGGAAGCTGCTGGAGCTGCGGGACGAGGTCGCGCGCGAGCCATGACCCCCGTCGATCGTCCAAGACACCGCCTGGACACGGCCGGGAACCTTGGGCTTCCGTTGGAGAGACCCGGAGACGGGGCCCTCCAGTAGCGAACGCCCTCAGATCTCGACGATCTTCTGGGGGAATCGATGCAGAGGCTCGGGCGGCCCGTCTTCACGAACGAGATAGTTGTCGCAGACCCACGACCAAACCCCTCCGCGTACGTAGCCGGGGTGGCAGGTGAAGTTCATGTCTGCCTCGATTCGCATCGGCTCGTCCACTCGAACGAGCGGGCGCTCGACGAAGTCGTAGCCCTGCCCGTGGCAATGGATCCGCCCTTCCTCCGGGAGGCCGTGCTCGCGCATCCACATGTTGTGGCTGTCCCAGATGTCGCCGCACACGGCTCCGGGTCGTAGCTGCTCCACGGTCCGGCGCTGAGTCTCGAGGGCGAACTCGAATTCCGTGAGAAGCTCCGGCGACGCTCGCCCGAGCACGCACGTTCGTCCGACCTCGGCGTAGTAGCCGCCCGGGCCGTTGACCTCGACGAGCAGCGAGATCACGTCGCCACGTTCGATCACACGGTGTTGCATGTGCAGGTTGCCGAACATCGCAGGGGACCCCGCCGGCGCCGATCCGCAGAGAAGGATGCCCGACTCGCTGCCGAGCTCCTGCGCGGCGCGACGCGCGACGGCAGTGATGTCGCTGTCTCTCTTTCCCGGCGCGATTGCCGCGATCGCCGCTTCCAGAACCGCATCCTGGACGCCCGCCGCGCGGCGAATCAGCTCCTTCTCCTCGTCCGACTTCACCGACTTGAGCCGATCGACGAAGTCACACGCGTCGACGAACGTCGCCTCGGGGAAGTGGCGGCGAACTCGGTCGAGCGTCGCGAACGAGAAGAGGTGCTCGCCGAGCACGCCGATCGTCGCATTGCCGTACGGCGCAAGAACCCCGACCAGGGCCTCGGCGACATACGCGCCCGTGAACGAAGCGGCAGGGAACATCGGAGTCGTGACGATCCGCCGGACGCCGCGCAGCGTCTCATGCCCCGTGAGCGGGATTTCCTGGTCGCCGCCGAACGGGCCGTGCATCACGACGGTCATCGCGTCATCCGGTGCGAATAGGACGGTGACGGGCTGGTCGGTGACGGCGATGTCGGTGAACCAGCGCACGTAGCCGCCGGCCATCTCATGCGGGCTCTGGATGAGCAGGACGTCGATCCCGCGTTCTTCCATGCCTTCGCGCACAGCCGCCCAGCGCCGCTCGAGCTCGCTCGTCGAGATCGGGGTGTTGATGCGCTCCGACAGCTTCATTTCCCTGATCACGGTCATCGCGACGCTACCTGCCGTTTTGTGGTGTCCAGTGCCAACTTGACCTCCGAACTAGTGTATGCGATCCTGCATGCAGAAGCACATACACGACGTGCATGCAAAACCATATACAACGTGGTCAAAGGAGTAGAGAGATGAGGTCTCCCCGGTTCCGTCCCATGATCGCGGCGCTTGCCATGATCGTTGTAGGCCTCGCCGCCGCAGTGCCTGCGCTGGGAACAGGCAAGAGAGCAACGGCGACGACGCTCACGGTCATGACGACCGCCGGACACAACGCGCTCTGGCAAGCGTGGGTGGGGAACTTCCAGCGCGCCTACCCGGACATCACGGTCAACGTCACTTTCGTGCCGACACAGTCGTATCCGCAGACCCTGCTCACGGAGCTCCAGGCCGGTAACGGGCCTGATCTGTTGTATGCGCAGGGCGGCGCCGGGCAGCTTCACGCCGTCCTCAATCTCGCTCAAGGCGGCTTCCTGGCCGACCTTTCCAGCCAGCCCTGGGTGAAGCGCGTGCCGGCCGTTGCGAGGCCGCTCTTCTCGAACGGCAAGAAGTTCTACGCGCTGCCGCTGGCGGCCGTCCCGACCGGCCTGATGTACAACGTGGCCGCGTTCAAGCAGTACAAGCTGACCCCGCCGACGACCTTCACGCAGCTCCTGTCCTTGTGCCACAAGATCACGTCGCTCGGCAAAGCGCCGATGGTGTTCGCCGGGGCGACCTTCGATTCGGGGAGCCTGCCGCAGATGATCGCGGCGTCGACCGTGTACGGAACCGATCCGACGTGGAACGACGAACGCGCTGCGGGCAAGACGACGTTCATGCGGACCGCAGGCTGGCATTCGGCCCTGCAGCGCTTCATGGACATGAAGGCCGCGGGTTGCTTCGAGTCGGACGCCGCGAGCCTTCAGCTGACCGACGTCTTCAGCCGGCTCGCGGGCGGGCAGGCGCTCATGTGGGCAGGCCCCAGTGTGGCGATGGCCCCGATCCACGCGCTCGCGCCCACCCTCGACCTCGCGCTCACTCCGTTCCCGGGTGCGTCGGAGGCGACGACGCATCCCGAGGTCAGCTACACCGACTCGCTCGGTGTGAACGCAGCCTCGCCGAACAAGGCTGCGGCAATCGAGTTCGTCAACTTCATCGCGCGCCAGGGCCAGTCGCATCTGTACGCGTCGTTCCTGTCCGCCCTGTCGATTCACGACGCAAACGTCGCCAACGTCCCGACTGCCGTGACTGCGTTCTCCCCGTTCCTGAAGGCGAAGAAGACGGTCTTCTATCCGAACGCGGGCTGGGGGAGCGCCGCCGTCTACTCGGCCCTCGGTGCGGGAGCGACGGGTCTCTTCACCGGTCAGGTCTCGAGCATCAACACCGTCCTTCAGTCGATGGACACGGCCTGGGGGCCGACCAGCGGCTGAGCCACCGTTGGGGGCGGATGGCTTGACCGAGCCGTCCGCCCCGGCTACCTCGAAATGATGTTCAGCATCGCCTCGGACTCACCGTCGATGTAGGCGCGGAGGTTGTGCTCGAGCAGCGGAAGCAACTGCTCGTGGTACCGATCGCTCTGGCCGGCGATGTGCGGAGTGATGAAGACGTTGCCGAGATCCCAGAGCGGGCTCTGGGGCGGGAGCGGCTCGTGCTCGGCGACGTCGAGGCCGGCGCCCCCCAGCCTCCCCTCGCGGAGGGCATCGATGAGCGCGGTTTCGTCGATGACGCCGCCCCGCGCAAGGTTCACGAGGATGGCGGTTGGCTTCATCGCGGCGAGCAGCTCCGCGTCGACAAGCTTGTCGGTCTCGGACGAGTGCGGAACCGCAAGAACGAGGAAGTCGAGCGACGGCACGAGGTCTCGGAGACGCGAGCCTGGATGGACACTGTCGAAGCCGTCGACTGCTCGCCCCGACCGGGAGAAGCCGTGGACCGCCATGTCGAGTGCGGAGCAAGCGTGCGCGATCGCCGAGCCGACCGCGCCGACGCCGACGATGCCGACGGCCCGCTTCTCGAGGACGCGCTGCGGAACCTTCTCCCACGCATGCCGTAGCTGGTTGAGCGTGATCGCTTGCGCGTTGCGGCTCAGATACAGCATGTGCAGCAATGCCATCTCGGCCATCTGAGGCCCGTGGATGCCCCGGGCCGAGGTGAGTAGGACATCGTCCCTCCCCGCGAGCGCGGCAACGATCTGGTCGACCCCGCTGATGTAGGCCTGCACCCAGCGCAGGCGCGGCATCCTCGAGACGGCTTCCGGGGTGAGCTCAGAGCCGCAGACGAGGACCTCGGTCTCGCCGTAGAGCCCTTCGCCGGCCGCGAGCGGTACGGCCGCGACCAACTCGAGCGACGGGAGCGCGGCGCGGAGCTTTTCGACATGCCACTCCGCCTGCGGTGCGGAAACGAGGACGACCATCGTCAGGCGACGATGGGTTCGCGGTTGTCGACGTCGAGAAAGTGCACGTGTTGGGGCGCGAGATCGAGGTCATGGACTGCCCTCGTCTCGTCCCGGTACGGCTTGACCGCTTTCGAAAACATCACTGACGACATCTCTCTATTCGCTAGGCCTTGATGCCGCCCGTGAACCCCTTGATCAGCTGTTTCTGCGCGACGAGGAAGAACGCCAGGATCGGCAGGAGCGAGACGATCACCGCTGCGAAGATCAGGTTCCACTGGGACGCGTACTCGCCGACGAAGCCATACACGGCGACGGGCAGTGTCGCGTTCGGAGTCCCGCTGAGGAAGATAAGCGACAGGAAGAAGTCATTCCAGACGATCAGACCCGCGAGGATCGCGACCGTTCCTGTGACGGGCAGAAGGAGCGGGAAGACGACCCTCGTGTACGTTCGCATCACGCTCGCCCCGTCGACCTGCGCAGCCTCCTCGTATTCGCGCGGCAGCGCCCGCACGAAGCCGGTGTAGAGAAACACCGCGAGCGGCATCAGCAGGCCTGTGTTCAGAAGGATCATCCCGGCGTACTTGCCGACGAGGTGAAGGTGGCGCAGCGCGACGTAGACCGGGACGATCCCGAGCTGGAACGGCAGGATGATGCCCAAGACGAAGAGGAGGTACAGGGTGTTCCCGATCCGCCCGGGACGGCGCGCGATCGCGTATGCGCACATCGAGCCGAGCACGATCAGCGCCAGCACCGTGCAGCCCGTGATGATCAGGCTGTTCTGAAGCCCACGGCTGACGCTGATGCTGCTGCCGCTGCCCTTCCACGCCGCGCTGAAGTTCCCGAAGTCGAGCGTCGACGGGAACCGCATCGGGCTCTGGAGGACGTCCTGCGTCGGCTTCAGCGCGATCGTCACCAGGAAGTAGAAGGGGATCCACCAGATCACCGCGATTGCGAGCAGCGAGAGCTCACGGGCGAAGGAGCGCGCGGTGTAGCGGTAGAGCCCCATCAGAGCCTCTTCTCTCGAGCACGAAGAACCCCGAGCTGCGCCAGCGCGAAGATCGTGATGATGACGGTCAGCATGAGTGCCGTCGCGGCTCCATAGCCGAAGCGACCGTCGACGAACGTCTGCTGGTAGATCTGCGTCGTCAGAGTCTCCGTCGCGTAGTAGGGGCCGCCGTTGGTCAACGCGATGATCTGGTCGAAGACGCGAAGGCCGTTGATCAGGGTCAGCGTCAGCGCGATCGTGACCGCCGGCGCAAGCAGCGGGAGCGTGACCCGCCTGAAGCGGTAGAACGTCGTGGCGCCGTCCACGGCGGCAGCCTCTTCAACCTCGTCCGACACCCCTTGAAGCCCGGCGAGATAGATGATCATCGTCAATCCGGAGAACTGCCAGACGAGCACGAGGAAGATCGCCCAGATCGCCCACGTCGGCGAGCCCAGCCACGCCTGGCGCCAGGACCCCAGTCCGACCCCACCGAGGAGGCTGTTGAGCGGCCCGTCGTAGGCGAAGATGAACTGCCAGATGTACGCGACGGCCAGCGGGCTCATCACGACCGGCGCGAAGAAGAGCGCGCGGATGAAGTTCCGAGACTTCAGTGTCCGGTTCAGACCGACGGCGAGGGCGAGCCCGATCGCGTTCGAGGCCGCGACAAACGCGAGCGCGAGCACGAGCGTGTGCTCCAACGCGCCGCGCGCGGCAGGGTCTCGGAAGATCTGACGGAAGTTGCCGAGCCCTATGTAGCGAGCATGCGTGAGCCCGTTCCAGTCCGTGAACGCATACCACGCGCCTGCGCCGATGGCGATGTAGTGAACGGCCAGCACGAGCGCGAGCGCGGGAACGACCCAGAGGAACGACACGCGGCGCCGTCGGCTTTGTGTGCCTCGAAGGCCCAATCGCGGAAACGTCGCGAGGGCGCGGGTGAGCCCGCTCAAGGTGAAATCTCCCGCCACGGCGCGAAGGCGAGGTGCGGCCGACGCTGCAAGCCGTCGGGTGGCGGCGATGCGACGCTCACCGAATTTCGCTCGGGCTCTCGAAGTAGGCGCGTTCGAGCGCGCGTCCGATCAACTCGCGGATGTTCGCTTGACTACGTTCGATGTGAGTGCGCATCAGAAAGTCGGCGCGCTCGGCGTCGCGGGCCCAAATCGCGGCCAGGATCGCCTGGTGCTCGTTCCGGACGATCGTGATGCGCTCCGCGTCCGTGAAGTCCGTGACGCGGATGATCCGGATCCTGTCGTCGATCCGTGCGAACTCGTCGATGAGGAAGCCGTTGTTCGAGAGCGTCGCGATGCCGCTATGGAAGCGTTCGTCTGCGTGGACGTAGCTTCCGTCGGCAGGTGAATCCTCGCTGTCCCAGGTGGCGCGTAGATCATCGATCGCGTCGCTCGACGCACGTTCGGTCGCCTGGGCGACAGCGAGCGCCTCAAGGACAAGCCGCACTCGAGAGACGTCCTCATAGTCACGCAGCGCGATTTCACGGACGAAACGGCCACGCCCGAACGACGCGACGACCAGGCCCTCCCGCTCTAGCTGTCGAAGAGCCTCGCGAACGGGCGTCCGGCTGACTCCGTAGAGCTCCGAGAGATCGTCCTCGACGAGCCGTGCGCCGGGCCGGAACTCGAAGTTCGTGATCGACTGCTTCAGTTGACGATAGACATCGTGCTGCGACATTGTCACGAGGTCCCTGCGCAATTTGGCATGCGAAACTGTATGCAAGCAAACCGCTCGGAACGAGTCAAGTCAGCAGGCGGCGCCGAACTAACAGCGCAAGTCCGTGCCCGGACCCGCCGCCGGCCCGTGGCGGGTCGATTGATCCAGCGCGGCCTTAGCTTGGTGGTGTGGCAGGAACCTCGGCATCCGGCTGATGACCTTGGGGCCGCTTCCGATTACGGAGGTGCTCTGTGGTCTCCGATCGCTGTGTTCAAGCCAAGACAATGCTCGCGCTCGGGCGCTGGGGACGAGTTTTGGGGACAGGTTGAGGGTCGCCCAACAAACGGTCGTATCATGTCGGGGCAACAAAAAAGGCCATTTGCTGGCCTTTTCCAAAGCCCTCTAACGGACTCGAACCGTTGACCCCCTCCTTACCATGGAGGTGCTCTACCAACTGAGCTAAGAGGGCGAAGCACCTCACTTTAGCCGTTCCGATCGGCGTCTCCTGATGCGTAGACTCGGCTCGTGCAGGGCTCGGCGCGGATACTCGCGACTCGGCGTCTTCCCGGGCCCGCGTTCGACGAGCTCGAGGACGTCGCGATCGTTCCGCTCGGCGAGCTCGAGCGGTCGGAGGCGGCCCGCGCGCTGATCGTCGCGAACGAGGACGTCGACGACGACGTGCTCGACCTTCTCCCCAATCTTCTCGTCGTCGCCAACTACGGCGTCGGCTACGACCGGGTGGACGTCGACGCCTGCCGCCGGCGTGGCGTCACCGTCACGAACACGCCGGGTGTCCTCGACGCTGCGACCGCCGACCTTGCGTTTGCGCTGCTGCTCGCGGCTCAGCGGCGGGTTGTGGAAGGCGACCGGGAGGTGCGTGTCCGGCGGCTGGACGGCGGCGTGGGCCGGATCGCGAGCTGGCCGTCGAGGTGACGGGCTCGACGCTCGGCATCGTCGGGCTCGGCCGGATCGGCGCCGCGGTCGCGCGGCGTGCCGCCGGCTTCGAGCTGCGTGTCCTCTACACGAAGCGTGTCCGTCTCGATCAGGCGACCGAGCAGCGGCTCGGCATCGAGTGGCGCGAGCTCGACGATCTCCTGCGGGAGTCGGACGTGGTCTCGCTGCACGTGCCGCGAACGCCCGAGACCACCGGCCTGCTCGACGCGCGGCGACTCGCGCTTCTCCGCGACGGCGCCGTCCTCGTCAACACCGCCAGGGCCGAGGTGGTCGATCGCGACGCGCTGATCGAGGAGCTCGTGAGCGGTCGCCTTCGCGCCGGCCTCGACGTCTTCTGGGACGAGCCGCACGTGCCGGCGGAGCTCCTCGACCTGCCGAACGTCGTCTTGACGCCGCACATCGGGAGCGCCACGCAAGACCGCCCGCCACGGGATGACTCGGGTGGTCGTCGACAACGTCCTCGCGGTGCTGGCCGGACGCGAAGCGATCTCAGCGGTGTAGGCAGCATGTGGACGGTACGGCGGTTTCCTGTGATCCGACGAAGGGAGTTGTAGGCGTGACGAGCTACTGGCATCCGTTCGCGGACATGGGGGCGGTGGAGGCCTCGGGCGAGCTGGCGATCGTCCGCGGCGAGGGCGCGTACGTGTTCGACGCGGCCGGGAAGCGCTATTTCGACGCGACCGCGGGCCTCTGGTACTGCAACGTCGGCCACGGCCGAGCCGAGATCGCCGACGCGGCCGCAGCCCAGATGCGCGACCTGGCGGCGTACAACAACTACGGCGACCTGACGACGCGCCCGGCGACCGAGCTCGCGGAGCGCGTCGCCGCCCTCGCGCCGGTTCCCGGCAGCAAGGTGTTCTTCGCAAGCGGCGGCTCGGACGCGATCGACTCGGCCGGCAAGCTCGCGCGTCGCTACTGGAGCGAGCTCGGCAAGCCGGAGAAGACGGTGCTGATCTTTCGCGCCGGAACGCCTACCACGGCGTCAACGGCTTCGGCACGAGCATCGGCGGCATCGACCCGAACCGCGCCGGCTTCGGCCCGATGCTCGAGTCGGAGCAGGTCGACTGGGATTCGGCCGCCGCGCTGGAGGAGGCGCTCGACCGGTCGGCGAGGAGCGCGTCGCGGCGTTCTTCTGCGAGCCGGTGATCGGCGCCGGCGGCGTGCTCGCGCCGCCGGACGGCTATCTCGAGCGGGTGCAGGAGATCTGCCGTGAGCGCGACGTGCTCTTCGTCGCCGACGAGGTGATCACCGGCTTCGGCCGCTGCGGCAGCTGGTTCGCGTCGGAGCGCTTCGGGCTAGCGCCCGGATCTGCTGACGTGCGCGAAGGGGATCACGTCCGGCTACCTGCCGCTCGGGGCGCTCATCGTCTCGCCGCGGGTCGCGGAGCCGTTCTTCAAGCCCGGCGTGATGTGGCGGCACGGCTACACCTACTCCGGCCACGCAGCCGCCTGCGCGGCGGCGCTCGCGAATCTCGACGTGATCGAGCGCGAGGGACTCGTCGAGGGCGCGAACGAGCTGGAGCGCGAGCTCGCGGAGGCGCTAGCGCCGCTGGCCGATCACGCGCGCGTTCGCGAGGTGCGGTCGGGTACCGGCGTTCTCGCCGCAGTCGCGCTCGCGGCAGACGACGCGACGCTTCCGGCCCGGACGATGGCCGAGCTTCGCCGCCGCGGCGTGCTGTCCCGGCTGCTCGCTGACGGGGCGCTGCAGATCTCGCCGCCGCTTGTTTCGACGCGCGCGGATTTCGACGGGCTGGCAGAGGCGATCGCCGATTCGCTCGCCTGAGCGAGGATCGGGCTCCTTCGCTCGAAGCTCTACGAAACGCGTTGCTCTGGCTCAGAGGCAAAGCGGCCGAGCCGCTGAGTCGCGCGGTCGCTCAGCTAGCCCTCGAAGGCCGCGAGAAGATCGCGGAGCGAGGCATCAAGCCTTCGACGGTTAGACGCCGGTAGAGCATCGAGGAGTCGCTCCTCGTTCGTCGCGTGAGTCTCGAAAGCCGCGTCGATCGTCTTGCGGCCCATGGGAGTGAGGCAGACGAGAGTGCCGCGGCGGTCCGAAGGATCCGGCCGGCGCTCGATCAGACCGGCTTCGGCCAGGCGGTCGAGGCGTTTTGTCACGCCGCCGGACGTGAGCATCGTGGCGGCCATCAGGTCGGTGGGGTTGAGCTCGTAGGGCGCGCCGGCACGGCGGAGGGCGGCGAGCAGATCGAACCAGCCGGGCTGCAGGCCATGGGGCGCTAGACCGTGGGCGAGCTCGGTTTCGGCGAGGGCGGCTATGCGGAACAACCGGCCGAGGATGCCGAGGGCGGTGACGTCGACGTCGGGGCGCTCGCGGCGCCACTGGGCGACGATCCGGTCGATGTGATCGGGGGGTTCCGAGGGCACTTACGCCAGTATACTTCCACGTAAGAAACTTACTAGGAAGATATTTTGAAGGGAGAACGAGATGCGTGCGATTCGGCTTCATGCGCCTGGAGGGATCGACGGGCTGGCGCTCGACGAGGTGGACATGCCGGCGCCCGGCGACGGGGAGGTGCTCGTTCGCGTTCACGCTGCGGCGATCACGCGGGACGAGCTCGACTGGCCGACCGACCGGCTGCCGGCGATTCCGTCGTACGAGCTCTCGGGAGTCGTCGAGGCGGTCGGGTCGGGCGCAGGGCTCGAGGTGGGCGACGAGGTCTTCGGGCTGACGCCGTTCGACCGGGACGGTGTGGCGGCCGAGTTCGCCGTTGTCCCGGTGGCTGTGCTCGCGCGGAAGCCGCAGAGTCTCGACCACATCGAAAGCGCGGCTCTGCCCATGCCGGCGCTCACTGCCTGGCAGGGGCTCTTCGACCACGGGAAGCTCGAGGCCGGCCAGCGGGTGCTGATCCACGGCGCGACCGGCGGGGTGGGGCACGTCGCGATGCAGCTCGCGCGCTGGAAGGGAGCCCACGTGACGGGAACCGCGAGTGGGGCGGCGGGCGACGGGATCCTCGACCGCTCGGCGGCGCCGTTCGAGGAGGCGATCGAGCCGGTCGACCTCGTGTTCGACACGGTTGGCGGCGACACGCTCCGGCGCTCACCGGGCGTGCTCGCCGAGGGCGGCCGGCTCGTCTCCGTCGCCGAGGAGCCGCCCGAGGGCGCCGGCACCTACTTCATCGTCGAGCCGTCCGGCGCTCAACTCGCGGAGATCGCCGGGCTCGCCGACAGCGGGGCGCTCGAGGTCGAAATCGACTCGGTATTCGAGCTCGCCGAAGCCCGCGCCGCGTTTGAGCGGCTCGCGCAGCCGGGTAAGCGTGGCAAGGTTGTGCTTCGCGTTGCCTGACAACAAGGGGGAGACACCATGAGCGACACCGACGGCAAGATCAACTGGTTCGAGATCCCGGCCGCAGAGACCGACCGGGCGCGCAGCTTCTACGGCGGCCTCTTCGGCTGGACGTTCGAGCCGTTCGACGACTCCGGCAACTACTTCATGACCGAAAGCGGGGCCGTGTTCCCCTCGGGACAGAAGGGCATCATGGTCTACTTCAGCACGTCCGACATCGACGCCTCGATCGCGAAGATCAAGGAGCTCGGGGGCTCCTCCGACGAGCCGCAGGAGATCCCGCCCGTCGGGCGCTACGCCCGCTGCACCGACACCGAGGGCAACGCATTCGGACTGTTCCAGCGCGACCAGGCCTGACCGGGTGAGCACCGGCGGCCGCCGCGGCTCGGCGGTCGCCGACGGCTCGGTTTCGCTCCGGCCGTAAAGAGGTATATGGTCGAATCGTGACTACTCGGGGGGTGTCGTCTGGCAGGCGACTCATCGGAGTTGCCGTCGGCATCCTGATTGCGGGCGCCCTGATCGGCCTCTACGTCTTCGGCTACCTCCTCGGTAACACCCCGTCGTACACGCCACCCGTCACCGCGGGCGCGACGCCGTCGGTCGACCTGACGATCCAGACCGTCGCCGCCGTCGGGGACGACGCTCGCACCGAACCACCCCGACTGGGTCTCCTACCTCGTCCGCGAAAACGGCGTCTGGAAGCGCACGACCGTCTGGCACCTGCCGGCCCACGCGACCGTGCACGTCACGATCTACAACTTCGACGGGGCGAGCGGCCTTCGCAACCCGTTCTTCGGGCGGCCCCGGGGGATCGTCGGGGCCGAGGTCGTCGACGGGAAGCCGATCGACGCGATGAACCCCGACGACACCTCGCACACCTTCGCCGTCCCGGCGCTCGGGATCGTGATCCCGATCCTCGGGGTCGGCGACAACGCGCCCCACCAGTGCGACGACGCGCCCTGCCCGATGACGAACGCGCACCGGACGATCACCTTCACCTTCAAGACCGGCGCCGCCGGGCACTACCGCTGGCAGTGCTTCGTCCCCTGCGCCGCCGGGTTCATCTACGGCTTCGGCGGGCCGATGCAGACGATCGGCTTACATGGACGGGTTCCTCAATGTCAGCTGACGCGCCCGCCGCCGCACCGCCCGCGCCCGGGGACGGCTACGGCCGCCGCTTCCTGATCCTCTGGCTCGTCGCGAGCGTCATCCTCACGCCGATCGTCGCGATCTTCCTCGGGCCCCAGATCCCGCCCGGGAACGGGAGCGTCCAGGCCTCCGGGCAGGTGCTCGACAACACCGTGCTCGTCTCGGTGCTGACGCCCGTGCTGCTCTTCGTGCTGCTCTTCATCGGCTTCGCGCTCAGCCACTTCCGCGCGCGTGACGGAGACGCGAAGAGCGACGGGCCGCCCGACCGTGGTAACAGCCGGATCCAGATCGTCTGGGCGATCGTCACGACCGTCACCGTGCTCTCGCTCGCCACGTTCGGCTCCTACGAGCTCGTCCAGGACGGCGCCGGCGGCGGGCAGGGGCCGTCGGCTGCGTTCGTGCCGGCCGGAAGCTCCTCGGCGCTGGACGTGCAGGTGATCGGCCAGCAATGGGAGTTCACCTACCGCTACCCGAGCTACGGCGGCGTCGAGACCGCCCAGCTCGTGCTCCCCGCCGACAAGCTGATCCGCCTCCACGTCACCTCGCTCGACGTCGTCCACTCCTTCTGGGCCTACCAGCTCGGCGTCAAGGCCGACGCCAACCCGGGCGTCGACAACGTCGTCTACCTCCAGCTCAAGGGGCCGCGCACGTTCAACATCCGCTGCGCCGAGCTCTGCGGGCTCTGGCACGGCTACATGTACGACACCGGCCGCGTCGTGCCGCAGGCCGAGTTCGAGAAGTGGATCGCGAGCCAGAAGGCGCTCGCCGAGCCGGTCTCCAAGTACATGCCGCCCTACGCGCTCACCTACCTCCCCGAGCCGACCCACCGCGCCGGATGAGCTTCCTTCGCCGCCTGATCGGATTCAACCTCCTCGCCGGAGCGATCCTCGGCGTGATCGGCTGGTACATCGGCTACTGGCTCGGCCACCAGATCACCGGGCCGAGCATCGACTACTTCGGCGACACCGACCAGAACGACATCTCGGTCTTCCTCGGCTACGCGTTCGGGACGATCGGCTTCCTCGCCGGGCTCGGCTTCCTCAACTACCCGCTCGCGCGAATGGCGGGACGGCCCGCATCGGTTCGCCCCTACGCGCCCAGCCGCAACTACCTCGGCATGGCCACCGACCACAAGGTCGTCGGGCTCCAGTACCTCTGGGGCATCGGGCTCTTCTTCCTGATCGGCGGGATCAACGCGATGCTGATCCGCTTCGAGCTCCTGAGCCCCCAGTACCAGAAGCTTCCCGGCCGGCCAGTACCTGACGGTGGTCGGGCTCCACGGCACGATGATGATGGGGATCATGTCGAGCGCCATCCTCGGGCCGTTCGCGAACTACTCTCCTGCCGATCATGATCGGCGCCCGGCGGATGGCGTTCCCGCGGATCGAGGCGCTCTCGTTCTGGCTGCTGATGGCGGCCGGCGGGATCCTGACGACGACGATCTTCTTCGGCGGCTTCCCGACCGGCTGGACCGGCTACGCGCCGCTGATCGACCAGGCCAACGCCGGCGAGGACTCCTACATCTGCTTCTTCGCGCTCGTCGGGATCTCGATGTGCCTGCTCGGCCTGAACCTGATCGTCACCACGATCACGATGCGCGCGCCCGGGATGACCTGGTTCCGGCTGCCGATCTTCATCTGGGGCGTCGTCTCGACCGCGGTGCTGATGGTGCTCGCCTCGCCCGTGCTCGTCGCCGTGCTCGGAATGGGGATCCTCGACCGCACCGCGCAGACGACGTTCTTCATCCCGAGCGGCGGCGGCAGCGCCTACCTGTACGAGAACCTCTTCTGGGTCTTCGGGCACCCCGAGGTGTACATCCTCGCGATCCCCGGGTTCGCGATCGTGCTCGAGCTGCTGCCGGTGTTCTCGCGCAAGCCGCTCTGGGGCTACAAGCTCGCAGTCGGCGGGATGCTCGGCGTCGCGCTGCTCTCCTTGCTCGTCTGGCAGCACCACCTGTTCGTCAGCGGGATCAACAGCGACCTCGCGGCCCTTCTACATGTTCTCGACCGAGCTGATCTCGGTACCGACCGGGTTCACGTTCCTCTGCGGGCTGATGACGCTCTGGCGCGGGCGGATCCGCTTCACCGTGCCGATGCTCTTCTGCCTCGCCTGGTTCTTCAACTTCCTGATCGGCGGGCTCTCCGGCGTCTTCCTCTCCGACGCGCCGAGCGACACGACGACCCACGGCAGCTTCTTCTCGATGGCCCACTTCCACTACACGATCATGGGCGGGCTCGTCTTCACGTTCTTCGCCGCGATCTACTTCTGGGTGCCGAAGATGACCGGCTGGGCCTTCAACGAGCGGCTCGCGAAGATCCACTTCTGGACGATGTTCATCTTCTTCAACTCGACCTTCGCGCCGCTCTTCGCGATCGGGTTCCTCGGGCAGTCGCGGCGGGCGGTGACCTACCCGTTCAGCCTCCAGTTCCTGAACGACTGGGCGTCGGTCTCGGCGTTCCTGCTCGGGATCTCGATGCTCGTGTTCCTCTACAACCTCGTCTACTCGCTGGCGTTCGCGCACGTGCCGGCCGGGTCGAACCCGTGGGACTCGCGCTCGATCGAGTGGCAGCTGCCCTCGCCCGTCCCGGAGGACGACTTCGACGAGCTCCCGGTCTTCACCGGCGAGCCCTACGGCTACGGGACGGATGAGCCGGTGTACGTCCCGGCGGGGGTGGTGCCGGCATGAGCGTCCAGGAGCTCGACTCGGAAGGGCGCCCGCTGCTCGAGCGCAACTCGAAGGTGTCGGCGCAGCTGCTCGCGGGCGCGACGGCGTTCTTCTTCCTCGCCTTCGTCTTCGGCTTCGTCTACCTGCGCTCGCTGAACAACGCCAACCTCTGGAAGCCGAAGGGGATCGACGCGCCGGTCGGGCTCGGGACGGCCTTCACCGCGCTGTCGTGCTGAGCGCCGTCGGCGGTCTACCTTGCTGCCGCGCGGCGAGCGCCGGCGCGGGCTCCTGCTCGGCGTCGGCCTGCTGCTCGGAGTCGCCGCGCTCGTCGTCCAGGTGGTCGAATGGGCGCGGCTCGGCTTCGGGCCGACCGGCGGTGGTTACGCGAGCGTCTTCGTCGGCTGGACGGGCTTCTACTTCCTCTTCGCGCTGATCGCGCTGCTCTTCGTCGAGGTGCAGTTCGCGAACGCCGTTCGCAAGGGCGGCAGCTCCGACGGGCTCGCCTCGACCTCGTTCTTCTGGTCGTTCCTCGCCGGGATCGGCGTCGTCACCTGGATCGTCCTCTTCCTCGTCTGATGAGTAGCCGCAGCTCCTGACGCGCGATGCTGACGATCGTGGTTCCGCTCGTGGCTTTGGCCGCCGTCGGGATCTGGTGGGCCGATCCTGCTGCGCCGCCGCGCGAAGTAGCCCCGGTATGGTGACCGGCGGGGATGGAAGCCGACCCGCCAGCTGCCACAGCCGACCTCGCGGCGCCAGAAGGTGTACCGCGCGCGCTGGGCGATCTGGGGCGCGGCACTCGGGATCGGCGTCGCGATCGGGGCGATGGTCGCCCTCTCGCACAAGCACTCGAACCCGAGCGCCGATGACTCCGCCGTCTCGACCTGGCCCGCCGGCGCCCGCCCGGCGCCCGCCTTCACGCTGACCGACGAGCACGGCAAGAGCTTCAGCCTCGCGTCGCTGCACGGCCGGTCGGCGATCGTGACCTTCATCGATCCGCTCTGCCGCGACTTCTGCCCGCGCGAGGCCAGCATCCTCACCGAGGCCGCCGCCAAGCTCGGCGCGAAGGCGCCCGCGATCGTCTCGGTCAGCGTCGACCCCTGGGCCGACACCGCCACGAACTTCAAGGCCGACGCCGCCCACTGGAAGCTCGGGCCGACCTGGCGCTGGGGAACCGGAACCTACGCCGAGCTCGCCCGCGTCTGGAAGCCCTACGACGTCGGCGTCGAGGTCACCAACAAGACGATCGCCGGCGTCAAGGTGCGCTACATCACCCACACCGGCGCCGCCTACCTGATCGACGCGAACGGGGACGAGCGCGCGCTCTTCCTCTACCCGTTCACGACCGACCAGGTCGTGTCCGCCGCGCAGGCACTTGACGCGAGCTAACCGTAAGCGCTAACTTACCGTAAGTGGCAACTTACGGACAGGTGATCGAGGCGCTCGGGGATCCGACCCGGCGCGCCGTCTTCGAGCGCCTCGGGAAGCACCCGATGGCCGTCGGCGAGCTCGCCGCGGGAATGCCCGTGAGCCGCCCCGCCGTGTCACAGCACCTGCGCGTGCTCAAGGACGCCGGCCTCGTGAGCGAGCGGCGGGAGGGAACCCGCCGGATCTACGGGATCGCGCCGGAAGGCCTGGCCGAGGTTCGCGCCTACTTCGAGCAGTTCTGGACGGACGCGCTCGCCGGGTTCAAGGCGGCCGCCGAGAGAGGAGAGACATGAGCAGTACCGAGACGATCGCGCCGATCAAGACGGCCGTGACGGTTGCGGTCTCGCCGGAGCGGGCGTGGGAGGTCTTCACCGCTCCAGATGGCCGAACTGGTGGCCGCTGCACACGCACTCGGTCGCCGCGTTCGAGGGCGCGGTGCCCGAGCGGCTCGTCCTCGAGCCCGGGGTCGGCGGCGAGATCTACGAGGAGACCGGCAGCGTCCGCCGTCACTGGGCCCGGATCGACGGCTGGGAGCCGCCGAACCGGCTCTCCTACACCTGGCACGTCAACCCCGAGAACCCGCCGACGAACGTCACCGTCACCTTCGAGCCGGTCGACGGCGGGACGCGCGTCGAGATCGTCCACTCGGGCTGGGAGGCCTACGCCGACGCGGGCGTCACCCGCGCGAGCTACGGCTCGGCCGGCGGCTGGGAGCTCGTCGCGGCGAGCTTTGCCTCGGCCCTGGACTAAGAGCCTCACCCGGGATACCTTGGCACCGGCGAACGTCGCACTGGCGGGTGACGGAGGTCCGGAGAATGGCGGAGAACGGGTGGTTGACGAAGGGCGAGGTCAACTCGCTCTACTACAACACTGTCGCGGGCGAGATCTCGTTCATCACGGAGGCGTCGATCGGCGGCCATCCGTTCGCGATCGCGCGGCTGATCGAGCACCAGGCAGCCGACGTCGGGCGGCAGCAGATCCGGATCCTCGAGATCGGCGCCAACGAATGCGGCTTCGCCCGCGCGCTGATCAACGAGATCGGGATCGCGCGCGCCAACCGCCGCACCGAGATCGACCGGGTCGACTACCTCGCCGTCGAGTACGCGCGCCCCGCGCTCGAGGCGGTCGCGACCTGGGGCGAGGAGTACGGCTACTTCGACCGCGTCGTCCGCGGCCCGGCCGGGCACCCGACGCCGCTCGGCGAGCCGCCGCCGAAGCCGGCGATGGTGGCGCTCGCCGTGATCAACGACGAGCTGAACGTCAACCTCGGGCTCGTCCACGCCGAGGCCAATCAGTTCGCCCGCTCGAACACGGAGCCGTTCGACTTCATCATCCTCAACGAGCTCCTCGACGACATGCCCTGCCGCGCCTTCTTCGCCGACGCTGAGGGCAAGCGCTACGAGGCCGTCCCGGTGGCGCGCGGCGGCGACGAGCACTGGACGATGCGGGTCGAGGCGCGCGACCCAGGAGGCGCCGCGCTCGACGGGATCGCCCCCGGCACGATCACCGCGCACTCGCCCGACTGGGTCGAGCTCGTCTCCGGGCTCGCGGGGTCGCTGCGCCCGGGCGGGATGCTGCTCGTGCACGACTACGGCTTCGCCGAGCCGTTCACCGCGCTCGACAAGTACGCGAGCCCGCAATCGATGCTGCCGTCCTTCGCCGACGTCACCTACGACGATCTGGCGGGCGACGACTTCCCGCGCAGCTTCTTCCGCGTCTACGGGAACGAGGCCAAGCACGTGCTCCAGGTGACGAACGACGTGAACTTCGCCGACCTCGCCTCGGCGCTCGAGGGCACGGGGACCGTGTTCTCGGTCCCGCACGGGAGCGCCAAGGAGAGCAGCGGCACGCCCGTCGCGAAGGGCGATGGGCTCTTCCTCTCCGAGTTCGGGCTGCTCGAGCCAGACGACGACCTGCCGATGCTGCTCGCGCGGCTGCAGCACGACCAGGCTTTCATCCGCGACGACTACGCCCGGGAGTACACGGGGGGCCGCGGAAACGTGTTCCTCGACCTCGTCTACGTTCGCGCTTAAAGCAATACAGACAGGCAGGTCACGCAGCCCTCGAGCTTCTGGAACTCGCCGATGTCGACGACGACCGGTTCGTAGCCGAGCGAGGCGAAGAGCTCCGCGCTGCGCGGGCAGTCGGCCGCGATCAGGATGCGGCGCTCGTCGAGCACTACGACGTGTGCGCCCGACTCCTCCGGAACGGGCCGGAAGGCGGGGAACGGCACGGCGGGTGGAAGGTGGCCGACGATCGTGCCGTCGGGAAGGGCGGTGACCGCGGTCTTCAGGTGCAGGACGCCGGCGACGGGTACCTCGACGACGGTCGTTCCGAGCAGGCGGCCGAGCTGGCGGGCGCCCTCGCTGTTCGTGCGCCCGCCGGTGCCGACGTAGGTCGTGTCGCCGACGGTGAGCACGTCGCCGCCGTCGAGCGTGCCGGGCTCCTCGATCCTCGCGACCGGGAAGCCGAGTGCGCGCACCGCTGCCTCGGCGGTCTCGAGCTCGGCGCGCCGGGCTTCTACGCCGGGCCGCGTGACGACCGCGAGCCCGCCGTGAACGACGAGCGCGTCCTCGACGAAGACCGCGTCCGGGCAGTCGTCGGCGGGTGCGATCTCGACCGCGCTCCAGCCCGCCGACTCGAGCGCGGCGACGTACGCGGCCCACTGCGCCCGCGCGAGCTCGACGTCGACCGGCCGCCGCTCGATGTGAGTGGTGATCCCGTTCGCAAGCCGCGGCCCCGGTGGCCGCACGAGAGCGTTCGCCATCGGTACACCATATGTAGGTAGATCCGTTACAAAGTCCATAACGCATGTCGCGGGATAGCTGGTGTAAGGTGTGCCTTACAAGTTCTCCTACGGCGCCCGGTCGGGCCCCGTCTCGACGAAAGGGAAAAGCGTGCGCCGAGTCCTTGCCTTCGCAGCACCCGTGGTCGCAGTCATCGCGGTCGTCGCTGTGATCGCCGCAGTCAACGGGTCGACGTCGTCCGGCAAGCAGGAGCTCACCGTCTACAGCGGCCAGCACCCGCAGAGCGTGTCCGCGCTCGCCGCGGCATTCACCAAGGCCACGGGGATCCCGGTCGCGATCCGCTCCGACGACGAGGGAACGCTGGCGGCGCAGATCATCCAGGAAGGCTCGAAGTCTCCGGCCGACGTCTTCGTGACCGAGAACTCCCCGCCGCTCGAGGCGCTCGGTGAGCGCGGGCTGCTCACGAAGGTCGACGACTCGACCCTCGCCGACACCTCGGCCAAGTACAGCTCGCCCGAGGAAGGACTGGGAGGGCGTCTCGGCCCGCGTCAGCACGATGGTCTACAACACGAGCAAGCTGAAGGCCTCCCAGCTGCCGCGCTCGATCATGGATCTCGCGGACCCGAAGTGGAAGGGCAAGCTCGCCCTCGCTCCGACCGAGACCGACTTCCAGCCGATCGTGACCGCGGTCGCGGCGCGCTACGGCAAGGCCGCCGCCGAGAAGTGGCTGCAGGCACTCCGCACGAACGCAAAAGGGCATATCTATCCCGACAACGAGTCGCTCGTCGCGCAGGTCAACAACGGCCAGGCGCTCGTCGGCGTGATCAACCACTACTACTGGTATCGCCTCAAGGACGAGCTCGGCGCCAAGAAGATCCATTCGGCCGAGCACTTCTTCGCGGACGGCGATGCGGGGTACGTGATCGACGTTGCCGGCGCGGGCGCGCTCTCCTCGAGCAAGCACCAGGCGGAGGCGCAGAAGTTCCTGGCGTTCCTCGTCAGCAAGCAGGGCCAGGAGATCCTCGCCCACGACCAGAGCTACGAGTACCCGCTCGGATCGGGCGTGGTCACCGCCAAGCCGCTCGTGCCGTTCGCGAGCCTGCGGCCCGACCCGATCACGGTGAAGCAGCTCGGTGACGGTGCCGCCTCGCTCGCTCTCCTGCGCCAGGCCAGCCTGCTGTAGAACAGATCGGGTGACCTGCCCGATCTACCCATGACGACTATTCCGGAGCTCGCCGCTGGTCACGACGTCGATGCACGGCCGGCGCCGCCGAGCCTGCTCGGCGCCGGGACGGTCGTGGTCACGGCCGTGCTGCTCCCGCTGATCTTCCTGCTGATGCAGGCGGCGCATGTCGGCTGGTCGACCCTCCAGCCGCTGATCTTCCGCCACCTGACGCTGACGCTGATCTGGAACACGGTCAGGCTCGCGGTCGCCGTCACATTCCTCTGTGGCGTGATCGGCGTCGCGGTCGCGTATTGCGTCGAGCGGACGAACCTCCCGTGGCGGCGCTTCTGGGCGATCGTGCTCGTCCTGCCGCTCGCCGTGCCCGACTTCGTGCTCGCCTACAGCTGGATCTCGATCGACCCCTCAGTGAACGGGTACTGGGGGGCGGTGCTCGTGATGACGCTCGGCAGCTACCCGCTCGTCTATCTGCCGGTCGCGGCGTCGCTGCGGAGCGCAGATCCGGCCCTCGAGGATGTCGCCCGCGGGCTCGGGCGCGGGCGGCTGCGGACGTTCTTCAGCGTCACGCTGTACCAGATCCGGCCTGCGCTGCTCGGCGGGATGCTGCTCGTGGCGCTGATCCTGCTGGCCGAGTTCGGCACGTTCGAGATCCTGCGCTTCCAGACGTTCACGACGCAGATCTACACCGAGTTCCAGCGCGGCTACTCGACGACCGTCGGCTGCGCGCTCTCGCTCGTGCTCGTCCTGCTCGGGCTGATGGTGCTCCTCGGCGAGGCTGCCGGGCGCGGGCGGGCCGGCACCGCGCGGCGCAGCCACATCGCGCGGCCCGCCGTGCGCGTCGCGCTCGGGAAGTGGACGGTGCCCGTCGTGCTCGGGCTGGTCGCGCTGCTCGCTGCGGCGATCGGGCTGCCCGTCTACGCGCTCGCCTACTGGTTCGTCCAGGGGACGTCGTCGACTCTGCCGCCGGTCTCGATCGTCCAGGCGGCCGTGAACACGGCGCTCTACAGTGGCGCCGCCGCCGCGCTCGCGACGGTCGCCGCGGTGCCGATCGCGATCCTCGTCGAGCGCCACCGAAGCCGCACGACGGTCGCGATGGAGCGCTCCACCTACATCGTCCAGGCGCTCCCCGGGATCGTGGTCGCGCTGTCCCTCGTCTACTTCACGATCCGTTTCGTGCCGAATCTCTACCTCTCGAGCTTCGAGCTGATCTTCGCCTACGCGATCATGTTCTTCCCGCTCGCGCTCGTCTCGGTGCGGGCCGGGATCGCGCAGGCCCCGCCCGGGCTCGAGGAGGTGGGGCGATCGCTCGGGCACGGACGGGTGTCGGTGCTCGCGCGGATCACGCTGCCGGTGATCGCGCCGGGGCTGATCGCGGGCTTCTCGCTCGTCTTCATCAGCGCCTCGACGGAGCTGACCGCGACGCTGATCCTGCACCCGACGGGTGTGAACACGCTGGCGACGGGCTTCTGGGCTTTCACGAGCGACTTCTCGTACGGGGCCGCGGCGCCGTACGCCTTCGCGCTGCTGCTCGTGGCTCTGCTGCCGGGGTTGTTGCTCGGTCGCTGGTTCGAGCGGATCGCGGCTGCATCATGAGCGCCGAGAAGTCGGTCTCGGTGTCGGTCTCCGGCCTGCGGAAGTCGTTCGGCGAGCGGGTCGTGCTCGACGGCGTCTCGCTCGAGATCGAGGCGGGCTCGCTGACCGCGATCCTCGGCGCGTCGGGAAGCGGCAAGACGACCCTGATGCGCCTCCTCGCCGGCTTCGACCACGCCGACGAGGGAACGATCGCGCTCGGCGGCCAGGTGGTCGAGGGGCCCAAGCAGTTCGTGCCGCCGGAGAAGCGACGCGTCGGTTACGTGCCGCAGGAAGGCGCGCTCTTCCCGCACCTGACGGTCTCGGGGAACGTTGCCTTCGGGCTGCGCTCCGGCCGGGTCGGCAAGAACCGGGCGACGATCGACGCGCGCGTGTCGGAGCTGCTCGACATGGTCGGGCTCAGCGGTTTCGAGAAGCGGCTCCCGCACCACCTCTCGGGCGGCGAGCGCCAGCGCGTCGCGCTCGCCCGCGCGCTCGCTGCGCGCCCGGCGCTCGTGCTGCTCGACGAGCCGTTCTCCTCGCTCGACGTCGAGCTGCGCACGAGCATGCGCCGCGAGGTCGTCGACGTGCTCGCCGCCGCCGGCGCCACCGCGATCCTCGTCACGCACGACCAGGACGAGGCACTGTCGGTCGCGGACAAGGTGGCGGTGCTCCAACGCGGCTCGATCGTGCAGTGCGCCGAGCCGCACATCCTCTACACCCGGCCGGTGAACGGCGAGGTCGCGCGCTTCGTCGGCCACGGAAACCTGCTGCTCGGCCGGCTCGAGAACGGCGTCGTGCAGTCGGTGCTCGGCGAGATCGGGGTGGAGCTCAATGTTCCGGCGTCCGAGCCCTGCGCGGTCGGCATCCTCGTCCGGCCGGAGCAGATCGAGCTCGCGGCCGGCGACGGCGGCGTGCCGCGCGGCGTCGTCGCGAGCCGCGAGTTCCACGGGCACGACGTGCTCGTCAGCGTCCGGATCGACCAGCCCGCATGGGGGCCGCCGCCCGGCGAGCGCCCCGGGTTCGAGATCCTCGCTCGCCTGCCCGGCCCGCAGGCGCCCGAGATCGGGAGCCGTGTGGTGCTGCGCGTCCGCGGGACCGCCGCGGCCTGGCTTACGCCCGGGGAGTGACGCGGAGGACGGTGTTCGATCCGTCGCCGCCGAAGACGTAGATCGCGTCTCCGATCGTCACGGCGGCGGCATTCGCGAGCGTCGTCGGAAGGTGGCCCGCGACTGCGACCGAGCCGTTGGGGCCGATCCGCTCGATCGCCGAGCTGCCGTCGCCGCCGATCAGGTAGAGCGAGCCGCCGAGCGCCACGAGCGGCGCATGCGCGACCGGCTGCGGCAGCGTCGCCACTTGCGAGACGACCCCGGTGGCCGGGTCGAACCGGTAGACGGCACTGCTCGTGCCGCTCGTCGTGATCCCGCCGGCGACGTAGATCTGGCCGTCGAGCGCCGCGACGCCTGCGTACCGCAGCCCGACGGGCAGCCGGGCCGCGAGGTGGGGGGTATGGCCGCGGAACGCGAGGATCCCGGTCGCGTACTGCGAGCCCGTGTAGCCGCCGGCAAGGTAGGCCGTGTTGCCGACGACCGTGGCCCCGAGATCGGAGAGCGGCTCGCCGATCGAGCCGGCCTTGCGCGCGGCGCCCGAGGTCGAGATGCGGACGATCGCGTCGCTCGAGGTCACCTGGCCGCCACCGAGCAGATAGATGCTGCGGCCGAGGAGCACCGCCGCGTCGTCGTGGGTCGCGATCGGGAGCGTCCCGACCTGCTCGAGGCTGCCGGGCTTGCCGGCCAGGATCTCGGTCGACGACGAGCCGTTGACGAGGCCGCCGAGGGCCATCACGCGGCCGCCGCCGACCGAGACCACGGCAAGCCGGGATGCGGCCGAAGGCAGGTGGCCGACCGTCGCGACGCGCACTCCCGCTGCGGTGGTCATCCGCGCCGCGGTAGACGGGCCGCCGACGACCTTGGCCGGCAGGAACTCGATCCCGTCCGGCTTCGACAGGTAGCCGTTCGCCGCAGAGGGGACACCCGTGTGGCCGTACTGCCAGACGATCTGCTTGGTGCGCGGGTCGATCAGGATCACGCGGTCGTTGTAGTCGTCGTTCGCGGCGATCATCCCGTTCGGCAGCCTCACGGCGAGGGACGGCTTGTCGAGCATGTTCGGCCCGGAGCTCGCGCCGAACGACCACGTGACCTGGCCCGAGGGCGTCATCTCGACGATCCGGCCGGGGTAGGTGAAGGACGCGACGAGCACGTGCCCGTTCGGGAGAAGCTGTGCGTCGGAGGGGTAGCTGACCGGCGAGCGCGCCGACCAGACGAGGCTGCCGTTGGCGGCGAGACGGTCGATCCAGCCGCCGATCTCGGTGACGAGCAGCCCGCCGTCGGGCAACGGGGTGTCGCCGTTCGGGCTCGAGAAGCCGTTCGGCGGATCGTGGGTGCAGCTGCCGCCGAGCACCCGGACGACGTGGCCGCTCCGGGAGAGCTCGACGATCCGGCAGTTCTTGATGTCGGCCACGGTCACGTTGCCGTTCGGGAGCGCATACGCGTCGTCGGGCGTGTTCAGGTAGCCGGGCGAGGAGCCGGCGATGCCCTGCGTGGCCGTACTCCCAGGTCACGCGCTTGGCCCGCAGCGAGACCTGCCGCAGGGTGTCGTTGAACTCCTCGTTCGTGATGATCGAGCGCCAGCCCGGGGTGAAGAACGCGTCGTCGGGGCCGCTCAGGCGGTCGTAGCTCCACGCGATCGTGCCGGTGGGGGAGACGATCAGCGTGCGGTTGTTGTTGCGGTCGGCGATCAGCATGTACCCGGGAAGCGGGCCCGGATGCACCGTGGGCAGGCCGAGTGCGACGTACGCCGGATCGGTGCGCGGCTTCGCGACGACCGGCTTGTTCGGCGTGCCGAAGGACGCGGTCGTCGTCGGCGCCGGGGTCGAGGAGCCGCACCCGGCGAGCGCTGCGATCGCGGCGGCGCCGAGCAGCGCGTCAACCCGGCCCGAATCACGGCTCAGCCGTCCCGCCGGCCAGTGTGGTGGTTGAGCCAGGGATGGGCGAGGGGGTAGGTCTCGACCGCGATCACGACTCCGGCCACGATCGCCAGGAGGGTGAGGGTGATCCGCAGCCAGCGTCCGCGTGGCAGCGCATCCATGAAGTCGGCGGCCACGCCTCGACCGGCGCGGAGCGCGTAGGCGAGGACGTGGATCGACATCACACCGACCCAGACGATGAAGCTCGCCTTGTGCAGCATCGAGACGGTGCCGCGATGGGGAACGGCGAGCAGCAGGACCCCCGTTCCGAACAGCGACAGCGTCGAGAGCACGAGCACCGGGGCGACGAGCACGCGCATCAGCGGAGCGGGCGGGCCGAGCCGGACGTACTCGCGGGCCGCGCGTGTAGTAGCGGGCCATCCGGTAGCCGGTGCTGCGCGAGCTTGAGCGCGACCGGCCCGAGGAGCAGCATCCCGACGAAGATGTGAACCGAGAGCAGCGAGCCGAGGAACGGGATCGTCGCTCCCTCGACCGCCAGGCCGAGCAGCAGGACGAGCCCGACGAGCGCCGTGAGGCGGTGGTTGCCGAGCCGCGCCGCCGAGGAGCGCTCGAGTGCGGGAGACGGCCGCTCGAGCGCCTGAGTGCTGGTCAGTTCGGCCATCGCAGCCAGTTGACCAGAGGCGATGAGAGGCCCATGAGCCACCTCTTCATGCAGCGTTCATCTCCGGAGGGACGATCTCGCGCATGCGCATCCTGGTTGTCGAGGACGAGCCGAAGCTCGGCCGGCTGCTCGTCCGGGGTCTCGGCGAGGAGGGTCATCCGACCGATCTCGCCCCGACCGGCGAGGAGGCGCTCTGGATGGCCGGCGCCGCGCCCTACGACGCGATCGTCCTCGACGTCATGCTTCCGGGGATCGACGGCTTCGCCACCTGCACGAGCTTGCGCGCCCGCGGCATCTGGACGCCGGTGCTGATGCTCACCGCGCGCGACGCGATCGAGGACAAGATCGAGGGGCTCGACACGGGCGCCGACGACTACCTCGTCAAGCCGTTCGCCTTCAGCGAGCTGCTCGCGCGGCTGCGGGCGCTGGCGCGCCGCGCACCCTCCGAACGGCCGACCGCCCTCCAGGTCGACGACCTCAGGCTCGACCCTGCGACGCACCGCGCCTGGCGCGGCGACGACGAGCTCGACCTGACCGCCAAGGAGTTCGTCCTGCTCGAGGCGTTCATGCGCCGGCCGGGGGAGGTGCTCTCGCGCGTCCAGCTCCTCGACGCGGCGTGGGATCTCGCGTTCGAGAGCCAGTCGAACGTCGTCGACGTCTACATCCGCTACCTGCGCGAGAAGGTCGACCGTCCGTTCGGCCGCCACTCGATCGAGACCGTGCGCGGCGTGGGGTACCGTCTGAGCGCAGGATGAATCGGATCCCGATCCGGCTCCGCCTGACCCTCCCGTTCGCGCTCGCGATGGCGGTCGTGCTGGCAGCGGTCGGTGCATTCGTCTACGTCCGCGTCAGCTCGACGCTCCTGCGTTCCGCCGACCAGACCCTGCTCGCCAAGGCGACCTCGGTGACGCTCCGGCTCGACAAGGGGCGTCCACCGGTCGACAGGGAATCCGACAGCGGAGTGAGCTTCGCCCAGGTGCTCACGGGTCGAGGCGCCGTGTCGCTCTCGGACCCGGCCGGCCTGCCGGCGCTCCTCACCGCGAGCCAGGCACGGATGGTGGCCGGCGGCGGCTCGGTGCGCGCGACGGTGTCGATCCCCGGCCACTCCGGACGCTGGCGGCTGCTGGCGATACCGCGCTCGGGCAAGCAGGCGAGCGCGCTCGTGCTCGCGACCTCGCTCGGCACACGGGCGGAGTCGCTCGAGGATCTCCGCCGCGAGCTGTTCCTGGCGTTGCCGCTGGCGCTGCTGCTCGCGACGCTCGGCGGGTACCTGCTGGCGGGCGCCGCGCTTCGGCCGGTCGAGGCGATGCGACGCAAGGCGAGCGCGATCTCGGCGGCGACTCCGGGCAACCGGCTGCCCGTACCGCCGGCGCGCGACGAGGTGTCGCGGCTCGCCGAGACGCTCAACGAGATGCTCGAGCGGCTCGAGACGGCCTTCGAGCACGAGCGGCGATTCGTCGCCGACGCCTCGCACGAGCTGCGCACGCCGCTCGCCCTGCTTCGGACCGAGCTCGAGCTCGCGCTTCGCCATCCGCGCTCGAACGCCGAGCTCGAGGATGCGATCCGGTCGGCCGCAGAGGAGACCGAGCGGCTCACCTCGCTCGCGGCCGACCTGCTCGTGATCGCGCGCGCAGACCAGGGGAAGCTGACGGTGCATCCCGACACGGTCACGGTGAGCGACCTGTACGCGGCCGTCGCACCTCGGTTCGAGGCGCGCGCCGAGGACGTGGGTCGCACGATCGAGGTCGAGGTCGACGAGGAGCTCACCGTCGAGGCCGACGTGAAACGGGTCGAGCAGGCGATCGGGAACCTCGTCGACAACGCGCTCGTGCACGGGGCAGGGACCGTGAGGCTGTCTGCCGTTCGCCGCGACGGGCGGGTCGAGCTGCATGTCGCGGACGACGGCCCCGGGTTCCCGGCGGGCTTCGCGGCGCGGGCGTTCGACCGGTTCAGCAGAGCCGACGAGGCGCGGCCGCGCAGCGGGAGCGGGCTCGGGTTGGCGATCGTTCGGTCGATCGCCGAGGCCCACGGCGGCGAGGCCGGCGTCTCGCCCGATCCCGGAGCGTCCGATGTCTGGTTGTCGCTTCCGGCCGGGCGGGCCGCCGGCTCTCGTTCGGGGCTACTTCGAGAGCTTCAGCAGGGCTGACTGCAAGGACTGCTCGAAGGCCTGGCTCGTGTCGGTCGCGCCGGAGACGCCCTGGATGTTCGCGCTCTGGGCGCTCAGGAACTCCTGGCGGAGCATCGGGAGCGACTGCGACATGATGTATTGCGAGCGGCTCGTGTGGTAGCTGTAGTTGCCGCCGAGGTCGGTGTAGCGGATCGTCTTCTTGCCGTTCTTCGTGGTGATCTTGGCGGTGACGATCGTCTTGACGCTCCCCCACTGGCCTGCGGTGGCGGTCGTCCCGACGAGCTTCCGGGTGACGACCTTCGTGGCGGTGGCCGTGCCGGCCGAGCGCGTCGCGGCGACCGCCTGGCCGGCGGGCACCGCGATCGTCAGCGCGCTCAGGGCTGCTGCAAGTTGCGTTTTCATAGGAGCCAGTTTCCTTGCGGTCGATGAGAGGTCGATGTGACGGAGCTAAGAAACTGCTGAGAGCTAGAGGCGGTGCCGGAGCGCTCTCGCGCTCTTCGGGCCCCAGAGACCGTCGGCCTTGAGACCGGCCGAGCGCTGGAAGCGCTTGACGGCTGCGGTCGTCAGCGGGCCGTAGTAGCCGGTGACGGGGCCGTGGAAGAAGCCGAGCTTCTTCAGGTCGCGCTGGACGCGGGCGGTCGCGGTCGTCGAGAGCCCGCTCGCCGCGACGGCGCTCGCCTGGGAGCCGCCGGCCGACTGCGAGACCCAGCCGGCGAGGGCCTGGATGTCGGTCGAGGACAGGGAGCCGCCGAACGAGGGCATCCCGCCGCCGCCGTAGGTGACCTGGCTCGGCGACTGCGCTCGCCGAGGGGCGGAGCGAGTCGAGGTTCGGGCCGTTCGTTCCGGTCGATCCGGCGGCGTTCAGGGTGTGGCAGCCGCCGCAGCCGGCCTGCGACCAGAGCTGCGGGCCGGTGGCCGCCTGGGCGGTGGCGGGAACGAGGGCTAGGGTCGCGGTTCCGGTCACGAGCAATTTCAGGCGCTTCAAGCTGGCTCCTTTCGAAGGGGTCGAGCCTCGAACGTAGGGGCCGCCGATGAGCCGCCGGTGAGAGCGCCTAGGGAGCGAGCGGGATGCGCACGCGGATTGTCGTCCCCGCGCCGGGCTCCGACTCGACCTCGACGGTGCCGCCGTGCGCCTCGACGACGGCGTCGACGATCGCGAGGCCGAGGCCGGCGCCACCGCTCGCGCGGGCGCGCGAGGGGTCGGCGCGGTAGAAGCGCTCGAACACGTGGGCCCGGGTCTCCTCGTCCATGCCGGGGCCCGAGTCGGCGACCGCGAGCACGGCGGTCTCGCCGTCATGGGTGAGCGTCACCTGCGGAGCGGTGGCGTCGGGTGGCGTGTGGGCACGGACGTTCCCGAGCAGGTTGTCGATCACCTGTCGCAGCCGGTCGTGGTCGCCGAGGACGGTGCTCGGCGTCAGGTCGGCCTCGAGCGGGCGGTCGGGCTCGAGCGTCTTCGCGGTCTCGATCGCCTCGGCGACGACGTCCTCGAACGCGATCGGCTCGAGCGTGAGCGGCCGGCCCTCGTCGAGGTGGGCGAGGAGGAGCAGGTCGTCGACGAGCACGCTCATCCGCTCGGACTCGCGGCTGATGCCCTTCATCGAGCGCTCGAGATCGTCGGGCCGGCTCGCGGCGCCGCGGGTGAAGAGCTCGGCGTAGGCACGGACGGCGGCGAGCGGGGTGCGAAGCTCGTGCGAGGCGTCGGCGACGAACCGGCGAAGCTTGCTCTCGGAGGCCTCGAGCGCGCTGACGGCCTCCTCGATGTGGGCGAGCATGCTGTTCAGCGCGAGGCCGAGCCTTCCGACCTCGGTGCGGTCGTCCTCCTCGACGCGCTGCGAGAGGTCGCCGGCGGCGATCGCGGCGGCTGTCTTTCCCATCGCGTCGAGAGGCTTCAGGCCGATGCGGATCACCCAGAGGCCGACGACGGTCATGGCGAGCAGCGCGATGGCGGTGACGAGCAGCTCGATCAGGAGCAGGCGGTGGAGCGTGCTGTCGACGCTGTTCAGCGGGGCGGCGATCAGCAGGATCCGGTTCGGGGCGCTGGGCTCGATCGATGCGCGGACGCGGTAGCGGTCTCCACCGCTGATCGCGCCGACCGTGAGGAAGCGGACGCGGTCGCCGTCACCGGTTGTCGTTGCGGGGAGCGTGATCTTCGCCGGGAGCTTCGGGCCGGGGGCTGCCGTCGAGTCGCCGAACTCGGGGATGCATCCGCTCTGGAGGATCGCCTGGTTCGTCTGCCGCACCTGGATGCAGTAGCCGGGGATCGAGTTGAAGAGAACCTGCAGGTTCCCGCCGGGGCCGGGGCCGCCGTTGGGGCCGCGAGTGGGAAAGAGGACATGCTCGACCCCGGGGTGGGTCGAGTTGAGCGTGCTGTCGACGCGGTCGTAGAGGAACGACTTGAGCGCTGCGTACGTGGCGAGGTCCGCGGCGATGAGACCCGCTGCGGCGAGGACGATCACGCCGATCAGCAGGCGGGCGCGCAGCGAGAGCCGCCTGAGCACGGGCTACCGTCGCTCGGCTTCGAGCATATAGCCGGCCTGGCGCACCGTCTTGATCATCGGTGGGCCGGCGGCGTCGAGCTTGCGGCGCAGGTAGCTCACGTAGGTCTCGACGACGTTCGTGTTGCCGCCGAAGTCGTAGCGCCACACGTGCTGGAGGATCTGGCCCTTCGAGAGCACGCGGCGCGGGTTGAGCAGGAAGAAGCGGAGCAGGTTGAACTCGGTCGCGGTCAGGTCGATCCGGCTGTCGGAGCGGAAGACCTCGTGGCGGCCCTCGTCGAGGACGAGGTCGCCGTAGCGGAGGACGTCGCCGGGGAGCTCGCTGCCGGTCCGCCTGAGGATCGCCTGCACGCGGGCGACGATCTCGGCGAGGCTGAAGGGCTTCGTGACGTAGTCGTCGCCGCCGGCGCGGAGCGCCTCGACCTTGTTCTCGACGCCGCCCTTGGCGGTGAGGAAGAGGATCGCGGTCTTGAAGCCGCGCTCGCGGAGGCGCTTACCGACCTCCAGGCCGTCGATGTCGGGGAGCATCCAGTCGAGGACGATCAGGTCGGGCTCGAAGGTCATCGTGGTCGACAGGGCGTCGCGGCCGTTCGCGGCCTCCTCGACCTCGAACCCCTCGTAGCGGAGGGCGGTCGCGACGGCGTCGACGATCGCGGGCTCGTCGTCGACGACGAGGATGCGGGCGTTCGTGGTCTCGGTGGGTGTGTTCATGAGGGCAAGTCTGTCTGGTGTAGCTGTGGGTTGTCTGAGAAATACCGTGCCGAAGCTGTGAATCGCCTGTGAGTCGATCACAGCTCCGGCACGGCATTCCAGGTGACGGCGAAGGCGCTGCCGGCTGCTGTGAGGCTGGTCGGCGTGGCGGTGGCGCCGGTCGTGGCGTCGGCGGTGTAGGGGCCGTAGGGCCCGCCGGGGCCGCGGTTGGAGGATTCGGACTCGAGCTGGATCTTCGTCGCCGTCCAGGCGGAGTCGGAGATGGTGCCGGTGTGACCGGCGGTCGAGATGGCTGCGGCGCTCTTGAAGCTCACCGTCCCGAAGTCGGTGAGCGGCAGGACTGCCGTTCCGCCCGGGGTGAGGGTTGAGGGCGCCTCGGCGATCCATTCGGCGGAGGAGATGTCGGGTGCGGCCATCCTGAGCGTCTTGGTGAAGCTCTTGCCGGTGGTCGCGTTCTTCAGCGATACCGTGACGGCGGTGCCGTTCACCTTGACCGAGGCCGAGATGCGGTCGCCGGCGTGGATCTTGAGGGCGACCTTCACCGAGCCGGCCGGGAGGAGCTCGTACCAGGCCGAGTAGCGGGCGGTGCCGTCGGCGAGGCAGTCGACCTCGGTGCCGGTCTGCTCGAGGGCGTTCGACGTGGTCGAGTTGCCGCCGAGCCCGACCCAGAACGCGGAGGAGCTGGTCGCGGCGGAGGTGGAGGTGCAGTTCGCCGTGGGCTGAGCCCAGGTTCCGCTGACGGACTTGTAGGTGGTGCCGCTGACGGCATACCCCGACCAGTTGGTGCTGACTGCGGTGGAGGCGGCGAGCGCGGGCTGGGTGGCGAGCGCGAGGGCGGCGACGGTGGCGATGACGGCGGCGCGGATCATCGAGCCACCGCCTGCGACCAGGCGCGGGCGAGCGCGGGGGCGGGGTTGCGGGCGCTCGAGCGCGCGTGGATGACGCCGGCGGCTAGCGCGATGAGCGAGCCTTCGACGAAGAGCGACGCGAGGCCGAGCGTCTCCGTCCAGTTGCCGATGTCGTCCGCACCGCCGGGGATCCCGACGGTGCGAGATATGACGAACCCGGCCATCGCTCCGAGTGGGAGCAGCATCGCTGCGAGCCACGCTCGCGGGTCGCTGGTGCGGACGAGCGCCGCCGCGGTGAGCACGCAACCGGCGATCAGGCCGAGGTAGAGCCAGCCCTTGTAGGCCTGCGAGTCGAACGTCCCCGGCAGGTCGAGCACGTGGATCAACGCCACGCCCGCGAGCCCGACAACGGCGATCGAGCGGGCGATCCCGTCGCGAACCACGTCGGCGAGCGCCGAGTCGATTTCGCGTCTGAGTGAGGTGTGAGGTGTCATCGGTCTCCTTTGCTTGGTTGATGCAGCAAGGATCCGCTCGGCTCCTCAGAGGTCGCTGTGATCCGCCTGAGGAGGCCCGTAGACCACCTCTTCGGACAGGCCGTATCGAGACACGTCCGGGGACAGTCCCCAGACGCGTCTCGGAAGAACGTGGCCGTTGCGGCCACGGCGGGGGACTGTCCCCGGACGTGTCTCGCTGCGGCATGTCTTGGGGACAGTCCCCAGACGCGTCTCGGTAGGCCAGGGCCGTTGCGGGCATGGCGGGGGACTGTCCCCGGGCGTGGCCGGCGCGGCCGTGTTGGGAACGGGCGAAGTAGGATTCGAGGCGTTGTGAACCCGCCCGGCCTCTCGTCGCCGTGGACGGCCGAGCCGCTCGTGGTGGCGCTCGCCGCCGTCGCGGTCGTGTGCTTCGCGCAGGGGTTCCTGCGACTGCGGCGGCGCGGGCGCGCCGACCATGCCGGGTGGTACCGCGCCGTGCTGTTCGCGGTCGGGCTGGCGATCCTCGTGCTGCCGCTCGTCTCGCCGCTCGACCTGCTCGGCGACCGCTACCTGCTCTCCGCGCACATGCTTCAGCACGTGCTGATCGCCGACGTCGCGCCGGCGCTGATCCTCGTCGCGCTTCGCGGGCCGCTGCTCTTCTTCGTCGTTCCGACCGCGCTCCTCAGCGCCGCCGGCCACACCGCCTGGTTGCGGCGGTTCGCGTCCTGGCTTTTCCGTCCGGTGCCGGTGCTCGTCGCATGGGCGCTCGCGTTCGGGCTCTGGCACATCCCGGCCGCCTACGACGCGGCCGCCCGGCACCCGCTCGTCCACGACCTCGAGCACGCGAGCTTCGTGATCGCCGGCTTCCTCGTCTGGACGATCCTGATCGACCCCGCCGGCCACCACCGCGTCTCGCTCGGACGCCGCCTCGCGATGATCGGCGCGCTCTTCGCCATGGGAACGTTGATCGCCGACGTGCTGATCTTCAGCCTCCGCCCGCTCTACCCCGCCTACGCCGACCAGGCGCACCGCGTGTTCGGCCTCTCGCCGCTGCACGACCAGCAGCTCGCCGGGATCGTGATGAATCTCGACCAGATCCTCACCCTCGGCACCTGCGCCGCGCTTCTCCTGCTCCCGGCGCTGCGCCGCCGGCGGCGCGCGAGCCTCGTCGGCGCCGGGCAGCCGGCGTGACGTGAGCGGCGCCTACCGCTTCAGCTTCGAGCCGATCTTCCTCGTCCTCGCGCTCGCGGCGGCCGCGCTCTACATCCGCGACGTCCGCCGGTCACCGCCGGAAGAACGGCCCGGCGCGGGCCGCGCCACCATCTTCACGCTCGGCCTGCTGCTGATCGCCGTCCCGGTCGACTCGCCGCTCGAGACGCTGTCGGCCCACTACCTCCTGATCGCCCACCTGCTCCAGAACGCGCTCATGGCCGACTGGGGCCCGCCGCTCGTGATCATCGGACTCACCACCCCGATGCGCCGACGCGTCGCCGCCGCAGGCGGCCGCCCGCTCGCAGCGGTCACGAGGCCCGCCGTTGCGCTGATCCTCTGGATCGTCGTCTGGTACGGCGTCCACTTCGCGTTCTTCTACGACTGGGCACTGCGCGCGAACTGGCCGCTCAACCTCGAGCACGCCCTGCTGCTCGCCGCCGGACTCATCTTCTGGTGGCCGGTTCTCGGCGAGCCGCGCCGCCTCGGCTCGCTCGGCGTGCTCGCGTACCTCGGGATCGCGTTCGTCACCGCGCCGTGGCTCTCGCTCGCATACATCTTCGCCTCCTCGCCGCTCTACTCGTTCTACGCCGGGGCGCCGCGCCTCTGGGGCCTCTCGCCGATCCGCGACCAGAACCTCGCCGGGATCCTGATGAATGCGGAGCAGACGGCGATCATCTTCGTCGCCTTCGCGTGGGCCCTCCTCAGGGTGCTCGCCGAGGAAGAAGAGCAGCAGCGCCTCGCCGACGCCGCCTACCTCGAGGCCCATACGAATAAGATCGCGCCGTGAGAGCCCTTCGGGACCGGATCCGGGTGCTGGCGTTCTTCACCCCATGGGTGTCGGTTCCGCTCGCGTTTCTCGGCGTGGTGACCGTCCTCAGCTACCCGCTGCTCCTGATCACGCCGCTCGCGTGGATCTGCGTGCCGGTCGCGATCGTCGCGGCGATCCTGCTCGCGCTCTACCTGCGCCCGCGCTACCGGCTCGCGATCCTCGACAGCTCGCCGCTCGGCGTCTTCTACTGGCTCCAGCGCCGAACCTAGAAGCTCAGCCGACGAGGCGCTCGATCGCGCCGTCCCACGTGATTGCCACCGCCTGCGGATAGCCCGCCTCCCCGTAACGGCGTGCGGTCTCCTCGCTCGCGATTGCCTCCCCGCATACCGCGGCGAGCGCCGCCGCATTCGGCTCGGTCACCCAACCCGTCTCGCCCGCCCGAACGTAGTCGAGCGGCCCGCCTGAGTCGGTGGCCGTGACGACCGGCTTGCTCGAGCGGTACGCCTCGAGCGGCACCATCCCGAAGTCCTCGTCGATCGGTGCGTAGTAGACGGCCCGGCAGGTCGCGTAGAGGTCGGCCAGCTCCGCCTCGTCGACGCGCCCGGTGAAGCGCACCCTGTCTCCCAGGGCGCCGCCGAGCCCTTCGAGCCGCTCCCGATCCGGCCCGTCGCCGGCCACGACGACCCGCAGCCGCGGTTCGAGCGCCGCCGCCTCGAGCAGCAGGTCGATCCGCTTGAGCGGGTCGAGCCGGCCGACCGAGAGCACGAACGGGTCGTAGCGGTCGCACCGGTAGGCGAGCTCCTGCGGCGGGTGGGGGAGAACCTCCGCCTCGAGGCCCGTCGATCGCTGCAGCCGGCCCGCAACGTTCGGCGACGTCGCGAAGATCTTCTGCGCCCCCTCGAGCGCGAACTGGTCGGCAGCCGTGATTCGCTCCCGGATCGCGCGGTCGAAGCGCGTCTCGCTCAACTGCCCGTGCTCCGTGCGGTCGAGCTCGTAGGCCTGCCGGAACTGGTGCACGAGCCAGACGACCTTGTTCGGATGGTCGATCAGGTACGACGGGAACTTCGTCGCGATCACGAGGTCGGCCGGCGCCGAGCCGCCCGGGAGCAGATCGACGAACCTCCACATCAGCCCGCTCTCGAGCAGCCGCTTGTTCGGCCACGTCTGGAAGGGCACGCTGACGATGTCCGCCTCGTGCCCGCGAGCCCGGAGCTCCGCGACCAGCTTGTCCGTGAAGATCTCGGCGCCTCCGCGCACGAAAGGCTGCTGCGGGCGGCAGACGGCGATCCTCACACGGCGAGCCTAACCGGGGCCCGCCTCGTCGACGAGCCGCATCGCGGTGATGACCGCCTGTCCCGCCGCGTAGAGCCGGTGCAAAGGGTGCGTGTCGAAGCCGAGCTCGCTCTCGCGCGCCTCCGCGAAGAGCCTCGGGCCGGTCGTCAGGATGTTGAACCTGACGGTCCCGTCCAGCGGCAGCTCGTCGCCGTCGGTCTCGGTGACCGGGCTGGCCGTCTCGGCGACCTCGACCCACCGCTTGCTCGCGAGCGCGACCGACGAGTGGTCGCCCATGCCGATCTTCCCACCGCCGTTCGAGACGTACATGCTGGTCGTCCCGTCGGCGAGCCCCATGACGCTGACGATGGCGGTGTCGTAGCCCATGTCCATGATCACGCCGAGCGCGCGTCCGCCCGGCACGACCGGCGGCGCCTTGATCTCGACCTCGCCGAACGAGAGCGCCTGCTCCCGCAGCTTGAGATAGATGTCGGCGATCTCGCGCTCTGCCATGTGTGTCACAGTAATAACTGTGCGCTCGATCGGCGAGCGGCGGGCCCTCGTTGGGTGGAGCCTGCTCGCAGGCACGTGCCTCTCGCTCCTCGTCACGGTCCCCGCCCAGGCCGAGTCGCGCCTCCAGGTGAAGACGCCGGCCCAGTTCCTCGCACTGGCCGAGGCCGATCTCGCCCGTACGCAGCGCGTGTTCTGGAATCCCCGGCTGCACTGGTACGACCAGCGCCTCTCGCACGCCCATCCGGACAAGCCGCTCGCTTCGCTCTGGTCGAGCGTCCCCCTGTTCGAGGCGCTCGACGCGGTCGCGATCGCCGACCCGACGGCAGCGAATCGCGCCGAGGTGCGCGCGTTCGTACGTGGCGCCGAGCGCTACTACAACCCGAACCTCAGGCCCGTCGGCGGCTACGAGAAGTACCCGGGGATCACCGACCCGCGAGCCCACACGTACTTCGACGACAACGGGTGGTGGGAGATGGCGTTCCTGGACGCCTACCGGGTCACGCACGACGCGCGCGACCTACGCGACGCGGAGCGCGCCTTCCGGTTCATCGCCGTCTCGGGCTGGGACCCGCACGTAGGCGGTGTCTGGTGGGAGACGCTCCATCTCCACAAGACGTCCGAGCCGCTCGCCGCGGAGATCTACTCCGGCTACGCGCTCTACCGCATCACCGGCGACCGCACGTACCTTTCGACGGCGAACAAGTTCCTGAGCTGGGCGGACCGGAAGTCGTGGAACCGCGCCGAGCACCTGTACGGCCGGAGTGCGACCGACGACACCGTGCTCGACTACGTGGAGGGGCTGATGATCGGCGCCCAGCTCGAGCGCTGCGAGATCCGGGACGTTCAGGGGAGGTGCGCCGCCGCCGAGCAGCTCGCGGACGCGAGCGTGAAGGCCTTCCCGCACCTCGCCGACTGGACGCCCGCGGCCGACATGATCTACCTGCGGTTCATGCTCGACCTGTACGAGCGCGACGGCAACCCGGCCTGGTACGACCTCGTGCGGGACAACGCCGAGCACGCGCTTCGTGATGCGCGCTCGAGCGACGGACTTTTCTTCAAGGGCTGGGACGGCCGGCTCTTCCCGACGCGGCTGCTTCAGCCCGACGCCGCAACGCTCGCGCTGTTTGCGTGGCTCGGAGGCGCGAAGCCCTTAGCGATCCGCTAACCGGCGCTCAACGAACGCCCCGTTACAACTGCCTCGTGCTGAGAACATTCGCGGTTGCAGCCGCGGCCCTGTCGCTGATCGGGGGCGCCGCATGGGGCCTGCAGGCCGTGTCGCTCGCGCGGCCGAGCGCGGCTCAGCTCGAGCTGGTGAAGACGCTGCATGCGCTGACCGCCTTCCGCGGATCGAACGGGACGGTCGAGGTGGACGGCTGGCGCTACCGGTCGTCGTGCATCCAGCACTGGTACCCCGGTGAGCGCGTCGCGCGCGTCCTGCTCGATCCGCGCGACGGCGCCCCCGTTTCCGGCAGCCTCCCCCTCGGACGGGCCGCATTCGAGCTCGCCGGTTGCCCGCGACCGCTCGCGGGCTGGCTCGCTTCCGAACTGGTGCACGGTGCGTCGGTCACGTTCCGGAAGGTCGCGGTCCGGGGAGCCGTCCTCCGCGAGTTCGCGATCCGGCCGCGGACGATCCCGATCGACCTCTATGTCTCCGGCGTGGACAGCCTGCCGGTGCGGCTGCGGCTCAGCGCCGCCGGGCTGCGCGCGTCGAGCGTCGTGCACTACGACGAGCTGCGGTGATCACCCCGGCCCTCACGAAGACGTGGCGGTACGCGCTCGGGGAGCCCGTCGTCATCCGTTGGCTCGTGATCTCGCGCCTGACGACGTTCGGCTGCTTCCTCGCGCTGTACCTGCTCGGCCCGATGGGGAGGCTCGACGCGTCGTGGTACGGGACGCCCGGCGCGTTGCTCGGCGCGTGGGACGGAGCCTGGTACGCCCGGGTGGCCGAGCACGGGTACCTGCTGATCCCGGGCCACCAGAGCGACCCCGCGTTCTTTCCGCTGTTCCCGATCCTGATGCGCGGGCTGCACGCCTGCGGGCTCCCGTTCACGGCCGCCGGCGTGGTGATCGCGAACGCCGCGTTCGCCGTGGCGATCGTCGGCTTCTACCACCTGGGCTGCCGTCTCCTGCCTGAGCCGATCGCCAGGCGCGGAGCCGTATTCCTCGCCGTCACCCCGATGGGGTTCGTCTTCTCGATGGCCTATCCGGAGAGCCTCCTGCTCGCGTTCGTCGTTCTGGCGGCGCTCGCCGCGCTCGACGGGCGCTGGCTGGGAGCCGCCGTCTTCGCAGCTCTCGCCGTCTTGACCCGGCCCGAAGGGCTGCTGCTCGCGATCCCGCTCGCGGCGATCGCGTGGCGGCAGCGAGGCGCGCTCGACCCCGGCGCCCGCGGTCGCGCGATCGCCGCCGTGCTCGCGGCACCGACCGCCCTGCTCGCGTTTCTCCTCTATCTGAAGTGGTCGCTCGACGATCTGCTCGCGTGGAACAAGGCCGAGCAGCCGTGGGGCCGAGCATTCCGCCTCGACGGTGTGCTGAGAACCGTCGAGCACCTGCCTCGCCTGCTCGGAGGCGAGCCGCTGCTCGCGCGCGACGCCCTCTTCGTCGCGATCAACGCCACGCTCCTCGTCGTGGCGGCGGTCCGGACGTCGCTACCGCGCGAGTGGATCGTCGCCGGCGCGCTCGTGTTGCTCCTCCCGCTCTTCTCGGGGACGGTCGAGTCGGAGGGGCGCTTCGGGCTGCTCGCGCTGCCTGTCTACTGGGGCGCGGGATCGCTGCCCCTGGGGCGCATTCAGGAACGAGTGGCGCGCGTTGCGTCGCTCGCGCTACTCGGCGCCGGCGTGCTGATGATCCCGTTCATCTGGCCGTAGCGGCCGACCGGGCTGCCCGGAACGCGGCAACCGCGCGCTCGACGTCGTCCTCGCTCGTCTGCCAGTTCGAGACCGAGATGCGGATCGCGCGGCGGTCGTCCCAGACCGTCCCGCCGAGCCACGCCTCGCCGCCGTCCTGGATCGCGGCGATCACGCGGTCGGTCTCGTCGTCGTCCTCGAAGCGCAGCAGCACCTGGTTGAGGACGACGTCGTTCAGGATCTCGCACCCTGGGATGTCGCGGATTCCGTCTGCGATCTCGCGGGCGCGGTGGCAGGTGCGCTCGATCAGATCGGCGATGCCGGACCGGCCGAGCGCGCGGACGGCGGCGTAGATCGTGAAGGCGCGGGCCCGCCGGGAATGCTCGGGTGTCCAGTCGACGGGGTCGCGCGCCGCGTCGGAGTGCGTCAGGTAGACGGAGCGGATCCCGAGCGCGGCGCGGTGGGACGCCGGGTGGGCGCAGAACGCGACGCCGCTGTCATATGGAACGTTCAACCATTTGTGCGCATCGGTTGCCCAGGAATCGGCGCGCTCGACGCCCGCGGTCAAGTGGCGCAGCTCCGGCGACGTGGCGGCCCAGAGCCCGAACGCGCCGTCGACGTGAAGCCACGCGCCGGTTCCCTCGACAGCGTCGGCGATCGCGTTCAGGTCGTCGAACGAGCCGGTGTTGACCTCGCCGAACTGCGCGCACACGATGGTCGGGCCCGGCTCGCGGGCGAGCTCCTCGCCGAGCGCGTCGGTGACCATGCGGCCCTGCGCGTCAGCCGGCACGAGCCGGATCGAGTTCGTTCCGAGCCCGAGGAAGCGGACGGCGCGGTCGATCGTGCCGTGGCGCTTGGCTCCGGCGATCACGCGGATCGGCGGGGCTCCGGCGAGCCCGTCTGCCTCGGAGTCGTAGCCGGCAGCCTCGAGAACGTGGTGGCGTGCGGCGGCAAGTGCCGTCCAGTGGGCCATCTGGCAGCCCGTCACGAGCGCGAACGACGCCTGCTCGGGAATCCCGAGCAGCTCCTTCAGCCAGCGCCCGGCGACCTCTTCGACGACCGCGGCGGCCGGGGTCGGCAGGGCGAGCCCGGCGTTCTGGTCCCAGACGGACGTGAGCCAGTCGGCCGCGAGCGTGACCGGGAGCGCGCCGCCGATCACGAAGCCGAAGTAGCGCCCGCTCGCCATCTGAGTCAGCCCAGGCTCGGTGTCACGGGCGAGCGCCTCGATCACCTCGAGCGAGTCGGTGGGCCCTTCGGGAAGCGGCGCGTCGAAGGTCTCGCGCAGCTCGTCGATCGTCGCCTCGGGCCTGACGGGCAGGTCCGGAACGGACTCGACGTACGCGATTCCGAGCTCAGCGGCGCGCTCCAGCAGCCGGCGATCGTCCACGACTCGAGTCTATGTCAAGGCGTCAGGGGCCCTTGAACGATTCCCCCCGGCGGCCTTGTCCAAGCCGCCGCCGAGGTGGTTTCGGTAAGTGGGGGCGGGAGGATTCGAACCTCCGTAGGCTGAGCCGACGGGTTTACAGCCCGTTCCCTTTGGCCGCTCGGGCACACCCCCGGGAGCGCGCGCATTGTAGCCTCCTGGGGTGAAGCAATATGACGTGATCGTGGTGGGAGGTGGGCCGGCAGGCTCGACGACCGCCATGCGGCTCGCAGATCAGGGCGCTTCGGTGCTGCTGGCGGACAAGGCGAAGTTCCCCAGGGACAAGCCTTGCGGCGGCGGAATGACGCTGCGCGCGGTGCGCCAGTGCCCGGTCGATCCGACGCCGGTCGTCGAGGAGTGGATCGACGAGATCGAGCTTCGGTTCCGCTACAAGTCGAAAGTCGTTCATCACACGAACGAGCCGGTCGTTTGGATGACGCAGCGACGGCGACTCGACGCGTTCCTGCTCGACGCGGCGCGTGAGCGCGGGGTGGACGTGCGCGAGGGGGCGCGGGTCGCGGTCGAATCGGACAACAGCGTCGTCATCTCCGGCGAGCGCTTCACGGCGGACGCGCTGATCGGCGCGGACGGCGCGAACGGCGTCACGGCCAAGGCGGTCGGGCTGGGGAACCGGATCGTCTACGGCGTTGCGTACGAGGGGAACATCAAGTATCCGAGGTTGCCTCACGAGCGGTACGCGAACCGGCTCGTCCTCGAGCTCGCCGACATTCCCGGCGGCTACGCCTGGGTCTTCCCCAAGGGCGACCACGCGAACATCGGCGTCGGCGGCTGGCAGAGCGAAGGCCCGAACCTGCGCGAGCACCTGAAGCGCGCCTGCGCGGCGCATGGGGTCGAGCCCGAGGAGCTCGAGGAGCTGCGCGGGCATCGTCTTCCGTTGCGCCGTCCGGGCTCGCGGATCGCGGGCGAGCGGGTGCTCGTCGTGGGGGACGCCGCAGGCCTGATCGATCCGGTCTCGGGCGACGGGATGTACGAGTGCTTCGTCTCGGGTCGGCTCGCCGCAGCTGCGGTGATGGAACTGCTCTCCGGCCGCGCCTCGTCCCTGCTCCCGTACGAGCAGGCCGTGACCAACGAGCTGGCCCCGCTCCACCGTGCCTCCTGGAAGCTCAAGCAGGCGCTCGACCGCTGGCCGAGGGCTTCATGGCAGGTGGCGCGCTCGAAGCTTCTGTGGGTGTCGATCCGCGGGATGCTCGACGGCGAGCTTCCCGACCCGAGCAAGCAGCGCGGTCTCGCGCGCGTGCCGCTTCGCGCTCTGGCGATTCTCGGGCGCGGCGCCTGAGGGCCGCCGTCAGCTCGAGTGGAACGCCGACGAGTCGTTCGCGAGCACAATGCCGGTGGTCGGGTCGCGCACGACGACCGTGACGAGCTTGAGCGTCAGCCCCGACGCCGGGCGTGGCGATCGAGAGCGTCCCGTCGCTGTTGACGTAGTCGACGTAGGTATCGACCGTGTAGGAGCGTCCGTCGGCTCCCGTCACCGTTTGCACCGGGTAGCAGGCGGCGGGCAGCGTGGCGCTCGGACAGGCGTCATCGCCGTTCTGGCCGGCAAGCGCCTGGCCGGTGGACGGCGGGATGCTCGCGTCGGCGGTGTGACCGGACACGTACGTATTCGTGCTCGCAGTCGGGATGAGGGTGCCGTCGATCCGGATTCCGGTGAAGGCGAGCGTGCGGTAGATCTCCATCTGGCTCTCGGCCAGGCTGACTGCGGTTCCCCGCTGCCCGGAGCGGTGGAGCGAGAGCGCGCTCGCCGTGAAGACCGACATCAGCGCCATGATCGCGAGCGAGAGGATCATTATCGCGACGACGACCTCGATGATCCCGAACCCGTCGTTCCCGGCGACTCGCCTGAACAGGCGGCGCAGTTCGCGGCGCGCACTCACTGGATCTGCTGCCAGGAGCCCGGCAGCTCCGCCCAGCTCACCTGATCGGGGCCGCCGGCCGTCGTCGTCGTCGTCGACGAGGCGCCGGGCGATCCGACGGGGGGGTTGAGCGTGTTCATCAGCGCGTTCGAGCCGCTGAGAGTCCCGGTGTCCGCGATCACGTCTCCGTTGAACGAGGAGCCGTTGCCGCCGTTGAAGTTCCCGTTGAGGAAGGCGATGCCCTCGTACTGCGTCGACCCGCTCTGGACCCAGCCGTCCGATGCGTTGCCGGCATTCACCGCAACGATCTCGAGCAGGTTCTGCGTCGGGTTGTAGTTCCCCAGGCAGGGGCTGCCGGAGATCGGGACGGCGCAGAGGACGGCGCCGTTCTCGAGCGTGACCGTTCCGTTGACGTAGATCGTCCCGACCCCCTGATACTCGATGTAGTCGTTGCTGCCGAGGTCGAGGTTCCCGTCGATGAAGACCGTGCCGTAGACAGTGAGATACCCGGGGTTGCTCGAGCTCTCACTGCCCGACGCCGGGTAGTTGAAGGCGAGGCGGCCGATCAGATTCCCGCTCGAGTCGTAGTAGCGGCAGTCGAAGCTGTTTGCTGCATGCCCGCTGCCGGAGCGGTTGACGATCTGCCCGAAGTCGATGCTGTGCGAGCCCGCCGTCGGTGACCCCGAGATGCTCGTGTTGCGCGTGGTGTCGTTGTCGAGCACCTTCTGGTCGAACGATGTCGCGGTCCAGCCGCTCGGATAGCTCGACTGGTTCGCGGGAACGGTCGGGGAGTTGTTACAGCCGTAGCCCGGCCCCGGCTTGGCGTTCGAGTACCAGCCCAGGTCCATCGGCGGCTTCGGGATCGTGCTCTGGGTCGAGGAGTACGCCTGCGCGTAGACGCCCGATCCGTAGCCGGTGCAGGTCACGCAGGTCAGCGGCGTTCCCTTCTGGCTGCAGGGAACCGTGACGTAGGTCTGAGAGCTGTGGGATCCCGTGGTGTGGTTGCCGTCGACGCAGCCGCCGACGACGGTCGCCTGCTTGATCGGCTTGGCGCTCGTCCCGACCGCGCTCGCCTCGCTCGAGGTCATCAGCTTGCCGCCGACGTAAAGGCTGAGCGTGCCGCCGCCGCTCGACGAGGGTTCCGCGAACGCGCTTCCGCCCGACAGGCAGAGCGACCCTGCGACGTAGGTGCTCGTGTTGAGGAGCCCGCTCCCGGTCAGCGTGTTCTGCGCCCCCGCGGGGGACTGCACGGCACAGTCCGATGCACCCGCGCCGAGAAAGACTCCGTAGCCGTACGCGGCAGAGGCAGGTGTCGTGATCGTCTGCGCCTGGCTCGTCGGCACGATCGTCTGACCGAGCTGTTGCCGCACGACGTGGGTGACTCCGGCAACCCCTCCGGTGGAGGTGATCGTCCAGGTGTACTTGGTCGAGTCGGTGGTGCTTTGAACACGGGATGCCGTGTACGACCAGGTGCCGTGGTCAAGGGTGCCGTTTCCGGAGAGCGTCGAGGTGGTGTCGGCGGCGGCCTTGATCGCCGACGAAGGCGGCGTTGAGCCCTGCCTCGGACACGTTGAGAGCAGAGGTCGAGTGGTTGTCGCGTCCGAAGGCCTGTTCGTTCGAGGTGACGAGCTCGATCATGCCGGCCGATCGTGATGGCGAGGGAGAACATGATTAGGAGCGCCCACAGGAGCACGACGCCGTCCGACGCCACGACGCGCCGGCGGATCGCCCGTGTCATTCCGGGGAGCTTCGAGGTGAGCCGCATCACCTTCCGATGATCGGTGCACGGGCAGGGTCGCAGGAGTGCTCGTTCGAGGGATGGGGTCCAGCCCGCGCTCAAGGCGGGCATCCTCGACGCCGATCAGGACTTCATCTTCGCGTCCGTCCACCCATACTCCGAACGATTGCGGCGCCGCAGGAAACGTGTCCTCGATGTCCTTGCGCGCCAGGACGGGATGACACTGGTCGAGCTTCTGGTCGCCCTCGGCCTGATGAGCATCGTGATGGGGCCGCTGATCGGCGCCTTCGTCTCGATGTCGAGCGCGCAGGCCAGACAGGCGAACGTGGTCACGGCCCAGGAGCAGGCCCGGCTCGCGCTCGAACGGATGCGCAAGGACGTCCATTGCGCCCACTCGGTCGGAGCGCCCCAGGCCAACTCCTCGGGTGGAACCACGATCATCCTCAACGAGACCAACACCACGGGTGTCGCCGACTGCCCGGGATTGCTGGCCCTCAATGCGTCGTCGGTGCAGTGGTGCACGGTTCCAGTCGCGGGATCCACGAACCGATACCGGCTCTACCGCGAGGACGACCCCTCGACGACCTGTGACGGGAGCCAGTCGGTCTTCCAGGTCGACTACCTGACGCAATCGTCGGTCTGGACGACTCCGAGCTGCACCGGCGGCCTCTATCCGACCGTCGCGGTGGCATTGACTATGGACATCGGCTCGTCGACGACCATGGAGGGGAGCTACAACCTGAGTGACAAGATAGCTCTGAGGAACGCGACTCCATGCACCTGAGCGGCGTAAACAGGGCGACATGGCGAAACCTCAGCCTGTCGAGTCAAGTTTTGGCCGTCTCATGCCGACAGGAATGGGCATGAATCTCGATTCCGTCCTTGCAGACGCGGTCGCCGCAGGCGCCTCGGACATTCACCTCAAGGTGGATCGTCCGCCGATGATCCGCTGCGACGGTGAGATCGTGCCCTTCGAGGGCCCCCCGTTGACCGAGGCAGACCTTGCTGTGGCAGTCGGCGTGGTCACCGCCGCGGCGCCGCAGCGCGCCGAGCAGTTCCGCGAGCAGGGCGACCTCGATGTTGCATATACCGCAGACGGGCTCCCGCGCTTCCGTGTCAACGTGTTCCGGCAGAGAGGCTCGACCTCGATGGCGCTCCGGGTCATCCCGAAGACCGTGCCGCGCTTCCTCGACCTCGGGCTGCCCGCTGCTGTGGAGAAGCTGGCGGGAGAGCACCGCGGCCTCGTGCTCGTGACCGGCGCCACCGGCTCGGGCAAGACGACGACGCTGGCGGCGATGCTCGATCACATCAACCGTACGCGGCGCTCCCATATCGTCACGATCGAGGATCCGATCGAGATCCTGCATCTGGACCACGAGTCGATCGTGAACCAGCGCGAGGTCGGGCTCGATACCGAGGGCTTCGGCCAGGCGCTCAGACGCGCATTGCGCCAGGACCCGGACACGATCATGATCGGCGAGCTCCGAGACGCCGAGACCGCGCAGACGGCGCTGCAGGCCGCCGAGTCGGGCCACCTCGTCTTCTCGACGCTCCACACGATCGACGCCGCCGAGACCGTCGGCCGGCTGATCGAGTTCTTCCCGGAGGGGAAGCAGCAGACCGTCAGGTCGATCCTGGCCGGAGTGCTGCGCGGAGTGATCTCCCAGCGCCTCCTGCCCAAGCTCGGAGGCGGACGCTGCGCGGTCGTCGAGGCGATGGTCGTGAACGCCAGGATCGCCGACCTCATCCGCGAGGGGCGTCCGGACGAGATCACCGACGCGATCAGCGAGGGCGAGTACTTCGGGATGCAGACCTTCGAGCAGGCATTGATCGACCGCGTTCTCGCCGACGAGCTCGATCAGGAGACCGCCGCCGATGCTGCCACGAACAAGCACGATTTCCTCGTTGCGCTCGACCGGACGACGAAGCGCCGGCTCAAGGCCGGCCAGACGGGCGCCGGCGACGCAGATCAAGACGGCGGCGCGGAGCCCGACCTCGGGCAGGCGGTTGCCGCTCCCGCCGAGCTCGATGCGTCCGTGCTCCGGCTCGCCGCACCACTCGGATAACGCCCCAGGCGGGCGCGACCCGCTCAAGCTCACGTTTGCTTCTGTCGATAGAGCGAGCGTGAACGTCGCCTTCGCAGCCGTGGTCTTCGCCCCGGCGCTCGCCATCGGCAGCTTCCTGAACGTGGTGGCCTCGCGTGTTCCCGTCGGCCGTTCGATCGTCAAGCCGCGTTCCGCCTGCCCCCATTGCAACGAGGAGATCCGGTCACGTGACAACGTTCCGGTGCTCTCCTACGTGCTGCTCGGCGGTCGTTGTCGCTCCTGTAAGAGCTCGATCGGCCTGCGGTATCCGGCCGTCGAGCTCACGACCGCGATCCTGGTCGCGGCCTGCTTCGTCGTCTGGGGCCCGACGGTCCGTTCGCTGGCCGCCGCCGTGTTCTGCGCAGCGCTCGTCACGATCTCGGCCGCCGACCTGGAGTATCTGATCGTCCCGAACAAGGTCGTTCTGCCCGCGACGGTCGTCGTGCTCGCTCTCCAGCTGGTCTGGGACCCGAGCCTCGTCTGGGTGGTTGCTGCGCTCGGTGCCGCCCTCTTTCTCTTTCTCTTCGCGCTTGCCTACCCGCGCGGGCTCGGAATGGGCGACGTCAAGCTTGCGCTGCTGCTCGGCGTGGGGGTGGGGCGGTACGTTCCGATCGCGATCTTCGGCGGCTGCCTGCTTGCTCTCGTGCCCTCGGCCGTGCTGTTCGCGCGCCATGGTGCCGCAGCGCGAAAGATTCGGATCCCGTTTGCGCCATTCCTCGCGGCGGGCGGGGTCATCGCCTTGTTTCTTGGTGAACCCATCGTGAGCTGGTACCTCAAGTTCGTCTAAGGCCTCAGCGCTCAAGACATCCCGATCCCGAGCCGATACCTCATTCGAGGGACATGAGCGACTCGGGCTCGACCAGCGTGCCCGCGGCGAGCGGGAACGACACCACGGCATCGACTCCGCCGGGCGATGCTTCGCCGGCGGCGAATCGGCCCGCCGTCTTCCCCGGCGCTCAGCACGTCAACGAGCTCGCGGCGCTCGTTGCCGACCTGCTCGAGCCGACGGGGCTTGTCTCCCCCGACCGCCTCGCGGCCGCTCGCGGGCGGGCCGGCCGCGGCTCGCTCGCCCAGGCACTCGTCGACGAAGGCCTTGCCTCCGCTGAGGGCGTAGCCCGCGCCCGCTCCGAGCGCTACCAGCTTCCGTTCATCGACATCATGAGCATCTCGGTCTCACCCGATGCGATCGAGCAGATACCCCTTCCCGTCTTGCGGCGCACCGAGGCGCTGCCGTACGAGATCGGCAACAACACGCTCCGGATCGCGATCGCCGATCCCGGTGACATCGCGGGCATCGACGAGCTGCGGATGGCGACCCGGCTCAGCGTCGAGCTCGCTGTCGCCTCGCGGGATGACCTTCTCGCCGAGCTCCAGCGCGTCAGCAGGACCGGGGAAGTCCTCACCGGCCGGACCGACGTCGACTTCGACGACTTCGAGACCGTCGACGACGAGGACGACCTCGAGGCCGAGGACGGCGTCTCCGACGCCCCGATCGTCAGGCTCGTCAACTCCCTGATCTTCCAGGCCGCCGAGGACGGCGCCAGCGACGTGCACATCGAGCCGCAGGAGGATCTCCTGCTTGTCCGCTTCCGCATCGACGGCGTCCTCCACGAGGTGCAGCGGATCCCGAAACGGCTCTCGAATGCCGTCACCACACGACTGAAGGTGCTCGCGAAGATGGATATCGCCGAGCGGCGCCGACCTCAGGATGGTCGCATCTCCCTGAACGCGGTCGCGGCCGGCCGCCGGCTCGACGTGCGTATCGCCACGCTCCCGACTGTCGAGGGCGAGTCGGTCGTGATGCGCCTCCTCGACAAGTCGAAGCGAGCTCCGACGCTCGAGGAGCTCGGGCTCTCACCTGACATGCGCGAGCTCCTCGGAGAGATCGTGCGCAAGCCGACCGGCGCGTTGCTCGTCACCGGGCCGACCGGTTCGGGAAAGTCGACGACTCTCTACGCCGCGCTCACCGAGATCAACCGGCCCGAGATCAACATCATCACCGTCGAGGACCCGGTCGAGTACCGCCTGGCGGGCGTGAACCAGGTTCAGATCAACCAGAAGGCGGGCTTGACCTTCGGCGGCGCACTCCGGTCGATCCTTCGCTCCGATCCGGACGTCGTGATGGTCGGCGAGATCCGCGACGGCGAGACCGCGAAGATCTCGATCGAGGCCGCCCTCACCGGGCACTTCGTCCTCTCGACGCTGCACACGAACGACGCCCCGAGCGCGATCACCCGCCTGAACGAGATGGGGGTCGAGCCGTTCCTGACCGGTGCGGCGGTATCGGCCGTCCTCGCTCAGCGACTGGCACGGCGTCTCTGCGGCCATTGCTGCGAGATGTACACGCCGACCGTCGAGGATCTGATGAGAGCGCGCGTCTCACCCGAGGACGCGGCTCGGAGGGACGGCATCGTCTTCTACCGCAAGCGCGGATGCCCGCGCTGCAACCAGAGTGGCTATCGCGGCCGCGTCGGTGTGTATCAGCTCCTGACGATGTCCGAGGAGCTCGAGTCCCTCGCGGTCGCGCGTGCCTCCCGCGACGAGATCGAACGTGCCGCGTTCCGTACCGGCATGCGCAGTCTCTGGGACGACGGTGTCGACAAGGTGGCCGCGGGGCTCACCTCGCTCGAAGAGCTCGCCCGGGTCGTCTCCAGCTAGAGGCCGGCGCCCGCCGGCGCCCGATCAGGTCGGGCCGACGACGCAGCCGAGGTACTGAAGGGCGAGCGTCGCCTCCTGGATGAACCTGAATGCCTCGTGTGGGTTGCCGAAGGTGTAGGGGCCGCGCCTGACCGGTTGGCCTCCGCCGGCAGGGGCGATCTCAGCCTCGACGATCGTTGCTCCGTCCGGCCCGTCGACGCAGCGAAGCATGGCGATGCGCCTGCCGTCGTGCACGGCCTCGCGAACGAACGCGGCGGTCAACGACGTGCGTCGAGGACGGCCTGCGCGACCGTGGTGCTCTGCTGGACGCCGTCGAGCTCGGTGACGATGCGGCCGTCGTGATCGAGGATCAGGACGGCTGGATCGAACGAGGTCGGGAACCTGAGGGCGACCGACTCGGCGAGCCTTTCCCTGCGAACGTCGAGTGGCACGAAGCCTGCATGCGCGGAGCGTGCGCCGGCCCGTGCGAGCGCGACGAGCCCCGTCTCGCCGGAGACGCCCGGTGCGTAGAGGACGGCGACGACGACCCAGTGGTAGCGGAGCGCGTGTGCGAGGGTCGGCGGAATAGCTGTCGGGATTCGCAGCGGCTGTGGCTGCGGCGTGTGCGCTTCGGTGTGCCTGGGCGCTGTGGTGGGTGACGACCGCGCTGGAGTGGTGGGCGGTGGCGTTGGCAGCGGTCGCCTTCCCGCTCGCGGCCTGCTGTGGTTGCGCTGCGTCAGCAGAAGGACGAATCCTGCTGCTCCGAGCACGAGCACGGTGGTCGCGAGAAGGACGATGCGGATTGTGGGAGGAGATGGTCACGGGGTCTCTATCGGCAGTGAGGTCGAGGTGTGCTTGAGAATGAATGAGGGGCGCGATTTCCCGCGCCCCTCCTCATTGGGCTTAATCGGACGATCAGGCGGGTGCGGAGCACGGGCGGCTGGCCGAGGGCGAACACAGTGCCGCCGTTGGCCTGCGTCGCAGCGTCCTTGCCGCCGATGTAGCACCAGGTCTTCGTGCCGGTCTGCGTGTCGGACAGACCGTAGGACTTCTTGCCGGCCGAGACCGTCACCGTCAGACGCGCCGGGTCGATACCGGGCGAAAGCGGCAGCCATCGCGCCTCAGTCATGCCGAGTGTAGTCGCCGGTTGTCGAGTTCTGGTAGAAGTCCTCGGCCGCAGGAACTGCCGAGCGGACGTTCGACTGCGCCGCAGCCGTCTTCGCGCTGTCGGTGAAGCTGAGATACGCCGGCACCGCGATTGCAACGAGGATGCCGAGGATGATGATGACGACGAGGAGCTCGATCAGGGTGAAGCCCTGCTCGCTCGCCATCCGATTCTTGATCTTGTCAATCACTTGGGGTTCTCCTTCGGGGTGGGTAGATGGGCAAATCCGGTGGTGCGTCGAATGCCGTATCGGCCCGCGCCGAAGTAATCCAATAGCCCCGAATGGGTGATCTCATCCCTCCGACCGAGGGAACTTCTCAACATTTCGGGTGAGTGAATCACTCGAATCAGGGGAGACTCAAGTTCGCCGATCGGCGTGCCGATAGAGTCGCTCGTGAACGCCGACTTTTCAATCGACACGTTGCTCGAGGCCGCTGTTGGCTGCGGCGCGTCCGACCTTCATCTGACTACGGGAACGCCCCCGGTCGTCCGTATTCGCGGCGAGCTCGCGCCGCTCGAGGGCTATCCGAAGATGCATCCGGATGTGATCCGCGAGCTGATCTACCGGATCCTGACGACCGAGCAGCAGAAGCGGCTCGAGCTCGACCGGCAGCTCGACTTCTCGCACAGCGTCTCCGACCTCGCGCGCTTCCGGGTCAACGCCTTCCTGCAGCGCGACACGTTCGCCGCTGCCTTCCGCGTCGTCCCCAACGAGCTCCGGACGCTCGAGGAGCTCGGCCTTCCGGCAAGCCTGCGCCAGTTCGCCGAGCTGCCGCGGGGTCTCGTCGTCGTCACGGGCCCGACCGGTTCGGGTAAGTCGACGACGCTCGCAGCGGTGATCGACGAGATCAACCGCACGCGCACGGATCACATCATCACGATCGAGGATCCGATCGAGTTCCTCCACCGCCATAAGCGCTGTGTCGTCAACCAGCGCGAGGTCGGGACCGACACCAAGGGCTTCGCCGAGGCGCTGCGCGCCGCGCTTCGGCAGGACCCCGATGTGATCCTGCTCGGCGAAATGCGCGACCTCGAGACGATCTCGACCGCGCTCACCGCGGCCGAGACGGGCCATCTCGTCTTCGGCACGCTTCACACCCAGAGCGCAACCGGAACGATCGCGCGCATCATCGACGTCTTCCCGGCCGCTCAGCAGGATCAGATCCGCGCCATGATCGCAGGCTCACTCCAGGGCGTCGTCACCCAGACGCTCCTGCCGACGATCGACGGCCGCGGGCGAGTTGCCGCACTCGAGATCCTTCAGCCCGACGACGCGATCCGCAACCTGATCCGCCAGGGCAAGGTCGAGCAGATCTACTCATACATGCAGACAGGGTCCCGGAACGGGATGCAGACCCTCGAGCAGTCCCTTGCCGAGCTGATTCTCAGAGGCATCGTCAGCTCCGATGACGCGATCGCGGTTTCGAGTAGGCGGTCGGAGCTGATCGCCCTCGTTCAACACGCGGGCGCTTCGACCGGCAAGAACCATCTTTCCCCCTCGGCGGCAGGTTCGGCCGCCGCCCCGTCGTCCGGGCTGAGGCTCGCGGAGGTCTAGAGATGTCGGATCAGAAATCGATCTGGAAGAAGGAGCTCAAGCTGCGCAAGCAGCCGGCGAGCACCCCTGTCGAGACTCCGGCGAGCCTGCCGGAGCAGCGGAGCGGCTCGATCTGGAAGAAGGAGATCGGCTTTCGCAAGGGCTCGAAACAGAACGGGTCGAAGCAGAACGGGCAGGAGCCGGCGTCGATCGGCGACGAAGCCACGGGTCGCAAGGCCTCGAAGAAGGAGCTCCGGATGCGCCGCGCCGTTCCGGCGAAGCGCCCAGCCCCTGAGACATTTCTCGACTCTGCGGCCATCCCGGTCGAGCCGGAGGTCGTTCTCGAGGAGTCGCCGACCCCGGCAGACACCTTCGCTACTGCCGATCCCGCCGACGTCCCGTTCGAGCCCGAGGCAGAAGCCGTTGCGTCCTGGCGGCCGACCGAGGCCGAACCGGAGTCGGGCTTCGCCGGAGCGTTGACGCCGGAGGATGTCGAGACGTCGCTCGCGAGCGACCACGTCGCCGGGGGTTACGAGTCCGTCCCGTGGCGGCGGACTGCCTCGGATCTTCCGGTCGCGCCGGGCCTCGAGGACAACGGGGTCAGCGCGGATCACACGGAGGCTTTCGAGAGCCCCGCCGCCGAGCTCGAAGCCGGCGAGCATGATGCTGATTCGTTCGAACTCGAAGAGTCGTCGACCCCGGCAGACACCTTCACTACTGCCGATCCCGCCTACGTCTCCGTTCGAGCCCGAGGCAGAAGCCGTTGAGTCCTGGCGGCCGACCGAGGCCGAGCCGGAGTCGGGCTTCACCGGCGCGTTGACGCCGGAGGAGATCGAGACTCGCTCCCGAGCGAGCACGTGCGACGGGGGTTACGAGTCCGTCCCGTGGCAGCGGACTGCCTCGGATCTTCCGTCGTGCCGGGCCTCGAGGACAACGGGGTCAGCGTGGATCACAGGAGCTTTCGAGAGCCCCGCCGAGTTCGAAGCCGAGCAGGCGGAAGACGGCATGCTCGTAGCGGAGTCTGCGTTCGGCGCAGACGAGGCGGGCGAGCCCGAGATCGCGAGCAACGGGATCGAGGAGCGCTGGCTGCATCACACCGAGTCGGCCGAAGTCGAATCGAGTCTCTCCGACGCATCGACAATCCCGGATGACGTCGAGACGACACCCCTGAGCGAGCAGATCGCCGGCGGTTACGAGTTCGCACCGTGGCAGGAGATCGCCGACTCCGACGATCACAGCGACGACGGACTCGGCAGCGTTCAGCCCGCTTCGCTCGCATTCCCTTACACCGAGCCGGAGCCGACGGCCGAGCTCACCACGAGCCCCGAACGGAGCTTCGAGCAGGAGCTGGAGTTGGGCGAGCCTGCAGAGTTTCCGCGTGCTGCCCGGGGTTACGACGAGGCCGCGCAGCGGCAGCAGTCCTGGAGCTACGCAGAGCTCGACGAAGTCAACGAGCCCCAGCCGGCCCCGGACCTGACCACGTCCGATCCCTCAGAGGCGTCGGAAGAGCCGCCCCTCGAGCTCGGCGACGAGGATTCGTCGACAACGGCAGTCTGGTCCTTCGAGTCCGCGAACGTGGCTCCGGAGCGTGCCCTCATAGAGGCGATCGAGGACCCGCTCGACGAGAGCATGCTCTTCCCCGCACCTGCGCTCGGCGCCGACGAAGCGGGCGAAACTCATGTAGATCCCGACGAAGCCCAGGCGCCTGCCGACCACAGCCCTGCAGCTGCGACCGAAGCTTCGGTGGTCGCACTCGCTGCCGCTGCGGAGGTTGCCGAGGCGGCCTCCGCACCGGACGTCCTCGAGTCGGAGAGCGCCGACGCGAAGCCGAAGAAGCAGAAGAAGTCGCGCTTCGGTCGTGACGTCGGCGCCCCGCGGAAGGCGGATGGCGAGGCGCGCGCCAACCAGATCGTCGGCGTCAGGACAGGCTCGTCCCAGATCGTGGCCGCTGTCGTCCGGAACACGCCTGGGGCGCACGAGCTCACCCAGCTTGTCAGCGCTCCGCTCGATCGGGGGATCATCGTGGCCGGCGAGGTGCGCGAGCCCGACGCTCTGGCGCGCGAGCTGAAGAGCCTCTTTTCGAAGCACAACCTGCCTCGCAAGGGAATCCGGCTCGGGATCGCAAGCAGCCGCGTCGGTGTCCGCACGCTCGAGGTGCCCGCGATCGAGGACGCGAAGCTGCTCGAGAACGCGATCCGCTTCCGCGCCCAGGAGGTGCTGCCGATCCCACTCAACGACGCGATTCTCGACCACATCGTGCTCGGCGAGACGATGTTCGACGAGGGGCCGGGCCTACGCATCCTGGTCGCTTTCGCACATCGCGAGCTGATCGACCGCTACGTCGAGGCCTTCAAGGCCGCGCGGCTCAAGGTCGCCGCCATCGATTTCGAAGCGTTCGCCCTGCTCCGTGCGGTTGCCAACCCGCTGAACGGCGACGGCGCGCCCGGCGACCGGGCAACCGTGGCAGTTGCGGTCGGCCAGGAGCGGACGATCTTCGCGGTCGCGGAGGGCGATGTCTGCGACTTCACGCGTGTGCTCGAATGGGGCGGCGGATCGCTGACCGTGGCCATCGCCCGCGAGCTCAACCTGACCCCGTCGCAGGCCGAGCCGGTCAAGAGGACGCTGACGCTCGCGGGAGAGATCGAAACGGATCTCACCTCCGACCAGGTCGAGACGGCCCGTGAAGCGATGCGCAAGGAGCTCCAGCTCCTGGCCCGCGAGATCCTCGCCTCGCTCCAGTTCTACCAGTCACGTCCGGGGTCGCTTGCAATCGGCGAGATCCTGCTGACCGGCGGAGGGGCAGAGGTTCCCGGCCTTCCGGAGGAGCTTCAGAGCCGCCTCGGAGTGCCGGTCCGCGTCGTCGATCCGCTCGAGCATGTCCGGGCTGGGAAGAAGGCGAAGGTTCTTCATGAACACGGTGCCAGCGCGATCGCCATCGGACTCGGGATGGAGGCCTGACCATGCGTCCCGTCAACCTGATGAAGTCGGAGACCTCGAGCAGCCGCGGGCTGCCCCCCGTCTCCGTCCTGCTCGCGTGCCTGGCCCCGATCGTCGCGATCGGCATCGTGCTCGCTGCGTATTCCCACGAGCAGGGCACCGTCACGAAGAGCAAGGACAATCTTGCCGCCGCACAGGCGAGGGTCGCGGCGCTCCCGCGGACCCAGGCGGTCAGCCTCCCGGAGCTCGCCGCGCTCGTGACCGAAGGCAACGCGCGACGCTCCTCGCTCGACGCGGCGCTCAACGATCGCTTCGCGCTCTACCCGACCCTCACCGCGATCGCCCGCGTGCTCCCGTCCGACGTGTGGCTGACCTCGCTGAATCTCACCTCGCCGACGCCGGCTGACACGCCGCCGCCGGCGCCGGTCGCCCCGACCAGCGGGTCGACCACGACAACCACGACGACCACCACGACGACCACCACGCCCGCTGCTCCCGTCGCGCCCCCGATCAACCTGAACGCGCTCACGATCAACGGCTACACGTACTCCCATCGGTCGGTGGCTCGCCTGATGACCCAGCTTTCGCTCCTGCCGCATGCTCTCGAACGTGACTCTCACTCGACTGCGGTATCGACGAGCTCGTCCCCCTCGGCGGCAGGCACGCCGGCAAGCGCGCCGAGCGGCTCGGCGAAGTCGAAGCGACAGAAGACAATCGTCCAGTTCGCGGTAAGTGCAGCAGTCAATCCGTCGACGACCATCGGGGCGGGCACATGAACCTCCGCTCGCTCCAAGACGCTGACCATCATCGGCCTCGGTGCTGCGGGCGCTCTGATCCTGATCGCGGGGCTGGCGCTCGTCGTCCTGCCTCAGCGCTCCCACGCGCATCGTCTGGATGTTGCGACCGCGGCGGCGCAGGAACAGCTTGCCGCGGCACGCGCTGCGGCCGCTCATCCCGCACCGGCCGTGAAGGTTCACGCATCCGACCTGTTCAGGCTCTCGGAGGCGATGCCGGACAGCGATCGCATGCCGGGGATCCTCGACAGCCCTCTCGAGCCTCGCCGCGGCGAGCTCGGTGAGCCTCGTCTCGATCCGGCCCTCTGCGCCGGTCTCACTCACCGGTTACAACGCGCTTCCGCTGGTCGCGATCGTGACCGGGCAAGTTCGGCGCCGTCACCGCCTTCACGCGCCGCCTGCGCGATGCAGTCCAGACCCCGGGCGGCCGGCTCGTCGTGAACGGACGATTGTTCGACGTGAACCAGATCGCCATCACCTCGGCTGACGGGAGGACCGTGTCCGCGACGCTCAACCTCGATGCATTCGACTACGTCCCTGCTCCTCGTGGTGCCCGCGAACGGCCCCGGCTCGAGCACGACGACCGGCGCGGCGGGGGCGACCTGATGTCCCCGGCGAAGCTCACTCCGGCACAGATCCGCGACCGCAAGGCGAAGCGGGTTGCCATCGTCCTCGTGGTCGTCTTCGTGGTTGCGCTCGCGATCCAGGGCCCGACGATCCTGAAGTTGATCCACAAGTCGTCGCCTCCGGTCAACGCCGCATCGGTGAACGTGGCCGCCGTCTCGAGTGGTTCGAGCTCGGCGACCGGCGTGTCAGCGACCGCCGTGAGCGCGCGCGGCTGTCGGAGCCACGACGGTTTCCGGCCAGCTCGAGAACCTGTCCAAGTTCAAGCCCAAGGATCCGTTCTACGCGCAGAACGTCACCACGACCACGACGAGCGGCCGCCGGCTCGGCACGCCCCCGGCCGCCTCGACGCACGACCACGACGACGAAGCCGCCGGCGGCGACGCAGGCCACGACGACCACCACCGCCAAGAGGTGCAACGACACCGCCGCCGGCGGCCGCGACCACGACGACCGCGCTGCCCTTCACGGTCACGACCCCGGCCACCCCTCCGAACGCCGCGATCGTGATGACGAACGGTAGGCGCGAGGTCATTCCCGTCGGAGCCGACTTCCCGGAGGAGGCACCGCTGTTCAAGCTCAACGCGCTCGGGAAGCACGCCGGCATCCGGATCTCCGTCGTCGGCGGCTCGTTCACGAGCGGCGTGAAGACAATCGCGCTCGGGCTCGGGCAAGACGCTCACGTTCGCGAACGAGTCCGATGGAACCCGCTACGTGGTCAAGCTCGTCAAGCTGACCACGGTGGCACGCGAGCAGCCTGCCGGCGCCGGCCGGAACCGGGACGACGGCGGTCACCCGACGACCCCGGCGGGCGACTACGACGACCGCTGCCGAGGCCTGAGCATGGCCACCTTCACCTACAACGCGATCAACGCCCAGGGGCTCGAGCTCGAGGGGATCGTCTCCGCCACCGACCGGGCCTCGGCGCTCGAGCAGCTCCGCTCACGCGGCCTGCTCGCCGAGAAGCTGACCGAGGTCGCCGGCAAGCGCCGCGCCGCGCGAGCACCGGGACGATTCAAGAAGGTCAAGCCGAAGTCGCTCCAGATCTTCTCGCGCCAGTTCGCGACGATGATCGACGCCGGCATGAACGTCGTCGCGGCGCTCGACGATCCTCGAGCAGCAGACGAACGACTCGGCGCTCGCCGAGGTGATCGCGGTGCTCCGCGAGGACGTCGAGAGCGGGCTGCTGCTGTCCGAGGCGATGGCGAGCCATCCGAAGGTGTTCAGCCGTCTCTACGTCTCGATGGTCGAGGCCGGCGAGGCCGCCGGCATCCTCGACGTCGTGCTCGACCGTGCCGCGATGCAGATCGAGAAGGAGCAGCACGATCAAGCGCAAGGTCAAGGGCGCGATGGTCTACCCGACGATCGTCTTCGTCTTCGCCACGCTCGTGCTGATGGTGATGCTGCTCTTCATCGTCCCGATCTTCGTCAAGATCTTCGACCAGCTGAACGGGCAGCTCCCGACGCTCACCCAGTACGTGCTCATGGCCTCGAACCTGCTCCGCGGCTACTGGTTCATCATCTTCCCGCTCATCGGGATCGTCGATCTTCGGCCTCATGAAGGGCAAGAAGACCGAGCCGGGACGCCAGATCTGGGATCGCGTGCGGCTCAAGATCCCGATGAAGATCGGCGACACGATCCAGAAGATCGCGATCGCCCGCTTCGCGCGGACGCTCTCGACGCTCGTCGCCGTCGGGCGTCGACATCATCAAGGCGCTCGAGATCACCGGGCCAGGCCTCCGGCAACGTCGTGATCGAGGAGGCGCTCGTCGACGTGCGCACGAGCGTTCGCGAGGGCTCGACGATCGCCCAGCCGCTGATCGAGAACCCGATCTTCCCGCCGATGGTCAGCCAGATGGTGCGGATCGGCGAGGAGACCGGTGAGCTCGAGAAGATGCTCGGCAAGGTCGCCGACTTCTACGAGGACGAGGTCGACGTCGCGATCGACTCGCTGAGCGTCGATGATCGAGCCGCTGATGATGATCGTGGTCGGCGCGATGGTCGGCGTGATCCTGATCGCGATGTACCTGCCGATGTTCAAGATGCTGAAGCTCGTCTCGCAGTCCGGCTAGGCGCGCCGTGCCAACCCGGTTTTACGCGGGCATTACGTTGGACCGGTGCGCGATTGACAGCGGTGGCCGATCATTGAGATGTGCGCAAGCTCTCGATCCTGATCCCTTCGCTGGTCGCCGCCTGCGTGCTCGCGGCGTCGTCGCAGGCAGGCAATCCGTTGGCGGGGCTACCGGCGGGCTGGTCGCATGCCACGGTCAACGTGCTGATCAAGCGCCAGCCCCACACGCTGATCTACGACCGCGGCCGCGTGGTCGCGTTCACCGCGAGCTCGCTCACGCTGAAGGAGCGTGACGGGAGCGTGGTCGTGATCAACGTCTCGCCGAGCGCCAAGGTGGTCATCGCCGGCCAGCCGGCGTCGCTCTCGCAGGTTCGCCGGCTGGAGATCGCGACGACGATGTCGATCGACGGGGCTCCCGCGACGACGGTGAGGGTGCAGATCCCGCCGGGCGTCGCCGCTGCGATCCGCCGGGAGCTGCGGCGCGGAGGCTCGTCGACCGGATGAGCGCGATCCGCACTGTGATCGGCGGGGTCGTGACGTTCGGGCTCGGGATCGCGGGCGGGTATCTCGCGTCCAGGGCCTGGGCCGAGGCCGAATAGGCTTCCAGGATGTCCGGCCACGTTCTTCTGGTCGAGGACGAGCCATCCGTCGGTGAGCTCGTCCGCAGCTATCTCGCTCGCGACGGCTGGACCGTGATCTGGGTCAGGTCCGGCGAAGAGGCGCTCGTCGAGCTCGACCGGCACCCGGTCCGGATCGTCATCCTCGACGTCGGGCTGCCCGGCATCGACGGATTCACCGTCTGCCGGGAGATGCGGGCGCGCTCGCGCGTGCCGATCCTGATGCTGACAGCGCGCGACGAGGAGCCCGACCGTGTCGTCGGGCTCGAGGTCGGAGCCGACGACTACGTGACGAAGCCGTTCTCGCCGCGCGAGCTCGTCGCGCGGATGAAGGCGATCCTCCGTCGCAGCGAGCCGCAGTTCGACTACGACCTGCTCGAGCTCGGCGACATCTCGCTCAACCGCGAGACCCACGACGTCAGCATCGGCGGCGAGCCGGTCGAGCTGACCGCCAAGGAGTTCGACCTGCTCGCGTACTTCCTCGCCAATCCGAACTCGGTGCTCTCGCGCGACGTCCTGCTCGATCGGGTGTGGGGGGTGTCGTATCCCGGCGGGACGAGGACGGTCGACGTCCACGTCGCCCAGCTTCGCCGCAAGCTCGGCCGCCCCGAGCTGATCCGCACGCTGCGCGGCAGCGGCTACAAGGCGGTCAGCGCTTGAAGACCCTCCGGGGACGGCTCTTCGCGGCGACGCTCGCCGCGCTCGGCCTGACCCTCGCGCTGACGATCGGGATCGGGGCGATCCTGACCCGGCAGCAGGTCGACAAGGTTCAGGCGAGCGGGCTCGCCCGGCAGGCCGACAGCGCCGCAAAGACGCGCCGCCAGGCGGTCAGCTACATCAACAACACGCTCGTGTCGGGCGGCATCACCACGATCGTCGGCTATCGCTCGTCGTTCACCGGCATCGTCCCGGACGTCAACCGGTCGAGCAACGGGAGCACGACCTACCAGGGCAAGCGGTACATCTACTCGTACCGCACGATCCCGTCGCGGGGGCTGCTGCTGCTTCGCGCGTCGAGCGCCAAGTCGGCGGCCTGGCACCCGTTCCTCAGCGACCTGCTGCTCGCGGCGCTCGCCGGCGCGGCGCTGGCAGCAGTACTGTCATTCCTGGTCGCCCGCTCGATCGTGCGGCCCGTGCGCCGGGTCGCGGATGCGAGCCACGCCCTCGCCGCCGGCGAGACCCCGACGCCGCTGCCCGAGGAGGGTGCCCGCGAGCTCGCCTCGCTTGCGCAGGCGTTCAACGAGATGGCTCTGCAGCTCGAGACCTCGCGCGACAGCGAGCGCAACTTCCTGCTCTCGGTGAGCCACGAGCTGAAGACGCCGCTGACCGCGATCCGCGGCTACGCCGAAGGCCTCTCGGAGGGCGCCTTCACGCCCGACGAGGCCTCGCAGACGATCCTCGTCGAGTCGCGGCGGCTCGAGCGCCTGGTGCGCGATCTGCTCGACCTCGCGCGGATGAATCGCCACGAGTTCTCGGTCGACCGCGAGGCCGTCGAGCTCGGCGAGCTCGCCCGTGCCGCGGTCGCCCGCCACGAGGCGTCGGCCCGGGAGTTCGGGGTGACCCTGGCCGCCGAGGGGGACGAGGCCTGGGTCGAGGGCGACCACGACCGCCTGCTCCAGGTCGCGTCGAACCTCGTCGAGAACGCGCTTCGCGAGACTCCGCCCGGCGGGTCGGTCACGGTGCGCTCGGATGCCCGCCGGCTGAGCGTCTCGGACACGGGCCCCGGCCTCGAGCTCGACGACCTGCCGCACGCGTTCGACCGCTTCTTCCTCTACGACAAGTACGGCCGTGAGCGGCCGGTCGGCAGCGGCCTCGGCCTCGCGATCGTGAAGCAGCTCACCGAGGCGATGGGCGGCAAGGTCACGGTCGAGTCGACCCCCGGGGCGGGCGCGACCTTCGTCGTGACGCTTCACCCCGCGGTCGCGGCACCCGCGCGTCGCCCCGGTTGCCTAGGGCCTCAGCTTCGAGGTGTCGACGACCTCGAAGTCGGCGCCGGTGAGCCGGCTCAGGCTGTGGAGGTCGTCGTTCGACCAGCGCGGGTCCGGGGCGCCGCTGATGTACCAGGGCGAGCCGTTGTCGGCCAGGATCATCCCGTAGCGCTTGAGCGCGGTGAGGATCACCCGCGCTTGCCGGCGGGAAGCCGCTGATGTCGAAGCTCGCCTTCAGCCGCACGCGCAGGCCCATCGGCGGTAGCGCGGGGCTCGTCGAGTCTCCGGCCTGGTGTCGCGCCGGATAGATGAAGGCGCGCCGGGTCTCTGGGGCCGTGAACCTGAGCGCGTGGTCGATCGCTCCGGCGGCCACCTCGTCGTACCGGGCCAGGCCGGGGAGGATGGGGAGGCCCGCCGCGTCGGCCGAGGTCCACGTGAGCGGCCGCAGCTTGTTCGAGCGCAGGCTCCAGATCGCCCCCGAGCCCGCTGCCCAGCCGCTCCCGGAGCGGTGGAGCGCGTACAGCTCGTAGAGCGTGCAGGTGTCGCGGTCGACGATCAGGGCGTGGCGGTCGCCGTCGCCGGGGTTCGGGTCGCCCTCGATCGGCACGTTCTGCGGAATCGGGTAGGGCCCTGGGTCGGACTCGTCGGCGTAGTCGAACTTGGGCTTCGCCTTCGGCGTCGACGAGCCCGAGACGACGACGTAGGGGATGCCGATCTTCTGCCCGTCGTAGAGCCCCGAGCCGAAGTCGGGGTGCACGGGCGAGTCGAGCCCGATCGAGCCGATCAGCGTCGCCGAGTCCCTTCGCAACGGGAAGCCGGTCGACCGGCTGGTTCCAGACACTCGTGGCGGGGAAGACCGGTGCAGCCGCCGATCGTCGGCGGCGTTGCGGGAGCGGCGCCGGCGGCCCCGGCGATCACGGCTGTCGCGAGGAGTGCCGGGGCGAGCGCGCGCATCGTCATATGAGGTGGTATCGGATCGCGATCGCGACGGCGTGAGTCCGGTTCGTCGCTCCGAGCCGCCCGGTCGCCTTCCGGATGTGTGTGCGCACGGTCTCGGAGCCGATCCCGAGGCGCTCTGCGATCTCGTCCAGCTGGAGGCCCTGCGCAAGGAGGGTCAGGACCTCACGCTCGCGACCGGTCAGGTGGACGTCTCCGACGTCCGCCGCGCTCATTGCCGACGATCTTACCCCGCCTCAGAAGCTGTCAAGCACGGCGCGGCGGCGCGAGGCCTGCTCGAGGAAGCGGAAGAGCAGGAATCCCGCCACGGCGTAGGCGGCCCCGATCCCGAGCTCCGTCCAGACGAGACCGGAGACGCTCGAAAGGCTGGCGCCGTTCGCCACGCCGCGCGCGGCGGCGATCCCGTGGGTGAGCGGCAGGCAGCGGCCGATGTCCTGCATCCAGGTCGGCAGCACGGCGAGCGGGACGTTGACCCCGCAGAAGAGCAGCAGGATGTAGTACGCCAGGTTCGCGACGAAGAAGAAGTCGCGCCCGTACAGCCCGATCGAGCCGAGCAGCATCCCGAAGGCCGTGCACGACGCGGTCGTCACCAGCACGATCAGCGCGATCGACGGCCACGCGCCGGCGGCGGGATGGAAGTCGAGGAGCACGACCCCGACGACGAACCCGAAGATCGACACGACCAGGCCGTTGACGAGCACCGGGATGCCGCGGCCGAGGAACACCGCCGGCCGGCTCGCGGGCGAGGCGAGCAGCGGCCCGAGCGTCCCGAACTGCCGCTCGTTGGCGACGGACATCGTCATCCCGTACACGGCCGCCATCGCGCAGACCTGCACGGCGTTCCCGACGATGAAGAACGAGTCGCTCTCGCCCGGCGAGCGCGAAGCGCCCGAGGTAGGTGAAGAAGATGATCTGGAAGAGCGGCGAGCCGAGCATCGTCGGGATGTAGAGCGACGGCTTGATCCAGTTGAAGAGCGCGCGGAACGAGATCAGCCCGCCGACGAAGAAGATCCGGAGGCTGGACGTCATGTCAGGGAGAGGGTTGCGCGGGCGCGGGCGGCCTTCTCGAAGATCCGCAGGAACACGCCGGCGAGGACGAAGTAGGCGATCCCGAGCAGCGTGCACATCAGGATCGGGAACCAGACCGTGCCGCCGCCGAGCGCCGCATGGCGCATCGCCCGGATCCCCCACGTCGGGGCGAGCACCCACGAGATCGGCCGCACCCAGCCCGGCAGCAGCGCGATCGGGAAGAGCAGCCCGGTCGCGATCCAGACCGGGTACTCGAGCAGGTTGGAGAGCGCGTTCGCGTGGCGGTAGAGGACGAAGCTCGACGCCATCAGGAGACCCATCAGCCCGAGCGCGAGGATCGCCGCCGGCACCGCGACGGCGAAGGCCGCCGGGTTCGCGAAGTGGAGCGGAACGCCGAAGAAGAGCCGTCCCCAGAGGAGCGTCGCGACAAGCGCGTAGGCGCCGGTCAGCGAGGTCGCGACGGTCAGCGGCAGCAGCACGACGATGAACGGCGGCGGTGCGCCGACGAGCAGCTCGAGCGTCCCCTGCCAGCGGTTCCACTGGAGCGCGCCGCCGGAGCCGAAGAGCGTCGACGACCAGATGCCCATCATCGCGGCTCCGAGTGCGGCGTAGAGCAGCGTCCCCGGCCGGCCGCCCTCCTGGAAGAGGTAGAAGGCGATCGTGGCGAAGATCACCGGCTCGATGACGGCCATCAGGATGAACCACGGCGAGACGGAGAACTCGCGCACGCGCAGAATCAGGCCGACCCAGACGATCCGGGGGTAACCCCTCATTCGTCCTCGCCCGGGGAGCCGGTGACGAGCGCGACGTAGGCGTCCTCGAGCGTCGGCTCGCGGGCGGCGATCCGGCCGATCACGGTGTCGCCCGAGGCAGGCGGTCAGCGGGCCGGTCAGCTCGAGCCCGTGCGGTGACTGGACCGTGAGGATCTGCGCCTGGTCGCGATCCTCGACCGATACCGAGGTGACGCCGGGTAGAGCGCGCACCTGTTTAACAGTGGCGTCGTCGATCCCGAAGACCTCGACCTCGATCACGGTGCGGTCGACGACGTGGCTCTTGAGCTCACGCGGCGTTCCTTGAGCGACGAGCCGCCCGTGCGCGATCACCGCGAGCCGGTCGCAGAGCGTGTCTGCCTCGAACATGTAGTGGGTCGTCAGGAGCACGGTCTTCCCGGCCTGAACGAGCCCGGCGATCGTCGAGCGGAGCGCCCGCGCGCCGACGGGGTCGACGCCGATCGTCGGCTCGTCGAGAAAGACCACCTCCGGGTCGTGGATGATCCCGCGCGCGATGTGCAGCCGCTGGCGCATGCCGCGCGAGTAGCCCTCGACCCGCTCCTGCTCGCGTCCGGTCGAGGCCGACGAGCTCGAGCACCTCGTCGATCCGCTCGCGCTGCCGGCGGCCGGTCACGCCGTAGAGCTCCGCGAAGTAGCGCAGGTTGTCGTAGGCCGAGAGCCGCTCGTAGAGCCCGCGGTCGCCGCCGAAGACGTAGCCGATCCGCTTGCGCACCTCGTGCGCATCCCGAACGACGTCGAGCCCGAGCACCCGCGCCTCACCGCTCGTCGGCAGGAGCAGCGTGATCAGCATCTTGATCGTCGTCGTCTTCCCGGCGCCGTTCGGCCCGAGCAGCCCGAAGAGCTCGCCCTGGCCGACCTCGAACGAGATCCCGCGCACCGCCTCGACCTCGAGCGCGCGCCGCCGGACGACCCCGGTGTTCGTCTTGTAGGTGCGCCTCAGGTCGCGGACTTCGACGACGGCTGCCACCCGGCAAGGCTAACCGCCGGTTGGTCGCACGCCGTCTGGGGCTCGCCCTCGCAGCAGCCGAGCTTGAAGCGGCAGCGGGGACATTGCCACGTCCCGTGTCGCCACTCCATCTCGGCGCTGCAGCGCCAACACTTCTCGACCTCGGACATCGGCTTCAGCCTAGGACGCGAGCCGGATGGCTTGGGCTAGCTCGAGTGAGTGACCGTGCCGACGCTCGTCATGCGGACGAGTGTCCCGCCGGTGCACGTCAGGGTCACGTTGTCCCCGACCCGGGCGACCTGAAATGATCAGGACGCTGAAATTGAGATGAGCAGGTGAGACCGGCCACGGTGACGCTGCTGTCAGAGAGATCGCTGATCGGCCCCGCGGTGCTGACGGTCGCACCCGTCGGCCCACCGCCCATGAAGATCGTGCCAAAGCTGTAGCTGATCCGGGTCGCGGTCGAAGGGTCGAAGCCGCCTCGGGGCGGAGTTGGCGTCGTCGTCGGCGCGTTGCCCCCGCCCGTCGCGGTGCTCTGCGCAGTCGCTTTCTCCGGCGCGTACTTCACGACTCTCAGGGAGCCGTTGAGGCACGAGATCTTGACCGGATCGCCGATCACGAATCGCCCGGCGCTCATGGCCAGCTTCGCCGGGATCGCGCAGCCGAGCCCGGGGATGGCGATGCGCGATGGCCCGAGCCTCGTGATCTCGCCGGTCGCAGTGAGATTGGTGGTGATGTGCTGAGGGGCCGTGCGTGCGCCGCTCGCGCCTGCTGCCTGGACGGCAACGACGATCGCTGCGATCAGCATCCCCCTGAGCACTCCCGAAGTATGTGCCGTCAAGGGTGCCGGTGCAAGAGCGCCGATCAGAGCAGGAGGTAGTAGACCTCGACCTCCTGATCCGCGATGTGCTCGGTCGCGTGCCCGTAGATCTCCCACCGGGCACCCGTCCGTTGGAGGCCGTGGCCATCGCACCACTCGATGATCGCCTGATGTGCCAGCCCGATCTCCTCGTAGGCGCCGCGATGCATCGTCGTCGCGACGCGGCCGGCCGGCAGGCTCGACGGGACGACTCGTCCGATCGCAGCGAACGGCGTCGCCACCTCGACGCCGATCTCGACGTTCGGAATGTCGTCCAGATAGAGCATCACGTTGCGGTTCGGCTCGATCTCTGCGCTCGCCCTGGCAGTGGCCCATACCTCACTGAGAAGGCTCGGCCAGAGCCGCGGGAACGCCTCCCAGGTCGTTGACTGACCGATGACCGCAGTGACCTGTGCTGGAACCACGGTTTCGGTCACGGCGTAGCTCATCGCCACAGAGTATTCGTCAGCAGGGCGGATCTCTGCCATGATCGCGGCCGGATGAGGAGACTCGCGTTGCTCGGGGCGGTGACCCTTGCGCTCGGACTGGCCGGCGGTGCGGTCGGCTACCGCAGCGCCGCCGTCGCTCAGCCTCCAGGGACGATGGTGATCGGGCCCTCGACGCTCGTCACCGATTCGCTGCAGAACCATCCGACCTGCGGGAGCTGCACGTTCATCCAGTGGTCGGGCTCGGTTGCGGACTCGACGTACGCGGCGCCGGTGAACGGGACGATCGTCGCGTGGCGGATCGCATCGGACAGCGCCAACAACAAGGTCACGCTTCGAGTCCTGCGCCCCGCGGGCGGCGGCAAGTATTCGGCGGTTGCCTCGAGCGCGACCGTGTCGACGAGCGGAAGCCAGTTCGGCCCCGACCAGTTCAGCACGAGCATCCCGGTCAAGGCGGGCGACATCATCGGCCTCGACAACGCCAACAGCGCGCTGATCTTCAAGACCGGCGTGCTCGGCGCATTCCCCGAGCTCTGGACGCCTCCGCTGACCAACGGCGGCAGCCCGTCGGCCCCGACACCGCCGGTCGGGACGACGGTCAACGGCTACCAGCTCCAGATCGACGCCTACCTCCAGCCGGCACCCGCGACGACGACGACAACGACGACCACCACGACGCCGAGCACCACGACACCGACCACCACGACCACGGTCAACCCCGGCACCACGTCACTGACGCTCTCGCACGTCGGGATCAAGGCGAGCTGGCACAACAGCCGGCTCAAGGGGAAGGTCGGCTTCTCGTTCACGGTGACGGGCCCCTCGCACGTGATTGCCGAGCTCCGGCAGGGCGCGTCGGTCAAGGCGAAGCGGAACATCCTGACGACGCGAGGTGGAACGTTCCCAGAGACGCTGACCCTGGCACCTCGAACCGCGCCGGGGAGTTACGTCCTACGCCTCGTGGGGACGACCGGCAATCAGAATGCGGTCGAGCGCGAAAGCCCGGTCGTGCTCGAGGCTCCGCCCGAAGGAGTCGTCGACAAAGCGGCGATCAGCCTGGCCAAGGGCGGGCCGAGCACGACGTCGGTCAAGTCGCCTCAGAAGGCGCTCTGGGTGCGTTTCCACTTCCTGGCCCTGCCGAAGAGCGGCAAGGTCAAGATCGTCTGGCGCACCCCGAGCCTGAAGTCCGTCGGCGCCGTGACCAAGTCGGCCGCAGCGACGATCGACTCATCGCTGGCCTCGGCGGCGCCGCTGGCCCGCGGACGGTGGTACGCCGTGCTGAACGTCAACGGCGTAGTTGTGAAGCGCGTTGCCGTCCGGATTGTGTGACTTCCGAGTAGCGGCGGGTGGGCTCGAACCACCGACCTCCGGGTTATGAGTCCGGCGCTCTGACCAGCTGAGCTACGCCGCCCTGGCGAAGCCATCGTAGCGAGACGCGGGGGCTGTTCCGCTACACTTACGCAGCCCTAGGGCGGTGCGTCAGCATGCCCGGGCACGTTCCTGTGATCCGAACCGAAGCGAGACCATGGCCAAGAGCGGAGTAAGAGTTGCGATCACGCTCGCCTGCACGGAGTGCAAGCGCCGCAACTACCAGACAACGAAGTCCAAGCGGAACACGCCCGACCGGGTGGAGTTCAAGAAGTACTGCCGCTGGTGCGGGAGCATACGCCGCACCGGGAGTCGCGCTAGCGCCATGGCGAGTAAAGCGCCCGCCACGGCCGCTCCGCTTCCCGAGTCACGTCCCTCCTCCCAGACGGGCGGCGGGAACGTCTTCTCGCGCTTCTTCCGCTTCTGCAAGGAGTCTTCGTCCGAGCTCAAGAAGGTCGAATGGCCCGGGCAGAACCAGGTGATCCAGGGAACGGTCGTCGTGATCGTCGCCTGCATCATCGTCGGCACCTTCCTCTACGTGAACGACCAGATCTGGCAGCAGGTCGTCAAGAAACTGCTGAACGGGTAGCCATGTTTCGCTGGTATGTCGTCAACACGTACTCGGGCCACGAGAACAAGGTCAAGGCCAACCTCGAGCACCGCATCGAGTCGATGGGGCAGCGCCCGCGCTTCCGCCGCGTCGTCGTCCCGACCGAGCAGGTGATCGAGACGAAGGACGGCCAGAAGGTCCAGATCGAGAAGCGCGTCCTGCCGGGCTACGTGCTCGTGAACATGGACTTGAGCGACGAGGCCTGGACGGTCGTCAAGAACACCCCGGGCGTCACCGGGTTCGTCGGCGCCGGCTCGAAGCCCGTGCCGCTCGGCCAGGGCGAGGTCGACCGAATCCTCAAGACGGGCGCCGCGACCGCCGACCGGCCGCGCGCACAGGTCGAGTTCTCGCTCGGCGAGTCGGTCAAGGTGACGAGCGGGCCGCTCTCCGACTTCGACGGCGAGATCGTCGACGTCAACCCCGACCAGCAGAAGCTCAAGGTGCTGGTGGACATCTTCGAACGGCAGGTCCCGGTCGAGCTCGGGTTCGATCAGGTAAAGAAGCTCGACTGAAAGAAGCTCGACTGGTTCGAGCTGAGAAGTTCAGTCGATAGTCCCTAAGGATGTAATGGCTAAAAAAGTCCTCACCATGATCAAGCTGCAGATCCCCGGCGGGCAGGCCAACCCGGCGCCGCCGGTCGGCCCTGCGCTCGGCCAGCACGGCGTCAACATCATGGAGTTCTGCAAGGCGTTCAACGCGCAGACCGCGCAGGAGAACGGCCGCATCACGCCGGTCGAGATCACGGTCTACGAAGACCGCAGCTTCACCTTCATCACGAAGACGCCGCCGGCAGCCGTCCTGATCAAGGAGGCGCTGCGGCTCGAGAAGGGCTCGGCCGAGCCGAACCGCAACAAGGTCGGCAAGCTCACCAAGGCCCAGCTCCGCGGGATCGCCGAGGCGAAGCTCGTCGATCTGAACGCCCGCGACGTCGACCAGGCGATGAAGGTCATTGCCGGAACCGCACGTTCAATGGGAGTGGAGGTCGAAGCCTGATGGCACAGCATGGGAAGCGCTACGACGGAGCCCGCGGCTCGATCGACCGCGAGAAGGTCTACTCGCCCGTCGAGGCCGTTCGGCTGCTCAAGTCGGGCCAGGCCGCCAAGTTCGACGAGACGATCGAGGTGCACATGAACCTCGGGCTCAACGTCCGCCATGCCGAGGAGCAGCTCCGCGGCACGATGATGCTGCCGCACGGCACCGGCCGCGAGCAGCGCGTCGCGGTGTTCGCCGAGGGCGACAAGGCCCGTGAGGCCGAAGAGGCCGGCGCCGACATCGTCGGCTCCGCCGATCTCGCGAAGCGCATCGAGGAGGGCTTCACCGACTTCGACGTCGCGATCGCCACGCCCGACCAGATGGGCAACGTCGGCAAGCTCGGCCGCGTGCTCGGCCCGCGCGGGCTGATGCCGAACCCGAAGACGGGCACGGTCACGCTCGACGTCGGCAAGGCTGTCCGCGAGGCGAAGGCCGGCAAGCTCGAGTACCGCACCGACCGCGGCGCGAACGTCCACATCCCGATCGGCAAGCGCAGCTTCGACGAGCGCGCACTGGTCGAGAACTACGCGGCACTGGTCGACGAGATCATCCGCGCGAAGCCGGCGGTCGCGAAGGGCCGGTACATCAAGAAGATCACGCTCGCGAGCACGATGGGCCCCGGCATCCATGTCGACCCGTCGAAGACCCGCGAGATCGTCGAAGAGCTGGAGACCGTCGAAGCCTAGTTTCGTTTCTTCATCAAAAGCCTGCGCCTAAGACAGATGGCAGCCGAAAGGCAGAAGCCCATCCGAGGCGGGTCGGACACGAGCTGGACATCTCCCAGCTTCGTCGGCTCGCCGCAAGGCGGGCCGATTTCGTAGTGGGAGGTGGAATGGATAAGACAGAGAAAGAGCGGTTGGTCAGCGAGCTGACCGACAAGCTGCGGAACTCGGACACGTTGATCGTGACCGACTACCGCGGGCTGACGATGCCCCAGATCGATGCCCTCCGCGGCACGCTGATCGAGCACGGGGCGAAGTTCACCGTCGTCAAGAACACGCTCACGCGTCGCGCCGCCGAGGCGGCCGGGGCCGATCAGCTGCTCACGCTGCTCGAAGGGCCCTCCGCGATCGCCTTCATCGAGAGCGACGGCGACATGGTTGCCGTCGCGAAGGCACTGGCCGACTCGGCCAAGGCCACGAAGGTGCTCGCGATCCGCGGCGGGCTGATGCAGGGCAAGACGATCTCGGCCGACGATGTCGACGAGCTCGCCAAGCTGCCGCCGTTCGACGTGCTCCGCGGCCAGGTGCTCGGAGCGATCGTCGGGCCGCTGCAGAGCCTGCTCGGTCTTGTTTCGGCGCCGCTCCAGAACCTCGTCGGGCTGATCGACGCCCGCATCGAGCAGCTGGGCGGGGCGGACGCAGCCGCGCCGGCTGCGGAAGCGGCAGTCGAGGCGGAAGCTCCTGTGGCGGAGGTCGCGGAGGCCGAGTCGGCTCCGGAGGCCGAGGCCGAGCCTGAGGCGGAAGCCGAGCCGGCTGTTGTCGAGGAGCCCGAAGCTGAGGCCGAGCCGGTTGTCGAGGCGGAGCCCGAGCCGGAGCCCGAGGCGGAAGCCGAGCCGGTTGTGGAAGAGCCCGAAGCTGAGGCCGAGCCGGTTGTCGAGGCAGAGCCCGAGCCGGAGCCTGAGGCCGAGGCGGAAGCCGAGCCGGTCGTCGAAGAGGTAACGGAGGAGCCCGAGGCGGAAGAGCCCGAGGCCGAGTTCGTGACCTTCATCGCCCCGGCGGTTGCCGAGCCCGTTGCCGAGCCCGAGGCCGAAGAGGCCGCGAGGCCGACGAGCCCGAAGCGGTCGAAGAGCCCGCGGAGGAGCCCGTCGCCGAGGCCGCCGTCGAGGAGCCGGCAGCAGAGGAATCCGAAGGTGAGTTCGTCACCTTCATCGCGCCGGCCGTGAAGTTGCCGGTCGCGGACACCGAGGGCGACGAGCCCGAGGACGAGACAGATACCGAATCCGATTCAGAAACCGAGGAGGCATAACGATGGCGGCTGTTGACACCGTCTTCGATCAGCTGGGCGCGATGACCGTGCTCGAGCTGGTCGAGCTGAAGAAGAAGATCGAGGACGAGTGGGGCATCACGGCGGCAGCCGCCGTCGCGGTTGCTGCTCCGGGCGCCGCTGCGCCTGCGGAGGCGGAGGAGAAGACCGCCTTCGACGTCATGCTCACGAGTGCAGGTCAGGCCAAGATCGGCGTGATCAAGGTCGTGCGCGCAGTTACCGGCCTCGGTCTCAAGGAGGCCAAGGACCTCGTCGACAGCGCCCCGGCTGCTGTCAAGGAGGGCGTGAACAAGGAAGAGGCCGACACGATCGTGGCCCAACTCGAGGAGGCAGGCGCCTCCGTCGAGGTCAAGTAGTAGCTGAGAGTGCGAGCGGCGAGGGTCGTGAGGCCCTTGCCGCTCGCCGATCAGCTAGCTCTTGCGGCTGCCGGTCGTCCGCTCGTCGTAGACGACCTCGGTGTCCGACAGGAAGTCCTGGAGCGCACGCCGGCGGTCGTCGACGAAGACGGGCAGGAAGCCGAGGAAGGCGAGCGCGATCGCCAGCCAGAGCCCCACGAGGCGCACGAGCGAGCGGAGCACTCCTGGCTTCCGGCCGTCCGGGCCCTGGACACGCAGGCCGAGCAGGTGCATTCCGGGCGTCCGGCCCGCAGCGGCCCAGGAGCCCGGCGAAATAGAGCGATCTGGACGATGACCCAGCCGGCCCCGGCCAGCAAGGCTTCGAGCCAGGTCGGATGGATCCCGCCTGCGAGCTTCGCGATGAGCGCGACCATCGCAGTGCCGATCAGGTAGACGAACTGGGCCAGCAGTGCGTCGATCGTCAGAGCGACTCCGCGGGTCGCAAAGCCGCCGTTGGGCGCGGAGGGCCGGCCCGCCGCGACCGGGTCGCGCGCCTTGCGCCGGAAGAGACGTCTCGGGCCGCGCTCGAGCTTCGTGTCGAGATCGATCGCGGTGTCCCGCAGCGGACGCGACCATCTCGTCGCCGATCGTCAACGTCTGCTCCGCGATCGCGTCTCGCACGGCCGGGCTCGACATCGTCCGCTTCAGGATCTCCTCGAACTCGGGGCTCTTGAGCATCCGGTCGGCCAGCTGCGCGGTCAGCTTGCTCTCGATCGCCTCGCCGAGGATGCGCTCCGTCCGCGGGCTTGCCAGGACCCGCTCGACGAGGCCCTCGCCTTCAGCGCCCTGTAAGCGCCGCGTCGACGGCGGCGTCGAAGTCCGCGCTCGCAAGCACTTCCCGAACGACCCGCTCGATCACATGGTGCTCAACGAGCGAACGCGCGATGGCCTCGGGCAGCGGCCCGGCGAGCGCCCGGTCGACGGCGGCCTCGGCGACCGGTTCGAGCATGTCGCCCGCAACGCCGCGCGTCGGTCGCATCACGAGCCGGCCGGCGCTCATCCCGAGTCGGCCGACGGTCGAGCCGCGAGCCGGTTTCTTCGGAGCTGGTTTCTTGGGAGGTTGAGCCATTCAGCTCAACCGGCCCTCGACGACCGCGCGGCACGCCTCGCACACGGGCCAGCCCTGATCCCAGGGCACATCCTTCTGGTCGATCCCGCAGAGCGCCAGGTCCGGGTTGTCGTCGTGCACCAGGTGCTCGACCTCGTCGAAGGCGCGGCCGCTGTTCCCGAACATCGGGTCGCCCTGGAAGCGTGGGCGCGGTTTCGCTGGTGCGGCGGGATGATGCGAATCCATGGACGGCACCCTAGCGTCGAGTGGTACCCTGGAGCGACGGCAACTCCCCGGCTCTCGCTGCGTGTATCGCCCCTTGCAGCTAGAGAGGCGGCTCCGCTATACTCGGAGGTTCGCCGCACGCCCACGGTTTTGTTCTGCCTGTCCTCGTTTTTCCCGTTCGTTCCTCATTCAGAGCACGTCTCAAGGGAGGCTGTCTCACTTGGCCCATACGGTCACCGCGCCACGCGCGCGCAAGTCGTTTTCCCGTTTGAAGCATGTCCTTGACCTCCCCAACCTGATCGACATCCAGCGTGAGTCCTTCGACTGGTTCATGCGCGAAGGTCTCCGCGAGACGATCGACGACATCTCGCCGATCGAGGATTACACCGGCTCGCTGGCCGTCGATTTCGGCGATTACGAGTTCGGACTGCCGCAATTCTCAATTCAGGAGTGCCGTGAGAAGGACCTGACGTATCAGGCCCCGCTCTCGATGACGGTCCGCTTCGTCAACAAGGAGACCGGCGAGATCCGCGAGCAGCGGGTCTTCATGGGCGACTTCCCCATGATGACGGAGTGGGGGACGTTCATCATCAACGGCACCGAGCGCGTGATCGTCACGCAGCTCGTCCGGAGCCCAGGCGCCTACCTGATGGAGCCGAAGGACCCGACCAAGCAGGTCTTCACGGCCAACCTGATGCCGAGCCGCGGATCGTGGCTCGAGCTCGAGATCGACAAGAAGGGCGTCGTCTACGCCCGCATCGACCGCAAGCGCAAGCTGCCGATCACGACGCTTCTCCGTGCGCTGCCGCAGGAGGACCCGACCACCGGGTTCCAGCTCGACACCAGCACGAACGAGGCGATCCTGAAGCTGTTCAACGACTCCCACTTCATCCAGTCGACGCTCGAGAAGGACACGACCACGCGCGAGGAAGAGGCGCTGATCGAGGTCTTCAAGAAGCAGCGCCCGGGTGAGCCGCCGACGCTGGACAACGCGCGCAACCTGCTGCGCTCGCTCTTCTTCGATCCCAAGCGCTACGACCTGACCAAGGTCGGCCGCTACAAGCTGAACCAGCGTCTCGGCGTCGACGTGCCCGACGATTGCCGCGTCCTCACGACGCAGGACATCCTCGCGCTCGTCCAGAAGCTCGTCTCGCTGCCGCACATGCTCGGCGTCCCGGAGGACTCGAAGGACTTCGCCGCCGACACGTACGCCCTCGACCGCCGCCCGATCGCGGCCGAGCTCGACGAGTACGAGCATTTCGGCAACCGCCGCCTGCGCACCACCGGCGAGCTGATCCAGGAGGCATTCCGGGTCGGTCTCTACCGCATGGAGCGCGTCGTCCGCGAGCGGATGACGACCGAGGACGTCGACACGATCACGCCGCAGACGATCATCAACATCCGTCCCGTCGTGGCCGCGCTGAAGGAGTTCTTCGGCTCGTCGCAGCTGTCGCAGTTCATGCAGCAGACCAACTCGCTCGACGGCCTCACCCACCGGCGCCGGCTCTCGGCTCTCGGTGCCGGCGGCCTGACCCGCGAGCGCGCACCGATCGAGGTACGCGACGTCCACCCGACCCACTACGGGCGCATGTGCCCGATCGAGACGCCTGAAGGCCCGAACATCGGCCTGATCGGCTCGCTCGCGTCGATGGCGACCGTGTCGGAGTTCGGCTTCATCCAGACGCCGTACCGCAAGGTCGCCGGCGGCAAGGTCAGCGACGAGATCATCTATCTCGACGCCTCCGAGGAGGCGCTGTTCACGATCGCGCAGGCCTCGGAGCCGGTCGACGAGAAGACGGGCAAGTTCGTGCACGAGCACGTGCTCTGCCGCTCCCGCGAGGGCGAGGCCGTCATGGCCGACCCCAAGGACATCCAGTACATGGACGTCTCGCCGGCGCAGATCGTCTCGGTCGCGACCGCGATGATCCCGTTCCTCGAGCACAACGACGCCAACCGCGCCCTGATGGGGGCGAACATGCAGCGGCAGGCAGTGCCGCTGATGATCCCGCAGGCACCGCTCGTCGGCACCGGCCTCGAGTACCGCGCCGCGGTCGACTCGGGTGACGTGGTCGTCGCCAGAGGGCCGGGCAACGTGGTCGAGCTCGACGCGACGAAGATCGTCGTCGAGGGCAAGGGCACGCGCGACGAGTACGACCTGATCAAGTTCATGCGCTCGAACCAGGGCACGCTGATCCACCACAAGCCGATCGTGAAGCTCGGCGACGCGGTGGTGAAGGGCTCGGTCCTGGCCGACGGCTCCTCGACCGACTACGGCGAGCTCGCGCTCGGCGCGAACCTGCTCGTCGCGTTCATGCCGTTCGAGGGCTACAACTTCGAGGACGCGATCGTCCTGTCGGAGCGGCTCGTGAAGCAGGAGGTCCTGACCTCGATCCACATTCACGAGTACGAGATCGACGCCCGCTCGACGAAGCTGGGCGACGAGGAGATCACCCGCGACATCCCGAACCGCTCGGAGGAGTCTCTCCGCAACCTCGACGACCGCGGCATCGTCCGCATCGGCGCCGAGGTCGGATCGGGCGACCTGCTCGTCGGCAAGGTGACGCCCAAGGGCGAGACCGAGCTGACGGCCGAGGAGAAGCTGATCCGCGCCATCTTCAAGGAGAAGGCGCGCGAGGTCCGCGACACGTCGCTCAAGGTGCCCCACGGTGAGGGCGGCGTCGTCATCGACGTCAAGACCTTCAACCGCGACAACGGCGACGACCTGTCGCCGGGCGTCAACGAGCTCGTCCGCGTGTACGTCGCGAAGAAGCGCAAGATCAGCGAGGGCGACAAGCTCGCCGGCCGCCACGGCAACAAGGGCGTCATCTCGAAGATCGTCCCCGAGGAGGACATGCCGTTCCTCGAGGACGGCCGCCCGGTCGACATCCTGCTGAACCCGCTCGGCGTGCCGAGCCGGATGAACATCGGCCAGATCCTCGAGACGCACCTCGGCTGGGCCGCCGCACACGGCGTGTTCGCCGGCGACGGCGTCGAGGTCGTCAACGGCAACGCGAGCCGCGTGATCAACGCGCCTTCGCCGACGCCGGTCGCAACGCCCGTGTTCGACGGCGCAACCCTCGAGGATGTCGATACCGCTCTGGCCGACTGGGCCGAGAGCACCGACAGCGCGATCAAGCTGAACGTCGACAAGAAGGCCGTTCCGGGCCGCCGGGTCTCCGGCAAGGTGCAGCTGTTCAACGGCCGCACCGGCGAGCCCTTCGACCAGCGCGTCACCGTCGGCTACATGTACATCCTCAAGCTGCTCCACCTCGTCGACGACAAGATCCACGCTCGCTCGACCGGCCCGTACTCGCTCGTCACCCAGCAGCCGCTCGGTGGCAAGGCGCAGTTCGGAGGCCAGCGCTTCGGCGAGATGGAGGTGTGGGCGCTCGAGGCGTACGGAGCCGCCTACACGCTGCAGGAGATGCTCACGATCAAGTCCGACGACACCGTCGGCCGGGTCAAGGCGTACGAGGCGATCGTCAAGGGCGAGAACATCGCCGAGCCGTCGATCCCCGAGTCGTTCAAGGTGCTCCTCAAGGAGATGCAGTCCCTGGCGCTCGACGTCCAGGTGATCTCCGAGGACGGCGGCGAGGTCGAGGTTCGCGAGGAGGACGACGAGCTGCTCCGCGCAGCGGAAGAGCTCGGCATCGACCTCTCACCCGGATCGCTCCGCGTCGCCGCCGGCTCCGAAGAGGCCGAGGAGGCCGTCGTGGCCGCAGAGCTCGTCGAGGCTGAAGAGGAAGAGGTTGACGAGGTCGTCGCTGCAGTCGAAGCGATCGACGATCTCGAAGGGCTAGAGCTCGGGCCGGCGCTCGACGACGAGGACGCGCCTGTGGGCGCCCTCGACGAGGTCGCCGACGTGGATCTGGACGACTAGGGGAAAGGGCAACATGATCGACATCAACGATTTCGACGCGATCCGTATCGGACTGGCGTCGAGCAAGCAGATCCGCGACTGGTCGTCCGGCGAGGTCACGAAGCCCGAGACGATCAACTACCGCACGCTCAAGCCCGAGCGCGACGGCCTCTTCTGCGAGCGCATCTTCGGTCCGACCAAGGACTGGGAGTGCTACTGCGGCAAGTACAAGCGCGTCCGCTACAAGGGCATCATCTGTGAGCGCTGCGGCGTCGAGGTGACCCGGCAGAAGGTGCGCCGCGAGCGGATGGGTCACATCGACCTGGCCGCCCCGGTCTCGCACATCTGGTTCTTCAAGGGCGTTCCGAGCCGCATCGGCTACCTGCTCGACATCGCTCCGCGCGAGCTCGAGAAGGTTCTCTACTTCGCCGCCTCGATCATCACGTCGGTCGACGTGGAGGCACGGGCGAAGGACCTGAACGACCTCGAGGACAAGGTCAAGGCCGAGGTCGAGCGCATCTACGTCGACCGCGACGAGGGCCTCGCTGCGCTCGAGCAGCGGCTCTCCCGCCGGCGTGCGTTCTTCGGCAAGGGCCAGGACAAGGGGTTCGACGAGGACGACGACTTCTGGGCGCGCGGCCTCTCGGCCTGGGCCGAGGAGCAGATGCTCCCGACCCTCGAGGAGGCCCGCACGCTCGTCAGCGGCCTCTTCGTCGAGCTCGTCCAGCAGATCACGACCGAGGACGCGAAGAAGATCCGCGAGCTCGTCCGCAACGCGGCGATCCGCGACGACCGCAAGCTCACCCCGCGTGAGCTCGAGCAGGTCGCCTCGGCCGCCGAGCAGATCCGTGCCGCACTGGCCGGGCTGCGGGACGAGCAGGACTCGGCGACCGGCTCGAAGAAGGGCGCGGTCTCGAAGCACATCAACAAGCTGCTCGACGCGATGCTCGGCGGCGAGGCACTGACAGGCGAGGACGCAGAGCTGGTCGCGTCCGTCGACCCGAAGAACCTCGACAAGGCGCGGGAGCTCGGCAACGGCCTGCTCCGCGACGTGATCGCGGCCCAGGACGACGACACCGACGTCCGCGAGCTGACGAACGACCTCTGCCTGCGCACCGACGGGAAGATCCAGAAGGAGGATCTCGACTCGCTGATCCAGTGGGCGCTGAAGGTGCGCGAGATGTATCTCGACATGGAGTCGCGCCGCGAGGACACTCGCGAGGCGGCCGTCGACTCGGTCAACCGGCTCGAGCAGACGTGGCAGCTCTTCCGCGAGGCGGAGCCGAAGCTGGTCGTCAACGACGAGCAGCTCTTCCGCGAGCTCAAGGACCGGTTCGGCTCCCCGTACGGCTTCGGCGTCTACTTCCGGGGCGGCATGGGAGCGGAGTCGATCCGCGACCTGCTCCGCGACCTCGATCTCCATGAGGAGTCGCTGCAGCTGCGCGAGATCATCCGCACCTCGAAGGGCCAGAAGCAGCAGCGCGGCATCAAGCGGCTGAAGGTCTGCCAGGCGTTCGTGAAGTCGGAGAACAAGCCCGAGTGGATGATCCTCGAGGCGGTTCCGGTGATCCCGCCGGAGCTCCGCCCGATGGTCCAGCTCGACGGTGGACGCTTCGCGACGAGCGACCTGAACGACCTCTACCGGCGCGTGATCAACCGCAACAACCGCCTCAAGCGGCTGCTCGACCTGGGCGCTCCCGAGATCATCGTCAACAACGAGAAGCGCATGCTGCAGGAGGCCGTCGACGCGCTGTTCGACAACGGCCGCCGCGGCCGCGCGGTCACCGGCCCGGGCAACCGGCCGCTGAAGTCGCTGTCCGACATGCTCAAGGGCAAGCAGGGCCGGTTCCGCCAGAACCTGCTCGGCAAGCGGGTCGACTACTCGGGCCGCTCGGTGATCGTTGCCGGGCCGCGCCTGAAGCTGCACCAGTGCGGCCTGCCGAAGCTGATGGCGCTCGAGCTCTTCAAGCCGTTCATCATGAGCCGGCTCGTCGAGCGGAAGTCCGTCCAGAACATCAAGGCGGCGAAGAAGTACGTCGACTCGATGACGCCCGAGGTCTGGGACGTTCTCGAGGAGGTCATCGCCGAGCACCCGGTGCTGCTCAACCGCGCACCGACGCTGCATCGCCTGGGCATCCAGGCGTTCGAGCCGGTGCTCGTCGAGGGCAAGGCGATTCAGGTGCACCCGCTCGTCTGCCACGCATTCAACGCCGACTTCGACGGTGACCAGATGGCTGTCCATCTGCCGCTGTCGGCCGAGGCTCAGGCAGAGGCGCGGATCCTGATGCTGTCGAGCAACAACATCCTGTCGCCGGCGTCGGGCCGTCCGCTCGCCACGCCGACCCAGGACATGGTTCTCGGCATCTACTTCCTGACCTACTCGCCGCTCGATCTGGCGAACACCGACCGCTCGACGCTCGAGGGGAACATCCAGCGGTTCAACACGGCCGACGACGTCGAGCTGGCGCTCGAGGGCAAGGGCGTGACGCTGAAGGAGCCGATCGAGTTCCGCTTCCGCGGTGAGCTCTACCTGACGACTCCCGGCCGGGTGCTCTTCAACTCGGCCGTCTACCGGCAGCTCGTCGAGCTGATCGGCGACGGGGAGGATCTCGTCGAGGGGTTCGAGTTCACGAACCACACGCTGACGAAGCCGGACACCGATCGCTTCGTGCTCGCGCTGTCGGATCGCTACGGCGCGCACACGCTCGCCCCGGTGCTCGACACGATCAAGACGCTCGGGTTCCACTACTCGACGCAGGCCGGTGTGACGATCTCGAAGAACGACATCGTCATCCCGCCGAACAAGGAGAAGATCCTCGGCGAGTACGAGGATCGCGTCGAGAGCGTCCACGGCCAGTACGACCGCGGCCTGATCACCGAGGACGAGCGTCACGAGACGATCGTCAACATCTGGAACGAGGCGACGGACGAGGTTGCCCAGGCGATGCAGGACAACCTCGACGAGCTGAACCCGGTGTTCATGATGGCGAACTCGGGTGCCCGCGGATCGTTCAAGCAGATCCGCCAGCTCGCCGGTATGCGCGGCCTGATGGCGAACCCGAAGGGCGAGATCATCGAGCGCCCGATCAAGGCCAACTTCATGGAAGGCCTGTCGGTCCTCGAGTACTTCATCTCGACCCACGGTGCCCGCAAGGGCCTCGCCGATACCGCGCTCCGCACGGCCGACTCGGGCTACCTGACCCGGCGCCTGGTCGACGTCTCGCAGGACGTGATCGTCCGCGAGGCCGACTGCGGCACCGACGAGTGGGTCGAGCTGCCGATCCGCACGACCGAGGGACTGAACAAGTCGCTCCTCGGGCGGCTCGTGGCAGAGGACGTCACCAAGCCGCTCGCCTCCGGCAAGCCGGGGAAGACGGTGCTCGCCGAGACCGGCAAGGTCGTCACCGTCCCGCTGCTCGAGTTCCTCGAGGCCGAGCTCGGCGAGGGCGCAAGCGTCCCCGTTCGCTCGGTGGTCAAGTGCCGCGCCGAGGCCGGCGTGTGCCAGGCCTGCTACGGCATCTTCCTGGCAACCGGTGAGATGTGCGAGATCGGCGATGCGATCGGCATCGTCGCCGCGCAGTCGATCGGCGAGCCGGGAACCCAGCTCACGATGCGGACCTTCCACACCGGCGGTGTGGCCGGAGCCGACATCACGCACGGCCTCCCGCGTGTCGTCGAGATCTTCGAGGCCCGGAACCCGAAGGGCGCAGCGACGCTCGTCGAGAAGGGCGGCCGCGTCGAGGTCGAGCAGACCGAGCGTGGGCCGAAGCTGACGGTTCACCCGACCGAGGTCGGGCCCGAAGGCGAGCTCGCGGATCCGGTCGAGTACCAGCTGCCGCGCCGCACGCGGCTGCTCGTCACGAACGGCCAGGTGATCGAGTCGGGCGACGCTCTGAACGAGGGCTCGCGCAACCCGGCCGAGCTGCTTGCGCTGAAGGGCTCGACGCCGACCGAGCTGTACCTCGTCGCCGAGGTGCAGAAGGTCTACAAGTCACAGGGCGTCGAGATCCACGACAAGCACATCGAGCTGATCGTGCGCCAGATGCTGAAGAAGGTGCGCGTCGAGAACGCCGGGGACACGGAGTTGCTCCCGGGCCAGCTCGTCGACCGCGCCGTCCTCGAGCGCGAGAACTCCAAGGCGAAGGGTGCCAAGAAGGAGATCTCGACGTTCGAGCCGCTGATCCTCGGGATCACGAAGGCATCGCTTGCCACGGAGTCGTTCCTCTCCGCCGCGTCGTTCCAGGAGACGACGAAGGTGCTGACGGACGCCTCGATCGAGGGCAAGATCGACCGCCTGCTCGGGCTCAAGGAGAACGTGATCATCGGCAAGCTGATCCCGGCCGCCACCGGCCTGCGCCGGTACCGCGCGATCGAGATCGGCCCGACCGACCCGGTCACCCCGGACGCCTACCAGCAGGATGTCCTGCTCCAGGCGCTCTCGGAGATCGACGCGGACGGAGGCTCGCTCACGTTCGAGAGCGACCTCGACCTGAGCGCCGAGGCCCCCGCAGCGGAGCCCGAGCTCGACGCGCCGACCGACGACTGATCGCGGTCAGCGGAAACCAGTAGTCAGCGAGGCCGGGGCAACCCGGCCTCGCTCGTTCTGGCGGGAGGACGCGCGCGCAGTCAGGTGTGGTTTCGCCTGACGAGGGACTTCTTAGCGGTTCACGTCACGGACCGTCGCTCGCGAGAAGAGTTATCGCTTGGGACACTTGGCGTTCCTGGCGCGGCGTCAGTCCGCTGCCCAACACGTAGACGTTCCGCAAGAGGCGGTCGATTTCTCCAGCTTGTCCGTGTTTCGTGTTCTTTGCGAACGCTGATTGTGCCCGCGACTCCGCCCCTCCGCCCTGATAGACGCTGACCACGAGCGTGTCGGCATGTTTCGAATACAGGACCGCGCCAGGGAAGTTCTGGTTCGTGGCGGTGAAGTACTTCTCGGGAACCGGGACGACCGGTAGGCCCTGCTTCGCGAACGCGGCAGCCACCTGCTTTGGGGAGTAGAGGTGCTCACCGGAACCGCAGCCCGCGCATAAAACGGCGACCGCAACCACTAGCCCACCTGCCCAGAGACGCACCTGGGGAGTGTAAGGCCGTGGCCCGGTGCTCTCGGGGTGCGTAGCGAAACACTCGCTCACGCAACGTTGCCTCGCCTGCGGGCGCGGTTTGGAGTCGCGCAGACATGGTCCACGATCGGCAGCAGATTGAGCAACTCGCGCGGGATTACACCGAGGCGTGGTGCAGTCGCGACCCGAGGCGCGTTGCGGTCCACTACGCCACGGGCGGGACGATCGCCATCAACGGCGGGGAACCGGCCCCGATAGCGGGCGTCGCGGAGTCGTTCGTCGCGGCCTTCCCTGACATCGAGGTCGTCATGGATGACGTCGTCGCGAAAGACGACCTCGTCAACTACCACTGGACTTTCACCGGCACGAGCGCCGAGACCGGCAAGTCCGTTCGCATCCCTGGCTTCGAGGAGTGGACGATCGGTGCCGACGGCCTCATCGCAGGGTGCTCGTCTGCAGAAAGGGAACCGTTCGACAGCGACCGGCGGAGAGCCCGCCAAGGCGAGCCCTCCGCTTTACGTCCTCTCTCGGCCGGACTACCCGGTCTTGTCTCCTTGATCATCGGTTGACAGGAAGTAGCGCTGAAGCTCCCAGTTCGCGACGGCGGTGCCGAGGTTCTCTCCTGCCGTCACTGAGTTACGGAAGTGGAAGCCGATCCAGACGCGCGCATTCACGAGTTGGCTGTCGAGGTCCTGCACGTTCGCGAACGTTTGCCAGGTCGTGAGCGTGGTGGCGCCGCCTTGCGCGCCGGGGAAGGTGGCGTTGATGTTGGGCGTGCCGACTGCGTTCGCGATGACCTGGCCGAGTGCGCTCGTCACGCAGCCGTGCTGTGAGGGGTATTCGGGGTGGTTCGGCGTCGTAAGGAGCGGCGTCCACGCCGGATCTGCGGTCGTTCCTGCGTTGCCGTCGATGTCGGCGTTGCGGATCGCCGTGATCGGACGCCAGAGCTGGTAGGTGTACTTGGAGTCGAAGCAGGCCATGCCGGCGTCGGCTGAAACCATGTCGCCCATCGCGAGCAGTCGCGTCGTGTCGACCAGATCCATCGTGTGCTGCGTGGCGACATTCTGGAGCGTCTGGTTCAGTTGGTTGATCACGTTCGCGTTCCAGAAGTAGGCGATCGCTGTCTGATCCGCAGTGCGCACGGCACTCGTTTTGGAGCCGTAGGCCTCTGTTTCGTTCAGGTCCGCCGCATACTGCGCGCTCGATAGCGCCGGCGGCGGGGGCGCGCGGAACTGTGAGGTGCTGTCGAGCATGAACGGTTGCATCGTGGCCATCCACGGCGTCTGCGCGGATTGGAGCGAAGGCAGGGGTGGGAACACCCACACGCCGGCCTGGAGTGGCCCTGTGCCGTAGGGGGTCGAGACGGCGGCGTTTCGTCCGTCGTTTGCCCGGAGCGCTTCGATGTCTGCCGCTGCGGCCTCGCCGACGGCGATGCCCCTTGCGGTGGTTCGATCGTTCGGCAGCGCGGCGATCGATGTCGCGTACTCCTCGGCCAGGGCTCCACCGGGATCACCGAGGTAGTAGACGAGGGTGTCGTGGGCGGCGGCAATCACCGCCGCCTCGATCGAGGCGTTTCCGGCTGGCGCGCTGAAGTGGCTATAGGGCGCGTAGCGGTGGTCGATCTTCATCGCAGCGTCATAGACCGCGGCCTGGACATACGACATGTAGAGCAGCCCCTCGGGCTGGTAGATCGCACGTGGCGCCGTTCCGAGCGGGTCGACCACGATCGCGGCGCGAACGGCTGCAACGGCATTCGCATTCCACTCGAGCGCGACCGTAGACGGCGCATTTTCCTTCGCAGCCGCAACCTTTTTCGCGCTCAGTGACGCCCCCGGCAACATTGCGGCGACCATCACCGCGGTTAGCGTCATGACGAGATAACGAGCCTTCATCAAGATCTCCTTTGCTCCCCTTGCGAAGCGGGATACGCCCATTCTTGGGTTCGGAATCGCGCCATGCGGAGGCGCCTGATCAGAATCCGCTGTGGGCGTTTTGGCCGCAATAAGACATATGTCGTATCCTTCGCGCATGGCGCATTTCAGCGGCCAAGACGTACGGGATGCTCTCGGGCTGATCGACGTTGCGCATTGCGCGAAAGACTCGGATCAACTCGCGCAACCGGTCGTCGAAGCGCTGGCGCGGCTCGTCCCCGGGGAGATCGTGGGCTACAACGAACGGGAACTCGAGAGCCGTCGCATCGTCGTCTCGGCCGAAGCGCCGTCAGTCGCACTGCCGCGCGATGTCACCAATGCCGTTTCGGTGTTTTGCGGCGACTACCCGCTGAGCATGCTGCGGCGTCGTTCCGAGACACGCGCGCTCAAGATCTCCGACTTTGCATCAGCTTCCAAGCTCCACCGGCTTGACTACTTCAACCACGCGCTGCGGCCCCTCGGGATCGAACACCAGATGCGCCTCTGGCTCACGGCGCCGCCAGGGATGGCGCGGTTCTTCTACATCAGCCGGCGGCAAGCCGACGGCGACTTCGGCGAACGCGATCGGGACTTACTCGAGCTCGTGAGGCCGTTCCTGCTCGCGTTCTTCGGGCGTCTCGACGTGCAGGTCGTTGACGAACAAAACGCGGACGGCCTCACTGGCCGAGAGACCGAGATCCTCGCCTGGGTCGCTCGCGGCAAGACAAACCGCGAGATCGCGGCTCTCCTCGTCGTGTCGCCGCACACGATTCGAAAGCACCTTGAGCATGCCTTCGCGAAGCTGCGTGTCCACACGCGGACCGCCGCGGTCGCTCGCGCGTTCGCGACCCTGAACTAATCCCTGCGAGCTCTGAGACCCCGGCCTGACCGAGTCGGGTTTGCGGGCGCGGATGGTCGCGTCCTCAATGCGATCTGAGCGGGGCGCCGCTCGGGGTGCATTTCCCGGACGCTCGCACAACTCAAAGCCCTGTCACTGGGCAACCGGGTGCGTCTTGCCCAGGATAGGTGAGCAGGAGAAAGCGCGGTTCAGGACAAGCTCTGCCCTGCGGCGAGCGCTTCGTAGTTCGCGTAGAGCTGGGATACACCGGCTTTCGCACGTGCTCGTTTTGCGGCGGGAGCGACCCTTGCCCAAGTTCCTTCGACCCACAGCCAGTCATAGACGAGTTCGCGATTGATGAGTTCGTTCTTCACGAGGGTCCCGATCGTTTCGCCGAACATGAGCATCTTGCTGACCGACGGATTGGTGACCTCGGCCGCTTCCGCGTCGAAGTCATCCGCGAACACTTCCCGAGATGCTTCGAAGACACCAACCATCGAACCCCACTTCGCGAGTTCGATCATGAGGATGGCGTCGTCATGCGTGGCAGACATCACAACCTCCTAGGTCGTCGCGGGTTCCGGCGACTGTCTCAAGTCGGAGTAAGGGTGTCAAGCGCCTGGCAGGAATCGATGTCGTCGGGGTCATTCGCGAGCACTGGCGCAGGCGAACGGCGCTCCACGATCTCGATCCGCGACAGTTCGGGGCGTCCGCCAGGATTCAGGACGTCCAGCCGCCCGAGAGCGGCTCGCCCATGCGTAGCCCGAAGCGCTGCAGCAATTCGGGAATCGTCTCAGGCCGTGACTCGAAACCGTAGCGCTGGACGAGCTCGGCGAACTGCTCAGGGCTCGCCTGGAGCGGGCCCCCCAGCGCAGCGAGTTCGCGGAAGTACTGCTCGAAGCCCGCGGGCGAGATTATCTCGAGAACCCGACACGGCTCATCAGCAGCGTTCCAAAACGTGTGCCACTGGTTTCGCGGCTTGAAGACGAGGTCGCCCGGCCCCGCCTCGACAACCTCGTCGCCGAGCAGTGCGCCCATGCGCCCCTCGAGCACGAAGCTGTACTCGTCCTCGCGCGAGTGACGGTGCAGCGGCGCAGCGAGAGCGCGGGGCGACATCGGGTGCTCAAGGACCGCGAAACGCTCGCCCGCCGCGGCGCCCTCGATCAGGAAGCGCACGCCAATGCTTCCGAGGAAGACCTCATCGCCGTCCGTGGGGCCGAGCATCTTCACGCCCATCTCTTCCATCCGGCCCTTCCCTTGGACACCCCGTTCGCAGTAACACAATAGACGCGGCGGGCTCTCGGGTGAACCGCGTCAAGGGACATTCTCGAACACCGGCGCACGGGACGCTCTTCTGGCGAAACGGGCACCGAGGTCACTCTGGACATCGTTGGCGTCAACGGCCCCCTTCAGACCGAGGAGCGCCTCGCAAAGACTGCCGCCGGCAGGCTGTAAGGGCCGTGCTCAGGCTCAATTACGGCGGAACGCCTATCCGTGTCGGTCGGGTGAGCCGCTCGCTCGTCAGTTCGCGGATTGAGGTGCAGCCTGCGAGGGCCAGCGTCAGGTCGAACTCGGCAACGAGGTTCCGGATGACCTCGCGGACACCGATTTCACCGGCGATAGCAAGCCCGTAGGCATACGGCCGCCCGATCAGAACGGCCTGAGCGCCGAGTGAGAGCGCCTTGAACGCGTCGGCGCCGCCTCGGACGCCACTGTCGAGCAGGATCGGGACGCGTCCGGCGACCGCCTCCGCGATGCCGGGCAGGGCATCGAGCGAGCCGATCGCGCCGTCCACTTGGCGGCCACCGTGGTTCGAGACGATCAGACCGTCCATCCCCCGCTCGACCGCCTTCCGAGCGTCTTCGGGGTGCAGGACTCCCTTGAGCAGTAGCGGCAACTCGGTGAGCTCGCGCAAGAAGGGCAGGTCGTCCCAACGGAGCGAGGGACGCGAGAACGTGTCGAGGAAGAGCCGGACCGCCGCGCGTGGTCGTGGCGAGAGGAGGTTCTTCCAAACCGAGCCCGGGTAGGCGCGGGCAAGCTGCGCAAGCGTCCGCAGGGCTGCCGGCGTCGGCGCGCCGCCGGCCGGGACCGGGGGCGCCTCATCGAGCAGCCGCTGGAACACCGGATCGCTCGTGTATTGGGCGATCCCCATGCCGCGCAGGAACGGCAGGTAGGCAAGGTCGAGATCGCGCGGACGCCACCCCAGCATCGTCGTGTCGAGTGTGAGGACGATCGCCTCGCACCCGCAGGCCTCGGCACGCCGGACAAGGCTCTCAACGAGGTCGTTCGAGGTGCTCCAGTAGAGCTGGAACCAGCGCGGAGACTCGCCCATCGCCGCTGCGCACTCCTCCATCGCGACCGAGGCCTGGCTCGAGAAGATCATCGGCACGCCCTCTGCAGCGGCAGCGCGCGCGACGAGCAGGTCACCGCGTGCTCGCGCGAGCTCGAGCACGCCGATTGGAGCGAGTAGGAACGGCGACGGCAGCGTACGACCGAACAGCTCGACGCTCGTGTCCCGGGTCGAGACGTCACGGAGGACTCGCGGGACAATGCGCCAATCTTCGAACGCCTCCCGGTTCGCACGCACCGTCTGCTCGCGCCCGGCGCCGCCGGCCAGGTAGGCGAACGACTCGGGCGAGAGCGCCGCACGGGCACGTTCCTCGAGTCCTGACGGGTCGACGGGCACTGCCGGCCGCCGGCCCCGCGCACCGCTCAAGAAGACGTCTGCCTGCCGCTCTCGGCCCCTGCCGGGTTGGGCCAACATGCGCCGAGTAAGGCAGCACTCGGCTGCGCTGTCAAGGGGCGACTGGCTTGAATGCCTCGTCGGGGCGTCGGGTCTTCCGAGCCGCGGCAGGGCTAGTCTTCCTTCTGTCGTGACGTCTGACAAGGCATCGCCGGTGCCGATGCCGGCCGAGGACGAGCTTGTCGAGATGGAGTTGGCGCGTGCGCAGTCGAAGCGACGCCGAGGACGGGCGAGGATCATCGGGATCGTTGTCTCGGCTGCGGTCATCGGTGTCGTCTTTGTTGTGGTGTTGCCGAAGATCGCCAGCTACCGCGACGTGTGGGATGTCGTGAAGACCCTGACGTGGGAGTGGGTCGTGGCCCTTCTCGCCGTCACCGTCATCAATGTGCTCAGCAATGCGCCTCCCTGGATGGCCGCCCTCCCCGGGCTCGGCTATCGTACACGCGCTGAGGATGACGCTCGCCGCCTCGGCCTTGTCACAGGTCGCGCCGGGAGGCACTGCGGTCGGGATGGCGACCGAGTTCGGGATGCTCAAGAGTTGGGGTCTCGAAGGGCGCCCTGTCGGGCTCGCGGTCGCATTGACGAACTTCTGGAGCCAGCCCGTCAAGTACGGGTTCCCGGTTGTCGCACTCGCTGCGCTGGCGGCCGAGGGAGGCAAGAACAAGACACTCGACGTCGTCGCGTTGATCGCGTTGATCATCCTGATCGCGATCGTCACAGGGTTTGCGGCCGGCCTCTCGAGCAAGCGCTTGGCCAGGACGGTGGGTGATACCGCCGCAAGCGCGGCGACCTGGCTCAAGCGGCTGATCCGCAGGCACCCGGTCGGCTGGAGCGGCGCGGAGTTCGTTCGCTTCCGCTCCGAGGCGATTGACCTGCTGCGCCGCCGCTGGCATGTGCTGACGATCGCTACCATCGCAAGCCAGCTCGCCGTCTTCCTCGTTCTCGTGGTGTCGCTCCGCGCGGTCGGCGTGACGCGCGTCCAGGTCAGCATCGTCGAGGCGTTCGCCGCCTGGTCGTTGACCCGTGTGCTCGGCTCGATCCCGATCACGCCCGGAGGCTTCGGCATCGAGGAGCTCGCGCTCACCGGAGCGCTAGTCGGCTTCGGGGCTGACAACGCGGCGGCAGTGGCCGCCACACTCATCTACCGCTTCCTCACCGTCGTGCCCATCCTCGCGCTCGGCCTGCTCGCGGCCGGAACCTACAAGCTCGGCAGGCCGACAGGCGAACCAGCCACCTAACCAGCGAGCAGCCGGCTCGGCGCCGCAGCGTCACGCGACGAGCGCTCAGCGCGCACGGCCGGTGCCGTCGGTGCGGTCGAGGGCATCAAGGGCGCGCATGTCCTCGTCGGAGAGGCTGAAGTCGAAGATCGCCGCGTTCTCGCGGATGCGGTCGCGGTGGACCGATTTCGGGATCACGACCGCGCCGCGCTGGATCCCCCAGCGCAGCATCACCTGGGCCGGAGTCCGCTCGACGCGCCGGGCGACCTCGACGACGGCTGGGTTGTCGAGCGCACCGCCCCGCTCGAGCGGGCTGTAGGCCTCGAGGACGATGCCGCGCTGGTCGCAGAACTCGAGCAGCTTGCGTCGGTAGTGGAGCGGGCTGAAGAGCACCTGGTTGACCGTCGGCGGCCGGGTCGCGCGGTCGAGCAGGTCTGTGAGCCGGTTTACTCCGTAGTTGCTGACGCCGATGGCGCGGGCAAGACCCCGCTCGCGCAGCTTCTCGAACTCCGGCCAGGCGCCACCTGTCCGGCCCGGGAGCGGCCAGTGGATCAGGTAGAGATCCACGTAGGCGAGGCCTAGTCGTTCGAGGCTCTGCTCGAGCTCGTGCACCGGTCCGCGAGAGACCGGCAGCCACTTCGTCGTCACGAACACGTCCTCGCGAGGCAGGCCGCTGTGCGCGAGCGCGGCGCCGACGCCCCGCTCGTTTCGGTAGTACTGCGCCGTATCGATGTGCCGGTAGCCGGCCTCGAGAGCCCATTCGACGGCCTGCTCGGTTTCGGTCCCATCCTTGACCTGCCACACGCCGAGGCCGAGCATCGGCATCGACACGCCGCCCCCGAGGTCGCGGGCCGGCTGAGGAATATCGGCGACCATGGCCGAAGTGTGCCGCGTATCGTGGCCCCCGTGAGCGGGCTCTTCGTCCCCGGTTGGGGAGCGCACCCCGGGATCTACCGAGGCGCGGTGCCTGCCGGCTGGGCGATCCCCGACCCACCGACGTTTGTCGCGAGCGGCGCAACGGTCGCGGCCTACCGTCGGTGGATCGTCGAGCGTTGTCGCCCGCGGCGGGGGCCGTTCACGCTGGCCGGGCATTCCTTCGGGGCCGTGCTCGCCGTCCACGCCGCGCTCGCCGGCGGCGTCGAGGTGGAGATCGAGCGCCTCGTGCTCGTGAGCCCGTCGGCGCTGCCGCTCGAGAAGCCCGTGCCGCTGATGTTCTGGGACTTCTCGCGAAGGGTCGCTGCGGGCTGGCTCCCGCCGCGTGATGCGGCGCGAGCTGCACGGCAGGTGGTCTTCCACCCGCTTCTGGCTCGCAGGCTCGGAATGGAGGTGCGTGCAATCGACCTGAGCGAAGAACTGGAGCGCGTTCGCGACCGCGGCCTCCCGTGCACGGTCATCGCTGCGAGCACCGATACGCTCACACCACCGTCGCTTTGCCGGCGGGTCGCTGAGCTCTGTGGCGGCGATTACCGCGAGCTCGACGTTCCGGGCGGGCACCTCTGGTTCCTCCGTAACCGCGACCTGCTCGCCAGCGAGCTTTCAGGTGGCGCTAGGACAGGAGCGTCGCCGTGATCGTGAACGGCGCTTCCTCACTGACTGCTTTGACACTGACGACCATCGAGTCATCTTCGGGAAGCGCTGAGGTGCGCGTGATCACGATCTCATCGCCCACTGCGGGCGTCTCGTCGGCGCTGTAACTCCAGGCTCCGTCTGCGCCGAACCCCGGGTGATAGTCGGGAAGCATGACCGGATATGTGTTCACGCCGGAGCTTCTCGCGCTCTCATGCAGAGTCGCGGCCGCCAACCGTCAGCGGCCCCGACGATCTAGTAGCCGCCTCCGCCACCGCCGCACGCGACCAGTAGCAACGGCAGGGCCAATGCAGCAGCAACGAGCATCAAGTATCGAAAACGGTTCATGCCAGGGATACGTGACCGGACGACGTTCGGATTCGGCGCAGGTCCCGGCTCTGCGGCAGTCGCCGCTAGAAGGGCCCGTGTGGCTCGTACGCACCCCGTGGGACGCCGATCGACACGAACGTCATCCCGTCGGAGCCGGCAACGGCGCAACGCTTGGTCTCCGGGTCGAACCGGATGAAGGTGCCCTCGGTCGCCGCCACATCCTCGCCGTCGACGCGCCAGTGGCCCGATCCACGCACGACGACGGAGACCTCCTCCTGGTCGGTCGCGGTCTCGTCGTGCTCGTGGCCCTCGGCGCCCGGAGGGAGCTCGAACCAGTTGACGCCGAACGCCTCGACGCCAAGCGCGCGCCGCATGAACCGGACGGCGCCTCCGGGCCCGGAAGGCTCGATATCGGTGACGTGAGCGACCGAGAATCCCACGAGGCGAACTCTACGGATCGCCGTGAGGCGGCCGAACTGACGGGCCGCGAGGCCGAGAGCCCCGCAGCTCTCGTGTAGATTCGCGCGATGGATCCCGATCGCGCACGTGAACTGCTGGAGGCCGAGCGCAAGCGCGTCGAAGAGGCGCTCCGCCAGATCGTCCCCGAGCCGAGCGACGAGCCGGGCACCGCGGATTCCGCCGACCTCGGGAGCGACGTGCTCTCGGCCGAGATCGACGAGGGGCGAGCCCAGGATCTCCGCGCAGAGCTCGCCGGTGTCGAGCGCGCAGAGCAGCGGCTCGCGGACGGCACCTACGGCCTTTCGGTCGAGAGCGGCGAGCCGATCCCCGACGAGCGGCTCGAGGCCAGGCCGACGGCCGAGCGCACCGCGGCCGAGCAGGAGCGGTACGAGGGCAGAGCCGGCCGCGGCTAACGGGCCGGCAGGACGACGCTGCCGTCGTCCGCCAGGCCGAAGCCCGGATTGTGCGCGACCTCCCAGGCGTGACCGTCGAGGTCGCGGAACACGCCCGCATACCCGCCGTAGAAGGTCTCCGCGGGCTCGCGCGCGATCTCGGCCCCCGCGGCCCGAGCCGCCTCGATCACGTCATGCACCTCGTCCCGCGACCCCACGTTGTGCGCCAGCGTGATTCCACCCCAGGAGGCGCCGTCGTCGGCAACGCCGGTGTCGAGCGCGAGCTTGTCGCGCCCCCAGAGCGTGAGCACGATCCCGTTCGCCTCGAAGAACGCTGTCTCCTGGACGTCGAGCGCAACCTTCCAGCCGAGCGCCTCGTAGAAAGCGACGGCGCGGGGATAGTCCGCGACCCCGAGCGTGATCAGGCTGACGCTCTGCTTCATGCCAACAGCCTCGCGTCGACGGGCTTCTCCATCCGGACGATCGGCACCGGCGCGCCGCCGGTCGCGTCCTCGAGCCGCTCGATCGGCCGGAACCCGTAGGCCGTGTAGAGCGGCTCGCCCGAGAGCGTCGCCATCAGCTCGAGCCGGGTGAAGCCCTCTGCCGCAGCGGCCTCCTCGCAGAGGGAGAGGACGAGCCGCCCGACGCCGCGCCGGGCGAACGCCGGGCGTGTGTACATCGCCCGCACCCGCGCCGGATCGACTGCCGGGTCGAGCAGCTTCGCGTCGCGACCCGGCGTCTGGTTCCCGCCGTACAGGGTCGCGCGCCGGCTCCAGCCGCCGCAACCGGCGATCTCGCCGCCGGACTCGACGACGAAGTACGTGCCATCGTCGATCAGCTGCGTGTCGATCCCCATGATCGCGCGGCTCGAGGCGATCTGGGCGTCGTCGAGAAACGAACGCTGCAGCTCGGAGATCGCAGCGTCCATCACCGCGATGAGCGCGGGGACGTCGGACGCCACGGCGGTCCGATGCTCGAGCTCGGCCAACCCACGTCAGGCGACGCGGCCGAAGCGAATCTCGGCCTTGGCCCGGCGGCGAGCGGCCTCGACGTCGCGATCGCGTGGCGGCGCGGCCGTGACGAGCTCGTCGAGGAGCTGCCTCGTCACGCGTGCGATCTCGTCGACCGCACGAGCGCACGCCTCGACGTTCGCATGTGAGGGCTTCTGCATGCCGCTCACCTTGCGGACGTACTGCAGGGCGGCGGCGCGCACCTCGTCGGGCGTCGTCGGTGGCTCGAAGTTGTAGAGCGTCTTGATGTTGCGGCACATGCCCCGATTCTACGTCTACTCTCTTTTCTCGATGCACTCAGGCTGGCGCCTCGCAGTTCCCCTTCTCGTGCTTGCGGCGTTGGTCTTGCCCGGCTCCGGGGCTGCGCGCAGCGCCGCCGCTGCCTACCCGTTGTTCTACGTCGGTGGGAACGCCCACGATCTGGGCCAGCGAGACGACCTCTACTTCGACATGCTCGAGCTCTCCTCGGCCGGCACGCCCGCGAGGATCACGATCACGACGCCGGGCGGCTACCGGGTCAGCCCGTCCTATCGCCCGGGGTTCTACTTCGGCGACGCCGAGGTCTACACGAACAAGGGCGTCTACTCCGGCGAGCTCGACGTCGCGCCGAAAGCGCTCTTCGTCGACGATCCAGCGGTGGCGGGCTGCGCCGACGGCGCCCACGCGTCCGACTGGCTGATGCTGCTGAAGGGATCGAAGGGCCGGCTCACCGTTCCGGTCGCGGTCGACCGCACGGCGTCCGGGCTGAAGCTGACGATCTGCCTCGGCGCCTTCAACTCGGCCGGGCTGAAGATCGACGAGGTCTACTTCGTCACGAGCAGCGTCTTTCGCAATCCCACCCGAAACGGCGTCTACCGGTTCAGCGCCCACGTCGTCCCGCTCGGGGCCGACGGCACTCCCTCAGCCGCCACGCAGTACGAGCTGCGCGCCGACGAGCCGCTGCCCGAGGACGTGACGGTCGACGAGCGCCGCCTACGATCGGACGACTCATCTCCTCACGGTCGGAGGATCGGTGCATGCGAACAACAAGCCCCGCGGCGGCATCAACGTCCACGTGTTCGCCGGCCAGAGCTCGGACGTGAACGACATGAACGAGGTCGGGGTCGCGGTCACCGACGGGAACGGCGCCTACACCGCCACGAAGAAGATCCTGATCCCGCCCGCGTACGTCGTCGCGTACGTCCGCCATTACGACTTCACGAAGTGCCTGACCAGGTCGAGCGCGCCCGGCGGCTGCGCGAGCGAGTCGACCGACGGCGGCCCCTCGCAATCGGTGAAGGTCAAGACGCAGACCAGCGCCCCCTGACCGAGAGGGTCAGCTCGCGACGACCCGGGCCTTGCCGGCGTTCTTCGCGCGTCGGAGCGCGTGGTCCGCGCGCTCGAACAGATCGGCAGGCGTGTCCTCCGGCCGTAGCTCGGCGACACCGGCGGAGATCTTGAGCGCGCCGATCTTCTCGATCTTCTGAGCGCGGATCTTGATCGCGATCCGGTCGGCGAGCAGCTCTGCGTCGTCGCGGCTCGACTCGGGCAGGATCACCGTGAACTCGTCGCCGCCGTAACGGCAGGGGATGTCGGTCGCGCGGACGACGCTGCGAACGCACTCGGCGACCTCGACGAGCACGGCGTCGCCTTCGAGGTGGCCGATCCGGTCGTTGATCCGCTTGAAGTCGTCGAGGTCGAACACGATCAGCGAGACGTAACGCTCGTAGCGGTGAGCGCGGGCGATCTCGCGGCCGAGGAACTCGTAGAAGACGCGGCGGTTGTGCAGTCCGGTCAGCGAGTCGAGCTCGGCCTGCTCGCGGGCCTCGACGAAGCGCAGCGCGTTCCAGATCGCCGGGCCCGCGCGGCGGGCGAGGTTCTCGAGCGCGTCCGTCGTCGTCTCTGGGAACCCCGTCGGGGCCGAACGGCTGATCGCCGCGAGCGAGCCGATCGTCTCGCCGTCGGCGCGGAGGGCCACGGTCAGTGCGGTACGAGGAAGCTTCGCGGAGCCGCTCACGTCGTCGAGCCGGTAGCGGTAGATGATCTCGAGCGCCCGCAGGTCCGGGTGGTTCGGCATCTGGAGCAGCGTTCGCTCGATCTCGTCCTCGCTCAAGCCGGCCGAGCGCGTTGTCGGCGGCGCGTCGCCTTCGTTGCGGATCGCGACGAGCGCGGCATCGATCCCCGGCAGCGCGACGACCGCGTCGAGCGTCCGGTCGAGCACGTCCGAGGGATCGAGGGAGGCTGCGAGCTCGCTCGTGTGGCCCGTGTGGCGGAGCCGGGCGGGGTCCGCCGCCCTTGGCTGCACGGCGACCGACCTGCGGGCGCGCGCCATCACGAGCGCCGCTCCTGCCGCAGAAAGGCAGGCAATGCCCACAGCGACGCCGACCGCAATACCCGTTCCGTCCAAAATCCCCCTGTTCCGCAGAGTGATCGCAACTACCCCAACGTTCCCTTGCAAAGCTCACTGTCGTCGCCATCGGCGATTGTTGCAAGTGTTACCGTCAACTCGGACGGCCTCTCGGGGAGCGCAGGCGCAGGAAGCCCTTTGTTTGCTACCCTTCCTCGCTGGTTCGGCATGGGCTGATGCCCGCGCCAGTTTTGCCTAGAACCTGTTCGAAGCACGACCACTCTTTAGCGTCTTACCCAGAGGAAAAAGGATGCCGACTGTCAATCAACTGATCCGCAAGGGCCGCACGTCCAAGCGTGAGAAGACGAAGACGCCTGCGCTGCAGGGCGCCCCGCAGAAGCGCGGCGTGTGCACGCGCGTCTCGACGATGACCCCGAAGAAGCCGAACTCGGCGCTGCGCAAGATCGCGCGCGTCCGGCTCACGAACGGGATCGAGGTCGGCACCTACATTCCGGGTGAGGGTCACAACCTGCAGGAGCACTCGGTCGTGCTCGTCCGCGGAGGCCGCGTCAAGGACCTCCCGGGCTACCGCTACAAGGTGATCCGCGCGGCGCTCGACGCCTCGGGCGTCGCCGACCGCAAGCAGGCCCGCTCCAAGTACGGCGCGAAGAAGCCGTAATGCCGCGTCGCGCAGAGATACAGCCTCGCCCGCTCGCCGTCGACGCGATGTACGACAGCGTCCTCGTGACGCAGTTGATCAACCGCGTGATGCTGCACGGGAAGAAGGCGACCGCCGAGCTCATCGTGTACGGCGCGCTCGACAAGGTGGGGGCCAAGACCGGCCGCCCGCCGGCCGAGGTGCTCGAGCAGGCCGTGAAGACGGTCACGCCGGTCCTCGAGGTCCGCAGCCGCCGGGTCGGTGGCGCGAACTACCAGGTTCCGGTGGAGGTGCCGCAGCGGCGGGGCCGCACGCTGGCGCTGCGCTGGCTCGTCACGTTCTCGCGCGAGCGGCGCGAGAAGCACATGGAGGACAAGCTCGCGGGCGAGATCCTCGATGCGCTCGAGCAGAACGGCGCTGCGTTCAAGCGCAAGGACGACATGTATCGGATGGCGCAGGCCAACAAGGCCTTCGCGCACTACAGGTGGTAGGGGAGAGATTTGTCTGTAACTGAGTCGAGAACCGCGCTGGATCGCGTCCGGAACATCGGGATCATGGCCCACATCGATGCGGGCAAGACCACGACGACCGAGCGGATCCTCTATTACACGGGCCGCACCCACAAGCTGGGTGAGGTTCACGAGGGCGCGGCGACGATGGACTGGATGGCGCAGGAGCAGGAGCGCGGCATCACGATCACGTCGGCTGCGACGACGGCGTTCTGGCGCGATTTCCGAATCAACATTATTGATACGCCCGGGCACGTGGACTTTACCGTCGAGGTGGAGCGGAGCCTGCGCGTGCTCGACGGCGCGGTCGCCGTGTTCGACTCGGTCGCCGGCGTGCAGCCGCAGTCGGAGACGGTCTGGCGCCAGGCCAACAAGTACGCAGTCCCGCGGATCGCGTTCATCAACAAGATGGACCGCACCGGCGCGAACTTCTTCGCCGCCGTGCAGTCGATGCGCGAGCGCCTGGGCGCGAACCCGGTGCCGATCCAGATCCCGATCGGAGCCGAGGACAACTTCCAGGGCGTCATCGACCTCGTCGAGATGCAGGCGATCACCTACAAGGACGACCTCGGCCAGCAGGTCGAGGTGGGGGAGATCCCGGCCGAGCTCGCCGAGCAGGCCCACGAGTACCACCACCAGATGATCGACGCGATCTCGCACTTCGACGACGAGGTGCTCGAGGCCTACATCGAGGACGAGAGCTCGGTCACCGTCGACCAGATCAAGCGGGCGCTGCGCGCCGGCACGCTCAGCGACGCGATCACGCCGGTCCTGCTCGGCAGCGCCTTCAAGAACAAGGGCGTCCAGCCGCTGCTCGACGCGGTGATCGACTACCTGCCGAGCCCGCTCGACGTGCCCGCGATCCGCGGCATCGTCCCGAAGACCGAGGAGGAGGCCGAGCGGCCTGCCACGCTGGACGCGCCGTTCTCGGCGCTCGCGTTCAAGGTCATGTCCGACCCGTTCGTCGGCAAGCTCACCTATTTCCGCGTCTACAGCGGCAAGATCAAGGCCGGCGACCGCGTGCTCAACACGAGCACCGGCAAGACCGAGCGCATCGGCCGGATCCTGCAGATGCACGCGAACAGCCGCGAGGAGCGCGAGGAGATCGGCGCGGGCGAGATCGCCGCGGGCGTCGGCCTCAAGGACACCACCACCGGCGACACGCTCGCGGCCGAGTCGGCCCCGATCGTGCTCGAGTCGATGAGCTTCCCCGAGCCCGTCATCTCGGTCGCGGTCGAGCCGAAGTCGAAGGCCGACCAGGACAAGCTCGGCAACGGCCTCGCCCGGCTCGCCGAGGAGGATCCGACCTTCCGCGTGCACACCGACGAGGAGACCGGCCAGACGCTGATCGCCGGCATGGGCGAGCTCCACCTGGAGATCATCGTCGACCGCCTCAAGCGCGAGTTCAACGTCGACGCGAACGTGGGCCGGCCGCAGGTCGCCTACCGCGAGACGATCGGGCAGCCCGCAGAGAAGATTCAGGGACGGTTCGTCCGCCAGACCGGCGGCTCGGGCCAGTACGGCGACGCCGTGATCAACCTGCTCCCGCAGGAGCCCGGCGCCGGCTACGAGTTCGTCGACAAGATCGTCGGCGGCAAGATCCCGAAGGAGTACATCAAGCCCATCGACGAGGGAATCAAGGAGGCCATGGGCTCCGGCGTCCTCGCCGGGTACCCGGTGGTCGACGTGAAGGTCGAGCTGATCGACGGCTCCTACCACGACGTCGACTCGAGCGAGCGGGCGTTCAAGATCGCCGGCTCGATGGCGTTCAAGGAAGCGATGAAGCGGGCGAAGCCGAAGCTGCTCGAGCCCGTGATGTCGGTCGAGGTCACCACTCCCGAGGACTATCTCGGCGATGTGATCGGCAATCTCAACTCACGCCGCGGGCGCATCGAGTCGATGACCCCCGTCGGTAACGCGCAGGTCGTGAAGGCAATCGTGCCCCTGTCCGAGATGTTCGGCTACGCCACCGACCTCAGGTCGATGTCGCAGGGTCGGGCAGACTTCCACATGGATTTCGAGCGGTACGAGGACGTACCGAAGTCGATCGCCGACGACATCGTCGCGCAAGGCGGCGGCGGTTCCTAAACAGGTAATGGAGGAATAGAGCAAATGGCCAAGCAGAAGTTCGAGCGCTCGAAGCCGCACGTCAACGTCGGCACGATCGGGCATATCGACCACGGGAAGACCACGCTGACGGCGGCGATCACCAAGGTGCTCGCCGACGCCGGGAACGGCGACACGAAGGCGCGTGACTTCGCGTCGATCGACAACGCTCCCGAGGAGCGCGCCCGTGGCATCACAATCAACACGGCGCACGTCGAGTACGAGACGGCGAACCGCCACTACGCGCACGTCGACTGCCCTGGGCACGCCGACTACATCAAGAACATGATCACCGGCGCAGCGCAGATGGACGGGGCGATCCTCGTCGTCAGCGCAGCCGACGGCCCGATGCCGCAGACCCGCGAGCACATCCTCCTGGCACGCCAGGTCGAGGTGCCGGCGATCGTGGTCGCGCTGAACAAGGCCGACATGGTCGACGATCCCGAGCTCCTCGAGCTCGTGGAGATGGAAGTGCGCGAGCTGCTGTCGAAGTACGAGTTCCCGGGCGACGACATCCCGGTCATCCAGGTCTCGGCGCTGAAGGCGCTCGAGGGCGACCCCGAGTGGACGCCGAAGATCCTGGAGCTGATGGATGCCGTCGACTCCTACATCCCGGAGCCGGAGCGCGACGTCGACAAGCCGTTCCTGATGCCGATCGAGGACGTCTTCACGATCACGGGCCGCGGCACCGTCGTGACCGGCCGGATCGAGCAGGGCAAGATCGAGAGCGGCAACGAGGTCGAGATCGTGGGCATCCACCCCGAGACGCAGAAGACGGTCGTCACCGGGCTCGAGATGTTCCAGAAGACCCTCGACTTCGCCCAGGCGGGCGACAACGCCGGCGCGCTGCTGCGCGGTGTCAAGCGCGAGGAGGTCGAGCGCGGCCAGGTCCTGGCCAAGCCCGGCTCGATCACGCCGCACACGCAGTTCAACGCCGAGGTGTACGTCCTCTCCAAGGACGAGGGCGGCCGCCACACGCCGTTCTTCAACAACTACCGGCCCCAGTTCTACTTCCGGACCACGGACGTGACCGGCGCGATCGGTCTCCCCGAGGGCCAGGAGATGGTCATGCCGGGCGACAACACGAACATGAAGATCGAGCTGATCCAGCCGATCGCCATGGATCAGGGCCTGCGCTTCGCCATCCGCGAGGGTGGACGGACGGTCGGCGCCGGCGTCGTTACCGAGATCATCAAGTGAAGGAGCTCAGAGTCCATGGCACAGGGGAAGATCCGCATCCGGCTCAAGGGCTACGACCACCAGCAACTGGACCGGTCGGCCCAGCAGATCGTCGACACCGCTCAACGGAGCGGTGCGACGATCACCGGTCCGGTGCCCCTGCCGACCGAGAAGAACGTCTACTGCGTGATCCGCAGCCCGTTCAAGGACAAGGACTCGCGGGAGCACTTCGAGGTCAGGACGCACAAGCGCCTGATCGACATCCTCAGCCCGACGCCGAAGACGATCGACCAGCTCATGCGGCTCGATCTCCCGGCGGGTATCGACATCGAGATCAAGCTCTGATGGCCAAGGGAATCCTCGGCAAGAAGCTGGGCATGACCCAGATCTTCGATCCGGAGACCGGAGGGGTCACGGCCGTCACGGTGATCGCTGCCGGCCCGTGCCCCGTCGTGCAGGTCAAGACGGTGGACACGGACGGCTACGACGGCGTTCAGCTCGCCTTCGACGCGGTTCCCGCGCGGAAGGTGACGCAGCCCGAGCTCGGGCACCTGAAGCGGTTCGGCGTCGGCCCGCACCGGACGATCGTCGAGTTCCGCGGCGGCCTCGACGGCGCCTTCGAGGGCGAGACGGTCACGGTCGAGATGTTCGAGCCCGGCGACGAGGTCAAGGTCGCGGGGATCGGCATCGGCAAGGGCTTCCAGGGAACGATCAAGCGCCACAACTTCTCGAGCGGCCCGCGCGGCCACGGCTCGCACAACGTGCGCGCCCCCGGCTCGGTCGGCGCCTCGGCCACGCCCTCGCGCGTGTTCAAGGGCGTCAAGCTCCCGGGCCGGATGGGCGGCAAGCGCGTCACCCAGCTCGGGCTGACGATCCACAGCATCGATACCGAGCAGAACCTGCTGCTCGTCAAGGGGTCTGTCCCAGGCCCGAAGAACGGGCTCGTCGAGGTGCGGGGCTAATGGCTGCGCCAAAGGCACCCGTGCTCGCCGCCAAGGGCGGCGCCGGCAAGGACGTCTCCCTCGAGGAGGCCGTCTTCGCCGTCGAGGTCAAGCCGCACCTCGTCCACGAGGCGGTCCGGGCCGAGCAGAACGCGCATCGCGCCGGCACCATGGCGTCGAAGAGCCGCGGGATGGTCTCCGGCGGCCGCGCGAAGCCGTGGCGCCAGAAGGGCACGGGCCGCGCCCGCGCCGGCACCACGCGCGCCGCTCAGTTCACCGGCGGCGGTCACGTGTTCGCCAAGGTTCCGCGCAGCTTCGACCTGAAGGTCAACCGCAAGGCGATGAAGGCAGCTCTTCGCTCGGCGCTCGCGAGCCACACCGCCGAGAGCTCGCTCGCGCTGCTCGACGCGACGTCGTTCGACGAGCCGTCGACGAAGCTCGCCAAGGGCATCCTCGAAGCCGCCGAGCTCGCGACGCCGGTGCTCGTCGTCGTCACCGACGAGGAGCAGGCCGCGGCCAAGTCGTTCCGCAACCTTCCGAAGGTCGCGGTCGTCGCGCCCTCCGAGGTCGAGGTCGGCGCTGTCGTCTGGGCTCGCACGCTCCTCGTGAGCGAGGCCGCCCTTCCGCTCCTGCAGACGAGGGCCAGCTAGATGCACGCTCATCAGATCGTCCTCGCGCCCGTGATCACCGAGAAGAGCTACCACGGCTCGGTGACCGGCAAGTACACCTTCAAGGTGCACGAGGACGCCCACAAGACGCAGATCCGCCAGGCGGTCGAGGAGCTCTTCGAGGTCCACGTCGTCAGCGTCAACGTCCTCAAGGTTCAGGCCAAGCCCAAGCGCCGCGGCGCGATCAAGGGCACGCGCCAGGGCTGGAAGAAAGCGATCGTCCAGCTCCAGGCCGGCGAGACCATCGAAGTCTTCCAGGGGGCCCAGATCTAATGCCTGTACGCCGATTCAAGCCGACGAGCCCGGGCCGCCGCTTCATGACGGTCTCCGACTTCGCCGAAGTGACGAAGTCGAAGCCCGAGAAGGCGCTGACCGAGAAGCTGAACAAGAAGGGCGGCCGCAACAACAACGGCCGGATCACGACGCGCCATCAGGGCGGCGGCCACAAGCGCCGCTTCCGCGTGATCGACTTCAAGCGCCGCAAGGACGGGATCCCCGCCAAGGTCGCCGCGATCGAGTACGACCCGAATCGCTCGGCCCGGATCGCACTGCTTCATTACGTCGACGGCTTCAAGGCCTACATCCTCGCCCCCGCCGGGTTGCGCGTCGGCTCCGAGGTCCAGTCGGGCCCCGGCGCGGACATCAAGCCCGGCAATGCGCTCCCGCTCGAGAACATCCCGACCGGAACGCTCGTCCACAACGTCGAGCTCAAGCCGGGCAAGGGCGGCCAGATGGCCCGCTCCGCCGGCTCGGGCATCCAGCTCGTCGCCAAGGACCAGGGCTACGCCACGCTGCGCCTCCCTTCGGGCGAGATGCGCCGCGTGCTGCTCACCTGCCGCGCGACGATCGGCCAGGTCGGCAACGTCGACCACGGCAACATCACCGGCGGCAAGGCCGGACGCTCGCGCTGGATGGGCAAGCGCCCGACCGTGCGCGGCTCCGCGATGAACCCGGTCGACCACCCGCACGGCGGCGGCGAGGGCAAGTCGAAGGGCGGCCGTCACCCGGTAACCCCGTGGGGCGTGCCGACGCTCGGCAAGCGCACCCGCGGCAAGAACAAGGAATCGGACAAGCTCATCGTCCGCGGCAGGCGCCGCGGGAAGGAGAAGCGCTAAATGTCGCGCAGCTCGAAGAAGGGGCCTTTCGTGGAGGAGCGCCTGCTGGCGCGGATCGTTGCCATGAACGACGCCGGTAAGAAGCAGATGATCCGCACCTGGTCGCGGTCCTCGACGGTCTTCCCCGACATGGTCGGGCACACGATCGCCGTCCACGACGGGCGCAAGCACGTCCCGGTCTTCATCTCGGAGCAGATGGTCGGCCACAAGCTCGGCGAGTTCGCGCCGACGCGCCACTTCCGCGGGCACGCGGGCGACTCGAAGACGCAGGTGAAGCGGTGACCGCAGCCCGCGACTACGTCGGCGCGACCGCGAAGTTCGTCCATGTGACGCCCCGCAAGGCGCGTCTCGTCGCCGACCACATCCGCGGCCGCAGCGTCCCCGAGGCGCGCACGATCCTCGCCTTCATGCAGCGCGCGGCAGCGCACGACATCGAGAAGGTGCTGAAGAGCGCTGTCGCGAACGCCGAGTCGAACCCGAACCTGCGCTGGGACGGCGACGACCTCGTGATCTCGGCCGTCTACGTCGACGAGGGCCCGACCGCGAAGCGCTGGCAGCACCGCGCGCGCGGACGCGCCAGCCAGATCCTCAAGCGGACCTGCCACATCACGATCAAGCTCGAGTTGCCCGAAGAGCCCGTTGCGCCCGGTAAGGCCTCGGCCTCCGCTGACGCACCCAAGCGCCGCAGGCGCGGAGGCGGCGCAGCCGCAGCCGGCGCCAAGCCGTCGCGGAAGAAGAAGGAGGCAGTGGCCTAATGGGTCAGAAAGTTCATCCCGGAGGCCTGCGCGTCGGCGTCATCCACGACTGGAAGTCGAACTGGATGGTTCCCGACAAGGAATTCGCGGGCGCTCTGCTCGAGGACATCAAGATCCGCGAGCACATCATCAAGAAGCTGTCGCATGCCGGACTGTCGGACATCCTGATCCGCAAGGACAAGCAGCGGATCACGATCGACATCTACACGGCCCGCCCGGGCATCGTGATCGGCAAGTCGGGCGTCGAGGTCGACGCGCTGCGTAAGGAAGTGCACGCGCTCACCAAGAAGAACGTCCACATCAACATCAACGAGATCAAGCGCCCGGAGCTCGATGCGAAGCTGGTCGCGCAGTCGATCGCCGAGCAGCTGCAGAACCGCGTCTCGTTCCGCCGGGCGATGAAGCGCTCGCTTGCGTCCGCGATTCGCTCCGGCGCAGCCGGCGTCAAGGTTCAGTGCTCGGGCCGCCTCGGCGGCTCGGAGATGAGCCGTTCCGAGCAGTACTCGGAAGGCCGCGTCCCGCTGCACACGATCCGCGCGGACATCGACTACGGCTTCGTCGAGGCGCGCACGCCCACGGGCCGGATCGGCGTCAAGGTCTGGATCAACAAGGGTGAGATCATGCCGGCCGGTTACGGCGGCGTCCCCGGCGGCGGCAAGGAGACGCGCCTCGGCGACCAGGACACCGCTCGCCGCCGTGGCGGCGCCAGCGAGGGTCTCGGCGCGTCGCGCGAGGCCGGCCGCGGCAGGAACCAGGATCGCGAGGGCCTCGGCCCCGTGCGTCGCCAGAGGCCCGGCCAGCGCGGAGGCGCAGGCGGTGGCGGAGGCGGACGTCCGGGCGGCGGTGGAGGCGGCCCGCGTCGTGGCGGCGCGCCCCGCGAGGCTGCTCCGGTCGAGGAGAACGTGGTCGAGGAGGTCGTCGTCGTCGAGGAGACCCCGACCGCAGCAGTCGTCGAAGAGGTAGCGGTCGTCGAGGCTCCGGTGGAGACGCCGGCAGCCGAGCCCGCAGCCGAGAGTGAGGACAAGGCCTGATGCTGCTCCCGAGGCGTACCAAGTACCGGAAGATGCACCGTGGCCGCCGCCGTGGCGAGGCCAAGGGCCAGTTCGCCGTGCAGTTCGGCGACTACGGGATCAAGGCGATGGAGAACGGCTGGATCACCAACCGTCAGATCGAGGCTGCCCGGATCGCGATGACGCGCAAGATCAAGCGCGGCGGCAAGGTCTGGATCAACGTCTTCCCCGACAAGACCTATACGAAGAAGCCGCTCGAGACCCGCATGGGCAAGGGCAAGGGCTCGCCGGAGGGCTGGGTCGCAGTGATCAAGCCCGGGCGCGTCATGTTCGAGCTCGCAGGTGTGCCCGAGCCGCTCGCCAAGGAGGCGTTGCGCCTCGCGGGCCAGAAGCTTCCGATCAGGACGAAGTTCGTCCGGCGCGAGGGCGGTGATCTCTTTGCGGGCTAGAGACCTGAGGGGCCTGAGCCCCGACGAGCTGCAGTCGAAGCTCGCCGAGACGCGGAAAGAGCTGTTCACGATCCGCTTCCAGTCGGCGACCGGCGCGCTCGAGGACATCACCAAGCTGCGGCGGACCCGGCGCGAGATCGCCCGGATCCTCACCGTTCAGCAAGAGCAGGCACGTGGCTAAGGAGACAGAGGCGTAGATGGCTGACGAAGAAACCAAGGACGAGACAACCGAGCCGGTCGAGGCAGAGGCGACTGCGCCCGAGGCTGCAGAGGAGCCCGTGGCCGCTGAGCCCGAGGCTGCTGCAGAGCCCGAGGCTGCGGAGCCCGAGGCCGCTGAGCCCGAGGCCGACGCGGAGACTGCCGAGCCCGAGGCTGTAGAGGAGCCTGCTGCCGAAGAGCCCGCGGCCGCAGACGAGCCTGCCGCCGAAGAGGCTGCCGAGGAGCCCGCCGCCGAGGAGCCTGCCGCGGAGGCCGAAGAGGCTGCACCGCCGGCCGTCTCAGGGCCCAAGAAGAAGCGCAAGCGCCTGCCGCGCTCGGAGCGCCACAAGCACTCGAAGCCCGAGCGCAAGCCGGAGAAGGACCGCAAGCCGATCGTCCGGCTCCCGAAGCCGGAGTCCGAGCTCGGCCGGCGCCAGGAGCGCCGCGGCGTCGTCGTCTCCGACAAGGGCGACAAGTCGATCGTCGTCAAGGTCGAGATGATCCGCGCGCATCCGAAGTACAAGAAGGTCGTCCGCAAGAGCAACAAGCTCCATGCCCACGACGAGCAGAACACCGCCGGGATCGGCGACATCGTCCGCATCGTCGAGACCCGCCCGCTCTCGAAGACCAAGCGCTGGCGCCTCGCCGAGATCGTCGAGAAAGCGAAATAGATGATCCAGCAGGAAACACGTCTCAAGGTCGCCGACAACACGGGAGCCCGTGAGATCCTCTGCATCCGCGTGGCCGGCGGCTCTCGCCGGCGCTATGCGCGCGTGGGGGACATCATCACCGCTACCGTGAAGACGGCCTCCCCGCAGGGTGCGATCAAGAAGGGCGAGGTCGTGAAAGCGGTGGTCGTCCGCACGAAGAAGCCGTTCGGGCGCGACGACGGGACGCTGATCGCGTTCGACGAGAACGCGGCAGTGATCATCGACGCCCAGCGGAACCCGCGCGGCACCCGGATCTTCGGCCCGGTCGCGCGCGAGCTCCGCGAGAAGAACTTCATGAAGATCGTTTCGCTCGCTCCGGAGGTCTTGTAGTGCCAAGTTCCAAGATGAAAATCAAGAAGGGCGATCTCGTGCAGATGCTGTCCGGCAAGGACCGCGGAAAGCAGGGGCGCATCCTCGAGGCGCAGCCCTCGCGCGAGCGGGTCATCGTCGAGAACCTGAACATGATGAAGCGGCACACGAAGCCGCGCCCGATCCGCAACGCCAACAACAACATGGGCGGCTCGCAGATGACCGAAGGCGGGATCATCGAGCGCGCGACGGCCGTGCCGGTCTCGAACGTGATGATCGTCTGCCCCGGGTGCAAGCTCCCGACGCGCATCGGCTACAAGACCAAGGAGACCAAGACGGGCGAGACGATCAAGGTTCGCGTCTGCAAGCGCGCGGGCTGCGGCGAGGAGCTCGACTGATGGCCGTGTCCGAGACCTACGTCCCGCGCCTCAAGCAGCGCTACAACGAAGAGCTCCGCGCGGCCCTGCAGGAGCAGCTCGGCCTCTCGTCGATCATGCAGTCGCCGACCGTGTCGAAGATCACGCTCAACATGGGCGTCGGCGAGGCGAAGACCGATGCGAAGGTGCTCGACGCTGCGATGGAGGAGCTGACGATCATCGCCGGCCAGCGCGTGCAGATGCGCCGCGCACGCAAGTCGGTCGCGCAGTTCAAGATCCGTGAGGGCATGCCGATCGGCTGCCGCGTGACGCTCCGCGGCGACCGGATGTGGGAGTTCCTCGACCGGTTGATCTCGATCGCGCTCCCGCGCATCCGCGACTTCCGCGGACTGCCGCCGACCTCGTTCGACGGTCGCGGCAACTACTCGCTCGGCCTGAAGGAGCAGATCATCTTTCCCGAGATCGACTACGACAGCATCAAGGAGATCCGCGGCCTCGACGTCGCGATCACGACAACTGCCCAGACCGACGAGCAGGCCGAGGCGCTTCTCCGCGCGCTCGGGTTGCCGATCGCAACCGAAGCTGGAAGGGACTAAGAGGACTCAATGGCCAAGAAATCCCTGATCGCGAAGGCTGCGCGTCCTGCGAAGTACAAGACGCGCAACTACAGCCGCTGCAACAAGTGCGGCCGCCCGCGCGCCGTGTTCAAGAAGTTCGGGCTCTGCCGGATCTGCCTGCGGGAGCTCGCCCACCAGGGCGTCATCCCGGGCATGACCAAGAGCTCCTGGTAGGAGGAACCGATGCTCACCGACCCCGTCGCAGACATGCTGACCCGCATCCGCAACGCCAACAAGGCGCTGCACGAGTCCACCGAGATGCCGAGCTCCAAGCTGAAGGAGCAGATCGCTCGGATCCTCACCGAGGAGGGCTACGTGCGCGGCTACCGGATCGAGGAGCGCGAGGACCTGCCGTACAAGGTGCTCGTCGTCGACCTCAAGTACGGTCGCGGCCGCGAGCGCGTGCTGACGGGCCTCAAGCGCATCTCCAAGCCGGGCCGCAGGATCTATGCCGGCAAGGATCGCCTTCCGCGCGTCCTCGGGGGCATGGGAACTGCAATCCTGTCCACCTCCCGCGGCGTGATCACGAGCCGCACCGCCGAGCGCGAAGGCATCGGCGGCGAAGTGATCTGTTTCGTCTGGTAACAGCCATGTCAAGAATCGGAAGACAGCCAATCGAAGTGCCCGCGGGCGTGACCGTCACGATCGATCCCGGTCGCGTGACCGTGCACGGTCCCAAGGGCGAGCTGCGCCAGCAGGTGCCGCTGCGGATGTCGATCGAGCAGAACGAGGGCACGATCAACGTCACGCGCCCGAGCGACCGCGGACCCGACCGCTCGCTTCACGGCCTCACCCGCACGCTCGTCGCGAACATGGTCGAGGGCGTCACGAACGGCTTCGAGAAGCGCCTCGAGATCCAGGGCGTCGGCTACCGCGCCGCCATGTCGGGCTCGAACCTCGAGCTCCAGGTCGGCTACTCGCACTCCGTCAGCATCACTCCCCGCACCGGCATCGAGTTCGAGGTGCCCGTGCCCACCCAGGTGATCGTGCGCGGCATCGACAAGCAGGCCGTCGGTCAGACCGCAGCCGAGATCCGCAAGGTCCGCCCGCCCGAGCCGTACAAGGGCAAGGGCATCCGCTACGAGGGCGAGCACGTCCGCAGGAAGGTCGGCAAGCGCGCATGAGCAGCCTCACCGTTCGCGAGGCGCGCCTGCGCCGCCATCGCCGCGTTCGCGGCAAGATCACCGGCTCCGCCGAGCGGCCGCGCCTCATGGTGCACCGCTCGAACAAGGGCATCTTCGCTCAGCTGATCGACGACGCCTCCGGCAAGACGCTCGCGTCGGCCAGCTGGCTCAAGCTCGGGCACAAGGGCGACAAGACGAGCCAGGCGACCGAGGTCGGCAAGGCGCTCGCCGCCGCGGCCAAGAAGGCCGGGATCGAAACCGTCGTGTTCGACCGCGCCGGCTACCTGTACCACGGACGCGTGAAGGCTCTCGCCGAGGGTGCGCGCGAGGGAGGTCTGAGCTTCTGATGGCAGTGGACATCGCCGAATCGAGAGAGCTGAAGGAGCGGGTCGTCGAGATCAACCGCGTCGCCAAGGTCGTCAAGGGCGGCCGGCGGTTCTCGTTCACCGCGCTGGTCGTGATCGGCGACGAGGTCGACCGCGTCGGCGTCGGCTACGGCAAGGCCCGCGAGGTTCCGCTCGCGATCTCGAAGGCCGTCGACGACGCCAAGAAGAACCTGTTCACCGTGCCCAAGCACGGGCAGACGATCACCCACGAGGTGCTCGGCCGCTTCGGCGCCGCCCGCGTGCTGCTGCGCCCCGCCTCGCCCGGTACCGGCGTCATCGCCGGCGGCGGTGTGCGCGCCGTGCTCGAGCTCGGCGGCATCCGCGACGTGCTCGCGAAGTCGCTCGGCACGACGAACCCGATCAACATGCTCAAGGCAGCCGAGTCCGCGCTCCGCGACCTGCGCCGCCCGGAAGAGGTCGCGGCCTCGCGCGGCAAGTCGGTCCGCGACGTGCTTCCGCTTCCCAAGAAGGTCGCCGAGGTCGAAGAGGTCGAGGCTCCGGTGGCAGTTGCCGTCGCCGTTGCCGAGGAGGTCTCCGAGGAGCCCGAGGCGAACGAAGAGAACGCAGATGTCGAAGCTTAAGCTCACCCAGACCGGAAGCTCGATCGGCCAGTCGCCGCGCCACCGCGGCACGCTGCGCGCGCTCGGCCTCGGCCGGATCGGCAAGACCCGCGAGCACGACATGACGCCTGTTCTCGCTGGCATGCTTCGGAAGGTGCGCCACCTCGTGAAGGTTGAGGAGATCTAGACATGCCCGAAGAGCTGAACCTCTCCAATCTGCAGCCCGCGCAGCCGCGCAAGGAGCGCAAGCGCGTCGGCCGCGGCCTGGGCTCCGGCAAGGGCCGTTACTCCGGCCGCGGGATCAAGGGGCAGAAGTCGCGCGCCGGCTCGCACCGCATGCGCGCCGGTTTCGAGGGCGGCCAGATGCCGCTCGCGATGCGCCTGCCGAAGCTGCGCGGTAACACCTCCCGCGACGCGATGCCGGTCGGGCCGTTCCGCACCTACACCCAGCCGGTCAACATTCGCGACCTCGACCGCTTCGAGGCCGGCGATGAGGTCACGCCGGAGACGCTGAAGGCCAAGGGCCTGATCCGCTCGATCCGCAAGGACGTGAAGCTGCTCGGCGTCGGCGAGCTGACCAAGAAGCTCTCGATCACCGTGCACGGCGCCTCGGCGACCGCGCGTGAGAAGGTCGAGGCTGCCGGCGGAACGCTCACCTTGCTGAAGGAGCCGAAGGTCAAGAAGGCCAAGAAGCACCGCACCGCACCGGTGAGTGCGCCGGACGACGAGGACAACGTGACCGAGGAGACCGTGGTCGAGGCCGAGCCAGAAGCCGCCGCGGACGAGCCGGAAAGCGAGGAGTAGCGCTTGTTCTCTTGGCTCGCCAACGCCTGGCGGGTTCCGGAGCTTCGGCGCCGGGTGCTGTTCACGGCGTTCATCCTGGCCGTCTACCGGCTCGGATCCTGGATCCCGGCGCCGGGCGTCAACGCCTCGGCGATCGCGGGCCTCTTCGGCAGCGGCGTCTTCAGCCTGCTGAGCCTCTTCAGCGGCGGCGCGCTCGCACGCTTCTCGATCTTCGCGCTCGGGATCATGCCGTACGTCACGGCCTCGATCGTGATCCAGCTCCTCACCGTGGCCGTGCCGCAGCTCGAGCAGCTCAAGCACGAGGGTGAGGCGGGCCAGGCGAAGATCACCCAGTACACGCGCTACGGCACGGTCGGCCTCGCCGCCGCGCAGTCCGCGGGGTACGCCTACCTCTTCCATCGCAGCGGCGGGCTGAAGCTCGACACCGGGCGGCTGATCCTGATCGTGATCACCCTGACCGCCGGCTGCGTGCTGCTGATGTGGATGGGCGAGCAGATCACCAAGCACGGGATCGGCAACGGCATCTCGATCCTCATCTTCGCCTCGATCCTCACCTCGGCTCCCGCCGGCATCAACGCGTGGGTGCACGGGTCGCCGGTCGAGAAGCTCTTCTTCCCGATCGTCGCGCTCGGCGTCGTCGTCTCGGTCGTCTTCGTCCAGGAGGGCCAGCGCCGGATCCCGATCCAGTACGCGAAGCGGATGGTCGGGCGCCGCCAGATGGGCGGCCAGTCGACCTACATGCCGCTGCGCGTGAACATGGCGGGCGTCATCCCGGTCATCTTCGCCGCCGCGCTGCTTGCGCTGCCGCAGACGCTCGGCTCGTTCCTGCCGAGCACGCAGAACTTCATCAACGCGCACTTCTCGCCGCGCTCCTGGACGTATCTGGCGGTCGAGGCCGGGCTGATCATGATCTTCACGTTCTTCTACACGGCGGTGCAGTTCAACCCGGTCGACCAGGCGAACGAGCTCCGCAAGTACGGCGGCTACATCCCCGGCATCCGCCCGGGCCCGCCGACCGCGGTCTACCTCGACCGTGTGCTGACGCGCCTGACGCTGCCCGGCTCGCTCTACCTCGCGACCGTGGCCGTGCTCCCGTCGGTCTTCATCAACTACTTCAACTTCTCGCAGGCCACCTCCCGCGCGCTCGGCGGCACCTCGGTCCTGATCGTCGTCGGCGTCGCCCTCGACACGATGCGCCAGATGGAGTCGCAGATGATGATGCGCTCCTACGAAGGCTTCCTCCGTTAGCGCATGAATTTGCTCGTGCTGGGCCCGCAGGGAGCGGGGAAGGGGACGCAGGCCAAGCGGATCGCCGCGGACTACGCGATCCCGCACGTCTCGACCGGCGACATGTTCCGGGACGCGATCGGCGCCCGCAGCGAGCTCGGCCTCCGCGTCGAGCCGATCCTCGCGAGCGGAGAGCTCGTTCCGGACGATCTCACGATCGCGCTGATTCGCGACCGGCTCGCCGCGCCGGATGCGCTCGGCGGGTTCGTGCTCGACGGCTTCCCGCGGAACGCCGCGCAGGCGGACGAGCTCGACGCGATGCTCGCCGCGATCGGACGGCGGCTCGACGCGATTCTCTTCTTCGACCTTCCCGACGACGTCGCGACCGCGCGGATGCTCGAGCGCGCCGAGATCGAGAGCCGCCCCGACGACACGCCCGAGGTGATCGCCAAGCGGCTTGCCACCTATCACACCGAGACGGAGCCGATCGTCGAGCACTACCGTGCCACGGGCCGCGTCGTGCCGCTCCACGCGGAGCGAACGATCCCGGAGGTCTACGCCGAGATCCAGGACGCGCTGGCCGAGCTGGAGCCTGCCGCATGATTATCCGCAAGTCCGCGCGCGAGATCGAGGGGATGGCCGCCGCCGGCGCCGTCATCGCCGGCGCGCTCGCGCTGATGGAGGCGAGCCTCGAGCCGGGGATCTCGATGATCGAGCTCGACCGGATCGCCGACGACTACATCGCAGCCCACGGCGGGGTCCCGACCTCGAAGGGCTACAAGGGCTTTCCCGCCGCCACCTGCATCTCGCCCAACGACATGATCGTCCACGGGATCCCGGGCGACTACAAGGCCCGCGAGGGCGACCTCGTCTCCTGCGACATCGGCGTGACCAAGAACGGCCTGATCGCCGATTCTGCCGCCACCTTCGCCGTCGGGGAGATCCCCGCCGAGTCACAGCGCCTGCTGGACGTCTGCCGCGCCGCGCTCGACGCCGGAATCGAGGCTGCCCAGGTGGGCGCGATGGTCGGCGACATCTCACGCGCCGTTCAGGTCGTCGTCGAGGACGCGGGCTTCTCGGTCGTGCGCAGCCTCGTCGGCCACGGGGTCGGCAAGTCCTACCACGAGGACCCGCAGGTGCCCAACTTCGTCACCTCGTACAAGGGCCCGCAGCTCGTCGAGGGAATGACCCTCGCGATCGAGCCGATGATCACCGCGGGCGGCCCGGACGTCCATCTGCACGACGACGGCTGGTCGATCTCGACCGACGACGGGTCGCTGACGGCACACTTCGAGCACACCGTCGCGATCACCGCGGACGGCCCCCGGGTGCTCACGAGGGCCGCATCGGTCCTGGTACCATGACCTTTCCGCGGCGCAAGCCGTGTCTTTTTCTGCGTTAGAAGCAGTGACGCTCAAAGACCACCTGAACCACACGAGAGAAACGAGGAGATTGGCGAACAAGGAAGAGAAGATCGAGGTCGAAGGTGAGGTGACCGAGGCGCTGCCGAGCACGATGTTCCGTGTCAAGCTCGACGGCGGCCATGATGTCCTCACGACGATCTCCGGAAAGATGCGCAAGCACTACATCCGCATCCTTCCCGGCGACAAGGTCAAGGTGGAGCTGTCCCCATACGATCTGACGCGCGGTCGCATCACCTACCGCCATCGTTCATAACCATGAAAGTCCGCCCTTCAGTCAAAGCCATGTGCGAGCGCTGCCGTGTGATCAAGCGTCACGGCCGGACGCTCGTCATCTGCTCGAATCCCCGCCACAAGCAGCGGCAGGGCTAGGTTCGCATGGCAAGAATCGCCGGCGTCAACCTTCCCAACCAGAAGCGTCTCGAGATCGGGCTGACCTACATCTTCGGAATCGGCCAGCCGACCGCGCGCAAGATCTGCGACGGGCTCAAGCTCTCGCATGACACGAAGGTGCGCGACCTGACCGAGGAAGAGGTCGCCAAGCTGCGCGACTACATCGACGAGCACTACCAAGTCGAGGGAGACCTCCGGCGCGAGCGGACGCAGGCGATCAAGCGCCTCTCCGAGATCGGCGCCTACCGCGGGATCCGCCACCGTCGCGGCCTGCCCGTCAACGGCCAGCGCACGAAGACCAACGCACGCACCCGCAAGGGCCCGAAGAAGACCGTCGGGCGCGGGAAGAAGGCGAAGTAATGGCCCCTCCGAGGAAGGCAGCAACCCGCGGGCGGGCGCGCCGCCGTGTGCGCAAGAACATCGCGATCGGCCAGGCGCACATCAAGACGTCGTTCAACAACACGATCGTCGCGCTCACCGACCCGCAGGGCAACGTGATCGTCTGGGAGTCCGCCGGCTCGGCCGGGTTCAAGGGCTCGCGCAAGTCGACGCCGTTCGCCGCCCAGGTCACCGCCGATGCCGCCGCCCGCAAGGGCATGGAGCACGGGCTGCAGAAGGTCGAGGTCTTCGTCAAGGGCCCGGGCTCGGGTCGCGACACCGCGATCCGCTCGCTCCAGGCGGCCGGGCTCGAGATCCTCGGCGTCAAGGATGTCTCACCGCAGGCCCATAACGGCGTGCGCCCGAAGAAACGGAGGCGCGTCTAAGTGGCTCGCGATCGTTCACCGAAGTGCAAGCAGTGCCGCCGGGAGGGCATGAAGCTCTTCCTGAAGGGCGAGCGCTGCCTGACCGAGAAGTGCGCCGTCGAGCGCCGCAGCTACCCGCCGGGGGAGCACGGCCGCGGCCGCATCAAGCAGTCCGAGTATCTGCTCCAGCTGCGCGAGAAGCAGAAGGCACGGCGGTACTACGGCCTGCTCGAGGCCCAGTTCCGCACCTACTACCAGAAGGCCAGCCGCCAGGGCGGCGTCACGGGCGAGAACCTGCTGCGCCTGCTCGAGACGCGTCTCGACAACGTCGTGTACCGGCTCGGCTTCGCAGCATCCCGCGCCCAGGCGCGCCAGCTCGTCCGTCACGGCCATTTCGCCGTCAACGGGCGGCGGGTCAACATCCCGAGCTACGGTGTTCGTCCGGACGACGTGGTCACCCTCAAGTCCGGCTCGGCCGCGGCCCCGGTGATCCGTGATGCAACCGACCTCACCGCCGCGGTCGCTCCGTGGCTCCAGGCAGACCACGAAGGGCTGACCGGCAAGGTCCTGAAGTGGCCCGAGCGTGACGAGATCGACACGCCCGTTGCCGAACAGCTCATCGTAGAGCTCTACAGCAAATAGCCGCCGCTATTTGCTCTAGAACAACCGAAAGGACACAATTTTGGCTAGTCGCTCCACTGTGATGGACTTCCAGGTTCCCAAGATCACCCACGAGGAGGTCAAGGAGCACCGCGGGGTCTTCGTGATCGAGCCGCTCGACCGCGGCTTCGGATACACGTTCGGCAACTCCCTGCGCCGCGTGCTGCTCTCCTCACTCGAGGGCGCCGCCGTCACCTCGGTCAAGCTCGAGGGCGTCGCGCACGAGTTCACGACCCTCCCCGGCGTCCGCGAGGACGTCACCGACATCCTGCTCAACCTCAAGCAGCTCGTCTGCGTCCTGCACGGCGACTCCCCGGAGGTCGAGGTTCGCCTGACCGCCAAGGGCGAGGGAACCATCACCGCCGCGGACATCGAGTGCCCCGCCGACCTCGAGATCCTCAACCCGGAGCTCGAGATCGCGAACATCTCGTCCAAGGGCCGGCTCGAGATCACGCTGACGATCGGCCGCGGCCGCGGCTACATGCCCGCCGAGGGCAACCGCGGTCACGCGCACACGATCGGCGTCATCCCGGTCGACTCGATGTTCTCGCCGATCCGCCGCGTCGCCTACGACGTCGAGGCGGCTCGCGTCGGGCAGCGCACCGACTACGACAAGCTGATCCTCGACGTGACCACCAACGGGTCGATCGACCCGAAGGATGCGATCGGGCAGGCAGCAGAGATCCTGATCCGCCAGCTCGCGATCTTCACCGACCTGGAGAAGATGGAGGGCTTCGGTGCCGAGCAGCCCACGCTCGACAGCGGTGCGATGGTCGACGTCTCGCTCGCTCACGGGATGGAGAACTTCCCGATCGAGGAGCTCGAGCTCGGCGTCCGCTCGTACAACTGCCTCAAGCGCGTCGGCATCGAGACGATCGGCGACCTCGTCACGAAGACGGAGAACGAGCTCGCCTCGATCCCGAACTTCGGCAAGAAGTCGATCGAGGAGGTCAAGGAGACCCTGGGCCAGCACGGCCTGCGGCTCCGCGGCGACAACGGCGGCAGCAGCTCCGAGGCCTAAGGGCAATGAGGCATCAGCGCACCGGCAAGAAGCTCGGCCGCGACTCGGCTCACCGCCGGGCGCTGTATGCCAACCTCGCTTCGAACCTGATCGAGCACGAGCGGATCAAGACCACGATCACGAAGGCGAAGGCTGTGAAGCCGATCGCCGAGCAGATGATCACGCTCGGCCGTCGCGGCGACATGCATGCCCGCCGGCAGGCGGTCGCGTTCCTCAGGTCGAAGGACATCGTCCACAAGCTCTTCGACGAGATCGGTCCGCGCTATGCGGATCGTCCCGGCGGGTACTCGAGGATCATCCGGATCGGTCCCCGCCAGGGTGACGCGGCCGAGATGTGCTACCTCGAGCTCGTCGACACCCCGCTCGTCTTCAAGACGAAGCTGGAGGACGTCGAGGAGCCGGAGACGGCGGAGACCGAGGAAGTCGAGGGCGACGAGCCCGAGCCCGAAGCGGCAGCGGATGACGCCGAGCCCGAGGCAGAGGCGGAGACCGCCGTCGAGGAGCCGGCTGCGGACGAAGCAGAGGCCGACGACGAGTCGAGTGCAAAGGCCGAGACGGCGGAGCCGGAAGCTGCTGAGCCCGAGGCCGAGGGCGATGCCCCGGCCAAAGACGCCTGACAGCCTCGGTTAAAGCCGCCTGAACTTCTAGATCGTCGCGCCGATCGCGGTGCTGACCGCGACGATCACGATGCCGGCGACGGTTACCGCCGCGAGCGAGGTCGTGAAGCTCGTGCTGAAGAACCGCGCGCGCAGCACTGCGAGCATCACGAGCTCGAGCAGGACGACGACGAGTGCCGTCCCGAGCGCCACGCGATAGTCGGGGATCAGGAACGGGAGCGTGTGCAGGATCCCGCCGATGAACGTCCCGATCCCGGTGATCCCGCCGCGCGTGAACGGGTTGCCGCGCCCGGTCAGCTCACCGGTGTCCGACAGGCCTTCCGAGAACGCCATCGAGATCCCCGCGCCGATCGAGGTCGCAAGGCCGGCGACGAACGCGTAGAAGGGCTTGTGGCTCGCGACCGCGACCGCGAAGATCGGCGCTAGGGTCGAGAGAGAGCCGTCGATCAGCCCGACCATCGCCGGCTGCACCTTCTGGAGCAGGAAATCCTGGTGATGATCGGTGATCGGGCCTACGGACATGAGTATAGTATACCAGTCATATTGCAATCGACTAGAACATAAGGCAAGCCTGACAAGTGAAGTCAGGAGGGCCTGACGTGAACCTGAAGCTAACGCTCGCCTACGACGGCACCCGCTTTCGCGGCTGGGCGCGCCAGCCGGGAGAGCGCACGGTGGAGGGCGTGGTGACCGATGCGATCGAAGGGCTGTTCTCGACGGTCGGCAAGGTCTGGGTGGCCGGGCGCACCGACACGGGCGTCCACGCGTTCGCCAACGTGGTGTCGGTCGAGGTCGGCGGCGGCCCCCCGGCGGAGAGATCGATGGAGGCGCTGAACGCCGTCCTCCCGTCCGACGTAGCCGTGGCCCGCGCGGAGGAGGTCGCTCCGGAGTTCCACGCCCGCCATTCGGCTCGCTGCCGCTCTTATCGCTACCGCATCTGGCGGCGCCGAGAGCGCTCGCCGTTCGAGGTCGACCGGTCGATGTGGCATCCCCGCCCGCTCGACCTGCAGCGCCTGCAGGCAATGGCCGCGATGGCAGTCGGGGAGCACGACTTCCGCGCGTTCACCCCGACCGAGACCCAGCACAAGGACTTCGTCCGCACGATCGAGGACGCCCGCTGGCTCGATCACGGTGACGCCGTTCACCTCGAGATCACCGCAAACGCGTTCCTACGCCACATGGTCAGGACGCTCGTCGGCTCGATGCTCGTCCTCGATCCGAGCGAGTTCCTGCAGCTCCTCCAGGGCGCTCCCCGTTCGGCAGCCGGCACGACTGCTCCCGCGTGCGGCCTCTACCTCGTGAGCGTCGGCTACCCGGACGCTTAGATGAGCAGTTCCACGATCTCGCGTGCCCGGCTGCGCGATCTGGCCGCCCTGGGCCGCTCCGGCCTTACGGCAGCCGGCGGAGCCGGCTCCCGCAAGTCCTGCGCTTCACCACGTCGGCCACTCACCGATGCTGCATGCATCGCCGAGTGTCCGCCGCGGCGCCCCAGGGCGCCCAGCTCGCGCCCCGGTTCATACGATCTCGTGGAACTGCTCATCTGATCCCCGGCTCGCCGGGGCCGGTGGCTACGATCGGGCGCGTGCGCTTCCCGGTCGTCCTCTTCGATCTCGACGGCACCGTCGTCGACTCCGGCCCGATCATCCTGGCCTCGATGCGGCACGCGACGCGCACCGTGCTCGGGCGCGAGATCCCCGACGAGGCCTTGATGGCCACGGTGGGCGGCCCGGGCCTCGAGGCGCAGATGCTCGAGTTCGGCGGGGCCGACCAGCTCGAGGAGCTCGTCACCGTCTACCGCGCGCACAACGAGCCGCTCCACGAGGGGCTCGAGCTCTTCACGGGAATGGACGACGTTCTCATCCGCCTCAAGGACGATGGCCGGAAGCTCGGGCTGGTGTCGGCCAAGCGCCGCTCGACCGTCGAGCTTGCGTTCGCCGCGACGGCGATCGGCCACCTGTTCGACGTGGTGGTCGGCGGCGACGAGGCCGAGCGGCAGAAGCCCGCGCCGGACACGCTGCTGCTGGCGCTCGAGCGAATCGGCGAGACCCCGGATCGCGCCGTGTACGTCGGTGATTCGCCCTTCGACATGGGCGCAGCCAAGGCCGGTGGGCTCTACGCCGTCGGAGTCACGTGGGGTGGCGTCCACTACCGCGACGCGCTCGCCGAGGCCGACGAGATCGTCGACACGCCCGGAGAGCTCCTTGCCGTCCTCTGATCCGGCTACACGCGCCGCCGAGCTACGTGAGCAGCTCGGCCGCTGGTTGTACGAGTACCACGTCCTCGATGCACCGACGGTCTCCGACGCGGAGTACGACCGCGGCTACGACGAGCTCGAGGCGATCGAGACCGCGCATCCGGAGCTGATCACCCCGGACTCTCCGACCCAGCGGGTCGGTGCGCCGCCTTCGGGGCGGTTCGAGAAGGTGCAGCACCTCGAGCCGATGGGCTCGCTCGAGAAGGTGACCTCCGAGGAGGCGATCCAGAAATGGGCGGACGACGTCCGCAAGCGTCTCGAGAGTGACATTGGAAATCGTGATGAGCCCGTCGCGTACGTGATCGAGCCGAAGATCGACGGGCTCGCAATCAACCTCACCTACGAGGACGGCCTGCTCGTCCGGGGCGCCACCCGCGGCGACGGGATCGAGGGCGAGGACCTCACCGTCAACCTGCGCACGATCGACACCATCCCGCTCAGGATGCTCGGAGGCGACTCGCCCGCGCTCCTCGAGGTGCGCGGCGAGGTGTACCTCCCGATCTCCGGTTTCCGCGAGCTGAACGAGCGGCTCGTCGGGACGGGGCAGAAGCTCGCGCCGAACCCGCGCAACGCCGCCGCCGGCTCGCTTCGCCAGAAGGACTCGGCGATCACCGCATCGCGTCCTCTTGCGATGTGGGCCTACGGGATCGGGCGCCGCGAGGGGCTGGAGCTCGCAACGCACTGGGAGACGCTGACCTGGCTCCGCGAGCACGGGTTCCGAACGAACCCCTACGCCGAGCGGCTCGACTCGATCGAGGCCGTCGCGAAGGCCTGCCGCCTCTGGGAGCGCAAGCGCAAGAAGCTCGACTACGAGATCGACGGGATCGTGATCAAGGTCGACTCCTACGCTCAGCAGGCCACTCTCGGCGCGCTGCACTCGCGGCCGCGCTGGGCGCGTGCGTTCAAGTGGCCGCCTCTGACGGCAGAGACGACGTTGCACCAGATCGCGATCCGCGTCGGTCGGACCGGCGCGCTCAACCCGTGGGCGATCCTCGAGCCGGTTCAAGTTGGTGGGGTCACCGTGTCCCGCGCGACGCTGCACAACGAGGAGGACATCAACCGCAAGGAGATCCGCGAGGGCGACCTGGTGATCGTCCAGCGAGCCGGTGACGTGATCCCGCAGGTGGTCGGCCCCGCCGGCCCGCACGCGCCGGGGACGCACGAGTTCCGCATGCCCACGCACTGCCCGCTCTGCGGCTTCGAGATCGTCAAGCCCGAAGGCGAGGTCATGCACCGCTGCCCCAACCGCGCCTGCCCTTCACGGGGGCTCGAGACGCTGATCAACTGGGTCGGCGCCGCCGCCGACATCGACGGGGTGGGCGAGCAATTCGTGCGCCGGCTTTGGGATGAAGGACTGCTGCGCTCGATGCCCGATCTCTACAAGCTGACCGCCGAGCAGCTCATCGAGCTCGACGGCTACGCGGAGATCTCCGCCCGCGCCGCGATCGACTCGATCGAGGTCTCGCGGAAGACCATGCCGTTCCGGCGGGTGCTCTTCGGGCTCAACATCCCCGACGTCGGCTGGATCACCGCCCAGAACCTGGCGCGGCACTTCGGCACCGTCGATCGTCTGCAGGCGGCGACACCGGAGGAGCTCGTCGAGTGCGAGGGGATCGGGCCCGAGCGGGCCGAAGCGATCGCCGACTGGTTCGCCGACGACGACAACCGGGCACTGATCGATGAGCTGAGGCGGCTCGGGCTCACGTTCGAGTCGGACGAGGGCGACCGGCGCGTCGAGGGCCGGCTGACCGGTTCTCAGTACGTGATCACCGGCACGCTCGAGAGCTTCACGCGCGAGGAGGCAAAGGCAGCGCTCGAGGCGCTCGGGGCGAAGGTCTCCGACAGCGTCTCGAAGAAGACGACCGGCGTGATCGTCGGCGAGAGCCCGGGCTCGAAGGCCGCGAAGGCAGACGCGCTCGGCGTGCCGATCCTGTCCGAGGCCGACCTGGTCGCGCTGCTCGCGGGCTAGCTGCGAAGCTCTGTGAGGAGCGCCTTGGCGACGCCGTCCTCGGCCGAGTGGGCGGCCCAGTAGTCCACCGGCTCGCCGTTCTCGATCGCGACGAAGGCGTACTTCGTCCCGACGTAACCTGATAGCGCCGAAGCGATATCGGTCGTTCCGGTCTTGGCGCGGACGAGCGTGTGCCCTGGCGTGTCGAGCAGGCGGTGCTCCAGGGTTCCCTTCTCGCCGGGGATCGCGAGCGACGACCAGACGACCGGCCGCATTCTGGGGTTGTTCCAGATCCGCACGAGGAGCGCCGTCAGCTCGCGCGCGGTCACGCGATCGTCGCGTGAGAGCCCGGAGCCGTCGACGATGTTCACGCCGGCCACTGGAATGCCGTCCGCGGCCAGGTCACGCTTCGTCACGGCGGCGCCGGCCGAGGTCGTGCCGAGCCCGAGCGCGCGGTAGCCGATCGCCTTCAGCACCATCTCGGCCGTGAAGTTGTCGCTCCAGTGGTCCATGAACTGGAGGATCTCCGACAGCGGCACCGAGTAGATCGTGGCGATCGGAACCGCTCCCGGCCTGGCGGCCCGGGCGACCGCGCCGCGGGCGCTGATCCCGCGCGCGTGCAGCAGCCGGTCGAAGTCGGCCGCGGCGGCCAGGGCCGGATCGGCGACGAGACGGTTGTTCCGCGCGGCGCGGTCGACGACGAGCGCCGAGAGTGGGGGCGACTCGATGCCGGCGAAGGAGGAGAGCCAGCCGGGCGCGATGCGCTTGTCGTCGAAGGCGGAGGCGTCGCCGGCGATCCCGCCTGTAACGCGCCGAATCCCCTGACGCCAGAGGATCCCGGCGAGGCGCTTCAGATCGGCTGTCGTGAGCGTCGGGTCGCCGAACCCCTTGAGGACGAGCTGCCCCTTCCACGTGTGCCCGACCCGATGGCCCTCGCCGAGCACCTCGGTCGGGAACCGGTACTCGGGGCCGAGCTCGACGAGCGCTCCGTAGGTGACCGAGAGCTTCTCGTTCGAGGCGGGCTCGAGCGAGACGTCCGCGTTGCGCGCGAAGACGACCTTGCCGCTCGGCAGCGACACGACCATCGCCGTCGACGTTCTCGGGACGATGCCGTCGATCCGGAGCGTGTCGGCGAGGCGGCTGTGCAGGCTGCCAGCTCCGGCGCCCGCAACTGCACCTCCGAAGACAGCGGACAGGGCCAGGATTCCTGCGGCGACGAGGAGCGCACGCATCACCAGATCGGATTCTGCAGGATGCGCCGGTCACCTGCCCGGTGCGGGCTTCGCGGCTAGGCGAGACCGGAGCGGACCGCGAACACGGCCGCCTGGATCCGGTTTTCGATCTGGAGCTTCATCAGGATGTTCGAGATGTGGTTCTTGACCGTCTTCGGGCTGATGTGCAGCTCCGCGGCGATCTGCGCGTTGTCCTGGCCGTTCGCGATCAGGCGCAGCACCTGCATCTCGCGGTCGGTCAGCCCCGACGGTGTCGGCTCCTCCGGCGGCGAGGTGCCGGTCCGGAGCTGGTGCAGCACCTTCGACGCGATCGCCGGCGAGATCAGCGACTCGCCGTTGGCCGCGGCCCGGATCCCCGTCAGCAGGTCGTGGATCGACGAGTCCTTGACGAGGTAGCCGCAGGCACCGGACATGATCGCGTCCATCACGTCGGCGTCCTCGTGCGAGGCGGTGAGAACGAGCACTCGGGTGCGAGGGGCGATCGCGGCCATCTGGCGGATCGCCTCGACGCCGCCCATACCGGGCATGTTCAGATCCATCACGACGACGTCCGGCGCAACGTTGCCGATCTCGACCAGCGCGTCGGCCCCCGTCCGCGCCTCCCCGACCACATCGACCTTCTCCTCCTCGAGGAGCGTTCTCAATCCCGTGCGAAACAGGTCGTTGTCGTCGACGAGGAGCACCCGGGTCGGAAATGTCGTGGTGGGTTCCGGGGGCTCGATCAGGTCGATTACCTCCCCGTCGGACAGGTTCGGGAGAAGGCGAAGTCTATTCGAAGGCAACGCGAAGCCTTTCAGCGGATCGAGATCGTGACGGTCCGGCGACCCCATGCGTCGGCTTGAGCGAGGCTCGGGAACCAGAGGTCGATGCGCGCGCCGATGATCGCCGAGCCCGTGTCGGCAGCGACGGCCTCGCCATATCCCGGGACGATGAAGTGGGTGCCGAGCGGGATCACGGAGGGATCGACCGCGGCGATGCCCCAGCCGACCGGGAGGCCGCTCGAGGTATGACCCGGAAGGGAGTAGGCGGTGGCGCTGACCGCGAGCTGCGTGCCGTTGACCACCACGGTCGCCGGTGTAGTGGGGAGCCCCGACGAGTCGCCGATCGTCTGCACGACGGGCGCCGTTGTCGCCAGGGTCTCGGTCTTCGCAACGGCTGCCTCGGCCTGCGCATTGAGCGCGGCGATCCGCTGGGCGTCATAGGCGCGCTGGTTCGCCAGCGTGCCGAGATAAGCGACTCGCTCGGACCTCAGCTGGGTCAAGTCGGAAACGGTCTGCGCCGCCTCACTCGTCGTCGCGGCCAGCGTCTCCTCACGGCTCGTCAGGGTGCGCTGCAGGTAGGTCATCTGGTGCTGCGCCGAGCGGACCTGAAGGAGCACGTCGGCATTCGACGCCGCGACGCGGTTGAAGTCGTCGAGCTCCGTCATCGCGTCACCCAGCGACTTCGCGCCCATCACGACGTCCAGGGAGCTCGTCGTCCCGTGGTCGTAGATGAAGCGCAGCCGCATCGCGAGCCGTTGCTGGGAGAGACGGGCGTCGACGCGGGCGAGCCTGAGCGCGTGCGTCAGGGTCGCCCGTTCGCCCCTCAACCGGACGGCGGCGGCCCGGAGGGTGCTCAGGCGCGCCTGAGCCGTGACGAGGCGCTCGTCCAGCGAGTAGAGGTCGAGGACGGCAGCCCGCTGTTTCGCTGCCAGCTGAGCGTCGTCGGCCGAGAGGCCTGCTACCTTGGATGGGCCGGTTCCGGAAGCTGGTGTTACGGCCACCAGCCAGCAGAGGACCAGGCAGAAGCAAGCCACGGCGGCCAGAACTAGCCCCCTTCTCCCCTCTACCGGCCAGAGCAAGGGCGGGACCGTACCACAGTCTGCGACCTTTTTCCTCATGACCCGCCCAGAAAACATAAGGTTTCGGCAGTTTCGTGACGGTTGTCGGTTGCCCGTGTCCGAACAGATTGCTAACGTCGGCCCCGCGTGACCTGCCGGCCTCACTCGGAGCGCCGGTTCTCGATTGCCTCGACGTCGAGGCGAGGACTGGCGTCATACGTGTTGCTCGCGATCGTTGCGGGCCTTTTCGCGGCCTCCGAGGCGGTGGCCCAGCCGTCCCCGCAGATCGCCGCCACCCAGGCTGAGGCACAGCAGGTCCTCGCGCAGGTCAACGATCTGAACGCGAGCCTCGACCGTTCCGACGAGCTCGTCAACCTGGCGAACCTGAAGCTGGCCCAGGTCAAACGCGATATCGCGATGAACAAGCGCGAGCTCGTAACGGCCCGGCACAACCTGGCTGTGAGCCAGCGGACGGTCGCGAAGCGGCTCGTGAACCTCTACACGGCGGGCTCGACCTCGACGCTCGAGGTGATCCTCGGGGCGCAGAGCCTCGACGAGATCATTCAGCGGATCGACACCGCCAACCGGGTCACTACGGTCGACACCCAGGTCGCGACGCAGGTGGCGCAGTTCAGGACGTCGGTGCTGACCCACCGCTCCGAGCTTTCGAATGAGCGTTCCCAGGTGCAGCAGCTCGTGGCGCAACGGGCGCAACAGCGCCAGGCGATCGAGGTGCGGCTCGGCGAGCGACGCGCACTTCTCTCGTCGTTGAACGGTCAGGTGCAGCGGCTGCTCGCCGAGCAGGAGGCCGCGCAGGCACGCGCCGCGCAGGCAGCCCAGGCTCAGGTGCTCGCCGCGCAGAGCCAGACCACGCAGGCCTTTGCCGCCACGCCGGTCGGAGCAAGCGCCTCGACGCCCGAGGGCGCGGCGATCGTCCCGCCGTCGAGCCACTCCGGAGTCGTGGGCGTGGCGATGTCGTACATCGGCACGCCGTACGTCTGGGCGGGGGCCTCGCCGGGCGGGTTCGACTGCTCGGGGCTCGTCATGTACTCGTACTCGCAGGTCGGCGTCTCGCTTCCGCACTCGTCGTACGCGATGTGGGGCATGGGGACGCCGGTTCCCCGCGACCAGCTGCAGCCGGGTGACCTCGTCTTCTTCAACGGCCTCGGCCACGTCGGCATCTACATCGGCGGCGGCGAGTACGTCCACGCGCCGCACACCGGGACGACCGTGCAGGTCTCGAGCCTCGATTCCGACGGCTCGTACGACGGCGCCCGCCGCATCGTCGGGTAGAAGCACCGCGTAAGCGGGTAGAGGAAGATTGTCCGGGAGGGCGAACCCGGTTCTCCCTGCTTACACTTATCTGACCTATGCCAATGCGCACAACCTGGAACGGATCGATCAGCTTCGGCCTCGTCAACATCCCCGTGGGGCTGACCCCGGCGACGGCAGCGTCGGCGCGCCAGTCGGATGTGCAGTTCAAGATGCTTCACCGCGAGTGCCTGACGCCGATCAAGCAGAAGCGCTGGTGCCCGGTGCACGAGGTCGACCTCGCCCCTGACGAGATCGTCAAGGGCTGGGAGGTCGCGAAAGGCCAGTACGTGCCGATCGAGGAGGCGGAGCTCGAGGCGATCGAGAGCTACGACACCTCCAAGTCGATCGAGATCAAGCGGTTCGTGCCTGCCGGTGAGGTCGACCCGGTCTTCTTCGACCGCACCTATTACCTGATCCCGGCTGCGACCGAGGCCCAGCGGCGGCCCTACGCGCTGCTGATCGCTGCGATGCGCGAGGCCGACGTGGTCGGGCTCGGGGCGTTCGTGCTCGCCGGCAAGGAGAAGCTCTGCATGATCCGGCCGAAGGGCGACGCGCTGGCGCTCGAGACGCTGTTCCTCGCCGAGGACGTCAAGAGCCAGGAGGAGATCGACGAGCCGGTCGCGCACACCGAGGTTCGCAAGGAGGAGCTCGCGCTCGCGAAGCAGATCATCGCCGGCCTCGAAGGGACCTTCGAGCCTGCGGAGCTACGCAGCGAGTACCGGGCGCGCCTCAAGGAGCTGCTGGCGGCCAAGCTCGACGGCCACGACTTCGCAGCTCCACCCGCCGAGGACGAGCCGGCGCCCGTGATCGACCTGATGGAGGCGCTCCGTGCCTCGGTCGCAGCCTCGCAAACCGAAGCGCCTGCCGCCAAGCCCGCAGCGCGCCGCAAGCGGACGGCCGCGGGCTCCTAGCCTCTCCAGCTCCCTAGTGCTGCTGCGGGAGCGCGTTGATCGTGGCCAGATGCGCCTGGAAGAGGGTCTTGTCGATCTTGCCCTGGTAGATCGGAACGTGCTCTTCGACGCAGATCCGGATCACCTCGTCGCGCTCGATCCCGACTTCCTCGGACAGCTCCTCAGGCGTCAGATGATTGGCCATCTCGCTCCTCTCGTCGTGGCAACAAAAAGCCCGCCGCGCTCAATGCGCCGGCGGGCAGGATTTCCCACAGGATCTTCGGTGGCAGGCATGACTACGCGCCTCGCCTTGTCATGTCGCCGCTCATGTATCGAACGATAGTGGACGGAGCGGCGGTGAGGCAAGGTGGTGAATGGGGCGGACGGCCGTCGAGCGGGTACCATTTGCGCGCCCCGGGGTGTGGCGCAGCCTGGTAGCGCGCTCCGTTCGGGTCGGAGAGGCCCCCAGTTCAAATCTGGGCACCCCGATCGGTCGGGGGAGAACCCCGGTTCTGAAGACCGCGGTTCTCCCCCGATGGGTCACTCCTTCTATCCTCGGGGCGTGCTCCGCGCTGTCATCTTCGACGTCGACTTCACGTTGGCCCGGCCAGGCCCGGATCTTGGGCCGGTCGGGTACAGCGAGCTCGGGCGCCGTTATGGGCTCGAGCTCGATCCGGCTCTCTATGACGAGGCGCGCGCCGCGGCGTTCGCGGAGGTGAAACGACATCCGGAGCTCGACCACGACGAGGAGATCTGGGTGCTGTTCACGGAGCGGATCATCGTCGGTATGGGCGGCCGGGGCGACACGTATCGCGCGGCGGTCGAGATGGAGGAGCGCTGGTCGCATTCGGCGCACTTCGAGCTCTACGACGACGCGGTGCCGGCGCTCACGGCGGTTCGGGAGCTGGGGCTGAAGGTGGGGCTGCTGTCGAACTCGTCGCGGAACCTGGCGGACTTCGTCGACCATCACGGCCTCGAGGCCGACGCGGTTCTCACGTCGCACGCGCACGGCAAGACGAAGCCGCACGAGTCGATCTTCCGGGCGGTGCTCGAGCTGCTCGACGTCGACGCGCCGCAGGCCGCGATGGTCGGCGACACGCTGCACGAGGACATCGAGGGCGCGTTGGCGGTGGGGATGACCGCGGTGCTGCTCGACCGGGAGGGGCGCCATCCGGAGATCCCGGGGCGGCTTGCGGATCTGGGCGGCCTCATCGGGGCGCTCGGCCTTCAATAGGCTGCGGGTGTGAAGCGGACGAACATCTTCGCGCCCGAGTTCGACCACGAGTCCGCGCGTGAGGGTTACCGCTGGCGCGGCGCGAGGGTCGGGAAGGCGATCGGCGGCAGGAAGATCGGCGCCTCGATCTACGAGCTTCCCGACGGGGAGAAGACGTACCCGTTTCATTTCCATCACGCGATCGAGGAGTGGGCGATCGTTCTCGAGGGGACGCCGACACTGCGTGACCCGGACGGCGAGCGCGAGCTGCGTCGCGGTGACGTCGTGTGCTTTCCGACCGGCGAGCAGGGCGCGCACCAGCTTCGCGGGCCCGGGGACGGTGATGATCCTCTCGGCGAGCCGCTCGCTCGAGGTGACCGAGTACCCGGACAGCGGCAAGATCGGCGATCTCGCATCCGCGCAAGATCTTCCGCCTCGCCGACGCGGGCCAGTACTGGGACGGCGAATGACGGAGATCGTGAACCTCTTCGACGCGGAACGGAAGCAGGACGAGGGCGACCCGCCCGGTTACGAGGTGCCGTACGCCCGCCTCGGCCCGCTTCTCGGCGCAACGAATCTCGGGATGACCGTCTATGAGCTCAACGAGGGTCAGAGCATCTGCCCGTACCACTACGAGTACCCCGAGGAGGAGTGGCTGATCGTCCTCGAAGGTCAAGCGACACTCCGTACTCCCGACGACGAGACGGTGCTCGGCCCGGGTGAGACGGTCTGCTTCCCGACGGGCCCCGAGGGCGCTCACAAGGTGACGAACCGAACCGCCGACCGCGTCCTCGTGGCGATGCTCTCGACGAAGGCGAAGACTGCCGTCGCCGTCTACCCCGACAGCGACAAGGTCGGCGTCTGGTCGGGCGACGGCGACGTAGCGCTGATCTTCCCGCGCTCAGCCGCGGTCGAGTACTTCCACGGCGAGCTCTGACCTGTCCTTTTCGGCCACGTCTGGGGACAGTCCCCCGACAGTGACCCCGCCGGCCACGTCGGGTACAGTCCCCGCCCGCGCCTGCCGGCGGTCCCCCGTGTCCCCACGGGCCACGGCTGGGGACTGTCCCCCGCCTTGGCTGCTTCGTCCACGGCTGGGGACAGTCCCCCGACGCGGCTCGAAGAGACGATGACGCCGGAAGTCGGCCGGGCTAGGTTCAGGCCATCGCTCGCCAGCCCCGATCCGTGCTTTCGCCGTACGGCCGCTTCCACGCCACCGCCCGCGGCGTCAACCGCTGCCTGATCTACCTCGACGACGACGATCGCCTGCCGTTCATGCACTCGTTGCGGCGCCTGACGCTCGAGTACGAGCTCTCGTGCCCGGCGTTCTGCATGATGCCGAACCATTTCCACGCCATCTTCGAAGGCGCCCGCGACGCGATGTCCCGGCTCATGCACCGGTTGAACGGTGTCCACGCGCAACGGTTCAACGAGCGGCACGACCGCTCCGGTCACCTGTTCCAGAGCCGGTTCCACGCCCGCGAGATCCAGGACGACGAGCAGTTCGGCCGCGCGATCGACTACGTCTGGGCGAACCCGGTTCGCGCCGGTCTCTGCGCCGAGCCGCACGACTGGCGCTGGAGCGGGCAGGTGCTACCACCGCGGGTGAACCGGCGCGTCGATGCCGATCCGAGCCGCGGCCGGAAGGATGCGATCCTCGACCAAGGCGCGTACTGTGTCCTGAATCAGGCGTTACCCGCCGGTGAGCTCGAACTCCAGACGAACGATCTAGATGAGCACCTCCACGATCTTGGGGCTGATCCTCGCCCTGGTTACTGCGGCCGCGTTCAACTGGTCGTGGGTGGCGCAGCACACGATCACCTCGCGGCTCCCGAAGCTGACGATCCGCCACCCGTGGCACTCGCTCCGGCTCCTCTTCGCCAATCGCCGCTGGCTCTTCGCATTCATGATCGGGATTACCGGCTGGGCGCTCTACATCCTCGCGCTCCGGCTCGCGCCGCTCTCGCTCGTCCAGACGGTCTCCGCAGGTGGCCTCGCCCTGCTGGCGGTCCTCGCACAGCGGGCGGAAGGAGTCCCGCTCCCGCCCCGCGAGTGGCTCGGCGTCGGCCTCGCGATCGTCGGGCTCGTGTTCCTGTCGGTCTCCCTTGCCGGCGGCTCGAGCGGGAGCAGCACCGGATCGTGGATCGCCGTCACCGCCTGGTTCGCGATCTCGATCGTGGCCGTCGGGATCTCGATCGGCCCGGCGGCCTCCCGCCTTGCACCCGGAGCGGGCTTCGGGATCGGCGCCGGGCTGCTCTACGCGGCGGCCGACGTCGGCACGAAGGAGGCGGTGCACGGCGGGGCGCTCCTCTTCTTCGGCCTCCCGATCTACGCGTGCCACCTCGGCGCGTTCATCCTGATCCAGCTCTCGTTCCAACGGGGGCGCGCGCTCGCGACCGCAGGCCTCTCATCGTTCTGCACCAACGCGCTCCCCATCGCCGCGGGCCTCCTGATCTTCCACGAGACGGCCCCGCCCGGGATCCTCGGCGCGCTCCGCTTCGTCGCCTTCGGCTGTGTCGTGCTCGGCGCGGCATTCGTGGCCCGCCGCGAAGGCGGCCCGGAGGAACGCCCCGAGCACGCGCACGCTTCCGAGTTGCCGGTTCCGGCACCTGCGACCGAATAGCACCGAAGAATTCACAGGTTAGGCGACGCCGCGCCGATAGGATTCCGCGTTCGTGAGTGTCCGCGCGTCTTCTCGTCCTGCCCGCGTCCCGCCCCGGAGCTCACCGGCGGTCGTCGACCGCAACCTCATCATCGTCGGTGGGCTGGCCGGGATTGTCGCTCTGGGCCTCGTAATCGGGCTCGCCTTCTCGGGATCGCCCGGGACTATCGCCCCCGGAACGAAGATCGACGGCGTCGCCGTCGGCGGCCTCACCGCCCGCGAGGCCGAGGCGCTCCTCGCCCGTCGGAGCGCGAGCATGGCCCGCGTTCCCGTCACTTTCACGGTCGCCGGCCGGCGCTTCTCGATCCGCCCGGACGAGCTGAGCATCGCCCCCCGCTGGGCGGAGGCAGTCGAGGCGGCCCAGGCCAAGGGCTCGGGAATGGACGTCATCCGAGGCTTCCGCCGACTCGCGCTCCGGTTCTCCCCGGTCAACGTGAAGCCGAAGGTCAGCGCCTACGATGCCGCCGTCACCTATGAGCTCGGCCTGATCGCGGCGAAGGTCGACCAGGCGAACCATCCCGCGCGCCTCGTCCGTCACGGGTTGAAGCTGACCGTCGTCCAGGGCCACGCGGGGCGCCGGCTCGACCAGGCTGCCGCCAAGGCGCTGATCCTGACCTCGCTCGCGAGCCTCTCCCGCACCGGCCCGGTCGAGCTACCCACGAGCGTCGACCAGCCGTCGGTCTCCGCGGGCGACCTGGCAACGGCGCAGGCAGCGGCCCAACAGGCGCTGGCAGGGCCGGTCAAGGTCGTCGTCGGCAAGCGGCACTTCCGCGTCACTCCGAAGCAGCTCGCGCCGATGCTTCAGCTGCCGACGACGAAGGGCGGCTCGCTCGTGCTCGGCGGGGCAGCGGCCAACGCCTACTTCTCGAAGCTCAACGCGGTCATCGGTCAGCCTGCCCACGGCGCCCGTTTCTCGGCTTCCGGCGACCAGGTCTCGGTGATCCCGCAGCAGCCCGGCGTCGGGCTCGATGTGCCCCGCTCGGCCGCCGCCCTGCTCGCCGCGGCGCAGTCGACCAATGCGCGCACCGCGCACCTCGCGGTCACTTCGGTGACGGTCGGCCGCAGCACCGCGACGGCGAAGGCGATGGGCATCACGGGCGTCGTCTCGAGCTACGAGACCTTCTACGGCGGCATCGCGAACCGCATCCACAACGTCGAGCTCGTCGCGCACCTGATCGACGGGAAGCTGATCGCTCCGGGCGCGACGTTCTCGTTCAACCAGGCGACCGGCGACCGGACCGCGGCCAAGGGGTTCCTCGAAGCGCCCGTCATCATCAACGGCGAGCTCTCGACGGGTCTCGGCGGCGGCGTCTGCCAGGTGTCGACGACGGTCTTCAACGCGGCGTACGAGGCCGGCCTGCCGATCACCGCACGCACCAATCACGCGCTCTACATCTCGCACTACCCGACCGGCCGCGACGCGACGGTCGACTACCCGGACATCGACCTCAAGTTCGTGAACGACACCGACCACTGGATCCTGCTCCGGACCTTCGTCGGCTCGTCGTCGCTCGTCGTGACGCTCTACGGCGCGCCGCAGCACCGCCGCGTCGTCACGAACACCGCCCCGCTGAAGCAGGTGTCGCCCCCGCCGGTGCAACGCAAGCTCGATCCGTCGCTCGCCCCTGGAACGAGCGTCGTGCAGGACTACGGCGAGTCGGCGTACTCGACCTCGGTCGAGCGCATCGTCTACGCGCCGGACGGGAAGCTGATGTCGGACGCGACCTGGTACTCGAACTACCGCTCGTCGCCGGAGATCCTCCTGGTCGGCCCGAAGCCGAAGCCCAAGCCGAAGCCGAAGAAGCCCGCGGCGACGACCACGACTACGACGACACCGACGGCTCCGATGGGCCACCCGCTCCAATAGCGGCCCGCAGCCATTCCGGCGTGCGCGTCGGCCGGAGCGTCTTCGCATCGACCGTCCCGTGCGCAGTCCAGCCGTCGGCGATCACGGCGCCGTCGCGCTCGATCGCATACTCGAACCTGAACCTCGCCCCGCGCAGATCGAGGCAGCGCGTGTGGATCAGCAGCCGGTCGTCGAACACGGCCGGCGCGATGTAGCGAACATGCGATTCGAGGACGAACGACTCGATGCCCTCGTCTCGTAGGCGCTGGTAGCCGCCCGCGAACTGCTCGAGGAACTCGACGCGCGCCACCTCGAACCACACCAGGTAGTTCGAGTTGTGCGCGACGCCCTGCGCGTCGGTCTCGGCGAAGCGGACGCGCACTTTCGCCGCGAAGTCGAAGCCTTCCATCGCGCGCAACTCTGTCAGAGGACGAGCTCGAGCTGCGCGTGATCCGTGAGCCCGGAGACGCCGACGCCCACCAGTCGTAGCGGGCCGGGCCGGTCGCGAAGGGCGCGGTCGAGCAGGGCGCAGGCGAGCTCGCCGATCCGCTCTCCGTCGTCGGTGCCGGCGCCGAGCGACGTCGAGCGGGTGCGAATCGCGAAGTCCGGATAGCGGAGCTTCGTCGTCACGGTGCGCGCGGTCTGTTCCCGCTGCTCCAGATAGGTGGCGAGCCCGTGCGCCATCCGGCGGAGCTCGTCGTGGAGCTTCTCGACATCGCCGATGTCGCGTTCGAACGTCTCCTCGCTCGAGATCGAGATCCGCTCGGTCGACACCTCGAGCGGTCGCGGGTCGATCCCGCGAGCCCGGTCGCGGACGAGCATCCCGACCTTGCCCGGAAGCACCTGCTTGACCTCGGCATCCCCGAGCGCGGCAAGCCCGCCGATGGTCTCCACCCCGACGGCCAGGAGCCTCGCCGCGGCGCGCGGCCCCACGCCCGGCAGCACGCGGATCGGGAAGGGTGCCAGGAACGCCGCCTCGCGCCCCGGCCGCACGACTGTCAGCCCACCGGGCTTGCGGCGGTCGGAGGCGACCTTGGCGACGACCTTCGACGTCGCGACGCCGATCGAGCAGGAAAGCCGCGTGCGGGCCTTCACGACCGCCCGCACCGCCTCTGCGAGTGCGCGGGCGTCGTCGAACGCGGGAGCGAGCTCGCCGAGATCGAGGTAGCCCTCGTCGATCCCCGCCTGCTCGACCGTCGGGATCATCTCGCGCACGATCGACCAGACCTCGCGCGAGTACTCGCGGTAGAGCGACCCGCGCGGCCGCACGAACACGGCCTCCGGGCAGCGGCGCAGCGCCTCGGCACAAGACATCGCCGAGACGATCCCGAACTTCCGGGCCACGTAGTTCGCGGTCGCGACCACCCCGCGGCCGTGCGGGTCGCCGCCGACGACGAGCGCCTTCCGGCGGAGCTCGGGGCTCTCGAGCTCCTCGACGGCGGCGAAGAATGCGTCCAGGTCGAGGTGCGCGACGATCACGCCACGAGGGTAGACCCGCGGCTAGACGAGATCGTCTGCGATGCGGTTCGCGAGCGAGACGGCGTCGTCGGCGCCGGGCGCGGCCGCCGACATGGCACGCCGCCCGTCGCGCGCCGCCAGCGACCGCACGTAGCGGTCGAGCCCCGCCGCGTACGACGAGGGCGGGGCGCCGCTCCCGGCGAGACGGGCGACGAGTGCCGCCGCGCCCGATCGCTCCGTCTCCGTCAGGTCGATCTTCACGCCGTCCTTGTCGATCTCGAAGCTGCCGATGCGGTTGTGGAACACCCCGACCACGGCGAGGCCGGCGCCGAGGAAGAGCAGCGCCAGTGCCAGCACCTCGGAGCGGCGAGCCGGTGAGGCGCCGCGGCTCGTCTTGACGACGGTCGTGATCTTGTGCGTCGGCTGCGACGAATCGTTGGCATCCACGGTCGTCACGGTTCGCGCGCTTGCGCCCGTCGCCGCTCAGCGGCGGGAGCCAGATGCGCCAGACGGCCACCCAGACGAGCAGGGCGGCCAACGGGATCAGCACCAGCGGCACGAAGTTCGCTCCCACCCACGTGTATGTCCTGTCCAGAACGGACACGCCCGGACTCTACGCGAACGCTGACAGTTGTCAACAGCCCGCGAGTGCTCGCGATCGGTTAGCCTAGAAGCCGGATGGTGAAGAACACGGCGAACACGGTGATCTCCGGGCTCCAGTCCGTGAGCGAAGGCGCGCTCGGAAAGCTCACCTCGAGCCAGGCGACCCGGTCGGCGGTTCAGGGCGCGATGCAGCTCAAGGACCGGGGCGACCGGATCCTCCGCGGCCTCGAGTCGATCGAGGAGCGTCTGACCGCGATCGAGAAGCGGCTGACCGCCATGGAGAAGCTGGAGAAGCAGGCCGCGTCGCGCACGCGCACCACCACGAGCAAGCCGCGGTCGACCGCCAAGCGCTCGACGACGACCCGCACCAAGAGCTCCTAGACCGGCACCCGCAACCGCAGCGCTGCCGGCACGACCTCGAACCTGACCGGCGTCGTCCCGGCGACCTCGCCGTCGAGCTCGACGGGCAGCGGCTCGGCCGCGCTGACCTCGAGCGTCGCCGTCCGCAGCACGTCCACCCGCGGGTGCTTGACGTGGCCACCGCTGTAGAGCTTCGGCGAGGTGGTCATGAAGTCGAGCTTCGTCACGTCGCCGATCAGCACGACGTCGAACAGGCCGTCGTCGGGCTCGGCGTCGGGAGCGAGCTTCATGCCGCCGCCGTGCCAGCGGCCGTTCGCGACGATCACGTCGTGCATGCGCCCCGTCCGCTCGCCGGCGTCGGAGGCGACCGTGACCTCGGTGTTCTTCCAGGCCATGAACTCGCGCGTGAGCGCGTAGTAGAACGTCGTCCGGCCGCCGAGTGCCTTCGACATCGAGTTCGCGCGCCGGGCGACCGCGCCGCTCATCCCGACCGAGCCGACGTTCGCGAAGATCCGGCTCGACTCGTCGCCGAACACGGCCCGGCCGACGTCGATCTCGCGCGGCTTCCCGCTGAGCGCGACAACCACCGCCTCGTCGAACTTCGTCGGGATCCCGTGGGTGCGACCGAAGTCCTGGCCTGTGCCGTTCGGCAGCACCGCGATCTCGGCCCCGGTGCCGACGAGCCCGTTGACGACCTCGTTCATCGTCCCGTCGCCGCCGACGACGACGATCAGCTTGCCCTCGCCGGCCGCCTCGCGGGCCAGCTCGGTCAGATGCCCCGGGCGCTCCGAGAGCAGCTCGTCGCCCTCGAGCCCGAGCTCACGGGCGCGCTCCCGCTGCTTGGGCCAGCGTTTCGCGGTCGAGCCGTTCGCGCTCGCCGGGTTGACGAGGAAAACGGCGTCGCTCAGCGTCTAGTCCGCGATCGCGACGTCGAGAGCGAGCTTCGTCATGCGATCGACGGCCGCCTTCATCTCGTCGTCCGAGATCCGCTTGAACTCGCCCTCGACGACGATGTCGCTGACGGTGACGAGGCAGGCCGCCTCGACGCCGCGGATCGCCGCGACCGTGAAGAGCGCCGAGGCCTCCATCTCGACCGCGAGCACGCCGCGCGAGGCCCACCGCTCGTACTGGCCCTCGTTCGGGTTGTAGAAGAGGTCGCTCGAGACGATCGGGCCGACGTGCAGGTCCTGGCCGCTGTGCTTCGCGAGATGCACGGCCTCGTGAACGAGCGACCACGACGCGGTCGGGCAGTGCGGCTCGTTGTTGACGAGGTGCATCGCGGTCGAGTCGGCGGGCACGGCGCTCAGGGCGACGATCAGGTCGCCGAGCGCATGGCTCGCCTGCAGGCCGCCGCAGGTGCCGACGCGGATCAGCTTCTTGCAGCCGAGCTGGACGAGCTCCTCGAAGACGATCGTCGCCCCCGGGCAGCCCATTCCGGTGCCCTGCACCGAGACCGGCTTGCCCTTCCAGGTGCCGGTGAAGCCGAGCAGGCCGCGCTCGCCGTTCCGCTGAACGGGGTCGTCGAAGTAGGTCTCGGCGATGTATTTCGCCCGCAGCGGGTCGCCGGGAAGAAGGACTGCCTCGGCGTAATCGCCGGGCTCTGCGCGCACGTGGATCGGCATGGCGCGTGGACTCTACCCCGAGGATGCAAGGATTGGCAGATGGAGCCACTCGTCGAACCCCGCCTCGAGCAGGTGCTCGAGTTCTGCGCCCGCGATCCGATCGAGCGCGTGTTCCTCGAGGACGTGGCCCGCCGCGGCTACGGCCGGTTCCTCGCGATCGAGGACGGGGACGGAATGCTGGATGCTCTCTGCCATCTCGGAGCGAACCTCGTGCCGTCCGGAAAGGGCTGCGACGCGTTCGCGGCCGCGGCCTCGGGCGTCGCCTCGAAGATGATCATCGGCGAGGAGCGTGCCGTCGGCGATCTCTGGAGCACGGCCGGCGCGTTGATGCCCGAGCCGCGCGCCGACCGGCCCGGCCAGCCCGTCTACGCGATCTCGGAGCCGCCGGAGGCGGGCGGGAGCGGCCTGCGGCCGGCGACGCTCGACGACCTCGAGCGGTTGATCCCGGTCTGCGCGGCGGCGCATCAGGAAGAGCTCGACGTCGATCCGCTCGCGCGTGACGACGACGCCTTCCGCTGGCGCACGCGGGCGCAGATCGTCGAGGGCCGCTCCTGGGTCTGGTTCGACGACGACGGGGCGGTGCTGTTCAAGGCGGAGGCCTCCGCCTGGACGCCGATGGTGGTGCAGGTGCAGCAGGTCTGGGTCGATCCCGAGCTGCGCGGGCACGGGTACGGAGCCCGCGGCCTGCGGGATCTCTGCCGGCTGCTGCTCGGCTCGGTGCCGTACGTCACCCTGTTCGTGCGCACCGAGAACGCGCCGGCGCTCGCCCTCTACGACTCGGTCGGCATGGTCCGCGTGGGCCGCTACCGCTCGCTGCTCTTCTAGCGTGGAGCGCGCCATCCTGGTCCGGCACGGGGAGAGCGTCTTCAGCGTGCGCGCGATCATGAACGGCGACGTCTCGGTTCGGGGCGGGCTGACGCCGGAGGGGGAGGAGCAGGCGCGGGCGCTGGGCGAGGCGCTCCGCGGCGAACAGCTCGATCTCTGCGTCACGAGCGAGCTCGAGCGTGCGATCGAGACGGCAGACGGGGCACTCGCCGGCCGGGACATCCCGCGCGTCGTCGTTCCCGAGCTGAACGACCCGCGCTACGGCGTGTTCGAGGGCAAGACGCTCGACGAGTACCGGACCTGGGCCGGAGCGGCCCCGTCGACGGCGGAGCCCGAGGGAGGGGAGAGCCGCCGGCAGATCGTCGCCCGCTACGCGCAGGCCTACCGGAACGTGCTCGAGCGCCCGGAGCGGTCGATCCTGGTCGTCTGCCACTCGCTGCCGGTCTCGTACGCGCTGCTCGGCCGCGACGGCAACGAGCCTTCGATGCGCGTGCCGCTCGTGCCGTACGCGACGCCGTACCCGTTCACGGCCGGCGAGCTGCACGCCGTCGTCGAGGTGCTCGAGCGTTGGCTTGCGACGCCGAGCTGGTGAGGCAGACTCCCCTGGTGAGCATTCTCGAGCGGATCGAAGCCCATATCCGCGATCACGAGCTGATCGAGCCCGGAGGCGACGTGCTCTGCCTCGTCTCCGGCGGGGCCGACTCGACCTGTCTCGTCCTCGCGCTGCGCGAGCTCGGGTACCGCGCCTCGGCGCTGCATGTCGCTCACGGGCTTCGCGGTGCCGAGTCGGATGCGGACGCGCGCTTCTGCGTCGAGGCTCTCGGCGCCGAGGTCGTGGACGCCCCCGGCTCGGGCCTGTCGGAGGCCGAGCTGCGCGACCTCCGCTACGCCCAGGCCCCGGACCGGCTCCGGGCAACGGGTCACACGGCGAGCGACCAGGTCGAGACGATTCTCTACCGGCTCGTGTCGAGCGGCACGACGACGGGGATCAAGCCGCGCCGTGAGGACGGCGTCGTCCGGCCGCTCCTCCCGGTCTGGCGCGAGGAGACCGAGGCGTTCTGCCGTGAGCGCGGCGTCGAGTTCCGGGTCGACTCGTCGAATGCCGCCACGAAGCGCGGGCTGATCCGGGGCGAGATCCTCCCGCTGCTGGAGCAGCTCCATCCGGCAGCCCGCGAGAACATCCTGCGCTCGCTCGAGACCCGGCGGACGATGCCGCCGGCGCTCGCCGAGCTGCTCGACACGCCCTGCCGCGTCGCGCCGGGTCGATCTGGGCGGCGGGCTCCAGGCGGTGCGCGAGCACGACCGCCTCTGGCTCGAGCGTGGGCCGGTGGAGCTGACCACCGAGGTCGAGTGGGGCGGGTGGCTCATCCGTTCCGAGCTCCCAGGCCTTATGGTTCGGGGGTGGCGACCCGGCGATCACCTCGCCGGGCGCTCCAAGAAGATCCAGGACGTGTTCGTCGACGCCAAGATCCCGCGCTCCGACCGTGAAGGGTGGCCGCTCGTGGTCCGCGGCGGCGAGGTGGTCGCGGTGCCGGGAATCGTCGAGGCCGACGGTGTTGAAGCGACGCCTGTGGAGGCGGTGAGGCCATGAGCCAGTCCGAATTGGAGCGTGCGGTCGGCGAGGTGCTGATCGACGCCGAGACCCTGCAGAACCGGATCCGCGAGCTCGGCGAGGAGATCACCGCCGACTACGCCGGCCGGGAGCTCCTGCTCGTCGGCGTGCTCAAGGGAGCGGTGTTCTTCATGGCCGACCTGATGCGCACGATCGGCGTCCCGTGCGAGGTCGACTTCATGGCGATCTCGAGCTACGGCGCCTCGACCGACTCCTCGGGCGTCGTGCGGATCCTGAAGGACCTCGACATCAACATCGAGGGGCGCCACGTGCTCGTGATCGAGGACATCATCGACTCGGGCCTGACGCTCTCCTACCTCGTGCGCAACCTCGAGTCGCGCGAGCCGGCGAGCCTCGAGGTTTGCGCGCTGCTGACGAAGCCCGACCGGCGCGAGATCGAGGTCGACGTGCGCTACACGGGCTTCGAGATCCCGAACCGTTTCGTGATCGGCTACGGCCTCGATTTCGCCGAGCGGTACCGGAATCTCCCCTTTGTCGGTGTCCTGCACGACCATCTGATGCCCGAAGGTGTGTAGGAAGCCGCCGCGTCCGGGCAGGGTTTAGGGGCTTCATCCAAAAAGGATGCCCCTTGGTGAAAACGGCTTCGGGTACCCTCTAAGCAGAGATTTGTGAGTCGCCTCTTCCGCAGCGCACTGATTCCCCTTCTCGCGATCGTTGCCATCGTCTGGCTCGCGAGCAATACGCTCATGTCGAAGCCGAACCACGCTTCGTCCTCGATCCAGACGTACTCCGAGCTCCAGAAGGCGATCAAGACCGGGTCGACGAAGTTCAAGCTCGTCGAGTTCAACCCGAACAAGCGCGCGATCACGGCGACCGAGACCGACGGGAAGACGACCGTCACGGTGCACTATCCGACCGACCAGTCGGCCACGCAGTTCCAGAACCTGCTCACGCTCAAGGCGGTCACCTTCGACTCGAAGGGCACCGGCGGCTTCTCGTGGACGTCGGCGATCGCGTCGTTCCTGCCGATCCTGCTGCTGATCGGCTTCTGGATCTTCCTGATGAACCAGATGCAGGGTGGCGGCTCGAAGGTGATGAGCTTCGGCAAGTCGCGCGCGAAGCGGATGGCGCCGGACTCGCCGAAGATCGGTTTCAAGGACGTGGCCGGCGTGGACGAGGCGGTCGAGGAGCTGCAGGAGATCAAGGAGTTCCTCGAGAGCCCGAAGAAGTTCCAGGCGCTCGGCGCGCGGATCCCGAAGGGCGTGCTGCTCTACGGGCCTCCCGGCACCGGCAAGACGCTGCTCGCGCGCGCCGTCGCCGGTGAGGCGGGCGTCCCGTTCTTCTCGATCTCGGGCTCGGACTTCGTCGAGATGTTCGTCGGCGTCGGCGCCTCACGCGTCCGCGACCTGTTCGAGCAGGCCAAGCAGGCCTCGCCGTGCATCGTCTTCATGGACGAGATCGACGCCGTCGGCCGGCACCGCGGCGCGGGGCTCGGCGGCGGCCACGACGAGCGCGAGCAGACGCTGAACCAGCTGCTCGTCGAGATGGACGGCTTCGAGATGAAGGACAACATCATCCTGATCGCCGCGACCAACCGGCCCGACATCCTCGACCCGGCGCTGCTGCGCCCGGGGCGCTTCGACCGCCAGATCGTGGTCGACCGGCCCGACCGCAACGGCCGCCGCAAGATCCTCGAGGTGCACTCGAAGGGCAAGCCGCTCGCGCCAGGAGATCGATCTCGACGTGCTCGCAGGCGGGACGCCCGGATTCACGGGCGCCGACCTCGCGAACCTCGTCAACGAGGCTGCGCTGCTCGCCGCGCGCCACGGCAAGAAGGTGATCGGCCAGGACGATCTCGAAGAGGGGATCATGCGCGTGATCGCCGGCCCGGAGAAGAAGGCGCGCCTGCTGTCCGAGAAGGAGCAGCGGATCACCGCGTACCACGAGATGGGCCATGCGCTCGTCGGCCACTTCCTCGAGCACACCGACCCGGTGCACAAGGTCACTATCGTCTCGCGTGGCCAGGCACTGGGTCTTACGGTTTCGCTTCCAAGTGAGGACCGCTACATCATGGGCAAGACCGCGCTGATCCAGACGATCGCGATGACACTCGGCGGGCGCGCTGCAGAGGATCTCGTGTTCCACGAGGTCACGACCGGCGCCTCGAACGACCTCGAGAAGGTCACCGACACCGCCAAGCGCATGGTCATGCGCTACGGGATGAGCGACAAGCTCGGCCCGCGCGTCCTCGGACGCAGCGGCGACATGCCGTTCCTCGGCCGCGAGATGGGTCACGAGCCCGACTACTCGGACGAGATCGCGCGCGAGATCGACGACGAGGTGCGCCGCATCATCGAGGAGGGCTACGAGCTCGCGATGAAGGTGCTGCGCGAGCACATGGACGACCTGCACCGGATCTCGCAGATCCTGATCGAGCGCGAGACGATCGACAAGGATCAGTTCGTGCGCCTGCTCGCCGGCGAGACCGACGACGACGTGTTCGAGGCTGACGAGAAGGCGTCGCCGGCGGAGCCCGAGCCGAAGGCCCGGACGCGGTCGCAGCCCAAGACGCGCCCGTTCCCGCTGCCCGGGACGGCCATGCAGCCGCCCGAGCCCGAAGGCGTCTAAGACCTTTCGAGCAGAATGGCGGCCGTGAGCTCGCGGCCGCCGATCGAGGAGCACTTCGTGCGCCCGGCGGTCATGGGCGTCGTCAACGTGACGCCCGACTCGTTCTCGGACGGGGGTGCTCACCTCGGCGTGGAAGCTGCGGCGACGGTCGGGCTGGGGATGCTCGACGCCGGCGCGGCGATCATCGACGTCGGGGGCGAGTCGACGCGGCCCGGTGCGGGCCCCGTTCCGCTCGGCGACGAGCTCGACCGCGTCGTGCCGGTGCTCGAGGCGCTCCGCGGCTCGCCCGTGTCGATCGACACGACCAAGGCCGACGTCGCGCGCGCGGCGCTCGACCTCGGCGCCGAGCTGGTCAACGACGTCACTGCGCTGCGAGGCGACCCGGAGCTGGCCGGCGTCGTGGCCGACGCGGGCTGCTACCTCTGCCTCATGCACATGCTCGGCGAGCCGCGAACGATGCAGGCCGACCCGCGCTACGACGACGTCGTCTCCGAGGTGAAGGCCTTCCTCGAGGAGCGGCTCGCGTTCGCGGTGTCCGCCGGGATTCGCGAGGAGCTGATCTGCCTCGACCCGGGGATCGGCTTCGGGAAGACGATCGAGCACAACTTCGAGCTCGTGCGGCGCCTACCCGAGCTGGCTGCGATCGGGCGGCCCGTGGTGATCGGGATCTCGCGCAAGAGCACGCTCGCCCGGCTGTTCGACGCCTCGGCAACGGTTGCAACCGACGATGCGTCGGTCGGAGCCGCTGTCGCTGCGTACGAGCGCGGTGCGACGATCTTCCGGGTGCACAACGTCCGGGCTCATGTCGAGGCGCTGCGCGCGGCGCAGGCGGTGTACGCGGGGCCGTGATCGTCGAGCTGCGCGGTCTCGAGCTCTTCGGCTACCACGGCGTCCACGAGGCCGAGCGGCGCGACGGGCAGATGTTCCTCTACGACATCGAGCTCGAGGTCGGCGATCGAGGGGCGGACGACCGGATCGAGAACGCCGTCGACTACAGCCAGGTCGCGGCGGCGGTTCGTGAGGTGGCGAGCGGTCGGTTTGCGCTGCTCGAGGCGCTCGCAACGGCCGTCGCGGACATGCTGGTCGAGCGGTTCGCGCCCGAGCACGTGAAGGTGCGCGTGCGCAAGCCGGAGGTGCGGCCGTCGGGGATCGACGTCGAGTTCGCAGCGGTGACGGTCGAGCGGTGACGGTCGCCTACGTCGGGCTCGGCGCGAACCTGGGCGACCGCGAGGAGTCGATTCGCAAGGCTGCCGAGCTGATCGGCGCGGTACGGATCTCGTCGATCCGCGAGACCGAGCCGTGGGGGGTGACCGACCAGCCGCTGTTCCTGAACGCGGTGGCCGAGCTCGACTGGCCGGGGAGCGCGGAGGAGCTCCTCGAACGGCTCCTCGAGGTCGAGCGCGACCTGGGGCGCGTGCGCGACGGGTCGCGCTGGGGGCCGCGCGAGATCGATCTCGACCTACTGGTGTTCGGCTCACGAGGCGATCGATGAGCCCGGGCTGACAGTGCCGCACCCCGAGCTCGCGGATCGGCTGTTCGTGCTCGAGCCGCTCGCGGAGCTCGCGGCCGAGCTGGACGTGCCCGGTTGCGGCATGGTTTCGGACTTGTTGTCGAAGCTACAATCCCCGCCATGAGTCACCTCGACGAACTAGATGATTACGAGGCCGAGCTCGAGCTGCGGCTGAAGAAGGAGTACAGCGCCGTTTACTCCCTCTTCCGGTACTGCGTCCTGACCCAGGACAACACGTACCTCTGCAACAAGCTCGACATGCAGTACGTGCCTCAGGCGGCGTACCCGTTCTGCCAGCTGAAGCTGGAGGACGTGTGGGTCTGGGACAAGAGCCGGCCGACGCGGATGATCCCGCGGGTCGAGGTCTTGACGACGGGCGATGTGACCGTCGAGGAGCTCCGGGCCGACGGCGAGGAGCCGCCGTTCACGGCGGACGAGCTCGCCAAGCGGATGACCGAGCCGCGCCCGCAGGACGAAGAGCAGTAGTCCCCGCGCAACGCGGTCAACCGATGCTGCTCGCGATCGACGTCGGCAACACGCAGACCGTGTTCGGGCTGTTCGAGGCCGACGTGCTCGGGAAGCAGTTCAGGGTGGGCACGAACCCGGCGCAGACGGCCGACGAGCTCGCCGTGCTCGTGCGCTCGCTGATCGACCTCGGCACGGTCGAGGGCATCGTCATGTGCTCGTCGGTGCCGCAGCTCGTTCGGGAGTACGAGGGGTTCGCGGAGCGCTGGGCCGGGGTCGACCTGCTCGTGCTCGGGCCCGGCGTGTCGACCGGAGTGCCGATCCGCTACGACGATCCGCGCGAGGTGGGGCCCGACCGGATCGCAAATGCGGTCGCGGCGCGGGAGAGGCATGGGGCCCCGTGCGTCGTCGTCGACTTCGGGACCTCGACCAACTTCGATGTCGTGTCGGCCGCCGGGGAGTTCGCAGGCGGCGTCCTGGCGCCGGGTGTGGAGATCTCGATGGAGGCGCTGTTCGCGCGTGCGGCCCGCCTGCCGCAGGTGCCGTTCGTCGCGCCGGAGCGGGTGATCTCGCAGACGACCGTTGCCGCGCTTCAGTCCGGTCTCGTCTACGGGTTCGCGGGCCAGGTCGACGCGATCGTCGGCCGGATCCGCGACGAGCTCGGCGCTCCCGACGCGCCGGTCGTGGCGACGGGCGGCCTTTCGGAGCTGATCGCGCCGCACTCGAGCACGATCACCGCGGTCGATCCGGAGCTGACGCTGCACGGGCTCCGGATCGTCTGGGCGCGGAACGCCTAACCGCCGCCGTAGAGCGAGATCGGCAGCTGGTCGAGCAGGACCTCGTCGACCGGCGTCATCTCGGCCTCGATCCGCTCGAGCACCTCGCGGGCGCCCGGCGCAGCGGCGAGGAGGCGTAGCTCGACCTCCTCGATCGTCGGCAGCATCACGAGCTCCTGCTTGAACGGCTTCGGAAAGCGGCCGCGGCCGAGGTACCAGGCGTAGAACTTCTTCAGGAAGCCGGTTGCGCGCTGCTCGCCGAGCTCCCGGACCGTCTCGCGGATGAAGAGGAGCAGCTCCGCGACGACCTCCTCGCGGGAGGGGTCACCGTCGTCGCCCATGATCTGCGCGAGCGCCCAGGGGTTGCCCTGTGCGGCGCGGCCGACCATGACCGCCTCTGCGCCGGTGGTGGCGAGAACGGCCTGTGCGCGGGCGCGCGAGGTGACGTCGCCCGATGCGATCACGGGGACGTCGACGAGCTCGACGAGCTCGGCGGTGAGGGAGTGGTCGGCGAAGCCGGTGTACATCTGCTTCGCGGAGCGGGGGTGGAGCGTCAGCGACTTCGCGCCGGCCTCGACGAGCCGCGGGCCGACGACGAGGCAGTCGCGCGAGCCGTTGGCGGTGCCGCGGCGCATCTTCACGGAGACGGGGAGCACGGTGGCGCCCGCGACGGCCTCGACGATCCGCGCGGCCTGCTCGGGGTCGTCGAGGAGCGAGGCGCCGGCGCCGGTCTTCGTCACCTTGCGCACCGGGCAGCCGAAGTTGATGTCGATGATGTCCGCGCCGGCCGCTTCCACCATCCGCGCGGCCTCGGCCATCGCCACCGGGTCGGAGCCGAAGATCTGGATCGCGAGCGGGTGCTCGTCGGAGGCGACGCGCAGGTAGCCGAGCGTTTTTTCGTTGCGGTGCTGGATTCCCGCGACCGAGACCATCTCGGAGCACACGAGCCCGGCGCCGTAGCGGCGCCCCTGCCTGCGGAAGGCCTGGACGCTCACGCCGGCCATCGGAGCGAGCACGAGCCGGCCCGGGATCTCGACTCCGCCGAGGGTCCAGGTTTCGTGGAGATCGACCTGCATCGCCCCGATGGTAGCGGTGGGCTTGCGGCGTCGATTCGTCGTGGCTACTATGGGCGCCCGCTTCATGAGTGCGCAAGATTCGCGCATTCGAAGCTTTCAGGAGGTCGCTTTGAAGGAAGTCGTTCTCACCCAACAGGGCTACGAGAAGCTCCGTGAGGAGATCGAGTATCTCCAGACGGAAAAGCGCCGCGAAGTTGCGGAGCGGATTCGCGTTGCCCGCGAGTTCGGCGATATCGCCGAGAACGCCGAGTACGACGACGCGAAGAACGAGCAGGCGATGCTCGAGCACCGGATCGCCCAGCTCGAGGAGCGGCTGCTGTCCGCGCGGGTGATCACGAAGAAGGAGATCTCCAAGGACAGCGTCTCGGTCGGCTCGACCGTTCGCCTGCGGGACATCGATGCCAACAAGACGGTCGAGTACCACATCGTCGGCTCGGCCGAGGCAAATCCCGCCGAGAACAAGCTCTCGAACGAGTCTCCGGTCGGCAAGGCGATCATGGGCTGCAAGAAAGGCGACACCGTCGAGGTAGTCGCACCCCGCGGCGCGCTGAAGTTCAAGATCCTCGAGATCAAAGCCGCCTGAACCTCTCGTAGCTGCCGCCAGCGGCATTCGTACGCGTCCTTTCCAGGCGCGTCTTCTTCGACCCGACGGGGGACAGTCCCCAGACACGTCCCGAGCAGCCATGCCGCCGCGAGTCACGTCGGGGGACTGTCCCCAGACACGACTCGAACTGACATGGCGCGTCTGGGCACGTCGGGGGACTGTCCCCAGACACGGCTCGGACGGCCGCGGCGGTTAGGGTCAGCGCGTGGAGATCGTTCGCATGGGCCCGGAGCGGATCGAGGCGGCCAGCGCGATGCTGGCGCGGGCCTTTCAGGACGATCCGGCCTGGGAATGGGTCGTTCCGAGCCCGGAGCGGCGCGCCGCGCTTCTGCCGTGGCTGTTCCGGGTCAACTTCGAGGTGACCGAGGCCGAGGTGTGGGTCACCGAGGGCGATCTCGACGGCTGCGCGCGCTGGCTGCCGCCCGGGAGGCCCGAGATCCACATCGGGCCGATGCTGCGGGCGCTCGTTGCGACGCCGATCCGTGTCCGTGAGGGGACGTCCCGCTTTCTCGCCTACGGGCGGGCGGTCGAGGCGATGCGCGCATCCGCCGTCCCCGAGCACCACTGGTACCTCGCCGGGAATCGGAGTCGAGCCCGGCCGCCGCCGCAACGGGATCGGCTCCGCGCTGCTCCAGCCCGGATTCGAGGCCTCCGCCCGCGACGGCGTCCCGTGCGCACTCCTGACGAACAGCGAGGCCAACCTCGCCTTCTACGAAGGCCACGGCTTCGAGGTCGTCCGGGAGGGCCAGACGCCCGACGACGGGCCGCGCGCCTGGATGATGCGCCGCAAGCCCGTATAGCTCTAGGCTGAACGCCGATGGAACCGAAGCGCTTTCCGAACCGGGACGAGATCGCCACCGTTCGGGCCGAGGCCGAGACGCTCGAGCCCGGCGGCGAAGCCACGGACGAGCGCCGCCTCGCCGGCCGCGTCCTCGCGCGCCGCGACATGGGGAAGCTGACCTTCCTCGAGCTCGTCGACCGCAGCGGGCGCATCCAGCTGATCTGCCCGATCGAGCGAACCGGCGAGATCGACGTCCACCTCGGCGACATCGCCGGCGTCACGGGCCACCCCTCGAAGTCCAGGCGCGGCGAGCCGTCGCTCACGGCCGACAGCCTCGACGTCCTCTCACGCATCCGTGCGCCGCTCCCCGACACGTTCCACGGCCTCACCGACGTCGAGCAGCGCTACCGCCGCCGCTACCTCGACCTGCTGATGAACGAGGAGACGCGCGCCGACTTCCAGCTCCGTGCGCGCATGGTCAGCTCGATCCGCCGCGCGCTCGACGAGGACGGCTTCGTCGAGGTCGAGACGCCCGTGCTGCAACCGCGCTACGGCGGGGCCTTCGCCCGCCCGTTCTCGACGCACCACAACGAGCTCGACCAGACGCTCTACCTCCGCATCGCCACCGAGCTCTACCTCAAGCGGCTGATCGTCGGCGGCCTCGAGCGGGTCTACGAGATCGGCAAGGACTTCCGCAACGAGGGCGTCTCGTTCAAGCACAACCCCGAGTTCACGATGCTCGAGTGGTACGAGGCCTACGCCGACTACCGCGACACGATGGACCGGATGGAGGCGCTCGTCGCCCGCGTCGCCGCCGAGACGCTCGGCACCACCACAGTCGGCTTCAAGGGCCACACGATCGACCTCGGTCGCTGGCAGCGCGTTCGGCTTCCGGACGCGCTCGCCGACCAGGGCCTGTGGACGCGCGACCCAGACGAGCTCCGCGCCCGTCTCGGCGAGCGGAATGTCGACACGACCCACGACAAGACCTGGGCGCAGCTGATCGATCACGCCCTCTCGCACTTCGTCGAGCCGGGGTTGATCCAGCCGACGATCCTGCATGACTATCCCGTCGAGCTCTCGCCCTTCGCCCGTCCCTCCGACGAGGAAGGCATCGTCGAGCGCTTCGAGTACTACGCGGGCGGGATGGAGCTCGGCAACGCGTTCAGCGAGATCAACGACTCCGAGGAGCAGGCGGCGAGGTTCGCGATGCAGCTCGACGAGGGCGCCGGCGGCAATGTCGAGGCCGAGCCGGGCGACCCGGATTACGTCGAGGCGCTCTCGTACGGGATGCCGCCAACCGGCGGGCTCGGGATGGGAATCGACCGGCTCGCGATGCTGCTGCTCGGCAAGGATTCGATCAGGGACGTGATCCTGTTCCCGGCTCTGCGAGAGCTACCGCGTTGACTAGGCTCATGAATGCATTCGCGCGGCCGATCATGATCGTGCGTGCAAGTGTAAGAATCGTGGGGTGGGCGCCCGACCGGGCGACCACCGGGGTGGCTACCATGGTCTGCCACTAATCAGAGCAATCGGCAGCGTCGCCTGAGGCGGCAGAGAGGCTGAGGTGTTCGAAAGATTCACAGAGCGAGCTCGCCAGGTCGTTGTCCTCGCACAAGACGAGGCAAGGGCGCTGAAGCACAACTACATCGGGACTGAGCACATCCTGCTCGGGCTACTGCGCGAAGAGGAAGGCCTTGCTGCGCGCGTGCTCGAGTCTCTCGACATCACCGTGGAAGAGGTGCGCGCGCAGGTAGCCCGCATCGTCGGCCAGGGCGACGAGGTCACGAGCGGGCAGATCCCGTTCACGCCCCGCGCCAAGAAGGTGTTGGAGCTCGCACTCCGGGAGGCGCTGTCTCTCGGTCACAACTACATCGGCACCGAGCACATCCTGCTCGGGCTCGTGCGCGAGAACGAAGGCGTCGCCGCGCGGATCCTGCTCGACTTCGACGCCGACGCCGAGAAGATCCGCAACGAGATCATCCGCATGCTGTCCGGCCCCGGCCGGCGCGGGCAGGCCCAGGGCGGCCCGGCAGGCGAGAAGTCGAAGAGCTCCAAGCTTCTCGACCAGTTCGGGCGCAACCTGACCAAGCTGGCCTCCGAGGGGAAGCTCGACCCGGTGGTCGGAAGGCAGACCGAGATCGAGCGCGTCATGCAGATCCTCTCGCGCCGCACGAAGAACAACCCGGTTTTGATCGGCGAGCCCGGCGTGGGCAAGACCGCCGTCGTCGAGGGCCTGGCCGCGCGCATCAGCGCCAACCAGGTGCCGGACATCCTCAAGAACAAGCAGATCTACACGCTCGACCTCGCCGCCCTGGTCGCAGGCTCGAAGTACCGCGGTGAGTTCGAGGAGCGCCTGAAGAAGGTGATGAAGGAGATCACCCAGCGCGGCGACATCATCCTGTTCATCGACGAGCTGCACAACCTCGTCGGCGCAGGTGCCGCCGAGGGTGCGATCGACGCCGCCTCGATCCTCAAGCCGGCGCTCGCACGCGGCGAGCTGCAGACGATCGGCGCGACGACGCTCGACGAGTACCGCAAGTACCTGGAGCGGGACGCGGCGCTCGAGCGGCGGTTCCAGCAGATCCGCGTCGAGGAGCCCTCGACCGAGGACACCGTCCAGATCCTGCGCGGGCTCCGCGACCGCTACGAGGCGCATCACCGGTGCAAGATCACCGACGACGCGCTCGTCGCCGCGGCGACCCTCGCCGACCGCTACATCCAGGACCGGCAGCTGCCCGACAAGGCGATCGACCTGATCGACGAGGCCGCGTCCCGGATGCGGATCAAGACCATGACCGCTCCGCCGCGCTACCGCGAGCTCGAGGACGAGATCGAGCGTGTCCGCAAGGACAAGGAAGACGCGATCGAGAACCAGGAGTTCGAGAAGGCCGCCTCCCTGCGCGACAAGGAGCGCAAGCTCACGCAGAAGAAGCGGGAGCTCGAGGAGGAGTGGCGCAACCAGGAGCCGGCCGAGCAGCCGTCGATCGGCGAGGACGAGATCGCCGACATCGTCTCGATGTGGACGGGCATCCCGGTGTTCAAGCTGACCGAGGCCGAGTCGCAGAAGCTCATCCGCATGGAGGAGGAGCTGCACAAGCGCGTCATCGGCCAGGACGCAGCGATCATCGCCGTCTCCAAGGCGATCCGCCGTGCGCGCGCCGGGATCAAGGATCCGAAGCGCCCGACCGGCTCGTTCATCTTCCTCGGCCCCTCGGGCGTCGGGAAGACCGAGCTCGCCCGCACGCTCGCCGAGTTCCTCTTCGGCGACGAGGAGGCCATGATCCAGATCGACATGTCCGAGTACATGGAGAAGCACGCCGTCTCCAGGCTCGTCGGCTCGCCTCCGGGCTACATCGGCTACGACGAGGGCGGCCAGCTCACCGAGTCGGTGCGCCGCAAGCCCTACTCGGTCGTCCTCTTCGACGAGATCGAGAAGGCCCACCCCGACGTCTTCAACATCCTGCTCCAGATCCTGGAGGACGGGAAGCTGACCGACTCGCAGGGCCGCAAGGTCGACTTCCGCAACGTGATCGTGATCATGACCTCGAACATCGGGTCGACCTCGATCTCGAAGAACCAGGCGCTCGGCTTCAACATGTCCGACGAGCAGGGCCTCACCTACGACGACATGAAGGCCCGGGTCATGGGCGACCTCAAGAAGTCGTTCCGCCCCGAGCTGCTGAACCGGATCGACGAGATCATCGTCTTCCCGAAGCTGTCGAAGGAGGAGATCCTCCAGATCGTCGACCTGATGCTCAACCGGCTGCGCGTGCAGATGGCCGAGCACGAGGTCACGATCGAGCTCTCGCACGAGGCAAAGGAGATGCTGGTCGAGAAGGGCTACGACCCGGCGATGGGAGCCCGGCCGCTGCGCCGCGCGATCCAGCGCCTGATCGAGGACCCGCTCGCCGACTTCGTCCTCGGCCGCAGCCTCCTGCCCGGCTCGACGATCGTCGTCAAGCGCAAGAACGAGGAAGAGGTCGACATCGAGGTCATCCCGCCCGTCGATATGCCCGAGCCCGCAACGGTTGGGGCGACGGCGACGGCCGCGGAATCCGAGGACGACGCGCCCTCGGACGAAGACTCGGACTAGGACGCCTTCATCAAGTTCGGCTCAGGGGACGACGCGAATCGCCCCTGAGTCGATCTTGGTGAGCAACACGCCGAGCCTCGAGCGCAGCCCGTCGATCTCGGGCTGGGTCAGCCACTGCTGCAGCTCCTGCTCGGGGAAGCGCTCCGAAAGCCCCCTGAGCTTGTCCGCTACCTGCTTGCTGACGGTCGGCGGCAGGTCGCGGACCCACTTCTGCGAATGGCCGCGGCCCGGCTCCTGCGCCTCGTAGTTCCGGCGTGAGTCGGCCGGGATCGACGAGTCCTGGTCGATCAGCATCAGCTTCGGGTCCTCGCCCTCCATCCGGATCATCCAGTTCTCGCCGTGGCGGTCCTGGTTGGCGATGAAGAAGTCGAAGACGTCCATGTCCTTGCGGGACTGCGACTCCCAGAACTTCTTCCACGCGTCCGGGTTGCGCGTCGCGAGCGCGTCCCCGGTCTCGAACCCGGGCCGGTAGCGCTGGAGCGAGCCCTTCTCGCCCTTCCAGTCGACCAGATGAACGTCGGGCGTGTCGAAGCCAAGATCCTTGCCGAGCCTCGAGGCGGCCTCCGCCCGGCGCCAGCGCTCCTGCGCCTCGATCCCGACCGACGGCCCGAAAGTGAGCTCCTGCTCGCCCTTCGCCGGCTTGAAGATCCACAGCTCGGTCGGGTTCGTCGGGTCCTGCAGGAACACGAGCTTGTTCCGGCCCGCCGAGATCCCGGGCGGGGCCGGAACCTCCTTCCAGTGATGCGACAGCTGGGTCGTCTCCGCGTCGAGCTTCGATGTGGGGTCGGTGCGGTCGGTGGCGGTCGGGCCCGCCGGGGTCTGGTCGCGGTTCCCGACCGGGCGATCGGGCGTCGCGGAGCCCGCAGGCGTTCCAGCAGGCGTGCCGCCGCCCGAGCCGCCGCCTCCCGTACTGCCCCCGCCGCCGGGGCCGCCACCGCCGCCTGCCTCCTGAGGCGCCGGGCGCAGGCGCGGGCGAACGAGGCTCGAGCGGCGGCAGCTCGACCGGCATCGGGATCCCGGCCGCCGTATCGCCTCCCAGCGCGGTCTTCCTCAGGCTCGGCATGTGGTCCTCGATCACCTGCCGGGTCATCGCGTAGATGTCCTCGAGATGGCTCTCCGAGACGCCGGCCGAGTCGTAGTCGCTCAGATACATCTGCGGGCGCTTGTTGGGATCCTCGTGCCGCGTCTTGGTCGTCAGGTCGGCCCGCGTGAGGTTCCGCGGATCCTCGGAGGCGACCGCGTCGCGCTCGACGTTGTAGACGAGCTCGGCCTGCTGGTGCAGGTACCTGATCCGCGGATCCCCGTGGACACCTGAGGCCTCGAGCGCGGTGGCGATCCGCTGGATGTACTTGAACGTCTCGTAGTCGCGCAGCCCAGCCCGCATCCCTCCCTTCTCGTGCGCATGGATTCCGATCTGCGCGATCTGGTCGATCAGCGTCTGGTAGCTGTCGTGCGCGGTCTGCGGCGACTGCCCCTTGACGACCGACCGGATCGCGCCGCCGGTCACGTACGCCCCGTCGTCGAGCGAGTTCGCGAGCATCTGCCGGTCCTGGGCCTCGTTGATCATCCGGGCCTTCTCGGCGGGCGTCGCGGTGTCGCTCAGCCGCTGGAACGCCCGGTCGGCATCGACGAGCCACGTCGTGCGCATGTCGACGATCTCCTCGGGGGTGGCGTTCGCCATCGCGCGGGCCATCTCGCGCATGGTCGGGTCGGGGATCTTGCTGATGATCGCCTCGCGCGCATCCGCGGGAGCGTGGCGGGCCTCGCGCGCGACGAGCGCAGCCTCGCTCGAGAGCGTGTGGTGCTGGTTGATCTCGTTCTGGAGATGCTGGGGCAGTTCGGCGATGTGGGCGCCGATGCTCGTCGCCCTGCCGGCGTCGACGAGCAGCCCCATCCGAAACCGCGTCCGCCAGCCCGGGTGCGCCTGGTCGAGGAACAGCGTCGCCTGCGCGACCTTCAGGCCCGCCTCGTCGCCCTTCATGTTCAGGTCGACATCGCTCTCCGGCTCGCCCGAGGCCGTGGGCTCGCCTTTGGGCTCGGCACCGAACTTCTTCCCGATCTCGTTGAGGAAGCTCTGCCGGTGCTGGAGGAGCGTGTCGATCACCTTGCCGCGCGCCTCAGGGCTCATCTGGGAAAGGTCGCCGGTGCCTTTCTTGAGGGCGTGGATCGCGTCCTCCCAGCGCCCGTCGTAGTGGGCGATCAGCGCGTCTGCCGCAGCAGGTGAGGTGTGAGCGCTCTCGGCCAGCTCGACGGCCGCCGGCTTCTTCGGTGCCGGTGGTTTCCCGCCGGTCGGATCAGTGCCGCCCCCGCCGCCGCCACCGATCCCGCCGCCGCGCTGCTCCTCGTGCTGAGATCCGCTCGGCTCGACCGGCTTCCCGCTCTGCTCGTGCTCCTCGATCTCGTGCCTCGGCTTACCTTCGCCTGTCTTCGAGCCGGTCTCCATGTGTTCGCCGGCCATGTGCACGCCCTGCATCCCGACGTCCGTCAGGAGTGCGGACGACGCCTCGTCGAGCACGAGATCCGCGAGGCCGTTCAGGTCCTGGGGCATGTTCGCCTTGCCGTTGACGATCTTCTGCAGCGCCAGGTTCGCGCCGACGTTGTAGAACGACGAAGCGGTCGCGGCGGTACCGCTGATCATGATCTTCGTCCCGCTCGAGGCGAGCGCCTCGGCGCCCCACTTCTCGACCACGCGGGCCGTCAGCGCAGCCTTGAACGCCTCCTGCGTGAGCCCGCCGAAGAACGCCATCGCACCCTCGGTCGCGGCCATCTTCGCGAGCCCGCCGAAGTCGATCGACGACCGCTGGCCGTACGCGACCTCGGAGGCCTGCTGGCCGCCTTCCTGGGCGAGCGCGTAGACCGCCGACATCATGGCTGCGTCGATGACCCCGCCGCCCGGGATTGCCGCTGCCGCGAGCTTCCCCGCGAACTTCGCGCGGTTGAGCCACTTGACCGCGAGCCCCGCGCCCGACATGACGCGATCCTCGTATCGCTGGTACTGCCTGGCCGCCCGCTCGAACGACTTCTCGGCGCGCATGTAGTAGAGCAGGCCCATCTCGATGTCCTGGTTCTCGAGCTTCTCGAGCGTGGCCTTTGCCTCGTTCGTCGGCGCCTCCCAGATCGAGAGATCGGGGCAGACGGTCGAGAGCTCGTCCTGGCGATCGGCGAACGAGCCCTTCTCCGGGTGCTGGATGATGTCGAGCATGAACTCGACCTCTTCCTTCATCCCGGGCCCGCCCAGGAACTCGGCGACCCGCCGAACCACAGGGTGCTCGCCGTTCAGCACGATCCGCTCGAGGTGCTCGCTCTTCATCTCCTCGACGCCGACGAAGACGTCGTGCGTGGCCTTCTTCAGCTCCTCCAGCTCCGGGGAGTGTGTTACACGGTCGTAGTAGGCCTGCTTGAAGTAGCTGCTCTCGACGAGGTCCTGGAAGTGAACCTTGCCCCTCGTGTGGGGGAGCGACCGACCGCCGGAGTAGAGCTCGGCGTCGTGCCCGATGCCGCCTCCGGCCACGGCGGAGCGAGCGTTGGCCTCGATCTTGATGTGGACCTTTGCGGCCTTCATCAGGTCGTCGTACATCCATTTCCTGAAGGCTTTCTCAGCTGCGCGATTCCTCGGCTGCTCCTGCAGGATGTCCTCCGAGAGCACATCCTTCGTCTCGACCTCGAAGAACATCGGGCCCTGCTCCGACTCGTACTGGCCCGGAACGCTGGCGATCATGGCTCGGGACTCCTCGCTCCCGGAGTCCTGGATGCCGTGAGCGAGCATGTCGGCCTTCTTCTCGCGGACGTGCTGGTCGAGGATGGCGTTGTTCTGGGCCGCATCGTAGGCGTGCTGCATCTTCTGAATGTCGTCGGCCTTGATCAGCGGCAGCAGCTCCGGTATCTGCGCGGCGAGGATCGGCGCGATATCAAGGCCGGCGTGCTGCGGGATACCGCCGTCGGCGGACCGGCGGCGGGCGATCGCACGGCTGGTCGCCCTGTTTCCGACCATGCCCTGAAGCGCGAGGACCGGATGCGGGGGCTCGGGGATGGCCTGCTCGGCAGTCGCCTCCCCCGTGTCCGCCTCTCCGGTAGGCTCGCGCCGCTTCACTGGGAGCGCGCGCGTATCCGTGAGCGGGATTCAAGCGGGCCTCGCGCCCGTGCGCAAGCGGTCGCTACCAGGCCGGGTCGGCCACGAAGGCGAAGCCCTTCAACGGCCGCGTCAGCTGCTTGACCGTACGTGACTTCACGGTGACGAGCGTGACTTGATTGCCGCGGATGCAGACGATCTGGCTGCCGTCGGGCGACCAGGCCGGCGAGACGCTCTCCTTGCCGGTGGTCAGCCTGGCGGAGCCTGTTCCACCGGCGTTCATCGTGTAGATCTCGATCAGGTTGCCCGAGCCTGGATCCGGCAGCTCGAAGGCGATCTTTGCGCCGCTCGGCGACCAGGCCGGGCTCATGCCGCCGATCCGGAGCCGCTTGAGCCCGGTGCCGTCAGGCCTGATCGTGTAGATGCCGGTGCCCGCCCCCGAGCCGGACTTCGAGCGCTGGAAGACGATCAGCTTCCCGTTCGGCGACCAGTCCGGGTTGATCGCGCCCGCGCTGTCGGGGTTCTTCGTGACGTTCTTCAGCCCGGTGCCGGTGACGTTGATCGTGTAGAGGTCGAACGTCCGCCGGTTGGGCGAGTTGCCGCGGAACACGATCCGCTTGCCGTCGGGCGACCAGCTCGGTGTCGAGTCGAGGCGATTTCCCTTCGTCAGCTGCCTCTGGGCCGTCCCGTTGGCGTTCATCACCCAGACCGTGTACGAGAGCCCGTTGTGCGACTCGCGGACGAAGGCGATCCGCTTGTGGTCGGGCGACCACGCCGGCTCGGAATCGCTGAAGGGGCCGGTCGGCAATCCGATCGCCGGGAACCCGACCCTGAGGATCCGGCGGAGATGATCGAAGTAGAGCGGCTTGCCGGTGCAGGTCACGTGCGCCGGGCATTCGATTCCCGCGACGAAGAGAATCGGCGGTTTCGCGGCCGCTGCAGCGCTCGCCACGAGGGCCACGGCGAGCACGAGGACGAGGGACTTCAGGCGGCGCATTCCTCTTTCCATGATGACGCCCCCATGGGCGGCGTGGACGCCTCTACACAGAAGCTTTACTCAGCTCGGTGTCGACGTCTCCGACCACGTTCTCCCGAGGCCGCAGAGCCAGTTGAGCGCCCGGTGGCGCTCGTAGACGATCGAGGACACCTCGGCGCGCTGGTCGGGCGTCAGCTCCCGGTAGCCGGTGCCGAACGCCGGGAAGTCACCCCGCAGCGGCGAGGGAAGCAGCCCTCGCTCGTAGCCGCGCATCGCCGCGACGGCGATCAGCTGCTCGTGGGAGTCCCAGTCCTGCGGGAGCTCGACCCCGCCGTTGTCGCGGAGACGGTCGGTACGGACGCGCCAGTGCCAGAGGCGGGCAGTCTCGCGCTCGTGCTCGATCTCCGCTCGGGCGCGCATCGTGCCGTGAGCGGTCGGTGTCGTGAGGAGCCACTCCGGGTCGAACGGGTGGTCGAACGGCTCCAGCTCGACGAGTCCGAGCGACCACAGGAGCATGCCGAGGCCTTCGCCCTGCCAGACCGCCTCGATCACTGCCGGGTTGTGCTCCTCGGAGGGGAGCAGCCGGAGTGCTGTGTCGAGCGGCTCGGAGAGCGCGCGGATCCGGTCGAGCACGTCGCGGCGGCTCCGGAGCTTCGTACGGGCCATTGGTCTGAGGCTAGCGACTGCTGAGGCTGGCGCAGGGCGCTCGTCTAGAGTCCTCGCTGTGACGGCGATCCCCGGTTGCGTGGCAACGCTGGAGCGGTGGGGAGGCTCGCCGCTCGAACGGATCGAGCGCGAGGAGGTCGATCCGATCGACCTCGAGACGGCGACCGGGCTCGTCGCGTCGATCGAGGCGGACGAGTGCTCGCTGGCCTCGTTCGAGGACCGGGATGCCGACCGGTGGCTGCACGTCTCGTGCTCGAACGGGAGCTATGTGATCAACGCCCGGGATCAGGACGGCCCGTACTTCCTGCGTCGGTCTTCCGGGCCCGCGGAGGGGCGAGTGATCGTCTGGGTCGCCGGCTTCGAATGGCAGTTCCACAGGCGGTTCCTGCTCGACCGCGCCGAGGCCGAGGCCGTCGTCGCGCAGTTCGCCGGTGCCGGCGAGTGGGACTTCTCCGGCGGCAGTTGGGAGGAGGCGGGGGTGAGCCCCGACTCGCGTCCGCTCGGGATGCCCGGCGCCGAAGGGCCCGACACCGAGATCAGCCTCAACTAACCGGGCCGGTCAGCCGGGCAAGCCGCTCTTCAGCGCGGCTATCCGCGCGGACGATGCCTGCAGCGCCGCGAGCGGGAGAGCGCCGCTCCCGATCGCGGCGACGAGCTTCGAGTAGGCCGCTGCGCTGTCGCGTTCGTTCGTGAAGAGGAGGACGTCCACGCCGGCGTTGACGGCACGCACCGCAGCGTCGCTTCGGCTCGCCGGCCCGGGCGCCTCGAGCGCGTCGCTGATCACGACGCCCGAGAAGCCGAGCTGCTGCCGGAGAAGGCCGGTGACGATCGGCCGGGAGAGGACGGCCGGGGTGCCCGTCGGGTCGTAGGCCGCGTAGCCGGCGTTGCTCACCATCACGAGGTCGACCTTCGCACCGATCGCCTGCTCGAACGGCGGGAGCCGCGCAGCGAGCGAACGCTGGGAGGTGGTGAGGATGACGGCGCGGTCGTCGGTCGATGTGCGCGCCGTTCCGAGACCGGGAAAGTGCTTCGCGGTGGCCGCGACGCCGCCGGCCTGCAGGCCCTGGATGAAGGACTTGCCCATCGCCGCGTTCGTCCGGGGATTGCGGCTGAAGGCGCGGGTGCCGAGGAAGCTCTTGGGCGAGTAGGGCGTGTCGAGGACGGGTGCCAGGTCGACGTCGATTCCGAACGACCGTAGGTAGGCGGCCGTCCGACTGCCTTCCGAGCGTGCCTTGGCCGTGGAGCCGCCGGCGCCGATCTCGGCGGGGGAGAGGTCGGGGGGCCCGTACGGCAGCCGTCGGACCGAGCCGCCTTCCTGGTCGACCGCGATCAGGAGCGGAGGGTTCCCGCCCTCGGCTGCAGCCGTCTGCAGCTCGTCGATCGCCTCCGTCAGCTCGGCTCTGCTTCCGATGTTGCGCCCGAACAGGATCACGCCGCCGACCTGCCCGGCCCGGATCCGGGCGAGCAGCGCGGTGCCCGGCGTCAGGCCGGTCATGCCCGTCATGATCGACTGGCCGGCGAGGTGAGCGGGGGAGACCCCGGCCGCGTCCGCTCCGCTCGAGCCGCCGAGCGCGGCTACGAGCGCCGCAGCGGCGAGCGCCCTGTAGAGCCTCACACGGTGACGAGGACGTTGCCGGCCACGAGCACGCGAGCGATCTCGAGGTTGTCGTCGAGGATCACCACGTCCGCCGGAAGCCCGACGTCGAGCCGGCCGAGCTCGCGTGCGCCGAGCACGCGGGCCGGAACCGACGTGGCCGCCTCGACCGCGTCCGCGAGCGGTACACCGAGCGCGTGCAGGTTCCGCACAGCCTCGATCATCGTCAGCACGCTACCGGCGAGCACTCCGTCGGGGCCGCGAACGGCTCCCTCCGTGACCTGGATGTCGAGCGAGCCGAAGGAGTACGCGCCGTCGCTTGCACCGGCGGCGGTGATCGAGTCGGTGACGAGCGCCACGCGGCCCGGGGCCGCACGCCAGACGACCTGCACGGTCTCGGAGGCGAGATGGACACCGTCGAGGATCAGCTGGACGATCACGTCGTCACGCGCGAGCGCTGCGCCGACGATGCCCGGGTCGCGGTGCAGGAACGGGCGCATCGCGTTGAAGAGGTGGGTGACCGTTCCGACGCCGAGATCGAATGCCTCGGTTGCCTGCTCGGCGGTGGCGTCGCTGTGGCCGAGCGAGACGGTGACATTCCGCTCGAGCAGGCGTGAGATCAGCGTGAAGGCCCCGGGAAGCTCCGGTGCGAGCGTCATCAGCCTGACCGGCCCGCCGTCGAGGAGCCGGTCGAGCAGCTGCAGGTCGGGATCGCGTCGCCCCGAGGCGTCGTGGGTGCCCAGCCGGTGCGGGGAGAGGAACGGGCCTTCGAGGTGGACGCCGGCGATGCGTGGATAGTCCGCCACCGTGGGAACCTCGGCGAGCGCGGCGAGCAGCTTTTCCTCGGGCGAGGTGATCAGGGTCGGGAGATAGGCGGTGACTCCGGTCTCGAGCAGCGCGTCGCCCGCGCGGCGGTAGCCGTCGGTATCGGCGTCGAGAAAGTCGACGCCTCCGAACCCGTTGACCTGCAGATCGACGAACCCGGGAACCGCCAGGCCGCGGCCCTCCGGCGAGCTGAGCCCGAGGCGCACGATCCGGCCGTCCTCGATCTCGACATCGCCTTCGACGAACGTGCCGTCGACGAGCGCTGCCTCGACTCCGAGCCTCATGGGGCGACCTGCTGCATCGGCGACAGTCTAAGACCAATTCCCCCCTTTGGTCAATACCACTTTTGCGAATTCTCTTGTCTTCGGCCGTTTCGGTCTATACCATCGAGCCTCGATGGCCGAAATCAACCTCGACCACGTGAGCAAGACCTTCGGCGGCGTCAAGGCGGTCGACGAGGTCTCACTCGAGATTGCCGACGGCGAATTCCTTGTATTGGTCGGCCCTTCCGGCTGTGGGAAGTCGACGTTGCTCCGCATGATCGCGGGGCTCGAGCAGACCACCGACGGCTGGATCTCGATCGGCGGCCTCGATGTGACCGATCTACCGCCGAAGGATCGCGACATCGCAATGGTCTTCCAGACGTACGCGCTCTACCCCCACATGAGCGTGCGCCAGAACCTGGGTTATGGGCTGAAAGCTCGGGGGACCGAGAAGCCCGAGATCGCGCGGCGCGTCGACGAGGTCGCCGAATTGCTCGGGTTGTCGGCCCTGCTCGACCGGCGCCCGGCGCAGCTCTCGGGCGGGCAGCGACAGCGCGTCGCGATGGGCCGGGCGATCGTTCGCGAGCCCCAGGCGTTCCTGCTCGACGAGCCGCTCTCGAACCTCGACGCTCAGCTCCGCGTCGGCATGCGCGCCTCGCTCGCGCAGCTGCACCAGCGGCTCGGCGTCACCACCGTCTACGTCACCCACGACCAGGTCGAGGCGATGACGCTCGGCCAACGTGTCGCCGTCATGCGGGCCGGGAAGATCGTCCAGGTCGACACGCCGCAGAGGCTCTACTCGGAGCCGCGTGACGTCTTCGTCGCGGGATTCATCGGCTCGCCCGCGATGAACCTCGTCGAGGCGACGGTGCAGGGAGGCGTCGTCCGCTTCGCGGAGTTCGGCATCCCGCTTGCGCCCGGCGCCGACGTCCCGGACGGCGAGGTGATCCTGGGCATCCGGCCCGAGGACTTCGAGGACAGTGCTCATGCCCCGGGCCTACCCACGCTCGACGTTTCCGTCGATGTCCTCGAGGAGCTCGGCTCCGATTCGTTCGTGTTCTTCTCGGTTGCCGCCCGCTCGATCACGCCGCAGGCGCTCGAGGCGGGCGATGATGCCCGCGGGCTCGTCCCGGCGTCGGGAGCCCTGTTCACCGCCCGTGTCGACGCTCGAACCGGTGCTCGCGTCGGCGGTCGCGTCGAGCTCGCCGTCGATCCCCAACGGCTCCAGTTCTTCGATTGCGAGACAGGCTTGCGCTTGACCGGAACTCGCGCGGCAGCCGCTCCCGCCGAGCTGACTGCACTCCGATGACGAAGCAGCGCGAAACCCGCGACCAGGTGCTCGAGCTGATCGAGGCGCTCCAGGTCGGCGACGCGATCCCGCCGGAGAGGGTGCTGAGCATCAAGCTCGGCGTGTCCCGCCTGACCTTGCGCGCGGCGCTCGGCGAGCTCGTACGCGAGGGGCTCCTGACGCGGCGCCGCGGTGCGGGTACGTTCGTCGCCGAGCCGAAGGTCGCCAAGGAGATGACGATCACCTCCTTCAGCGACGACATGCGTCAGCGAGGCCTGACCCCGGGGAGCCGGACACTCGAGTTCCGGACGATCACGGCCGGCGCTCGTCTCGGGCGCATCCTCTACGTCTCGCCGTCGGAGCCGGTGCTGTCGGTCAAGCGGCTACGCCTGGCCGACGGGGAGCCGATGGCCGTCGAGTTGCTGCACGTTCCCGAGGCGCTCTTCCCCGGGCTCACGGCCGCGGATCTCGAGGAGAGCTCGTTCTACGACCTGCTCGAAAACCGCTACGGGATCGAGATCGTCGGCGGGACCCAGACGGTCGAGCCGACGGTGACGAACGACGAGGAATCGAAGGAGCTCGCCGTCCCCCTGCACTCGCCGGCGCTCCTGTTCGAGCGCGTGACGCGCGCAGCAGGAGGAGAGATCGTCGAGTTCACCAGCTCGATCTACCGGGGCGACCGCTATCGGCTGGTCTCAGAGCTCGGGGTCGGCGGGCGCCCAGCGATCTCGATGGGGCTCGCGTCTCGCGCGATCGACGACTTCGCGTAGTGGTACTTACCACCGCAACTGAATCGGCGGCTCACGGGTTTTCGTGCAGCCAAGCGCTGTGGCGCAACAACTTACAATATTGGTATTGACATCTTCGTCACCAATGTGTCAGGATCCCGCCGAATGAAGTGTGGTACTGACCAAATGTGCGGAGCTGGACTCTCGCGGAGCGAGCGACCGGGCCGCCTGACTCTGGAGGCTTCCAGGTGAAGAGACACATCATCGTCGCGCTCTGCCTTTGCGCGGTCGCCGCAGCCGCCGTCACGGCGGCTATGGGGGCGACGAAGAAGACGACCGCCAGCAGCATCACCGTCTGGCTACAGGTCGATGCGCAGTCCGGCTGGCCGAAGGCCGTCGCCGCTGCCAACGCGACGTTTCAGCAGCAGAACCCGGGCGTGACCGTCAACGTCCAGTATCAGCAGTGGAACACGCATCTCCAGAAGTTCGACGCGACGCTCGCGGGCAATACCGCGCCCGACGTGATCGAGATGGGCAACTCGGAGATGACGAAGTACATGGCGGCCGGCGCGTTCGCCGATCTCACCGCCGACAAGTCGACGTTCCCGAACTCCTCGACCTGGCTCAAGGGCCTGACGGACTCGGCGACCTACGACGGCAAGCTGATGGGCGTTCCGTACTACGCCGGCACGCGCATCGTCATCTACCGCAAGGACATGTTCAAGGAGTCCGGGATCACGAAGCCCCCGACCTCTCTGGCACAGCTCGTCGCGGACGGCAAGAAGATCGGCGCTGCGAATAGCTCCGACACCACGTTCTCGCCGCTGTACATCGCCGGCAAGGACTGGTACACCGCGATGGGCTTCGTCTACGACTTCGGCGGGCAGATCGCAACTCAGTCCGGCGGCACGTGGACGGGCACGCTCGACCAGCCGCGCGCGATCGCAGGGCTGAACGCGTTCAAGAACACGTTCCTCGCGCTCTCGAAGGCCAGCAAGTCGACCGACGAGGCCAACCCGTTCCCGACCACGCCGTTCTCGCAGGGCCATGCCGCGTCGTTCGTCGGCCCCGGCTGGCAGTACGGCTACGCGCTCGACCCGAAGGCCGGTAACCCGAAGCTCAAGCCGGTGATGGCCGCGTTCCCGATGCCGAGCCATACGCCCGGCAAGACGATGCCCGGCTTCCTCGGCGGCTCGGATCTCGCGATCCCGGCCTCGAGCGCCAACAAGTCGCTCGCCGAGCAGTGGATCGCCGACTTCACGTCGAACGCCAGTGAGGCCGTCATCGTGAAGGCGGGGAACATCCCGAACACGACGGCGCTCCTGAACCTCGTCAAGGGCACCCCCGGCACGGCGCTCGCCGCTTCGGCCAAGGCGACCTGGTTCGTCCCGACCGCCAAGAACTGGGCGAACGTCGAGAGCTCGAACGTCCTCCGCACCATGCTCACCAACATCCTCACCGGTAAGCAGACCGTGCAGCAGGCCGCCAGCTCGACCAGCAGCAAGATCACCTCGATTCTCAACGCAAGCAGCTAGAGATCGCTAGAGACGGATGGCGCCTGAACCGGTTCCAGTTCATGCAGGCGCAGATGCCGCCGGAGCAGCCTCACGGCAGCTCCGGCGGCATCGCCGTCTCAGACGGGCCCGTGTCGCCGAAGCGACGGTGCCGTATGCGCTGATCGCTCCGGCGGTAATCGTGATCGTCGCCGTGCTCGGGTACCCGATCTACTTCCTGATCCGGCTCTCGTTCCAGCACTACGGGCTCTTCCAGCTGATCGCCCACAAGGGCACCTCGGCCGGGTTCGACAACTTCACGACGACGCTGAGCGACGGCCAGTTCTGGCACGTCCTCCTTCGGACGGCGATCTTCACGGCCGTGAACGTCGGGCTCACGCTCGGGATCGGCACTCTGATCGCCCTGCTCCTGAAGGAGCTCGGCACCTTCATGCGGACGGCGGTCACCGTGGCGCTGATCCTCGCGTGGGCGATGCCGGTCGTCGTCGCCGCCCAGCTCTGGCTCTGGATGACGAACTACGAGAACGGCGTCTTCAACTACGCGCTCACCCAGCTCCACCTGGGCAACTTCATCCAGTACGACTGGTTCGCGAACTCGCTCGTCGGGTTCGGGGTGATCACGTCCCTCATCGTCTGGGGGGCCGTCCCGTTCGTCGCGATCACGGTGTACGCGGGGCTGACGCAGGTGCCGGCCGACCTGCTCGAGGCGGCCCAGATCGACGGCTCCGGGGCGTTCAAGCGCTTCCGCGACATCACCTTCCCGATCCTGAAGCCGATCTTCGTCATCCTCGCGAGCCTCTCGATCATCTGGGACTTCCAGGTATTCACCCAGCCGTTCCTGCTGCGGCTCCAACGGCCGGATCCGGATTACTGGCTGATGAGCATCTACGCGTACGAGAAGTCGTTCGGGATCAGCCAGTACGGGCTCGGGTCGGCGATCGCGCTCGTGATGCTGCTCGTGATGGTCGGCGTGACGTTCTTCTACGTGCGCCAGATGATCCGCGTGGGGGAGATCGCATGACGGTTGCCGTCGCACCTCGGCGGCGCCGGCCGGGCCGCTCGCGGCGGCACGTCGCCCGCCGGGTCGCGCTCAACCTCGCGGGCCTCGTCGTGCTCGTGGTCATGGCCTTCCCCGTCTACTGGATGGTCGCGACCGCGTTCAAGCCGGGGATCGAGATCACGAGCTACACGCCGCACTGGGTGCCGTACCACCCGACGCTCCAGCACTTCTCGGACGCGATCCACCGGCCGTACTTCTGGGACGACCTCGAGAACAGCCTGATCGTCGTCTCCGTGGTCGTCGTGCTCTCGGTCGTGCTGGCGTTCCTCGCGGCCGTCGCGCTCGCGAAGTACCGCTTCAGCGGCTGGAAGATCTTCATCGTCCTCGTGATCCTGATCCAGATGCTGCCGCAGAGCGCGCTGATCATCCCGCTGTACGTGGTGCTCGCGCGGTACCACCAGGTGAACCAGCTCTCCGGGCTGATCATCACCTACCTGACCTTCGTGCTGCCGTTCTCGATCTGGATGCTGCGCGGCTTCATCCTCGGGATCCCGAAGGATCTCGAGGAGGCGGCGATGGTCGACGGGAAGAGCCGGACGGGCGCGTTCGTCGGGATCCTGCTGCCGCTGGTCGCGCCGGGCCTCGTCGCGACGTCGATCTTCGCGTTCATCCAGGCCTGGAACGAGTTCATCTTCGCCTACATCCTGCTGTCCGACCAGCAGAAGCAGACGCTGACGGTGTGGCTCGCCGGCTTCCTGGGTACGAGTCGCGGGACCGACTGGGGCGGGCTGATGGCGGGGGCGACGCTGACTGCTATTCCCGTGGTGATCTTCTTCCTGATCGTGCAGCGCCGGATCGCGTTCGGGCTGACCGCCGGGGCGGTGCGCGGATGAGTCTGGAGCGGCTCGCGGCGGGCTGCATCTTCCCGAGCTTCCCGGGGTTCGAGGCGCCCGAGTGGGTGCTGCGGCGGATCGAGGGCGGGCTCGGCGGAATCTGCCTCTTCGGTTACAACGTGCGCGACCGCGCCCAGCTGGCTGCGCTGACTGCCTCGTTGCGCGCCGTCCGCGGCGACCTGTTGATCGGGATCGACGAGGAGGGCGGCGACGTCACCCGGCTCGAAGGCGATCGGGGCAGCTCGTATCCGGGCGCCGGCGCGCTCGGGGCCGTCGACGACCTCGCGCTGACCGAGCGCGTCTCGGCCGCGATCGGCGCGGATCTTCGCGCGGTCGGGGTCAACCTCGACTTCGCCCCGGTGGCCGACGTCAACGTCAACCCGGCGAACCCGGTGATCGGGATCCGCTCGTTCGGCTCCGGCCCGGAGCTCGTCGCGCGCCATGTCGCAGCTTCCGTGCGTCGGGCTACAGCGCCAGGGAGTGGCAGCTTGCGCGAAGCACTTCCCCGGCCATGGCTCGACCGAACAGGACTCGCATCTCGAGCTGCCGGTGGTCGTCGGCGACGCGCGCGAGGGGCTGCCGCCGTTCCGGGCCGCGATCGAGGCGGGCGTGAAGACGATCATGACGGCGCACGTTCGCGTCCCCGCGCTCGACGACGCCCCGGCAACCGTCAGCCCGGCCGTCGTGCAGGGGTTGCTCCGGGACGTGCTCGGCTTCGACGGGGTCGTGATCGCGGACGCGCTCGAGATGAAGGGGCTGAGCGACTCGGTCGGGATCGAGCGTGGGGCGGTGCTCGCGCTCGAGGCGGGCGTCGATGCGCTGCTGATCGGCCACGACCTGGGTGAGGATGCGGTCGAGGCGGTTCAGCGGGCGCTGGTCTCGTCGGTCTCCGAGGCGCGGCTGCGTGAGGCAGCGGGTCGCGTGGCGCGCGTCGGCGCGTGGGCGGCATCTGCGCCGGTCGGCGGGCCCGTCGACCGTGGGGCGGGGGAGAAGGCTGCCCGCCTGGCGCTGCAGATCGACGGCGACGTGTCGCTCGAGAGTGCGCCGTTCGTGGTCGAGCTTCGGCCGCAGGCGAACATCGCCGCCGGCGAGGCTGCGCATTCGCTCGGCGCAGTGATCGAGGAGCGGCTCCCGGGGAGCGAGGCGGTCGTCTTCGACGAGGCGAACGCCCATCCGGCGACGGCGGAGCGGATGGCCGGCGCGAGGCCGGTCGTGATCGTCGTTCGCGACGCGCATCGGCACCACTGGATGCAGGAGTTCGCGGACCGGCTGCCGTCGTCGGTTGTCGTCGAGGTCGGGCTTCCCGTCTGGCGGCCTGCCGGTGCACGTGGCTACGCGGCGACGTACGGCGGGAGCCGGGTCAGCTACGAGGTCCTGGCCGACGTTCTGCTCGAGCGCCTGGCGGTGACGGCATGAGCTCGACCCAGCTCGAGCGTGAGCTCCGCGAGCAGCCGGAGGCTCTGGCGCGCCTGCTGGATTCGCAGCGCGGCCGGGCGAAGGAGCTCGGAGCGCTCTTGCGGAGGCGTGACGTTCGCTACCTCCTGATCGCGTCGCGCGGCAGTTCGTCCAATGCGGCGCGCTACGCGCAGTACCTCCTGGGCCGCGCGAGCCGTGTTCCCGTGGCGTTCGCGACGCCGTCGCTCTACACGCTGTACGAGCAGCCGCCGCGTCTCGACGGCGCGCTCGTGATCGGCATCTCGCAGTCGGGTGAGTCGCCCGATGTGCGCGCCGTGATCGACGAGGCGCGCCGCCAGGGGCGGCCGACGCTGTCGATCACGAACTCGCCCGACTCGCCGATCGGTCGCGCCGCGGAGACCGTTCTCCCGCTCGAGGCGGGGCCGGAGCTCGCAGTCGCGGCGACGAAGACCTACCTCAACTCCGTCGGTGCGATCGCGCTCCTCTTCGCGTGGTCGACGCGCGACGCGGAGGCGCTGGCCGAGCTCGAGCGGATGCCGCTCCGGATCGCGGACCAGATCGCCCTGTCGTTCGAGGATGCGGCCGGGCTCGACGAGCTGGCAGGAATCCAGGGCGGAACGGTCGTCGCGCGCGGGATCAACTACGGCACCGCCTTCGAGATCGCGCTGAAGATCCGCGAGCTGTCGGGGCTCCTGTTCGAGGCGTACTCCGCCGCCGACCTGATGCACGGCCCCGTCGCCGCCGTCCGCCCCGGCTGGCCCGTGATCGCCGTCGCCCCGTCCGGCCCGGCGCTCGACAGCATGGAGACCGCGATCGCCGGCCTTGCCGACCGAGGCGCCCGACTGATCACGATCGCCGACCGCCCCGACGTGCTCTCCCGCGGCCTGGCGCCGTTCCGCCTGGTCGAGGGCGTCACCGAATGGCTGAGCCCGCTGACGACCGTGATCCCCGGCCAGCTCGCCGCTCTACGGCTCGCCCAGCTGAACGGCAGCGATCTCGACAACCCGCACGGGCTCTCGAAGATCACGCTGACGCTCTAACTGCAAGCGCTGGACAAGCCTCGATCGGCCGTGTCGGTTCCAGCCGTGTCTGGGGACAGTCCCCAGCCGTGTCTCGGTAGGCCATGCCGTTCCGGGCCGTGTCGGGGGACTGTCCCCAGCCGTGTCTCGGGAGGCATGCCGGTCCGGGCCGTCATCTCCTAGAGTTCGCGCGCATGTCAGACGCTCAGGGCGAGGATCTTCTGGAGGCCTACGACGCGCGGCTGAGAGGCCGCATTCCCGACCCGCTGCCGAAAGGCGTGAGCGTCGAGCGAGACGGGCCGCTCCTTCGGTTCGTCGGGCTCGACGAGCGCGGATTCGTCGACTACCGAGATCTCGACGGGCTCGAGGGCGCCGAGCTCGACGAGCTGATCGCCCGTCAGGTGCGGTTCTTCGGTGAGCGAGGGTTGAGGTTCGAGTGGAAGCATCGATCCCACGACCGGCCGGCGGACCTGACCGACCGGCTGCTCGCCGCGGGATTCGTGCCCGAGGACGTGGAGACGGTGCTGATCGCGCGGGTGGCGGACATCACGGGAGAGGTCAGCCTTCCCGAGGGCGCCACGCTTCGGGAGGTGACCGAGCTCCGCGACCTACGGAGGTTGGAGGCGATGGAGCACGCGATCTGGGGCGGTGAGCGCCACCGGATGGCCGAGCGCCTCGACGCGGAGCGCGTGGCCGATCCGGATGGCATCACGATCCTGGTGATCGAAGCCGGCGGCGAGGTCGTCTGCGGCTGTTGGGTCAGGTTCGAGCCCGCAGCGGGGTTCGCGACGCTCTGGGGCGGCGCGACGCTCCCCGGCTGGCGCGGCCGCGGGATCTACCGCGCGGCCGTGGCCTACCGCGCCAATCTGGCCGCCGCGCGCGGCCTCCAGTTCGTCCAGGTGGACGCATCGGACGAGAGCCGCCCGATCCTCGAGCGGCTCGGTTTCACGCGTCGTGACGAGAACGACGCCCTACATCTGGTCGCCGCAGCGACCTACGGCTTGACCATGTTGTGAACCTCGACGATCTCGGGCGGCCCGGCGAGCTCGACCCCGTTCTCCTCGAGAAGAGGCATCAGCGTGGGCTGAACGCCTCGAACTTCTCCATCGACTCCCAGATCTCGCTCACGCGAAAGCTGCCGCCTGAGGTGAATGCGACGTGGAACTCGAGCCCGTCGGTCGGGAACTCACCCGCTGCCTCGAGCGCGGCCATCGTCGCGTCGTACTTCTCGGTGCTCATGCTCGGTGCTCCGGTGAAGCGGACGAGGATGCTCATGTGTGCCTCCGTGCTCGGGGGCTGCCAATCTACTCGCGATGGCGCCCGGCCACCGGCCGGGTATCGTGGGTCGATGCCGGGCACAGCAGCGATTCTTCGGCGTCTTCGTGATCGGGCTCTTGATGGTGCTGACGCCCGGGCCGAACATGATCTACCTGGTCTCCCGCACCATCACGCAGGGCAAGCGGGCGGGTGCGGTCTCGCTTGCCGGGGTGGCGCTCGGCTTTCTCGTCTACCTGACCGCGACGAACCTCGGCCTCGCCGCGGTCTTCGTGGCCGTGCCGGATCTGTACCTCGCGTTGCGACTCGCGGTGCCTGTTACCTCGCTGGCTCGCTTCAAGGCGCTACGGCCTGGTCGGCGTGTTCGATCCGAGCTCGATCACGACTCGCTGCCGCGCCTCTTCGCGATGGGGCTGTTCACGAACCTCCGAATCCGAAGGTGGCCGTGATGTACCTCTCGCTGATCCCGCAGTTCGAGCGGCCGGAGGCCGGTCACCTCGTTTGCAGGATCCTGCTCGGCGGTGTCCAGATCGCGGTGTCGCTCGCGGTCAACCTCGCCATCGTCTTCGCGGCAGCGGCGACGGCCGCGTTCCTCGCGCGCCGGTCGCGCTGGTGAAGGCGCAGCGGTACCTCGGGGTCGGTGCTGGGCGCGTTGGCGGTCAGGCTGCTCGTCGATCACGCCGCCCGTCGCCGGCCTAAGGGCTAGTCGGGGCGACTAGGGCTGCGGAATCGTCTTGATGTCGTGCCGGGTGCTCGTCGAGTCGTAGCGGTACACGACGACCGAGCGGTCGCTGATGTCGAAGCCATGCGTCCCCGGAAGTCCGCCCTGCGCCAGGGTCAACGCGCACGTCAACGTCGGCACCACTTCGAGGTAGACGTGGCAGTAGACGCTCGACCCAGCGAGGATGAAGCCGTCGTTGTTGTGCAGCTGAATGTGCTTGACGCTGGAGAACAGCGTCCGCGAACCTTGCGTCACATGCACGGTGCCCGACTGGCCGAGCGTCGCTGTCAATCCGCCGGCCTTCTTGCAGGTCACCGATCCTGAGGTGACGGTGCAGCTGACGTGAGTGCCTTTCACGATGGCGCTTCCCCCAGGGAGGAGCGTCGGTGCCTCGTCGGCGACGGCGACAACCGGAGTAGCGGCGACGACGACGCCGGCGGCCACGGTGAGCAACAGCTTCCTCCATCGCTTCGCAAGCGGGACGATCAGGTCGCCTGTCACATGGCGAGCCTCCCACGGTTGCGTGATCGGAGTCAAGGACGCGCGCCGTGCAGTGGGAGAAACTGTGGCGGAGTTGACACACTCGCCGTCGGGGGCCGGGCGTACAGTGACTCCCCCATGGCGAAGGCAGCTTCTCTCCAGCACTCCTGCACCGAGTGCGGCACCAACTCCGGCCGCTGGCTCGGCCGTTGCCCCGGTTGCGGCGCGTTCGGGACGATGGTCGAGGAGGCCGTCCCGGCGCGTGGCGCCGCAACCGCAGCACCTGCACGCCCGCTGCTGCGCCTCGTCGAGGTCGAAGCCGAAGAGGCGGATCGCATCCCGACAGGGCTCGAAGAGCTCGACCGGGTGCTCGGCGGCGGGCTCGTGCCGGCCTCGCTCGTGCTCGTGGGCGGCGAGCCCGGCGTCGGCAAGTCGACGCTTCTCCTCTCCGCGCTAGGGGCGATCTCGCGCGACCGGCGCGCGCTTCTCGTCACGGGGGAGGAGTCGGTCGTCCAGGTCAAGCTCCGCGCCTCGCGGCTCGGCGGCTGCGAGGCCGTCGAGATCCTCGCGGAGACCGAGCTCGACACCGTGTGCGCCACCCTCGAGCGGGAGCGCCCGGGCGTGTGCGTGATCGACTCCGTGCAGACGCTGTACTCCTCGGAGATCGGCTCGGCTCCCGGCTCGGTCTCGCAGGTGCGCGAGGCGGCGTCGCGGATCCTGCGCGTGGCGAAGGAGGCCGGGGTGGCGACCTTCCTCGTCGGGCACGTGACGAAGGACGGCTCGGTCGCCGGGCCGCGCGTGCTCGAGCACCTCGTCGACTGTGTCCTCCAGTTCGAGGGCGACCGTTACAACGCACACCGCATCCTCCGCGCGACGAAGAATCGCTTCGGCTCGACGAACGAGCTGGCGGTCTTCGAGATGACCGCGGGCGGGCTCGTCGGGGTCGCGGAGCCCTCGGCGATCTTCGGGAAGACCGTGCCCGGAGAGATCGGCGCTGCGGTGACGTGCGCGCTCGAGGGGACACGGCCGCTTCTGATCGAGATCCAGTCCCTCGTCGCGCCGACCGACCTCGCGATGCCGCGGCGTGTCGGCACCGGCGTCGACCCCAAGCGGCTCGCGATGATCGTCGCGGTGCTCGCCCGCCACGCCGGTCTGCCGCTCGGTAACGCGGACGTCTTCGTCAACGTCGCGGGCGGCATCCGCATCGACGAGCCCGGGGCGGATCTCGGGATCGCACTCGCGATCGCGTCGGCCGCTCGCGGGGTTCCGGTGCTCGAAGGGCTTGCCGCCTTCGGCGAGATCGGGCTCACCGGCCGGCTCCGCGCAGCGGCCCAGGCGCCGCGGCGGCTCGAGGAATGCCGCAAGCTCGGCATCTCCTCTGTCTTGGCCCCGGAGGGCACCGAGGGGGCGAGCCTTCAGGCGGAGTCGCTCCGCCAGGCTCTCGCCGCCGGATTGGCTCAGAAGTCCGCCTGAGCAGGGGTTTTCCAAAACCCCTGCAAAAAACGGCCTTTTATGCGGATTTTTGGTAGACTTCCGTCTTCGCCGGCAGTCTTCATGAGTGCCGGCGCTTTGACGACACGGGAGAGGGAGTCAGCTTGTACAAGGTCGGCGACAAGGTGGTGTACCCGCACCACGGGGCGGGCACCATCGTGAAGCGTGAACGTCGGGAGATCCTCGGAGAGACTCGCGAATACCTCACGATCAAGATCCTGCACAACGATATGACGGTCAACGTTCCGGCGGACAACGCCGAGCGGGTCGGGTTGCGCAAGGTGATCGACGAGGAGGCCGTGAAGAAGGTTGTCAAGTACCTGACGAGCGGTGGCACGGAGATGCCGAAGAACTGGAATCGGCGCTTCAAGCACAACCGCGACAAGATGAAGACCGGCGACATCTTCGAGCTCGCAGAAGTCGTGCGCAACCTCTCGCTGCGCGACGGCGAGAAGGGGCTTTCGACCGGCGAGAAGCAGATGTACGTCAAGGCGAAGAAGATCCTCGCCTCCGAGCTGATGTACGCCAAGAACCTGTCGGAGGACGACGCGTTCGACTGGCTCGAAGGCGTGCTGACGGGGCCTGACACCCCGGCGAAGCGTGCGCCGGCTGCCCGGCGGACGGCGTCAGCTCCAAAACCGAAGACGCCAGCTGCCGCATAGGTGAGCGTCTGGGTCGTGCTCGTCGCCGCGGGGCGGGGAGAGCGGCTAGGGGATGAGCGCCCGAAGGCGTTTGCGCGCCTCGGCGATCTTCCCCTGCTCGCGGAGCCCCTGCGCCGGCTCGACGAGAGCGACTGGATCGACGGGATCGTGGTCGTGGCTCCTCCCGAGTGGGAGGAGCCGGCGATCCTCGTCGCCGAGGAGATCGGAGCCTCGAAGGTAACCGCATGCGTGACGGGCGGCGCGACCCGCTCCGCGTCGGTGCGGATCGGGCTCGACGAGGTGCCGGAGGACGCCGTGGTGGTGCTCGTGCACGACGCGGCGCGGCCCTTCCTGCCCAGCGACGTCGTGCCGCGGCTGCTCGAGGCCCTGGGCGAGGGGTTCGACGGCGCCGTGCCCGGGCTACCGGTCGCGGACACCGTGAAGCGCGTTCGCGACGGGGTCGTCATCGAGACGCCGAGCCGCGACGAGCTCGTCGCCGTTCAGACGCCTCAGGCATTCGTCGCGAGCGTGCTGCGCGCGGCTGCGGCGGGTGAAGGCTCCGACTGCGCGTCGCTCGTCGAGGCGGCAGGTGGAAGGGTGAAGGTGATCGCCGGCGACGAGCGGCTGCTGAAGGTGACAACGCCCGATGATCTCCGCCGCGTCGAGGCGTTGCTCGCCGCGGAGCCGAGGCTGAGTAGCCTCACGCCGTGGCGGATATCCGGATCGGGATGGGGTACGACGCCCACGCGCTCGCCGACGGCGTGCCGCTGGTGCTCGGCGGGGTCGACTTCGACCACCCGCGCGGGCTCGCCGGGCATTCCGACGGCGACGTGATCGCACACGCGCTGATCGACGCCGTGCTCGGCGCTGCAGGGCTCGGCGACATCGGTGGTCTCTTCCCGTCCGGCGAGGAGCGCTTTCACGGCATCTCTTCTCTCTCGCTGCTCGAGGAGGCCTACGCGCAGGTCGCCGACGCCGGTTGGCGGCTCGTCAACGCCGACTGCGTCCTCGTCGGCGAGGAGCCGCGGATCGCGGCTCATCGCGACGAGATGCGGCGCCGGCTCGGAGCGGCGATCGGCGAGGGTGAGGTCAATGTCCGCGCGACGACGACCGACCGGCTCGGGTTTCCAGGCCGCGGCGAGGGCCTTGCGGCCCACGCCGTGGCGCTGCTCGAACGCAGGTAGCGGTTACTTCTCCTTGCCGACCTTGGTGATCGGCGCGTTCAGGACGACGTGCGCGTCCGTGACGGTGAGTTGGCCCTTCTTCGCGAGGCCGTTGATCTGGTCGTCCTGGACGAGGAGCACAGGCTTGACGCCCGGCTTCCAGGTCACGATCAGCTCTTCCCAGAGCGGGTTGTAGTCGCTCTCGCCCGGCTCCGAGCCGAAGACGGCGATCTGGCCGGCCGCGGCCTTGCCCTGGATGAAGTACTGCGGCGGCGCGCCCTTCACCTTCGCGAGCGGCGGCGAGTAGTTGATGTTCATCGCCGACGCCTGTGACTTGCTCGAGACGTCGGTGACGACGTACGTGTCCTTGTGGCCGTCGTAGTAGCCGGCGTAGGTCTTGGCGGTGCCTTTCGCCGCGGGGCCGAGGTTGAGCATCGAGGGCACAGCGGCCGCAGCGCTTGCCGCGCTCACGATTGCGATGACGCATGCCGCTACGGCGGCGAGCTTGAGCCGGGACATATTTCTCCTCCGAGTGGTTGGGTTGCCCGGAGGTACGTCGGGCGCGACCGGCTGGTTTCGGGTCGGCGCCCTGGAACACGGAGGCTTAACAGTTCGGGCCTCAGACCGGGAGCGCCGCGCTGCCGTCGCCCGCGAGGGTGACGAGCCCGTCGCGCGCGAGCGAGGCGAGAGCCTCCTCGTCTGCGGGGTCGGAGCCGGCGGCGACAGCTCTGAGCGCGAGGGCGCGACGCTGGCGGAACGAGCCCTCGAACCGCGACTGGCGCCGAATCGGCTCGTAGCGCTTCCCGCGCGAGGGGCACGCCTCCGCGAGTGGGCATTCGCCGCAGCGCGGTATGCGCCCGAGGCAGATCATGGCGCCGAGATCGAAGAGCGCCTGCGCGCAAGCGCCGTCGAATGCCTCGCCGGTGCGGTCCTGCACGCGACGGACGTTCGTGTCGACCGGCAGCACGTCCCGGCCGAAGGCGAAGTTCCCCACGGCCGCCGCCGTGTACGGCCCGACGCCGGGAAGGACGGTGAGGTCGCCGGGCCAGCCGTCCTTGCGCAACGGCCTGCGCTGCGCGGTGGAGGGTTACCGCCCGCCGGTTGTAGCCGAGCCCTTGCCACTCGACGATCACGTCGGCCGTGGACGCGGCGGCTAGATCCTCCACCGCCGGCCACCGCTCGAGCCACCGCTCCCAGCGCGGGACGACGCGATCGACCTGCGTCTGCTGGAGCATCACCTCGGAGACGAGGATCGCGTACGGGTCGTTCGTGTGCCGCCACGGCAGGTCGCGGCCGTTCGCGGCATACCAGGTCAAGAGCGCTTCTCTCACCAACGGGACGCTAGACGAGCAACGGGACAGTCCCCAGACATGGCTCGAACGGCCACGTTCTGCCGAGACGCGTCTGGGGACAGTCCCCCTACGTATCTCGGACGGCCATGGCTCGTCAGTCCCCGACGTGGCTCGAACGGGCACGTCCTGCCGAGACGCGTCTGGGGACAGTCCCCCTGCGTATCTCGGACGGCCAGGTCCGGTTTGGCCTTTGCTAGGAGTCGAGGGCCCAGGTCTGGCCGTCGTCGGTCGATGTCCACGAGACCGGGGAGACGGGATCGGTGCCGAAGTCGGTTGCCGACACGGTCAGCGTGCCGCCGCTGCCGGTGATCGACTCGGCGAGGATCTCGCCGGGTGGGGTCGACGGCAGGCGCACTGTCTGCACCGAGGCGCCGTCCGCGAGGATGACGCGCGGGTTGGTGTCCCAGTGCTGACCCGACACGCGGTTGGAGACGAGGAAGGCGAAACCGTCCGGCGTGCGGACGCCGCCGAGGATCGTGCCGTCGGGCAGCGAGGTCGCCACGCGCGCATCGAGGGGCTTGTCGTCGTCGGCCGGTGGGAAGGGCGAGATGACCCGGAGGGTGCCGCCTTCCCACCAGTAGATGCTGCCCCCGCCGCCGGTGAAGTCCTGGCTGATCGCGTCGGTGAGGTGCCAGGTCTGACCGTCGTCGTCGGTCCAGAGATGGCGGGTCGTGCACATGCACTTCGAGGGCGCCGTCCCGAGCTCGATCACTCCGAGCTCGGCGGAGAGGCGGAGCACCGTCAGCGCCGGGGCTGCGTAGATCTGATGCCAGCTGTGACCTCCGTTCTCGGTTGCGAACACGCCCGCGGACCGCGTCTCCCACGCGTCCTTCGTGCTCGCCCAGCTGACCTCGGAAGCTGTCGACGCAGATGTTCCCGCGCTCTGAACCGACCGGGCTCCTGCGAACGAGAAGCCCTCGACGAGGCCGGTGAAGGTGCCGATCACGAGCTGGTTGCCGACGATCGTCGGTGCCGTGAGCGTCGTGCCGCCGAGCTGAGTCTGGAAGACGCGCTTGCCGGTCTTCGCGTTGTAGGCATCGAGGGTCGGCTTGCCGTTGACCGTGACCCAGACTGTGTTGCCGCTGATCGTCGGCGAGCCATTTTCGGTCTGCGTCCCGAGCGGGTCACGCCAGGTGATGGCGGCGGCGCAGCTCGGGGCGATCGTGATCCGGACGAGCTCGGTGCCGGTGGCGGTGTAGAGCGAGCTCAAAGCCGGTGACCAGGCGAGCTGGGCGAGCATCGGGTCGGCAGCGTTGTACGTCTCGATCGGGACCTCCGCGACCGGTCCGGCGGCAACGTCATCGGCCTTCCACAGATAGACCGTGTCGTTCTTGTCCGTCGCCGCCACGAGCGGCCCGCAGCCGGGCCGGTTGACGATCACCGGCGATCCGACGAAGTCGAGATCCATCCGGTCGGGGATGTCGGTCGGGTGACTCCCCGTCGCGACCGTCAGGTCAGGATCGAGCTGGACGAGTTGATCGCCGTGGCCGGCGAGCTCGGTGAAGGCGTCGCCCGAGTTCGTGCCGCCATCGAACGCGCCCGAGGTTGCCGCGAACAGCGTGTTGAGTGTCGGGTCGAACGCGAGGCCACCCCAACCCCACGGACCTCCACCACCGCCGGCGGTGAGAGGGACGGAGAGCCACTGCGTCACCGACCCTGACGCGGTGTCGATCCGGTAGACGGCGCCCGGCGTCCCCGCGGTGTCGCAATAAGACGCTGTCGGGACGTAGACCGATCCGTCGACGAGCGACAGAGCTCCCCAGTTCAGCTCGCGTCGGTCGTCGGTGAAGACCTTGACCGGCCAGCCGGGCCGTTCGGCTCCGGTCGACAGCGAGAGCGCATGGAGCCTCCCGAACGCGTCCATCACATAGAGCGTGCTCGACGCTGGATCGATCACTCCCGTTCCCGTGACCCCGTAGCCGTCGAGCTGCGCGCACTTGCTCGTCAGCTGACCCAGCTGGTCCTGCCAACGGACGACTCCCGCGGGCGTGAAGGAGACCACCTCGCCCGATGATGTCCCGACGAAGTACGCGCCGGCGTCGGCGAGTATCTGGTTCGTGATCCGCCCGGGCAACGGCAGCACGAATGCTCGCGTGAGCGCCGCCGGCTCAGTAGCGGCGTCGCCCACCCTGGCCGGGCTGTTGCCCCACGTCGGCCAGGCGGCCAACGGCGCTGCGGCGCCTTGCGCATTGGCGCACAAGACCAGAGCGCCGACGAGCACCGCGCGGCGCAGGATCCCCCCGAGTCCCAAGCTCGACTAGCGGTAGGCCGGCCCTGGCAGGCGCAGTCGATGGACGGGGACGCGGCCCCCGGTCGGGCCGGCTGCCTGCCTGGCCACGCGCGGCGAGAACGGCGAAAGATGCTCGGAGGTCAGCCGCACGGTGGCTGAATCTATTACGCCGAAGTCTTAACGGGGGTTAAGAAACGTGCCGCACCTAGACTCAGCGCATGAAGGTCCGCTTCGCACCGAGCCCCACCGGATCGCTCCACATCGGCAACGCGCTCGGGGCCGTGATCAACCGCAACTTCGGCGGGACGATGCTGCTCCGGATCGACGACACCGATCCCACGCGCAACCTGCCGGGCGGCGAGGAGGCGATCCTCGAGGATCTCGGCTGGCTCGGGATCGGCTGGGACGAGGGCCCCGTCCGCCAGAGCGACCGGCTCGAGCGCTACCGGGAGGCCGCCGCAGGGATGCCGCAGCGCTTCCAGGGCGTGACGCTGCTCCGCGACGACGGCACCGCGACGTACCAGCTCGCGAGCGTCGTCGACGACATCGACTTCGGGATCACGCACGTGATCCGCGGCTCCGACCACCGGCCCAACGAGGAGCTGCACCGCGGCCTTGCGCGCGCGCTCGGCGCCGAGCCGCCCGAGTACCTCCACTTCGGCCTCGTGCTCGGCCCCGACGGCAAGAAGATGTCGAAGCGGGCCGAGGGCGCCTCGATCGCCGCGCTGCGCGAGGAGGGCATCCCGCCGGAGGCCGTACGCGGCTACCTCGAGGAGCTCGGGATCCCGAAGCACGACGTGCACTTCGACCTGCCCCGCATCCGCTCGCTCGCCGTCGACGTGATCGCGGAGCTTCCGGACGACGAGCTCGCCGGCCGTGTCGGGGTTCCCGTCGCTGTCGCGCCCGCCTTGCGCGGCGCCCATGACCTGAACGAGGCCGGCGCGCTCGCGCGGACGATTCTCGACCCGCCGGCCATCTCTCTCCCGGACGAGCGCGAGACGCTCGAGCGGTTCCGCGAGCTACGCGCCGGCTTTGCCAACGGGCTGGATCGCGACGGCGCCAAGGCGATCGTCCGCGAGCTGAAGGCAGTCGGCGGGCACCTCCGCGCGGTGCGCCAGGCGCTGACCGGACGCGAGAGCGGGCCCGAGCTCTGGGCCGTGCTTGCGGCGCTCCCGCGCGACGAGACGTTGCGGAGGGTCGATGCGGCTCTATGACACCTACTCCCGCTCGCTCGTCGAGCTGCCCGCGTCGCCCGGCCCGGTCCGGATGTACTTCTGCGGCCCGACGGTCTACGGGCGTGCGCACATCGGCAACGCGCGGCCGTTCGTCATCGGCATGTGGCTCCGCTCGTGGCTGCGCGAGACCGGCTACGTCGCCGAGCTCGTACACAACATCACCGACGTCAACGACAAGATCTACGACGCCGCGCCGAACGCCAGCGCGGAGCTGGCCGAGCGCGCGACCGCCTGGTACCTCGAGGACGTCGGTGACCTCGGGCTCGGGATGCCCGACTACCTGCCCAAGGTCACCGAGCACATCCCGGGCATCGTCCACTTCATCGAGCAGCTGGTCGAGGCGGGCTTCGCCTACCCGGTCGAGGGTGACGTCTACTTCCGTGTCGCACGCTTCGCTGACTACGGCCGGCTCTCGGGCCAGCGGCCGGATCAGGTCGAGGAGCAGGAGCCGAACGCGCTCAAGGAGGATCCGCGCGACTTCGCGCTCTGGAAGGCGACGAAGCTCGGCGAGGACACGCACTGGTCGTCGCCGTGGGGCGAAGGCCGGCCGGGCTGGCACATCGAGTGCTCTGCGATGGCCGAGGAGCTGCTCGGGCCCGCGGTTCGAGATCCACGGCGGCGGGCTCGACCTCGTCTTCCCCCACCACGAGAACGAGGTCGCCCAGTCGCGCGCCCTCGGCCACGGGTTCGCCGACATCTGGGTGCACAACGGGATCCTCCAGCTCGGCGGCGACAAGATGTCGAAGTCGCTCGGGAACATCGCGTCGATCCGCGAGGTGCTCGACCGCTGGGGGCGCGAGACCGCGCTCGTCTTCTTCCTCGGCGGCCACTGGCGCAAGCCGATCGAGTTCTCCGACGAGACGATGGAGCAGGCGGCCGCGCAGGCCGAGGGGTTCCGCAACGTCTTTCGCAGCCCGAGCGAGCGTGGAGGCGACTGGGACGCGTTTGCCGCGGCGCTCGACGACGACTTCAACACGCCCGAGGCGCTCGCCCTGATGCACGGCTGGCGCGACCACGAGCTGCTGCGCCGCGGCCTTGCCGTGTTCGGCCTCGAGTCGCTCGGCGCGCTCGACGTCGCACCGCCCGAGATCGTGGCGCTCGCCGACCGACGGGTCGGTGCCCGAGCCGCGCGCGACTTCGAGTCGGCCGACCGCCTGCGAGGTGCGATCGACGAGGCCGGCTGGGAGATGCGCGACGAGCCCGGCGGCGGCTACACGCTCGTCCGCAAGCGATGACCACGGACCTCGTCTACGGGCGCCGAGCAGTTCGCGAGGTGCTGCGCGGCCGGCGTGAGGTGATCGAGCTGCTCGCCAGCGAGCGGGCGGTCGCCTCCGAGCCGTGGCTCGCGGAGGCCCGCCCGAAGGTTCGGCCCGATCGCGAGCTGACGGAGCTTGCCGGCACTCGCGACCATCAGGGCGCCGTCGCCCGTGTCGAGCCCTACCGCTACGCCGATGCCTACGAGCTCGCGAGCCGCGACAGCCCGATGCTCACGGTGCTCGACAAGGTCACCGATCCGCATAACCTCGGCGCGGTCTGCCGGAGCGCCGAGGGCGCCGGGGCGACCGGGGTGATCGTCCCCGCTCACGGCGCCGCCGTCGTCACGCCGGCCGTGGCCCGCGCCTCGGCGGGCGCGATCGAGCATCTGCCGATCGCGGTCGTGACGAACCTCGCCCGCTTTCTCGAAGAGGTGAAGGGCCCCTCGCTCTGGGTCTACGGTGCCGCCGGTGATGCCGAGGCGACGATGTGGGACACCGACCTGACGGGCGGCGTCGCGCTCGTGCTCGGCGCCGAGGGGAAGGGGCTCCGTCCGCTCGTTCGGCGAACCTGCGACGCGCTCGTCTCGATCCCGCTCACGGGCGAGGTCGAGTCGCTGAACGTCAGCGTCGCGGCAGCGGTGCTCCTGTACGAAGCCCGGCGTCAGCGCCGCGCCGCTTCGTGATGGCCGACCCGACGCTCTACCTCTTCGACGGCTACAACCTCCTGCACGCGGGTCCGCTCGACGACCGGCGCGAGCTGGTCGACACCCTGGCGAGCTTCGTTGCGACCCGAGGTGTGCGCGGTGTGGTCGTGTTCGACGGCGCCGGTGACGACGAGCAGGTCGGCCCGCTCTCCGTGCGCTTCGCCCCCGACGCCGACACCCTGCTCGAGCGCCTCGCCGCGGAGAGCCGCTCGCGCGAGCGGGTGCTGCTCGTCTCGTCGGATGCCACCGTTCAGGGCACCGCCGGCCGCACCGTGGCGAACCTCACCTCGCAGACGTTCTTCCGCGACTTGGAGCCGCCCGAGGTGCCCCCCGCACCGCCCGGTGGGCTTGCAAACAAGCTCGACGACGAGACCCGCGCGAAGCTCGAGCGCCTTCGTCGCGGCGACAGCTAACGTTGCACACGGGTCCATTGCAACAAGGGCTTGTTTTTCCTGACGGTCCCTGCTAGATTCACCTCGACTTAAGGGTGAGGGTTCTCGTCGAGGCTCAACTGTCGGTAGATCTTCAAATGGCTCAACACGGGGGTTCCAACGTGATTGCAAGAGCGGCTACGCCCGCCAAGACAGCGGCAAAGGCTCAACGTGAACTTGAGGATCTGCAGCTCGTCCTCAAGGCCAGGAACGGGAGCAACGCGGCCCTCGACGGGCTGATCCGCCGCTACACCCCGTTCGTGCGGCTGAAGGCGAGCGCCTACTTCCTCGTCGGCGGCGGCAATGACGACCTGATCCAGGAGGGGCTGATCGGTCTCTACAAGGCGGTGCGCGATTTCCGCCCCGACAAGGAGACGTCGTTCCGCTCGTTCGCCGAGCTCTGCGTCACCCGGCAGATCATCACGGCGATCAAGACCGCCACCCGCTTCAAGCACTCGCCGCTGAACACGTACGTCTCGTTCAGCCACACACCCGCCGGCCAGGACCCCGACGGCGACTGCACCCTCGGCGACGCGCTCCCGGGCTCGAACGTCAACGACCCCGCCATCTGCGTGATCTCGACCGAGGAGCTGCAGAGCCTCGTCGGCTGCCTCGGCTCGACGCTCTCGCCGCTCGAGTCCGATGCGCTGCGCCTCTACCTCGAGGGCTGCTCGTACGAGACGATGGCCGAGGATCTCGGCTGCGACACGAAGACGATCGACAACGCGCTCCAGCGGGTCAAGCGCAAGATCCTGAACCACCAGCGCGAGCGCCAGGTTCTCTCGTAGGCCTCGCGGCTACGATGGCCTGACGCCGGAGTAGCTCAGCTGGCAGAGCACCGGTTTTGTAAACCGGGTGTCGCGGGTTCGAGTCCCGCCTCCGGCTCTTCTCACTCGCGGCATCCGCTCGCCGGCGCGAACCGCGAGCGGCAGCCGGTTGGCCGGCGGCGAGAGCGGGCAGACCCAACGCGGGTCGTAGCTGCACGACGGGTTGTAGGCGAAGTTGAAGTCGAGCACGAGCCGATCGCCGTCCATGCCGAGATCGGAGCCCTTGACCGTGTCGAGCAGGTAGCGGCCGCCGCCGTAGGTCTCGGCGCCCGAGGTGGCGTCGCGGAACGGGACGAAGAGCCCGCCGCCGTATGCGGTCAGCCAGTACAGCTCGAGCGCGAGCTCCTCGCCGCCGAGCTCGAAGCGCGCGATCGCGAACCGGGCGAAGGCGATCGCCTCGGTCCCGCTGCTCCCGATCTGCTCGGGCGAGACCTCGACCGGCTCGACCACGGCGAGGACGCGCAACTCCGGGTCGTAGTCGAAGCACGGGATGCCGGCGTAAGACGCACGCTCCTCCGCCGGGATCGGCGAGGACGGGTGCGTTCGGAACAGCTCGTCGCGAACCTCGCGCCAGGTCAGCCACGCAGCCACGGGGTCGGAGGCCATCCGCAACTCGGCGTAGAGCCCGAAGATCCGCCGCTTCCAGTCGAGCAGCTCGAACGTCTCGGCGGCGTCGATCGCGGTGTCCATCAGGGCCGAAGGAAAAGGACCTCGAGCGCGCCCCCGACGAGATCTCCGAGCCCCGACCCACCCGAGCTCGTCCCGGCGGCTCTCGCTGCGTCCTCCTCTTCGAACCGGGCGGCCGCGCGCGCGGAGAGGCGCACGAACGCGCAGCGGAACGGCTCATCGCCGCCTCCGGCCGAGAGAACGAAGCGGTCGCCTTCGTCGAATGCCTGTCCGCCGATCGAGATCCCGGCCTTGGCCCAGAGCGCCGGCGGCCATGGGCACTTGGACGTGAACTGCTTCAGCGACCCGGCGGCTTCTGTGGGCATGTAGTCGACAGTGCCGGCCTGGATCGCCGCGAGGATCTCTGACTGAAGCGCGAGCAGTTGCTCGACCTCCGGATGCTTCGCCCAGAAGTCGTCCAGCTTGGCCACAGATGTGGCAATGGAGGCCAGGCGTCGACGCTCGATCGGGTCGGTCAGGCACCACGGGTCGAACGCGGGATCGCCGGGACGAAGGAGCGCCAGCGATGCGGGGCTCGAGACACGCGCGGGCGCTTCGACGCGGGACTTCGCGAGGAGCTCCGGCATCGCCAGCAGCTGGCCGGCCTGATATCCGCGGTCGAGCGCGGCGTGGAGCGTCTGCACGAGCGCCAGCTCGATGCTCGGCTCGGGTGTGTGCCCGCGGGCCAGGACGAGTGCTGCATCGAGCGCGGCGCGCATGATGCCGAGCGTCGGCTGCAGGCGTTCGTACACCGGCTCGCCGCGCTGCGCTTCGATCGCGGTTCCCGCACGGGCCTCGACCGCCTCCAGTGTCTTTCTCATCGCGCGCAGCTCGTCGATGTGCTGCGCACCGTACGGGCGGGGGTACGGCTGCGGAATCACGACGTCCAGCCGGTACTCGGCACTCGAGAGCGCCGAGCGTGCACGCTCGAGCCATGCGGTCGCCAGCTGGATCAGGACGCGAGCCTCCTCGTAGGCCGGCTCCACACAATGGCCTACGCTCGATCCCGAACCGAGCAGGTTGTCAGCGTGTGACTGCAGGACGAACGCACACCAGGCCGCGAGCGAAGCGCACCCCTGCGCCGGTAGCTCGTCCAGAAGGTCATACGCGTCCTGGTTCGCCGACGCGAACGCGCTGAGGTCGACGGTGGAGACCTCGCCGCGTACCGAGGCTTCGAGCCGGTCGCGCAGGCTCATGTCACTCGCCGATCGCCTTGAGCACGACCCGCTTGCGGCGGCGGCCGTCGAACTCGGCGTAGAACACCTGCTCCCACGGGCCGAGATCGAGGCTCCCGTCGGTGATCGGCAGCACGACCTGGTGCGCCATCAGCTGGCGCTTCAGGTGCGCGTCGGCGTTGTCCTCGCCGCGGTTGTGCCGGTAGCCCGAGACCGGCTCGTGCGGCGCGAGGCGCTCGAGCCAGTCGTCGATGTCGGCGATCAGGCCGTTCTCGTCGTCGTTCACGTAGACGGCCGCCGTGATGTGCATCGGGTTGACGAGAACGAGCCCGTGCTGGATCCCCGACTCCCGGACGAACGCCTCGACGCGGTCCGTGATGTTCACGTAGTCGCGCCGGTTCGGCGTCTCGAAGGTGAGGTACTCGGTCGCGTGCTTCATCCGAAGGCCTGCACGAGATCGGCCCAGAGGTCGTCGGCATCCTCGAGTCCGACCGAGAGCCGGAGCAGCCCGACTGGAATCCGGTCGCCTTCCCAGCGGTGGCGGCTCTCCATCGTCGAGTTGACGCCGCCGAGGCTCGTCGCGTTCGTGATCACGCGCGTGCGGGTCTCGACGCGGCGTGGGTCCGCGACGTCGAAGGAGATCAGTCCGGAGTAGCCGGGGTAGCGGACGAGCTCGACTGCGGGGTGCGCGTCGAGCCTGCCGGCGAGGTCCGTTGCGGTCTCCGTGATCCGGCGCATGCGGCGCTCGAGCGAGTCGATGCCCGTCAGCAACGAGGCGGCGGACTGCGGCGACGCGTTCGCGCCGGTCAGCGTGCGGATGGTGCGGAGAGCCTCGATCCGCTCGTGCGAGCGCGTGACGGCCGCGCCGAGCAGGGCGTTGTGGCTCCCGGTCAGGAACTTCGTGCAGGAGTGGACGACGATGTCGGCGCCCTGGTCGAGCGCGCGCAGGTAGACCGGGGTGGAGGCGGTCGCATCGCAGACGATGAGCCCGTCGTGTGCGCGGACGGCCTCCCAGTCCGGCACGGTCAGCGTGGGGTTGGCGGGCGCCTCGACCCAGACGATGTCGGCCTCCGCCGGGGCCGGGCCCGTCTGGTCGTACTCGACGTAGCGGAGCCCCCACGGCTCGAGCGTCCGCAGCAGGACGGACGTGCCGAAGTACGCGCCCTCGGCCAGGGCGACCGTTGCGCCGGGCCGCGCGAAGGCGAGGAGCACCGCGGTCTCGGCGGCCATGCCGGAGGCGAAGAGGAGCGCCTCGCCCCCTTCCAGCTCACCCAGGCGCGCCTCCCCGGCAGCACCGGCCGGGTGGGCATAGCGCTGGTAGAAGAACTCGCGTGGGTCGCCGTGCTCGTCGTACGGCCAGATCGTCGAACGGTCGACGGCCCCCATCGCGCGACTGTAGCCGCCGCGGACACTGTCCGTGACGGCTACAGGGTGCGATCAGACCGTTTCCTGCGAGTGGACCCGGATGCGACCGTCGCCTACAGCGGGGCGACGGCGCGGCCGCGCAGGACGCTTGGTGCCGACCGTGCGTAGTCCAGCCCGGAGACCCAGGTGAGAACGACCGCGACGAGCAGCAGCCACCACGAGACGCTGTCGCTCCAGACACCGGCGGCGGCGAGACCGCCCGCAGCGGCGGCCAGCGCCTGGGACCACGTCTTCAGCTTGCCGAGGTCGCGGGCGGCGATCACGACGCCGCGCTCGATCGCCGCGAGCCGCAGGCCGCTGACGAGCAGCTCGCGAGCGACGATCGCCGCGACCATCCACGCCGGGAAGACGCCCTGGTCGAGCAGGACGATCAGCGTCGCGAGGACGAGCACCTTGTCGGCGACGGGATCGAGCAGCGAGCCGAACGAGGTCGTCCGGCCGGAGCGCCGGGCGATCCGGCCGTCGAACCAGTCGGTCGACATCGCCACGCAGAACACGGCGGTTCCCCAGTAGTCGTGCCGCTCGAAGTTGACCGAGAACAGGACGACGACGAGCGGGGCGCAGGCGATCCGGGCGAGAGTGAGCTGGTCTGCGAACGGCATCTGGGGAGCAGAATACGCCTGCGAGGGACCGCATCTAGATTTCCCCGACATGGACCTGTACGAGCATCAGGGGAAAGAGCTGCTGGCGCGCTTCGGGATCCCGGTCTCCGCGGGGCGTGTGGCGACGACGGCGGCCGAGGCGCGCGCCGCCGCGGAGGAGCTCGGCGAGCCTGTCGTGGTGAAGGCGCAGGTGCTGACCGGAGGCCGCGGAAAGGCCGGCGGCGTCAAGCTCGCCGAGGGGCCCGACGAGGCGGAGGCTCGCGCGGCCGAGATCCTCGGGCTCGACATTCGGGGTCACATCGTGCGCCGCCTCTGGATCGAGACGGCCTCCGACATCGAGCGCGAGTACTACCTCTCGGTCGCTCTCGACCGCGGTGTGGGACAGGCACTGCTCATGTTCACGACGCAGGGCGGTGTCGAGATCGAGCAGGTCGTCGCCGAGAGCCCCGAGGCGCTCACCCGGGTTCACGTCGACCCGCTCGAAGGATTCGAGCCGCATCACGTGCGCGAGCTGCTCGAAACCGTCGCCGACGAGGGCGAGCGCGCGCAGATCGAGCAGATCGTGACGGCGCTGTACCGCTGCTTCGTCGAGTCCGACGCGACGCTCTGCGAGATCAACCCGCTGATCGTCACCCCGACGGGAGAGGTTCGCGCGCTCGACGCCAAGGTCACGATCGACGACTCTGCGCTCTTCCGGCACCCCGATCTCGCGGAGCTGCGCGACACGGCCGCGGCCGATCCGCTCGAGGCGTTCGCGCGGGAGCGGGGCGTGATCTACGTGAAGCTCGACGGCTCGGTCGGGATCCTCGGGAACGGGGCCGGGCTCTCGATGTCGACGGTGGACGTGGTGGTCGTCGCGGGCGGCCGGCCCGCGAACTTCTGCGACCTCGGCGGCGGGGGTTCCGCGGCGGGCGTGGTGGCGGCCCTCGAGGTGATCGCGCAGGGACAGCCAGGTGCGCTCGATCCTCTTCAACATCTTCGGCGGGATAACGCGCTGCGACGAGGTCGCGCGCGGCATCCTGACCGCCCTCGACGAGATCGACCTGAACGTCCCGATCGTCGTCCGCCTCGACGGCACCAACGCCGAGGAGGGCCGCCGCATCCTGGCCGACGCGAACCGCGACGGCCTCGTGCTCGAGCCCACCATGCTCGAGGCGGCTCGCCGCGCCGTGGAGCTCGCCGCATGAGGCATGGCGAAACCAATTCGAGGAGGGGGAAATATCGGTATGAGTGATCCGTGGAGCGAGCGGGCGGAGATGTACCGGACGAGTGCGGCGCACGCCGAGGGGCCGGATCTGGATCTGATCGTCGAGTGGGCAGAGGGCTGTCAGACGGCGATCGACGTGGCGACGGGCGGCGGGCATGTGGCGCGGCGGTTGCGAGAGGCCGGGCTCGAGGTCGTGAGCTGCGACCCGGCGCCGGGGATGCAGCCGGACGTGATCTGCTTCGCCGAGGAGCTGCCCTTCGCCGACCGGGCCTTCGACCTTGCGGTCACGCGGGTCGCAGCACACCATTTCGCCGATCCGGCGCAGGCGGCGCGGGAGCTCGGCCGGGTCGCATCGAAGCGGGTCATCGTCGCGGACACGATCTACGACGGCGAGAAGCTCGAGCAGGCCGAGAAGCTTCGCGACCCCTCGCACGTCCGGAACTACAGCGAGGCCGAGTGGCGCGCCTTCCTCGAGGGCGCAGGCCTGGTCATCGAGGAGGTGCAGATCTTCGACCACCCGGTCGAGCTCGAGCCCTGGCTCGTCCGCACGAGCTGCACAGGCACCGACGCCGAAGCAGCGCGAGAGCTGCTCGCCGACCGCATGGACGGCGGCTTCTTCAGGCTCGACCGGATCATCCTGCGCGCGCGGCCCGCCTGATGGCGATCCTGGTCGACCGCGAGACGCGCCTGGTCGTCCAGGGCCTGACCGGGACGGAGGGCCGCTTCCACGGGCTCCGCAACCGCGCCTACGGGACGAACGTCGTCGCCGGGGTCACGCCTGGCAAGGAAGGCGAGAGCGTCGAAGGCATCCCCGTCTTCGGCACGGTCGCCGACGCGGTTGCGGAAGCGGGGGCCAATACGTCGCTCGTCTTCGTCCCGGCCCGCTTCGCGGCCGACGCCGTCTACGAGGCGGTCGACGCCGGGATCGGGACGGTGATCTGCATCACCGAGCACATCCCGGTCCACGACATGCTCAGGCTCCGCGCGTACGTCCGCGCCCGCGGCGTGACCATGATCGGCCCGAACTGCCCCGGCGCGCTCTCACCGGGCAAGGCGAACGCCGGGATCATCCCCGCCGAGGTCTTCGCCCCGGGACGGGTCGGTCTCGTCTCGCGCTCGGGCACGCTGACCTACCAGATCGGCAACGAGCTGGCCCAGCTCGGAGTCGGCAACTCCACGATCGTCGGGATCGGCGGCGACCCGGTGATCGGCTCGACGTTCGTCGACATCCTCGACCTGTTCGAGGCCGACCCCGAGACCGACATCGTGGTGCTCGTCGGCGAGATCGGCGGCGAAGAAGAGGAGAAGGCAGCCCGCCACGTCACGGAGAAGCTGTCCAAGCCCGTGCTCGCCTACATCGCCGGCTTCTCGGCCCCGCCCGGGAAGACGATGGGCCACGCGGGGGCGATCATCTCGGGATCGGCCGGCACGGCGCAGGCGAAGAAAGAGGCGCTCGAGGCTGCCGGCATCGCCGTCGGGACGACGCCGACCGAGGTCGCGCAGCTCGTCGCCGAACGCGTCGGCTGACGGTTCCGCCCGGACAGACGCCGCCTCGAGCCGATAGATTCGAGGCATGGACACGATCTCGTTCGCCCGTGGCGTCCCGGCACCCGAGTGTCTCGACGAAGCCGAGCTCGCCGACTGCGCCCGCGAGGTCGTCGCGCGCGACGGCAAGACGATCCTTTCCTACGGCGCAGGCAACGGTTACGCGCCGCTGCGCGAGGTGATCGGCGAATGGCACGGCGTCCCGGCGAGCCAGGTGCTGCTCACGAACGGCGGCCTCCAGGGCTTCGTGCTGCTGGTGCAGTTCCTCGCCCGCGGCAAGTCGGTCTTCGTCGAGCTGCCGACCTACGATCGCCCGCTGAAGATCCTGAACGAGGTCGGCTCGCCGATCGTCACGATGGCGATGGACGACGACGGCCTGATCCCGGCCGCGCTCGACAGCGCGCTCAAGGCCAACCCGGCGCCCGCGTTCGTCTACACGATCCCCACCTTCCAGAATCCGAGCGGCCGCACCGTCCCCGAGGGGAGGCGCCGCGAGATCGTCGCGCTCGCCCAGGCAGCCGGAGTCACACTCCTCGAGGACGACCCCTACGGTCGCATCCGGTTCGAGGGCACGGCGCCGCCGTCGATGTACGAGCTCGCGCCCGAGTCCGTGATCTACACCTCGTCGTTCTCGAAGACGATCTCGCCGGGCCTCAGGGTCGGCTGGTACATCCTCCCCGAGAACCTCGCACGCGCCCTCACCGAGGTCGCCAACTCGACGTACATCACGCCCGTCCAGATCAGCGAGGCGGTCGTGTACGAGTTCATCCGCCGCGGGAGGTACGAGCCGAACCTCGTCCGTGTCAACGGCCTCCTGAAGGCCCGCCGCGACGCGATGCTCGCCGCGCTCGACAAGCACCTGGCCGGCTCGACCTGGTCACGCCCCGAGGGCGGCTACTTCATCTGGCTCGAGCTCCCCGAGGGCACGAACGCCAAGGAAGTCCTCGACCGCGCCGAGGGAGTCACCGCGGTGCTCGGGACCGACTTCGGCGGGCCCGAGAACTCGATCCGCCTCGCCTACAGCTTCGTCTCGCCCGACGAGATCGACGAAGGCGTCCAGCGGCTCGCCGCTGCGATCGCCTAGGCAGTCGCAGCAGCAGAGAGCGGCAGCGGGCGCGGCACGAGCCGCGGCTGCGGCGGCGGCGAGAGAACGCGCTCTGCAGCCCTGAAGGTCGGACAGGGGCGCTCGAGGGCGAGCGCGCACAGCGCATGACGATGGAAGTAACAGTCCTGACAGGTAGGGGGGTTCTTGCTCATACGCTCCTCTAAAGGGGCCGCCAACGAGATGCGATCCTACGCACGTCGGCTCGGTGAGCAAGGCTTGCCAGCACAGAAAACGCGCAGTTTCCGCGCCTTTCGGACGGGCGAAATTCCCAGGTTTCTAGCGGACTGGCGGCAAGGTTGCCAGTGCGTGCAACGCCTGTTGAAAACTCTTCACAGGGACGATGCGAAGGCCGTGTGCGTACTTGCGGGCCTCGGCCGCATTGGACACCGGAACGAGGAAGACATCCACACCCGCCTCGCGCGCTCCGATCGTCTTTTGCTTGATTCCGCCGATCGGGCCGACGCCGCCGTTCAGGAAGATCTCTCCGGTCGCGGCGACCTTGTGGCCGCGGTCGACGTTGCGCCCGAGCTGCTGCAGGATGTCGAGCGCGAACGCGAGGCCGGCCGACGGCCCACCGACACCCGGCGTGTCGATCGACACCTTGACCGGCAACTTGATCTTCTCGCTCGGGGCGAGCAGGACACCGACGACGCCGCGCTTGGAGCCCGCCGCCGCTGCCACTGTCGTCAGCCGCACGAGCGCCCGATGCCCGCTTCGAAGCACCTTGAAGCGGAAGTGCGTCCCGATCGGCTTGCCGGACATCACGTGGAAGATGTCGGTGGGCGAGTGAACCGTGGTGCCGTTGATCCCCACGATGCGGTCGGTAGGCACGAGCTTCCCGTTCGCCGGGAACCCGGGCTCCGTCTGCGAGACGATCGCGCCGTTCTCGATCACGCTGACCTTCTTGCCGAAGGCGCGGAGCGCGACGGCGGCAGCGACCTGCTTCGAGGTTCGCATCTCGTCGTCGTTCACCTGATTCTCCTGCGCGGTCGAGGTTCCGGCCGGAACGATCTCGTCGGCCGGGTAGAGGTCGGCGCCGTTGTGGAGCCCCCCGAAGAGCTGCTCGAGCATCGTCGCCTTCCGGACGAGCACGTCGACGAAGTAGATCCCGCCGACATCGGCACGATCGTGGGTGCCCGCGACCTTCACGAGCTGCCCGACCGGGTGCGCCTTGTCCGGAAGGAAGATGTACTGGTCGGACGAGATGAAGTTGAGCGAGATGAAGCCCGCCACGACGAGGCCGACCAGCGCCAGCACCCGTCCGGGGGTGACGATGCGAAAAACCCATGGACGGGAGCGAGGATGGGGACGAGCAGCCGCTTCCACAGATTCACTGTAGACGGTCGGCGCGTTTGCCAACCTTTCCCTAAGGAGCTTCTTAGGCTTGCGAACTAACTAGACGATCCTAGACGGTCAGGACGCCGACGACTTCGCGCACGGCGGCGGCCGAGGCCTGGAGGGCGGCGTGCTCGTCGCCCGTCAGCTGGAGCTCGACGATCTTCTCGATCCCGCCCGCGCCGAGCCGGACCGGGACGCCGACGTAGAGGCCGTCGATGCCGTACTCGCCCTCGAGATAGGCCGCGCACGGGAGCACGCGCTTCTCGTCGAGCACGATCGAGTCGACGATCTGTGCGGCAGCGGCGCCGGGCGCGTACCAGGCCGACGTGCCGAGCAGGTTGACGATCTCCCCACCGCCCTTCGCGGTGCGCTCGATCATCGCCTGGATCCGGTCGCCGGTCACGAGCTCGGTCAGCGGAACCCCGCCGACGCGGGTGGCGCTGACGAGCGGGACCATCTGGTCGCCGTGGCCGCCGAGCACGAGCGTCTGGACGTCCTTCAAGGACGATCCCGTCTCCCAGGCCACGAAGGTCGAGAAGCGCGCCGTGTCGAGGATCCCTGCCATCCCGAGCACCCGCTCGCGCGGCCAGCCCGAGACGTTCTTCGCGACATGGCACATCGCGTCGAGCGGGTTCGAGACGACGACGAGCACGGCGTCGGGCGACTTGGCGACGACATCGCGCGTCACCGCCGACACGATCTTCTCGTTCGTCGCGACGAGGTCGTCGCGGCTCATCCCCGGGCCGCGCGGGACGCCGGCGGTGATCACGACGACCGCCGACCCGGCCGTCTCCTCGTACCCGTTCGTGCCGGTGATCGAAGGCTCGTACCCGAGCACCGCGCCCATCTGGGCGATATCGATCGCCTTCCCTTGCGGCAGTCCTTCCTTGATGTCGACGAGCACGACGTCGGCGTAATCGCGCGTCGCGAGCACCTGAGCGCACGTCGCGCCGACGTTCCCGGCGCCGACGACGGTCACCTTCGCCCGGCTCATCCCCGCTCACGGCGCCGGCAAAGCCGGCGCCTCCGCTCAAACTTGAGCCCCGTCAAGGCTCTTGGAATCTGGCCAACCTCGGTTGGACGCTCATACGGAGACCGAGCTCTGGAGCTTCTCGATCAGCGCGTCGGCGACCTGGCTCGTCCCGACCGCGGTCGGGTCGTCGCGCGAGGGCTTCATGTCGTAGGTGAGGCTCTTCCCTTCGCGGATCAGGTCGGCGATCGCGGTCTCGAGGCGGTCGGCGGCGTCCATCTCGTCGAGGTGGCGGAGCATCAGCATTCCCGAGAGCATCTGGGCGATCGGGTTGACCTTGTTCTGGCCGGCGTACTTGGGGGCCGAGCCGTGCGTCGGCTCGAACACCGCGACGTCCTTCCCGAAGTTCGCGCCCGGCGCGACGCCGAGGCCGCCGATCAGCCCGGCGGCGAGGTCGGAGATGATGTCGCCGTACAGGTTCGGGAGCACCATCATGTCGTAGTCCTCCGGCCACTGGACGAGCTGCATGCACATGTTGTCGGCGATCTTGTCGTCGAAGGCGATGTCGGGATTCTCCTCGGCGACGGCGCGCGCGACGCGCAGCCAGAGGCCGTCGGTGAACTTCATGATGTTCGCCTTGTGGACGGCCGTGATCTTCTGGCGGCCCATCTTCCGGGCGTAGTCGAAGGCGAACTCGAACACCCGGCGCGTGCCGGTGATCGAGATCGGCTTGATCGAGATCCCCGAGTCCGGCATCGGCAGCTTCTCGCCGTGCGCCTCGAGCCAGGCCCGAAGCTCTTCGGCGTCGGGTGAGCCCTGCTCGAACTCGATCCCGGCGTAGATGTCCTCGGTCGTCTCGCGGACGATCACCAGGTCGATGTCCTCGTAGCGGGTGCGGACACCGGGATAGGTCTTGCATGGGCGCACCTGCGCGTACATGTCGAGCGCGACACGCAGGCCCACGTTCACGGAGCGAAAGCCGTCACCGACCGGGGTCGTGATCGGGCCCTTGAGCGCGACTCTGTTCCTGCGGATCGACTCGAGCGTCTCCTCGGGAAGCGGGTTGCCTCCGTGGTCGGCCATCACGTCGGCACCGGCGGGCTGGACGTCCCATTCGAACTCGACGCCGGTCGCCTCGAGCACGCGGCGCGTTGCTTCGGTGAGCTCCGGGCCGATGCCGTCGCCGGGGATGAGAGTGACGCGATGAGCCATGGGCCGCGGATTCTACGTACCCCGGCAATTGCGCCTTCGGGAGAGCGTCAAAAAGGGGCTCGCCGCCTCTCAGCTAGCGTTTTCCGAGATGAGCGGCGAATTCGACCCAGGGCTCGAAAATGTGATCGCCGTCGAGACGGAGATCGCCGAGCCGGACCGCGAGGGATCGGCGCTGCGTTATCGCGGCGTCGACATCGAGGAGCTCGTCGGCCGCTACCCGTTCGAGCAGGTCTGGGGCCTGCTCGTCGACGGGAGCCTCGAGCCGGGGATGCCGGGCGCGGAGCGGATCGAGCTGCGGGATCCGAGCGGCTCGGTCATGGCCGACCTTCAGGCCGGGCTCGCGACGCTCGGGCCGAAGTGGGGGCTCCGCCAGCTCGTCGACATCTCGGCCGAGCAGGCGCGCGACGACCTGGCCCGTCTTTCGGCCGCCGCGCTCTCGATCGTCGCGCAGGCCGCGCGCGGAGATCAGGCACCGGTTCCCGAGGCGGAGGTCGAGCGGGGCGAGAACGCCGCCGCGCAGTTCCTGATCCGCTGGCGCGGCGAGGCCGATCCGCGGCACGTCGAGGCGATCGACACCTACTGGGTCTCCGCGGCCGAGCACGGCCTCAACGCATCGACCTTCTGCGCGAGGATCACGGCGTCGACCGGCGCCGACTGCGCGGCTTCGCTCTCGTCGGCGGTCGGGGCGCTGTCCGGCCCGCTGCACGGCGGCGCGCCGACGCGGGTGCTGCTGATGCTCGACGAGGTCGAGGCGAGCGGCGATCCCGATGCCTACGTCCGCGGCCTGCTCGATCGCGGCGACCGGATCATGGGCTTCGGCCATCGCGTCTACCGGGCCGAGGATCCGCGGGCCCGGGTGCTTCGCCGCACGGCCCGCGAGCTCGGGTCGACGCGCGTCGAGGTGGCCGAGGCGCTCGAGCGCGCGGCCCTGGCTGCGCTGCGCGAGAAGTCCCCCGACCGCGCGCTCGAGACGAACGTCGAGTTCTGGGCCGCCGTCGTGCTCGAGATCGCCGAGATCCCGCCGCCGATGTACCCGGCGATGTTCGGCTGCGCCCGCGTGGCCGGCTGGTCGGCGCACATCGTCGAGCAGCGGCGCACCGGCCGCCTGATCCGGCCGTCGGCGCGCTACGTCGGCGTGCCTGCCTACTCACTGGCGGAAGGATGACCCTCGCCGACGCGGCGGCGGAGGCCGCTGCGTTCGCAGAGCAGGGCGACGAGCAGCACCTGTCCGAGCTGCGCTCGAAGTGGGACGACGAGCTCGAGGCCGCGGCCCGCGCGCAGGACTTCCGGGAGCGCGTCATCGCCTACCGGGCGATCGGGCAGTTCCGGTTCCGGCAGAAGATCGAGCTACTGCGGCGAGGGCTCGAAGATGTCAGCCCGGCCTGCCGCGGCTCGGCGCTGCTCTCCCTCGAGCTGCTCTCGCGCGATCACCCGAGTGTCGTGAACGGCGTGCGGCCGTTGCTCCACGAGATGGTCACGCACGACGAGAACGACGCCGTGAGGAGGCTCGCGGTGGTGTCGCTGCGCAACGGCTCGGCGCAGAGGGACACGATCGCGATCCTGTCCGCTCTGGCCGACGACGACGAGGCCGGCCGCGAGCTGCGAGAGACCGCCTCGAAGGTCGCCCAGGGACTTCGCCGCAAGGCCGGTCCGTCGAAGTAGCCCATCAGGTCTCCTGCTTCCGCTTTGCGTGCGGGTGCGCTGCGAAGTACGTCTCGCGCCTGCGCCGGTCGGAGACGTGGGTGTAGAGCTCGGTGGTGCTGAGGTCGGCGTGGCCGAGCATCTCCTGGACGCTCCGCAGGTCGGCGCCGCCCTCGAGCAGATGCGTCGCGAACGAGTGCCGGAGCAGGTGGGGGTGAACGCGTCCGGGCTCCAGGCCGGCCTTCTCGGCGAGCCCTTTCAGGATCAGGAACGCGCCGGAGCGGGTCAGCGCGCCCCCTTTTGCATTCAGAAACAACTCAGGGCGGTGACGGCGGTCGAGGTAGGGCCGGCCACGTGACAGGTAGCGCCGCAGCGCTTCGACCGCCTGGCGCCCGACGGGGACGACGCGCTCCTTCCCGCCCTTGCCGAGCACGCGGATCACGCGCTCGTCGAGATCGACGCCGTTCTTCTCGAGGCCCGTCGCCTCGGAGACCCGTAGGCCGGCTCCGTAGAGGAGCTCGACGAGCGCGGCGTTCCGGAGCGCGCGTGGCGTCGTCCCGGCCGCGGCATCGATCAGCCGCTCCGCCTCGCCGGCGGAGAGCGTGCGCGGCAGGCGGCGGGTGCGTCGCGGCAGCTCGATCTCGGCGGCGGGGTTGTCGCTGCGCACGCCGATCAGCTGCAGGTGGCCGAAGAAGCTCCGCGCCGCGGCTGTTCGCCGGGCGAGGGTCGCCGATGAGAGCCCCTCGGCGCGCATCTCGGCGGTGTAGCGCTCGAGCTCCTCGACGGTCGCTGTCGCGACGCCGTGGCCGAGAAACGCGCCGAGTCGGGCGAGGTCGCGGCGGTAGGCGTCGACGGTTCGCGGTGCGCGCCGGGCTCCGAGGACCGCCAGGAAACCCTCGACCTCGAGATCCCGCTTGCGCTCCAGGTCATGCGCCGGTGGCCGGGTCATGAGCGGGGGTGCGCGCTGTCGTAGACGCGGCGCAGGCGCTTGGCGCTGACGTGGCTGTAGATCTGCGTCGTCGAGAGCGACGAGTGGCCGAGCAGCTCCTGGATCGTGCGCAGATCGGCGCCGCCCTCGAGCAGATGCGTCGCGAACGCGTGGCGCAGCCGGTGCGGGTGCGGCGTCAGGCGGCGCAGCGTCGAGGTGTCGAGGCGCCGGCCGCGCGTCGAGAGGAACAGGGCGTCGATCGCGCCCCGCGCCAGCTCGGGGCGCGATTCGCGGAGGTAGCGGGCGATCCAGTGGGCTGCGTCCTCGCCGAGCGGCACGACCCGGTCCTTCGCGCCCTTGCCGTTCCGGACGTGGACGTGCTCCTGCTCGAAGTCGACGTCGCCGAGATCGAGGCCGACCGCCTCCGAGCTGCGCAGCCCCGCCGAGTAGACGATCTCGAGCAGCGCGCGATTGCGGATCCCGAGCGCATCTCCCTCGCCGAGTGCGTCCGCGAGGATCGATTCGACCTCCTCCACCTTGGGTGCGTCGGGGAGCCGCCGGCCGCGGCGCTCCGTGAACGGGACATCGGGCACGGCTCCCGGGCCGAGCGAGAAGCGAATAAGCGTGCGAACCGCCGAGAGCCGGCGGGCGATCGTGGCGCGCGCGAGCTTTCCGCCCGGGCGCGCCCGGCCGAGGTCGGCCGTGTAGTCGGAGAGGACGCGGAAGTCGATCTGCTCGAGCTCGCCGTTGCCGTACCACTCGGCGAAGTCGGCCAGATCGGCCGCGTAGCCGCGACGGGTCGACTCGGCGATGCCCGCCGAGGACAAGTACCGCTCAACCGCGGGCTCGAGCCTCACCCCGGCGGGATTCGCGCTCGCGCTACGATCGCCTGCCGTGGACGAGCGCTTCGAGACCCTGGCGGGCCTGGCCGTGCACGGTGCGAACGTGCAGCCTGGCCAGCTTGTCGGCGTCAGCGCCTCCCTGGGACAGGAAGAGCTGGCGCGTGCGATCGCCTCGGCGGCATACCGGCGCGGTGCGAAGTTCGTCGACGTTCTCTACTTCGACCCGTTCGTGAAGCGCGCCCGGATCGAGCACGCCGACCTCGACTCGCTCGACTACGTCCCGGACTGGCTGATCGCGCGGCTGCTCTCCCTCGCCGATGCGAGCGCCGCACGGATCAGCCTGGGTGGGGTGGTCTCGCCGGAGGCGCTCGAGGGCCTCGACGGCGCGCGGCTCGGCCGCGACCAGCTTCCCTGGCTCAAGGAGGCGATGCAGGTCCTGAACGACCGGTCGACCAACTGGACGATCGTCCCGTGCCCGACGCCTGACTGGGCCGAGCTCGTGTTCCCGGATCTCGACCCCGAGGAGGCGTACGAGCGGCTCTGGAGCGAGCTCTGGCATGTGCTCCGCCTCGACGAGCCCGACCCGGCTGCCGCCTGGGACTCACGGATCGCGCTTCTGAAGACCTCGTCCGAGGCGCTCAACGACCGCCGGTTCGACGCGATCGAGCTGAAAGGCGAGGGCACCGAGCTGACGGTCGGCCTGCTGCCGACCTCGGACTGGCAGGCCGGCGACTTCGTGACCCGCTTCGGCGTCCGGCATCTCCCGAACCTCCCGACGGAGGAGGTGTTCACGGCGCCGGACCCGTTCCGGGCGGACGGGCACGTCACGTCGACCAAGCCGCTCGTGCTGAAGGACGGGACGATCGTCCGCGGTCTCAAGGTGCGCTTCGAGGGCGGCAAGGCGGTCGAGATCGATGCCGACGAAGGGGCTGAGGCCCTGCGTGCCAAGCTCGAGTTGGACGAGGGTGCGACCAGGCTCGGCGAGCTCGCGCTCGTCGATCGCCAGGGCCGGATCGGGAAGCTCGGCACCGTGTTCTACGACACCCTGCTCGACGAGAACGCTGCGAGCCACATCGCGCTCGGCGCTGCCTATGCGTTCTCGGCCGCCGAGGAGGAGCGCGATCGCCTCAACGTCAGCGGCCTCCACATCGACTTCATGATCGGCTCGGACGAGCTCGAGGTCACCGGGCTCACCGCAGCAGGGGAGCGCGATCCCCGTCCTGCGCGGCGGCGACTGGCAGATTTAGATCCAGCCCCGCCTATTATTGGCGCCCGTGGCCGAAATCGTCGATCTGAGCGCGCACGGCATCGATGCCTCCCGCTCGGTGCGCCGGAACGTGGCAGCCGCGGCACTGATCACGGACGCGGTTCGCCGAGGCGATGGAGTCCTCGCGGAGGGTGGCCCGCTCGTCGTCGAGACCGGCAAGCACACCGGCCGCTCGCCGAACGACAAGTTCGTCGTGCGGGAGCCCGGCACCGAGGAGCGGATCTGGTGGGGCAAGGTCAACCAGCCGCTCGATCCCGGGAGCTTCGAGCGTCTCCACTCCAAGGTTGCCGGATACCTCGGCGAGCAGGACCTGTACGTCGTCGATGCCTACGCCGGCGCCGATCCGGCGTATCGCATGGCGGTGCGGATCGTGACGCCGAGCCCATTTCATGCGCTGTTCGCCGGGACGATGTTCATCGCGCCGGAGGAGGCCGAGCTCGAAGGCTTCACGCCGGAATGCGTCGTACTGCATGCCCCGGCGCTCGAGGCCGACCCGGCCGAGGACGGCACCCGTTCGGGCACGTTCATCGCCCTCGATCCGGCCAAAGGGCAGGTCCTGATCGGCGGGACGGCTTACACCGGCGAGATCAAGAAGTCGATCTTCACGGCAATGAACGATCGGTTGCCGATCTTCGGCGCCTTCCCGATGCACTGCTCCGCGAACGTTGGCGATGCGGGCGACGTCGCGATCTTCTTCGGGCTCTCCGGCACCGGCAAGACGACTCTTTCGGCCGATCCCAAGCGGCATCTGATCGGCGACGACGAGCACGGGTGGGGCGACTCCGGCGTGTTCAACTTCGAGGGCGGCTGCTACGCCAAGATGATCCGCCTCTCTGCGGAGGCCGAGCCCGAGATCTACGCGACGACCCGTGAGTTCGGGACGCTGCTCGAGAACGTCGTCATCGACGAGGACGGCCGGCTCGACCTCGACAGCGATGCGAAGACCGAGAACACACGGGGCGCCTACAGCCTCGAGGCGATCTCGAATGCGGTGCCGTCGAAGCGCGCCGGTCACCCGTCGAACGTCGTCTTCCTGACCGCCGACGCGTTCGGCGTGATGCCGCCGATCGCACGTCTGAGCGACGCCCAGGCGGCCTACCACTTCCTCTCGGGGTTCACTGCGCGCCTCGCGGGGACGGAGATCGGCGTCACCGAGCCGGCTCCGGTGTTCTCGCCGTGCTTCGGCGGGCCGTTCCTGCCGCAGCCGCCGGCGGTGTACGCCCGGCTGCTGAGGGCGAAGCTGGCCGAGCACAAGCCGTCGGTGTGGCTCGTGAACACGGGGTGGACCGGCGGCCCCGCAGGCCATGGAGGCCACCGGATGCCGATTCGCGAGACCCGCGCCCTGCTCGATGCCGTGCTCTCGGGTGAGCTCGAGACCGCCGAGATGCGCGTCGACTCGGTGTTCGGCTTCGAGGTGCCGGTCGCGGCCCCCGGCGTCGACACCGGGTTGCTCGACCCCCGCGCAACCTGGGCGGATCCAGCCGCGTATGACGCGAAGGCCGCCGAGCTTGCCGCGATGTTCCGCGAGAACTTCGCGCAGTTCACCGGCGTCGACCCCGAGGTAGCCGCGGCGGGGCCCGCCGAATGACGCGCAGCAACCCGGCATTCCGCTAGCGTCGTAGCCGTGGAAACGGCGCACGATGTCCTCGTGATCGGCGCCGGTTGTGCGGGCATGCGCGCGGCAATCGAGGCGTTCGACGCCGGAGCCGATGTCGCCGTCGTCTCGAAGCTGCACCCGACCCGTAGCCATTCCGGCGCGGCGGAAGGCGGCATCAACGCGTCGCTCGGAAACGAGAAGGAAGACTCGGCCGAGTCGCACGCCTTCGACACCGTGAAGGGGTCGGACTTCCTGGCCGACCAGGATGCCGTCGAGATCTTCGCCCGCGAGGCGCCAGGCGACATCTACCAGCTCGAGCACTGGGGCGCGATGTTCACGCGCGCTCCGGACGGGAAGCTCGCGCAGCGGCCGTTCGGCGCCGCCGGCTCGCCCCGCACGGTCTTCGCGGCCGACATCACCGGCCACGTCCTGATCCAGGTGCTCTACGAGCAGCTCGTGAAGCGCGGGATCAAGGTCTACGAGGAGTTCTACGCCTGGAAGCTCGTCGAGGACGGCGGGCGCATCCAGGGCGTGATCGCCTGGGACCTGCTGAACGGCGGGCTCAAGGCGATCGCCGGCACCTCGGTCGTGCTCGCGACCGGCGGGATCGGCCGGATCTACCGCATCACGACGAACGCCTACGCCTGCACGGGCGACGGCACCTCGATGGCGCTTCGGCTGGGGCTGCCGCTCAAGGACATGGAGTTCATGCAGTTCCACCCGACGACGCTCTACCCGACGGGAATCCTGATGACCGAGGGCTGTCGCGGAGAGGGTGCGTACCTGATCAACAAGGACGGCGAGCGCTTCATGGAGCGCTACGCGCCGAACGCGCTCGAGCTCGCCTCGCGCGACGTCGTCTCGCGCTCCGAGCAGACCGAGATCGACCAGGGCCGCGGGATCAACGGCAGCGTCATGCTCGACATGCGCCACCTCGGAGCATCGAAGATCATCGACCGCCTGCCCGGCTCGCGGGAGCTCGCGATCACCTACGCCGGTGTCGACCCGATCTACGAGCCCGTGCCGGTGCGGCCCGGTGCCCACTACCACATGGGTGGCGTCGCGACCGACAAGGACGGCCTCACCGAGCTACCGGGGCTCTACGCTGCGGGCGAGACGGCGTGCGTGTCGGTGCACGGGGCCAACCGGCTCGGCGGCAACTCGCTGATGGAGACGATCACCTTCGGGCGGCGCGCCGGGCGCGCGGCCGCCGAGGCGTCGCTGATCGCCCGGGCGCCCGCGGACATTCCGGAGTCGGCGCTCACCGATGCCCAGGCGGAGCTCGACACGCTGCTCGGCCGGACGGACGGAGAGCGCCCCTGGAAGATCCGAGACGAGCTCGGAGCCTCGATGCTCGACAACTTCGGCGTCTTCCGCCGTGACGACCAGATGCAGGAGCAGGTCGGGATCATCGACGGGCTCCGCGAGCGCTACAAGAAGGTCGTCGTCGAGGACAAGGGCGAGGTGTTCAACAGCGACCTGACCCAGGCGCTCGAGCTCGGCGGGTGTCTCGAGCTCGCCGCCTGCATGCTGCGCGGCGGGATCGAGCGGAAGGAGAGCCGTGGAGCGCACTCGCGGCCGGACGACTTCCCGGATCGGGACGACGAGAGCTTCCTCAAGCATTCCGAGATCCGCTGGGTGGACGGGAAGCCGTCGCACACCTGGAGCCCCGTCACGATCACGAAGTGGGAACCCGTCGAGAGGAGCTACTGATGCAGGTCGGCTTGAAGATCTGGCGCTCCGATGCCGCGAGCGGGAAGCGCGAGCTGAAGGAGTACGAGGTCGATGCCTCGGAGGAGGCAACGCTGCTCGACGTGCTCGATCTTGTGAAGGACCGCCACGACGGGACACTGGCCTACCGCCGCAGCTGCCGGATGATGATCTGCGGCTCCTGCGCGATGCGGATCGACGGAGTCACGGTGCTCGCCTGCAAGACGCCGATGAAGAAGTTCGCGGACGCGGGCAAGGCGCCGGTGATCTCGGCGATGGGGAACATGCCGATCCTCAAGGACCTCGTCGTGGACATGGATCCGTTCTGGTCGAAGTTCCGCTCCGTCAACCCATATCTCCAGCCCGGGTACACGATCCCGCCCGCCGGCCGGGAGCACGTGATCTCGCCGAAGCGGATGGCTGCCGTCCACAAGGAGTCGCTGTGCATCAACTGCGGCGCCTGCGTATCGGAGTGCAACGCGATGGAGTCGAGCCCGGACTTCGTCGGCCCGCAGGCGCTCGCGAAGGCGATGCGCTTCGTCGGCGACCCGCGCGACGGCGCGAAGAACAGCCGGCTCGAGGAGCTCAACCATCAGCACGGCATCTGGGAGTGCACGCGCTGCTACTTCTGCAACGAGCGCTGCCCCAAGGGCGTCGACCCGCGCGACGCGATCGCGAAGCTCGGCGCCGAGTCGATCAAGGAAGGGATCACCCGCGACATGGGCGCGAAGCACGCGAAGTGGTTCGTCACGTCGGCGAAGACGACCGGGTGGCTCCGCGAGACCGAGCTCGTGCCGAAGACGCAGGGCATCGTCGAGTCGATCCGGCAGACGAAGTTCGCACTCGGGCTGCTGAAGAAGGGCAAGGTACCGACGCCGTTCCCGCCGCATGTCGCGAAGGATGTGCGCGAGTCACGGCGGCTCCACGATCTTCTGTACGAGCAGGACGAGCGCGGCTTCGCGGGCATCGTCCAGGGCGAGGCGGCGATGGCGAAGCTGGCTCACGGCCACCACGACGACGCCGCCGATCCGTACGCGTCGGGCTCGTTCCCGAAGCCGTATCTTCCGAGTGAAAAGAGGGCGCGTTGAAGCAGGTCGCGTACTACAAGGGCTGCCTGGCCTCGCTGTCGGCCAAGGAGCTCGACACCTCGACGCAGGCTCTCGCTCCGCTGGTCGGGCTCGACCTGATCGAGCTCGAGTCGGTGACGTGCTGCGGCGCGGGCGACATCCAGGAGGCGGAGCCCGACTACTACCTCCATCTGAACGCGCGGATCCTGTCCTACGGGGCCGCGACCGGAGCGGACACGCTGATGACGGTCTGCAACGTCTGCACGCTGAACCTGCGTCAGGCGAACTTCCAGCTGATGGGCGACGCCGAGCTACGCGATCGCGTCAACGCGAACCTCGTCGCCGTCGGCGTCCCGGCCTATGATCGCGACATCGACGTGCGGCACCTGCTCTGGGAGCTCGCGGGGGAGGAGGGCTATCCGGCGCTCGTCGAGGCGGCGCACAAGGGGCTGAAGGGCCTGAAGATCGCGCCGTTCTACGGCTGCCAGATCCTGCGCCCGTCACGCGTGATGGGCTTCGAGGATCCCGATCAGCCGTCGTCGCTCGAGCGGATCATCGAGGCGTGCGGCGGCGAGGCGGTCGACTACCCGGCGAAGCTCAAGTGCTGCGGGTTCCCGATCATCCAGGCGCGCGAGGAGACGGCTCTCGGCGAGCTGATCCAGCCGATCGAGCAGGCGATCGAGGCCGGCGCCGACGCGATGGTGACGCCGTGCCCGCTCTGCCATCTCTCGCTCGATGCGTGGCAGTCGAAGCTCGAGGCGACGACGGGCCGGAAGTTCGGGATCCCAATCCTGCATCTCTCGCAGCTGATCGGTGTCGCCGCCGGCGTGCCGGCGTCCGCGCTGAAGTTCAAGCGCCATGTCGTTCCCGTCGGACCGGTGATCGAGAAGCTCGAGGGCTGAGTGGGGCAGAGCGTCATCTCGCCCGACGTGGTCGCGCGCTATGCGGCCGACGCGGCGCGCGAGGTGGACGGCGTCACCGGGATCGTCGAGGGGGTGCGCAAGGGGATCCGGGTGGACGGCGGCGAGATCGTGCTGCATCTGGCGCTCCGCTGGGGGGTCTCGATTCCCGCGGTGGGGGCGGCTGTGCAGGTCGGCGTTGCCGACTACCTCGAGCGGATGACAGACGCCCGCCCCGCTGCCGTGAACGTCGTGGTCGAGGAGATCCAATGACCGGGGCCGGGCTCACAGGGCTGACGAAGCTGACACTCGAGACGGCGCCCTCGGTCTGCCACGAGTGCGTGTGGTGGCAGTCGCGTGGCTCGCGCCGGGTCGACAAGACCCGGTGGATGGAGAAGGTCGAGGACGAGTTCGGCGCGTTCGGGACGGTCTACTACGGGGACGACGGCCATGCGCTCGGCGTCATCCAGTACGGGCCGGCGCCTTTGTTCCCGCATGCGTACGAGCTGCCGGCGGGCCCGCCCTCGGACGACGCGATGCTCGTCACCTGTGCCTACCTCGTGGACGAGTCGGCGCCGTGGGCGCTGCAGTCGCTGATCCTCGCCGCGATCGGCGAGGCGCGCGACCGGGGCGCGACCGCGATCGAGGCGTTCGCCTACCGCTGGGTCGAGAGCGACGGCCCCGAGGGCCGCTTCCGCGCGCATCGCACGGTGTTCCCGGCTGATTTTCTGGGCGATTTCGGCTTCCGGGTCGTGCGCACGTCCGGCCGCGTCGGGCTGGCGCGGCTCGAGCTCGGCGGGCTCCAGCCGGTCGAGGAAGGCAAGCGTGCGCGGGTGCTGCGGGTCGTGAAGGAGGCCTTCATGCCCGAGCCGCTTCCGGCCCCGCGACCCTAGGTCGATCCGCAGCGCTCGTTCTCGGTTGAGACGATCGGCGCGAGAACGGATCGATCGTTACAGTTTCAGAGTGGTGCTGGTCGGTGACGCGGAGAGGGAACGTGCCGTCGTAACGCTGCGCGAGCACTTCGTTCGGGGAAGATTGACGCTCGAGGAGCTCTCCGATCGCACCGAGCTCGCTCTTCGTGCACGCTCCCGGCGGGAGTTGCAACGTGCGTGCGTCGGCCTGCCGGTGCAGACAGGTCAGGCGATCGCCAGGTCTCTTGTCCGCGGTGCCGCGGTCGTGTTGTTCACGGGGGCCTGGCTGGTGTTCAGCTGCGTGCTCGTCGTCGTGCTCGCGTTGACGCTTCTGATCCATGGCGCGAGTGCGGTCGAGCTCGCCGGGTTCCTGGTCGTCTGGCTCGTCCCGACGCTCATGCTGTCGCGGCTGTGGCGCAGGGCGCTGCCGCGGCACGCCGCCTAGCACCGGCAAGTCACGCGGCGACGTCGTGCGCGCAGATCTCTGCGCCGGGACGGCGCGGCGCTCGCGCTCGCGACGCCGCGTTCGTCTCCCGCCCCGCACGCAGGCCGGAGGTCACCACCACCGCCTCCGGGCTGCGAGCCAGCCCGAGATCAGCGCCGCGAACGCCAGCCCGCCGATGATGCCGCGGGTGACGTTCTCTCCGCTCGCGGCATAGGCGACCACTCCGAAGCCGAGTGCAAGGACGAAGAAGAGCCAGGGTTGGCGAAGGTCACGGAGCATGAGAGCAAGTTACTCAGCCTCTCTCGATGCTCGGCGCGAGTGCGCCTGTCAAGGGGAGTTGCGAGATTTCGACGTCTGTTTCCATGCGTAGGCGCTTGCTATGCGGTTCGGTTGCGCCGGTTCGCGCGGTTCGGCGGCAACCTGGGCATTACGTTTGTGAATAACTATTACACCTATGTAACAACAAATTGGGCGCCGGTACCGTCGTGACGCGATCGTCGGCGACGGATCCGGCGTTTGCCGGGTTTTGAGCGAGATCCGGCTGTAGCCTGGACCCGGACGACAACGACCGTCTTAGGTTTTCGTCTTCTCTTTGGCGGGCGCTCCGGGGAAGGGCGTGGCCCATTCGCAACTGAAAGAGGTGTATATGTCGAACGCGATGTCCGAGCTCGAGACCCTGCTCCTCGAGGGCTCATTGACGGACGAGGGCCTTCTGAAGGCCACAGAGTCCGCACCGGATCTCCGCATCCTCCCGGACGCCACCGTGCTCAAGATCGGTGGGCAGTCGGTCATCGATCGGGGCCGGGCCGCGGTCTACCCCCTGGTCGATGAGCTGGTCGCCGCCAAGGCGGAGCACCAGCTGCTGATCGGGACCGGGGCGGGGACGCGGGCACGCCATCTGTACTCGATCGCCGCCGGTGTCGGCCTGCCCACGGGCGTGCTGACCGGGGTAGGCTCGGCCGTGGCCGGCCAGAACGCCGAGATGCTGGGCCTGCTGATGGCCAAGCACGGCGTACCCGTCGTCGGCGGCGCCGGGATCTCGGCCATGCCGCTGATCCTCGACCAGGTCCACGCCGTGATCTTCGCCGGCATGCCGCCGTACGGCATGTGGATGCGCCTCTCGGAGCAGGGACTGATCCCGCCGTACCGGACCGACGCCGGCTGCTACATGGTGGCCGAGAACTTCGGATGCAAGGCGATGATCTACGTCAAGGACGAGAACGGGCTGTACAGCGCCAACCCCAAGACGAACCCCGACGCCGAGTTCATCCCCGAGATCACGGTCGACGAGCTGAAGGCCCGTGGCCTGCAGGACTCGATCATCGAGTTCCCCGTCTTCGACCTGATGAAGTCGGCCCGGCACGTCCGGTCCGTGCAGGTCATCAACGGGCTCGTTCCGGGAAACATCACCCGCGCCCTCGCCGGCGAGCACGTCGGCACGATCATCACCGCCGACTGAGGAGGCCTGTGACTATGACAACTGCTACGAACGCGCCGAAGACTGTTGAGTCGCTGCTCGCCCGTCAGACCCTCCTCGACGCCGATCTGACCAGGCCGGCCGCGGCCCGGGAGCCGATCCGGCTCCTGCCCTGGCTGACCGTCGTCAAGGTCGGTGGGCGCTCCATCATGGACCGGGGCGCCGACGCCATCCTGCCCCTGGTCGACGAACTGCGCCGGGTCCTGCCCGAGCACAAGCTGCTCATCCTGACCGGTGCCGGCATCCGGGCGCGCCACATCTTCAGCGTCGGGCTTGACCTGGGCCTCCCTGTCGGCAACCTGCAGGGACTCGCCTCCACGGAGTCCGGGCAGAACGGGAGCATCCTGGCCAATCTGCTGGCCAACGATGGTGTCTCCTACGTCGATCACGGCGTGGTCGGAGGCCAGTTGGCCATCCACCTCGCGGCCTCGCAGGGTGTCGTCAGCGCCGCCTACCCGCCCTATAACGCGCACGAGTTTCCGCCGGCAGCCGGGCGCGTTCCGATGCACCGCGGCGACACCGGGGCACTCCTGATCGCGGATGCCCTCGGCGCTCGCCGCCTCGTGATCGTCGAGGATGTCGACGGCGTCTACACCTCAGATCCGAACAAGGGGTCGGCCGACCTCATCCCCGAGACGACGGCCGGGGCCCTCCTCGACGGCGGCCCGGCGACGCTGCCCGTCGATCGGACGTTCCTCGATGTGCTCCTGACCACCCGGCACGTCAACGCCGTTCAGGTCGTCAACGGCCTGGTCCCCGGCAACCTGACCCGGGCACTGCGCGACGAGCACGTCGGCACGATCATCCGCTCGAGCTGACGCACTCTCCGAAGCTCTGATGCGAGGACGGGGCGGGGCCGATACGGCTCCGCCCAAGAACCTTCTGGGGACAGTCCCCCGTCGTGGCCTGCCGGGACGTGTCTGGGGACTGTCCCCCGATTCGAGGTTCTAAGCCGTTTCGATCAGACAGCGGCGGCGCGGGTGCTGTCCAGCACCAGCTCCGCGATCTGGATCGCGTTCAGTGCGGCGCCCTTGCGAAGGTTGTCGCTCGCCAGGAAGAGCGCCAGGCCGCGGTCGACGGTCGGGTCGCGGCGGATGCGGCCGACCAGGACCTCGTCGATTCCCTTGGCCTTCCCGGGTGAGGGGAACTCGTCCAGGCGGATGGACGGCGCGCCTCCGAGAATCGCTGTTGCCTGCTCGGCGGTGAGCTCGTCGTCGGTCTCGATCCAGATCGCCTCGGCGTGGCCGACCATCACCGGCACGCGGACGCAGGTTGCCTGGATCGGAAGGTCGGGGAGCTCCATGATCTTCTGGGTCTCGGCGCGAAGCTTCGACTCCTCGTCGAACTCCTCGCCGTCGAACTCCCAGTCCATGCGAAGGTCGTGCTCGGCCGGCTGCTCATTCGCGAGGCGGTCCATCGCCTGGGCCCCGGCGCCGGAGACCGACTGGTAGGTCGCCACCCGGACGCGGGTCAGGCCGGCCGCCTCGTGGAGCGGCTTCAGGACGCACGTGAGCGGGATCGTGCAGCAGTTCGGGTTGGCGATGATGCTGCCGTTCCCGACCGCGCGCGCTCCGTTCACCTCGGGGACGACGAGCGGGATCCCGTCCTGGAGCCGGTAGGCGGATGACTTGTCGATCGCGATCGCGCCGCTCTCGACCGCGTACGGGACGAGCTCGCGTGAGGCCCCGGTGCCGACGGAGAAGAGGAAGATGTCGACGTCGCTCGTCGCGAGCGCCTCGGGCGTCGCCTCCTCGACGAGGTGGCCGCCGACCTCGGTGCCTGCCGACCGCGCCGAAGCGAAGACGCGCACGTTCTCGAAGCCGTGCTCGCCGAGCAGGCCGAGGGTGACCTTGCCGACGGCGCCCGTGCCGCCGACGACGCCGATGCGTGTGTCGCGCGCCATGTTCCTAGGTTAGCGTCGAGCCGGAGCCGTGGCGCCGGACGAGAGGATCGTCTCCGGGCGGCCGCTTGTCGAAGGATCGGACGAGCGTCTCTGCAGCCAGATCCCGACCGCGCCCGCGACGAGCGCGCCGGCCGCGCCGAGCACCAGCCCCGAGCGCGGGCCGACCGTCGAGGCGAGCGCGCCGACCACGAGCGCGCCGAGCGGCGTCGTTCCCATGTAGACGAGCTGATAGAGCGACAGGATCCGGCCTCGCATCTCGGGTGCGGCAGCGAGCTGCAGCGACGACTGCACCGAAGCCGAGAACAGGACGCTCGCTGCACCGACGGCGATCATCGCCACGAGGAACACGGCAAGGTCGTCCACGACGGCCGCCGCGCCGAGCGCCACCCCGAACGCGACAGACGACCAGGCGACCATCCGCTGCGTCACGCTCGTGCGTGTGCCGGAGACGAGCGCGCCGCCGAGCGCGCCGACGGCGAGGAAGTTGACCATCAGCGCGTAGGTCGTCGCGCTCCCGCCGAACGTGAACCTGGCGACCGCCGGCAGCACCACGGTGAAGTTGAAGGCGAGCAGCCCGACGACCGCCATCATCCCGAGCGGGACCCGCAGCTCGGGCGTCCGGGCGGCGACCGCCAGCCCTTCTCGAAGCTGGCCCTTTCGCCGCGGCAGGACCGGGGCAGGTGTGAGCTCGGCCGGGCGCATCAGCAGCAGCATCCCGACCATGAACAGGAAGGTCAGCGCGTTCAGGATGAAGCACGGCGCGAGACCGAGCGTTGCGATCACGACCGCCGCGATCGCCGGGCCGATCAGTCGGCCCGCCTGGATGATCGAGGCGTTCAGCGACACGGCGTTGACGACCCGGTCGCGGCCGACCATCTCGGTCACGAAGCTCTGGCGAGCAGGGTTGTCGAATGTGTTGATCACGCCGCGGAACAGCACGAGGACATAGACCATCCAGATCTGTGCGGCGCCTCGTTCGGCTACGACCCAGAGAATCACCGGAGGAATTACCTGAGCAAGCTGGGTGCAGATCAGGAGCCTGCGCTTCGACACGCGGTCGGCGACGAGACCGCCCCAGGGGCCGAGGAAGAGATACGGGAGAGTCTGCAAGGCGGTCGTCACCCCGAGCGCGAATGCCGAGCCCGTCAGCCGAAGAACGAGCCAGGCGATCGCGACCTGCTGCATCCAGGTGCCTGAAACCGACACGACCTGGCCCAGGAAGTACAGCCGGTAGTTGCGGATCGAGAGCGATCGGAGCGCAAACCGGAGCCTGGCGATCATTCGTCCTCGTCGATCAGGCGGAGGAGGAGCACGGCGGCTCGCTCGAGAACATCGAGCTCCTCGGGCGAGGCGCTCGCGATCAGCTTCGCGAGGTAGGCGTTCTTGCGGGCGTGCCTGAGCTCGCGGAGGGCGGAACCGCTTTCCGAGAGCGAGATCAGGTAGGAACGGCCGTCGGCCGGATCGGGGGCGCAGTCGACGAGCCCTGCTGCCGCGAGCTTTTCGACGAGGCGCGTCACGGTCGGGCGGCTGACGCGCTCCAGGGTCGCAAGGGCGCTCGGGCTGATCGGGCCTTCACGGGCGATCGTGGCGAGCACGGCGGCGCGGGACGGGGACAGCTCGTGTCCCGCTTGCTGGCGCAGCCGGCGGCTGCTGCGCGCGAGCGCCAGCCGGAGCACCTCTGCCGTCGACTCGCGGATATCCGTTTCAGCCCTGATAGTTGTCTATGCTAACGACCCTGCCCAGGGTCGCGAGCCTAGACCTCGCGACGGCCCGAAAGCGCGCGCCCGAGCGTGACCTCGTCGGCGTACTCGAGGTCGCCGCCGACCGGGAGCCCGCTCGCCAGACGCGTGACACGCACCTTCTCGCGCAGGCGATCGGCGAGGTAGGCGGCGGTCGCTTCCCCGGTCATCGTCGGATTCGTCGCGAGCACGACCTCGGTCACCCCGTTCGCGTCGACGCGATGGATCAGCTCGTCGATGCGGAGATCCGATGGATCGACACCGTCGATCGGGCTCAGTGCGCCGCCGAGCACGTGGTAGAGGCCGTGATAAGCAGCCGTTCGCTCGAGCGAGACCACGTCGACAGGCTGCTCGACGACGCAGATCGTGGCGTGGTCGCGGCGGGCGTCGAGGCAGATCGCACAGGTCTCCTCCTCGGTCAGGTTGCCGCACTCGCGGCAGAAGCGAACGCGCTCCTTCACCTCGGCGAGGGCAGCAGCGAGCGCGAGCGCCTCCTCGGGCGGCCGCTGCAGGATGTGGAACGCCAGCCGCTGCGCCGTCCGCTGCCCGATTCCAGGCAGCCGCGTCAGCTGCGCGACGAGATTCTCGACCGAGGGGCTGAACACCGCGCCATTGTGCCCGTGCGCGCCGGTCGGACCGAGTGTCCACTCCGCCCACGGGCGGTTCGCGACGTGGCCGGATCAGACGTCGAGCTCTTGGGCGTCGAACGTCGTCTTCACGAGCTCGACGATCTCTTCCTCGGTGGCGGGGCGGTCGGGCTCCGAGGCTCTCGGGTCGGGGCGGGCGCCGGTCGCGAAGGCGATCTGGAGCCGGCGGCCCGTGACCTCGTAGAGGGCGTTCTCGAGCAGCGCCACGTTCTTCGGCTCCTCGGCGTGCTTGCGGTGGAACTGGGCGCCCTCCGGGAACTCGAGCGTGAGGACGTCGTCCTCGAGAGCGGCGGGATGCGCCTCGGCCAGCATCGCTGCGGCCGGGATCCCTCCACCCTGACCTTCCACCGTGGGGAGAATCGAGCGACGCCAGGCCTCCTGCAGCTCGGCGAGCTCGAGCTTCGGTGGGGCGGAGGTCGCCGCCGGCGGGGTTGCATCCGGAACTGGAGCCGGAACCGGAGCAGAGACCGAGACAGGGGCCGGGGCGGGCGCAACGGGCTCGGGCGCCTCGCGCACCGGCGCGGGCGGCGCGGGCGGCGCGGCCGCAGGGAGCGGTGAGACCGCCGGAGCCGAATGCCCGGGCTGCTCGAGCTGCTCCACGCGATAGGCGAGCGACTCGCGCGACAGATCCGAGCTCGCGCGGGTCACCTTCACGAGCGCCAGCTCGAGCGGCAGCCGCGGGTCGCCGCCCTGGCGCATGTCGTCGACGGCCACGTGCAGAAGGTCGATCATCCGTAGAACCGTGGGCGCGGAGAGCTGGTTCGCCTGCTCGCGCAGCCGCTCGCGGGACTCCTCGGTCACCGGCAGCGTGTCCGGCACCTCGCCGGTCGCCTGCACGAGCATCAGGTGACGCAGGTGCTCCAGTAGATCGACGACGAGCCGGCCGAGATCCTGCCCTTCCTCGGACAGCTGCTCGAGGAAGAGCAGAGCGCCCGCGGTGTCGCGGTCGACGACCTGGTCGCACAGCCGGAACAGGACCTCGTCCTCGACCGCCCCGAGCAGCGCCAGCACGTCTTGCACCGTGATCGTCGCGCCCGTCGAGGCCGCGAGCTGGTCGAGCGTCGATTCGGCATCGCGATAGGCGCCGCGCCCCCCGCGGGCCACCAGCGCCAGCGCCGCATCAGGCACCGTGATCCCCTCGGCGTCCGCGATCAGCCGCAGCTTCCGCACGAGCTCCGGGAGCCGCGGCCGCTGGAACACGAACGTCTGGCAGCGCGAGCGCACCGTCGGCAGCACCTTCGCGAGGTCGGTGGTGCAGAAGATGAAGAGCAGGTGGGGAGGAGGCTCCTCGATCAGCTTCAGGAGCGCATTCCAGGCCGCGTCCGTTAGTTGGTGGGCCTCGTCGAGGATGTAGACCTTCGACCGCCCCTCGACCGGCTGCAGCACGACGCGCTCGCGGATGTCGCGGATGTCGTCGATCCCGCGCTGCGAGGCTGCATCCATCTCGATCACGTCCATCGAGGTGCCGTTCGAGATCGACACGCACGCGTGGCACGTGTTGTCCGGGTGCGCGGTCGGCCCGAGCTTGCAGTTGACCGACTTCGCGAGGATCCGGGCGAGCGAGGTCTTCCCGGTGCCGCGTGGTCCCGCAAACAGGTAGGCCTGACGTAGATTTCCGCTCTCGATCGCATTCGAGAGCGTCCGCACGACCGCTTCCTGCCCGACCACCTCGTCGAAGGTCTGCGGGCGGTACTTGCGGTACAGAGCGGTCACATCGCGATTCAATCAGAACCCGATCACGCGCCCGAAACACATAAGTAAGAGACGATCAAAAACCCTAAGAGTCTTATTTGAAGTCTATCGGTCGTTGGCGTACTCTTGAGGTGCCCAACGACAGAGCGGGAGAGAAAAATTCCATGAGTCCGACACCGAACGAATCCAGCAGTCTCGAGAAGAAAGAGCGCTGGTCGGCAGGAGTCACCCCGTACGCGGAGATGGGGTACTACGACGCCGATTACGTCCCCAAGGACACCGACATCCTGGCCGCGTTCAGGATCGTCCCCCAGCCCGGCGTCGACGCGATCGAAGCCGCCGCTGCCGTAGCGGGAGAGTCGTCGACCGCGACCTGGACGGTCGTCTGGACAGACAGGCTCACCGACCACAAGCACTACCAGGCGAAGGCGTACCAGGTGGATGCCGTCCCCGGCACCGACCAGTTCATCGCCCGGATCGCCTACGACATCGACCTCTTCGAGGAAGGCTCGATCGCCAACCTCACCTCGTCGATCATCGGCAACGTCTTCGGCTTCAAGGCGCTCAAGTCACTGCGCCTCGAGGACATGCGCATCCCGCTCCACTACGTGAAGACCTTCCAGGGCCCGGCCCACGGGATCATCATGGAGCGCGAGATGCTCGACAAGTTCGGCCGCCCGATCCTCGGCGCGACCGTCAAGCCGAAGCTCGGCCTGTCCGCCAAGAACTACGGCCGTGTCGTCTACGAGGCGCTTCGCGGCGGCCTCGACTTCACCAAGGACGACGAGAACATCAACTCGCAGCCGTTCATGCGCTGGCACGACCGCTTCTCCTACGTGATGGAAGCCGTCGCGCGGGCCGAGGCTGCGACCGGCGAGATCAAGGGCAGCTACATGAACGTGACTGCCGGAACGATGGAAGAGATGTACGAGCGCGCCGAGTTCGCGAAGGAGCTCGGCTCGATCATCATCATGATCGACCTGACGATCGGCTACACCGCGATCCAGTCGATGGCCAAGTGGGCCCGCGCGAACGGGCTGATCCTGCACCTCCACCGCGCAGGCCACGGCACCTACACCCGCCAGAAGACCCACGGCGTCAGCTTCCGCGTGATCGCCAAGTGGTGCCGCCTGATGGGGGTCGACCACATCCACGCCGGAACCGTCGTCGGCAAGCTCGAGGGCGACCCGTCGACCACGAAGGGCTTCTACGACGTCCTTCGCGACGGTCATATCCCCGAGGATCCCCGCTGGGGCATCTTCTTCGACCAGGACTGGGGCTCGATGCCGGGCGTCATGCCGGTTGCGTCGGGCGGTATCCACGCCGGCCAGATGCACCAGCTCCTGCACTACCTCGGCGAGGACGTCGTGCTCCAGTTCGGCGGCGGCACGATCGGCCACCCGATGGGCATCGCCGCGGGCGCAACCGCCAACCGCGTCGCCGTCGAGGCGATGATCGAGGCGCGCAACGCCGGCAAGGACTACTTCCAGGAAGGCCCGGACATCCTCGACAAGGCGGCCAAGGGCTGCCCCGAGCTGAACGCGGCGCTGCAGGTCTGGAAGGACATCACGTTCGAGTTCGAATCCACCGACATGCCCGACGTGCAGCTCGTGCCGTCAATCGGCTACTAGGAGAGGGGGACCAAGCGATGAGAGTCACACAGGGAACCTTCTCGTTCCTGCCCGACTTCACGGACGAGCAGATCGCAGAGCAGATCAAGTACTGCGTCACGAACGGTTGGGCCATGTCCGTCGAGTACACCGACGATCCGCATCCGCGCAACTCCTACTGGGAGATGTGGGGCCTGCCGGTGTTCGACACGAAGCCCGAGGACGCCGACAACATCCTGCGCGAGGTTCGCGCGGCGCGTGAGGCCTTCCCGGACCACTACATCAAGCTGATCGCCTACGACCCGAAGCTGGGCCGCGCGACGACGGCGCTCGCGCTGATCGTCAACCGGCCCGCCGTCGAGAAGCCCTTCAAGCTCGACCGGATCCAGGGCCCGGGCCGCGTCAACAGCTACCGCCTGAGGCAGGTGGAGGGCGACAGCGCGAATGCCCGCGCCTCCTACGACGGGAAGCCGGCCGCGTCGGCGGAGTCGAACGGCTCGTGAGCTTCCAGTTCGGCATGCGTCCGGCCGAGATCGTCGCCGAGCCCGAAGAGGCCGACGAGGAGGAGGTCGATCGTCCGATCGCCGACGAGGCCGACCTCGGTGCGGTTCTCAGCGAGACGAACGTCCTCGAGGTGCTCGACCAGCTCGATCACGAGCTGATCGCGCTCCGGCCGGTCAAGACGCGGATCCGCGAGATCGCGGCTCTGCTTCTGATCGACAAGCTGCGCTCCGAGGTGGGACTTGCCTCGGAGCGCCCGTCGCTCCACATGTCGTTCACCGGAAACCCCGGGACGGGGAAGACGACCGTCGCCATGAAGATGGCGCAGGTGCTCCACCGTCTCGGCTACATCGAGGAAGCCCGCGTCGTGGCGGTCACCCGTGACGACCTCGTGGGTCAGTACGTCGGCCACACCGCGCCGAAGACGAAGGAAGTGCTCCGTCGTGCCTACGGCGGCGTGCTCTTCATCGACGAGGCGTACTACCTCTACAAGGCCGAGAACGAGCGCGACTACGGTGGTGAGGCGATCGAGATCCTGCTCCAGGTGATGGAGGCGGAGCGCGACAACCTCGTCGTGATCTTCGCCGGATACAAGGACCGGATGGACGACTTCTTCCGTTCGAACCCCGGCCTGTCGTCGCGCGTTGCCCATCACATCGACTTCCCGGACTACGACGTCGACGAGCTGATGGCGATCGCGAACCTGATGATGCAGAACCAGAGCTACGTGTTCGGGCCCGGCGCGGAAGACACGTTCCGCGAATACCTCGACCGGCGCGTGACCCGCCCGCGCTTCGCGCACGGCCGCAGCGTCCGTAACTCGATCGACCGGGCGCGGCTGCGCCAGGCCAACCGGCTGTTCGGCAGCGGCGAGGGCGTGCTCTCGCGCGAGGAACTGATGACCATCTCCCCCGACGACATCCTGCAGAGCAGCGTGTTCGCCGAGGACCACGAGCCCGAGGACGACGATCTGCCCGTTCTCGGGTCAATGTGACCGCAAGCAAGGAGGCCAAGGTGGGACGCTCGATCATCCTCGGCGTCGTCGGCGACTCCGCCGCCGGCAAGACGACTCTCACCCGCGGTCTCGTCCGCGTGCTCGGAGAGGACAACGTCACGCACGTCTGCGTCGACGACTACCACCGCTACGACCGCCGGCAGCGCGCGGAGCGGAACATCACGCCGCTCGATCCCGAGTGCAACTACATGGACATCATGGCCCAGCACCTGGAGCACATGCGGAACGCCGACGGCTTCCTGAAGCCCGTCTACCAGCACAACGACGGCACCTTCGGCCCGCTCGTACGGGTCGACCCGAAGCAGTTCTCGGTCGTCGAGGGCCTGCTCGGCTACTACACCGACGATCTCCGGCGCCTGTTCGACGTGCGGATCTACCTGGCGCCGCCCGAGGAGCTCCGCCGCAAGTGGAAGGTGCAGCGCGACTGCTCGCGCCGCGGCTACACCACCGACCAGGTGCTCTCCGAGCTCGACCGGCGCGAGCCGGACTCCGAGGCCTACATCCGGCCGCAGCAGAAGCACGCGGACATCGTGGTCTCGTTCCTGCCGAACGCCTCCGGCGACCAGGAGCATCTCGACGCGCGGCTCGTGCTCCGCCCGACCCTCAAGCACCCGGACTTCAGCTCGGTGATCGACGGGGAGCCCGGTGGCATCGGGATCACGCAGGTCGAGGACGAGATCCACCTCCACATCCCGGGGCGGCTCAACCGCGACCGGGCCGAGGCGATCGAGGAGATGATCTGGGACGGGCTGCACTTCGCGAGCCACCTGCGCTCGGAGCGTCTCGGCGAGTTCACGATCGGCAACGACCTGCACCGCTCGGAGTCGCTCGCGCTGATCCAGCTGCTCATCCTCTACCACCTGTTCACGGCGACGGCGAGCGCAGCGCTCGGCGGCGCACCGATTCGCGCGAGCGAGCCGGCAACGGCATAACATTCAGGTCGTGCCGCGCGGCCATCAGGTCTTCTTCGATCACGCCCACGACCACCAGGGGCATCCGGTTCTCTGGCTGCTGCTCCTCGTCCTGTTCGTGGCGCTGATCGCGTTCGCGGTCTACACGCTCCTCCGGCTGACGCGCGGCGGCGGGGGCGGCGGGACCGCTTCGGCGAGCGCCGGCCCGGACGCGGCCGTCGAATCGGTGCGGATGCGCTACGCCCGCGGCGAGATCGATCGCGACGAGTTCGTCCGCGTCGCCACCGATCTCGGAGCGCCGCCGCCGGCTGCGGCCGTCTGATGGCGTTCGCCGAGCCGGAAGCTCAGTCGACGTCGCCCGAGTCGTAGAACACGTCCGCGAGCAGCAGCCGCTCGTGGATCACGTTCACGGCGCGGTCGCACTCGCTCGCCGGCACGACGCACGAGACGCGGATCGACGACGTCGAGATGATCTCGATGTTGATCCCCGCATCGGCGAGCGCCTCGAAGATCGCGGCCGCGACGCCCGGGTTCGTCTTCATCCCGGCGCCGATCACCGAGACCTTGGCGATATCCCGCTCCGACGTGAAGCCCTCGGCCTCGATCTCGCGTGAGAGCTGCTCCAGGATCGGCTCTGCGCGGGTGAGCTCGTCCTCGGGGAGCGTGAAGGAGATGTCGGCCAGGCCGTCGAGCGAGGTGTTCTGGACGATCTCGCCGATGTTGATCCCGGCGTCCGCAAGCGGGCGGAACGTGCGGCCGGCGACGCCGGGCCGGTCGGGAACGCGCCTGATCGTCACCTTCGCCTCGCTGGTGTCGTGGGCGATGCCCGAGATGATGGCCTGCTCCATGTCTTCCTCCTTGACGATCCACGTGCCTTCGGTGTCGTTGAACGACGAGCGGACGTGGATCTTCACGCCGTGGTTGCGAGCGTACTCGACCGAGCGCAGCGCCAGGACGCGCGCGCCCGCAGCCGCCAGGTCGAGCATCTCCTCGTACGAAACCTGCTTGAGCTTCCGCGCGTTCGGGACGATCCGCGGATCCGCGCTGTAGACGCCGTCGACGTCGGTGTAGATCTCGCACACCTCTGCGTGCAGCGAGGCCGCGAGCGCTACCGCTGTCGTGTCGGAGCCGCCGCGTCCGAGCGTCGTGATGTCGCGCGTCGTCGACACGCCCTGGAAACCGGCGACGATCGCGATCTGCCCGCTGTCGAGCGCCTCGTGGACGCGCCCGCGGCGCATCTCGACGATGCGGGCCCTGCCGTGGCTCGTGTCGGTGACGATCCCCGCCTGCGACCCCGTGAGCGAGATGGCCTCGTGGCCGAGGTCGTTGATCGCCATCGAGACGAGCGCCATCGAGATCCGCTCGCCCGAGGTGAGCAGCACGTCGAGCTCGCGCGGATGCGGGTCGGATGTGACGAGCGCGGCGAGCTGGATCAGCTCGTCGGTCGTGTGCCCCATCGCCGAGACGACCGCGCAGACCTTGTTCCCGGCCTCGGCGGTCTTGACGATCCGTGCGGCGACGCGCTTGATCTCCTCGGGGCCGGCGACCGAGGTGCCGCCGTATTTTTGGACGATTGTGGCCACGGCCCGGAAACCTACCGGCGCACTGTGCGCCTTTTTTCAGGAGCCGTCAATTTTAGGTCAGTAGCGGTCGATCTCGACGAGGCGCTCGTCGCTGATCCCGAAGTGGTGCGCGATCTCGTGGAGGACCGTGCGACGGACCTGAGCGCGCAGCACCTCGGGGTCGTAGCCGTAATGGCGTTCCAGCGGACGGCGGTATATCGTGATCAGGTCCGGCAACGCGCCGGCATAGGAGGAGGTTCTACGGGGATGGGGGATTCCTCGATAGAGACCGAGAAGGTTCTCGCCGGGAGGCGGCTCGTCCTCGACCACCAGGGCGACGTTGTCCATCATCCCGGCGATGTCCGGCGGAAGCGCGTCCAGGGCCTCCTGGACCCAGGCCTCGAACCGCTCGGTCTGGTCGTCGATGCCGGTCAGGGCGCTTCGGCCGGTTCGACCACGAGTGTCAGCCCGTCGACGTGCGTCACGCGAACGGTGTCGCCCGCACGGGTGTTCTGCGACGCTCGGGCCTCCCAGATCTCGCCGTTGATCTTGACCTGCCCACGGGGCGCCAGCGCTGTCGAGGCCTCGCCGAGCTTCCCGACGAGGGTCTGGACGCCGACCTGCGACTTGCGCCGCCTGCTCCAGCGGATCCCGACCACCGCGAAGCAGACCTCCCAGACGGCGGCCAGCGCGATTGCCAGCACGTTCCACGGGGTAGGCAGGAACAGCAGGGCGAGGATGAGCGTGATGATCAGGATCAAGGCAGCAAGTATCGCTCCGGCGACGGTGCTGCCGTGGTAGTCGGCCGCGGAGACGTTCACCTGATCGTCACCGGATCTCAACCCATGCCGCTGCCGGAGGGGAGCACCATTCCAGGCATGGCTCGTGGGTCCGGGCTGGCCGCCGTTCTCGGCGTTGCTCCGGAGCTCTCTCCGCCCGAGGGCGTCGAGGCTCTGGCTGCGCTCTACGAGTGCGGCTTCCTGCAGGGAGGGCTGCCGACGATCGGCCTCGAGGAGGAGCTGATCCTCGTCGACCGCGAGACCCTGCAGCCCGTCGACGAGATCGAGTCGGTTCTCGCCGCGCTACCGGACGAGCGCTTCCAGGCCGAGTTCCGCGCCTCGCAGATCGAGATCGTGACACCCGTGTTTCTCACGGTCGCCGATCTCTGCGCCGAGCTCGCGGGCGCCAGGCGCTGCCTCGTCGAGGCGCTGGACGGCCGGGTCAGGCTGCTCGCCGCCGGCACGCACCCCACCTCGACGCGCCCGGTGACGGTCACGAACCGTCCCCGCTACCACGAGATCGCCGCGGAGTACCCGTGGATCGCCCGGCGCGGCATCCCGAGCGGGCTCCACGTTCACGTCGGCGTGGGCGGGCCCGCCGAGGCGCTTGCGGTCTACAACGCGGTTCGCGGTTACCTGCCCGAGGTCGGCGCGCTCGCCGCGAACTCCCCGTTCTTCGAGGGCGCTGACACCGGCCTTGCCTCGAGCCGCATGAAGCTCGCGGACGATCAGCCGCGGTCGGGCATCCCGCCCGCGTTTCGCTCCTGGCAGGCACTCGCCGAGTTCGTCGAGTGGGGCTCGAAGGGTGAGCGCTTCCGCGACTCGACCTACCTCTGGTGGGACCTCCGGCCGCGCCCGGACTTCGGGACGCTCGAGTTCCGCGTCGCCGACACGCAGACCTCGGTCGAGCACACGGCCGCGATCGCCGCGATCTGGCAGTCGCTCGTCGCTGCTCTCGGCGCCCGTTTTCGCGCCGGCAGCCGTTTGCCGGCGCACCCGACCCACGTGATCAACGAGAACCGCTGGCACGCGCTCCGCGGCGGGCTCGACTCCACCCTCGTCGATCCCGACACGGGCGAGGCCGAGCCTGCACGCACCCGGATCGGGCGGCTTCTGCTCGAGCTCGAGCCGTATGCCGCCGAGCTCGGTTGCAGCGACGAGCTGGGGCTGGCGTGGCAACTGCTCAATGTGAATGGCGCCGTCGACCAGCGGGATCTTGTCGCGACGCGCGGGCTCTCCGGTCTGCTGCAGCACCTCGTAGAGCAGACCGAAAAGCGCTAAATCCAGGATAATTCCGACGGTTCCCGCGCCGCCGCGGGCAACAGGTCGTCTACACTGGCCCGACCAATGCGATTGGCCGGCCCGTTCCTGCGGGTCAGCGCCGCCTCGCGTAGGCCCTCGCCGCCCCCACGGGCGGCCCTCGACGAGTCCACATCAGACACATCGACTCGCGCCGTGTCCCCGATCAGGAGGTTCGATCCTGCGGTACCACATGCTCATATCACTCGTGGCTTCGACAGTTATTTCCGTCTCGGCCACGCTCACGACCGTCAAGGCCCATGCGGCCACGGCGTTCGCTCTTCCCCGCTGGTGGGTCAACGAGGCAATGTGCATCCACCGGCACGAATCAACCAACTGGCACGCCACGCGCGACTGGCGCGGCTACCCCTCGGTCGACCACGGCGGCATGCAGATCGCGGTCGGCACCTGGCTGAGCCTCGCGCCCAAGGGCTTTCCGCGCGAGCCGGCAGCGGCCTCCCCGAGCGAGCAGTTGATCGTCGCCTACCGGATCTGGCGCGTCAACGGTCACCGCTTCGGCGGCAGCCAGTGGCCCTATTCGTCGATCGCCTGCGGGGTCGACTGAGTACCGAAGTCTTCTAGTCGCGGCTTCTGCGGAGGAGAGTGAGCGAGCGGGCGGGGAGGGTCACGGACGACCGCCCCGCATAGGTCTCGCCGGTCGCGTCAGGATGGGCCGTCGTCAGCTCGAGCGTCCATTCGAGGCCGAACCGGCGTGGCGGGAGCCTGTAGACCAGAGGCTCGGGCTCGGCGTTCACGAAGACGATGAACGAGTCGTCGACGATCGGCTCGCCCTCGTGGGTGACGAGGTCCGTCTCCTGGCCGTTCAGGAAGACGCCGAGGTGTCGCAGCTCGTGCCAGTCGCGCTGGGCCATCGGCCTGCCGTCGGGGCGGAACCACCACGCGTCCGGAAGCACCGACTCGGCGGGGCCGCCGTCGAGGAAGCGCGTGCGCCTGAACACCGCGTGGCTCTTGCGAAGCGCGAGCAGCCGCCTCGTGAAGGCGGCCAGCTCGCTTGCCGCTTCGGTCTCGTCCCAGTCGAGCCAGGAGACCTCGTTGTCCTGGCACCAGGCGTTGTTGTTGCCGCCCTGCGTGCGGCCGCGCTCGTCACCGGCGACGAGCATCGGGATCCCCTGGGAGAGGAGGAGCGTCGCGAGCATGTTTCGCTGCTGTTGGGCTCGGAGCGCCCGGATTCTCGGGTCTCGGGTCGGCCCCTCGGCGCCGCAGTTCCAGGAGCGGTTGTCGTTGTTGCCGTCGCGGTTCTCCTCGAGGTTCGCCTCGTTGTGCTTGTGCTCGTAGGAGACGAGGTCGGCGAGCGTGAAACCGTCGTGGGCCGTGATGAAGTCCACTGACGCGGTCGGCGAGCGTCCGGCCGTCCCGTACAGGTCACTCGAGCCGGTCAGGCGCGTCGCAAACGCGGCCGCTGTCGTCTGAGCCCGCCAGAAGTCGCGCATCGTGTCGCGGTAGTGGTCGTTCCACTCGCTCCACCGAGGTGGAAAGCCGCCGACGCGATACCCGCCGGGGCCCACGTCCCACGGCTCGGCGATCAGCTTGACGCGCGAGAGAACCGGATCCTGATGCACCGCCGCGAGGAACGCCGACTCTCGCGTGAGGGTCGAGGCGAGGTCGAAGCGGAAGCCGTCGACGTGACATTCGGTGACCCAGTAGCGCAATGAGTCGGTCACCATCCGCAGCACGCTCGGATGTGCGAGGTTGAGAGAGTTTCCGGTGCCCGTGTAGTCGCTGTAGCGGCGACGATCGGATTCGAGGTGGTAGTAGGCCACATTGTCGAGGCCCCGGAAGCCGAGCATCGGGCCACGGTGGTCGCCCTCGGCGGAGTGGTTGTAGACGACGTCGAGGATCACCTCGAGGCCGGCTCGGTGGAGTGCCTTCACCATCCCCTTGAACTCGCTCACCTGCTGCCCGTGGACCCCGGTGGCCGCGTACTGCGCGTGCGGGGCGAAGAAGCCGATCGTCGAGTAGCCCCAGTAGTTCGTGAGGCCGCGGTCGTGCAGGAAGCGCTCGTCGGCGATCTGGTGGATGGGAAGCAGCTCGACGGCGGTGACGCCGAGGGAGACGAGGTACTCGATCGCGGCATCGGACGCCAGCCCGGCGTAGGTGCCGCGCAGGTCCTCGCGCACGCCAGGGTGGAGCTTCGTGAAGCCCTTGACGTGCAGCTCGTAGAGAACCGTGTCGTGCGTCGGCGTCTCGGGCGGCCGGTCGTCCTCCCAGTCGAACGCAGGGTCGATCACGACGCACTTCGGGATCGCGTCGGCGTCGTCCTCGGGGTCCGGCGTGTCGCCGTCCTCGGCGCCGGGCAGGTACGGGAACGCGCGCGCAGCATCCCAGTCGACCGCGCCCTCGATCGCCTTCGCGTAGGGGTCGATCAGCAGCTTCGCGGGGTTGAAGCGATGCCCGTCGGACGGCGCGTACGGGCCGTGCACGCGGTAGCCGTAACGCTGGCCGGGCCCGACTCCGGGCAGGTAGCCGTGCCAGTCGTGGCCGGAGCGCTGCTTCAGCTCGTGCCTCAGCTCGAGGCCGTCCTCGCCGAAGAGGCAGAGTTCGACGCCCTCGGCATGCTCGGAGAAGAGCGAGAAGCTTGTTCCCTCACCGTGCCACGTCGCACCGAGCGGGAAAGGACTACCCGGCCAGACGCTTATTGGCCCTCCGGGACGAGCCAGAGCACCGAGAGCGGCGGCAGCGTGAGCTCGACCGAGAACGGCTGGCCGTGCCACGGAACCTCCTCGGCCGTGATGCTCTCGTTCCGTCCGGCGCTCCAGCCGGCGTAGCGCTCGACGTCCGTGTTCAGGATCTCGCGCCACGCGCCCCCGCGCGGGAGACCGACCCGGTAGCGGGTGCGGTGCGCGTCGGCGAAGTTGCATATGCAGACGAGCACCCGGCTTCCGTCTGCGGACAGACGCGCGAAGGCGAGGACGTTCGCCGCTCCGTCGCCCGCCTCGAGCCAGCGGAAGCCCGACGGCTCGAAGTCGCGCTCCCAGAGCGCCGGCTCGGCCCTATAGAGCCGGTTCAGGTCGGCAATTAGCCTTTGTACCCCCGCGTGACCCGGCTGCTGGAGCAAGTGCCAGTCAAGGCTCCGGTCGGCGCTCCACTCCTGCTCCTGCGCGATCTCGGCACCCATGAACAGCAGCTTCTTGCCCGGATGCGCCCACATGTACGCGTAGAGCGCGCGCAGGTTCGCGAGCTGGCGCGGCCGGTCGCCGGGCATCTTCGAGAGCAGCGAGCCCTTGCCGTGGACGACCTCGTCGTGCGAGAGCGGCAGCACGAAGTTCTCCGTGAAGGCGTAGAGGAGCCCGAACGTCAGGCGGTCGTGGTGGTAGGAGCGGTGGATCGGGTCGTTCTGGAAGTAGTCGAGCGTGTCGTGCATCCAGCCCATGTTCCACTTGAACCCGAAACCGAGCCCGCCAGACGACGTCGGGCGCGAGACGCCGGGCCAGGCGGTCGACTCCTCGGCCGCCATGACGACACCGGGGACGCGGCCGTGAGTGACCTCGTTCAGCTCGCGCAGGAACGCGATCGCCTCGAGATCCTCGTTGCCGCCGTAGCGGTTCGGGATCCACTCGCCGGGCGCGCGCGAGTAGTCGAGGTAGAGCATCGAGGCGACGGCGTCGACCCGTAGCCCGTCGGCGTGGAAGACGCGCAGCCAGTAGAGCGCGTTCGCGACGAGGAAGTTCCGGACTTCGGTGCGGCCGTAGTTGAAGACGAGCGTCCCCCAGTCGGGGTGCGCGCCGCGGCGGGGGTCGGCGTGCTCGTAGAGCGCGGTGCCGTCGAACCGGGCGAGCGCCCAGTCGTCGCGTGGGAAGTGCGCCGGCACCCAGTCGAGGATCACGCCGACGCCTGCCTGATGCAGCCGGTCGACGAACCGGCGGAAGTCGTCCGGGGTGCCGAGGCGCGAGGTGGGCGCGTAGTAGCCACTGACCTGGTAGCCCCACGAGCCCGAGAACGGGTACTCCATCACCGGCAGGAGCTCGACGTGGGTGAAGCCGAGCTCGACGACGTAGGCGGCGAGCTCGTCGGCGAGCTCCTCGTAGGTGAGGCTGCGGTTGTGCTCGAGCGAGTTCAGGCGCCACGACGGCAGGTGCACCTCGTAGACGGACATCGGGCTCGCCCAGGCCTCGGTGCGCTCGCGCCCCTCGAGCCACGCGCCGTCGTTCCACTCGTACTGCGACCGGAACACGACGGAGGCGTTGGCAGGCGGCTGCTCGGCGGCCGAGGCGAGGGGATCGGCCTTCAGGCGCGGTGGCTCGCTCCCGTGGCGGATCTCGTACTTGTAGCGGCTGCCCGTCCCGATCCCCGGGACGAAGAGCTCCCAGATCCCGCTCGACCCGAGCGATCTCAGCTGGTGGACGCGGCCGTCCCAGTTGTTGAAGTCGCCGACGACGCTGACCGAGCGGGCTGCGGGCGCCCAGACCGCAAACGATGTGCCCCTGTGCCCCTCCAGCTCGCGCTCGTGCGCTCCGAGCACGTCGTGCAGCTCCTCGTGCCGCCCCTCGCCGATCAGGTAGAGGTCGACGTCACCGAGCGTGGGCGGGAATGCATACGGGTCGTCGTACGCAAACGTCGAGCCGTCGAGCCACGTCGCTTCGAGTCGGTAATCGAGCGGGGGCTTGCGGCGCGGCAAGAACGCCTCGAAGACGCCGGCGCCGTCGACCTCCTGCATCTCGACCGCGCTCCCGCGCTTCGGGAGCACCCGCATCCCCGTCGCTCCGGGCCGGAACGCGCGCACCACGACTCCTCCACGCTCCGCATGTGCGCCTAGCACGCCATGCGGGTCGTGGTGGTCGACCGCTGCCACGCGACCGATGGCGCCGGGCTCGCTACTCACAGCTCATCCTTCGACGCCGAGTATGTGGGCCTGCTGCGTTCCCGGCACAAGCCTCACGTAGTTGCCGCCCGTCCTCCACGTCCATGAGCCACCCACCACCAGATCGGTGACGGCAAAGGTCGCCGGCAGGCCCAGGCTCGGTGGGATGGTGACCAGGCCGACCTGCGCGCTCTTCGGATCGAGGTTCACGCACACGACAACCGTATTGGCTGCACTGCCCTTCGCGTAGGCGATCAGCTGGTCGTTCTCGGTCTCGAGGAACGTGATGTTGGCGAGGCGTTGCAGTGCCGGGTTGGCACGGCGGATCTCGTTGAGGCGGGCGACGAGCGGCAGCAGCTCACCGTCGAGGGCCCGCGCCTTCAGCTCGTACTTCTCCGAGTCGAGGTACTCCTCGCTTCCCGGCTCGCGCGGGGTGCCCTCCAGGTTCTCGAAGCCCGAGTAGATCCCGTAGCTCGGCGAGAGCGTCGCTGCGAGCACGAGCCGGGCCTCGAAAGCCGGGCGGCCGCCGTGCTGCAGGTACTCGGTGAGGATGTCCGGGGTGTTCGTGAAGAAGTTCGGGCGGAAGAACTGCGGCAGGTCGCCGATCGTGAGCTGCCACACGTACTCGGTGAGCTCCGTGCGCGTGTTCCGCCACGTGAAGTAGGTGTAGGACTGGCTGAAGCCGGCCTTCGCGAGCGTGGCCATCATCGCCGGGCGGGTGAACGCCTCGGAGAGGAACACGAGGTCGGGGTGGGCGGCCTGCGCCTCGCGAATCAGCCACGACCAGAACGCGACGGGCTTCGTGTGCGGGTTGTCGACCCGGAAGATACGCACTCCGCGTCCGGCCCAGGTGAGGACGACGTCGAGGAGCGCCTTCCACAAGGCCCGCCAGTCGGAGGACTGGAAGTTGAGGTTGTAGATGTCCTGGTAGCGCTTGGGAGGGTTCTCGGCGTACTTGAGCGTGCCGTCCGGGCGGCGCTGGAACCAGTCGGGGTGCTCGGTGAGCCAGGGGTGGTCGGGGGAGCACTGCAGCGCGAGGTCGAGGGCGATCTCGAGGTCGTGCTCGGCGGCGGCTGCGACCAGGCTCTCGAGGTCGGAGAGCGTGCCGAGCTCGGGTGCGATCGCGGTGTGGCCTCCTGCCTTCGCACCGATCGCCCAGGGGCTGCCCGGGTCGTCCGGCCCTGCCGTGAGCGCGTTGTTCTTGCCCTTGCGGTGGGTGACGCCGATCGGGTGGATCGGCGGGAAGTAGAGAACGTCGAAGCCGAGGGCGGCGAGCTCTGGCAGCGCGCGCTCGACGCCGGCGAAGCCGCCGAACGAGCGGGGGAAGAGCTCGTACCACGCACCGAAGGTCGCGCGGTCACGGTCGACGATCAGCTCGAGCGGGTCGCTCGCGGTTTCGGCCTCGCGGGGGAGAGCCGGCTTGCGGCTCGTGTCGAGCGCATCGGCGAGGGAGAGCTTCTTGACGCCGAGCAGCTCCGCTCCTTCTGCGAGCTCGCCGGTGAGGTCGGTCTGGCCGCCTTCGACCTTGCGCTGGATCTCGTGCCGCCACGAGGCGAGGCGATCGATCCAGGCGACGACCGAGTACTCCCAGCGTCCGAGCCGGTCCGGCTCGAAGGCGCCGCCCCAACGGTCGTTGCCGAGCGGCTCCATCGGGGCCTCGGTCCATTCCTTCGTCCCGGGCGCACGGTGCCGGAGAGCGGCGCGGAGGATGTCGTGGCCGTCGGCGAAGATCGTCGCGTACGCGGCGAGCTCCTCGCCGAGCGTGCGCTTCGCCGGGAAGGCGCCGGCGTCGATCGACGGCCAAATATCTTGGATCTCGATTCGCGGAGGTGGCGTCTTCGGCGGAGGCGTCACGCGGGCGCCGACGAAAGCTTGGTGCGTGGGTTCACCTCCTCATCTTGGCCGGTCGAGCGGCGTCCTGCTGCACCTGACCTCTCTTCCCGGCGGAAGGCTCGGGAAAACGGCGTTCGAGTTCGTCGACTGGCTCGCAGCTGCGGGGCAGTCGTGGTGGCAGATGCTGCCCGTAGGGCCGCCCGACCGGACCGGCTCGCCGTACTGGCCGCAGTCGGTGTTTGCCGGGTCGCCCGGGCTGCTCTCGGAGCCCGCTGCGCCCGTGAGCGCTGAGGAGATCGCGGCGTTCCGCGAGCAGCATCGGTACTGGGTCGGCGGCTGGGAGCGCCTCGTCGGGCGCTCGGCTGTGGCCGACCAGGTGCGGTTCGGGCGGGAGTGGGATGCGCTCCGCTCATACGCGGCCGAGCGGGGTGTCCGCCTGATCGGAGATGTGCCGATCTACGTCGCGCCCGACCGCGCCGACCAGCGGGCGCACCCGGAGCTCTTCCTCTCGGGCTCGGTGGCCGGGGCGCCTCCCGATGCGCTGAGCGCCTCCGGTCAGCTCTGGCGCAACCCGCTCTACGACTGGCCGGCGCTCCAGCGGAGCGGCTACCGCTGGTGGATCGAGCGGTTGCGGCGGACATTCGAGCTCTTCGACCTCGTGCGCGTGGATCACTTCCGCGGCTTCGTCTCGTACTGGCAGGTGCCGGCCGGGGACCGGACGGCCAGGAACGGCCGCTGGCATCGGGGCCCGGGCGCGGCGGTGTTTCGCGCCGCCGAGGCTGAGCTCGGCCCGCTGCCCGTCGTCGCCGAGGATCTCGGCGTGATCACGCCGGCGGTCGTGCGATTGCGCGACGAGCTCGGGTTCCCGGGGATGCTCGTGCTCCAGTTCTCGCTCGATCCGGGACGGCGCAACCCCCATCGACCGGAGAACCACGGCGAGCACTTCGTCGTCTACACCGGGACGCATGACATGGACACGGCGCTCGGCTGGTGGCGCTCCCTCTCGGAGTCGCAGCGCGCCGAGACCGGCTTCGACCCGGCCGACCCGGCGTGGAGCATGATCCGCGCCGCGCTTGCGTCGAAGGCTCAGCTCGCGATCCTGCCCGCGCAGGACATCCTCCGGCTCGGGAGCGAGGCACGGATGAACTTCCCCGGCACGACGAAGGGCAACTGGAAATGGCGGCTCGAGCCGGGCGCGCTGACGCCGGAGCTCGCGGCGGCTCTGCGCGCCGAGACGGTCGCTTCCGGCCGGCGCTGAGAGTCAGGCCGCAGCGATCACGCGCTCGTAGAGATCGACGACGCGCTCTGCGATCGCCGACCAGCCGAACTCTGCGACAGCTCGCTCGCGGCCGGCCTTGCCGAGGCGCTCGGCCTCGGCCGGGTCGGCGAGGAGCTCGTTGATCCGCTCCGAGAAGCCGGCCGCGAACTCGGCCGGGTCGACGGGCTCGCCCGAGCCGTCATCGCGTAGCTCGAGGGGGACGAGGAGGCCGGTCACGCCTTCCTCGACGACCTCGGGGATGCCGCCCGTGTGCGTGGCGACCACAGCGGTCTCGCAGGCCATCGCCTCGAGATTCACGATCCCGAGCGGCTCGTAGACCGACGGGCACACGAATACGGTCGCGTGGGTGAGCAGCTGGATCAGGTCCGGTCGCGGAAGCATCTCCTCGATCCACAACACCGGGTGGCCGGCCGCGCGGAGAGCCTCGACGCGTGCGAGGATCTCGGCCTCCAGCTCGGGCGTGTCGGGCATGCCAGCGCAGAGCACGAGCTGCGCGCCCGGATCGATGTCGGCGGCCGCCTCGAGCAGATGGGGCAGCCCCTTCTGACGCGTCACGCGCCCCACGAACAGGACGACAGGCCGGTCGGGGTCGACGCCGAGACGAACGAGCGCATCGGTGCCGTGGTCGGGCGTGAACTCGTCGGTGTCGATCCCGTTGTGGATCACGATCACGCGGCCCGGATCGACGGCCGGGTAGCAGTTGATCAGGTCGCGCCGCATGGCCGCCGAGACCGCGATGATCGCGTCCGCGCCTTCGAGCCCCGAGCGCTCGCAGAACGACGAGACCGAGTAGCCGCCGCCGAGCTGCTCCGCCTTCCACGGGCGTAGAGGCTCGAGGCTGTGCACCGTCGCGACGTGCGGGATCTCGTGAACGAGCCCGCCGAGGTGCCCGCCGAGGTTCGCGTACCACGTGTGGCTGTGGGCGAGGTCGGCGCCTTTCGTGCCTGCGGCCATCGCGAGGTCGATCGACATCGTGCGGAGCGCCGCCATGTACGGCTCGGAGCCGGCCAGCTCGTCCCACGGCTCGTAGGCGACCACCTTGGGCGTCGCTCCGGGCCGCGGGGCGCCCCAGCAGTGGACCGTGACGTCGACGAGGCGGTCGAGCTCCTTCGCCAGGTACTCGACGTGCACGCCCGCCCCGCCGTAGACGTCCGGCGGGTACTCGCGGGTCAGTAACGCGACTGAGAGATCACGCCGTGACACGCTCGCCCTTGCCGACGACGACGATCCCGCGCGGCGAGACGACGAAGCGCTGCCGGTCGTGCTCTGCGTCGACGCCGAGCTTCGCGCCCGGCTCGATGACGACGTTCTTGTCGACGATCGCGTTCCGGACGATCGCGTTCTCGCCGACGATGACCCCGTCCATCAGGATCGAGCCCTCGACCTTGGCGCCGGAGCGAACGGAGACCTCGGGCGACAGCACCGACCGCCGGACGATGCCGCCGGCAACGATCACGCCGGCGCAGACCATCGAGTCGACCGCCATCCCGGTGTGTCCCGGGTCTTCGAACACGAACTTGGCGGGCGGGTGGCGGTCGGGCTGCTTGAGGATCGGCCAGCTGCGGTTGTAGAGGTTGAAGATCGGGTCGGGCGAGATCAGGTCCATGTGTGCGTCGTAGTACGCGTCGAGGTTCCCGATGTCCCGCCAGTAGCCGTGCTCGCGCTCCGAGACGCCGGGGACGCGGTGGTTGGCGAAGTCGAAGACCTGGGCCTCGCCCTGGTCGACCATCATCGTGATGATGTCGCGGCCGATGTCGTGGGTCGAGGCGTCGTTCTTCGCATCGGCGGTCACCGCGTCGATCAGCGCCTGCGCACCGAACACGTAGTTGCCCATCGAGGCCATGACTTCGTCGGGCGCGTCCGGCAGCCCGACGGGGTGCTCGGGCTTCTCGCGGAACGCGACGATGTTGCGCCCGTCGTCGGAGACGTCCATGACTCCGAACTCGCGCGCCTGCTCGATCGGCACTCGCAGCCCGGCGACCGTGACGCCCGCGCCGCTCTCGAGGTGCTGGCGCACCATCTGGCGCGGGTCGATCCGGTACACGTGGTCGGCGCCGAAGACGCAGATCACGTCGGGCCGCTCGTCGTAGATCAGGTTCAGGTTCTGGTAGATCGCGTCGGCCGAGCCCGAGAACCAGTGCGGGCCGCGGCGCATCTGGGCCGGCACGGGCACGACGTAGTTGCCGAACAGCGTCGAGAGCTGCCAGGTGGCTGCGACGTGACGGTCGAGGCTGTGGCTCTTGTACTGCGTCAGGACGGCGATCTTGAGGTAGCCGCCGTTGACGAGGTTCGAGAGCACGAAGTCGATCAGGCGGTAGTTGCCGCCGAATGGAACGGCCGGCTTGGCACGGTCGATCGTGAGGGGCCAGAGGCGCTTGCCCTCGCCTCCCGCCAGAACCAGAGCGAAGGGCCTCACCGGATCCACCCTGCAACCCTACCCGGGCGTGCTGCTCCGGTAGATGCGCTCGACGTAATCGTTCACCATTCGCGTCGCCGAGAACTCCGGCGCGCAGGTGACGAGCGCCTCCTTGATCTTGTCGCACCAGCCGTGTGGGACGCCGTCCGCGTCGCGGTCGTGGAAGAGCGGGATCACCTCGCGCTCGAGCAGGTCGTAGAAGAGCTCGGCGTCGCGGGCATCGGCGGCGTCCGGGTCGTCCTCGCCGTCGCCGGGGATCCCCCAGCCGTTGGTGCCGCTGTAGCCCTCGGCCCACCAGCCGTCGAGGACGCTCAGCTGCAGCGCCCCGTTGAAGGTCGCCTTCATCCCGCTCGTGCCGCTCGCCTCCATCGGCTTGCGGGGCAGGTTCACCCAGACGTCGCAGCCTGCGACGAGCTGGCAGCCGATCCCGATGTCGTAGTCCTCGACGATCACGACCCGGCCGGCGACCTCGGGTGAGGAGTGCTCGAACTCGTAGAGCCGCTGCAGGGAGTCCTTGCCCGGCTCGTCGTTCGGATGAGCCTTGCCGGCGATCACGAGCTGGGTCGGGTAGTCGCCGGCGAAGAGCTTCTTCGCGCGCGCCGGATCGTGGTTGAGGAGGTACAGGCGCTTATAGGTGGCGAGGCGGCGCGCGAAGCCGAGCGTGAGCGAGTCCGGGTCGAGGCTCACCTCCATCCGGCGCACGTACTCGAGCTGCTCGCCGCGCTGCAGGCTGTCCTGCTCGGCCTTGTCCCGCAGGTAGGTGACGAGCCGGCGCCTGGCCTCGCGAGCGGGCGGCCCAGAGCTCGCCGGTTCGGGATCTCCGAGACGCCCTCCCAGGACTCCGGGTGCGCCGGATGCTTCAGCCAGTCGTCGCCGAGGTTGTCCTCGAAGAGGACACGGATCGGCTCGGAGATGAACGTGGGGAGGTGCGCACCGTTCGTGACGTGCGTGATCGGCGTCTCGACGGTGTCCGGGAAGAGCGGATGCCACATGGCGCGCGCGACCTCGCCGTGCAGGCGGCTCACGCCGTTGCGGCGGCGGCTGACGCGCAGTGCGAGCGGCGTCATTCCCGGCCAGTCGTTCCCCTCGCCCGGGACGCCGCGGCAGAGATCCAGGAATGCTGCTTCGTCCAGGCCCAGTCGGGTGCGGAGGTCGGCAAACGCCGGAAGAAACTCATCGGGGGCATACGTCTCGTTCCCGGCGGCGACCGGGGTGTGCGTGGTGAAGACGACGCGCTCGCGAATGCTGTCGATCGCCTTGTCGAGCGGGGTTCCGGCGGCGACGTCGCGGGCGGCGATCTCGAGGGCGGCCAGGGCGGGGTGGCCCTCGTTCAGGTGCAGGACGGCCGGCTCGATCCCGAGCGCCTCGAGCACGCGGGCTCCGCCCATTCCGAGCAGCCCGTACTGCGCGAGGCGCACGGCGCGGTTGCCTTCGTAGAGGCGCCCCGACGTCCAGCGCTGCACCGAGTCGTTCTCGGGCAGGTTCGCGTCGAGGAGGAGCAGCGGCACCCGGCCGACATCGACGCGCCAGACCTGGAATGCGAGGGAGTCACCGAACAGCTCGACCTCGAGCTGGAGCGGTTTCCCGTCGGCGTCCGCGACGCGCGCCATCGGGAGGCTCTTCGGGTCGTGCTGGAGCCAGAACTCCTGCTGCCGGCCCTTGATGTCGAGCCGCTGCCGGAAGTAGCCGCGGCGGTAGAGCAGGCCGATCCCGATCATCTCGAGGGATTGGTCGCTGGCCTCTTTCAGGATGTCGCCGGCGAGGACGCCGAGGCCGCCCGAGTAGATCGGCATCGACTGGTGGAAGCCGAACTCGGCGCACATGAAGACGACCGGCCCGTCGACGCCGGGGCGGCGGCAGTGGGGGCGCGAGAGCTGCTCCTCGAGCCGGTTTGCGAGGGTCTGCACCCGCTCCATCAGCGCGGGGTCGCGCTCGGCGGCTTCCTGCGTCGAAGACCAGAGGTCGTTGAGGAACGCGACGGGGTTCTCGCCGGAGCTCGCCCAGCGTTGGGGGTTGATGTCGCGGAAGACCGCGGCGCCGTCGCGTGTCCAGCTCCAGCTGTAGTTGTAGGCGACTCGCGCGAGCGGCTTCAGGCCGTCGACGAGACGCTCGGCGAGGAACTGGGTGCGGGATTCGAGGTCTGCTGCCCCGGGGACGAAGATGCGGCTCGGCAAGCCCTCTCGTCTATCACGGTTACTCGGGCCGCCGCGCCGTTATCCGACCCGCGCAAGCGAGGCGAACTGGCCGGTGTGCTCGCGATGGCTGATCAATACAGTGACGGAGCCCGCGACGACGGAATCGCTCTCGTCGGTGGGTGCGACGGCGAGCGCCGTGACCTCTACCGTTGCGGCAGCGGCTCGGCGGCCTCCGCGACCTGCCTGATCCGCTCGATTCGGGGGTTGCCCGGGTCGAGGACCTCGAGCCTGGAGATCACGAGCTCCGAGGGTGCCGGCTCGAGCTCGGCGCCTGCGATCAGGAGGCCGAGAACGGTCGGGGCGATGGACTGGTCTTCGAGGCTTCGCAGCGAGATCGAGACCTGCAGGGCGCGATCGTCCCACGGCCCCCGCTCGAGCAGGCGCCCGCAGGCGATCGCAAACGGGTCTTGCCAGCGCTCTTCGGCCAGAAACGCGGTGCGCTGGCCCGGCGCCGGGCGGGCGGACGACTGAGGACGCGTGAGCGCCTCGGCGAGGGGCGCGAGCCGGGGCTCGTCGAGGCACGCGGAGAGCAGCCAGACGCCGAGCGCGTACCCGTGGTCGAGACCGCCTTCGGGCGGGCTGACGCTCCAGTCGATCGCGGGGTCGTCGGCAACGCCGCGGTCGAGATCGGCGACGAGCGCGGCGACGTGATCGATCAGTTCGGTGTCCATCACCCGAGTCGTCGGCAGCGACCACGAGCCCTTTAGGCCAACCCGAAAACGCCGTGTCCTCCCGAGACGCGTCCGGGGACAGTCCCCAGACGTGTCTGGGTGCGACATGTCTTGGGGACAGTCCCCAGACGTGCCCGAGGGAGACGTGGCTTCAGGAGACGATGGGAGGCCGGTACGCTCGCCGGCGTGCGCACCGTCACTGCGACCCGCTACGTCACCGCGCTGCGCGAGGGCGGCTCGCTGCCCGGGCTCGTCGAGGCCGACGACGACGGGCTCTACGTGCTGAAGTTCCGCGGCGCGGGGCAGGGGCCGAAGGCGCTCGTCGCCGAGGTGGTGGTCGGTGAGCTCGCACGCGCGCTCGGGTTCCCGGTGCCGGAGCTCGTTGCCATCGAGCTCGACCCGGTGATCGGCCGAGCCGAGCCCGACCCGGAGATCCAGGACCTGCTGCTCGCGAGCGAGGGCGTGAACCTCGGCGTGGACTTCCTGCCCGGCTCGCTGCCCTTCTCACCGGCTGCCGGCCTGGTGCCGGACGGCGAGTTCGCGGCTGACGTCGTGTGGCTCGACGCGCTCGTGACCAACATCGACCGCACGCCCCAGAACCCCAACCTGCTCGAGTGGCACCGCCGCATCTGGCTGATCGATCACGGGGCGGCGCTCTACTGGCACCACAGCAGCGCTCCCGCCGATCCTCGCGCCGATCGATTCGCAGCAGTGCGAGATCATGTGCTCTTGCCGTACGCCGCCTCGATCGCCGATGCCGATGCCCGGCTCGCGCCGAAGGTCACGCTCGGCGCTCCTCGGCGAGATCGCGGCCGAGGTGCCCGCGGAGTGGCTCGACGGGGGCGACGCGAGCGTGTACGCCGACTATCTGAGCTCGAGGCTCGAGGAGCCGCGCGGGTTCGTCGAGGAGGCCGAGAATGCCCGCGGGCGCTGAGGGAAGCCCGTTCTCCTACGCGATCTACCGCCTCGTGCCGCGGCTCGAGCGCGGCGAGCGGATCAACGCCGGCGTGATCGTCTTCAGCCGCCCCGTCGGGTTCCTCGAGGCTCGCACGGCGCTCGACCCCGCCCGCGCTCTCGCGCTCGCGCCGGAGCTCGACCTCGACGCAGTCGGCGCCCACCTCGCCGCGATCGAGCGGATCGCCGCCGGAGACCCCGCGGCGGGGCCGATCGCCGCGCTCGACTTCACCGAGCGCTTCCACTGGCTGGTCGCACCCGTCGAGCACGATGATCCAGCCGTCCGAGGTTCACACCGGGATCTGCGGCGACCCGGCCGCGACGCTCGCACGGCTCTTCGACGAGCTCGTCGCCGGCTGAGGCTCAGCTCGTTCGCACGTGCGGCTTCAGGAACTGAAGCCAGGCCGACTCGAGCTGCTTGTACTCGCCGGCGCACCGTCCGGCGCGCTCCTTCGGGAGGATCTTCGCGAGGTAGGCGTACTTCTTCTCGTCCGACCCGTAGACCCAGCAAGCGATCGAGTAGGCCCGCTGCGGGCTGAGCGAATGCTCATCGGCGAAGTCGACCGCGCCGTACTTGTGCCCGGAGCCGACTGCGTTGAAGAAGTCGGCGCCCCAGAGCGCGATCTGCCCGTCCTGGACGAACCGCACCATGAAGATCGTCGAGAACGCATCGACCGCGTCCTCCTCACGGCCGAGCACCGGGATGTGCCAGGCGTGGATCAGCGCATGGCCGATCTCGTGGAAGAGGACGAAGTACTGGAGCGAGGCGAACGCGACTCCGAAGTTGTACGGCGTGATCTTCGGGTACTCGCTCGTGATCACGCGGAACATCAGGGCCGCGAACGGCAGGTTGAAGTCGATCGTGTTGGTCTTCGGGTCGAAGTAGGGCCCCGCCTGCGTGCGCGTCACCGCGATCGTGATGTTTGCGGGAAGCTTCAGCGACTTGCTGAGCGCCGCGGCGACCTGACTGAGCTGGCTCTCCTTGATCAGGTTGACGAGGATCTTCTCGTCCGACGTCTTCGGCGTCACGTACGTGACGAGGAACTTGCCGTTCTGGGCAGCCGGCGACGTCGTTCCGAGCGGTGGCCCCGGTCGAGCCGACCGCGAGAATCGCCACTACGAGGAAGCCTGCGACGGCGCCTGCACGTCTCACTCGACGCAGTATCGCCGGAGAACCGGCCGGAGTGTTGTCCAGCCGGGACGCGCCGCCGTTCACCCTACGAGTGCGACCACCCCGCGAATGATCAGCGCGGCGCCGAGCACTGCCGCCGCGATCACGGCGGTGCGGGCGCCGTTGCGGGCGATCCAGTCCTTGAGCCGCTCCACCGCCTGGCGCGTCCACGTCGGAGCGACCACGTAGCCGATCAGCGGTAGCTCGAGCAGCATCAGCATGACCACGTTCACCGCGATCACGACCAGCACGACCTCGGCGTTACCGAAGTTCTGCTTGCTGATCTCCGTGAGTGCGGCCAGGTAGGAGCCGCCGGGGAACGTCAGCAGCAGCCCGACGATGAACGTCGAGCGGGCCGATCCCTTGCTCAGGGTCGTCTGCCACTTGGGGGTCTTCTTCGGCTTGCCGGCGTGCTTGCGCTCGCGCCGCTCGGTGAGCTTTCCGGTGCCGAGGACGAACGCGAGCACGAGCAAGAGCGACCCGAGCGCGATGTTGAGCGCCGGGTTGATCGTGTGCTTGGTCGTGCTGAGCGCGCTCGAGTCGGACAGCCAGATCTCGATCGCGATGCCGATCGTGATGCTCGTCGTGAACGCGCCCGCCAGGTAGCCGAGGAGCAGCCGCTTCGGGTTCGGCAGCATCAGCATCACCGTCGTCGCCGCGAGCAATGTCGGGTTGAGCGCGGCGGTCAGCGAGAAGAGGAAGATCCTGCTCAGCGGTGATCCCGCCTCAACGGCCGGTGAATCGCCAACCGCTGGGTTCCTGCCTCGCCCGTGCGCGCAGTCTACGAGGCTGAGAACACGGCCGCGAAGCTGTCGGTCAGGAGGCGCGCGAGAGCTTCCGCGATGCCTCGCGGAACGTTACGAGCCGCCGCTGCTCCTGATCCCAGAGCTTGAGCCGGATCGCACGCAGGCCGTCCGCGAGGGTGAGACGCGTCACTTCCTCGAGCCGGCCCGCCTCCTGCGCGGCCTCATGGGCCGCCTGGAGGTTGTAGTTCGGGATCCGCGCGCTGAGGTGATGGACGTGGTGCAGGCCGATGTTGCCGGTGAAGAACTGGAGCACCCGGGGAAGGTCGAGATGCGAGCTTCCCTGCAGCGCTGCGTCGTCGAAGCTCCACTCGGCGTTCGCCTGCCAGTAGGCGTCTTCGAACTGGTGCTGCACGTAGAAGAGCCAGATCCCGGCCGCGCCCATCAGGAGCAGCGGCGGGCCCTGCACGAGCAGGAACTCCTGCCAGCCGACGAGCCAGCAGAGCGTCCCGATCACGACGACCAGGGCGAGATCGGTTCCGAGGACGCTGTTGCGCAGCCGCCGGTTCATGCCGGGTGTGACTAGCCGCGGCCCGACCAGCAGCACCCAGAACGGCCCGAGCACGAACATCACGAACGGGTTGCGGAAGAGCCGGTAGCCGAGCCGTCCCCACCGGGACCGGGCGCGGTACTCGTCGATCGTGAGGGTCTGGATGTCGCCGACGCCGCGCCGGTCGAGGTCGCCGTTCGTCGCGTGGTGCACCGCGTGCTTGTGACGCCACCACGCGAACGGCTGGTAGAGGAGCACGCCGAGCGTCGCCCCGAGCATGGCGTTCGCGCGCTTCGACCCGGAGAACGAGCCGTGCGCGCAGTCGTGGAAGACGATGAAGGTGCGGATCAGGAACCCGGCCGCGAAGACCGAGAGCGCGAGCACGAGCAGGTACGAGATGTCATAGACGGCGAACATCGCCGCGAGCAGCGCCAGGTACGCGACAACGGACGTCAGGAGGTCGAACAGCACCGAGGTGCCGCGCGGCTTCATGTGTGGCGCGAGGGTGGTGCGCCAGGTGTCCCCTTCGGACCGCTTCTCTTCCTTGCTCGTCGCGCTCAAGTCTCGGAGACCGCTAGACGAGCGCGGTGGTCGACTCTTGTTCGAGCTGCTCGCCGATCCAGGCGTCGGCCGCCTGCTCGTCGACGCCCTTGGAGATCCCGAGCTCGGCAGCGAGGAGCTGGCGTGCTTCGAGGTAGAGCTCGCGCTCGTAGGCCGAAAGCTTGATCACTCCGCCGCTCGGAGTCGCCTGGCCGTCGCGGCGGAATGCATTCCGGACGATCTCCGCGAGCGCGACCGCGTCGCCGGCGACGAGCTTGCCCTTCGCCGTCTTCGTCCGCCGCTGCCAGGAATCGTCCTCCGTGACGCCCTTCGCGCGCAGCGTCTTGGCCACCGCGGCGACCTCCGTCTTGCCGGAGAGCGGCCGCAGGCAGGCCGAGGCTCGGTCGACCGGGAGGGTCACCGACAGCCCGTTCGCGAACTCGATCACGACCATCTCGCCGGTCGCCCCGTCCGAGTTCTCCTTGTGCCGGCGCAGGATCGTGCCGATCCCGTAGCTGCCGTAGACGACGAGCGCCCCGACCGCGAGCGTCAGGTCGGTGTTGCTCTCGGAAACCGGCGCTCTGCCTTTGAAAGTGGCTCTGTCACGGCGCTCAAGCGGTGACGACCTTCGGGTTGAACGAGGTGCTTCGACGGTGCATCCGATCCTCTTTTCTCCTCAGGAACGGGGAGATGAGGCGCGGTTGGAACCGCGACAGACCCTCGCTCAGGTCCCCTTACGGTAGCAGGGCGCTCGGCCCTGCTAGAGTGATGAGCGATTCGAGCGAGTACCGGTTGCGCGTTCTGCGCTTCCTCTGCCCGTTCTTGAGAAGGCAGGAGGAGGTGTATTTCTATGGCAACCGGAACCGTCAAGTGGTTCAACGATTCGAAGGGCTTCGGGTTCATCACCCCGGCCGATGGCAGCAAGGACGTCTTCGTCCATTTCAGCGCTATCGGCGGTGAGGGCTTCAAGTCGCTTCCCGAGGGAGCGAACGTTCAGTTCGAGACCGAGGAGGGCCCGAAGGGCCCCCAGGCCAAGACCGTCACGGTCATCTAGGCCGTCTTGCCGGTGCGTCGCCCTCAAGCGGGCGGCGCACCAGCGACCTTTTCAGAGCGCTCACCGACGAGATCCTCGTGCTCCTTGAGCGAGGTCCGGTTCGGCACGATCAGGATCGGGCAGGGCGCGAAGTGCGCGCACTGCTGGCTGACCGACCCGAGCAGCAGTCCACGGAAACCGCCGACGCCGCGCGACCCGACGATCAGCAGGTCGGCTCCCTTCGCCTCGTCGCAGATCACGTCAGCCGCCTGCCCCTGGTGCACGACGGTTGTCACCTCGACACCCGATTCGGCTGCCCCGACCTCTGCGAGACACCGGTCGAGCACCTCTTGCGCCTGCTTCGGGTAGGCCTCGAGATCGACCGGAAGCGGTGCCCAGCCGGACTCGTAGAGGATCGCCGGTGTGTGCCAGGCGTTGACGGCCTTCACGTCGGCGTCGTGCAGGCGGGCCTCCTCGATCGCGTACCGGAGTGCCTCGACCGATCCTTTGGAGCCGTCTACTCCCACGACATATGTGCCCATGGCGCATCTCCTCTGCTCGACGTTGCCTTCTTCTGGGACACAGAGTCGCCGGTCGGGCCAAAAAGCTCATCGGGCGCGCCGCGGATCGCGGTTACGGGAAACCCGCAACCGGCCTCCGAGCGGCCGCCGATGTCGAGATCGCCGGGCCCGACGACACTCGGAACGAGATGCACACGAGCCCGTACGCAACCCCGAGGACACTCGACGAGCTGAGCGTCCACTGGAGGCTTGCGCTCTTCGCTGCCCAGGATGCGCTGGTCGCCGCGGGCGCATGCGGTCGAAGCGGCCTGTTCGACGACGAGCTCGGCGCCTTCGGGCGCAACCTCGCGGTCGAGCGCGTCGAGACCGCGCGGTTGCTGGAGGCGCTCGCGCAGGAGGAGCGCGTTCCGCTCCATCACAGCATCGCGGGGCCGAGAGCCACGGCACGGACACTCGGATTGCCGGACGGCGTGCGGGCCTGCATCTTCGATCTCGACGCGGTCCTGACGGCGAGCGCAGAGATCCACGCGGCAGCCTGGCGCGACAGTCTCAACGAGTTCCTGTCGCGGCGGCTGGAGCGCACCGGCGAGCGGTTCGGCCCGTTCCGCCCGTTCAGCACCCGTCGCGACTACTACCAGTACCTCCACGGCAAGCCGCGGATCGCCGGCCTGCATGCGTTCCTCGCGAGCCGCGGGATCAAGCTTCCCGAGGGACGGCCCGACGATTCGCCTCTGCACGAGACGGTGTGCGGCCTCGCGAACCGGAAGACGCAGGCCTTCCAGCGCCGGCTCGAGCGCGCAGGGATCCAAGCCTTCGAGGGGACGGTTCAGTACCTCGAGGACGCGCGCGAGGCGGGCATGCGCTGCGCCGTGATCTCCGCGAGCGCGAACACCGAGCTGATGCTGGAGCGCGCGGGTCTCGCGCCGCTGTTCGACGGGATGGTCGACGGAAACGTGATCCGCAAGGGCGACCTCGAGAGCAAGCCGGCGCCGGACACGATCATCACCGCCTGTCGGCTCCTCGGCCTCGCGCCGGGCGATGCCGCCACGTTCGAGACGACCGTCGCCGGCCTCGAAGCAAGCCGCGCCGCCGGCGTGGCAGTGGCCGTCGGAATCGCCAGCGCCGGCAGCAACGGAGCCCTCCAAGGTCACGGCGCCGAGCGCGTCGTCTCCGACTTCGTGGAGCTGCTCGATCCGCGCTTCTAGTGCGGAAAACCCGCAAGCTCGCTCAGCGGGTGCGCCGATGCCTGCGAGCCCGGGCGGACGCAGAGTTGAGGCAACGAAAGGAGGACGAAATGAAGGCTCTTGTGTACCACGGGCCAGGGAAACGGGCCTGGGAGTCCGTGCCCGACCCGATCATTCTCGATCCGACGGATGCGATCGTCCGGATCGACTCGTCCACGATCTGCGGGACCGACCTGCACATCCTCAAGGGTGATGTTCCGGAGGTGAAGCCGGGCACGATTCTCGGCCACGAGGCGGTCGGCACGGTGGTTGAAGTCGGCGCCGCCGTGACGACGGTCATGCCGGGAGACCGTGTGCTCGTCTCGTGCATCTCCTCGTGCGGGCGCTGTCGCTTCTGCAAGGAGGGCCACTACGGCCTCTGCACCGGCGGCGGCGGTTGGATCTTCGGCCACCTGATCGACGGGCTCCAGGCGGAGCTCGCCAGGGTGCCGTTCGCCGACACGTCCGTCTACAAGGTGCCGGACGCGCTGAGCGACGAGCAGGTTCTGTTCCTCGCCGACATCCTTCCGACCGCGTACGAGGTCGGCGTGCTCAACGGGCGCGTCGAGCCGGGCGACACGGTCGCCATCGTCGGTGCGGGCCCGATCGGCCTCGCGACGATCATGACCGCGAAGCTGCACACGCCGGGGAAGATCATCGCGATCGACCTCGCGGACTCGCGTCTCGAGAAGGCGATCGAGTTCGGCGCCGACGTGACGATCAACAACGGCCGCGAGGATGCGGTCGCGAAGGTGATGGAGCTCACGGAAGGCCTCGGTGCCGACGTCGCGATCGAGTGCGTCGGCGTTCCCGAGACGTTCGAGCTGTGCGCCGAGCTGATCCGGCCGGGTGGCCGGGTTGCGAACGTCGGTGTGCACGGCAAGTGCGCGACGCTACATCTCGAGAAGCTCTGGATCCGTGACGTGATGATCACGACCGGTCTCGTCGACACCGTGACGACGCCGAAGCTGCTGAAGCTGATCGAGGGCGGCAAGCTCGACCCGACGACGTTTGCGACGCACCGGTTCTCGCTCGACGAGACCGAGGCGGCGTACGACGTATTCGGAGCCGCGGCCGAAACGCACGCGCTCAAGGTCGTTCTGAGTGCAGTTCCGGTCGAGAACCAGCTCGTTGCCACTGAAGCGGAGCTCGTTGGCGTCTAGCCTCGACCAGGCCGTAGCCGAAGCCGTCGACGTCGTTCTCTCGGACGGCGGCACGCTTCGGCTACGGCCTCCGCTCTCGGCTGATGCTGAGGCCTTGCTCTCGTTCTTCGCAGGCCTCTCGGACGAGAGCAGGTTTCTGCGGTTCCACGGGTACCGGCAGATCGAGCCGGGGCTCGTCGAGCCGTTGCTCGATCCCGATTGGTCAGAGCGCGGCGCCCTCGCGGGCTGGCTCGCCGACCGCGATCGCGACGAGCGAGTCGTGGCGGTCGGGAGCTACGCGCGGATCGGTGAGAGCGACAGGGCCGAGATGGCCTTCGCCGTCGACGACTCCGAGCAGGGCCGCGGGATCGGGACCCGTCTGCTCGAACGGCTCGCAAGCCGGGCCCGGGCGGCCGGTATCTCCCTCTTCGTCGCCGACGTGATGGCCTCGAACGCAGCGGCGCTCGGCGTGTTCGCCGATGCCGGATTCGAGCTTCTGCGCGAGGTCGAGAGCGGCGAGGTCGAGCTGCGATTCCCGATCGCCCCGACAGGCGCACTCGAGTCACGCGTCGAGGAGCGGGACCACACCGCCGTCGTCGCCTCGCTGCGCCCGTTCTTCGCGGCGGGGACGGTGGCCGTCGTCGGCGCATCGCGCAAGCGTGGCTCGATCGGGGGCGAGCTCTTTCGCAACATCCTCGACGCCGACTTTGCGGGGGCCGCGTTCCCCGTCAATCTGAGAGGTGAGCCGGTCGCCGGCGTGCGTGCCTACACGTCGATCGGCGAGATCGCCGACACGGTCGAGCTCGCGGTCATCTGCCTGCCGGGCGAACGCGTGCTCGACGCGGCAGCCGACGCGCTCCGCAACGGTGTGCGCGCGCTCTGCGTGATCTCGGCAGGCTTCGCCGAGACCGGGGAGGAGGGCCGTCAGCGCCAGGAGCGCCTGCTGGAGCTGGTCAGAGCGCACGGCGCGCGGCTCGTCGGCCCGAACTGCCTCGGCATCGCCGTTCCCGGCCGCGGACTGAACGCGACCTTCGCGCCGCGTGCCCTTCCGGCCGGCAGGATCGGCTTCTCGTCCCAGAGCGGCGCTCTCGGGCTCGCGCTGCTCGAGAAAGCGGCCGAGCGTGCACTCGGGTTCTCCTCTTTCATCTCGATCGGCAACAAGGCCGATGTCTCGTCGAACGACCTGCTCGAGTGGTGGGAGGACGATGAGGCGACCGATCTCGTGCTGCTCTATCTCGAGTCGTTCGGAAACCCGCGGACGTTCGCCCGGGTCGCTCGGCGCGTCGCCCGCCGCAAGCCGATTCTCGCCCTGAAGGCCGGATCGACCTCGGCAGGATCGCGCGCCGCGAGCTCGCACACGGCGGCGCTCGCGAGCTCCGACGCGGCCGTCGACGCCCTGTTCCGCCAGGCCGGCGTGCTGCGAGCGCGAACGCTCGAGGAGCTCGTCGATGCTGCTGCCGTTCTCTCCACCCAGCCGCTGCCCCGGGGACGCCGGGTCGGCGTGATCACGAACGCCGGCGGCCTCGGCATCCTCTGCGCCGACGCCTGCGAGAGCTGGGGCCTCGAGCTTCCGGAGCTGACCGAGCAGACGCGCGCGGCGCTGGCTGCGGTTGTTCCCGGTGAAGCGAGCCTTTCCAACCCCATCGACCTACTCGGCTCGGCGACCGCGGCGACCTATGAGGCCGTGGTGCCCCGCGTGCTCGACGATCCGAACGTCGATGCGTTGATCGTGATCTTCGTGCCGCCGGTCGTGGCTCGCGCGGACGAGGTTGCCGCCGCGATCCGGCACGCAGTCGGCTCCACGAAGCAGGAGAAGCCGGTGATAGCGGTCGTGATCAGCGCGGACGGGACGCCGAGCGTCCTCACCGAGCCCGGCTCGCCGGTCGTCGCGCTTCCCTACCCGGAATCGGCCGCCCGCGCGCTCGCCTTCGCGTGCCAACGCGCGGCCTGGCTCGAGCGGGCTCCGGAAGCAGCCCCCGAGCTCGCCGTCGACACTGTCGGCGCCCGTGCGGTCGTCGATTCGGCTCTCGAGGAGTCCGCGGACTCGTGGCTGACGCCGGACCGGATCAGGATCCTTCTGGACGCGTACGGCATCCCGCTCGTTCCCGAGCGGATCGCGCACGATGCCGAGGAGGCCGAGGCCGTGGCCCGCGAGCTCGGCTTCCCGGTGGTCGTCAAGACGGCGCGGCCGGGCGTGCACAAGACCGAGATCGGCGGCGTGGCTCTCGATCTCCGCGACAGCGCCCAGCTCCGCGAAGCGGTCGACCGGATCGGCGCACCGGTGATCGTTCAGCCCTTCCTCCGGGAGGGCACCGAGCTTCTTGCCGGCGCCGTCCAGGACCCGGTCTTCGGGCCGCTCGTCGCCTTCGGGCCCGGCGGTGCCAACGCCGAGCTGATCGGCGAGGCCGGCTTTCGGATCGCTCCTCTTTCGGTTCTCGACGCCCGCGAGCTCGTGCTCGACGGGAAAGCAGGACGGCTGGTCGCCGGCTTCAGAGGCGCGCCGCCCGCGAACGTGGAGGCGCTCGTCGATCTTCTGCTTCGGCTCGCGCGACTGGTCGAGGACCTGCCCGAGGTCGCCGAGCTCGACCTGAACCCGATCCTGGCGGGCCCCGAGGGCTGTGTCGCGGTCGACTCCCGCGTCCGGATCGCCGCCACCCGCCTCGCGCCGCGAGTGAAGAGCTGGTGACCCGCTCGGCCCCGAGGCAAGTCCGGTTTCCGAAGCACTCTGGGCCCCTGCTCGAGCGCGAGCTCGGTGAGTTGCAGCGTCTGCTCGACGATGCCGAGCCGCCGTACGTCGTCGTCTGCGGAGGTGCCAAGATCGCCGACAAGCTCGGTGTGCTCCGGCAGCTCGGAAGCCGCGCGGATGCCGTTCTGATCGGCGGGAGGATGGCTGATCAGCTGCGAGTCGCGAGCCCGCTCGACTTCCCGGTCGAGCTACCCGGTCGACGTCGTCGGTGCCGCGCGGTTCGATGACCCCGACACGCGCATCTGCGCGGTCGACGAGCTTCCCTACGGCTGGGTCGGCCTCGACATCGGCCCCAGGACGCGCACTCGTTACGCGGAGACGCTCTTGGACGCACGGACGATCTTCTGGAATGGCCCGATGGGCGCCTTCGACTGGCCGCATTGCTCGGAGGGGACCGTGGCCGTCGCCGAGGCGGTCGCCTGTGCCGACGCATACTCGGTCGTCGGTGGAGCGGACGCACTTCATGCACTCGACGCGCTCGTGTCCGCCGATCAGACTGCTTCGCTTGGAGCTATCTAGGCTGATGCGATGTTCCTCGACATCCTCGTCGGGATCGACGGCTCGGCCTCGTCGTGGCGGGCGCTCGACTACGGAATCGAGCTGGCCCGCGCCGGAAACGCAAAGTTGACCCTGATCACCGTTGCGCCGCCGGTGTCCGGCTACGTCACGCTCGCCGGGGTGAGCAACGAGAAGATGCACGCCGAGCTCGACCGCTGGGCGGAGGAGATGCTCGCCAAGGCGGAGGACCGGGTGCCGGCCGACGTGATCGCGCACACGATCCAGAAGGCAGGGGACGCCGGCCCGGAGATCGTGAAGGTGGTCAACCGGGGCAGTTACGACCTGATCGTCCTCGGCTCTCGAGGTCGCGGGCGCGCACAGGAAGGCCTGCTCGGGAGCGTGAACGCCTACGTTCACCACCACGCGCGAGTGCCACTCCTCACCGTGCCGGATTGCGGCACGGACGATCAGTCCGACCACGGGGCGTAGACGCCCGCGTTGGTCGCGACGCGAATCTCACATGCGTAATTCGCCGCGGGTTGGAGCAGTGAAACCGCTGAAGCGCCCGTTGCGTCCCGGTGCGATGCTCGTCGTGCAAGGCAAACAGAACGTGACGGCACCGACCGCAGATCGTGACTCGACTGTGGAGCGTTCGACGAGAGCCCAGGCAAGACCCCCCAGTCCGCCCGCCGAAGTTCTCGGGTAAACGCAACGACCGGGTCACGTGAAGGTCACCAAAGGCCCGCGAAAAGCGGGCCTTTTTGTGGTCGTGAATCCGTAGTTCGCGGCGGAGTGGGTCAGTGCGCGAACGGATACGCTCGAGCCCCGTGGGGTTGACGATGCAGAGATGAGGAACGGCGCTCAGCTGCATCCGTCACGGCTCGTCCTCCTTCGCCACGGCGAGAGCGTGTGGAACGAGCAGGGGCTGTTCACCGGCTGGGTCGATGTCGGCCTGTCGGAGCGCGGCTCGGCCGAAGCGGAATCCGCCGGCAGGATGCTGAGCTCACAGGGCCTTCTGCCGGATGTCGTGCACACCTCGGTTCTCGTGCGCTCGATTCGGACGGCGGAGCTCGCGCTCGCGGCCGCAGAGCGCGAGTGGATCCAGGTGCGGCGGTCGTGGCGCCTCAACGAGCGTCACTACGGCGCGCTGCAGGGCAAGAGCAAGGAGCAGACGAGGGTCGAGTTCGGCGACGAGCAGTTCATGCTGTGGCGCCGCTCCTATGACGTGCCGCCACCGCCTCTGCCGCCCGGATCGGAGTTCGACCCGTCGCTCGATCCCCGGTATGCGGAGCTGCCGCCCGATGCGCTGCCGGCGACCGAGTGCCTGAAGGACGTCCTCGAACGTGTCCTTCCGTACTGGTACGACTCGATCGTGCCGGACCTCCACGCCGGTAGGGTCGTGCTCGTGGCAGCGCACGGGAACTCGCTCCGGGCGCTGGTGAAGCATCTCGATCGCATCCCGGATTCGGAGATCGCCGAGCTGAACATCCCGACCGGCGTGCCGCTCCTCTACGAGCTCGACGGCGGGATGGGCCCCGTCGGTCGGATCGATCCGCGCTTCGGCGTAAGCGGTGCCTATCTCGATCCGGTGGCAGCCTCCGTGTCGATCGAGGGTGTTCGCGCCCAGGGGGCAACGGATCCTTCCGGCAGGTGAGAGGCACGCCCGGGCCCTGAACGATGACCCGGGCGCGGAGACCGTCTCACACCTCGGCGAACGCGGGAACCATCACGCGCTGCACGAGGTCGACGAGCCTGTTCGAGTAGCCCCACTCGTTGTCGTACCAGGCCACAACCTTGACCTGTGTCCCATCGATCACGGTGGTGAGGCCGGCGTCGAAGATCGCCGAGAACGGCGACTTGATGATGTCCGAGGAGACGAGCGGCTCCTCGCTGTAGCGGAGGATCCCGGCGAGCTCGCCGCGATCGGCACGCTCGGCGACGAGCGCATTCACCTCGTCGACGGTTGTGGGCCGCTCCACCTCGATCGTGAGGTCGACGAGCGATCCTGTGGGGACCGGGACGCGGACGGCGAAGCCCTGGAGCTTTCCGGCGAGCTCGGGGATCACGAGCCCGACCGCCTTCGCGGCGCCGGTCGTGGTCGGCACCAGGTTGCAGGCCGCCGCGCGTGCGCGCCGGTAGTCCTTGTGCGGCGCGTCGAGGAGTCGCTGGTCGCCGGTGTAGGCGTGAATCGTCGTCATGAGCCCATGGCGGATTCCGAGCGCCTCGTGGATCACCTTCGCGACCGGAGCGAGGCAGTTCGTAGTACAGGAGGCGTTCGAGATGATCCGGTGAGCCTCGGGGTCATAGACCTGACCGAAGTTGACTCCGAGAGCCACGGTGACGTCGGGCTCCTTGGCCGGCGCGGAGATCACGACCTTGCGGGCTCCGGCATCGAGGTGTTTCTGCGCGCCCGCGCGGTCACGGAAGAGCCCGGTCGACTCGATCACGACGTCGACCCCGAGCTCGGCCCACGGCAGGTTCGCCGGATCGGTCTGGCGCGGCACCGGGATCGAGACCCCGTCGACGACTATCGCGCTGTCCGCAGCCTCGACAGTTCCCCGGAACGGCCCGTAGACCGTGTCGTACCTGAGTAGCTGAGCGAGCATCTCCGGGTCGGCGGCGTCGTTGATCGCCACCCACTCGATCTCGGTCTCTCGCTCATGTGCGGCGCGGAACGCCGCTCGGCCGGTGCGGCCGAATCCGTTGATCGCAACTCGTACAGTCATGGTGCTCTCCCTTCGGTTCGTCGCTCGGCTACCGGCGCTCGAAGATGACGAGCACAGCGAGCTGCTCGTAGCCGGTGAAGAGGTGCTCTGCGCCCGCAGGCACGAACACCGCATGCCCCTCGCGCAGCTCCACGGGGCGCCCTTCGATCTCGAGAACGCCTCTGCCCTCGAGGACGATGTAGACCTCGTCGTCCTCGTGCGGCTGCTGCCGGTCCGGCTCCGGCGCGATCAGCACGTACACGCCGATCTCGAGCCCGGCCGACTCGTGCAGGACCTCATATCCACCGTCGGCCGCTTTGAGCCGTGCCTTGGCGCTCTCGATGTCGAACGGATGGATCGATGACAGTGGGCCGGTCGAGCCTCTGATGCCGATGACATCCATGCCCCGAGTGTCGCTCCCTCCAGCCGGCGGCTCGTCGGGGGTCACCCTGAACCGGCTGTGGAAAGCCCGCAGCCGGGCTTAGCCCTCGAGCAGGCCGTTCGCGAGCGCGTAGCTGACGAGCTCTGCCCGGCTTGCGAGCCGGAGCTTCTGCATCACGTGGGCCCGGTGAGTCTCCGCCGTGCGCACCGAGATGAAGAGCTGCTTGGCGATCTCCTGGTTCGTGAACCCGCGGGCGAGCAGGGTGAGAACCTCGCGCTCGCGGTCGGAGAGCGGATCCTCGTCGGCTCGCTTCTGGGCGTCCGCGTCCGCGGTGATCAGCCGCGCCCCGAGCTCGGGGTGGACGTAGCGACCGCCGGCTGCGACCTCGCGGATTGCGGCGACGACCTCCGCGTCGGCGGCCTCCTTGAGCACGTAACCGCGCGCACCAGCCGCGAAGGCCTCGCGGACGTAGCTCGGGTCGTCCTGCATCGAGAGGATGAGAACCTTCAGGTCGGGTTGCTCGTGAAGCAGCTTCGGCACTCCTTCGAGGCCGCTCTCCCCGGGCATGACGACGTCCATCAGGACGAGGTCGGGCGTGGTGGAGCGGGTCTCGAAGATCGCGTCGCGGACGTTCCCCGCCTCGCCGACGGTCTCCATGTCCTCCTCCGCGTCGATCAGCATGCGCAGGCCCGCGCGAAGGACGGCGTGGTCGTCGACGATCAGGACGCGGATGGTCACGGCCACTATTGTCTTGATTTCGCACGAGTGGAGGAGGGCGAATGGAGAGGAGCACCGAGGCGGCGCCCATCGATCGCCTGCGGCGACTGGTCGACGTCGGGATCGCGCTCAGCTCCGAGCTCTCGCTCGAGACCCTCCTCCGGCAGCTGATCGAGACGGCGGTCGAGCTGACAGGGGCGCGGTACGGCGCGCTCGGCGTGATCGACCGGCTGGGCACCGGCCTGGAGCAGTTCATCACCGTCGGGATCGACGCCGAGCTGCAGTCGACGATCGGGGAGCTTCCGCGCGGCCGCGGGATCCTCGGGGTGCTGATTCGCGAGCGGCGAGTCCTTGCGTCTGGAGCAGCTCGGGCAGGACCCGCGATCGGTCGGGTTTCCCCCGGGCCATCCGACGATGGACACGTTTCTCGGCGTCCCGATCCTGCTCCGCGGGACCGCCTTCGGCAACCTGTACCTGACCGAGAAGGCAGGAGGCGAGCCGTTCAGCGACGCGGATGAGGAGATCGTGCGGCTGCTCGCCGCCCAGGCGGCCGTCGCGATCGAGAACGCCCGCCTCTACGAGTCGTCGCGGCTGTGGTCGCGGCAGCTCGAGTCGCTGAACGAGGTCTCGGAGGCCCTCCTCACGGAGACCGACTTGAAGAAGCTCTTCGATCTGGCGGCGTCGCGGCTCCGCGAGCTGCTGGGGGCGAGGGTCGTGCTGATCGAGCTCCCGACGCCGGACGGCAGGGACGTCACCGTCGAGGCGGCGAGCGGTGAGAACGCGTCTCGCCTGATGGGGTTGAGGCTCGAGCGGGCGCGGTCGAAGGCGGGGCTGACCCTGGACCGGCGGCGCGCGGAGCGGATCGATGCGCTGATCGACGATCCGGAGATCGACCAGACGGCGCCGCGGCTCGTCGACGCGACGGCTGCGCTGTATGTCCCGCTCCTCGTTCACCAGCGCGCGGTCGGGGTGATCGTCGCCTACGACAAGGAGGGCGCCGACCCGCGTTTCTCCGATGCCGACATGCGGGTCGCCGAGGCGTTCGCGAACCGGGCGGCTCTCGCCCTCGAGCTCTCCGAGCGGGTCGGCCGGGAGGCGGTGCGCGCGCTCCTCCAAGGGCAGGAGATCGAGCGCACGCGGCTGGCGCGGGAGCTCCATGACGAGACGGGCCAGGCGCTCGCGTCGATCCTGCTCGGGCTCAAGCCGATCGAGCGGCAGATCGGTGAGGAGCCGGTCGCGCTGATCCGCGAGCTCGTCGGTTCCGCCCTCGATGACGTTCGGCGCCTGACGACGGAGCTCCGGCCGCCGGCGCTCGACGACTACGGCCTCCAGCCGGCGCTCGAGCGGCTGACGGAGCTCGTGGCCTCGAGAAGCGGGCTCGACGTTCAGCTCAACGTGCGTTCGACTGCCGCTCTGCCGCCGGAGTTCGAGACGGCGCTCTACCGGATCATCCAGGAGGCGCTCACGAACATCGTCAAGCACGCGGCCGCGAGCTCGGTCAGCGTCCTCGTCCTCGATGTCGAGGACGGCGTCCGGACGGTGATCGAGGACGACGGCGCGGGGTTCGACGCGAGCGACGTGCGCGAGGGCGCACTCGGCCTGCTCGGGATGCGAGAGCGCGTCTCGCTGCTCGGCGGCCGGTTCGAGGTCGAGTCCGCGCGAGGCACGGGGACGACGTTGATCGTCGACCTGCCCCGTTTCTGATCGCGCCGGTTCAGTAAAAATCCGCAGCTCGGATCGTGGGCAACCCCCTGTCCGGGCCGGCGCCAAGCGAGGAAACTCGTGGAATGTCCGGTTCGATTCGCGTCCTCTTGTGCGACGACCACGCGCTCGTTCGCTCCGGTTTGCGAAAGCTGCTCGAGTGCGAGGCGGATCTCGTGGTCGTCGGCGAGGCGGCGAATGCCGGCGAGGCGATCGAGCTGTCCGGTTCGGCGTCGCCCGATGTCGTCTTGCTCGACGTCGTGATGCCCGGGCGAAGCGGGATCGACGCGCTGCCGGACATCCTTCGCGCTGCTCCCGCGGCGAAGGCGCTCATGCTCTCGATGCAGCAGGACACCGTGTACGTCCGTCGTGCATTCGCCGCGGGCGCGAGCGGCTACGTCCTCAAGGACGCCGCCGGCGCGGAGCTCGTCGAGGCGATCCACATCGTCGCCGACGGGCGCCGGTATCTCCACCCGTTCCTCGGCGCCCGTCTCGCCGCGTCCGAGCCCGCCGCCGAGAGCCAGGCCGCCTACGACCCGCTTTCCGGGCGCGAGCATCAGGTTCTCCGGCTTCTGGCGCTCGGCCACACCAACGCGGAGATCGCGAAGCAGCTCTTCCTCTCGCTCCGAACCGTCGAGACCCACCGTGCCCGGATCGTCCACAAGCTCGGGCTCAAGAATCGTGCGGAGCTCGTCCGCTACGCGATCGCCTCGGGCGAGCTCGACTCAGAGCAGCAGTCCCGCTCCGCGTAGCACCCGCGGTGAACCCGCAACCGGGATCAGCGACCGCGCTGATGGATCACGCGGTCGGTCTCGGCGAAGCTCCGGGAAAAGGAGGCAGCAATGAACATCGTGTTCACCATCGTCGTGTTCGCTTTCGTGATCTCGGTGCTCGCCGTTGGTCGGGGTCGCGATCGTCGAGATGAGCCCGCCGGCCGCCATCGCGACCACTACCGCGATCCCGAGACGGGGGAGCGGCGGTTCGAGAGCCCGCGCCTCGACTGACTCCGGGAAGGATCGATATTCGGTGCGCCGAACGAGTCCGCGTGAGTCGGAGCCTGGCCGGAGCGGCGTGTGGTCTTTCTGCGACCGCGGTCTGCCTAGTGGTGGCGGGACCCGTAACGGCGGCCCGCGCTGAGATTGCCAACCCTTGCCAGATCCTGCCGCCCTCGGCTATCGCCGCCGCCTTCGGCGTCGCCCACGCCCCGGCTTCGACGGAGACGAACGTCACGAACGTCTCGACGTGCTCGTTCAAGTCGGGCCTACTCACGATCTCGATTGGCTACACGGCGCTCACCAATCCCGCCGCGCCTCTGTCGTCGGCGAAGGTGGCGGGGATCCCGAGTGGGCTGTACGAGACGTTCGGCGCGAAGGCGTCTCAGCTCACCTTCAACAAAGGCGGTGCTGCGACCGGGATCTACGTGGTGATCCGGAACTACGCCCGCATTCCGAAAAAGAAGCTCGTGACGCTGGCGAAGGCGCTCTACAAGCGGATTGACGCCGGCGGATCCTCTGGCAGCGGCGGCGGAACGCTCATCCCCTAGCGCCGCCCAGAGGCTGCGCGGCCGGGACAGCCGCGGGCAGTAGAAAATTTTCGCTCGAAGGTCATGAATACGCTCGACCGGCCGATACACGGATGGATATGTGTTTTCATCGGTGTAACAAGTATCGGCCTCTCTGGGCGCTATGGCGCCGGGAAGCACAGCGCGACGAGGGTCAGGCTCTGGTCGAGTTCGGGCTCGTGCTTCCGGTTCTGTTGCTGATGATTCTCGGCCTGATCAAGGGCGGGATCCTCTTCAACAACTACCTTCAGCTCACGGATGCCGCCCGGACCGGGGCGCGCCAACTCGCAATCTCGAGGGGCCAGAGCACTCCGTGCGGCGATGCGGCCAACCGCTTGATCGGTTCGGCCGGCGGGCTTTCCGGCTCCGGGATCGTCATCTCCATGAGCGAGAGCCCGGAGGCGCCGACAGACCCGCCGAATGCGACCTACACCACGACGGGCCCTCCCGCGCAGACGCCTTCGGCCCTCGAGCTGCCCCTTCACGCTGACATCTGGGAGCGCGGTGACGGTTCACATCACCTATCCCTGTGACTTTTCCTTCTTCGGGTTCGACTTCATCCGGAGCTGCAGCTTGACGGCGGCGGCAACCGAACAAGTCGAATGATCCGGGCGGGAACCGAGCGGGCACGGAGGCTTGTCCGCGGCCTGGGACGCGAGGACGGCCAGGTTCTCATCATGGTCGCGGCAGGGATGGTCGTCTTCATCGCCGTCGTTGGCCTGGTGGTGGACGTCGGCCGGCTCTACGTCGCTCAACGCCAGCTCCAGATCGCCGCCGACGCGGCCGCGCTCGCCGGCGCGCAGAGTCTCCCGAACGGCACGGCGGCACGAACGGTCGCCTGCACGTACAGCGCGACCGACCACGCGGGCGGAAGCTGCGATGGCGCGTCGATGGGCACCGATGCCAAGAACGCGGTCGGGTCGCTGCCCGGTGTCGAGACCAACACCACGCTCGAATGCCTCAGCGCGACCAGCGCCGGGGCCGGCTGTGTCCCCGGCGACGGCTGCGACACCACCCCGCTGCCGCCGAGCTACGCCTCGGGAGGAGGCTGCAACGCGATCAAGGTGACCGAGACGATCCAGCTCCCGACGACGTTCATGCGCGTGCTCGGAATCACGAGCATGCCGGTGACGGTCTCATCCACGGCCGGTGCCGCGGGTGGGACTCCGCACCCACTCGACATCCAGATGGTGGTCGACACGTCCGGGTCGATGCGGGATCACTGCGCCGCGAAGGTGCCCGGTATTCCCAGCACCAGCACGCTCCCGACGAAGCTGGACTGCGCGAACGCCGGCGTCCGCGCCCTGCTCCAGAACCTCCTGCCGTGCTCCCAGACGCAGCTCACCTGCCAGGGCGATCCGGCGAACCCGCTGAACGTCTTCAACCCGATCGACAGGGTGGGATTGATGATCTTCCCCGCGATGAAGATCGCGCCGTCGAGCGGCTCACTCGCCCGCGATCCGAACAACGTCGTGGACGAGCCGAGACGAACTGCGTCGACGATGTGACCTCGAACAACCTGACCTACAGCACGACGAGCAGCACCAATCCCCGAGTAGTCACGCTTTCCAGGCGATTATCGAACGTCGGACACCGCGACATCCCTCAACCCAAGCTCGTCTTTGTCGCAGGCCGTCTGGTGGAAGAACTGTCCAGGGCAGGTGTATCCGATCGGCGGCGGCGGCTCGAACTCCTCGATCGTCGGCGGCGGCACGGGTGATCAGAGTCAGGCGAGCAACGGGAGCGGCCTC
>CAVXKB010000015.1:0-37453 GCA_963762215.1 uncultured Actinomycetota bacterium
ACTGACCCAGTCCGACCTCGCGCGCGACCGGTTCTCGAAGGAGTACATCTCGCAGATCGAGCGCGGAAAGACGCGTCCGACCTCCGACACGATCGAATGGCTCGCCGCGACGCTCGGCGTCGACCCGGCGTTCCTTGCGAGCGGTGTCTCGAGCGACGAGCGGTCGCGGGCCGAGGCGGTGCTCGCCCGGGCCGAGGCGCTGGTCGAGAAGCGCGAGTACGACGCCGCGATCGACGAGTACGCACACGCTCTCGGCGCCGTTGTCGCCACCGGGGCCGTCGAGCTGCAGGTTCGCCTGCTCTCCGGCGAGGCGTGGGCGCGCATCCTGAAGGGCGATGTCCGCACCTCGCTCGAGCTGCTCGGCCGCGCACGCGGGCTCGTCGAGGGGCCCGAGTTCGCCGACCTCGACCGCGCCGAGGTGCTGTTCCGGCTCGGTGTCGCCCGCTACCTGATCTCGAGCATCTCGACCTCGATCGCGCTCTTCGGCGAGTCGCTCAACCTGCTCGACCACTCGGAGCTTCCGTCCGACGTCCTGCGGTCGCAGGTGCTCACGTGGCGGTCGCGCTGCTACCGCCGCCTGCGTGACTACGAGGCCGCGCGCGAGGACGTCGAGCGCGCGCTCGAGCTCGCCGAGTCGATGAACGACTCACGCGCACTCGGCGAGGCGTACTTCCAGGCTTCCCTCGTCGCCGAGCGCGACGGCCACTGGGTGCTCGCACGCACCTACGCCGAGCGCGCCAAGTCGCAGTACGAGGAGCTCTCCGACCGGATGAACGTCGGGCGGCTGCTGAACAACCTCGGCAGCTTCGACTTCCTGCTCGGGAACCCCGAGAAGGCGATCGCCCGGCTCGAGGAGGCTTTCACCGTCGCGCTCGAGCACGGCGACGACAACGACGTGGCGACCGCGGTGTCGTCACTCGCACAGGTTTATCTGAAGACTGGCGATCCAGTCCGGGCCGAGGAGCATGCGCGCCACGCGCTGCGGCGCCTCGACGGCCGGCAGGATCGCCTTGACGAGATCGGGAACGCACGGCTCCAACTGGGGCGTGCGCTGCTCGAACAGGGGCGGCTCGAGGAATCCGAGGAGGTGCTGGCAGAGGCGGAAGACGCGCTCTCTCAGCTCTCGTCGGGCTCACATCGGGCCGCAGCGTGGGTTGCGCAAGGGGACCTGGCTCAACGCCGAGGCGACGACCGTCAAGCTGCCGTGCTCTACCGGCAGGCAGCCGAGGCGCTCCAGGACTTCAGGTTCTAGATGCCGAAGGGGGTGAAAAATCACTGTGGCAAGACTCTTCACATACCTGATCGGCAAGCGCGCAATCGTGCTTGCCTGCGCAGCCTTCGCAGCTGTTCTGAGCGCCAAGGGCATCGTCCATACGAATGGACTGCACGACGGCCCGGGCTAAGCCTGTTGGATAGGCAAAGCCAAACGCTTGCACCACCCACCCTGTACCACCGTTCCACCGTAGTCAGCAGTACCCGGCACGACTGATCTGCGGAGATCGTTTTCCTGGTCGTGTCCGGCAGGCAAGTGAACTGTCAGGCAAGAAGATCGACCCTTTCAGTGCGGGCTCGCGGAGCAATTCGCGGGCCCGCACTTTTTTCGTGGCGGCTCGAAGGAATGTCTTCGCGGAGGGCGAACCCGGCGATACCCAACACACGTTCCTCTCCCCTCGACGGCGGCCTCCCCTAGGCCGCCGTCTCTTTTTATGGCTTCGAGAACGTGCTCTCGAGAACGGGGAGGCGTCGGGTTGGGCTACCTGACGCCGGTACAGTTTCCGCGATGGATGCATCGCTGCCGCGCGTCGGCCGGCTGGCGGTCTCTGAGCAGCTCTACCGCCGGCTCGCTCTCGCGAGCGCGGTGATGCTGATCGTGATCGTCGCTTCCGGAACGACGGTCAGGCTCACCGGATCGGGGCTCGGTTGCCTGCACTGGCCGGGGTGCCAGGCCGGTGACCCGTGTTGCCGGAGACCGGCTACCACAGCTTCATCGAGTTCTCGAACCGGATCGTCGCGGGCATCACGATTCTCGTCACCCTCGCCGCGTTCGTCGCCTCGCTCCGCGTGCCGTTGGTGCCGCACTGGGTGCGCTGGGTCGCAGGGCTCGCGTTCGCCGGGACGCTCGCTCAGGCGCCGCTCGGGATGATCACCATCCACTACAAGCTGAACCCATGGCTCGTCGGCACGCACTTCCTGCTCTCGATCGCCGTGCTCGCACTGGGAGTCCTCGTTGCCCTCGACGCGTGGAACATGCGAGGCGAGCCCGTCTCCGCCGGGGTCCGAACCCTCGCGCTTGTCGTGGGGACCGCATGCGGGGCGCTGATCGTCTCGGGCGTGATGGCGACCGCAGCCGGAAAGCACTCGGGCTCCGTGGACGTGCCGCGCGTCTGGAAGTTCGAGCCGGCGGTCTACGTCCATGTCCGCGCCACCGCGATCTTCGGCCTTGCCTTCATCGTGCTCGTCGCGTGGCTCAGCCAGCAGGGACGCGGGCATCTTCGGAACGCTTTCATCCTGCTCGGGCTCCTCGTCGTGCAGATGATCGTCGGTGAGATCCAGTACCGGACGCATCTGCCGATGGGCCTCGTGATCCTGCACGTGACGCTCTCCGCCGTCATCTGGGCGGCGGCCGTCGTCTTCGTGGCGACGCTGTGGCGCCCGAGTAGGATGGCTTGATGGGGGCCGATTCCGAGCTTCGGATCGAGAACCGGCCGGAGCTCGACAGCCCCATGCTGATCTGCTCCTTCAAAGGCTGGAACGACGGCGGCCACGGCGCGTCGATGGCGACCTCGTTCCTCTCCCGCACGTGGCGAGCCGAGCAGTTCGCCGACATCGACCCCGAGCTCTTCTTCGACTTCCAGGGGACACGCCCCCATGTCGCTCTCGTCGAGGGCCGCCGCCGGATCGACTGGCCCGAGAACTCGTTCCAGCACGCGCGGGTGACGAGCACGAAGGACGGGGAGCTTCGCGATGCGGTGCTCCTGCTCGGAACGGAGCCGAGCCTGCGCTGGCGGGCGTTCACGAAGCTCGTCGCCGGTCTCGCGACGGAGCTCGGCGCCTCGATGGTCGTCACGCTCGGCTCGCTTCTCGCCGACGTCCCGCATACGCGCCCGGCGCCGGTGACCGCGAGCGCGAGCGAGACCGACGTGCTCGAGCAGCTCGGCCTTCAGCCTTCGCGCTACGAGGGCCCGACCGGCGTCGTCGGCGTGCTCCACGACGCCCTGCGTGAGGCCGGGATCCCGTCGGTGTCGCTGTGGGCGGCGGTGCCGCACTACGTCTCGCTCACCCCGTCGCCGCGCGCTGCCAAGGCCCTGTGTGATCGCCTCGGGACGCTGCTCGAGATCCGGATCGACACGGGCGAGCTCGAGGAGGCGAGCACGGCGTACATCCAGCAGGTCAGCGAGGCCGTCGCCGCCGACGAGGAGACGGCCGCCTACGTCGAGGAGCTCGAGAGCCGCGCCGAGGAGATCGACGACGAGACGGAGCTCCCGTCGGGCGAGACGCTCGCGGCCGAGCTCACCCGCTTCCTGCGCGAGCGCGAGCAGGACGGCGGCGAGGGCAGCTCGGCCCGCGAAGAGCAGTAGCGGGGCCTATCCGAAGGTGAAGGCGTAGGCCTCGACGCCGGGCGTGAACCCGAGCGTCATCCGGCCTTGCGTCGGCTTCGAGCCGCTCCGCAGCGTGTAGAGCTTGTACGAGCCGACGTCGACCGTCTTCGTCGGCTTGCCGTCGATCGACACGGTCACCTTGCCGCGGCCGCCGAGCACGAGGTAGACGTCCTCGGCCTGGAAGTGGAGCGTGAGCGACGCGTGCTTGCCGGCGATCGCGTCGTTCTTCTGGACGCGCCACCCACCGCCGTAGGCGAGCGAGTCGAGCGGCACCCGGACGGCCGGCGGGTAGGTCTTCGCCTGATCCTTGGCGATGATGCTGCCGGAGTAGCGCATCGGGTCGAGCCGCACGTAGCCGAGGTACGACTCCGGGGTCGTCTGATCGGTCGGCGTCAGGTCCGGCACCGCGGCGGCCTGGTTGCTGACGCCGAGCAGCTCGCGGATGTTCTGCTCCATCTCGGTGTAGTTGCCCTCGCCGGTGTCGTAGGCGCGGATGCGGCCCTGCTGGTCGATCAGGTACTCGGCCGGCCAGTACTCGTTCGAGTAGTTCGTCCAGGTGGCGAAGTCGTTGTCCTGGACGACCGGGTACTTGATCCCGAGCCGCTTGATCGCAGCCGCGACGTTCGACGAGACGTGCTCGAACGCGAACTCGGGGCTGTGGACGCCGATGATCACGAGCCCGTACGGGTGGTACGCCTTGTACCAGGCCTCCAGGTGGGGGAGCGTGCGCAGGCAGTTGATGCACGAGTACGTCCAGAAGTCGAGCAGCACGACCTTCCCGCGCAGCGAGGCGAGCGTGAGCGGCTTCGTGTTGAACCAGTCGCCGCCCGCGATGATCGGGGGCGCCTTCGGGACGATCACCGGCAGGCTCGAGGCGCCGGGGCCGGCGGAGGCGATCGGCGTCGTGGTGGTCGTCGTCGCCTGGTCGAGGATCGACCGCTTCCCGCCGCGGATCTTGTCGAGCGCCCGCTGGGCGGCCGCGGTCTCCTCGGTGTGCCTCTGGAGCGCCGCCGTGTATCCGGGGAGCGCGGTCTGGAAGCGGGTGTCGAGGTTGAGCGCGATCGCGATTGCGACGAGGCCGATGACGACGCCGGCCGCCATGCGGACGCGCGGCGCCTCGGTGCGCAGGCGCTTGCCGATCCTCTGCCCGCCGAGCGCGATCAGCAGCATCGGCAGCGCGGCTCCGAGCGCGTAGGCGAGCGTCAGCAGGATCGCGCGCAGGCCGACGTTGTTGGTCGCGGCGACCACCGAGATCGTGGCCAGCACCGGGCCCGCGCACGGCACGAACACGAGCCCGAGCGACGCGCCGAGCAGGAAGCCCCCGCCGCCCGCGCGGAACCGGGTCAGGCGCGCGAACGGCTTCTCGATCAGGAGCCCGAGCCTCGGCACGAGCAGCGTCGCGGCGACCACGAACAGCATCGCGATCGCGACGTTCCGCAGGAGGTCGTCCGGCAGCCCCAGGTGATTCAGGAGCCATGTGGCGAAGAGCGTGAAGACGACGAAGCTCGCAACCAGGCCGGCGATGATCCGGAACGGCTTCCGTCCGGATGCCCCGCCGGCGAGCAGGATCGGCAGGACGGGCAGGACGCACGGCGAGATCGCCGTCGCGAGCCCGGCCAGAAAGCCGATCCCGAGCAGAACGAGCACTCCTTCGAGGGTATCCCTCGGCTCGCCCAGCGCCTAGGCGCGACTCCTTAACTGTCTCTTACGTCACTAGCCGCATTGAGACATTGAGACATCGCCGCAAGGTGGCTCGAGCGGTGGCTAGCGGAGATGCCCGCGCCGACGATCGACGACGCTGCAATGGTCGCAGGGCTGTTCGCGGCGCTCGGCGGCGCGCATCATGAACTCACGCTCAGGTCACTTCGAGACGCATGTGGGTTAGTCGCGGCCCACGGCTGATCGTCTAGCCGCGGGCCGCCTTCCGAGGCTCAGGTTGAGGCGTTCGCGCAGATCGCGTAGGCCGTGACGTTGTAGCCCGTCTGAGTTCCGGTACCGAACTGATAGTTGGCGCTCCATTCGTGGTCATCAGGCGGATAGCTGACGTAGAGCTGACTACCGGCAGGCCCGCCAGGGTGGCCTTGCTTGTCGGTGATAACCGCGGCACCTCCCAGGATCTTCGCCCCTGTCGGGCAGGTCGCCGTGACATTCCCAAGCTCACCCAGGCTAGTCACGACCTTCGTGACGATCTGATACCCGGAGATTCCCGCCGGGCCGGCCGGGCCAGTCGCTCCGGCCGGGCCGGCTGGGCCCGCGGCGCCAGTCCCACCGCTCGAGGTGGCTGTGACCAGGCTGGCGGGGAGCTTGCCGTTCGTGCCGACCACCGGGATCGTCCCGGCCTTACCCGAAGTCGACGAGACGTGGCCGTTCAGCTTTGCCGCGTTCCCTGCCGACGCGGCATAACCCGATGTCTTCGCGAACTCAATGTCACTCTTGGCGGGTGGCGGCGTCCGATAGCTGTCGCAGACTCGGCCGGCGGCGGCTGACTCATCTTCGCGATGTCGCCGGAAGGTTGACCTGCCAGCGTTGTGTCGCCGCCGCCGACCGAGACCGCCGAGCGTGACCTGATAGGAGCGTGGCTCTTGCCTCGATTGAGGTCTGTCCGCTCGTTGGTCGCCCCCAACGGCATTTGGAGGCGAGACGAATGATCGTGATTGGAGTGGACGTTCACAAGCAGTCGGTGACCGCGGTCGCCGCTGATGAGGTCGGCCGGATGGTCGACGAACGCACCGTCGCAAGCGGGAGCAACGAGCTACTTGAGTGGGCTGCGAGCCTCGGTGGTGAGCGGCTCTGGGCGCTCGAGGACTGCCGACGTTTGACCCGCTGGCTGGAGCGTCAGTTGCTCGCTGCGGGCGAGGAGATGGTCCGGGTACCGCCGAGGCTGATGGCGCCTGAGCGTCGGCACGGCCGGGCCAGAGGCAAGTCGGACCCGATCGACGCGCTCGCGGTCGCGCGGGCAGCGATCCGCGAACCAGCCCTCAGCCGCCCCCGACCTGACGAGGAGCCCTACCGCGAGTTGAAACTGCTCGTCGATCACCGCGACGCGATCGTCGACGAGCGCCGCCGGACGCATCAGCGGCTGCGCTGGCACCTCTACCAGCTCGACCCGACCTATGAGGTGCCGCTGCGGATGCTCGCCCGCTCTCTGCACCTGGAACGGGTTAGGCGCTGGCTCGCCCGCCAAGACCAGGACTTGCAGGTCAGGCTTGCGCGTGAGCTCGTCTCGAGCTGCCGCCGACTCAACCGCGAGATCGCCGAGCTCGACCGGGAGCTCGAGCAACGGACAGCGGCACTTGCGCCCGCGCTACTCGATCTCCCCGGGTGCGGCGCGATCACCGCAGCCAAGCTGCTCGCGGAGATCGGCCCTGTCGGCCGCTTCCGAACAGACGCCCAACTCGCCCGACACAGCGGCGTCGCACCTCTCGAAGCGAGCTCGGGCCGCGTTCAGAGACACCGCCTCGACCGCAGCGGCAACCGCCAACTCAACGCCGCCCTCTACCGAATCGCAATCACCCAGGCACGCGTCCACGCGCCAGCTCGCGCCTACCTCGAACGCAAACGAGCCGAAGGGAAAAGCCGCCGGGAAGCCATCCGCTGCCTCAAACGACTACTCGTCCGCACCGTCTTCCAGACCTTGAAAGCGAGCCCGGCCTTGACATAGGAGCAACACCGGCACTGAGCTCTCGAGCCGGCGAACCGCGGCCTGGCCTGGCGATGTCGCACCGAGTACGGCAACCGCCAAAGCCGCGAACGAAACCATGAGCGGAATCCGCTGACGCATCTAGTGCCCTCCTTTGAGCTGAGCCGCGTCCGTTTGCAGGCGCGGCGATATTGGCCGCATCCTGCACCGTCGGCGATTCGACAACAAGCCCCGCTCCGGTGGCGACTCCCATGAGCCGCGCCGGACCGCTTCGCTCGACCTGTCCTCGTTCCCGGCGGCCGGCCCGTTGGGCCTGGATCTGATCGCCACCGGTCGGGAAGCCGGTCGGAGACGGGCCCGAGCCGCGAACGTTGGGGTTACCCGCGGCCCGAGCCCGTCGATGTCGTTCTGAGGAGCCCGGCCTCGACCGTCGTAGCGAGATCGGAGCGCCCCCGTCCGGACGGACGCATTCTTTCGAATCTTGCATAGGCACGGTAGAACAAGGTGCTCACTTTCCTCTCATCAAGCACCGTCAAGAATCGCTCGACCTCTCCGCGATGGAGTGCAAGCCGTCGCTAGAGGAGGTGCACTGGGTGTGCACTGGCGAGGGCCAAAAGTACCCCCTTTCTGGCCCTCGCCATCTTTCTCCGAGCGGCTAGCGGACAGGCTTGTCAGCTTCAGACATGGCCGGCCCCCTCGTCCACGAGCGTGGCCATGCCCGATCGCAGCCGGGGGCCGTGACGACGTGCGGACGATCCGGTAGCGAACCGACCGAGACCCCGCTCGCAAGGAGGTGGGCTCGAGGCGCTTCCGCTTGCGCCCCGAGCCCCGTTGTGAGAACCCAACAAGGATGGAACGGCTCGGTCATCCCCGTGAACGCGAGAACCGAAACACGACGCATCGGAGCAAGGTCGTGTCGGAAAGAGCCGGACGGATGCGGGGCCCTTGACTGGGCTCAAATCCGCTCCGCTCCGTACTTGGCAGCGCCAGGCGACCACGGGCGTCGTCGCGCTTCGCGACCTGTCTCTTACGTCCAGGGTCACATCCGCAACGCGCCTACGTATTTCTTTCCGCTTGCCGCCCTCTTACCCGACTAGCGATCGCAACAACGCGGTCGACAGGGACAAGGGGAGCTATCAAATGAACATCCGGACTTCACTCATCGCGATCGGCGCCACTCTCGCGCTCGTCGCACCGGCCGCGGCAAGCGCCCGCGCCATCGTCAACCAGAAAGGCGACACCTACTTCACGGCCAGGCACGGCAGCCACGCTCTCGTCAACTCGACGAGCTTCGTGTCCGAGAACGGCCACATCTTCAGCGGCAAGACGAAGACCAACTCGGGCAAGACGCGGGTCAGCCGGCCGGGTGCTGTCTACACGGCGCCGTTCGGAACGAGCCCGATCGTGACACCCGGGTACATCTATTCGCCCGGCCCGATCAACCCCAGCGCATACGTCGACCCGAACGAGTGCCAGGACAGCGGCAGCAACTGCACTGACGCCCAGCTCTGCACGTACTGGGGCGAGAACTGCGACCTCGCCGCCGCCGTCCCTCAGGACGCATCACCGGCCGGCGACACCCACTGAGCGACACACGTCCACCTGACAGCGCGCCACCCCTGCGCCGGCCACCAGCAAGTGCCGACGCGGGGGTGGTCTTGCATTGGCCCGGTTGGGCTATTCGGGCTCGGCGGGAGGCTCGGGCGCGGGGTCTGGGCCGGTCGAGGCAGGCTGGGCCGGCTTGCGGCGCCGGCGGCGGCGCTTCGGCTCGGCTGCAGGGCCGGTGCCGTTGGCCGCCGGAGCCGTCGGATCGGTGCCGTTCGTCGAGGGCTCGTCAGTCGGAGGCGAGTCCGGGGCGTTGGTCGCCTCGGTCGAGCCCTCCGGGCCCTTCTTGCGGCGGCGCCGGCGGCGGCGGGTGCGGGTCTGGCCGGTCTTCGGCGCCGGAAGGTCGTCGGCGAGTGCGCCCGCGATCTCCTCGATCGCGCCGAGCTGCTCGCGGGCCTCGTCGAGCAGCTTCGTGGCGCGCGGCGTGTAGCCCTCGGCCGTGGCGAGCAGGGCGGCTCCGACCTCGCGCGGCATCTCGAGGGCGGCCTTGACGAGCCGGGCCGCGTTCTCCTCGTGCCGGTTGCCCCGCGAGTTGGCGAGAGCGCCGAGCAGCCGCTTGGCGTCCGGGTACTCCTGCGACGCCTTGCGGTCGAGCGTCTTGCGTACTGCGCGCGCGAGCTTCCACGTCCAGCGGGCGAGGATCTGCTCGGGCGCGTCGGGCTTGCCCTCGGCGATCGCGCGCAGCAGGATCCGGACGCCGGCGGCGCGATCCTTCTCCCACGGCGGGGCGAGCGTGATCAGCGTGACCAGATCGTCGAAGTCGGCGCGATCGACGCGCATCGACACGCGGTCGGCGAGGGCGATCAGCCGGAGCCGCCGGTTCGGGTTCTGGGCGGCGCAGGTCGCGAGGAACGTCTCGAGCGCGCCCTTCGAGGCGCCGCGCTCGGTGAACTTCTGCACGAACGCCTGCCGCTCGTCGAACCGCATCTGGCGCCCGGCGATCGTCGCCCAGAACCGCTGCTCGTCCTCGTCGAGGAACTTCGGGTCGATCCTCTGCCACTCGCGCTGGATCACCGCGAGGCGCCGGGCGACATCGGGCGTGACCGGGACGAGCCAGTTCGCCGGCGTCAGCTTGCGCCGCGCACGCCGCTGCGTCCGCCGCCGGGGAGCCGGTGTGACGCGTGCTCCCTCGCGGTAGAAGTCGGCGTTGAGCAGCGAGTGAAGCGAGACGACGCGCTCGCTGTGGGTCGCGCCCTTCGGGACGAAGTCGACGACGATGCCGGCTTCCTTCCGCGGATGGATGCGCATGATCCGGCCGATGCGCTGCTGGTAGACGCGTTTCGACGCGGTGGGAGCGAGGTGCATGACGATCGTCGCGCGCGGTGAGTTCCAGCCCTCGGCGAGCAGCATCGCGTTGATCAGGACGTCGATCTCGCCGCGTTCGTAGGCGGCGAGGACGGCGGCGAGCTTCACCGGCGGGGTCTTGCCCGAGACCGCCTCGGCCTTGACTCCTGCCGCGCGGAAGGCGGTGGCGAGGTTGTAGGCATGGTCGACCCCGGCCGCGTAGACGATCCCGGGTGTGTCCTCGAACCGCTCGCGGTAGAGGGTCGCTGCGGCCATGTTCAAGGCCTCGTGGTCGAGGGCGTCGGCCAGGGCGCGCTCCTCGAAGTCGCCGCCGACGATCGGCACCGAGTTGATCGCCGCGACCGGCGGGACGCGCAGGCAGCGGAGCGGGGCGATCAGACCGCGGCGCGCGGCGTCGGCGAGCGGAAGGTCGTCGACCGAGGCGGGGAAGACGTCGGAGACCTGCTTGGCGATCAGCTCCTCGGTCGCCGTCATGCCGATGTAGATCGGCTCGCTCAGGCTGCGGATCGCCGCGGAGGTCTTCTCGCCGAGCGCAGTGTGCGCCTCGTCGCAGATCACGAGCTCGTAGGCCGTGCGCGAGATCTCGTCGACGTGGCGGGCGAACCAGGCGTAGGTCTGGATCGTGATCGGGTTCGACCGCGCGATCTTGTTCCCGGTGAGGATCACGTCGGTGAAGCGCTCGCCGTAACCGTGGTCGGTGAGCTCGCGCCGGAACTGGTCGACGAGCAGGCGTCGGTGGGTCAGGATCAGCACGCCTTCCGTCCGTGCGGCCTCGACGAAGCCGGCGGCCGCGATCGTCTTGCCGGAGGCGGTCGGGTGGCGGAAGCGGTAGCGCCGCTCTGCACCCGGGTCCTCGTGGGGCGGCGGCGGGAGGTCGTCGGGCTCGCCGTCGTCGTCGAGCTCGACGGGGATGTCGTCCTCGTCCTCCTCCTCTTCCTCGACGAGCTCCTCGGGGGCGACGGAGCCGTTGGTCGCTCCGTTGCCGTTGCCGTTCTGCTTCTCGACCGCGGCGATCAGCTCGGTGAGCATCCCGGCCAGCGCGTCCACCTGGTGGCGGCGCAGCTCGGTGCCGGAGGCGAGGCGCGGAGGCTTCTCGGAGAGAACGCGCTCGAGCCCGAGCATGAGCGCATACCGCACCTTCCACTCGGACGAGGGGGACTTCAGCCCGGCGTCCATTTCCACGATCGCGTCGTCGAGCGCGCGGCGTACCGCCGAGCCCGGCTTCAGCGAGGCGGCGGAGTCATCGTCCGGCCGGAGGAAGGGCTCTCCGGCCCATGCTTCGGCCCGAAGGGCCGAGGCTCGGATGCCTTCGGACGCCTCCCAGTCGTGCGGAGATTCGATGAGCGTCTCGTGCATGGGCGCGACACGATCCTCGTGCCGCCTCTACAGGTCTGACTCGCGGGTACCCCTCTCGCGAATCGCATGCCAAAGATACCGCATAGGGCGGCGGACATGTGTGCCGGAAGCGTGCCGTCAGCCGTTCTTGAGATACGCCTGGGCCTGCTTGCCGACGACCGCGACGAGGTTCGCGAGCGCGATGTTCACGTCGGTGCCGTGCAGTCCCCAGCCGGGGCCGAACATCGGCCGCACGAGTGGGCGCGTGTCACCGGGAGCGCTCGTGTGGTCGATCTGCAGCCAGCTGGCGGTGCCGGAGCGCTTGCACTGTGCGGTGTAGAGCCCGGGGTAGGAGATCCACGGCGTCGAGACTTTCGGGGCGTTGCCGGCCCCGCCGAGGAAGCTGAAGGCGATGGTGGGGAAGAGCGGCGTGACTGGGAGGCTCGCGCTCGACCCGGGATCGGCGGGGTTGACGCAGAGGACGTGCGACGTCGTGCTCGCGGTGCGCCCGAAGCGCGCGTGTGTCGGCGGGACGGTGTCGAAGCTCGAGTAGGCGATCACGCAGCCTGTGGCCGCCGCGGATGTGCAGGGCGGGATGTGCTTGAAGTCGCCGGTGTCGGCCTTCCCGTTCGCGCCCAGCACCTGGCCGCCGAGCAGGATCTCCGACACGATCAGCCGCCGCTGCGCGGGCGTCGAGTCGATCATGCGCTCCGTGAGGGCCTTCAGCACGTAGGCCCCCTGCGAATGCCCGATCAGGACGACGCCGCGCCCGTGGTTGTAGTGCGCGAGATAGTCCTGCCACGCAGAGCGGAGCGAGGTGTAGGTCAGGAGGGGGCTGGCGTGCAGGGATCCTGTCGTCAGCCCGCGGTCGGTGATCTGGCGGTACATCGGGGCGTAGACGCGGCAGACCTGGGAGAACCGGCTCGCCTGCGCCTGGGCGACGAAGATCTGCGGGAGCTGGATCTGCAGGTCGGAGTTGCCCTGGTTCTCGCTGCTGACCGTCGGGTAGACGTAGAAGCAGTCGATCGGCGGGTTCGCCGCCGCCTTCGGTGTCTCGACGGTCCTCGAGCCGTTCGCCTTGATCACGGTCGTCGCCATGCTCGACGAGCACGGGTCGGGTGTCTTCCCGGGGAAGCAGAGCCAGACCGTGCCGGTCTTCGCGGGAGCCGCCGCGGCCGTGGTGGTCGTCGTGGTCGTCGCCTGCCCACCTCCGCCGCAGCCCGCTGCGAGGACGGCGAGCACGCCGAGGAGCGGGACGAGCGCGCGCCGGGCCATGCGGCCACGGTACCGGCCACGATAGAACCTGCGGTATTAACTGGCGTGAACACGTGGAGCGTGAACGGGCGCGATACGACGACGGGATGCGTCGGCTCGACCCCGAGCAACTCGTTCGGCTCGGAAACGCGGCCTACGGCGCCGGTCTCTGCTTTCTGATGCTCGGTGAGCGCGAGGAGGCCGCCGAGTGGCTCGGGCGCGCCTCGGCCCGCTGGCGCGAGAGCTGGGAGCACGCGACGCCGACCTCGTGGGGGAGGCCGATCGGCGTGATCAAGGCCGCGCTGATCGCCGGGGACGACCGCGCCGCGGCCGCCTTCGCCGCCTGGGCACTCGGGCTCGGATGCGCGGAGGCGGAGTCCCCGATCGGGCGGTACGCCGCGGCGCTTGCCCTGCTCGTCGAGGGCCGAGACACCGAGGCAGCCGGTCTCGCAGAGAGCCTGCGCGGCGATGCGTTTCCGCTCGAGGTCGCCGACGCGCTCGCCGGGATCTCGACGAGCGCCGAAGAGCAGTACCGCGAGGCCGTGCAGCGCGTGCTGACCTCGTTCGAGACGCGCGACGAGTACCTGGAGGACGTTCCCGTTGCCGACACGGTGATCGTGCTGCAGGCCCTGGCGGGCCTGCGCGGCGTTGCTGCCGAGCTGGATTCGCCGCTTCTGCCCGGTTAGAGGGCGGCGGCCGCGTCGCGGTCGAGGAACACGAAGATCTCGCCGTCTCCCTCTCGAAGCAGGCTCGCCGGCACCTCGGGCGTGATCGGCCCGCGGAATGCGCGCGCGACGACGTCGGCTTTCGCGCCGCCCGTGACGAGGAACCACGTTCGCGGCGCCGAGAGCAGCACCGGCAGGGTCAGCGTGACGCGATCGACGAAGGGCTCGAGCCCGGCCGGCCCGCTCGTCACGAGGCGCGTCCGCTCCTCGAGCTGCGGAGAGCCCGGGAAGAGCGAGGCGATGTGACCGTCGGGGCCGAGGCCGAGCAGCAGGAGGCTGATCTGGAGGTCCTGCGATCTCCCGCTCGTACTCGGCCGCAGCCTCGGCCGGGTCGAGCTCGCCGCGAATCCGATGGACCTCGGGCTGCTCTTCGAGCCGGTCGAGGAGCGTGCGCTTGGCGAGCCCGTAGTTGGAGCGCTCGTCATCGGGCGGCACGCAGCGCTCGTCGCCCCACCAGACCGCCGAGGCGCTCCAGTCGGCGCTCTCCGCCGCGCGCTCGTAGGCGCGTCCGATCGTCGAGCCTCCCGTCAGGACGATCGTCTCGCCGACGAGGCCCCAGCCTCCCAACGTCGCGCCCAGCTCGGCCGTCGGGTCGTCGGAGACGATGAGCTCGACGTCAGTCATCGCCGCGGGCGAGCTCTTTGCTTCGCTCCATCGCGGCGGTGATTGCGTTCAGGAAGGCTGCCCGGACGCCGGCCTGCTCGAGCTCACGGATCGCGCGGGTCGTCGTTCCGCCGGGGGAGGTGACGCTCTCGCGCAGCTCGACGGGGTGGATGTGCTCGTCGCGTAGGAGCTTCGCGGTGCCGAGCATCGTCTGGACGACGAGCTTCGACGAGACGTCCCGCGACAGGCCGAGCAGGACACCCGCGTCGATCATCGACTCGGCGAGCAGCGCGTAGTAGGCGGGCCCGGACCCGGAGACGGCGGTGATCGCGTCCATCTGATCCTCGGGCACCTCGACGACGTCGCCGACCGCGCGCAGGACGGTGCCCGCGCGGTCGAGGTGCTCGCGGCCCGCGTGCGTTCCCGCGCACATGCCGGCGATCCCCTCGTGCACGGTCGACGGCGTGTTCGGCATCGCGCGCACGACGGGGACGTCGCTGCCGACGTGGCGCTCGATCCGGGCGGTCGTGATCGCGGCGGCCACGGACAGGACGGTCTGGTCGGCCGTCAGACGAGATCCGATCTCGGCCAGGAGCGTCTCGATGTCCTGCGGCTTGACGGCGAGGACGACGACGTCGGCGCCCTTGATCGCGTCGAGGTTCGAGGTCGTCGCCTCGACTCCGTGGCGCTCGCGGAGCTCGGCTGCGCGCTCCTCGCGGCGCGAGGTGGCGACGATGTCGGCCCAGTCCGAGCTACGCAGCCCGGCGAGCAGCGCCTCGCCGATCCTGCCGGCTCCGAGAATTGCGATCCGCATCCCGCAAGCCTACGAGTCCGGCGTGGTATCCCGCCAGGAGATACACGCTGGCGAGCCCGGCCCACTCCCCGTAGGGCTCGAGGAGGGCGTCGGTCTCCTCGGCCTCGACCCGGCGGCCCCAGAGCGCCGACGCGAGCTTGACGAGCCCGAGATCGCGTGCGAGGCCCCGCTCGTAGCGGCCGAGCCCCTCGAGGCAGACGACGCCGGCCGACCAGGGCCCGAGGCCGCGCTCGCGCTCGAGCCGCTGCGCGACGACCGCGGTCGGGAGGCGCTTCAGCTCCTCGAGGTCCGAGCCGCGGCAGAGGCGGATGAGCGTTGCGCCGCGGCGGGCACCGAGGCCGTACCGGTGCAGCTCGGCAGGCGAGAACCGCCCGAGATCGGCCGAGGTCGGGGCCGCGTGGAGCCCGCCGAGCTCGCGCGTCGCGGCGCGGATCACGGTGCGCTCGTGCTGTCGGGCCTCGCGCGCGGTGATCAGCTGTCCGGCTACCGCGCGCAGCAGGGCGTGCGCGACCGTGGCGGTTCGCATCGGCCGCATGCCGCGCAGATGCTTGATCGGCCGGCCGAGCAGGGGGTCAGCGGCGAATCGCTGCAGGAACTCGGTGTGGTCGTCGTCGACGCCGAGCACGAAGCGCATCCGGTCGAGGCCTTCCTCGCTGAGCGCCTGGACGTTGACCGTGCCGTCGTGGTGCTGCCACGCGCGCGCCTGCTCGAGCCCGGTCGCGGCCGCGAAGGTCATCGTGACCACGCCGTCCCGAACCACCCGCGTCGCGTCGCTGCCGTGCCGCGCCGAGAGCCGAAGCGAGTACGGCCCCCGGGGCTTGATCTCGGCAGCGATCACCCGGGCGACTCTAGCCCCGGTTCCGGCGCATCCCCGACCTGTGGTCTCTCGCCGGCCCCGGGGGCTCGGAACGAGCGGAGAAAATCAGCGCGCGGCGCCCGAAGCCCCCACCAGCGCGCACACCCCCGCCCGGGTGGGGGCTCACCCCTGCCCCTCAATGCCAATTCTACGAGCTCCCGGGCCCGCGTGTCTGTGCCGGCTTCGTCAATTCTTCTCCACAACATCGTGCCGCCCGGGCCGCGGCCGAAGTGACGCGCTAGCGCTCCGCGCTGGCAGGCTCGGCCTGGAGGTTCGAGGCGACGTCGGCTGCCCGCTCGAACACGTCGAGCGCCTCCCGCTCGCGGCCGGCGTCGCGCAGATACCGCCCGTACGACCTGAGGACACCGGCGTGGTCGCGCACCGAGCCGTGCTCTGCGAGCAGCGCGATCGCCTCGGCGAACGCCTCGTCGATGCCCGCGCGACCGCTCGCGGCGCGCGCCTCGGCCACCGCCCACCACGCGAGACCGCCTTCGCCGGGCGCCGAGCCCGCGAGGGCCAGGGCCTCCAGCGCGAGCTCCTCCGCCGCGGCTCCGTCTCCCGCGGCCACCGCGCACGCCGACTGCAGCCGGCGGATCACCGCGAGGTCGTCGCCGGACGCGCGTGGCCCGAGAAGCGCCTCGGCCTCTCGCGAGCTGCTCGAGCGCCGCGGGAACGCCGTCGCCGGCCGAGATCATCGCGTCGGCGCACGCCACGTGGGCGCGCGCGAGGTGAACCGTGTCCTCGGTCGCCTCGAGCAGAGCGACGGCGCGCCGGAAATTGTCGAGGGCCGCGACCGGCCGCGCCTGCTCGAGCGAGAGCCTCCCGAGCGACCAGTGCAGGCGCACCTGGGAGTACCGGTCGGTGACGGCGTCCGTCCCGGCGAACAGCCCCGCGACGACCGCCCTCGCACGCGAGAGCTCGCCGAGATCGGTCAGCGCGTAGCTGAGATAGGTGCTGTACCGGATTCGCGCCGCGTCGTTGTCGGGCTCCGCTCGGGCGACCTCCTCGAGCGCGCCCTCGAACAGCGCCACCGCCTCGCGCGCGGCGCCCGACGCGGCGAGGGAGCGCCCGAGGGTCGAGTACACGTCCGGCCGCGAGACCGGCGTGACGAGCTCCGACCCGGTCACCGCCGACAGCCACCCGACTGCGCCCGCATGGTCGCCGCGGCCCGCTGCCTCGAGCCCGAGGGCGATCCGCGCCCGGGTCGCCACTGCGAGATCGGCGCCGGACTCGGCGTCCGCCAGGATCTCCTCGAGCGCCGCGGCGTCCGCCGCCCCCTCGAGCCGGAGCCGCAGCTCCTGCTCGGCGACACGCAGCTCGCGGAGATCCGCCGCGTCGAGATCGGAGCCCGTCTCGAGGTACTCCGGGGTCACCCCGAGCTTCGAGGCCAGCATGCGGAGCGCCTTCACCGACGGAGTGCGCGCGCCGGCCTCGATCCGTGAGATGTAGGCGTAGGTGATGCCCGGCGAAGACAGGTCGCGCTGGGACAGCCCCTGCTCGCTCCGCAGCCGCCGGAGGCGTGCTCCGACAGGCTCCGAGCGTGGCTCCGAAGGCCCTGCCACGAAAGGATCATGCCTGTCCTTTCGAGACTTCGTCAACTCGGCCATGCCTTCTGATGACAGGATTGACAACAAAAGAATTCTCGTGTCTTCTCCCGTAATCGTGGTGTCCAGAACCGGAAGGAGGTGCTCTCGATGTCGTTCCTCTCGCCGCGCGTACAGCTCGCGCTCGTAGCGGTCGTCTCCGCTGCCCTGGCCGTCGGCTTCGGCAGCTCCCACTGGGGCCCGTAGGGCCTCACGACGGCGCAGGCGGTCCCGACCCCGCTCCGCCTGCGCCGTTACTCTTTTTCCGATGGTGCACCGAACTGCGGCTCGCATCTCGCTGCGAAGCCGGGAACGGAAGCTGCGCCTCTTCCTCGACCTGTTTCATCCCGGGCCCGAGACGACGGTGGTCGACGTCGGCGTGACCGACGCGCCGTTCGGGGACGGATCGAGCGACAACTTCTTCGAGGCGCTCTACCCGTGGCCCGATCGAATCACCGGCGTCGGCCACACCGAGCTCGACCGTTTCGCGGCCGCGTTCCCGACCGTGACGGCCGTGCGCGCCGACGGGCGCGAGCTTCCCTTCGCCGACGGCGAGTTCGACCTCGGCTTCTCGAACGCCGTCATCGAGCACGTCGCCGGCGGGCGCGAAGGCCAGCGGCAGTTCATCGCGGAGCTGTGCCGCGTGGCGGGAAAGGTGTTCGTGACCACGCCGAACCGGCTCTTCCCGATCGATCCGCACTCGCTGCTCCCGTTCGTCCACTGGCTCCCGGACGGCGAGACGCGGAACCGGGCGCTACGAGCCAGGGGCTTCGACGACGTGCTCGACCCGCTCGGCCCCGGAGAGCTCGCCGCGCTGTTCCCCTTCCCGGTGAAGATCGTCAGCCGCGGGATGACGCTCGTCGCCGCCGGCCCGCTGTGAAACGCCACGTCTGGATCCTGCACGTCTTCGTCGTCGGTCTCGCGCTGCACAACTTCGCGATGGCCGAGCTGTACGCGGCAGGTGTGCGCGGCAACGCGCTCGATGTCGTCTCGGCCTGGAAGGAGCTTCTGCTCGCACTCGGGCTGCTGCTCGTCTGGCGTGATCGCGGCTGGTCGCTGCGCTTCCGGCCCGCGCTCGTCGACTGGCTCGCGCTCGGCTACGGCGCCCTCGTCGTGCTCTCGGCGATCGTGCCGCAGCACTGGCTCGGAGGCGGCGCCACCCATCGCGGTGTCGTGCTCGGCGTTCGCCACGACCTGCTGCCCGTCGCTGCGTACTTCTTCGGCCGCGGCCTCGACCTGACGGTTCGAGATGCGCGCAAGCTCGGCGTCACCGTGATCGCCTCGGCCTGCGCCGTCGCGGCCTTCGGGCTGATCGACATCTACGCGATCCCGCTCTCGTGGTGGCGCAGCTCGGGCGCGCCCGACTGGTTCAGCAAGCAGCTCGGCTTCACCTACAAGGGCCTCTCGAACCTGCCGCAGAACTTCGTCTACAACACCGGGAACGGGCACGTCTTCCGGCGGCTCGTCTCGGTCTTCCTCTCCCCGCTCGCCGCCTCGTACATGTTCGTGACGGCGCTCCTGCTCTGCGCGGCCTGGTGGATCCAGCTCCGGCCGAAGCTCGCCGTCTGGATCCCGACCGTCGCCCTGCTTTTCGCCGGCCTCCTCTGGACGCACTCGCGCAGCTCCTACCTCGCGCTCGCGGTCGGCCTCGTCGTCTTCGCGATCCTGCGGCCGCACGCGCGGGTCGCACTCGCCGGCGCGGCGGTGCTCGTGGTCGTCGCAGGGTTCGCCTTCGTGAAGGCCTACCCGCACATCGGGCCGAAGACGAGCTTCACGCCGCGCGAGCTGCACATCCAGGAGAAGCTCGCGAGCGCCCCCGGCGCCACCGCGGCCGTCGGGTCGAGCGGGCTCGAGGACGCGAGCACCTCGAGCCATCTCAGGAGCCTGGTCGACGGGATCAAGACCGTCCTCCGCCATCCGCAGGGATACGGGCCGGGGAACGCCGGCTCGACCGCTGCCCGCACCAACGTCACGATCAAGGCCGGCGAGTCGACCTACACCGAGCTCGGAGTCGACGCCGGGCTCCTCGGCGGGCTGCTCTTCGTCGCGTGGATGCTGACCGTGCTCGTGCGCCTGTTCCGCTGCACGGCCTGGCTCAGCGCGGCCATGGTCGCGATGCTCGTGCTCGGGCTGCAGACCGACATCATCGGCGTGCCCTGGGTGGTGTTCGTCCTCTGGCCGCTGGCCGGCTGGCGCATGTCCCACCCGGACTCCGACGGCCGCGCCACGTCCTGAAGAGCGTCTTGCGCTCGGCCGGAACCTGCCTACCCTGGAAGGGGTGCGGATCACGCTCCTCGACGTTGCGGTCGGCGCCACGGCACTCGGTCTACTCGCGCTCGCGCTGACCGCGCGAAGCGGCGGCGGAGGGAGCGACGCGCCGGCCGTCCTCGCGAGCCCGACTCTCACGCCGGGCTCTCTCAACCCCGACGTCACCCAGGCGACGATCGGCTCGACGATCTGCGTCCGCGGCTGGACGGCGACCGTCCGCCCGCCGTCGGACTACACCTCCCAGCTCAAGCTCCAGCAGATGCCCGAGTACGGCGAGAGCGGCCCGCCGTCCGGCTACCAGGAGGATCACCTGATCAGCCTCGAGCTCGGCGGCAACCCGACCGATCCCGCAAACCTGTGGCCCGAGCCCTATCCGCGCGCCGCTGACGTCGACAAGATCGAGAACGAGCTCAACGACAAGGTCTGCTCCGGCGAGCTCACGCTCGCGGAGGCCCAGCACGACGAGTCGGCCCTCAAGCACGAGCATGGGTGAACCTGCTTTCCTGGGACGGTGAGGTTCCCCCTCCTTGTCGTGGTCGTCGCTGCGCTGCTCACGACCCCGCTCGCGGGAGCCGCTCTGATCGGCGTCAACGACGACGCCGCCAAGGATCCGGCGCAGGTCGGCTGGTTCTACCCGGCGCTCGCCGGTGAGGGGCTCACCGAGAGCACCCTGACGCTGCGCTGGGACGAGGGCGCACCGACCGCGATCCCCGACCAGGCAGCCGTCACACGCGCGATCGCGGCCGCCACGGCGAACGGCGCCAGCGTCGAGCTCGACCTCTTCCCGCTCCACTCGATGGCGTTCACCGGCGGAGCCAAATGCGCGTCGACCACCGATCCGCAGGGCTGCGGCGACACCGCCCAGATCCAGTCCTTCGCCGTCTGGGCGGGCCAGGTCGCCGCTGCGTTCCCGACGGTTCACCAGTACGTCGTCATGAACGAGTGCAACCAGCCGCTCTTCGTGAACCCGCAGTTCGACGCGACCGGCGCGAACCAGTCGGCGCAGATCTGCGGCCGAGCGCTCGCCGCCGCCTACGACGCGCTCAAGGGCGTCAGCTCCCAGAACGTCGTCTGGGGGGTCGGCCTCTCGCCGCGCGGCAACGACAACCCGAACGCCGCGAGCAACGTCTCGACCTCGCCGACGAAGTTCCTCGCCGATCTCGGCGCCTGGTACAAGGCGTCCGGCCGAACGCGGCCGCTGATGGACGGGCTCGACTTCCACCCGTACCCGATCCCGCAGTCGCTCCCGTTCGCCACCGGGTACGCCGGCGCGACGAGCGCGAGCGTCTCCAACCTGCCGCGGATCTACCAGGCGTTCTACGACGGCTTCAACGGTTCGCCGCAGCGAACGATCGGGCAGCAGGCCGGCGGCGGGCTTCCGGTGTCGCTGAACGAGGTCGGGATCCAGACCGACTCGACCGGGAAGCCCGGGTACGTCGGGACCGAGACCGCAGCGAACGCAGCGGGCGGCGTGCTCGGCGCGACCGCGACCGAGGGCTACCAGTCGTCGTGGTACTCGCAGATGCTCCAGTACGTCGCCTGCGACCCGAACATCGCGCGGGTCGACCTCTACCACCTGCTCGACGAGCCCGCCCTGTCCGGCTGGCAGAGCGGCCTCTTCTACGTCGACCACACGCCGAAGGCCTCGGCCGCGATGGTGCACGACTGGGTTGCGTCCACCGGCGGTGCCTGCCAGGGCGCCTCGCACCCCTGGACGCCGCCCGGTCTGGCGGCAGCTTCGACACCGCCTCCGGTGCCGGTCGTCAGCCGTGCGCACATCGTCGTCGCCTCCGCGGGGCGGATCAGGATCTTCGATGCCTCGAGTCACGTGCTCCGCCGCGTTCTCGCTCCGTTCGGCACGGCGTACACGGGTGCGATCTCGCTCGCCCTCGGCGATGTGAACCACGACGGCGTCTCCGATATCGCCGCCGGCCAGGGCCCCGTCGTCAAGGTCCTCAACGGCAAGTCGGGCGGGACGCTCGCGACCTACGCGACCTCGTTCAGGCCCGGTGTCTCGGTCGCGCTCGGCGACGTGACCGGCGACGGGCGCGCCGACCTCGTGGTCGGATCGGGTGCGGGCGCTCCGGCCCAGGTGAAGGTCTACGACGCCAAGACCCACAAGCTGCTCGAGACGCTGACCCCGTTCGGCGCGGCCTTCAAAGGCGGCGTCTCCGTCGCCGCCGCCGACCTGAACGGCGACGGCAAGGCCGACGTGATCGCCGGCACCGGGCCGGGAGCCAAGGCGCAGGTCGTCGCGTTCAGCGGCGCGACGAGCACGCTCCTCGAGACGCTCACCCCGTTCTCGCCGTCGTTCACGGGCGGCGTCGCGGTGGCCGCGGCCGACACGAATCAGGACGGAAAGGCCGACGTCGTCGCGGCGACCGGAAGCGGCACGGCAAGCGTGATCCGGGTCTTCTCCGCCGCCACCAAGGCCCGCCTGCTCTCGTTCGGGCCGTTCGCCCCGTCGTTCACCGGCGGTGTCTCGGTCTCGGCCGCGAAGGGCCTCATCGTCGCCGGCACCGGAGCGGGCGGCAACGCTCAGGTCCGCACGTTCGACGGCAAGACCGGCGTTCTGAGCTCGAGCTTCCTCGGCGCGACCGGGTCGAACGCCGTCACGGTCGCAACAGCAGCTTCCTGAGCCTGCTCGTAATCTATGGCGGTGCGCGCTGCACGCCTACACGAGATCGGGGGAGTCCCACGGGTCGACGAGGTTGACGCGCCGCAAGGCGGCGGGCTCGTTCGCGTCTCGACCGGCGCGCTGAATCCGATCGACATCTCGATCGCCAACGGCCGTTTCTACGGCGGCACGCCGCCGACGCCGTACGTGGTCGGCTCCGAGGTCGTCGGGACGGCAGAGGACGGCCGCCGGGTTTGGGTTCGCGGCCGGCAACTGATGGCCGAGGTCGTCGATTCCGGGCAGGCGCAATGGGTCTTCGACATCCCGGACGGTGTCGGTGACGGGACCGCGCTCGGCTGCGGTATCGCGGGCCTGACAGGGTGGCTCGCCGTCTCGTGGCGCGCACCGGTGAAGCCCGAGGACACCGTGCTCGTTCTCGGCGCGAGCGGCACGCTCGGCTCGGTCGCCGTCCAGGCCTCGAAGCTCCTCGGCGCCAAGCACGTGATCGGCGCGGCGCGCCGTACGGATCTGATCCCGGCACAAGCGGACGAGGTGTTCGACCTCGGTAGCGAGGACCCGATGCCGTCGGCGTCGCTGATCATCGACGCGCTCTGGGGCGAGCCACTCGCGCGCGCCTTCGCCGCTGCGCCGGCCGGCGTCCGGATCGTCAACCTTGGCCAGTCCGCCGGGGCCGACGCGACGTTGCAGTCCGGCTGGGTCCGCGGCAAGGTGGCGGAGATCCTCGGCCACTCGCTCTTCGATATCCCGGCCGAGATCGCGGGCGCCGGCTACCGAGAGCTCTGCGAGCACGCCCGCGACGGCGCGATCGGCGTCGAGACCGAGATCTTCGGGCTCGACGACTTCGCCGAGGCGTGGGCGAAGCAGGCTTCCGGCAGCCCGGGCCGGAAGATTACGATCGAGCTCTAAGCTCGATCAAAGAGCGCACTGCCGAGCTCTAGGCCGTCGTGACGGCCGGGCGGCGCAGTGTGCCGGGCGGCGAGTGCCGGACGGCGAGCGTCCCGAGCCCGGCGGCGGTCAGCGCGCAGATGCCGCCGAACACGAAGGCCAGCTCGGTTCCACCGACCGTGCAGAGCCAGCCGATCAGCGGGCTCGCGAGCGGTAGCGGCGCCGTCCAGGCGTAGAAGTAGACGCCGAGCACGCGCCCGCGGATGTGGTCGGGCGTGCCGAGCTGCACCACCGAGTTCGAGGCGGCCGTGTAGGTCGTGAAGCAGATGCCGCAGACGAAGAGGAGCGCGCCGACGAGCACGACGTTCTGGAGCGGGGCGATCAGCAGCTCGGCGATCCCGAACACCGTCACCGAGCCGAGGATCATCCGCCACCGGGCTTGCCCGACGCCGGCGGCGATCAGCGAGCCGATGAGCGCGCCTGCGCCGAAGCAGGCGGTGATGATCCCGAAGGTCAGCGGCCCCGCGCCGAGCGTCTGCTTGGAGAGCACCGGCAGGAGGACGTTCACGTTGAACGCGAACGACATCACGACGACGGCCATCATGGTCAGCACGAGCACGGGGCGCGTGTTCCAGACGTACGAGAGCCCCTCTCGGGCCCCGGCGAACATGGTCGGGCGGCCGCGCCCGGTCAGCGGGTAGAGCTCGCTGACCCGCATCGCGAGCAGCCCGGCCAGCACGGCGAGGAAGCTGACGCTGTTGATCGCGAAGCACCAGCCCGATCCGACCGCAGCGATCACGATCCCGGCGAGCGCCGGGCCGAGGATGCGCGCAGTGTTGAAGAGCGAGGAGTTCAAGGCGATCGCGTTCGGCAGCTCGTCGCGGCCGACGAGCTGGACGGTGAAGTTCTGGCGGGCGGGGAGGTCGAAGACGACCGCGATGCCGGTGAAGGCGGCGATCGCGTAGACCTCCCACACCTGCACGGTTCCGAGCAGCACGACTGCCGCGAGCACCCCGGAGAACACCATCTGCACCGACTGCGTCACGATCACCGTGCGCCGGTTGTCGAAGCGGTCGGCGACGACGCCGGAGAAGAGGCCGAGGATCGTGAAGGGCCCGAAGCGTGCGAGCGAGAGGAACCCGACGGCGAGCGGCGAGTGCGTGAGGCTCAGGATCAGCCAGTAGAGCGCGACGTTCTGCATCCACGTCCCGCACACCGAGGTGATCTGGCCCGCGAAGAAGAGGCGGTAGTTGCGATGGCGGCGCAGGCTCGCGAACGTGCGCCGGCCGGCCATGCGGACGAGCCGGGTCATTCGGCGTCCTCGACGAGCCGCGCGAGCGGGCCGATCGCTGCCTGAATCGCAGCGTGGTCGCGCTCGGACAGGCCCTCGAGCCGTTCGGCGAGCCAGGCGGTGCGCTGCTTGCGCGCCATGTCGAGGACGCGCTCGCCCTCCGGGGAGAGCGAGACGCCGACGCGCCGCCTGTCGGCGCCGCGTGTGCGCACGATCAGGCCGGCTGCCTCGAGCCGCTCGAGATGCGCGGACATACCGGGTGCGGAGATCCGCTCCCGGTCGGCGAGCTCGCGGCCGCTGATGTCCGGGTAGTCCCCGATCGCCGATAGCAGCGAAACCTGCCCGGCAGTGACGCCGAGCTCGTGAGTCTCGCGGCGCACGAGCCGGCTCAACCGCAGCAGAACCGGCCGAAGCTCGTTGGCAAGCGAGAGGGAATCGTTCAGTACATGAACCATTAACCATGTGAACTATACCTGAACGGCAGGGTCTCGTGTCGTGCAGTGGCGACGTTGACTTATGACAACAATGCGGATAGAGTGGCGAAGCTGTCTGCGGCGCCCATTCCCCAAGAGGAGGCGCATGATGGTCACCACCCTGAAGCAGCTCGGGAAGCTGCCCCACCGCGTCGATGTCCGGACGCTGTCGCTCGGGAGCTACGTCGAGCGGGACGTTCTGCCCGCCCCACCGGCGGCGCTCGACCTGACCGCACCGGTGATCGAGTGGCCGATGTACGGCAATGACAGAACCGGCGATTGCACGACCGCTGCGGCCGGGCACATGATCGAGGCATGGACGGCCGCCGCCGCCGGGAGCGCGGTCGAGATCTCCGAGCAGGCCGTGCTCGAGGCGTTCGACGCCGTGAAGATCGTCGATCCCGAGACCGGTGACGAGGGCGCGATCGAGCTCGACGTCCTCACGTATTGGCGGCGGCAGGGCATCGGCGGTCACCGGATCGGCGCGTTCGCTCTGGTCGCGCTCGCTGATCGCGACCTCGTCCGTGTAGCGGCGTACCTGTTCGGTGGGCTCTACATCGGCCTGCAGCTTCCGCTGTCGGCGCGTGACCAGCAGGTTTGGGACTGGACGGGCGGCTACGACGGGCCCGACACACCCGGCTCCTGGGGCGGCCACGCCGTCGACGTCGTCGGGTACGACGAGTCCGGCCTGACCGTGGTCACGTGGGGCGCGCTGCAGCGGCTGACCTGGAGCTTCTGGGAGCGCTACTGCGACGAGTGCTGGTGCCTCGTCAGCACCGACTTCCTCACCGGGAACGGAAAGACGCCGGAGGGGTTCGACCTCGCCGCGCTCGAGGCCGATCTCCGGCTCGTCACCGGAGGTGGCCGGTGAGCGACCGGGCCGCCGTCTACTCCGTCGCCGTGCGGCCCACGCGCGGCAAGGAAGTGCCGCTGGGCGACATCGACGGTGCCGGGACGTCGCTGCAGGACGTCCTCGTCCGGATCCTCGACGGCTTCGCGGAGACGAGCGTCGACGGGACGCGGGTCGTCGTCGCCGCGGTTGCCGTGCGCGACGCCGACGACCTGCTCGCGATCGTCCAGCACGGCGTTCGCGGCGTCGCAGCCGACATCGTCGATGGGAGCGGTGGGCTTCGATTCCGCCAGACCCCGGACGACCTTCAGCTGATCCGCTGTGGCTGCCTGTTTCGCCTGCCCCCGACCGGCACCGCCGGGACGCTCGCCGTTCACGTCGCGAACGGCCGCGGCGTCAAGGAGCTCTTCGAGCAGGGGCTCGGCGCGCAGTTCAGCTCGCTCTTCCCGGGCCTGCGGCTGGCGATCGAACGTTCCGCCGAGCCCGGAGCGCTGCGCGATGCGGTCGCGCAGAACCGCGTCGAGAAGGTGAGCTTGCTGCTCCGCGACGGGGCTGCGACCGTCGTCGACGCCGGCAAGTGGGTCGCCGTCGGGTGAGCCCGCCCGCATCGCGCTGGACGTGACCGGGGTGCCGATCCAGAGCCGTGCCCTCGACCGCTATCTCGCCGGCGAGGCGGCCGCGCTCGACGACATCGTCCGGTTCGCGGGGATCACGTTCGACCGCGCACGGATCGGCGTGCGGCTCGCGGACGGCACGCGGCGCTCCTACGACCTTGCGCATCCCGACGCCGGTCGCCCGCTCACCAGAGACCTGGTCGGGATCGAGCTCGACACGACCGGCGAGCCGACCGTCGCAAGCCTGCTCAAGGCGCTCCGCGCCGTGCTCGACGCGTAGGCTCAGCTGCGTGACACCGATCAATCTGGCCGACTTCGAGCGGCTCGCGGCCGAGCGGCTCGAGCCCGGCAGCACACGGGTACTTCGCAGGGGGCGCGAACGACGAGCTCACGCTCGCCGAGAACGTCGCTGCCTACCGCCGCTGGCATCTTCGGCCACGCGTACTCGCCGACATCGAGGATCCATCGACCGCGACGACCGTGCTCGGGGAAGAGATCTCGCTGCCCGTGCTGATCGCGCCGGTCGCGTATCAGCGGGCCGCGCACCCGGACGGCGAGGTCGCAATGGCGCGGGCCGCCGCAGGCGCGGGGACGATCATGTGCCTCTCGACCCTCGCCACCGCTTCCTGGGACGAGGTCGCCTCGACCGGTGCGAAGCGCTGGTTCCAGTTCTACGTGCCGCGCGACGAGGGGCTCGCATCGGCGCTCGTGAGCGGAGCGAAGGAAGCCGGGTTCGGGGCGATCGTGCTCACGGTGGACACACCCGTGCTCGGGCGGCGCGAACGGGATGTCCGCAACCATTTCACGATCAAGTACGACCTCGGCCACGAGGCCCTACGCGGAGAGGGGTTGACGCCGCTCACTGCTCTCTCGGCCATGTCCCCGTCATCGCTCAGGTGGCGCGACGTCGAGCGGCTCTCCGCGTCGACCGGGCTTCCCGTCGTCCTGAAGGGAATCCTGACGGCGGAGGATGCGCTGCTCGCGTGCGAGCACGGCGCGGGCGCGATCGTCGTGTCCAACCACGGCGGCCGGCAGCTCGACGGCGTCGCAGCGACGATCGACGCGCTGCCCGAGATCGTCGAGGCGGTCGACGGCCGGATCGAGGTGCTCGTCGACGGCGGGATCAGGCGAGGCACCGACGTCCTGAAGGCGCTCGCCCTGGGCGCCCGGGCCGTCCTGGTCGGCAGGCCGGCCCTCTGGGGTCTCGCCGTCGACGGCGAGCAGGGCGCCGCTCGGGTGCTCGAGCTGCTCCGCGCCGAGATCGAGCTCGCCCTTCAGCTCGTCGGCTGCCGCACGCCGGCCGAGCTCACGCGCGCGCATGTCGCGCGTGCCGCCTGACCCCGTCGCTACCCTGGAATTCGCTTGAGACGCCTCCTTCTCGTGACCGCGGCTGCGTTCGCCGCGTTCGGCGGGGGCACGCGGGCCGTCCATGCCGACGGCTGCGGAGTCCCGTCGACGCCACCCGTCTGGGTCGACTTCGGCGGCCACGGCGCGCCGATCCCGGCGAAGCCGGGGATCACGATCGCGGTCGCGTCGGGCACCGACGTGCCCGCCCAGATGCGCGCAGCAGGCGCGGCGACGGTGCTCTTCGACCTCAACTTCAACAAGCGTGTCGGCACGACGAGCAACCCGGCCGACCCGTCGCTGATCGACGCCCGCGCGAAATCGTTCTACGACTACGCCGTCTCCGTCACCGGCTGCCAGACCCCGATGGTCGCCGAGAACGAGCTCGCGGGCGCGCAGACGCCAACCCCATGGACGCCCAACAACGCGCAGTACCGCGCGAACGTCCTCCAGTTCCTGACCGACCTGACGAACCTGGGCGCCACCCCGCTGCTCTCGATCGCGAACCCGCCCTACACCGGCGGCGACGCGCGCCTCTGGTGGCAGCAGGTCTCGAAGGTCGCGATCCTCCTGCGGCAGGTCTACTTCACCGCGCCGAACGCCGTCGGCCTCTACAAGCTCGGGCCCACCGCGGCAAGCCTCTCGATGCGCCAGAGCCTGCGCGGGCTCGTCGACCACCTGACCCAGATCGGGATCCCCTCGCAGCGGATCGCGCTGGAGATGCAGATCACCACCTCGCCCGGGCTGGGCCAGCGGGCCGGCCTCCAACCGGCGGCAGCCTGGCTCGAGATCGTGAAGCTCGAGGCGCTCTCCGCGAAGTTCGTCGCGACGCAGTTCAACCTGGCGGGAGTGTGGTCGTGGGGCTGGGCGACGTTCAACGCCAACGTCACGCCCGACCCGGACCAGGCCGCGGCGGCATGCGTCTGGCTGTGGGCTCGTGACCAGACGCTGTGCGACGGCCCGTCCGCAGCCGGCGCCGGGTTCGACAGCTCGCTCACCGAAGGCCAGCTCTCGGTGCCGGCGGGAACGCGGTGCCTGACGAGCGTGGGGAGCATCTCGCGCAAGGAGGTGGCCCGCTTCACGACGATCACCGGCGACCCGGGCTACGCGGCGAGCGTCCTGCTCGAGGAGCTGACGCTGTCGGCGCAGCAGAAGGTCGACTACCCCGACCTGCTCTCCGCGGAGCGTGCCGTGATCGTCGCCGAGTTCGGCGGCGACCGGAGCAAGTACTGGGCGGCGCTGAGGGCCGCTCACGTGACCCTTGCCGACGCGCGGGCGATCATCGCCGCCCGGCTCGAGCGCGACGATGTCGAGGAGACGTTCAAGGTGCCCGCGCCTTCGGCCGCGACCATCGACGATTTCCTGACGACGTACGCCGGCCAGCAGGCACGGTTCGTGGCCTCGACGGAGAAGGCTCCGTGGCTCGGCGGGGTCACGCACGGCTGGGCGATCGCCTCGCTCGCTCCGTCGGAGGTCTTCACCCTCGTGGGCCCGGGGAAGATCGACACGGCAGACGGCACGTTCCAGATCACGCCCGGAGCCACGGCGATGCCGCTCGGGCTCTGGCCGCACGCCGACCAGGTCCTTGCGGCCCGCCAGGCGCTCGGGCGCCTCGAGCGCGAGGCGATCTACCGCAGCTGGCTGCGCACCCAGGAGAAGACGCTGCTCGGGGCGGCGTCCTGCCTCAACGACCAGGTGCCGGCGGCCGAGGAGACGGACCTCTCGCCGTTCGTCCCGTTCCTCTTCCCGGCCGGGTAGTAACCAACTTTACTAGTACGGCGAAGCAATATAGGCTGCGGGGCGATGTCCGACAAGCTCTCGAACAACGACTGGACCGTGCTCGCGCTGGTCGCCGAGCGTCGCACACACGGCTGGGCGCTGGCTGCGAAGCTCGCGCGCGGCGGCGAGGTCGGTTCGATCTGGGCGGTCAGCCGGCCGATCGTCTACCACGGGCTCGACCGGCTCGAGCGGGCGGGGCTGCTCGTCGCCGCGGGCGTCGAGCGGGGCGGCCGTGGGCCTCACCGGGTGATCTACGAGATCACCCCTGCCGGTAAGAAGGAGCTCGGCGCCTGGCTCACCTCCCCGGTCGAGCACGTCCGGGACATCCGCTCGCTCTTCCTGCTCAAGGTCGTGCTGCTGCAGCGATCCGGGGTCGATCCGGAGCCGCTGCTCGTCGCCCAGCGCGCGGTGCTCGTCCCGTTCGTCGCCTGGCTCGAGGCCCAGGTCGACGAGGGCGGAGACGAGGCGCCGGGCGAGATGACCGTCGCTGCGTTCCGGCTCGAGACGGCGAGCGGGATCATGCGCTTCATCGACGAGCAGCTCGACCGCGGGCTCGTCGCTGCGGGAACCTAGACGGTTCCCGGGCCGCCCGTGTCGGGACGGACAGCCCGGGAACGCGTGGTGCTACTTCGTCTTCGCTGCGTTCCGGCAGCTCGGGATCCGCACCTCGGTCGGGGCGCGGAACACGGTGATGACGGCGCCGCCGGAGACGTAGCGGCCGCCGCGCACGTCGCCGGGCACGGTATTACGTGGGCCGATCGACGACTGTGAGGCTCCGTTCTCGACGAGCGAGAGGAGCTGGTTGTACCCGTCGATGTTGGGATCGAGCTCGGCCCACGACACGAGCGCCGTGTAGCCGTCGATCCCCGAGGTGATCGCGACGTAGAACCGAAGCTTGTCGGTCGGGTCGCAGGCGAGGAACTTCGGCTTCGCCAAGGCGATCACCGACTCCAGGGTCGGGCCGCTCTCGCTGTTGGTCGACGGAGTAGAGCCGTTGAGGAACGTGACGGTCTGGTTGAGCTGGGGCTGGACTGCCTGCAGCTGCGCGAACGAGAGCGTCTGCGGGCTCGAGACGTCGCCGTTGATCACGACCGATCCCGGAGGCGGCGGCGTGACGGGCGCGACGGTGGGGGAGCACGCCGGCGTGACGCTCGGGAGCTGCGCCGTGGCGCGGCCGACCGTGATCACGCTGACGCCCTTGAGGTTCCGCTGCCCGGCGGGGTCGTTCGGGACGATCAGCGTCGGGCCCTTCGACGTGAGGAACTGGCCGTTCTCGCTGATCGAGAGGATCGCCGGCCGGTTTCCGAAGAACGGATCGATCTCGCCTGCGGTCAGTGTCGCGGCCTGGCCGTTCGAGGCGGTCGCCTCGATCCACCAGCGCAGCTCGTCGTTCTTGCAGGCGGCGTTGTACTGGACGCCCGCGAGCGTGAGCAGGGATGCGAGCGTCGGGCCTTGCTCGACGGTCGATACGCCATTCAGCGAGATCGTGGTGCTCGCCTGCGGCAGGATCGACAGCTCGGAGGTCTTGAGGGTGAGGAGCGTGCCGGTCGGGGTGTTGACCTTGATCGTCGGAACGATCGAGTTCGAGGCCTGCCGGCCGTACGCGGCGCCCGCGCCGCCGATCAGGACTGCGGCTGCGAGGGCCAGACCGAAGACGTACTTGTTCATGCGACTGCTTCCTTTCGGCCGGATGCAACGGGCGGAAATGCGCCGAAAGCGTAACGGATTCAAACGGCACTGCATAGGTAATGCATCGGTGAACCAGCGTTACTATTCCGCCCAGGACGGCACGGCTCGCCGCCGTGCCCGCCTAGGCGAACGCCGTGCATGAACCGCAGGAGGCAGAGGAGTGCGTCAGGCTGCGCGAACGAGGACTGCGCTCGCGAGGGCGAGGCTGATCGTCGCACGGTGACCATCGGCCTCGAAGCTCACCATCTCGGCGGCCTCGTTCACCGTCACGTCGCCGAGATGCGCGCCCGGCGAGATGCTCGACTCGAGGAGGGCGCGAAGCCGGTCGCGGTTGGACTCGTCGACCCGCTCGACGCTGACGGCCGTGGCAGGAGGGACAGCCGCAAGCGCGAGCAGCCCGCGGGCCTGTTCGCGGGCGCGCTCGGGATCGATCGGCCAGCCGTGGGGGCAACGGTCGGGCCTGCCCAGAGCGGCCCAGACGCGGTCGACCGCCACAGGCCCGAACCCTGCTGCGATCTCTCGCGCCTGCTCGTAGCACTCGTCGAGCTCGTAGCCGAGCGTGTCGACCGCGAAGCGCTCGAGAATGCGCTGCTTGCGGAGAGCGGCGTCGGCGGCCAGGCGCCCGTTCGGTGTGAACAGGACGTCCTTGTGGGCCCCGCGGCGGACGTAGCCCGCCTCTTCGAGGCGGCCGAGCATCTCTCCGGCAGCCGGGCGTGAGACGCCGAGAATCTGGGCGACGTGAGCGGCGACCGTCGGTGCGTCGACGAGCGCGCCGCATTCGACGACCGGTGAGGTGAGCATGTCCAGGGCGAGCAGGTAGTCCTCCAACGAGTGGCTGCTCCGGTTCGAGAGCTCGCCGGTGGCCGTGGTGTTTGCTCGCCGGCTCCGCTTGACGGGGGTCGAGGCGGCCTCGAGCTCAGCCACCGATGATGACGATGCGACCGCGTCGCTGGCGTGGTCGCCGTCGGTCAGGTTCAGCGTCCTCAGCGTCGCGACGCCGCGGGCGTCCAGCAGCCGGGCCTGACAGTTGGCGGCACAGCCGTCGAGCGCCAGCACCTCACGGCCCTCGCGTGCAGCGGCAACGATCTCCTCGATGTCCTCCACGACCTCGACGAGGCCGCGTGCGGCGAGGTCGGTAGCGACATCGTCGGCGCGTACGCCCAGCCCCGACCCGCCGTGGCACGGGAGCAGAATCGGGATCTGGGACGCGCTCACGTGCCTTCATGGTAGGGCCAGCCAGGGCCCCGTTGACTAGTCAGTGTCTGACGAATAAAGTCCGTAGCGCACAGCGATCGTGGGTATGCCTCGGGACAGGCGATCCGCGCTCCGCAAAGTGGGCCCCCACGCAGTTCCCATCCCTTCCGCGTGGTGGCCCACTGTGCCTTCTCGGGACAAGTCTTCAGCCGGTACGGGCTACAGGCTCGAGCTCTTCGAGCACGCCGTCGATGAAGCGCTCGACTCCGCGGGACGACTCGAGGCGGAAGCGAAGCAGGATCGCGTCGATGCCGCCGCTCTCGCGACACGCGTCTCGAGCGATTCGATCGCCTCGGTCAGCGTCTCGTGCTGCGCGTACAGCATCGGTCGAGGGTCGACGCAGTTCCGCTGGGCGAACACCAGCTTGAGCAGCAGCATCGATCGGCCGTCGCGAACGTGCTCGACCGGCTCGAGCAGCCATTCGGAGACGGCCGACTGCCCGGACGGCGTCGCCCGGAAGATCGTGCGGTTCGGCCCGCGCGCGCCGGGCTCGTGGCCGGACGCGACGATCAGGCCTCGCGCGTCGAGGATCTCGAGGCCGCGGTAGACCAGCGGGCGCTTCAGCGACCAGATCGAGCCGAGCTCGCCCGTCTCCGACAGCTGTCTAGCCAATGCCCAGCCATGCGCGGGTCGCTCGCAGAGCAGCGCAAGGACCGCCCACTCACCCGGCGCGAGATTCACGACTACTCACCATTACGACTGTACGCGTCGAAGCATGCGATCGGATTTCCCGTCGAGACCGACCCACCGGCACTGGCGCTGGAGCTGAGCCGGATCGCCGCGATCCGTCTCTGGTCACCTGCCGTGCAAGGTGCTACCCTGCGGCCGATAGCCGATCATGCCTAGGAGTTGCTGTGGTAAAGGTATTTGGCCGCAGTAAGGATCTCGTAAGCGGCCGCCTTGATCAGGTACAAAGAAGGGGAACTAGCAATCGACCCGACTAGTCGTCCCATATCAGTAGATAACCGTCACCGAACCGGACAGGAGCTTGAGCGACGTGACCAATTCCATCAAGTAGGGCAGACCTTCTCAGGCGCGGCGCTCGAGGCGGAGCGGCACTCGTCGTCGCAGGCGCCACGCTCGGCGTGCTGGCCGAGAGCGCGAGCGCAGATCCGCTCTCGCAGAACGACCTCGCCTACGCCCGGCTTCTCGTCGGCGCCGAGCTGCTTGCATCGAACTTCTACTCGCAGGCGATCGCTGCGTCGAACTCGAGCGCAGCGGTGATGAAGTACCTCAAGAAGGCGTACCTCAACGAGCAGGAGCACTACCAGTCGGTCAGCGGCATCCTCAGCGGCTCGGGCAACACGCCGGCCGTCTCGGGCGATGTCAGCTTTGCCTATCCGGACGGGACGTTCGACTCGGAGAGCTCGATCCTGAAGGCCGCAGCAGCGCTCGAGATCGTGATGCTGGGAACGTATCTCGGTGCCGTCGGCGGTATGGCCTCGAACACATTCAGGACCGGCATCGCCTCGATCGCCGCGTCCGAAGCACAGCACAGCTCGTACTTCACGTCCATGACGGGTGGCAAGGCGTTCAGCCTTTCGTTCCCCCCGGCTCTCACCATGCAACAGGCCTCCGACGCGATGGCCTCGTACACGGCCTAGACATGGCGACGTCCCGAAGCCACGGAAACAGGAAAGGGGATCCCTTGCGGTTTCATTCCACGCGCGGGCGCATCGTTGCGCTCGCGACCATCAGTGCGCTCTGCGTAGCAGTCGGCGCCGGCGGAGCATCCGCCAAGTCGAGCCACGCGACGGCCGGCGATCACGGTCTTCGCCGGCTCGTCGATGACATCGGTGCTTCCTCAGATCGACAACAGCAACACCTACTCGTTCGGGAGCACCGGCACGCTCGCGACCCAGATCACGAACGGCGCACCTGCCGACGTGCTCATGGGCGCGAACACGACGACCTGCGCCTCTCTCTACGCGTCGGGCGTCGCGGAGAAGCCGGTCAACTTCACGCGCAACACGCTTGCCGTCGTCGTTCCGAAGTCGAACCCGGCCGGGATCAAGTCGGTCTACGACCTGACGAAGCCCGGAACCAAGGTCGTCGTCGCGGCCTCGTCGGTGCCGGTCGGCGCCTACACGGTCCAGGTCATGAACCAGATGAACCTGTTCTCGGCGATCCAGCCGAATGTCGTCAGCCAGGAGACCTCGGACGCGAACGTCGTCTCGAAGGTCGTGCTCGGCCAGGCCGATGCCGGCTTCGTCTACCTCTCGGACTACGTGATCGACCCGAAGGACCTGTCGCTGATCGTCGTTCCGGCGTGGGCCCAGCCGAAGATCACGTACTCGATGTGCACGATGACCAAGAGCCCGAACCAGGCCGCCGCGCAGGCCTGGCAGGACACGATCCTGAGCAAGAAGGGTCAGGCGATCTTCGTCACGGACGGCTTCCTGCCGCTGCAGGCGCCCGTCCCGACGATCGCGAAGGTCGCGCCGCCAAGACGTGCGGCGGGCAAGACGCATCACGGTCACCGGCACGAACCTGAAGGGCGCCACCTCGGTGACCTTCCAGGGAGTCCCGGCGAAGTTCAAGGTCGAACTCGATCGCGAAGCTCACGGTCACCGTGCCCGCGAAGGCGAAGACCGGCACGCTGACGGTCACGAGCCCGAACGGCACCGCGACCTGGAAGCTGATCACGGTCTCGTAGTGACTCGCACCGGGAGCGCTCGACACCCGCTCCCGCTAGGTGCCGCCGACGAGGCGGGCAGCACGCTCGGTCATCGAGCTTGCTGCCCGCCTCGCGGCGTTCCAGGGCTCAGTCGCCGCGGCGGTGCCTGCTCGAGGATCCCGTCGATGAAGCAGACGACGGCGCGAGTGGTCTCGAGCCGGAAGCGCACGAACACGTGCTCGGTGCCGACGCTGGTCTGGAGGCGCGCCTCGAGCGACCGCGATCGCGGGCAAGGTCACCTCGCGTTGCGCCGTCAGCAGCGGCCGTGTTCGCGAGGCCTGCCCGTTCGAGCAGCACCAGCTTCAGCAGCAGGAGCGACCGGATGTCGCGCACGTGCTCGACCGGCTCGGAGAGCCAGCGGACGAGCTCCGTCGTGCCCGTAGGCGGTTGTCTTGAAGAGCGCGCGGTTCGGCCCGCGGGCGCCCGGCTCGCTCCCGACGGCCTCGATCAGCCCGCGGGCCTCGAGCAGTTCGAGCGCGCGGTAGACGAGCGGCCTGCCCATCGACCAGACCCGGCCGACCTCGCCGGCGCGCGACATCTGCTTCGCCAGCGCCCAGCCGTGCGCCGGCGCAGTCCGCGAGCAGCGCAAGGACAGACCATTCCCCCGGGCCCAGATCGCGCTCGACGATCACCGTCGCCAAGGCTACTTGCGCAGAGCTGCCCGACGTTCCGGAGTGGTGAACGACGAGCCCCTTGACGAAATAGTCACCGTGTGACTAAACTGCCGCTACGCCAGATCCTCCCAGTATGCGATCCGTTCTCGCATACGACGCTTACGCCGCCGGCCAGGTACCGCCGTACCTGGCCGGCGGTGGCGTTTCGAGGCTCCGCAGCCGCAGGTCGCGCTTGCAGGCTAGGACTTGCATAGGTACCGTGGAGGTGAACGCGCGGCCGCAGGCTTGCGTGTGCCAATCACCCGCCCGTAGCCGCCCGAAGGGAGAGATCGCCAATGCCGAGGGAGTACTACAGCGTCAGCGAGGCAGCCAAGACGCTCGGGATCAGCGTCGACACGCTGCGGCGCTGGGACCGGCAGGGCCGGATCAAGGCCGACCGCGACAAGAGCAACCGTCGCGTCGTCCCGGCCAGCGAGATCGAGCGGCTCCGCGGCGACGCGGGCACCGCGCACCTGAGCGCGCGCAATCGCTTCAACGCGATCGTCACCGACGTCAAGATCGAAGGCCTGATGGCGCAGGTCGAGATGGTCGTCTCCGACCCGGTTCGGCTCGTCGCGCTCGTCACGCGCGACGCCGTCGAGGAGCTCGAGCTCCGCAAGGGCATGCCCGCAACCGCGATCGTGAAGTCGACCTCCGTGATGGTCCAGCACTGACGGCTCGTCGCGGGCACTCCGGCAGGCGCCGCGCATCGGGCCGTCTGGCCCATCTTGCTGCGCTGGTTCTTCGGCGCGCTGTACTTCCTCGCGATCGCGCTCACGTTCGCGCTTCATCGTGCTGCCGGTCGTCGCGATCTTCTTCCACGTCCCGCTCACCGATCTGCTGCACCAGATGACGAGTCCGGTCGTCATCGATGCGCTGATCGTCACGGCCAAGGCGGTTGGGATCGCCCAGGTGATCATCCTCGGCTTCGGGACGCCGACCGCCTGGTTCCTGGCCTCGCACCAGTTCAAGGGGCGATCGCTCGCGGTCACGCTCGTCGAGCTGCCGATCGTGCTGCCGCCTGCGGTCGCGGGCATCGGTCTGCTCGTCGCGTTCGGGCGCTTCGGGCTGCTCGGCTCGACGTTCGACTTCCTCGGGATCAACGTGTCGTTCAACCTGACCGCGGTCGTGATGGCGATCACGCTCGTCTCGGGCCCTTTCTACGTACGCCAGGCGATCGCGTCGTTCGAGGCCGTCGACTGGAACATGATCGCGGCGTCCCGCACGCTCGGCGCCGGCGCCGCCGCGGACGTTCTTCAAGGTCACGCTGCCGCTCGCCCGCGGCGGGCTCGTCGCCGGCGAGTCGCTCTGCCTCGCGCGCGGCATGGGCGAGTTCGGCGCGACGATCCTCTTTGCGGGCAGCCTGCAGGGCCGCACGCAGACGCTTCCGCTGGCGGTCTACAACGAGTTCGAAGGGGTGCACCTCACGACGGCGCTTGCGATCAGCGCGCTGCTCGTGATCCTCAGCCTCGCGATTCTCCTCATCCTCAAGGTCGGGGTCCTTTGGCAGCCCTCACGGCAGAATTCACTGTCCCCCTTCGGTCGTTCGAACTAGAGCTCGCCCTCGAGATCGAGGGCACGGTCGCGCTCGTCGGCCCGTCGGGCGCCGGCAAGACGTCCGCGCTCCGAGCCGTCGCGGGGCTCATCCGTCCGCGGGCCGGGCGGATCGCGCTCGGAGACGAGGTGTGGTTCGACTCCGAGACCCGGACATTCCTCCAG
>CAVXKB010000016.1:0-161014 GCA_963762215.1 uncultured Actinomycetota bacterium
AGGCCGGCGCACACGACGGGCGACACCCTCAGAAAGAGTTCGGGTCACTTGTTGAAGTATGAGTTTGGGCGCGTGGAGATACTGGGTTTGATCTCGCCGGAACAGCAACTGACTGGCGGGCGGAGATGGCGCGGTTCGTGGGAGAAACGCTGGGCCTCGAGTTGATCCGGGTCGGCGGTGTCGATGCGGACGTGTTCGAGCTTCCCGACGGTTCCCGTTTCGCGGTGGCCGACGCGCGCGGCGTCGGCGATACGTCGCGCACCATCGGCTTCCTGGTGGAAGGGGATCGACATGGCCGTGGCTGAGCTCCGGGCGGCGGGAGTCGAGGTCGACAAGCCGGCTGAAAACGACTCTCCAGCGCTACGTACATTTCCAGGGCTCCTGACGGCAAGCTCTACGAGCTCGTCGAGGAACGTCCCACGTCTTGACGTAAGGGGGCGGGTGTAGGAGGCCGGTGCGTAGCTGAGCCACCGGCCTCCCCGGAGCATCGGCCTGCTCAGGCCGCGTAGGAGAGCACCCCGAATACAGGGAAGAGGAGCAGCGGGGATGAGCAGAGCTGTTCATCGCGGCGGCGAACGTCATCTGTTGGCGTGGCATCCGGCCGGCGTAGGCGTAGTAGCCGCCCGCTCCGCCGAGATGGCCGATGAGCTCGATACCGCCGGGCGCCACGCGTCGCTCGATCCCGAGGCCGTAGCCGACCTGGCCGCCCGCGTCGGGCGCGGGTCTGAAGGTCAGCATCTGCTGCAGCGTCTCGGGGCGCCGGAAGAGCCGACCGGCGAGCAGCGCGTCAAGAAAGCCAACGAGGTCACTACCGGTGGTGACGAGGGCGTGCCCGCCGGCTGCGCCCGCCATCGACGGATCGACGCTACTCACGTCGAACACCTTGCCGTTCACCTCGAGGTAGCCGTGGGCATCGGGACCCATCCAGGAACGGTTCCCGGCGCCGGAAGCACGGTCGCTTCGGCCGACGGCCGGATCACGCGGTCGGTCACTTCGTGCTGCCAGCTGCGACCGGTCGCGTGCTCGATGACCAGCCCGAGAAGCGTGTATTCGGTGTTCGAGTACGCGTAGCGGGTGCCCGGCGCGAACGAAGGTTTCTCGACGCGGCGAGGTCGAGTGACTCGGATACCTTCCAGACCCTGGCGGGATCGCGGGCTGCGGCCACGTCGGTGGCCGCGGTGCTCCAGTCGGCGAGACCGCTTCGGTGAGCAAGCAGCATCCGAACGGTGGTCCTGGGTGCCGTCGGGAAGCGGTCGACGACGCTAGCCGGCAGCACGTCGGGTAGCGCGGTGTCGAGCGTGAATCGGCCCTGCTCGGCGAGCTGCAAGACGGCTGTGGCGACAAACGGCTTGACGATGCTGCCGGCGCGGAAACGATCGCCCGGGTGCATGGCGACGTTTGGGTATAGCCGACCCGCCAGCCGCGCCTGCCCAGTGGCCGCGGCCGGTGCGGGCGGAGTGCAGGATCGCTCCCGGAACCTTCCCGCCCGAGCTCGAGATCACCTGCGTCGAGGACCTGCTGGAGCCGCCTAGCGAGCGCGGGATCGAACTCCGCATGAGCTACCAGGTAGGCTGAAGATGCGACATGGGCGGCGCGCGCGGCTCCGCCGAGCGCGGCGGCGACGAGCGCGCCGGCGGCGCCGGCGACCAGCGCCTTCCGGTCGAAAGCGTGGCTTTCGTAGGGGTCAGGATCGAGATGGTCGTCAACGTGGGTGCGGGTGGATCGGTGTGCCTCCATTCGGTTTGGTCGGTTCGGACATCGAGAAGGCGGGGTCAGTGTTCGACCGCCGCAACGGTGGTGGCCGGAATCGGCTCCGCCCGCTCGCCGAGTCGTGCGATATCGACGGCGATCAGGCCGAGGTTCGCGGCGGCGACGGCCCCGAGTGCGCCTGTCACCGCGCCCAGGAGCGGGGTCGCGGGGACGTGGTAGCCGAGCCACGCGCCGAGGATCGCGGCGACGAGGGCCGCGGCTGCCCCGACAAGCTTCACCACGGGCAGCGAGTCACGTTTCAGCCAGCCGCAGTAGACGGCGAGCCCTACGGGGAGGGCGACCGAGATGACTTCGAGTGCCTGGTCGTCGACGGGAACACTCGGCAGTGCCGTGAGGGCGATGAGCGCGCCAACGCACCAGCCGCCGATTCCGAGGAGGATCGCGTAGAGCGACCGGACCACGGCGCTCCCTTTCCGTCCGAAGCTCGCCCGGCGGTACAGGCGAACCGACATCCGAGGAGCGAGGAACTGTCAGCGCTGCGAGGCTGAGCAGGACTCCGAGGACGATCTTGGCGATTGCGCCCTGGCTGAAGCTGGGGCTGAAGTCGACCTTGTTGCGTGTGTAGAGGGAGGTGTCGACCTTGCCGGTGTCGAGGTAGGTGTCGAGCAGCCTGGTGGCGGCTGCCGGTTCGTAGGCCCAGAAGTCGTCGGCGTGGCCGAGGTCCGAGAGCACGACCTGGCGGCCGTTCGCGAGGTGCGGCAGGAGCTTGCGGGTCGCATTCTGCGGCGGCGTTGCGAAGTCGAGATTGCCGCCGATCAGCAGCGTCTCCACGTTCGAGTCCTGCACGTGGGTGTACTCGTTCTCGTCCGGGTTTGCCGGCCAGGCTTCGAGGAGGCGGCCGCCGGCCAGATCAGGGTGGTGCCGGGAGAGCCGATCAGCGATCCATGGTTTGCTCCCGACGCGAAGAAGCGCCTCGCATAGGTCGCGTCGCTGCGGCCGATCGCCGCCACGTCGCCCCAGACCTGCGCGTGCGGGAAGACGAGCTCGGCCATCAGCGACAGGAACCACGCACCGCTCGCGTCGCCCTTGTCGGCCGAGAGGAGGCTGTCGATCGTCCGCGGCGAGGCGATCGGGCCGCCGCGTCGGAGGTCTCGTTGATCAGGCCGAAGAACGCCGCAACCCTGGCGTCACCTTGCTTGATCGGCAGGAACAGCCAGTGATCGGGAACGTGAGCGAAAGAGGACTTCAGCGACACGGCGAGATCCGGTGTCCGGTTACGACAGCTCGTGTCCTGGGCGCAGATCGCCGCGTAGCGACGGATCCTCGCCGGTTGTCTTCGCGTCCCAAAGGAAGTTGCCCGGGGGGTTGACGCCGATCATCACCGAGCGGTGGATGCTCGGCCGGGTAGCGCCAGGCGTAGATCATCGCGGTGCGGGTGCCTGCGCTTCGCTGACCAGGTCGATCCGGTGGTATCCGAGGGCGCGACGGGCGAGCTCGAGGTCGTCGACGCGTTCGGGGATGGAGTAACCGGCCAGATCGACACCTTCGCTGCGAAGCCGATCGGCGCACGACCGGTACGCCGCGGCGTCGGCGCGGAGCGACCGCTCACCGAGAAGGTCGCGCGAGTGCTCTCGCGACGAGCTCACCTCCGGACAGTCGAGCCGGCTCGATCCGTCGACGCCGCGGTACCCGACGAGCACGACGTCGTGCGTGTCGGTGAAGCGGCTCGCGGCCGGGAACTCCATGTTCGTGATGCGGGCCACCCTGGAGGCGGAAGATGGGGACGCCTGGCTTTGCCGAGCCGGCACGCGATCCGCGTGACCGGGAGTGCGATCAGGCGCGAGTTCGGATCGTGGCGGTTTTCGGGTACGACGAGCGTCCCGCAATCCGCGGCGGAGCTGCCGTCCTCGGTTGTGTAGTTGCAGCGCTCGAGCGTCAACTGACCGGGATGCGCGTTCGAGGGCACCGAGACCGGCTTCGAGCCGCCGGAGAAGTGGAGATAGCCGAGGGCGAGCGTGAGAAGGGCAATCAGAGCGAGACCGGTGATCCGGCCGCGTCCGAAGCGCTTCGCGCCGGTTCCCTTGCCGTTGCCGGAGAGGGGCTGGTCGTGCAAGAGGACGGTTTTCATGGCGGCTCCTTGTCGAGGGTTCTTCCTCGAATGGAGCTTCCGGCCACGGCTGCGCCGCCGCGATGGATCGGGCTGGCGTCAGGCGGTGGCGCTCGCCCGCGTCTCGATGGTGCGTCTAGGCGCACCCTGGTCGCGGTTCAGTGATTCAGCTCTTGCTGGGCGCTATGTAGGCGAGGACGGCGAGGATGCGCCGGTGATCGTCGTCGCTCTGTTGCAGGCCGAGCTTCATGAAGATCGAGGTCACGTGCTTCTGCACGGCGCGCTCGGTGATCACGAGCCGCTCGCCGATGCCCTTGTTCGAGCGTCCCTCGGCGACGAGCTCGATCACCTCCCGCTCGCGCGCTGTGAGCAGGTTGAGCGGGTCGTCCGCGCTGCGACCCTTTGTGAGCAACTGCGAGACGACCTGCGGGTCGACGGAGCCGCCTTCGGCGACCCTGCGTAGCGCCGCGGTGAAGTCCTCGAGATTGGTGACGCGGTCTTTCAGGAGGTAGCCGATCCCGTCGGCGGACTCGGCGAGGAGGCGCGTCGCGATCCCAACCTCGACGTGCTGGGAGAGGATCATGATCCCGACGTCCGGGTACCGCTGTCGGATCTCCTCGGCGGCACGCAGGCCCTCGTCGGTATGCGTTGGCGGCATCCGGACGTCGATGATCGCCACGTCAGGTTGGTAGCTCGTGATCTTGAGGAGCAGGTCGTCGGCGCTGGCGGTCTGGGCAACCACGTCGATGCCTGCATCGCGGAGCAGGGACGCGAGCCCGTCGCGGATCAGCAGGCTGTCGTCGGCGATCACGACACGCACGGGATCACCGCCGAGATCGTCGTTCCCATCCCGATTGGGCTGCTGATCCGAAGCTGACCGCCGAGCGCTTCCACGCGGTCGGCGAGACCGCGCAGCCCGGATCCGGCGGCGTCGTCGGCTCCCCCGACGCCGTCGTCGGCGACCTCCACCAGCGCGCCTTTGGCGCCGCGCGAGACCGTGATCTGTACCGCCGAGGCCTGGGCGTGCTTGGCGACATTCGCGAGCGCTTCCGAGGCAACGAAATAGGCGGCGACCTCGACGACTTCTGGGAGGCGCTCGAGCAGATCGACCGACACGGCGGTCGCGACGGTCGAGCGCGCGGCGAGCGATTCGAGGGCAACGGGCAGTCCGTGGTCGAGCACGGCTGGATGGATGCCGTGGGCGAGCTCACGCAGTTCGTCGACGGATGTCGCCAGTTCGGCGGCCGCTGTTACGACCAGTGCCTCCGCTGCCGCCGGATCGGTTCGGATTCGTGGGCCGAGCAGGCGCAGCTGCATACCGAGTGCGACCAGTCGCTGTTGGGCACCGTCGTGCAGGTTTCGTTCGAGCCGGCGGCGCTCTGCATCGCCGGCGCCGACGATCCGCGCCCTCGACTCGCTCAACTCGCTCACTCGGGCTCTAACTCGGCGCCCAGCCCGTTCGTTCTTGAGCGCGATCGCGGCGGCGGCGACGACCGCGTCGAGCAGCTTGGCTCTCTTCCGCCAGCGAGGCGTCGTAGACGATCGCGGCGACACGCTGACCGTCCTGCTCCACGGTGGCCAAGCGCCTCTTGCTGTCGTCGGTCGGAAGCTCGACCTTCTGGCCGTCGCCGTCGGTGTACGAGCCAAACTGCGGCAGCCAGTACGCCAGGGTCAGCGTCGGATCCCCTAGTGCTTTCGCCAGGGCGGCCTGCAGCGGTCGCCCGCTCATCGAGCCCAAGTCGACGAGCAGGTTTCCGATTGCCGCCCGCGCAACCCATGCTCGCCAGACCACGACGAGAAACACGACCGGCACCAGCACGAGACCTACGAGAGTAGGCCAGACGAGATACGGCGATTGCGCCTCCGAGAAAACCGCCTGCAGGATGAGCCCACCGAGGAAGAGAAGGGTGAGCGCTCCGACCGCGGCGGGAGCGCTGGCACGGCGGACCGGGCGTGTCCCCTTGAGCCACCGTGCAGCGAGAAGGAGCGCGAGGCAAACCGATGCGGTGAACCCCAGCAAGCTGATAGCTCTGTCGATTGCGCTTGCGACGTCCGGGTTCGGCCAGACCAGCGCGAGGTTGCGGGGAATCTCGGCAAACAGCATCCAGACGAGCGTGAGTACGACCTCGGCGACAACGAAGGCGCCGATGATGAATCGCTCGCTCGCCGCCCACCGGCGACGACCTCCCGGGAACCAGACCAGCAAGGCGGCAAATGTGACGATCCACCAGTTCGAGACCGCGATTCCGATCGTTTCGGCAAACGACGAATGGAGGCGGCCAAGCGTTCCGTGCACGAAGAACAGCAAGCCCGTGACGACCATCAGCGGCCCCGCGCGGCTCTCCGGCCGGCGGCGCCATGCAAGCAACCCGCACGCCGCAAACGAGCCGCCCACGACGTGATAGAGCACTACCTCGGGTTCCACGTGCTCCTGGAAGACCACAGGGCGCAAGGCTGCCCACTCGGCGGCCGCAGCGGTCAGCCAAAGGCCGGCGAGTAAGAGCCTTCGCCGAGAAAACGCCGTACTCACCACTCGGACACGCCTGAACGGCGTGACCACGGCCGAAGCTTGAAGCTCGCTGCCCACCGACGACCTCCTGCCCGCCGTCGCTGACCCCCGACCCAGCGGCGACCGTCGATCTCCTCAACCCTACTCCCGTTGTTGCAATTTGCACAAGGGGTGCGCTCAGACGCACCCAAAGACGCCCGCTAGAAACACCGTCAGAAACCTGCTCGGTCCATAGCCGCAGCTTGGCGCCTGAAGGAAGTTGACGGTCATAGATCCCCTCGGGCAAAGGAGCTGACATGAAGACCGTCTTGGTGCACGAAAGGCCGACGACAGGCGCGAAGCAGGCCCGGCCTGCTCGACGCCGCCCTAACCTCGCGGCTCGCGTCGGCCGCTGGAGCGCCGCTCACTGGAAGACCGCTACCTTCGGCTGGCTTGCGCTCGTACTCGTCGCCTTCGCGGTCGGCGGTCAGGTCGGCGTGAAGCAGGCCGATCCGACCAAGGCGGGCCCCGGCGAGTCGGGCCGCATGGACAGGATCCTCGACGCGGGGTTCAAGGTGCCCGCGAGTGAGAGCGTGCTGATTCAGAGCAGTTCGCTTCGGGTAGGCACCCCCGCCTTCGACTCAGCTCTCGAGGACGTCGTGACCCGTCTCGCGACAGTGGCAGCCGTCAAGAACATCCGCTCACCGCTCGACCCGGCCAACGCAGGCCAGATCGCAGCGGGCAGGCATGCCGCGCTGGTTGAGTTCGAGATCCGCGGCGAGAGCACCAAGGCGATGGACAAGCTCGACCCGATCCTCAAGAGCGTCGCCGGTGCACAAGGCGCCCATCCGGGCTTCTTCGTCGGTGAGTTCGGCGGTGCGAGCGCGGCCAAAGCAGTCAACACGGCCTTCGCCCACGACCTGAAGAGCGCGGGCGTCTTCTCGATCCCGCTCACCCTGATCATCCTCGTCGTCGCGTTCGGCGCCCTCGTGGCAGCGGGCATCCCGCTGCTGCTGGCACTCACCGCGGTGTTCGCGACGTTCGGACTCGCGGCGCTACCAAGCCACATCCTCCCGCTTGCCCCTGAAGCGTTCGCCGTCGTGCTGCTGGTCGGGCTCGCGGTCGGCGTCGACTACTCGATGTTCTACCTCCGGCGCGAACGAGAGGAACGGGCCGCCGGGCGGAGCGAGCGCGCCGCGCTCGAGGCCGCCGCTGCCACCTCCGGGCGCTCGGTGCTCATCTCCGGCCTCACGGTGATGGTGGCGATGTCCGGCTTGTTCCTGACCGGAGACGCCACGTTCGCCTCCTTCGGGTACGCGACGATGATCGTCGTTGCGTTCGCGATGGTCTACTCGCTGACCGTGCTCCCCGCGCTGCTCTCGAAGCTCGGCGACCGCGTCGACCGGCTTCAGGTCCCGTTCGTCAGCCGCCTGCGCAGCGACACCGGCGAAAGCCGCGTCTGGGGAGCGATCGTCGACCGCGTCCTGCGCCGGCCGCTGCTCTCCTCCGTGATCGCAGGCGGACTGCTGCTAGCACTCGCCGCCCCGGCCCTTCAAATGCGCATGGCGACGCCCGGTCCGGACACGTTCCCCGGATCGCTCGACGTCGTGAAGACCTACAAGCGCATGCAGCAGGCGTTCCCCGGCACGGCACTACCGGCCAACGTCGTAGTCAAGGCCCCGGACGTCAACGCGCCGACCGTCCGCCGGGCGATCAGTCGGCTCGAGGTGGCAGCACTCGCCACCGGCCACGCACGCGGGCCGATCATGATCGAGACGAACAACGACCACACGATCGCGAACATCACGATCCCGATCCTCGGCAAGGGAACCGACGCCCAGTCGAACGCCAGCCTGGCCGCCCTGCGCGAGGACGTCCTCCCTCAGACCGTCGGCGCGCTCCCGAACGTCCAAGCGGGCGTCACCGGGCTCACCGCCGAATGGAAAGACGCGAAGGACCAACTGAAATCGAAGCTGCCGCTCGTGGTCGGCTTCGTGCTCCTGCTCGCATTCGTGCTGATGCTGGTCGCGTTCCGCTCGATCGTGATCGCGATCAAGGCGATCGTGCTCAACCTGCTCTCGGTCGCCGCCGCCTACGGCGTGCTCGTGCTCGTCTTCCAGCACGGCATCGGCAAGGGTCTACTCGGCTTCAGCTCGACCGCCGGGATCGATCCGGTGACGCCGCTGCTCCTGTTCGTGATCCTGTTCGGGCTCTCGATGGACTACCACGTCTTCATCATCAGCCGGATCCGGGAAAGGTTCGATCGCGGCGCGAGCATGGACGATGCGATCGCGTACGGGATCAAGTCCACCGCCGGAGTGGTCACGAGCGCGGCAATCGTCATGGTCGCCGTCTTCTCGATCTTCGCGACTCTCTCGATCCTGATCTTCAAGCAGTTCGGTGTCGGACTCGCAGCGGCGATCTTGATCGACGCCACACTCGTCCGCGGCGTGCTCCTGCCGGCAACGATGAAGCTGCTCGGCGAGCGGAACTGGTACCTCCCCGGCTGGCTCCAGTGGCTCCCGCGCTTCGAGCCCGATGAACCGTCGACGGTCATCGAGGCAACACCGGTGCCCGTATCGGCGTAGTTCATGCACGGGTCCCGGCCGCGCATCGCCGCGGTCGGGACCCGAACAACCGCACGCCGCGAACCTTCGGTCTCAGCCCACTAGAAAGGAACTCCCATGTCGCAGGCCGCTTTCAAAGCTTTCGCGTGACCCGGTATGGCGACGCTCGCCCCGTCACGCCCGGCAACCGCTGGAGCAGGTCGGCGATCTGAGACACCTCTCTGGCCCGCAGCCTGGCCCGCGGCTCTTAAATGCCGCATGGTTGAGCCGAAGCTTTCCTGGTGCCGCAGCTGGTGCTCAGTCCGCGAAGCGCGGATGGCGGACGAAGGAACTCCGGGTCAGGCCTTTCTCAGAGCCGACGCGCGGATTCGAACCGCGGACCCCTTCATTACGAGAGCCGACCGAGGAGGGAAGCCAGTCCCCGTCAGTCCCTCCAGGCCCCACCGACAAGCCTAAATCAAGGACTCCGGAGGACTACAGGGAGCCTGGAAGCACGTAGCGGTGTTCGGCTGGTGTTCGGACGAGGCACCGACGCTTGTAAGCCGATCCGCAGCGTGCTGAACGTCACGGCCGGGTCATTCAAGCGTGCGCGACGGGCGAGCAACTCCTTGCCGGTTCCGGTCAGGTGGGCGCGTTGGCGGCGTTTTTGACGAGGAGGCACATGAGTGCGGTGGGGTCGATTGACGGCGGAGTCGAGACGATGGACCCCACCTACTTCCGCCTCGCCCAGGGCACGAAGCGATCTGGCGCATCCCGGGCATCGGCCACCTCGGCGCCCTCGACGCGCACCCGAAGGAGTACGAGCGGCGCGTGACCGCCTGCCTCGACCGCGCTCTGACCGGGCGGCCGCCGCACGTCCTGTCGCTTCTCCGTGGTCTTCGGCCTCTCGATGGACTACCAGGTGCGAGCAGGATCGGCCGAAAGATCAGGGTGTTCGACCGATGTCGTGACGGCGCTCCGGCGGCAGGGTGGATACATGTCCATTTCCTGCACCTCCACCGAGAGCGAGGAGTCATGAAGTCATTCGATTTGGCGGCAGTAGGCCGCGCGGAACCGCAGCCGGCGGCGCCCGAAAGTCGAGGCCGCTTCGTTCCGCTCGTGGTGGAGACCAGCGCGCCGTCTCTGCAGACGAGCGGCGAGGCCGCCGCCGTGGAACTCGAGGCCGTCTCAATGGTTTATGGCTCGAACGGCGGCAAGGTGGCCGCGCTCGACGCGCTCAGCCTCACGTTCGCCCGCGGGACGTTCACCGCGATCATGGGCCCTTCGGGGTCGGGAAAGACGACGCTGTTGCAGTCGGCCTCCGGTCTCATTCGGCCGACGAAGGGAACGGTGCGCATCGGAGGGCTTCCGCTCGGCGATATGAACGAGCGTGAGCTGGCGATGCTTCGCCGGCGCCGCGTCGGGTTCGTGTTCCAGGACTTCAGCCTGCTGCCGGCGCTCACCGCCGAGCAGAACGTCTCGCTTCCGCTCCGCCTCGACGGCCGGCGCGTGAAGAGGGACGTCGTGCGCGACGCCCTCGATCGCGTGGGGCTCGGCGACCGGCTTCGGCATCGCCCGGCACAGCTCTCCGGCGGCCAGCAGCAACGCGTCGCGATCGCGCGCGCGCTGGTCAGCCAGCCAGAGGTGCTGTTCGCCGACGAGCCGACCGGCGCGCTCGATCTCCGTAGCCGCGGCGAGGTTCTCGAGCTCCTCCGCCGGTCGGTCGACCGCTGGAGTCAGACGCTCGTGATGGTGACGCACGACCCGACCGCCGCAGCGTGGGCCGACCGGGTCGTCTTCCTTGCAGACGGCCGGTTGGCCGGCGAGCTCCAGTCCCCGACCGCCGACACGGTCGCCCTGCGCATGACCGAACTTGGCGACTGATGCTCCGCCTCGCCCTCTCAACCGTGCGCGTGCGCTGGCCGGCCCTGGTCGGGGCGTTCGTCGCTCTCCTGATCGGCGTTGCGCTCGCCGCCGTCACCGCTTCCCTCATGGCGGGCGCGCTGTCTGCCTCGAGCGCCGGGCGCTTTTCCAACGTCGACGCCGTCGTGAGCGCGAACGGCGCGATTCCGCTGGGCTCTGACGCCGGCACCGTCGACCCGTTCCCGCGTCCGCCCATGAGCGACGCGGTGGTCGCACGCGTGCAGGCCGTCTCCGGCGTGCGCGCAGCGGTGGGCGATCTCGCCTTCTTCGCCAGCGCGCAGGACTCGACCGGCCGGGAGCTAACCGCGCCGGGCGTCAAGCGCTCGCTCGGCCATGGCTGGTCGAGTCGCGAGCTGACGCCGTACACGCTGGTCCAGGGAACCGCGCCGCGTGGCGCCGGCCAGATGGTCGTCGAAAAGCGGTTGGGCGTTCGCGTCGGCGAGCGTTTGCGCGTGACGACGCCGGCAGGCGTGAGCACGCTCCGTGTGAGCGGCCTCGTCAGCGCAAACAACGCGGGCGACCGGACCCAGGCCGCGCTCTTCTTCGAGGACGAGCTGGCGCAGCAACTCGCGCTCCTGACGGGTCGCGTCAACGCGGTCGGCGTCCTCGCCGACACCGGCGTCGACCCGGACAGCCTGCACGATCGGCTGCGGGCGACGCTCGGATCTCAGTACAAGGTCGCGAGCCGTAACGACGCCTCGACCGCGGACGCGGGCGACCTACGCGCCGAGCAGCGCGACACGACGATCTTCGTGATGGCGCTGCTCGCAGGCAACGGAGGCGCCGTCACGATCTTCGTCGTCGCCGGCATCTTCGGGCTGATGATCGCCCAGCGGAGGCGCGAGCTCGCGCTTTTCCGGGCGGTTGGCGCCACGCCGGGTCAGGTGCGGCGGATGATCGCCGCGGAAGCGTTCGTTCTCGCAATCCTCGCGGGCCTCGCCGGCTGCATTGCCGGCGTTCTCGCCGCCGGGCCGATCGCCTCCATGCTCGTCGAGCGGGGCATCGCGCCCGACGGGCTGCGGCCCGACTCGGGCTTCGTTCCCATGCTGATCGCGTTCTCGATCGGGCTCGTCCTGGCCGAGAGCGCGGTGATCGCGGCAGCGTTCCGCGCTGGCCGGGTCCGTGCGGGTGAAGCTCTCCGAGACGCGTCGGATGGCCGTGAGCGCCTCGGACTCGTTCGCGGCCTGCTCGGGCTTGCGATCGTGGCCGCTGGAGCGATCCCGCTCCTGCTGGTCGGCGGGCTTCCGTTCACGATCCTCGTCGTCCCGATGGCGATCGTGCTCGCGATCGGGATCGCACTGCTCGGCCCCCTCGTGCTTGCGGTCCCTGCTGCAGCTCTCTCCCGGCCGCTGCGCCGGCTCGGTGTGACGGGGATGCTCGCGAGCACGTCGATGACGAGCGGCCGCCGGCGGGTCAGCGCGGTCGCCGCCGCGATCGCCCTCGTCGTCGCCATCGCCGGCAGTCAGATCGTCCTGACCGCGAGCTCGCGGGCGGCCGCGCAGCACGAGGCTGCCGAGCGTCTCACGGCCGACCGGGTGCTGGTGTCGAACGGCCCCGGCCTGCCCCCGTCGCTCGAGCGGGCCGTCCGCGGGCTGCCGGGAGTCACCGGCGTCGTGGGGGTGATCCCGCTGGTTGTGTACATCATGAACCGCGGGCTCGAGACCAGCGGCGAGCCCCGGATCGCGGCCGGAATCGACCTGCAGCGCGCCGGCCGGATGCTCGACCTCGGCGTGCGCGAGGGCTCGATCGCCCGGGTCCGCGGGAACACGGTCGCGATCAGCACGCAGCTGGCAGGCGACTCGCACCTCGCCGTCGGCGACACGCTCGGCGTGCGACTTCCCGACGGGGCGGACGCGCAGCTGCGCGTCGGCGCCGTCTACCGCTGGTCGGTGGCCCTCGGCGACCTCGTGCTCGGAGCGGGGTTCGCGCGTCAGCACTCTGTCGTCGGCCTCGACGAGGCGATCTACGTCACCGGAGGCAGCGCAGCGGACACCCGGCTCCGGGAGCTTGCCGAACGTGTGCCGACAGCCTCCGTGCTCAGCCGCGGCGAGTACTTGGACGAGGTCGACTCGGCGCAGCAGCAGCAAGCCTGGATTCTGTGGCTCCTGATCGTGCTCGTCGCGGGCTACGCCGCGATCTCGGTCGTGAACAGCGCTGCGATGGCAGTCGCGGATCGACGCCACGAGATCCGCCTGGCAAGGCTGGTCGGATCGACGCGTGGACAGGTCCTCCGGATGATCACCTGGGAAGCTGCGGTCACCACCGCCGTCGGGCTGGCCGCCGGAGCGGCGATCGTCGCCGGTGCGGTCTGGCGACTGCCCACCACCCAGCCGGACTGGCATATCGTCGTTCCAGCCCAGCTCTGCGCGCTCCTCCTCGCAGGCGCGGCGCTCCTCTCGGTCGTCGCCGCAATCGCGCCGACGCTGCTCGCCCTGAGACGGCCGGTCGCCCCCTGAAGCCGTTGAACCGGTTGGGCTAGCGGAGGGACGTCACACGAAGGCTTGTTCATGCCGATCTCGACGAACCGATCCTGCGTGTTGTCTCGAGTACCTCCATTCTCATTGAGGGCTTCACGACGTCCGGTCAGCCCGGGAGGCCGCCGTGGAGCGCGGTACGCGCGCTACCGATGTTGGGGGTACGTGCTGTCGCCACGGTCATCGACACGTTCGACTGCTCGCGCTACCTCGATGCGTGAGGAAACGCCGAGCTTCCGGAAGATGTTGCGGAGGTGCGTCTCGACCGTCTTTGGGCTGAGGAAGAGTGTCTCTGCGATCTGCGGATTCGTCCTCCGATCGACCACGAGGTTTGCAATCTGGCGCTCTCTCTGTGTCAGCGTTTCGACCCCGGTTCCGTCTCTATTTCCGGGGCGGGTGCGCCTGTGGATCCGGTGTCCGAGAACTCGGAGTTCGCGTTCGGCGGCCGCTCGGTGTCGCAGGGCGCCGGATTCCGTCAGGTCGGCGGCCGCACGGTCTAACTCGACGACCGCGCGTTCGCGCTGCCCGACCTGTGCCAGTGCGCGACCCAGGAGAATCCGAGAGATGGCGGCCTCGACCGGGGCGCCGACCTCCTCGGCGGCCGCGCACGAGGCGAGCGCTTGCTCGACTGCTTCGGCCGGATGATTGGAGGCCAGCGAAACGGCTGCTGTAGCGCGATGAGCCATCGCGTTGGCCAACGGGAGTCCGAAGATCGCAGCCTGTGTCTCGGCGCGAGCAGCCGTGGTAGCCGCCAGTTCGGGTTCGTCGAGTGCGAGCCAACACCGGGTGAGGAGTTCGAGGCAGTTGACTCTCCAGCCGCCGGGAATGAGGGGCAGTTCCTCGCCCCCGGCGCACTGGGCCAAGGTTTCGATCGCCCGTCGAGGCTCGCCGGCCTCGAACAGGGCTCCGGCGAGCACGGCTCCGGCCCAGGCCGAGACGAGACTCTGATCGAGCCCGTGCGTCAGATCCACGCTCTCCTGGCCGGTCTCGAGAGCTGTTTCGACGTCGCCTGCCGCGAGCGCGGCGAACGAGCGATTCAGGAGGTTCCACGCCAGGCCTTGGACGTTGCCGGAGAGCCGTGTCGCCTCGACGGCACCGTCGAGTAGCTCGGCGGCCTCAGTAAGGCGGCCTCGGAAGACCCGCACGCACCCGAGGACCGGCGCGACAAAGGGAACGATGCTCGCTTGATCCGTCGCAACGCCTACGGCCATTGCCCGTTCGGCGTGCGCCCCTGCTTCCTCGTACCGGTCGAGGTAGAGCTCCGCGGCTGCCAGATTCGAAGCGGCGTCGAGTCGGAGGGCAAGCTCTGCGTCGGACAGTGCATCGACGAGCGCTGCAACTTCCACGCGCTGTTTCTCGGCCTCCGCGATGTCCCCGGTGAAGGCGACGGCGAGAGCGAGGACGGCGGCTGCCGCCGCCGTCAGTGGGCTGCCGCGAAGCGGCCGAGCAGCCTCGAGCGCGCGTATCGCCCACTCGCGCATCGGCTCGTACTCCATGCGGTAGAAGCCGTCGACTGCGAGTTCGATCATGAGTGCGACCGCTTCCGGCGACCCGGGATCCGGTAGCCGGGTCAATGCGCTCGCGAGGCGGGCGTGCGCTTCCTCGTGGCGGCCGAGCAGGTGCTCGACACTCGCGCACGCGGTTGTCAGCCTCGTCTGTAACGCGAATGAATCCTGCGGGGCGAGATCGAGGCTCTCCACCAGGGCGGCGTGGCTCTCCGCAAACTGGCCGGTGGCGGTGAGCACTCCCGCACGGGCCAAGAGGAGTTCCACGCGTTCCTCGGCAGGCGCGTCCTCAGGGAGTAGTCGTAGCGCAGCTGCGAACCAGCGAGCTGCGCCCGCCGGCACACGGTGTGCGACTGCTTCGCCAGCCTCGCGGACGACCGCGATCGCGGCCGGGTCACCGCGACGCGCAGAGCGCTCGACGTGGTGGGCGCGTTCTTCGGGCAGCGCGCCACGGGCGGCGAGCGCTTCGGCGCTTCGTTCGTGGGCGCCCAGGCGCCACGCGACCGGCGTCGACTCGTAGACCGCGCGCCGGACGAGCGGGTGCCGAAAGCGGAAGCGACGGGGGACATCTGTTTCGCGAACGAGATCGAGCTGCAGCAGTTCGTCTATGGCAACGAGCGTTTCCGCTTCCGTCGCCGCCGCCGCGGCCGCAGCAAGTTCTGGTTCGAACGGGTCGCCGGCTACCGCCGCCCCTCGAAGAACAACGCGCGTGCCAGCTGACAGGAAGGCGAGTTCTTCGGCCAATGCCGTCGCGACCGCGGGTGGTACATCGGGGTCGGACAGCGAGAGATCGGGAACCGATGACGTGCCTTCGGATCCCCGGTTGAGCGACCGGACGAGCTGTTCGAGATAGAAGGGATTGCCGCCACTCTCCTCGTAGAGCGCGTTCGCTACCGCGTCGCTGTCCGCAGAACCGAGAAACTCATCCGCTTCGTCGCGCGTCAGAGCGCCAGGTTCCAAGCGGACGAGGCCGCTCAAACGGTGCGCGCGCTCGAGACCGGCTGACAGCCGCTCCGGCATCTGCCGAGGACGCACGCCGATTGCAATCAGGACAGCAGCATCTGGAGGCCGGCGCAGCAGCGCACCGAGCAAGTCGATCGATCCAGAGTCCGCCCAGTGAAAATCGTCGAGGATGAGCACGAGCGGCTTCGTCGCGGTGAGCCGTTCGAGCAGCTCACGCACCGCGCGGTGAATCCGGTAACGCTCGTCCTGCAACGCGACCTGTGGCACCGCGAAGCGAGCGAGCGACGGGAAGACATTCGCGAGCTCGCTCCGGACTTCTGGCTCGAGTGCCTCCAGGCGATGGAGTTCGAGGCCCTCGACGTACTCGTCGAGCGCATCGACAAAGACCGAGAACGGTAAGTCGCACTCGAGTTCCGAACCAGATCCCGAAAGCACTAGGTAGCCGCGCTCGTCGGCGCGAGCTGCGAGCTCGAACAGGAGTCGCGTCTTCCCGATTCCCGGCTCGCCCACGACCTGCACCGTCGTCGACCCCCGACGACCGAGATCGGCAAGAGCGTCGTCCAGTGCTCCGAGCTCGACGGCACGTCCGATGAAGTGCTCGGCGAGCAGCACCACGCTCCCTTCCCTGGCGAAGATGGATCGGTCTCCTCCAGCGAGGATAGATCAGGGCGCCCCGATCAAGAAGTCAGGGTGCTCGCCCGATGTCGGTGCGGTCCTTCTTCGGCAGGGTCGTTGCATGACCCGTTTCCTGCTTCAGCATCATCACGAGCCACGCGAGTGCGGCGTCGTGTTCGCCGCGTTCAAGGGACACGAGAGCCCGCTCCGCCACCGGCTCGCGCTCGCCTCGTGCAACTCCGGCGCCCACTCGATCTGGTGGACGGTGGACGCTGCAAGTGAGGAACACGCACGTGCCCTGCTGCCTTTCTACGTCGCCGAGCGTACGACGGTCACGCCCGTCACCGAGGTCGAGATCCCATGACCAACCTGGCGGCCTTCTTCCGACTAATCGCATTCGCGGCCCACCGGGACGTCAGCTTCGGCGACGGGCTGCGCTTGTCCAACGACCTGCAGCCGCAAGGCTGAACAAAGGAGGAGCAATGTCATCCATGAAGCGCTCGAACAACCTTGCGGCCCGCATGGGTCGCTGGAGTGCAAGCCACAAGAAGACAGCGATCTTCGGCTGGCTGGCGTTCATCGCCGTCGCGTTCATGATCGGCAACGCCGTCGGCACCAAGCAACTCGACCCGACCAAGACCGGCACCGGCGAGTCAGGCCACGTCGACTCGGTGCTCAGCGACGAGTTCCCGCAGGCTCAGGGCGACCAGATCCTGATCCAGAGCACGACCAAGACGGTCGACGATCCGGCCTTCCGGGCCGCGATCACCGATGTCGTACGGACAGTCGGCGGCATGACGCAGGTGAAGAAGATCGAGTCGCCGTTCGCCGCCGGCAACGAGGAGCGGATCTCCAACGACCGCCACACGGCACTCGTCGCAATCCTGCTTCGCACCACCGACGTGAAGAAGGCAATGAAGCTCGACAAGCCCGTGGAGAAGGCGATCATCGCCGCCGGGACGAGGCACCCGGGAATCGCGATCGAGGAGTTCGGCGTCAACGTCGAGACACAGCTGAACGACGCGGTCGTGAGCGATTTCAAGAAGGCCGGGCTGTTCTCGCTGCCGGTCACGTTGATCGTGCTGGTCGTTGCCTTCGGCGCCCTGATCGCCGCGGGCCTGCCGTTGCTGCTCGCACTGACGGCGGTGTTCGCGACGATGGGACTGCTGGCGCTTCCGAGCCAGCTGATCCCGCTCGACAAGGACATCAGCGTGATCGTGCTCCTGATCGGGCTGGCGGTCGGCGTCGACTACTCGCTCTTCTACCTGAAGCGCGAGCGGGAGGAGCGGGCAGCCGGCCGCAGCGAACGGGCCGCACTCGAGGCCGCCGCCGCGACCTCCGGCCGCTCCGTGCTCATCTCCGGCCTGACCGTGATGGTCGCAATGGCCGGCATGCTGTTCACCGGCGACCAGACATTCATGGGCTTCGGATTCGCGACGATGATCGTGGTCGCGATCGCCGTGGTCGGCTCGCTCACCGTCCTGCCCGCCACCCTCGCCGCGCTCGGCGACAACGTCGACAGGCTGCACGTGCCATTCCTGCACAAGCGCAGCCGCTCGGAGAGCAGCGGCCGCGTCTGGAGCGCGATCCTCGACCGCGTCCTGCGCCGGCCGCTCGTCTCGATCGCACTCGCCGGCGGGCTCCTGCTCGCACTCGCCGCACCGGCGCTGCACATGCACATCGCAGAGCCCGGTATCAAGACGTTCCCGCAGAACCTGTCCTCGATCAAGACCTACAACAAGCTGCAAAAGGCGTTCCCCGGCGAGGCGAACTCCTCACAGGTGCTGGTCAAGACCGACAACGCACACAGTCCAGCGGTCACGACCGCGATCGCCGAGCTGAAGCGCCAGGCGATCGCGACCGGCGAGTTCTCCACCCCGACTAACGTCGACTACTCCGACGACGGCACGATCGCCGTCGTCTCGATCGCGATGCAGGGCGACGGCGTCGACGACAAGGCGCTGACCGCGCTGCAGACGCTGCGCAAGACGGTCGTCCCCGCCACGGTCGGCAAGCTCGAGGGCGCCGATATCGGCGTCACCGGCAACACCGCGAAGCAGAAGGACGCGAGCGGCCAGATGAAGCACGCCGCACCGTTCGTGTTCGCGTTCGTGCTCACGCTCGCCTTCCTGCTCATGCTGCTGACCTTCCGGTCGGTCGTGGTCGCGATCAAGACAGTGCTGCTCAACCTGCTCTCGGTCGCAGCCGCCTACGGAGTCCTCGTGCTCGTCTTCCAGAACGGCTGGGGCAGCGGCCTGCTCGGCTTCGTCCCGCCGGGAGGAATCATCAGCTGGCTGCCGATCTTCCTCTTCGTGATCCTGTTCGGGCTCTCGATGGACTACCACGTGTTCATCCTCAGCCGCATCCGCGAAGCCTTCGACAGCGGCATGACCACCGAAGACGCAGTCGCACACGGGATCAAGACGACCGCCGGCGTCGTGACCAGCGCCGCGCTGGTGATGTTCGGCGTCTTCTCGATCTTCGCGACGCTGCAGTTCATGTTCCTGAAGGAGTTCGGCATCGGCCTCGCCGTCGCCGTCCTCGTCGACGCGACGATCGTCCGGGCAGTGCTGCTGCCGGCGACGATGAAGCTGCTCGGCGACTGGAACTGGTACCTGCCCAAGTGGCTCGAGTGGCTTCCCACTCTCGACCACGGCTCGTCACTGAGTCGGCCGCGCCGGACCGCCGGTCTCGCTGCGCCGGCGATTCCTCGACCGGCGGACGCCTAGCGACGCATCTCTCGCCTCTCGCCCGGCCCCGAGGTCACGGGGCTGGGCGACCCGCCTGACCGCAACTCGGCGGAACGACCATGACCAGCGTTACCCAAATCGGAGGAAGACCAGACCCGGCTCACAGCCAGGACGAGCGCACAGCTCACCTTGGCGGTGCGATCCTCGGCCTGACTGCTCGCAGTTCTCGTCGCGCCAGCGGCCTCGGCGACGCCGAGCACCGGCTCGCACTCACTCGTCCCTGCAGCACGATGCCGACGCGCTCGTCGCAGCCGGCGCACCCGGTGTCGTCCTGCTCACGCCGCGACGGCAGCCGCACCGTCAGCATCACCAGCGGCCTGGGCGAGGTCAGCACGAAGACGCCGATTCGTGCGAGCCGATCGCATCCGCGTCGCCAGCCTCGCCAAGACCTACACCGCAACCGTCGTCCTCCAACTGGTCGGCGAAGGCAAGCTCCGCCTCACCGACACGGTCGAGCGCTGGCTGCCGGGGCTCGTCCCTCACGGCGACGCGATCAGCATCCGCCAGCTGCTCAACCACACGAGCGGGCTCGCCGACTTCGAGTACGACCCGACCGTCCTCGCCCCCTACCTCGCCGGCGACCTGAGTCACCCCTGGGCACCGCGCAGGCTCGTCCAGATCGCCGTCTCGCACCCGCCGCTGTTCGCACCCGGCACCGACGAGTCGTACTCCAGCACCAACTACCTGCTCGCCGGCCTGATCGTCGAAGCACGCACCGGCCACACCCTCGGCAGCGAGCTGAACCGACGCATCTTCCAGCCGCTGCACCTCCGCGCCACCAGCTTCCCGACCACCGCACGCATGCCGAGCCCGCACGCGCACGGCTACCTCGTGATCAAGAAGCCACCCGCAGCCGACGTCACCGGTCTCTACCCGTTCCCGTGGGCCGCCGGGGCGATCATCTCCAACGCCGCCGACACCGCAACCTTCTACCGCGCGCTCCTCTCCGGACGTCTGCTCTCACCCAGTCTGCTCCGCGCGATGCAGACGACTCACGCCCAGAAGCACTTCGACATCCCCGGGCAGCGGTACGGCCTCGGCCTAGCAGAAGTACACGACCACCTGCGGCACCGCCTGGGGCCACAACGGGCGCCTTCCCCGGTTACTACGCCTACAACTTCACCAGCACTGACGGCCAGCGGCAGGCCGTGCTCGAGGTCAACGCAGACCCGACCAGCGTCCCCAAGAGCACGCTCCTGAAGTCGATCAGCCTGCTCGCAAAGGCCTACTGCAGCGCGTGACAACGCCTGGAACGTCTCTCGAGGGAGCGGTCGCAGTTACGGCGACCGCTCCCTCTCACCGAACGGAGGTACGCGATGAGACGAGTCGCACAGCCGCGCCCCCGCGAGACGAAGCTCGCTGTCACCGCGATCGTGGTAATCGCCGTTCATCTGCTCGACGACAATTTCGTCCAGCCCGAGCCCGGTGCCTCGGCCGCCGCTCACCTCGTCAGCGGACTGGTGCCGCTCGCTGCGCTCCTCGCGTTCGCCGGTGCGTATCCCCGCCTCCGGGCAGGCCTGCGTGCGGCGATCGCGATCCCGCTCGGCCTGCTCGCCATCGCCGGGGGAGTGGGGGAGGCGGGCTACTACACCCTCAAGGTCGGCTCATCTCGAGACGACTACACCGGCTTGCTCATGATTCCCGCCGGGCTGGCGCTCGTTGCCGTCGGCGGCACGGTCCTCTGGACGTCACGACGCAATGACGACCGCCTTCACCGGCGCTACCTGCGGCGGCTCCTACTGACAGGACTTGCGCTCGTTGTCGGCTACGCCGTTCTTTTCCCGCTCGCGCTGGCGTACGTCTTCACGCACTCCGCTCGCGCGGTCGTGCCTGCAGCCCAGTTGGGTGCCGCTTACGAGAACGTGACCTTCAGGACCGGTGACGGCTTGATGCTCCGAGGCTGGTACGTGCCGTCGAAGAACGGCGCTGCTGTGATCGCCGCGCCGGGTCGGGCCGGCTCACAACGGCCGGCCCGCGTCCTCATCCGTCACGGCTACGGCGTGCTGCTTTTCGACCGCCGCGGTGAAGGCGAGAGTGACGGCGACCCCAATGCCTTCGGCTGGGATGCCGACAAGGACATGAACGCCGCCGTCGCGTACCTCCAGCAGCGCCCCGACGTCGACCGGAACCGGATCGGCGGCATCGGCCTGTCGGTGGGAGGCGAGACACTCCTCCAGACGGCGGCCGAATCAGACGGCCTCAAGGCCGTCGTCGCCGACGGAGCCGGCTCCCGCTCACTCCGCGAGGAGCTCGTCCGTCCCGGTAGCGGCAAATGGGGGGAGATCCCCACCTCGCTCGTGATCACCGCCGGAACGATGCTCTTCTCGAACCACGCCGCACCCCCGAACCTGAAGCGCCTCGTCGGTCGCATCGCCCCTCGGCCAGTCCTCTTCATCTACGGCGAGCACGACCAGGACAACGTGCGTGACCTCACCCCGAGCTATTACGCAGTCGCCGGCGAGCCCAAGGCGATCTGGGAGGTTCCCGGTGCTTCACACACGGGGGGCGTCGACACCAAACCGCACGCGTACGAGAGGCGCGTTATCGCCTTCTTCGACCACGCCCTCTTGGCCAAGTAGCGGAGCGCTCCTCACAAAGAGTCGGTATCGAGCGCGACGTGCGACCCCAAGACTCACACGGCGAGGGTGTTCGGGCCCTGTTCGGCTGGTGTTCGGCTCTGTTGCCAAAGCAGACTGCATACGGATAAGAATACCCTGCACAAGCAGCCAAAACGAGAAGCCGACGCGCGGATTCGAACCGCGGACCCCTTCATTACGAGAGTCGACCGAGGGTGGCAGCCAGTCCCCGCCAGTCCCTCCAGGCCCTGCCGGCAAGCCAAGATCGCGGACTCGGAAGGACAGCGAGGAGCCCGAAGGTACGTAACGGTGTTCGGCTGGTGTTCGGACGGGCGACTTGCCGACGTGACACGCGCTCCTCGCCTCAAGACGAGGAATAACCGCACTCGCCCAGCAGCGACCTGAAGTTGATCGCCGACAAAGAAACGTCGCGGCGTGTTCGGCGCGTTCTCTTCCGGACCACGAAATTCCCTGTAGTGGTGAAAGATAGGGAGACCGACCTACTTCGAGGACCACCCGACGACGTCTGACGGAGTTCTGCTTCTGCCTCAAAGGCTAAAGGGTGACCCGCAGCGGCGCACTGCCGTTGATCGTCCGGAAGGCAAGCAGTCGGGTAGTGGTCGATCGGCATAGTGCCGGCCGCCTCGACCCAACGTCGATCATCGCTTGCGGCGCCTTCGGGGAGGCTGTCGAAAGCTTGACTCCGGCAGCCCTTGCAGCTCCTCGACTTCCGCGAGATCGTTTCGAGGTCGGGGATCGCCCGAAACAGCTTGCCGTTGCGAAAGACGACGTAGTGTCGGCGGGGCGGGGAGTTGAGGGGAATCTCGACGTATGGCTCGCCCAGCGTCCAGGCGAGCTCCTGCGCGGTCCGCTTAGCCCGACGCTGGTCCCGCACCTCGGAGAACTTCGGACCAACAGAAGCTGCTGCTGCAGCGATCGCCCCGGGCACGCCGTCGACGACCTTCTCGAGGGCCTTCTACAATCATGATGCCGAGCGGCAAGAGACCACTCGTTGAGGGCGCGTGAGTCAGATAATCCGCGTTGCGGTCAGGAGCCCGTCCAACCGCGGCGCTGACACGGGCAGTGGGCACGTTCGATGGAGAGGCGGTCGCGAACCAGCGGCCGCACTATCCTTGGAGCCGTGAGTCTGCCGCCGCCCGATCCGCCTGGTGTCCGGATCTCCGACTCCGACCGGGAGCGTGCGGCGGAGCGGCTCGAGCCAGGCGCTCGCCGAGGGCCGGATCACGGTCGCGGAGCTAGAAGAGCGCGTCGCCGCGGTCTACGCCGCGCTCTACGCGGCCGAGCTACGTCCGCCGCTGGCTGACCTTCCCGGTGACGACGTCGTCGCGCTGCCCGTAGTCGGCGCGCTCCCTGCCGCAGAGCCTCTGGTGCTGCGCGCCGGCGCGTCCGGCATCAAGCGCACCGGCGAGTGGAGCGTGCCCGCTCGGATGCGGGTGAAGAGCCTCATGGGGTCGGTGGTGCTGGACTTCTGCGAGACCGCGATCGCGCACCCGGTCGTGGAGATCGAGCTGGTGCTCGGTACGGGTTCGGCCAAGCTGCTCGTGCCTGACGATGCCACCGCCAACGTCGACGCCCTCGTCGCAACCATGGGCTCCGTCAGGAGCACCGTCGCCTCGCAGCCCAGGGCGGGGGCGCCGCATTTCGTCGTGCGCGGACGCGCGAGGTTGGGCTCAGTCACCGTGCGACGGCGCCGCGGGATCGCCGGGCTGCGGTTCTAGGGGCGCTCGCGGCGCATTCAGGGCCCTGAGCTGCCGGCGGCTCAGCCCTGGTCTCACTTCGATCGTGGTCGACGCGTATCCGCCTCTCGTCGTCGCGGCCACGCGAAGGGAGAAGCGACGCGAGGGTGCTGCTCAACCCGATCGTGAGCGTCCGGTGCTGAGCGACGCCGCCCACGGTGATCAGCACTGCCTGGGGTCGCCGTCGGCCGTCCCGATCCACGCCAGTCGGAGACCCGCATGGCTGACGGGCGGCGCTCGCTCAGTCTTGCTCGTCGTGCTGCTCAGTCGTCTTCGCTCTGACGGAGCTTTCGCTCGTCGATCCTGTTGGAGAGCTTGTCCTTCATCGATCTGGCCTGGTCGCGGGTTTCGCCACCGAAGTTCTTGACGGTGTCGACACTCGATGCTCCGGTCGCGCGCGCCGAGTCCCAGCGTTCGGCGGCTGCCTCGCTCCATCGTCTCGCCTCGGACGACTCGCGACCTGACTCGATCCCGAGCAGCTCGTGAAACTCGTGGACCTCGGCCGCGACATGGTTGCTCGACTTGACCACCGCCGGCGACTGCTTCGGATTGAACAGCACCTTCGAGTTGGCCCTACCAACAGCCGCATTCATGCGGCCCAACAGACGCTCTGTTCGTTCTGAGATGAGTTCCAGCCGGTCCCGCCGGGCGGACTTCAGTCCGAGCCGATGCCGGTCGAGTTCGTCCGGAGACGCGTCCAGTACGCGGTCGAGCTCGAGTACGCGCGACCGCGTCATGCAGTTCGAAGCAACGAGCCAGGACGACTAGCCACTTCTGGACCTCCGCCTCCGCTTCCTTGGCCGTCTCGGCAAGATCACCGATCTTGTTCTTCTCTTCGATCTTGTCCGCGAGATCTCCGAGCTGACGCAACGCGTACCCCTGGGTCTCATGAATCGTCTGAGCCGAGTTCTGCACCTTCGACCAGGTGACCTCCGAAACCCGGCCCACCGCGTCGCGGACGCTCATGGCCTCCCTGACCGCGAGGTCGACCCCGTCCAGGCGCGCCAACACCTGGTTCGTCTGGGAGCGAAGGACGTCGTCGAGCTTTTGCGTCGATCGTGGCGAGATAGTCCGTGATCTCGGCCATCTGCTGTTGCATCGCAATCTGCGCCATGATCCCCGCGGCACCCGCCAGCATCGCCGGGTTGGTCACCATCGATCCGGGCTGTCTTCACGATCTGGATCCATTGCTTGATGTCCCCCGGCTGACCCACCATCGCATGGCTGACGCCTGGCGTCTTGGTGGGCGTCAACTCCGAACTTCTTGACAGCCTGCGCGGACTCTTCCGTCAGCTTCACCCAGCGACCCGAGTTGGCCGCGATCTCGGAACCGGCCTGCGCAACAGCAGCCCCGGCACTGAAGGCAGCTCCGAGGCGGGGCGATCCGAGCGTTCGACGACAGACCCACAGACGCCATGAAGCGTTCGACAGCCGTCGGGTTCCCGATGATCGCGAGTCCGTCGCCGTCGCTGATGAGCTCTACTTCGTTGTCCATCGCCGCCACTCCTCAGCACCTCGCACTCGCAGCACCCACCACGGTCCAGTGAGCCGGACCGGGTTTGACGGGGACCTGGTTTGGTGGGTCATACCGTTGACCCAGCGAGCGTAGTTGCTTCTCGGTCGACGTGCTGCTGCTCGTATTCGATCGACGGGATGTCGCCGAGTGATTCGTGCAGGAGCCGAACGGCGACCGACGACCATTGCGAGCGACCCCAACCGCAGCATGGTCACAGGGCGGTCGCCACGCCCCGGCGACGCGCGGATGGCCTTTGACGCCGCACTTCGAGGCCCTCTACTTCGGAGGTTCTGTCCTCCTCCGCCGTCTGAAGGTCGTTGTGACACCAAGACTCAAGGGCTGAAATGCGTTCGGTTGGTGTTCGGCCGGTGTTCGGACGTAGCCAGGATAGACGACATTCCGCCAAGAATCTCCTGCAAATCGTGAAAGCCGACGCGCGGATTCGAACCGCGGACCCCTTCATTACGAGTGAAGTGCTCTACCAGCTGAGCTACGTCGGCGCGGATCCGAGTGTAGCGGCGGGAGTCCTTAAAAGGATTCACCGAGCCGGTTGCGCTTTCATCCCCCGCCTCCACTGACCTTCCGCCCTCCGGCCCGAAAGCCTTCTGCGTACCAGCCTCTGGAAGCGGCTTCGACTTACTCGCGCTCCGTACTCGGTGCGAGAGGGAAGGTACGGGCTGTGCGGACGTGTCCGCAAGGGCTGTGGAAACACGAAATCTCGCAACGAGCGCGAGTTCTTTCTCGCCCTCGAGGCGAGCACAAAAACGCCGCGGCGATCCGCGGCATCTTCGTGGCCGAGCCGGAGCTCAGGCCGATTAAAAAGGTTCACCGAGCCGGTTGCGCTTTCATCCCCCGCCTCCATTGACCTTCCGCCCTCCGGCCTTGCGGCCCTCTGCGTACTGGTCTCCAGAAGCGGCTTCGACTTACTCGCGCTCCGTACTCGGTGCGAGGGGGAAGGTACGGGCTACAGCGCCTCTCCGCAAGGGTCGGGAAACGACAAAAACCCGCAAAGAGCACGGGTTGCTTTTTCCCCTCTCGCGAGCCGCCGGAAGGCGGCGTTTTCGCCGCGAGTGCCGGCTCCGCCGGCGCTCGCTCACCACGCGCCGCAAGATGTCGGAGAGGGGGCCCGCGGGGGAGAACCGGAGGTGCTCCCCCGCGCCTTAAATAGGTTCACCGAGCCGGTTGCGCTTTCATCCCCCGCCTCCATTGACCTTCCGCCCTCCGGCCTTGCGGCCCTCTGCGTACTGGTCTCCAGAAGCGGCTTCGACTTACTCGCGCTCCGTACTCGGTGCGAGGGGGAAGGTACGGGCTGTACCGCTCCCACGCAAGCGTTGCCGGAACGGGATACTCGCTACGAGCGAGAAAGTTCTATTCGGAGGTTGGTGCGAGCGCGGCTTCGCGTGAGGTTGCGATGACCTCGTCGGCCTCGGCGCGGTTCCCGAAGCCGCGGGTGACGACCGAGCCCTTGTGGTCGAGGTCCTTGTAGACCTGGAAGAAGTGCTCGATCTCGTCGCGGAGCTCGGACGGGATGTCGTGGATGTCGGCGAGCCGGCCCCAGACGGGGTCTTTGACGGGCACGCAGATGATCTTCTCGTCCGGGCCCTTCTCGTCCGACATGTGGAAGATGCCGACCGGCCGTACGCGGATGCGGCAGCCGGGGAACGTCGGGTCGCTGACGAGGACGAGCGCGTCGAGCGGGTCTCCGTCCTCGGCGAGGGTGCCTTCGACGTAGCCGTAGTCGGACGGGTAGCTCATCGACGTGAACAGGCGGCGGTCGAGGACGATCCCGCCGAGCTCCTCGTCGTACTCGTATTTGTTGCGAGACCCGCCAGGGATCTCGACGAAGACCACGATGTCGCTCATACCGCCGCAACCCTAGCCGCAGAGCCACGCCTGACCGCGCAGAAGGAGCGAGCGCGAGCGATTCTCAGACGAGCGAGGGAGCCCTGCCGCCCAGCTCACGGGCAAGCAGGACGAAAAGTGCCTCGAGCGCGACCTGCGGTGCGAGCTGAAACTCCTCGAGCCGGCGCCACGTGTCGCGCACCGCTTCGGCGGCGCGCTCGGCCCCGAGTAGCCGCTCGCGGGTCGCGTCGGCCCGGAGCAGCTCGAGCAGGTCGACGTGCGTGGCTGCCTTCTCCGCTCCGACTCCGACGACGAGGAGATCGCGGTACCAGGAGGCGAGCTCGTCGAGCTGGTCGAGCAGCTCCTCGCGCTCGGCCCCCCGCTGTGCCCGCTTCACACGCTGATCGGCCTCGCGGGTCGGCAGCTCGAGCGCTCGCACCTTCACGTCCTCGAGATCGCGGGCCTCGACCCCGCGGGCCCGGGAGTTCTCGAGCAGGACGGACGCCGCGTCGGAAGGCTCGAAGCCGGGCTCCGAGTACACGGCGCGGGCCTGGGCGAGCAGGGCCGCCCGCCGCTCGGCCGATTGCGGATCGAGCGCGCGCGCAAGCCGGTCGAGGCTCCCGCCGGCGACCCGGGCGAGCGCGAGCCGGGCCGCGGGATCGAGCTCGGGGGCCCGCGCGTCGAGGGCCTCGAGGATCGCCCGCTCCGAAAGCCGGGTGAACGGCACGAGCTGGCAGCGGGAGCGGATCGTCGCCGGGATCGGCCCGAGGTCGTCCGCGACCAGGACGATCACGGCGTACTCGGGCGGCTCCTCGAGGTCCTTCAGCAGCGCGTCGAAGGCGTCCTCGTTCATCAGGTGGGCGCTCTGGATCACGTACACGCGCCGGGACGCCTCGAAGGGACGCATGTGCAGGTCGCGCCGCAGCTCCCGGATCGCGTCGATGCGGATCATCTCGCCGAGCGCCGCGAGCTCGTACAGGTCGGGGTGAACGTTCCTGGTCGTCCCGAGCAGCTCCTGGGCGAACGTGCGGGCGAACCGCCGCTTGCGGACTCCCGGCGGCCCGTAGAAGAGATAGGCGTGCACCGGCCCCTCGACGAGCGCGGCGTCGAGCAGCCGCTTGGCCTCGTGCTGCTCGCTAAAGCGCTCGAACTTGCTCACGTACCTCCTCGGCGATCACGTCCGGCGGCTGGGACCCGTCGAGCAATGTAACGCGCTTCGGGAAGATGATCGCGAGCTCCCGGTAGCCGTCCGCGACCACCTGGCGGAACTCCGCGTCCTCCCGCTCGATCCGGTCGAGGTACGTCGCCCTGCCGGCTCCGGGCAGCCTCGATGTCGAGCGCGAGCACGAAGGTCTTCGCGGGAAGCAGCCCGCCGGTGACGCCGAGGTTCAGCTGGAGGACCTGCTCGACGCCGAGGCCGCGGGCGATCCCCTGGTAGGCGAGCGACGAGTCGATGTAGCGGTCGCAGATCACCCAGGCGCCTCGGTCGAGCGCCGGCCTGATCACCCGCGCGACGTGCTCCGCGCGTGAGGAGGCGAAGAGCGTCGCCTCGGCCCAGGGGGTCATGTCGAGCCCGTGCAGGACGACGTCGCGGATCGCCTCGCCGAGTGGCGTGCCGCCCGGCTCGCGGGTCTGGACGACCTCGTGGCCCTGCTCGCCGAGCCACCCGGCGAGCAGCCCCGCCTGGGTCGTCTTCCCCGATCCGTCTTGTCCCTCGAAGCTGATGAACACCGCCTCTCTACGATACGGCGTGTGCGCGTAACGGTCACAGGCGGTGCGGGGTTCATCGGCTCGAACCTCGTCGATGCCCTCGTCGAGCGGGGCGACGACGTCGTCGTGGTCGACGACCTCTCCTTCGGCAGGCGCGAGTTCGTCAACCCGGCGGCCACGCTCGTGGAGCGCGACATCCGCGACGGCATCGACGTCGACGGCTCCGAGGTCGTCTTCCACCTCGCCGCGCAGACCGATGTTCAGACCTCCGTTCGCGAGCCGGCGAACGATGCGCAGGTCAACGTCGTCGGGACAGTGAAGGTGGCGGAGGCCGCGCTGAAGGCGGGCGCGCGCATGGTCTTCACCTCGACCGGCGGGGCGATCTACGGCGAATGCGACGGCCCGGCGACGGAAGGAAGCCCGCGCCTGCCGCTCTCGCCCTACGGGATCGCCAAGCTCTGCGGTGAGGAGTACCTGCAGGGCTTCAACCGGATCCACGGCACGAGCCACGTCGTGGCGAGGCTCGGGAACGTGTTCGGGCCGAGGCAGTCGGCGAGCCTCGAAGGCGGCGTGGTCGCGTTGTTCTTCGACCGGTTCGCTCGAGGTGACGGGACGGTGATCTTCGGCGACGGCCTGCAGACCCGCGACTTCATCTACGTCGGCGACGTCGTCTCGGCCCTGCTCGCAGCGTCCGCGCACGAGGGCGGCGGCGTCTTCAACGTCGGGAGCGGCACAGAGCTGACGGTCCTCGCGCTCCACCAGGCGTGCGCCGAGGCCGCGGGCGTCACCGCGGAGCCCGCCTTCGAGCCGCCCCGGCTCGGCGACCTGCGCCGCTCCGCGCTCGACGTCTCGCTCGCGACGGCGGAGCTCGGGTTCACCGCCCGGACGCCGTTGGCGGACGGTCTCGCCGCCACGTGGGCCTGGGCGATTCGCGAGTAGGAGTCCGCGAGGCCCCGGCGAAATCGGAGGCCCCGTGGACGCCCCGTTTCTCACCCCGCAAGATCTCGTTCGCCCCTGGCGCCGCGCGACCGTCGTCGCGAGCGCAGTCGCGGCGGTCGAGCTCGTGCTCCTGCTCGCCCTCGGCGCGATGCTCGTCGCGAAGCCGCTCTCGCACGCGATCGAGCACCAAGCGGTCGCGAGCGCCTCGCGGCCGGCCGCGATCGTCTCGGCTCCCCCGAAGAAGGTTCAGGCTGCGATCCACCGCATGCACGCGCCCGCCGGCAAGGCGCGGCCGCGCAGCCACGTGCGGATCATGGTCCTGAACGGCAACGGCCAGGCCGGCGCGGCCGGGACCACGGCGGGCCGGCTCCAGCGCCTCGGCTACAAGATCTCCGGCACCGCCAACGCACACCGGCAGGACTACGCCTCGAGCGTCGTCATGTACGTCGCGGGCTACCGCGCCGAAGGCATGCGGCTCGGCAAGGATCTCGGCGTGAAGGTCGTCGCGCCGGTCGACGGGGTCGGCCGCAGCGCCTTGCACGGCGGCCAGCTCATCGTGATCGTCGGCGCCTAAGCGCTCGCGCTCAGCACTTCTCCTTGCCGGAGTTCACGCGCAGAAGCGTCGCCTGGTACGCCTGCGCGTAGGCGGGCTTCTTGCCGTCGAAGACCGTGGCCTTGCTGAACGCGGGCAGCGCGGCGTAGGGGCAGCCCTCGGCGAGGCGGAAGCTGCCGAGCAGGTACCAGGCGAGGGCGTTGTCCGGCTGGAGCTGGGTTGCCTGGGTCAGGAAGGAGATGGCGGAGGTGGTCGCGATGCTGTAGCGCTTCGCCCACCCGGCCGTGCGGTGCTGCGCGTTCTCGCTCGCGATCCCGCTCTGGGCCGCAGCCGCGGTGAGGAGCGGCGCGACGGCGAGCGGGTTGACGCTGTGAGCGCGCTTCGCGAGGGTGAGCGCCTTCGCGTTGTTCGACTGCAGCGCCGCGTCGGCCTGGCCCTCCCAGTGACCGCCGAGCCACACCGCGATCATCGAGAGGCAGGCGATCGCGAGGATCCCGCTCGCGGTCAGGATGGCGAACGGCTGCGGCTTCGGCCGTTCGGAGGGTCGCACCGCAAGCGCGCCCGCGATCATGAACACGGGCGCCGAGACCGAGATGAAGTCCCAGTCGATGTCGATCGCCCCGTGGAGGAAGTAGGCCGGTAACGCGAGCGCGAGCGCGAGCTGAGGGCCGGGGCGGCGCCGGCCGCGGACGATCAGCCAGCCGATCGAGCCGAGGAAGAGAGCCACGCCGACGAGCCCGGTCTCGCTCAGGAACTGGACGGGCAGGCTGTGCGGCTCGATCGTCTCGTCGAGGCTCGTCTGGCGGTAGCGCTTGTTCGTGACGTCGAACGAGCCGGCGCCGGTGCCGACGATCGGGTTCGCCTCCCAGCCGTCCCAGGCCTGGGTCCACCATCCCCAGCGGAAGTTCGACCCGAACTCGACGAGCCGGTTGGGTGAGTTGGGAAGCTCGGTCGCGGACGGCTTGGTGAACGTGTTCCACCAGCTGTGAGCGTGCGCGGCGCCGGCCGCGAGCGATACGACGGCAACGATCGCGAGGGCCGCGAGAGCCAGCCGCCGGACGAGCGAGGTCGCCGGCAGCTCGTAGCGCGAGAGCGCGGCGGCGATCGCGGCGTTCGCGATGAGCACGACGCCGAACACGAGCCCGTCGCGAACACGCGTGCTGTGCGACTGCCCGTCGCTCGTGATCCCCGAGAGGGCGAAGGCGACGGCCAGCGAGCCGATCGCGGGGAGCCCGGCGGCGAGCAGCGTCGAGAGCGTCTCGAGCCAGGCCTTCGAGAGGATCATCCAGAGGGCGACCACGACGATCGCGACCAGGAGGCCGCCGCGAGAGAAGGTGAGACCGATCACGACGAGCCAGCCGTAGACGAGCAGCGTCCCGGCCGTTCGCCGGCGGGTCGCAAGGCAGAGGCCCATCGGCAGCGCGATGTCGCCGAGCAGCGCGAGTGCGTTCCAGTAGCCGATCGGCGCGCTCAGGCGCGCGATCTGCCCGTACCCCTCGTGGAGCCACGGGAACACCTTCCCGGCGAGCGCCCAGACGCAGACCACGCCGAGCAGGCCCGAGAAGCCGTACAGCAGCCGGCTGATGTCACGCGCGAGGTACGCGCCGACGAGAGCGAACCCGACGTAGAGGAACGCGCGGTTCGTGTAGTCCCAGCTCCGGTCGGCCTCGACCGACCAGGCGACCGAGAGCGCGCACCAGACCGCGAGCGCCACGAGCGGCGCGAAGACCACCGCACCGTTGGGCGGGCTCTGGGTTGCGAACAGCACCCCGACGAGAACGAACGCAGCGATCCCCAACCACGGCAATGCGGCCGACCCTGGATCGCGGGCGAAGAAGATCGCGGCAGCCGCCAGGAGGAGGGCCGGGAAAAGCGGCGACCGGAGTTCGCGAGCCAGCCGCATCCCATTCGACGCTAGCATCCGGACCTGACTGCGTCCCGGCGACTAACAATCGCCTTACACAGTCACAACCGGGCGCATATCGTCGTCCGGAAGACTCGTCACTATCACCTTCGGACACCCCCGCGTTTCAACCCCAGCCGTGAACTCCGTTCGTAAGCGCCTCATCCGCGTCGTAGCCCTATGCGCCATCCTGGCCGCATTGGCTCCGCTTCCCGTTTCGGCCGCACGGGCCGCACAGCCGACCACCACCACGGTCGCCTGCTGGGTGACGCTGCTGAACGACCTCTACGACGGGACGATCAGCAACATCTATCCGATCCACTGCTACGGCGAGGCGATCAGCCACCTGCCGCCCGTCGCCCAGATCTACGGCAGCGCGAAGGACGACATCATCGCGGCCAGGCAGGCCGCGCTGCTCGGCAAGCTGCCGAAGGCCGCCGTCGTCGCCGCCGCTTCCTCCAACTCGAGCAAGGGTGGCCTCACGGGGTTTCTCGACCGGCTCGTCCCGGGCAACCCGAACTCGTTCCCGACGCCGCTCCTGATCCTCGGGCTGCTGGCGATCGTGCTGATCCTCGCCGGCGTCGGCGGGATGCTCTGGCAGCGGTCGCATCCGCGGGACGACGACGGCGAGGGCGACGACGCCGCGCCTCGGCAGCTCGGACCCTAGGCCCGCCGGCCGGGTCGCGCCCGATAAACTAGAAGCCTGAGCCCGCGGCGGTTTCCCGCGGCTCCATCCGACGCCCGACTTACGCTGCTCGGTCCTAACTGGGACCGCGGATGAGGAGAGAAAATGGCGTCGGTGAAGCAGGAAAGCGTGTCTAGAGCACAAGAAAGCAAGGTCGTGATCAAGCCCGACGAACTCGTCAATACCGTTGTCAAAGAGGACGCCAGCCTCGCCGTTCGACGGTACTTCACCATCCCTGGCCGCGACCCGTTCGACGAGATCGAGTGGGAGCGCCGCGATGCGTTCATCCCGGGCAAGGAGCGCCCGGCGTTCGACCAGAAGGGTGTCGAGTTCCCCCGGTTCTGGTCGCAGACCGCGACGAACATCGTCGCGCAGAAGTATTTCCGCGGCCGCATGAGCTCGCCCGAGCGCGAGAGCTCCGTGCGCCAGATGATCGGACGGGTCGTCGACACGACCACCCGCTGGGGCCGTGAGGGCGGCTACTTCGCGAACGACGAGGAGGCCGAGACCTTCGAGGCCGAGCTCAAGGCGATCCTCGTCAACCAGCTCGCCGCGTTCAACTCTCCTGTGTGGTTCAACGTCGGCTTCGAGGAGAAGCCTCAGTGCTCGGCGTGCTTCATCCTCTCGATCGAGGACTCGATGGACTCGATCCTCGACTGGATCCGGCGTGAGGGCGTCATCTTCCGCGGCGGCTCCGGGTCGGGCGTCAACCTCTCGCGGCTTCGCTCCTCCAAGGAGCAGCTGTCGAAGGGCGGCCATGCCTCCGGGCCGGTGTCGTTCATGCGAGGCGCCGACGCGTCCGCCGGCACCATCAAGTCGGGTGGCAAGACGCGCCGCGCCGCCAAGATGGTCGTGCTCGACGTCGACCATCCGGACATCCTCGAGTTCGTCTGGTGCAAGGCTCGCGAGGAGGAGAAGGCCCGCGTGCTCGAGTCGGCCGGCTACGACATGTCGCTCGACTCGCCCGACTGGTCGTCGATCCAGTACCAGAATGCCAACAACTCGGTCCGCGTCTCCGACTCGTTCATGGAGGCGGCCGAGGCCGACACGGACTGGAACCTCACCGCCCGCGTCGACGGCTCGGTCGTCGAGACGATGAAGGCCCGCGACCTGCTCCACCAGATCGCCGATGCCGCTTGGCGCTGCGCCGATCCGGGTGTCCAGTACGACACGACGATCAACTCGTGGCACACGCTTCCGAACACGGGGCGGATCAACGCCTCGAACCCGTGCAGCGAGTACATGTCGATCGACGACTCGGCCTGCAACCTCGCCTCGCTCAACCTGATGAAGTTCCGCCGCGAGGACGGGGAGCTCGACGTCGAGGCGTTCGAGCACGCCTGCGACGTCGTGTTCCTGGCTCAGGAGATCCTGGTCGGCAACTCGTCGTACCCGACGCCGGAGATCGAGCGGAACGCAAAGGCATACCGTCAGCTCGGGCTCGGCTACGCCAACCTCGGCGCCCTGCTGATGGCTCGCGGCCTGCCCTACGACTCGGACGAGGGCCGCGCCTACGCCGCCGCGATCACCGCCCTGATGACGGGCCGCGCCTACCGCAAGTCGGCCGAGATCGCCGCCCGCATGGGGGCGTTCGCCGGCTACCAGCCGAACGCGGCAGCGATGATCGGCGTGATCGCGAAGCACCGCGCATCGGTCGGCAACATCGCCGAGACCGAGACGATCCCGGCCGATCTGCTGTCGGCGGCGCGCAAGGCCTGGGACGACGCGCTCGACCTGGGCGAGGTGAACGGCTACAGGAACGCGCAGTCGACCGTGCTCGCGCCGACCGGGACGATCAGCTTCATGATGGATTGCGACACGACTGGCGTCGAGCCCGACTTCTCGCTCGTCAAGTCGAAGAAGCTCGTCGGCGGCGGCGAGATCACGATCGTCAACAAGACGGTGCCGCTCGGCCTCGAGAAGCTCGGTTACGCGCCGACCGAGGTCGACCAGATCGTCGCCTACATCGACGAGCGGAACACGATCGTCGGCGCCCCGTTCGTCAAGTCCGAGCACTACCCGGTCTTCGACTGCGCAATCGGTGAGAGGGCCGTCCACCACTCGGGCCACGTGCGGATGATGGGCGCGATCCAGCCGTTCATCTCGGGCGCGATCTCGAAGACGGTGAACCTGCCCGAGTCGACCACGGTCGACGAGGTGGCTCAGGTCTACCTCGACGCCTGGAAGCTCGGCGTCAAGGCGATCGCCATCTACCGCGACAACTGCAAGGTCGCGCAGCCGCTGTCGGGCAAGGCCGACAAGAGCCAGGGCGTGCTCGCCCCGGTCGGCGGCGTCGCCGTCGCCGCTCCGAAGCGTCGCCGGCTGCCGGACGACCGCACCGAGGTCGGCCGCAAGTTCCGCGTCGGCGAGTACGAGGGGTACATCCACGTCGGCGTCTTCGACGACGGCACGGCAGGCGACATCTTCGTCGACATCGCCAAGGAGGGCACCACCCTCGCCGGGCTGATGAACTCGTTCATGATCTCCGTCTCGCTCGGCCTCCAGTACGGCGTGCCGCTCGAGGTGTACGTCTCGAAGTTCGCGCACATGCGCTTCGAGCCGTCGGGCCCCACGAACGACCCGGACATCCGCAACGCCAAGTCGATCGTCGACTACGTCTTCCGCTGGATGGGCAAGAAGTTCCTCACGGTCGACCAGCAGGAGGAGATCGGGATCCTCTCCCCCGAAGTCCGGGCGCGCCTGTCGGCGGCCTACGCCGCCGGGGCTCCGGAGGTCGTCGACTTCGACACCCCGATGCCGACGCCGGGCCAGACCGCGCTCTTCAACACGCACGAGGACGCGATCGAGTGCTCCCGCTGCGGCGGCCGGATGGTTCGCGCCGGCACCTGCTACACCTGCCGCGACTGCGGCACGTCGACCGGCTGCGGCTGAGCCTGAAGAAAACGAAGCGGGTGCGGCCCGAGGGTCGCACCCGCTTCTAATTTTCGCTCGCAGCTCCCGTACCTCGCGCTTCGCGCCTAATTCAGATAGCGCCGAAAGCCGAAGGCACGTGCGCCACGGCAACTGCGGTTCGGTAGACCGGCTCTAGAAACCGTCAGGCCGAACGGACTTCTACTGCCAGTTCGTAGTCCGGTGGACTCAGCTCCAAGCTGCACCTCCAATGGAGGGAACGGTTGCCCTCCATCCTAGCGCGCCGGGCGCGCTCAGAGAGTGTCGGCGCCCTCTTCCTCGGGCTCGGGCGGCGCCGACTTCGGCTGCCGGGTCGGAATGCCGCCGGCGAAGAAGAGCGCGAGGAGCGCGACGCCGCCGACCACCGCGAGCGAGGCGCGGAGCGCATCGAGCCGCGCGGCCGAGTTCTCCTTGACGATCGCGTCCGCCGTGCTCTTCGTCACGTGCGCGTCGTCGAGGGCCGCCTGGAGATCGGAGTCCGAGATGAACGGGATGCCGCCGGCGAGCTGGACGGTCGCCTGATCGCTGACGCGCTGCGGGACATCCGGGTTGTTCGAGATGCCGACCAAGAAGACCGACGTGAGCGTCGCGACGAGGACAGACCCGGCGAGCGCGGTGCCGAGGGAGGCGCCGATGTTGGTCGCGGTGTTCTGCAGGCCGCCGACCTCCGGGCTCTGGCTGTCGGGCACCGATGACACCGTGACGCTGCCGAGCTGCGAGGCGAGCGCGCCGATGCCGAAGCCGAGCAGCAGCAGCGGCGCGGTGACCACGGCGGCCGTCGCATCGGAGTCGATACCGGCGAGAAGCACCATGTCGCCCGCGAACATCGCGAGGAGCGCGAGACGCACTACGCGACGCGGGTTCGCGTCCGGGAAGAAGCGTGGGATGCCCGCCGCGGCGAGCAGGAGCGTGACCGAGAGCGGGAGCAAACGCACGCCCGTCTGGATCGCCGAGAGGCCGAGCGAGACCGAGAGGAAGAGCGGCACGACGAAGAAGACGCCGGACTGGATGAAGTACTGGAAGAAGAACATCCGCAGCCCACCGCGCAGCTGCTCGACCTTGAACATCGAGAGTGTCACGAGGGTCTCCTTGCCCTCCGATGTGAGCCTCCGCTCCCAACGGAGGAAGAGCCACACCACGAAGACACCGCCGAAGATCAGCCACATCGTCAGCGAGATCCCCCAGAGGTCGGGCGCCCCGGAGCGCGGGATGATCCAACCCCAGGTGCCTGACTTGAGGACACCGAAAACGGCGATCGCGAGACCCGAGGCCGAGAGCACGACGCCGACGACGTCGAGCTTGGGGCGCTTCAGGACCGGCTCGTCGACGATCTTGCGCGCGAGCACGAGGATCGCGAGCACGATCACAACCTCGAACGCGAAGACGAGGCGCCACGAGAGGTACGTCGTGAAGAGACCGCCGATCAGCGGCCCCACCGCCACGGCGATCGCGCCGGCGGACATCACGAGCCCGTAGGCTTTCGGGCGAGCCTCGGCCGGGAAGTTCGCTGCGACGAGAGCGACGACCGCCGGCAGGATCAGCGCAGCCCCGATCCCCTCGAGCAGCGACCAGCCGAAGATCAGGACGGTGAGCGACTTGGCGAGGGCAGTCGTCATCGATCCGGCGCCGTAGATCACGCAGCCGATCGAGAAGGCCTTCTTGCGCCCGATGATCCCGCCGATCTTGCCGCCGGTGATCATCAGCGCCGCCATCACGAGTGCGTAGAGCGTGATCGCCGACTGAACGCCGGACACGGTCGTGTTCACGTCCTTTGCGACGGTGGCGATCGCGACGTTCATCACCGACGTGTCGAGCGTCATCAGGAACTGCGCCGACGCGAGCGTCATCAGGACGAGCGTCGCTGCGGCCATTGCGGTGGTACGTCCGTTGGAAGCGCCTGCCCCCTGAGCCATCTCTAGATCACACGTCCGGTCTGAGCCGCGTTGTCCCGCCCAGCGGTGCCGCGACGTGCATGATGGAGTTCGACATGGGCGCGGTCAGTCTCTCACGGCGGGCGTACGGCGGCGGCGCATGAACAGCGCTGCAACCAAGCGCGTGGTCCTGCTCGGCGCAGTCGCAGGCGGCGTGACCGCCGGCTACTTCAAATTTCTGCGCACGCTGCACATGACCTGGGGCGCCACCCAGGAGGAGGTCGCCGCCACCCTTCCCGGCGACGAGTTGATGCCCAAGCCGAAGATGGTCTCGACGCGCGCGGTCGACATCAACGCGCCAGCCTCCGCGATCTGGCCGTGGCTCGTCCAGATGGGCCCCGGCCGCGGCGGCGCCTACACGTACGACTGGCTCGAGCGCCGCCTCGGCGTCGAGATGCAGAACACCGACGAGATCCATCCCGAGCTCCAGCACATGGCCGTGGGCGACGAGTTCCCGATGCCCGGCGGCTACGCCTTCCGCGTCGAGATCTTCGACCCCGAGAAGACGCTGGCGTTCCGCTCGACCGACGACCGTTGGGTCTGGTCGTTCGAGCTCGCGCCGGATCACGGCCACACGCGCCTGATCAGCCGCAACCGCATAGACACGACCGGCTACCAGGCCAAGCAATGGCTCGGCTACTCGGTGATGGAGCCCAGCTCGTGGGTGATGGAACGGAAGATGCTCCTGACGATCAAAGAGCTCGCCGAAGACCTGGCCCACGCGACGCCCGCCGCCGCGCCCGAGCCTGACGACGGTCAGTCGCAGACCGCGTCTGCGTAGGCGCGCAGATCGAGAGGGATCGGCGAGCGCGACTGGTAAAGAGGGCGGTCTTAGTGAACGAGGCTCGAGATGAGCCCGCTCACGTCAAAGACCTGATCCGACGGCGGCGCGGTCACATTGGCCGTCGCGCCGTAGTCGCTGATGTCGAGCTGAACCTTCACGCTGGCGGTCTGACCCGAGACGGTGATGCTGTCGTCGATCGAGACGCGGCGGACGAGGCCGTCGTCGCCGATCCAGACGTCGACCGGGATCGTCGAGGGCGCGCCCTTCGAGACCAGCTCGTCGTAGGCGACCTGGCCGACGGAGCCGCCGAGCTTGCCGGCCAGCTGGTCGAGCTGGATCGTTGCCTTGTAGTGCGTCGTCGAGGTGCCGTCGACCGTCTCCGTCCCCACAGTCGACACGGAACCGGTCGACTGGAGGAGGTCGAGGATCTGCCCGGGGTTCGTGTTCGCGCCGTCGAGCAGCTTGCCGACGTCGACCCCGAGCTTCTCGCCGAGCTGCTGAAGATCGACCCTGACCCAAGGCTTGTCGCCGGGGAGCTTGCTCGAGAGCTCGGCCGAGTTGACATAGAGGACGAGGTCGCCGTTCTCCTCGAGGTAGCGAAGCTCAGCCTGGCTGTTCGATTCGGGCAGGTTGACGGTCACGTCGCCCTGCTGCTTGTCGAGCACGCCGCTCGCCGTCAGCGAGTACGTCTCGCCGGCAGGCGTCGTCACCGAGGCCGAGAGCGCCAGCTTCGCGCCGTCCTGCTCGGTCTTCGTCGCAGCGCCCGCGATCGGGTCGATCGCCTTCGTGACGCTACATCCGGCGAGCGCGACCACGGATCCGATCAGCGCAAGCGCGAGAGCTATCTGCCTGCCTCGCATGAGTCTTTTGTAGCAGACGGCAACCCGCCTGCCGTCGGGGAGCCGCCTCAGCGGTGCTCGAGCGCCAGCCGGACGCCGAACCCGATCAGCACGACGCCGGTGACGCGATCGAGTGCCTTCCGGACCCCGGGGCGGCGGAGCCAACCCGAGGCATGCCCGACCGCGAGCGCGTAGACCGCGAGCCAGAGCAGCGTCAGCACCGCGAAGACCACGCCCAGGAAGAGCAACGGCGTGAACGCCGACCCCGTCCCGTGCACGAACTGCGGCAGGAGGCTCGTGAAGAACACCGCGATCTTGGGATTCCCGAGATCGCTGAGCAGTCCCTGGCGGAACGCCTTCTTGCCGCTCCCGGTCCTGGCGCTCGGGGCGTCGGCGACGACGCCGCGCGAGCGGAGCATCTGGATCCCGACCCACGTCAGGTAGATCGCACCGGCGAACTTGAGGAGGTCGAACCCGATCTCGGAGGCGCGGAGCAGGGCCGCGATCCCGAGAGCGGCTGCCGCCGTCCAGATCGTCAGCCCGACCGAGACGCCGAAGGCCGCATAGACCCCGGAACGCCGGCCTCCGGCGACGGCGTTCTTCGTCACCATCGCCGTGTCGGGGCCGGGGATCACGATCAGCAGGATCGAGATCGCCAGGAAGGGGAGCAACGCCACGTGCACGGGGCAGAAGTATGCCAACCGTCCCCGATGATAGTGAGACTGAGTCTCACTCTATGGTAGAGTCGGGACATGCGCCTCCTCCTCGCGCTCTGCCTCGCCGTGGTCGCGTTGCCGGCCACCGCGAAGGCCAGCTCCGCAGCAGCCGCTCCAGGTCGCGGCCGCCGAGAACATGTGGGGCAGCATCGCCGCGCAGCTCGGCGGGAATCGCGTGCAGGTACGCAGCGTGATCGCCGATCCGTCGACCGACCCGCACAGCTACGAGCCAACGCCTTCCGACGCCCGCACGCTCGCCGGGGCAAAGATCGCGATCGTCAACGGGATCGGCTACGACACCTGGGCCTCCCGGCTCCTCGCCGCGGACGGCGGCGGCCGCACGATCGTCTCGGTCGGCGACGTGCTCGGCCTCGGGAACGGCGACAACCCCCACCAGTGGTACTCGCCCTCGTCGGTCCGGAAGGTCACCGCCGCGATCACCGCGGCGTACATCCACGCCGACCCGGCGGGCGCCCGCTACTTCACGGCCCGGAAGCGCTGGTTCGAGACCAAGGCGCTCGCTCGCTACAACACTCTGCGCGCCGAGATCCACCGTCGCTTCGCCGGCGTCCCCGTCGGGTACAGCGAGAGCATCTTCGAGCCGCTCGGCGCGAGCCTCGGCTTGCGGCTCCTCACCCCGCCAGGCTTTGCCAAGGCGGTCGCGGAGGGCGGCGAGGTGAGCATCCGCGACAAGGAGACGGTCGCGCGGCAGCTTCGCCGGCACGAGGTGAGGGTGTGGGTGTTCAACAGCCAGAACGTCACTCCCGAGGTCTCGCAGGCGAACGACCTCGCGCGAGCCGTGCACATCCCGGTGACGACCGTGACCGAGACGCTGTCCCCGGCGACCATGAGCTTCGAGCAGTGGCAGTCTGCGCAGCTCGAGCGCCTGATCGCTGCCCTCCATCGAGCGACGGGGCGATGACCGGAACACCCGCAGTCGAGCTGCGGGGCGCCACCGCCGAGATCGCCGGTCGGGCCGTGTGGAGCGGCGTCGACCTGACGATCGAGCCGGGCGAGCTGGTCGCCGTTCTCGGTCCGAACGGGGCCGGCAAGTCGACGCTCCTCCGTGTCCTCCTCGGCCTCCTGCCGCTGAGCGCGGGCTCGGCGACCGTTCTCGGCGAGACGCCCGGGCACCGCAACAGCGACATCGGCTACCTCCCGCAACGGCACGGGTTCGACTCCTCGACGAGGATCCGCGGCGTCGACCTCGTCCGTCTAGGCCTCGACGGCGACCGGTGGGGCCTCCCGCTCTCGAGCGGACGCACGCAACGTGCGCGCGTCGACGAGGTGGTCGGGCTCGTCGGCGCTGCCGCGTACGCCCGCCGACCGATCGGCGAGCTGTCGGGAGGTGAGCAGCAGCGGCTGCTGATCGCGCAGACGCTTGCCGCCGACCCCGACCTGCTCCTGCTCGACGAGCCGCTCGACAGCCTCGACCTACCGAACCAGACCGCGGTGTCAGCGCTGCTCGCGCGGATCTGCCGCTCGGAGCATGTCGCCGTGCTCCTCGTCGCCCACGACGTCAACCCGCTACTCGCCGATCTCGACCGGGTGGTCTACATCGCCGGCGGCCGGATCGTCTCGGGGCGGCCCGAGGAGGTGATCACGAGCGAGACGCTGAGCGGGCTCTACGGCGTCCCGATCGAGGTGCTCCGCACCTCCGACGGACGGCTCGTCGTCGTCGGCCAGCCCGAGGCCCCCGCGCACCACTCCGACCGCCACGCTCACTGATGGGACTCCTCGACTACCCGTTCATGGTCAACGCCCTCGAGGCGGGAACCATCGTCGCCTTGATGGCCGCGGTGGCGGGGTGGTTCATGGTTCTCCGCCGGCAGAGCTTCGCCGGGCACACGCTCGCCGTGATGTCGTTCCCCGGAGCAAGCGGGGCGGCTCTCGCCGGCATCCCGCTCGCACTCGGCTACTTCGGCTCCTGCTCGATCGCGGCAATCGCGATCGCGGCCGGCTCGCGCGGCCGCATGGGACGCAACCGCCAGCAGGAGTCGGCGGTGATCGGCACCGTGCAGGTCGCCGGCTTCGCACTCGGCTTTCTCTTCCTCAGCCTCTACAGCGGCGTGCTGGAGAGCCTCGAGACGCTGCTCTTCGGATCGTTCCTCGGGATCACACAGGGCCAGGTGCTGACGCTGCTCGTCGTCGCGGCGGGCGTCGCCGTCTTCTTCGTCCTCGTCGGGAGGCCGCTGCTCTATGCATCGATCGACCCGGCCGCAGCCCAGGCGCGCGGCGTGCCGGTCCGGCTACTGGAGCCGGCGTTCTTGCTCGTGCTCGGCCTCGCCGTCGCGGCAACCGCGCAGATCACGGGTGTGCTGCTCGTCTTCGCGCTCCTCGTCGCGCCGGCCGCTGCGGCGCAGCGGGTGACCGCACGCGTGGGCTTCGGGCTCGCGCTGACGGCTGCGATCGGGCTCGCGGTCACCTGGCTCGCGCTTTCGCTCTCCTACTACACGGACTATCCGGTCGGCTTCTTCATCACCTCGCTCGGATTCGCGGCCTATGTGGCTGCGCTGGGAATCGGGCGGCGGCACTGATGCTGGCGCAGGAGTTCATCCGCAATGCGCTCGTCGCGGGGTCGGCGATCGCGATCGCCTCGGGTGCGGTCGGGTACTTCGTCGTGCTGCGCGCGCAGGTGTTCGCCGGCGACGCGCTCAGCCACGTCGCGTTCACAGGCGTTCTCGCGGCCGCGCTCGCGGGGATCGACCTGCGCGTCGGCCTGTTCGCCGCGACGATCGCCGTCGCGCTTCTCTTCGCCGCGCTCGGTGACCGGATCCGCGTCGACGACGCCGCGATCGGGGTCGTGTTCGCGTGGGTGCTCGGGCTCGGGGTGCTGTTCCTCTACCTCTTCAGCCGCGGAGAGGGCGGGAGCAACGGCGCGATCGCGGCCCGCACGCTCTTCGGGTCGATCTTCAGCCTCAGCGCGCACCAGACCGCGCTCGCAGCGGTGATCGCCGCGCTCGTCGTCGCCGGGATCGCCGGGATCTCGCGCCCGCTTCTGTTCGCAACGATCGCGCCGGACTCCGCGGCGGCCCGCGGCGTTCCGGTCGGGGCGCTCGGCACCGCATTCCTGGTCCTGCTCGCAATCGACGCGGCCGAGGCCACCCAGGCAGTCGGAGCGCTGCTCCTGCTCGGGCTGATCGCCGCCCCCGCCGGCGCCGCGATGCGGCTAACGGCGGAGCCCCGGCTCGGCCTCGCGATCTCCGTCGCGGCCGCGCTCGCGTCGATCTGGGTCGGGGTCGCGCTCGCCTACGCGGCGCCTTCGCTTCCACCGAGCAGCGCGATCATCGGCGTGGCTGTCGCGATCTACGTCGGCGCGTTCGCAGCGACCTGGCGCAAGGCGTTCTAGCGGCAGTCGCCGCAGGCGCCGTGCAGCACGACGTCGTGGCCGGCGACCGCGTAGCCCGACGTGGCCTCGACCCGGTGGATCGCGGTCTCGAGCTGCGGATCCTCGAATGCCTCCACCTTCCCGCAGCTGTCGCAGACGAGGTGATGATGGTGGCCGCCTCCGGAATGAACCGGCTCGTAGCGAGAGATGCCCGAGCCGAGATCGATGCGCTGAACGCAGCCCTCGGAGGTGAGAAGCTCGAGAACGCGATAAACGCTTGCGATGCCGACACGGCGATCGGAGACGCGAAGCCGGTCGAAGATCTCCTGGGCCGTCAGGCAGCAATCCTGGCCGGCGAGCAGGTCGATGACGGCTCGACGGGCCCCGCCGTTTCGTAGGCCCTTGCGCTGCAGCGCCTCGAGCGTGGCCTCCGACCACTCGGTTTCGGCGGCACTTTCCATGCCTCGATGATAGCGATTCTCAGGAATCTCGGGCCGAATCTGAGATTTTTAGTTTAGAGTGTTACTACGGGTGAATACCCAACGAAGAGCGAGACCGGACTGCTGCAGTCTGGAGATTCGGTTAAGCTCAGTGCAGCGGCAAATTCAGGGGGCAATTGACGATGTCTGCGACACAGCTCGGCCTACGGGAACGTAAGAAGCTCCGGACGCGGGCGACGATAATCGACGTCGCGTTCAAGCTCTTCGCGGAGCAGGGGTATCACGAGACGACGCTGGTCCAGATCGCCGAGATGGCGGAGATCTCGCCGAGCACCTTCTTCAACTACTTCCCGGCGAAGGTCGACATCGTCTTCGGCGTCATCGACGCCATCACCGAGAGCGCGCGGACGCGCATCGAGACGCGAGACCCCGCCGAGCCGACCGTGACGACGATCGTTTCCTGGGTCAGGGAGGATCTGCTCGAGGTCGAGCGCCCGTACTTCGAGGTTCTCCGCCTACTCCCAATTGTCGCCGAGTCGGTGCCGGAGCTCGTTGCCGAGCAACGACTCAGGCTCGCCCTGCTCGAGGACGTTTTCGCGCAGGGCTTCGCGGCCGAGCTTTCCGAGCCGGCAGACGGGATGAAGGCTCGAGTCATGTCCGCAATCGCCGTTCGCGGGATGACCGAGGTCTGGCTCGCGTGGTACGAGCACCACATGAGCGATGCGACCTTCGACCCCACTGAGCTCGTCGCGATCAAAGCCGAGTTCCTCGAGAAGGCCCTGAACGCCGGTCTCGCCGCGATTCAGACGCTGCCTGGGCCGACCGAAGACGCCTGAGCGATCCGCCGGCCGCTCGAGGGCGGCTATTTCTCCCGCGATGATTCGGGGCTTACCCGTCATCAGGGCGTTCGCGCGCCCTCGAAAGGATGCGCGTTCTGTACGACGGAGGTGGGCGCGATCACTGCCTAGCGCCGGTCGGCGCGGTAGGCAGCCGCTTCTTCGACAAGTGCCTCGAACAGGCGCAGGTCTTCGCCGGCCTCGGGGTGCCAGAGGACGCCGACCGTGAACCGACGGGCGGGGTCCTCGAGCGCCTCGATTTGACCATCGGCGTCGCGAGCGGAGACACGGAGGCCGGCGCCGAGGCGGGCATGGCCCTGATGGTGGTGCGACTTCACATCGACCTGGGTTCCGAGAACGCCGGCGAGGCGGCTTCCGGGCTCGATCTCGACCTCGTGCTCCGAGAACTCGCCGGGCGACTCCTTGTGCTTCTCGTGCCCGACAAGATCCGGCAGGTGCTGGATCAGGTCGCCGCCGAGCGCGACGTTCAGCACCTGCGAGCCGCGGCAGATGGCGAGTACCGGAAGGTCGCGTTCGAGCGCGGCGGTGAGCAGCGCGAGCTCGGCCCGATCCCGCTCGGGCACGATCCCGTTCGTCTCTGCATGGGGCTCCTGCCCGTAGAGATCCGGATCGAGGTCGGAGCCGCCGGAGAAGATCAGGCCGTCGAGCGCGTCGAGCGTCTCCTCGACCGCGTCCTCGGACGGCGGCACGAGCAGCGCCCGGCCGCCGGCACGCTCGACGCCGAGCACGTAGCTCTGAGGCACGAGGACGGCCGTCGTCTCCCACACGCCGAACGACGCGGGCGTCAGGTACGTCGTGATCCCCACAACAGGCTTGGCCACTGCAATCCCATTCTTACCGCATGGCCGAAACCTCGCAACGGAGCGGTGAACGACCCTTGCGGCCGGCCCGGGCCGCACGCACAGTGGCAGAGCACGCTCGCAGCTAAGGGAAGGCTTGCGGGAGTCGGAGCCGGGCGACAAGGACTGCGTCCCCCAGAGCTCCAACGGGCGGAGGAGAGGTCTGACTTGTCGGGCCTCTCCTCACACGTTGCGAGAGCGTAATTGCTGTTGCCATTTGACAGCACCTCTGGCAGACTCCCGGCATGGATCGGCTGCTGCTCGTCACGAGCCCGCTCCTCACGGGGCCCGACGTGCTCGCGGTCCAGCGGCGGCTCGCCGCGCTCGGCTTCGACCCCGGCCCGCGCGACGGTGAGTACGGCCCGGCAACCGAGCACGCGGTGCGCGAGTTTCAGGAGGCGGCCGGGCTCGAGGTCGACGGGATCGTCGGGCCGAAGACTCGCGCCGCACTCGCGGACGAGCCCGTCGGGCCGACGCCGACCGTGGGAAGCGCGATCGGCCGGCGAGCACTCGCCGAGGCGGCGAAATGGCTCGGGACGAGAGAGGAGCCGCCGGGGTCGAACCGCACACCGTTCGGCGCCTGGTTCGGGCTCGACGGCGTTCCCTGGTGCAACATCTTCGTCAGCTACTGCTTCGCCGTCGGCGCCCGCACGATCATCGCCGCCGGGTTCGACGCCGCCGGGTGCACACCCCGCGGCTGCGCCTATGTTCCGTCAACCGAGGCCTGGCTGCGCTCGACCGGCATGTGGCTCGGTCACCGGCCTCCGCGGCCCGGCGACCTCGCGATCTACAACTGGGACGGCGGCCCTCCCGACCACATCGGCATCGTCGAGAGCGCCGGCGACGACGGGTCGTTCACGGCGATCGAGGGGAACACCGCGCTCGGCGCCGACTCGAACGGCGGCGAGGTGATGCGGCGTGAGCGCTCGCTCGACGACGTCGACGGATTCGGCCGGGTCGCACACACTCTCCGCACGAGGCCCGAACCGGAACCTCAGGTTTCGCCCGTACCGTGACCCGATGGCAAGGAGCGCTGCGGCGCGCAGCGAAGTACCTGTCATGCGCTGGTTGAGCTCAGCGCGCGCTTCAGGGGTTCGCAGGAACTGGAGACGATTGGGTGGCGTCGCGCTTGCGGCGGGGCTCAGCTTCGTCCTGGCCGGCGGCGGGTCTGCCTCGTCGGGCGCGTCCAAGGCGTCCGCCTTCGAGGGCTACGCCTTCGACGCGTGCAACGCGCCCAAGCTCGACACGCTGAACGCCTGGCTCGCCTCGCCCTACCGGGCGCTCGGCATCTACGTCGGCGGCGCCAACCGCGCCTGCTCGAACCCCCAGCTCTCGCCGACCTGGACGGCCGGCGCCGTCGCGACCGGGTGGAACCTGATCCCGCTCTACGTCGGCCTCCAGGCGCCCTGCATCGGCCGCTCGGACGTCGCCAAGATCTCCCCCACGCTCGCGGCGAGCCAGGGAACGGCCGCGGCCGACGACGCCGCGAACGACTCGAATGCGCTCGGGCTCCCGCCGGGCAGCCCGATCTACTTCGACATGGAGGGCTACTCGGTCAACAACCCGGCGTGCAGCCAGGTTGTGCAGGCGTTCGTGTCCGGCTGGGTGAACGAGCTGCACGCGCTCGGCGACCTCGCGGGCGTGTACGGCAGCGCGGGCTCCACGATTCGCGACCTGCAGGCGCTCGCTGCGACGGGCTCCTCGCCCGACGACGTCTGGATCGCCGACTGGAACGGCAACGAGAGCGTGTTCGGCAACCCGTATGTCTCGGACACGCTCTGGACGAACCACCAGCGGATCCATCAATACCGCGGCGCGCACCACGAGACCTGGAACGGCGCGACGATCGACATCGACTCGAGCTACGTCGACGCTGCCGTCGTCGGCTCGACCGGCGCGACGCCGATTCCCGGCCCGCCCGCCACGACGCCGCTCCTCGGTGAATCTGCCGCCGGCTCCGTGACCGCGGTCGACGGCCTCTCGACTGTGAACTGGCCCGCCGGCGCCTTCCGGCAATCGGTCGTCGTGACGCTCACTCCGGCGCTCCCCACCGAGCCCGTCACCGGATTCGCGACCGGCGGCTACGGCGTGCAGCTCCAGGTGCAGCAAACGGCGACGGCGCAGCTTCGAAGCGGATTTGGCGTCCCGCTGACGATCCACATCCCGCCGCGGCCCGGGCCGCTCGCGCCGATGACCTCGACCGACGGAGCGACCTGGACGCCGCTCCAGCCCCTCTTCTCCGGGACTCTGCCGAGAGGCGTTCGCGCCGGATACTCACGCAACGCCGACGGCTCGCTCGACATCGAGACGACGAGCAGCGGCTTCTTCGCCGTGCTTCCCGAGCGCACACGGCCGCCCGCTCCCGCCGATCTCACCGGGCACTTCTCCCACGGTGAGCTCGTGCTCACGTGGGGCAAGTCGACCGGGGCGAGCGGCGCCGCGGTCTCCTACCAGGTGACGCTCACCAATCACCCGCTGCTCGCGATCCCGGGGCAGACGACGGCCGCCGTCGCGCGGATTCACCATGCGGCGCCGAGCGTCTACCGGGTGGTCGCGACCGACGCCGCGGGGAAGGTCAGCGAGCCCTCCAAGCCGCTCGTGCTCCTGCCGTCCAAGCGGCCGACGAAGCTCCCGAAGGCCCTGCCGAGATGGTCGTTCGATCTGTTCAACTGGCTCCAGAACGGCAAGGCCGGCATCACGCCCGCACGCACCGAGGATCGTTCCGGACTGGTTCTGGCGCTGGTACGACTGGCGCGCCGCCCCGTTCCACATCCGCTCCTGACGGGCGCTGTTGCCCGGCCGGCAGACCCCATCCAGCCGATTTTCGGTTTATGCTCGCGAGTACCCGCCAAGAACGCGGGTCATGGCCGGCAACGACACGGAAAGGGCGTTGGATACATGGATGCCATCATGAAGTTGCCCCGCGAGGCCCAGGCAACCCTCGCGGGCTTGATTCTTTTCCTGATCCTCTCGTTCTTCGACTGGCAGCAAGTCTCGTACGTTCGGCCACACCGGCGGTGCGAATCTCTGGCACGGGTTCGGGATCATCACGGTCCTCGTTGCGATCGTGTACCTGATCTGGGAGATCGGACGGGCGATGAACTACGAGGTCAAGCTCGGGGAAATCACACCCGAGATGAGCTCGGTCGGCCTCTCGGTCCTGCTCCTCGTCTGCACCGTGATCGTCTTCCTCGACTGGAGCCAGTACCGCCACTGGCCCATGTACGTCGGGACGATCGTTGCGATCCTTCTCACGGTCGTTGCGGTAAAGCGCGGTAGGGACGAGGGCGTGACGATGCCGAAAATGCCTCAGAGCGTCAGCGTCGGTAAGCCTGCTGCTGCCGGCGGCGCCGCCGCCGCAGCCGCCACTCCGGCTCCGCCGCCGGAAGCGCCGGCTGCTCCTGCCGAGCCCGCTGACGCCCCGGCCCCTCCGGTCGACGACGCCGGCACGGCTCCGGAGTCGACCTAAGCAGCAACTCTCCGTCGTAACCGGCGAATGTCAGAGGGGCGCCCCTAGCGGGCGCCCCTCGCTGTGTCTGCTCTACCCTCGGTACGTGCTCGCCCGCGTTGCCCCGAGATTCGCCGCTGCCTCCGACGCTGCGGCGATCCTTGCTTTCGTGACAATCGGCCTACTCTCACACGAGCATGGGCTCCACGCCACCGGCTACGCGCGGGATGCCCTGCCGTTCCTCGGCTGCTGGTTCGCGGCGGCGCTCGGCTTTCACCTCTACACGCGGCCGAGCTTCGCGCGGCTCGCGGCGACCTGGGCGGTCGGTGTACCCGCCGCGGTCCTCGTTCGCGCGCTGGTGCTCGGCCGGACGCTCGGGGGCAAGGAGGTCGCGTTCCTCATCGTCTCGCTGGTCACGATCGGCGTCCTCGTCACGGCATTTCGGTTCGTGCTCACGCTGCTTTCGTCGCGGGCACGCCTCGCGCGCTCATGATCCCGTCGATCAAGCCGTAGTCGACCGCCTCGGCCGGCGTCATGAAGCGGTCGCGGTCGATATCGAGCAGCACCTGCTCCACGGCTCGCCCCGAGTGGCGCGAGATGATCTCGGACATCTGCCGTGTCAGCTCGAGGATCTCGCGCGCGGCGATCTGAATGTCGGCGGGGGTGCCTCGGAAACCACCGGATCCCTGGTGGATCATGATCTTGGCGTTCGGGAGCGCGTAGCGCTTGCCGGCTGCCCCGCCGCAGAGGATCATCGCTGCCGCGGACATTCCCATCCCCATGCAGACAGTCGCGATGTCGGGCTTCACGTACTGCATCGCGTCATAGATCGCCATGCCCGCATAGGCGGAGCCGCCGGGCGAGTTGACGTAGAGCCAGATGTCCTTGTCTGGATCCTCGGCCTCGAGCACCAGTAGCTGTGCCGCGACGAGGTTCGCGACGGAGTCGTCGACCTCCTGGCCGAGGAAGACGATTCGCTCCCGAAGGAGTCGCGAGTAGATGTCGAACGAGCGCTCGCCGCGGCCGTCGGCCTCGAGCACCATCGGGATTACCTGACCAACCAACACGGGCACCTCCTGTAATGTGCAACCAGTAGGTTGCTCACAATACACGCAACCAGGAGGTTGCCGATGATTCGCAAGGAGATCGTTCTGGAAGCGACCCGCGACGAGGTCTGGGCCGCGCTGACCGATCCGTTCGAGCTCGAGAGCTGGTTCGCGAACGATGTCGAGTTGGAGCTCCGCCCGGGCGGCGAGGCGACCTTCCGCTGGTCGAACGGCGAGTCGCGCCACGCGACCGTCACCGAGGTCGAGCCCGGCGAGCGGCTCGCGTTCGAATGGGACGACGACGGCGAGGTCGAGTTCACGCTCGACGACGACGCCGACGGCACTCGCCTCACGTCGTCGAGACCTTCCCGGCGTGGACGACCGCGCTCGACCTGCAGGCCTCGGCGCTCGCCTTTGCCTGATCCGCTGAGGCAATCGAACCATGTCTTCTCGGCTCTCGCCGACCCGAGCCGGCGCCAGATGCTCGGGTATCTCGCCGGCCACGGCACCGCGACTCCGACAGAGCTGACCGGCGAGCTGCCGATGACGCGACAGGCCGTTTCGAAGCACCTGGCCGCCCTCAGCGACGCGGGGCTCGTCGAGTCCGAGCGCAGCGGGCGAGAGATGCGCTACCGGCTGACGGACGCCGGCGAGGAGTGGGACGATCGGCTCGACGCGCTTCGACGCCACCTGGAGGGCCGCAGCTAGGTTAGGCAGATGGGGCTGTACGAGCACGTTCGCGACCTGCCACTCGAGATCGACGGCGCGGACTACGAGGTCGCGAGCGTCGAGATCTCGCCCGAGTTCACGCGGAAGACGACCACGATCGCGATCCGCGGCGGCGGCGCGGAGGGACGCGGAGAGGACGTGACCTACGACCCGGCCGAGCACGACCCGGGCCGGTTCCCGCACCCGACGCTGACGGGCTCGTGGACGCTCGACTCGCTCTCGAAGCATCTCGAGGAGCTCAACCTCTTTCCCGTCGGCGAGCCGGGGCAGGCCGCCTTCCGCGACTACCGGCGCTGGGCCTTCGAGTCGTCGGCGCTCGACCTTGCGCTCCAGCAGGCCGGCTTATCGCTCGGTGACGCTCTCGGACGCGAGGCGCGGCCGCTGAAGTTCGTCTCGTCGACCCGCGCCGCCTCGCTCGACGGCTGGCTCGCGCTCTATCCCGACCTCCGCTTCAAGCTCGACCCGACACCCGACTGGACCGACGAGTTCGTCGCGGAGCTCTCCGCCCGCGGCAAGGTGGACATCGTCGACCTGAAGGGCGCCTATCACGGCACCAGCGTCGACAACCCGGCCGATCCGGAGCTCTACCTGCGAGTGGCGGAGGGCGTTCCCGGACGCGTGATCGAGGATCCGCGGCTCGACGACGAGACCGACGCGCTGCTCGAGCCGTACCGCGACCGGATCACCTGGGACGCGCCGATCCACTCATGGGCCGACGTCGAGGCGCTGCCGTTCGCGCCTCGGGTCCTCAACTCCAAGCCGTCGCGCTTCGGTCCGGTGTCCCGGCTCTTCGAGTTCTACGACCGCTGCGCCGAGGCCGGGATCTCGCTCTACGGCGGCGGCCAGTTCGAGCTCGGCGTCGGGCGCGGGCAGATCCAGCTGCTTGCGGGGCTGTTCCATCCGGAAGGCTCGAACGACGTCGCGCCGGGCGGCTACAACGCGCCCGAGCCGCTGCCGGGCCTCCCGGTCAGCCCGCTCGATCCGAGCCCTGCCGCAACGGGATTCAGGAGAGCCGAATAGCGGCTATTCTGGCTTCGGTGCGCTGGCTGCTCATCACCTCGGTCGTGGCTGCCGCAGGCATCTCGGCGCTCTCGGCCGCCGCCGCACAGCCGCCGGATCCCTGCGTCCTGATCTCGACCACCGACGCCTCGACCGTGCTCGGCGCGACGCCGCCGAAAGCGAAGCCGAAGACCGTCGGCGCGGCCCGTGTCTGCACCTACACCGTCAAGAAGAAGACGATGACCGTGCAGACCTCGCACGTCGCGACCCAGACCGCGTTCGACAAGGCCGCGAAGACGATCAAGGGGATCGTCGTCCCGGTTCAGGCCGTCGGCGCCGACACGTGGTCGGCGAACGGCACGACGCTCCTCGTCTGGAAGAACGGCACCGCGATCACGATCAAGTTCGTCGGGGTCGAGCCGTTCGTCGCGGTTCAGCAGTCACTCGCCAAGACCGCCTCCGGACGCCTTTAGCAACGCGCGCCGCAGGGCGTGCTCGTCGATCCGCTCGAACGCGTCGTCCCAGGTGAGCCACTCGGCTGCGTCGACCTCGGCGCTGTCAGGGGCGAGCTCGCCGGTCGCGATCAGGTGGAAGCGCAGGTCGAGGTGGTAGTGCTCGTCCCAGGGCACCCAGTGGATGTCGACGTCGAGCAGGCCCGGGCCGGGCCGGCGTGACGGTGAGCCCGGTCTCCTCGCGCGCCTCTCGCTCCGCCGCCGCGACCGCTGACGCGTCCTCCGGCTCGAAGTGCCCGCCCGGCTGGAACCACGAGCCGCTCTTGCGGTGGTGCACGAGCAGTGTCCGCTCGCCGGTTGCATCGACGACCACCGCCGAGGCGGTGAAGTGCGCGCCGGCCTGCTCACGCGAGAACGGATAGTCGAGCGTTTCCGCCCAGTCGCGCATCCGGTCGAGGTCGGCGGCCTCCTCGACGTCGGCGGGCTCGTGCGCGGCGAGCAGCGCGACCAGGTCTTCGCGGTTCACTCGTACTGGAGTGCGTTCGAGCACGTTCAGCTTCGAGGCGCGCCGCGCCGGGAAGATCGCCGCGAGGAGACCGACGATGATCGCGGCGATGATGAAGACGATCAGCGTGCCCCACGGGCACGACGAACGGCACGTCGGAGAGCGCGCGGTCGAAGAGGAAGCGCAAGCACGAGCCCGACCGGGATCCCGAGCGCCGCACCGAGCAGTGCGGTGATCACGGCCTCGTGGCGGATCATCCGCCGCGTTTGCCGGCGGGTCATCCCGACGGCACGGAGCATCCCGATCTCCCGCGTCCGCTCGAACACGGTGAGGATCAGCGTGTTCACGATCCCGAACAGGCTGACGATGATCGAGAGGCCGAGCAGGACGTAGAGCAGGATGAGGAACTGGTTGATCCCCTGCTCCTGGGTGTGGATGAACTCGGCCTGGGTCTGGATCTTGGCGTCCGGATAGGCGTCGAGGACGGCGTTCAGCTTCGCCGTGTTCTCCGGGGTGACTCCACCCGGTGTATTCACGAACGTGAAGACGTTCTGCGGGTTCGGGTAGACGGAGTCGAACGCCTGCGACGAGATCGTGACCGTGCCGAGCGGCGAGCCGCCCTGGGGCGGGGCGACGATCGCGTGCACGCGCAGGTTCAGGTACTTGGCGCCGGGCGTCTCGAGCCGGATCGGCGAGCCGACGGTCAGATCGTGGTTCTTCGCGTAGCCCTTGGTCAGGATCGCACCCGTCATCCCGAGCGTGTCGAGATCGGTGTTCGTCCCGTCCTGCCAGTTGAGCTTCAGCACCTTCGAGATGCCCGGGTCGACGCCCGGCGACCTGGAGCGACTTCCCGGCGACGCGACCGTCGCCCGCGCGGACGCCGGCGACAAGAGTCGCGACGCCGGACTGACGGAGCGGCCTCGGCCGAGGCGGTCGACGTGGGCGTGAAGCCGTCCTGCGAGGTCAGGGCGTAGTCGGCGTGGAACTCGGCCGCCACGGCGTCCTCGAACTGCGCCTTGATCCCCTGCGCGAGCACGGCGACGATCGTCACGAGCGCGAGCCCGATCATCAGCGCGGCGGCGGTCGACGCGGTCCGCCCCGGGTTTCGCATCGAGTTCGACCGGGCGAGGCTGCCGGAGACGCCGCCGATCAGCTGGGCGGGCCGGCCGAGGACCGAGGCGAGCGGCCGGGCGACGCTCGGCGCCACCATCGCGACACCGATGAAGAAGCCGAGGACGCCGACGCCGAGCAGAATCAGGCGGTTGCCGGTCGTGAGGCCGCTCCCGAACGAGCTGTAGAGAATCAGCGCGAGCGAGACGCCGCAGACGACGAGCGCGACTATCGGGCCCGAAGCGGGCGAACCGCGACGGGCGGCAGGATCGACCCTTCGCGCACGGCCGCGATCGGCGGCACCCGGGTCGCCCTGACGGCCGGCCGCAGGCTCGCGAGCAGGGTGACGATGATCCCGAGCGCCATCGAGATGATCACCGTGCGCCAGGCGAAGACGAGGCCACGCTGCGGCAGGTCGGCCCCGAACGCCTTGAAGAGCGCGTCGAGCCCCTTGGCGAGCGCGAGCCCGACGAACAGGCCGACCAGCGACGCGAACGTGCCGAGCACGAGCCCTTCGATGATCACCACGCGGCGGACCTGACGCCCGGTTGCGCCGACGGCGCGCAGCGTCGCGAACTCGCGCGTGCGCTGGGCGATCGTGATCGACAGCGTGTTCGCGATCACGAACGCGCCGACGAACAGCGCGATGAAGCCGAAGGCGAGCAGGAAGTACCGGAGGAACGCGAGCTGGTCGCTCGTCTCCTTCGTCGACGCGCTGGCCTGATCCTGACCGGTGCGAACCTGGGTGTTCGGCGGCAGGACCTTCTGGATCTGGGCGACGAGGGCCTGCGCGGTCGTGCCCGGCTTCGCGGCAGCGTCGATCTGGTCGAGCTCGCCCACCTTGTGGAAGAGCTTCTGAGCCGTCGGCAGGTCGAAGATCGCGAGGGTCGCGCCGCCGAGCGAGTTCGCGCTCCCGAACTGGATGATCGCGGCGATCTTGAACTCCTGCTCCTTGCCGCCCCGCGGGACGACCGGCACCGTCTGCCCGACCTTGAAGCCCTGGCTCGAGGCGGTGTGCTCGTCGACTCCGACCTCGTGCGGCCCGTGGGGCCACGTGCCGGAGACGAGCGTGAGCGGGTTGAAGCGCGAGGGCCCGTTCGTGCTGAACGCGAGGCCGGGCGCGCCGCCGTGGGTGATCGTCTTGCCGTTCGAGCCGACGAACTGCGCCTGGTCGCCGATCCCGCCGTCGGCCGCGGCGACGTCGGGCAGCGCCTGGATCCGGGCGAGCGTCGACTCGGGGAACGACGGCGCGTTCTGGGAGCCTCCGAAGGCCTCCTTGCCGGTCACGACTGCGTCCGACCCGGAGTAGGCGGTCGAGTAGATCGCGCTGAACCCGGCGTTGATCGTGTCGGTGAGGACGAACGTGCCGCTGACCATCGCGACGCCCATGACGATCGCGAGCGAGGTCAGGATCAGGCGGAGCTTGCGCCCGAGGATGTCCTTGAGCGCGACGCGGATCACGACGCGGCGGCGGGCACGCCTTCGAGCTCGTTCATCGTCTTCAGCACCTCGGCCGCGGTCGCGCCCTTCTGATCGAGGACGATGTTGCCGTCGGCGATGTAGAGGATGCGATCGGCGATCGCGGCGGCGCGCGGATCGTGGGTGACCATGACGATCGTCTGCCCGTAGGTGTCGCAGCAGTCGCGGAGCAGGGCGAGGATCTCGGTGCTCGAGCGCGAGTCCAGGTTGCCCGTCGGCTCGTCGGCGAAGATCACCGTCGGCCGGGAGACGAGCGAGCGCGCGACGGCGACGCGCTGCTGCTGGCCGCCCGAGAGCTCGGTCGGCCGGTGCTTGAGGCGGTGCGACAGCCCGACCTTCTCGATCAGCTCGGCGAACCACTTCTCGTCGACGTCCTCGCCGGCCACGGAGAGCGGGAGCTTCACGTTCTCCTCGGCGTTCAGCATCGGGAGCAGGTTGTAGAACTGGAAGACGAAGCCGATGTGGTTGCGCCTCAGGTGCGTGAGCGCGTTGTCGTTCATGCCCGTGATCTCCTCGCCGGCGACGGTCACCGAGCCGCTCGTCGGCTTGTCGAGCCCGGCGAGGATGTGCATCAGCGTCGACTTGCCGGAGCCGGACGGTCCCATGACAGCGGTCAGCTTGCCGCGCTCGATCTCGAGCGACACGCCGCGCAGCGCGTCGACGGCGGTCTCGCCCTCGCCGTAGCGGCGCGTCACGTCGGTTGCGCTGACAACAGCCCCCTCGTCGCCCATGGATTCGAGCCTACCGACCCGACATGGCCGGGGAGTACGGATAACCGCACCATCTCGCGCGCGACCGCTCACTGAGGCTAGGCCGGTAGACCGAGGCTGCGCTCGCGAACTGCGGGATGACGTCGCGGCCGTAGGCCTCGAGCGTCTCTTCCTGTGCGTTCGTCATCAGGTAGACGTTGAACTGATCGACGCCGACCGCCTCGAGCGCGCGCAGCTTCGTCGGCGCACTGATCGGCGGAGCCGATCACGGTGAAGCGGTCGCAGATCTCGTCGGTGACGAACTCGCCGTGGGCGGCTCCGACGCGCGAGTGGTCCTTGTAGTCGTAGAACTTCCGCGCCTTGACGAAGTCGGTCAGCTCCGACGGGATGTCGGAGTCGTAGCCGTAGCGCTCGACCAGGTCCATCACGTGGTTCGAGACCATCGCGGGGAACCAGCGCACCTCCTCGCGGCAGCGGTCGAGGTCGGCGTCGACCTTCGAGGGCGCGCCGACGATGCACTGCAGGGCGTCCGGGTCGCGGCCGGCCTTCTCGGCGGACGCGCGGGCGGTGGCCATGATCCACTCGATGATCACGGGGTCGGCGAGCTGGATGATCACGCCGTCGGAGACGCGCCCGGCAACGGCGAGCGCCTTCGGGCCGTAGCCGGCGACGAACATCGGGATCGGCGGGTCGTCGTGCGCCCAGGTGAGCTGCAGGTCCTTGTCGTTCCAGTGCACCTCGCGGCCGTTCATGAAGTCGCGGATCATCCGGCACGCGGCCTCGAACTCGGCCATCTTCACCGGCTCCTGGCCGATGAAGCGCCGTGCGGAGTCGCCGCGGCCGATCCCCATCACCATCCGCCCGCCCGAGATGTCGTGCAGCGTCGCGTAGGCGCTCGCGAGCACGGTCGGCTCGCGTGTCCCGGGGTTCGTGACGAAGTGCCCGAGCTTCATCGTCGAGGTCCGGTCGGCGGCGAGCGCGAGCAGCGGGATCGACTCCTGCCAGAGCACGTGCGAGTCGTAGGTCCAGCCGTACTCGAAGCCGTTCTGCTCGGCGAGCTGCAGCAGCTCGAGGAAGCGGCCGTAGGGCGGGTCGGGCAGGACGGTGACGCCGAAGCTGATCGCCATCCGCGCAGACTATCGCTTAGATAGGGGCGTGAAAATCATCGGAACCGGGCTCAACTACCTCTCCCACATCGAGGAGCAGGGGATCAAGCCGCCGGCCGAGCCGCTGCTCTTCGGCAAGTTCCCGACGACGCTGATCGGCCCGGGCGAGGCGATCGTGCTGCCGCCCGAATCGGCGCACGTCGACTCCGAGGCCGAGCTCGCGGTCGAGATCGGCCGGGTGGGCCGCCGCATCCACGAGGACGACGCGCTCGACTTCGTCGCCGGCTACCGCTGCGCGAACGACGTCAGTGCCCGCGACCTGCAGCGCTCCGACAAGCAGTGGACGCGGGCGAAGGGCTTCGACACGTTCTGCCCGCTCGGCACGGAGCTCGTGCCGGTGTCGGAGCTCGGCGACGCGAGCGGGCTGCGGGTCGTGCAGCGGCTGAACGGCGAGCTGCTCCAGGACGGGAACACGGCCGAGCTGGTCTTCGGCGTGCGCCGGCTCGTCGCGTTCGTCTCGGCGGTCTTCACGCTCGAGCCGGGCGACCTGATCCTGACCGGGACGCCGTCGGGCGTCGGCATCTTCCGGACACCGCCGGTCGCGATGGCGCCGGGGATCTCGTCGAGATCGAGATCGACGGGATCGGCGTGCTCGCCAACCCGGTCGTCGCAGAGCCCTAGGCGGACTTCTCCGCGCCCGCGCGCTCGACTCGCCGCGCTTCCTCTTCTCGACGATCGCCGGAGGTTGTCCGCGTTCCGGCCATCGCGCGCGAGCCTCGAGATCAGCCTTCGTCGGCTTCCTCTTCCCCATCGTCCTCACCTCCTCCAGGAGTCCTTCGATCCGCTCGAGCGAGCGGGCTATGTCGTGATCGTGAAGAGCATCGCGACGATCTCGCCTCGCAAATCAGCTCCTCGTCCATCACCAAGAGTGCCTGCTGCCGCACGGCGCAAGATGGCCGTCCGGCCAGGTCAGCGGGTAGCCAGGCGAGCGTTCTCGTCGCCAGCCGGTCGAGCGCCTCGACCGACAGCTCGAGATGCTCGGTCTTCGTGTCCTCGAGCTTCGTGTGCGAGAGGCCGCGCAGGCTCTGCACGAACACCATGACCGTCGGCACTCCGGCGCGTGAGACCTCGGCGGCGTCGTGGAGCGGCCCGGACGGAAGCCGGTGCGACGTCCCCGAGACCTCGCGGATCGCCTCGTCGGCGAATCCGATCAGCGTGTCGTCGAAGAGGATCGGCTCGATCGACCAGATCCGCTCCCACGAGACCTCGATGTTCTCCTCGGCCGCGAACCGCTCGGAGGCCGCCTTCGCCGCCGCGAGCATCCCGGCGAGCGCGTCGGCATCGAGGTGGCGCTGGTCGAGGAGCTGCTCCGCGGTCTCGACGACCGAGGTGACGATCCCCGGCTTGCAGACGACGCCGCCCGAGGTGCAGACCGCGCCGCCGCCGGTCTCGCGCGCGATGTCGCGGATCTCGAGCGCGAGCTTCGCCGCTCCCGCGAGCGCATCGCGGCGCTGATCCATCGGCGTCGAGCCGGAGTGCGCGGCCTGGCCGCGCCAGGTGATTCGCGAGCGCTCGACCCCGAACGTCCCGAGCACGACCCCGAGCGGGATGTCCATCGACTCGAGCACGGGGCCCTGCTCGATGTGCAGCTCGAGATAGGCGCCCGCGCCCTCGAGCTGCGCGCGCGCCTCGAGCGCGCGGTCGAGATCGACGCCGTGCTCGCGCAGCGCATCGGGGAGCGCGATGCCGTCGCGGTCGGTCAGCTTCCGCAGCTCGTCCTGGTCGCGCATCGAGCCCGCGGCCGCCGACGAGCCGAAGAGCGACCGCCCGAAGCGCGCGCCCTCCTCGTCGGCCCAGTTCACGAGGCGCACCGGGACGGGTGGCGGCCCTTCCTCGGCGATCCGGCGGAAGACCTCGGCGCCTGCGACGACGTTCAGCGAGCCGTCGAGCCAGCCGCCGTTCGGCACGGAGTCGAGGTGGCCGCCGATCAGCAGGGCGTTGTCGCCCTCGCCGATCGTGAACCACTGATTTCCGGCCTCGTCGATCTCCTCGCGCGCGCCGGTACCTGCCAGCTTCCCGCGCAGCCACTCGCGCGCACTCTCCCAGGTGTCCGTCCATGCGACCCGCTGGGCGCCGTTCTCGTCCTCGGTCAGCTCGCGGAGCTCGACGAGCTCGGCTACTGCGCGATCGGGTTGAAGCGGCACGGCCTGACTTTACAACTGCGATATTCCAGCGCGATGCGGAACGCAGGCAAGCGAGTCGGGGTCTTCGTGCTGGTCCTCGCCGTCATCTGGGCGCTCTGGGAGGGCTGGCACTGGATCGGGACGCGTTTCAACCTGACCTGGCCCTTCCCGGTCAACAACGTGACGATGCCGCATCTGCACAAGATCGTCGAGGCGCTCTTCCAGCCGGCTCAGGTGAACGGGCCCTGGCTGATCCAGATCCTCTGGCACAACAGCCTGTTCACGGCGAAGGAATGCGTCCTCGGGTTCCTGATCGGAGCGGTCGTCGGCTTCCTGATCGCGGTAGCGCTCTCGCAGTCGCGCGTCCTCGCGCTCGGGTTCATCCCCTACGTCGTCGCGTCGCAGACGATCCCGCTCCTTGCGATCGCCCCGATGGTCGTCGTCGGGCTCGGCTCCAAGGGCGTCAAGGACTGGATCTCGGTCGCAGTGCTCGCGGCATACCTCACGTTCTTCCCCGTTACGATCAACACCTTGCGGGGACTCGAGTCAGCCGATCCGCGCGCGGTCGAGCTGATGGAGTCGTACGCGGCCGGCCGCTGGCAGATCCTCTGGAAGCTCCAGGTGCCGAGCTCGATCCCGTACCTCTTCTCGGCCTTCCGGATCGCGGCGCCGCTCGCCGTCGTCGGCGCGATCATCTCCGAGCCCGCGGCCTCGATCCAGGGCGGCCTCGGCGGCGCGATCGTCAACTTCAGCCAGTACTACTCGATCGAGCCGCAGGAGCTCTGGGCGACGAACATCATCACCGCGCTGCTCGGGATCGCCTTCTTCCTCGCGATCGTCGTGGTCGAGAAGCTCGTCGTGCACCGGGCGCCGGAGCACTACGCATGACGGATGCCCCCGAGAAGGTCGTCGAGCTCGAAGGCGTCAGCAAGGAGTTCGCGCAGGGGAAGACAGTTGCGCTCCAGGGGATCGACCTGACGATCGAGTCCGGCGAGTTCATCTCGCTGATCGGCCCGTCGGGCTGCGGGAAGTCGACGCTGCTTCGCATCATCGGCGACCTCGTCGAGCCGACGAGCGGCAAGGTGACGGTGAACGGCAAGACCGCGCGGCAGGCCCGAAACGACCGCGACTACGGGATCGTCTTCCAGCACGCCGTGCTCTACGACTGGCGCACCGTCACGAAGAACATCGCGCTGCCGCTCGAGATGCTCGGCTGGTCCCGGGAAAAGCGCGGCGACCGGATCAAGGAGATGCTCGAGCTCGTCGAGCTCACCGGGTTCGAGAGCCACTATCCGTGGCAGCTCTCGGGCGGGATGCAGCAGCGCGTCTCGATCGCTCGCGCCTTGTCGTTCTCGCCGCCGCTGCTTCTGATGGACGAGCCGTTCGGAGCGCTCGACGAGATGACCCGCGAGCGCCTGAACATGGAGCTGCTCGGCATCTGGCAGGAGACCGGCTCGACCACGATCTTCGTCACGCACTCGATCGCCGAGGCGGTGTTCCTCTCGACGCGCGTCGTCGTGATGTCGCCGCGGCCCGGCCGGATCGCCGAGATCCTCGAGATCGACCTGCCGCAGCCGCGGACGGCCGAGACGCGCGAGGACCCGCGCTTCTTCGAGCTCGTGACCAAGCTGCGCGAGTCGCTCCACCGCGGCGGCGCCGACCAGGTCTTCGAGAAGCTCGCGCCGGAGGGCGAATGAAGCGGACGACGCGAGAGAACTGGGTGCCGGCGCTCGTCGTCTTCTTCATCGGGATCGCCGTCTGGCAGTGGGTGCTCTCCCCGCTCGCCGGCAAGTTCCTGCTGCCGAGGCCCTCGGCGATCGCGAAGGCGTTCTGGGACAACCGGCACGTGCTCGTCAACGCCGGCTGGTTCACCTTCAAGGAGGCGTTCGGTGGGTTCGTGATCGGCTCCGGCGCCGCGATCCTCGTCGCCCTCGTGTTCGCCCGTTTTCAGCGGGTCGGCTCGGCGCTGATGCCGTACGCGATCGCGGCGAGCGCAGTCCCGATCATCGCGTTCGCCCCGATCACGAATGCCTGGTTCGGCGTTCTGAACCCGCACTCGAAGTGGGCGATCGCCGGCGTCCTCTGCTTCTTCCCCGTGCTCGTGAACACCCTGCGCGGCCTGCGGTCGGTGCGGCCGGAGGCGATCGAGCTGATGCGCTCCTATGCGGCCGGGGACGTCGACATCTTTCGCCGCGTCCGGATCCCGGCGGCGCTGCCGTTCATCTTCGCGGGGCTCAAGGTCGCGACGGTGCTCGCGATGATCGGCGCGATCGTCGGCGACTACTTCGGCGGGGCGATCAACGCGCTCGGCGTGCAGATCGAGAACTCGATCTCGCTGTTCGACTTCGCGCTCGGCTGGGCGGCGATCGTCGTCGCGAGCGCCTTCGGGATCGCCTTCTACGCGGCGGTCTCGGTCGCGGAACGCTACTGCGTTCGCGGGATGACATCGACATGACTTCGGCGATACGTCAGAATCGCTGATCGCCCCGGACGGCCCACCACGAAGGAGAGCAAATGAGACGGAAGCACTGGGTGATCTTGAGCCTCGCCGCAGCCGCAATCGCGGCGTCCGCGCTGCTCAGCGCGTCGGCAGGCGCGAGCACCAAGACCACGAAGCTGACCAAGGTCACGCTGCAGCTGAAGTGGGTGACGCAGGCCCAGTTCGCCGGCTACTACGCCGCGGCAGCGCAGGGGTACTACAAGGCTGCGGGCCTCGACGTCAACCTCAAGGTCGGCGGGCCGAGCATCACGCCCGAGACCGTCGTCGTCGGAGGCGGCGCGGACATCGGGCTCGACTGGCTGCCGAACCTGCTCGCTACCGACGAGAAGGGCGGCGGGCTCGTATCCGTCGCGCAGGTCTTCCCCCGCAGCGGGATGACCGAGATCACGTGGAAGTCGAGCGGGATCAACTCGATCAAGAAGATGGCCGGCAAGAAGGTCGGCGTCTGGTGCTGCGGGAACCAGCCGGAGCTCTACGCGGCCCTGACGAAGAACGGCATCGATCCGACGAACCCGAAGGACGTGACGATCTTCAACCAGCCGTTCGACATGAACGCGTTCCTCAGCAAGCAGATCGACGCTGCGGCGGCGATGACCTACAACGAGCTCGCGCAGGTGCTGGAGACGAAGAACCCGGCCACCGGCAAGCTCTACACGCTGAACGATCTCAACGTGTTCAAGATGTCCGACCAGGGCACGGGGATGCTCGAGGACAACCTCTTCACCACGAGCAAGTGGCTGTCCGACCCGACCAACCAGGCCACTCTGGTGAAGTTCCTCAAGGCCTCGTTCCAGGGCTGGATCTACTGCCGCGACCACGTCGCCTCGTGCGTGAAGATCGTGCTCCAGAACGGGCCGACGCTCGGCGCCGGGCATCAGCTCTGGCAGATGAACGAGATCAACAAGCTCGCGTGGCCGAGCCCGAGCGGGATCGGCGTCGTGCCGGCCTCCTCCGTGGCGTACACGGTCGCGATCGCGAAGAAATACGGCGTGATCAAGAAGACGCCGGCCGCTTCGACGATCAACTACACGTACGCGAAGAAGGCACTCGCACAGCTAAAGGCCGCCGGTGTCAACACCACCGGCACGGGCTTCAAGGCGGTCGTCGTCAAGGTGACGGCGGGCGGAAAGTAAGCCTCCTGGTCGCGCCGGCGCGGGGCTTTCGCTCCGCGCCGGCGCGACTAGACTTTCCCGCCATGTCGGTTCTGATCAAAGGCGGCCGCGTCATCACCGCGGCGGACGACTACGTCGCCGACGTCTTCGTCGACGGCGAGCGGATCACGCTGATCGGCGAGTCGCTCGACCTCGACGCCGACCGGACGATCGACGCACGCGGGAAGTACGTGCTTCCGGGCTGCGTCGACCCGCACACCCACCTCGACATGCCGTTCGGCGGCACGGTCACGATCGACGACGTCGAGTCCGGCCAGACCGCGGCGGCGTTCGGCGGCACGACCTGCCACGTCGACTTCTGCATCCAGGGGAAGGGCCAGACCTTCGCGGACGCGCTTGCCGACTGGCATTCGAAGGCATCAGGGAAGCAGCTGATCGACATGGGCTACCACATCGCGGTCACGGATCTTTCGGCGCCGGGCGCTCTCGACGAGCTCGCCGGGCTGCCCGACCAGGGGGTCACCTCATACAAGCTCTTCATGGCCTACAAGGGGGCCCTGCAGGTCGACGACGAGACGCTCTTCCGCACGATGGAGGTGGCGGCGAAGACCGGCGCGCTCGTGATGGTGCACGCCGAGAACGGCGATGCGATCGACGTGCTCGTCAAGCAGGCGCTCGCGGCCGGCCACACCGAGCCGGTGTGGCACGCGCGGACGCGCCCGCCGGAGACCGAGGGCGAGGCGACGAACCGCGCGATCCAGCTGGCGCGGGTTGCGGGCGCGGCGCTCTACGTCGTCCACGTCTCGTGCAAGGAGTCGGTCGAGCCGATCGCGCTCGCTCGCGCCAAGGGCTGGAACGTCTTCGGTGAGACCTGCACGCAGTACTTCTTCATCGACGAGACGTTCCTCGAGAAGCCCGACTTCGAGGGCGCGAAGTACGTCTACACGCCGCCCCCGCGCAACAAGGCGAACCAGGAGATCCTGTGGGACGCGGTGCGGACGGACGTGCTCTCGGCGATCTCGACCGACCACTGCGCGTTCAAGTGGGACGGGCAGAAGACGCTCGGGCGCGACGACTTCTCGAAGATCCCGAACGGCGGGCCCGGGCTCGAGAACCGGTTGCAGATGATCCACGAGTTCGGCGTCCGCGGCGGCAAGATCACCCTCAACCGGATGGTCGAGCTGCTCGCCACGAACCCGGCGAAGCTCTTCGGCCTCTACCCGCGCAAGGGCACCCTCGCGGTCGGCTCGGACGCGGACATCGTGATCTTCGATCCCGAGAAGAAGGTGACGATCTCGGCGAAGGGCCAGCATTCCCGCATCGACTACAACCTGTACGAGGGCACCGAGGTCACCGGCTCCCCGGAGACCGTCCTCCTCCGCGGCAACGTCCTCGTCGATGACGGCGAGCTCGTCGCCTCGCCCGGGCATCGGCCGCTACGTCGCGCGCGCGAAGTTCGGCGAGGAGCTCGCCTCCAGCCGCGAGATCACGGCCTGACCCTGCCGGCTACTGCCTGAGCCTCACTGTCTGAACCTGGCACCTGACACGCCCCAAGGGCGGTTGGGGGCCCGGCCGGGTTGGCGACTATCCTCCGATCAGAACTGATCGACTGATTTAGTCGCATGATCAAGCCAACTGCCCAGACCATCCTCACGGCGACCCTGGAAACGCTGCGCGACGAGGGCTTCGCGGGAGCCACCTCGCGCGCGATCGCACGGCGGGCGGGCTGCAACCAGGCGCTGATCTTCTACCACTTCGGCTCCCTCGAGAGCCTGCTCGTGACCGCGATGCAGCAGACCAGCGAGGAGCGTCTCGCGCGCTACCGCGAGGCTGTCGAGCCGATCGCGACGCTCGACGCGCTTCTACCCGTGATGGCCTCGCTCTGGGAAGAGGACAAGCAGGCGGGCCACGTCCAGATCGTCGCCCAGATGATCGCCGGCTCCGCGAATCGGCCCGAGCTCTCCGCGCGCGCCGTCGAGCTGATGGCGCCCTGGACGACCCTCGCCGAGGAGACCTTCGCCCGCGTCCTCCCGGCCGGCCTGCCGGCCCGCGAGCTCGCCTACGCGACCGTCGTCTGGTACCTCGGCGCCAACCTCGTCACCTACCTGAACCCCGACGGAACCGAGGTCGACGCCCTCTTTGCTCTCGCCCGGCAGTGGACTCCGCTCGTCGAGCCGCTGCTCGCGTCATTTCGCTGATCTCCACCCCTGGACTTCCGTTCGCGAACGCCGTAGATTCGCGCGAACCCCGGACAGGTGAAAGGAGCACGATGAGCGAACGGCCGGACATCGTCACCGACGTCGCCGATCTGAAAAGCGACATCGAGTTCGAGCGCGAGGAGCTCCACGGTTCGATCGAGCACGACTACTCGACGACGATCGTCCCGCTGACCCACCGGAGGCCGATGTGGCACTTCATGGGCCTCTGGACGACGTTCGTCGCGGGCTTCTCGTACATGGCCCTCGGCATCGAGATCTACGGCGGCGGCTACAGCCTGCTCAAGACCGCGGCCGTCACGGTCCTCGGCTACGCGATCTACACCTGTTACGCCGTCTTCGGCTCGTTCCTCGGCTCGCGCACCGGCCAGACCCACTCGCTGCTGACCCGCTCGATCTTCGGCTCGTTCGGCTCGGGGATCGTCTCGCTCTTCGTCCTGATCGCCCCGCTCGGCTGGGTCGGCTTCCAGGCCGGACTGCTCGCTCAGCTCTGGGACAACTTCGCCGGCTGGGGAAACGTCGAGACCCTGACCATCATCCTCGCCGGCGTGATGATCGTGAACAACCTCTTCGGCTTCACCGGCATCAGCGTCTTCGCCCGCTACCTCGTCACCCCGGTGCTGATCATCTGGGTGATCTACATGGTCGCGAAGGGCTTCATCTCCGACCACGCCGCCCTCCACGGCTCGCCGCCCGGCAGCCTGCCCTTCTGGGTCGCGGTCGGCGCCGTGATCGGCTTCGCGATGTGGGGCAACGAGCCCGACTTCTGGCGCTACGGCAAGCCGAAGCTCGCCTGGTCGGTCCCGACTTACCTGTTCGCGATGGTGTTCTTCCTGCTCTTCACGGTCGCCGGCTGGATGATGGCGCGGCTCGCGGGCAGCGGCGACCCCTACAACTTCAGCGTCCACTACTCCCTCTTCGGCGCGTTCTGGCTCGCCTGGATCATCGCGACGATCTCGCAGTTCGCGGTCAACGACGGCAACTACTACGAGTCGATCAACGCCGGCCAGAACCTGATGGCCTGGGCACCGAAATGGCACCGGATCGCGACCTGCCTGATCGTCGCGGGCGGCGGGATGATCGCGGCCTACCTCGTCAACTACAAGTTCGTGAACGGCTGGTTCGACGTCGCGACCTTCCTCGCGATCACCGTCCCGTGCGCGACGACGATCATGGTCGTCGACCACTTCCTGCTGCCACGCTGGCTCAAGATCTCCCGGCCTCTGACGGTCGTCCCGCCGTGGGAGAAGACGCGGTTCGCGAACTGGCCGGCGATCGTCTCGCTGCTGGTCGCAGTCGCCTACGGCGCGATCGCGAGCGCGATCCTGCCGAAGGGCTGGAACGTCTACGACACGCCCCAGAACTGGGGCCCGGTACCGCTCGAGTGCTGGCTGATCGCCGGTGGGCTCTACCTCGTGATCGTCACGGCCACGCAGTCGATGACCAACGCCCGCACCTGGCTCGGCTTCCCGCACACGCTCGATGACCAGGACATCGACTCGGACGCCGTGATCGACGTCGGGGCTCTGCCCGCACAAGCATAGGAATGCCCGATCTCGTAGTCCGAAACGCCCGCCTGCTCGACGGGCGGCTGGTCGACCTCGCAGTCGAGGGCGGGCGCTTCACGGCGATCGGGCCGTCGCTCGACCTCGATGCCCCCGAGACGATCGACGCAGCGGCGCGGCTCGTCACCGCGCCGCTCGTCGACTGCCATCTCCACCTCGACGCCTCGCTCACCGCCGGGAAGCCGCGCTACAACGAGAGCGGCACGTTGATCGAGGGGATCCACGTCTGGGGCGAGCTGAAGCCTTCGCTGACCGAGCAGGACGTCTTCGACCGGGCGAGCGAGATCATTCGCTGGTCTGCCGCGCAGGGAACGCTCTTCATCCGCGCTCATGCCGACGTCTCCGGCGAGAACGAGGCGATGGTCCGCGGCCTGCTCCGCGCCCGCGACGAGCATGCCGATCTCGTCACCGTCCAGGTCACCGCCTTCCCGCAGGACGGGATCTTCGCCCACGAGGGCGACGAGGCCAGGCTCGAGCGCGCGATCGAGCTCGGGGTCGACTGCGTCGGCGGGATCCCGCACTACGAGCCGACCGCGGAGCTCGGCCACCGCGAGGTCGACCGTGTCTTCGAGCTCGCGAAGCGCTACAACCGCCGGATCGACGTGCACTGCGACGAGACCGACGACCCGGGCTCGCGCTACCTCGAGGTGATGGCCGACCACACGGTCAAGCACGGGCTCGCCGGCCGCGTGACCGCGAGCCATTGCACCGCGATGGGCTCCTACGAGCCGTACTACTCCTCGAAGCTCCGCGGCTTCCTGCGCCGTGCGGGCATCAACATCGTCGTGAACCCGTACGCCAACTCGCTGATCCAGGGGCGCCTCGACCCGTACCCCAAGCGCCGTGGGTTCGCCCAGCTGAAAGAGCTGCTCGCCGAGGGCGTGAACGTCTCGCTCGGGAACGACGTGATCATGGATCCCTGGTACCTGATGGGGAAGGCCGACATGGTCGACGCCGCCCACCTGGCGCTGCACTTCACCTACATGAGCGGCCGCGAGGAGATCCCCGAGATGCTGCGCTGCGCGACCGAGCGCGGCGCGCGAACGCTCGGCGTCGAGGACGAGTACGGGATCGAGGAGGGGAAGCCGGCCGACTTCGTGGTCTTCGATGCCCCGGACGCGATCGAGGTGATCCGGCTCCGAGCGACGAGACGCTGGGTCGTCCGGCGCGGCCGCGTGATCGCGGAGACGACTCCGGCCGAGACACGGCTGCTCGGCGAGCCGGTCACGTTCGCGCCCTAGCTCGGCTTGTGCGTCGAGACGTACAGGTACGCCGCGATGTTGTTGATCTGCTCGGTGGTCAGAGCGCCCTTGTAGGGAACCATCTGCGTCGTGTACTTGGCGGCCGCGGCCTTCGTCATGACGGTCGCGCCGCCGTTCGTGATCGCCTTGATGATCACCGGCTCGGTCAGCGGCGCCACCTTGTCGAGGTTCGGCCCGACGCTCCCGACGGTGCCCGCCGCCTTGAGCGTGTGACAGACACCGCAGGTCGCGACGAAGAGGGGCTTCCCCGCCTTCGGATTGCCGATGATCCGGGACGAGCCGTGCGCGAAAGCGAGCGCCGGAATAGCGACTGCCAGCATCAGTGCAGCGATCACCCCGAACCGCACCCCGCCTCCCAACCCTCTGGGGAATGCGTCGTTCATTCGAATCAGTATCGCTGCCCGACCTCCGGCCGCTCGTTACTACGGTGTAAGGATTTGCCCCTCGAGAGGGCGCTAATCGAGCGCGTCTTCGAGGGCCGCGCGGAGCCCGCGGTAGCGGAACTCGAACTCGCCGAGCTTGCGCGAGACGGCACGCTGGCCCTCGAGGAGCAGGTCGGCCTGCTCGCCGAGCGCGAGCCGGACCGCCGCGGCCGGGACGGGCACCGCGGACGGGCGGTGAAGCACCGCTCCGATCGCCTTCGCGGCGTCGCGCTGCCTGAGCTGCTCGGGCGCGACGGCGTTCACCGGGCCGCTGAGCGTGGCGTCGTCGAGCGCGAGCCGGTAGACGCGAACGAGGTCGTCGAGCGCGACCCACGGAAACCACTGCCGCCCACCGCCGATCGGCCCGCCGGCGAAGAGCCGGAACGGCAGGGCCATCATCCGGATCGCCTGCGCCTCCGGGCCGACGACGAGCGCCGTGCGCACGGCGACGTGGCGCACGGGGGCCTCGGCGGCTGCGGCCTCCCAGGCCACGCAGACGCGGGGAAGAAAGGAGTCGCCCGGCGGCGAGGCCTCGTCGAGCACCGCATCGCCACCGTCGCCGTAGTAGCCGATCCCCGAAGCCGTCACGAGCACGGCGGGCTTGCTGTCGGCCGCATCGATCGCGGCGACCAGCGACCGCGTCGTCTCGACGCGGCTCGAGAGAATCGACTCCTTGCGCTTGCGTGTCCAGCGAGGGCCGCCGATCGAGGTGCCTGCGAGGTTGACGACTGCGTCGGCGCCGTCGACATGTGCGGCGGCATCGCCCCAGGCTGCGGCTCCGGGCGCGGCCGCCCGGGAGAGAACGACCACCTCGTGCCCATCGCCCGTGAGCGAGCGCACGAGCGCCTGCCCGACGTAGCCCGAGCCGCCGCCGACGACGACCTTCACCGTATTTGAGCGAACGATATTTGAGCGAACGATTTGATCGTATGACTAAAGCAGTCGCTCAAAGTGGTGTCAAGGCAGCGCTCAAGCCGAGCGATACCCCCACTTGGCGAGCTCCCGGTGCAGGAACGCGATGTACTTCGCGTTCTGCGGCCAGATCCCCGGCCCTTTCAGGTAGCCCTTCTTGAGCGCGCTTGCGAGCTCCGCGTCACACGCCGCCTTGTCGCCGAGGCGGTACTCGTCGGCGCACCAGGCGCCGAGCACGCCGCGGATGTCGTCCTCCGCGGACTTGCCGCGCAGGCTCGTGTAGGCGTGCCACCACTGGGCGGCGTCCTTCTTCACGAGCGTGAGCTGCGACTGCGTCACGTCGTTCATCACGCCGTGCGCGCCGATCGCGAACACCTCGACCGGAAGGCCGGAGGCCGCGAAGGACGTGAACGCGTACGCGAACCGGTCGTCGGCGGTGACGAAGACGGGCGCGCCGCCGAGTGTCTTCACGCTGTAGCCGGGATCGCCCCAGAAGTGCGAGATCGCGTGGCCTGCATGGCCACCGCCCGTCAGGACGATCAGGCTCTCGAAGCAGCAGTGCGCGCCGCCTGTGTAGCGTGTCGAGGATGACCTCCGGCGCGGCGTCCCCCCAGACGTTCTTCAGGTCGAGCCAGTGCTGGGAGGCGATCGAGCAGCGATCCTCGGAGCAGAGCAGCCGGTCGAACACCGTGTGGCCGCCGTTCCGGACGACGAGCTTCATCCGCCGGAACTCGAACGCTCCGTAGCGCGTCTTCCGCCGCTGCACGGTGAGCACGGCGTTCAGCGGGCCGTGGTGCTTCTCGAGCGTGATCGTCTTCCAGGGGCCCGGCGCGCCCGCCGAGGCCGCCGGCACGAGGGCCGCCGCCAGGGCGAGCGCTGCTAGGAGCCCCCGGATCAGCGCGTCTGGGGGAAGCCCAGGTCGACCTTCGAGGTGGCCGGGTCGGGCCAGCGCGACGTGACGACCTTCGAGCGGGTGTAGAAGTCGATGCCCTCGGGGCCGTAGATGTGGCGGTCGCCGAACAGGCTCGCCTTCCAGCCTCCGAAGGAGTAGTAGGCGACCGGCACCGGGATCGGCACGTTGATGCCGACCATCCCCGCCTGGACGTCGAACTGGAACTGCCGGGCGACGCCCCCGTCGCGGGTGAAGATGGCGGTGCCGTTGCCGTACGGGTTGTCGTTGATCAGCTTGAGCGCCTCGTCGTAGGTGTCGACGCGGGTGACGCCGAGAACGGGCCCGAAGATCTCGTCCCGGTAGTTGTCCATCTCCGGCGTCACGTTGTCGATCAGCGACGGCCCGAGGAAGAAGCCGTCGCCGGCAGGCGTGCTGTCGCGGCCGTCGACGACGACCGTTGCGCCCTCGCCCGGCGCGCGCTCGACGTACGAGGCGACGCGGTCGCGGTGCTCGCGCGTCACGAGCGGCCCCATCTCCGCGTCGGGCTCGAGGCCGGGAGCGACCTTGACCGCCGGGATGCGCTCCTTGATCGCCGCGACGAGCTCGTCGGCGACGCCGCCGACCGCAACCAGCATCGAGACCGCCATGCAGCGCTCTCCGGCGGAGCCGTAACCGGCCGAGACCGCGGCGTCGGCCGCCATGTCGATGTCGGCGTCCGGCAGGACGATCATGTGGTTCTTCGCGCCTCCGAGCGCCTGGCAGCGCTTGCCGTTCGCGGTCGCCGTCTCGTAGACGTAGCGCGCGATCGGGGTCGAGCCGACGAACGAGATCGCCGCGATGTCGGGATGGCCGAGGAGCGTGTCGACGGCGAGCTTGTCGCCGTTCACGACGTTGAAGACGCCCTCGGGCACGCCCGCCTCGGCGAGCAGCTCCGCCGTCAGCATCGAGGCCGACGGATCCTTCTCGGACGGCTTCAGCACGAAGGTGTTCCCGCAGGCGAGCGCCGGCGCCCACATCCACATCGGGACCATCGCCGGGAAGTTGAACGGCGTGATCCCGGCGACGACGCCGAGCGGCTGGCGCAGCTGGTACACGTCGATCCCCGTCGAGGCCTGCTCGGAGAACGAGCCCTTGAGCAGGGTCGGGATCCCGCAGCAGAACTCGATCACCTCGAGCCCGCGCGTCACCTCTCCCATCGCGTCTGAGAGCACCTTGCCGTGCTCGGCGGTGAGCAGACGCGCGAGATCCTCCTTGTGGGCCGAGAAGAGCTCGCGGATCCGGAAGAAGAGCTCGGCGCGGCGCGCCAGCGACACCGACCGCCAGGCGGGGAACGCAGCCTTGGCGGCCTGCACCGCGGCATCGATCTCCTCGACGGACGCGAAATCGACGGCCCCGGTCTGGGCACCGGTGGCCGGGTTGTAGACCGGGCCGACTCGCCCCGATCCGCCCTCGTGGCGCTTGCCCCCGATCCAGTGGTTGATGGCCTTGACGGCCTGCGGCGCGTCGATCAGTTCCGTCATCGTCTCCTCCTCGAGTCTTCCCGGCAGCGTATCGCGTCGATAACTTCCCCGGCATGGACGAGATCGCTCCTGAGGAGGACGAGATCCAGGTCGAGGAAGCCGAGGAGGCAGAGGATCAAGGCCCTCCGGCCCCGGACGAGCAGACGATCGCCGTCGCCGAGGAGCCGGGGCTCTGGATGCCCGACGAGCCGACGCGGATGGTCTTCCACGGCGACGGCTTCGTGTTCGTCTCGCAGGGCCGCTCCGCGTGGATCCACCGGCTCCGCCTGCCGAAGGACGACACCGAGGTGAAGCGAGTCGTGAACCACGTCGACGCGATCCTCTCGATCCGGAAGATCGACGAGGCCGTGTGGTGGCTCGGCGAGCTCAACACGCCCCGCAATCTCGGCAAGCGCCTGCTCGCCCTCGGGCTCGAGCGCGACGATCCCGCGAGGCTGACCTCGCTCACGATCGCCGAGGCCCCCGGCGGCGAGGCAGCCGTCGAGGTGCGCAAGGCCGAGACGCAGGAGGATTGGCTCCGGGGGCTCGAGATCGACTGGGAGGCATTCGGGGTCGAGGAGGACGAGCGCGAGCTTCGCCGCCGTGAGGCCGCCCAGGCGTGGCCGAGGCTTCAGGCCGCGGGCACCTCGACGATCCACCTCGCCTACCTCGACGACGAGCCCGTCGGATTCGGCCGAACCGTGTACACGCCGCACGGCGCATTGATGCTCGGCGGCGCGACGCTGCCGAATGCCCGCGGGCAGGGCGTCTACACCTCGATCGTGCATGCACGCTGGGAGGAGGCGGTCGCCCGGGGCGTGCCGCGGCTGATCGTGGCCGCCGGCTCCGAGTCGGCCCCGATCCTCGAGGGGCTCGGCTTCGAGCCGATGGGGCGCGTGCGCCTGTTCAAGCAGAAGGTCACCTAGAGAAGGCTCGCTAGGATCAGCGCATGGCGACCGTGGAGACCAACCCAGAGCTCGGTCAGCAGATCGTCGAGGACGCGAAGAAGCACGTCCTCTACTCGTGGTCGGTGCAGGACGCGATCTCGCCGATCGCGGTCGCCGGCGCCGAGGGGCGGCACTTCTGGGACTACGACGGCAAGCGCTACCTCGACTTCGCCTCGCAGCTCGTCAACGTCTCGATCGGCTACGGCCACCCGAAGGTGGTCGCGGCGATCAAGGAGCAGGCCGAGACGCTCGCGACGATCGGGCCGCCGATGGCGACCGCGTCGCGCTCCCGGCTCGGGAAGCTCCTCGCCGAGGTCACGCCGGGCGACCTGTCGTTCTCGTTCTTCACGAACGGCGGCACCGAGGCGAACGAGAACGCGATCAAGCTCGCGCGCTGGTACACCGGCCGCCACAAGATCGTCGCGCGCTACCGCAGCTATCACGGCGCGACCGCCGGCTCGATGACGCTCACGGGCGACCCGCGCCGCTGGCCTGCCGAGCCCGGGATCCCGGGCGTCGTGCGGATGTTCGATCCCTACACCTACCGCTGCCCCGCCGGCCATCCCGATCCGTGCCCGGTCTGCACCGGCGCGCCGCACCTCGAGGAGATCCTGATGTACGAGGGGCCCGAGACGGTCGCTGCCGTGATCCTCGAGACCGTCACCGGCACCAACGGGATCATCGTCCCGCCGGACGGCTACCTGCAGTCGATCCGCGAGGTCTGCGACAAGTACGGGATCCTGCTGATCGCCGACGAGGTGATGGCCGGCTTCGGCCGCACCGGCAAGTGGTTCGCGGTCGACAACTGGGACGTCGTCCCCGACATCATCACGATGGCGAAGGGGATCAACTCGGGCTACGTGCCGCTCGGCGCGATGACCGTGAGCCCCGCGCTCGCCGAGTGGGTCCGGCCGCGGTTCTTCGCCGGCGGGCTGACCTACTCCGGGCATCCGCTCGCGTGCGCCTCCGCGGTCGCGTCGATCGAGGCGTTCCAGGAGGAAGGCATCGTCGAGAATTCGGCCGAGATGGGCACGGTGTTCCGCGGAGAGCTCGCGCGGCTCGCCGAGAAGCACCCGTCGATCGGCGAGGTGCGCGGGCTCGGCTGCTTCTGGGGCCTCGAGCTCGTCAAGAATCGCGAGACCCGCGAGCCGCTCGTTCCGTTCAACGGCTCGGGCGAGGCGGCAAAGCCGGTCGTGGCCCTCTCGAAGCATGCGCTCGGGAAGGGCCTCTACCTGATGACGCACTGGAACGTCGTGATGGTCTGCCCGCCGCTGACGATCACGCGCGAGGAGCTCGACGAGGGGATCGCGATCCTCGACGAGGCCCTCTCGGTCGCCGACGAGTTCGTCGTCTAAACGGCCGCGCGCGCGAGGAGGCGCTGCAGCTCGAGCTCGCTGCGAGCTCGACGAGTCAGCCGGTAGAGGCCGTCGCGACGGCGAGTGACGAGCCCGTCCGCCTCGAGCCTCCGCAGCGCCGGGAAGAGCGGTTCGCCGGCCCGGCGGGCGAGCGCAGCACGATGCGGGTAGCGGGCGACCAGCACGAGCAGCGCGGCTTCGGACATACCGAAGCGTAGCGAGCACCCTCTCAGGCGGCCGCGAGCCGTCGGGCTCGGCCCAGTCAGCCGGCGAGCGAGCGCCAGCCGCTGAGCAGCTCTCGCTCGCGCGCAGGGTCGAGCCCGGCGGGACGCCGCGGCAGCCCGAACGCGCCGGCGGTGCCGGCGTCGAAGCCGCCGTCGCCGAGGACGGCGCGGATCGTTTCCCCGATCGGCCGCAGGGTGAGACCGGCTGCGGTTGCCCTGGCGAAGTCGATCTCGGGGTATCCGCCGACGGCGGCCGGGAGCCAGAGGGGGAGGTCGGTGTACGGCGCGACGTCCTGGGCCAGGAGAAACGCGTCGTCGACCCAGGTGAAACGTGCATCCGAGCCCGTGATCGCGCGGCACTCGTCGAGCAGGGCCCCGAACGAGAGGGCCTCCGCGGGCCCTGCGGCGTTGAAGATGCCGGCGGCGCGCGTCTCTGCCATGCGGATCGTCCACTCGGCGAGGTCGCGGACGTCGATCAGCCAGACGCGCTCCTCGCGGGCTTCCGGGTGCGAGCACCTCCCCGCCCTCCGCCACGCGTCTCGGCCAGTAGCTGAACCGCCCCGTGTAGTCGTGCGGCCCGACGACGAGGCCCGGGCGGATGATCAGCGTCCGTCCGGGCAGGGCGGTCTCCGCCGCCTGCTCGCAGAGCGCCTTGAGCGCTCCGTAGTTGGCGCCGACATCGTCGGTGTCCGGATCCTCCGCGATCCGAAGCGGCGTCTCCTCGGTCAGGACGTCCGCGTCGTCGTAGACCGAGATGCTCGAGACGAACACGTAGCTCTCGACCGACCCGGCAAGCAGCCCGGCCGAGGCGCGGACGACCCGCGGGACGTAACCCGAGGTGTCGATCGCCACTTCGAACTCGCGGCCCGAGAGCGCCGAGAGATCGCCTTCTCGGTCGCCGGTGAGCCGCTCGACCTCGGGAAAGAGGCCGGGATTCGTCCGCCCCCGGGTGAACATCGTCACCTCGTGCCCCCGGTCGAGGGCCGCCTGCACCAGGTGGCGGCCGACGAACGCCGTGCCTCCGAGAACGAGCAGCCTCATCGCCGCACGATAGTGGCCGGCCGTGCTCCGAGAACGATTGCGACGCAGCATGCCGCCGAGATGGGCATCATGAAAAGGTGACGATCGCCCCCCAGCCCGTCCACGAGGCCTGACGATGGCAGGACCATCTGGACATCACGTGGTCTCGGGGTTCGGCGGCCGCTTCCTGATCTTCTATGTGCTGCTCGGCGCGGTGCTCGCAGCCGCGGTGACGGGACTGATCATGGTCGCGCTGCAGCCCGGAGCGCCGAAGGCGCCGAAGTGGTCGACCTGGCGCCCGGCGGGGGGCAACTCCCAGAAGGTCGCCCAGGAGGTCTCCGACCACCTCGCCGGCAGTTATCACCTGAATGCCGCGGGCGACCAGCTCGTCGCAATCGTTCCCGGCAAGCCCGAGGTGACACGGAACACCGCGATCACGAGCGTGACGACGATCGGGATCCGCGCCTCACCGACCGCCCAGGTGCTGAGCCGAGTCGTTCCGACGAAGGGGGCGATCCAGGTTCAGTTCTGCGGCCTCGGCGCGGCGTGCGCGATCTCGCGGGGCACGCCGACGGCGGCGCGCGAGCGGCTCGTCCGGCGCGAGGCTCTGGAGCTCGCCCTCTACACCTTCAAGTACGCGCCGGCAGTGAACTCGGTGATCGCCTACATGCCGCCTCCGCCGGGGCAGACGGCGTCGACGCTCCTCTATCTCGAGCGGAGCAACCTTGCGAACGAGCTGAACCAGCCGCTCTCGCGGACGCTCCCGCTGACGAAACCGCCGCTACCGTCGCAGCCCGACCCGAAGGAGGCGGCGACTATCGACCGATTGACGTTACCGGTCGAGTACGGGTTCCAGTACCAGACGCTCACGAGCGACTCCGTCGGGATGATCCTGACGCCGACGTCCAGCTGAGCGCGCTCCGCCGCTCAGCGGAACAGGTCGCGGTCGGCCGGCATGACGAGGTCGGTAGCGAGACCGTCGCCTTCCACGGCATAGCCCCGCACGATCACGACCGGCAGGCCGTCGGCCTTGCTTGTCCGGACGAGGTTCGCGGCCGCCGAGAGCTCGTCGGCGACCGCGATCTGCGTCGACCGTAGTGAGGCTCCGGCGCGGTCGTGAGTGCCGCGCAGGTCACGAAGCGGCGCGAGGCCCGCAACGCCGATCGCGATGTCGGTCGTGCCCCGGCGGAAGGGGCGGCCGAACGAGTCGGTGACGATGACGGCGACATTCGCGCCGGTGTGCTCGTGGAGGGTCGTGCGAATCCGCCGCGCGCTCGCGTCCGAGTCCACGGGCAGGAGGATCACCGATCCCGGCTCGGCCGCGTTCGAGTGGTCGACGCCGGCCGAGGCGCAGACGAACCCCTGGTGGGTCTCGGCGATCACGAGACCGCCTCGCGAGCGGACCACGCGGGCCGTCTCGCGGAGGATCACCTCGAGCTGCGCCAGGTTCGTCTCCGGCCCGGCGAGCTCGCGTGCGAGATCCGAGGGCTCGATCCCGTCGAGCGACACGACCCTGCCCTCGGCCTTCGAGACGGCCTTCTGGGCCACGACGACGACATCGCCTTCGTGTAGGCGGGCCGCTCCGGCGATCAGCGCGCCGAGGTCGGCGCCCTCCGCGATCTCGGGGAGCCCCTCGACCGGGAAGATCTCGATCACTCGCCGGGCATGCCCGTGACTGTGATTCCGGCGTGGGCGCGGTACCGGCGGTTCAGGTTCACGATCACGGCCGTCAGGCCCTCGAGGGTGCGCGCGCTCTCCAGCGGCCCAGTGTCGAGCACGCGACCGGCGACGACCCTCCCCGCCAGCGCGAGCGCAAGCTCCTTCGCAGCCGAATCGTCGCCGCAGATGAGCGCGTCTTCCTCTGGGGGCGCGGCGTCGAGGTTGGCCGCAGCGATCGAGTGAAGGCCGGCGACGACGGGCCCGGCGACGAGCTCCTGAATCCGCTCGGCGAGCGAGCGAGCATCCGGATCTGGCCGAACGCCGTCCTTCGAGAAGGCGAGCAGGCTCGCGACCGAGAAGAGCGGGGTCGTCCCGAGAGCCTCCGCCACCTCCGAGGCGGTGCCGAGGGCACCTTCGGCCTTCACCGCGAGCACGGCGAGATCGACGTTTCGCACCGCATTCTCGTTCGTCGCACCCTCGACGCTCGCGCCGAGCTCGGCAGCCGCCTCCTTCGCCCGGGATTCGTCCCGCGAGCCGATCACGATCTCGTCCTCCCCGGCCGCGACCAGGCGAGCCGCGAGCGCGCGACCGAAGCTGCCGGTACCACCGAGAATCGCGACTCTCACAGAAGCGAGCCTACGCTGACTCGCTGCTCGCTACGCTCATGCAACCGCAGCGGCAGCGTCCAGCACGGCCTGTGCGAGCCGGCGGCGAGCGTCGTCGTCGACCATCAAGGTTCTCGCGACGACAGGGCGAACCTCGGCCGGAAGCTCCGCAGCCGCATCCGCCTCGTCGATCACGAGGGCGTCGATCAGGCCCGGATAACAACCGGCGACTGCGGCCGGGCCGGTGCCACCGGCGATCCGTGCGAGCATCCTGTCGGCGGGGCCCTTCACTGCCCGCCCACCGATCAGCGGGCTGACGGCGACGCAGGGCACGGTCCGCCGCTCGATCGCGGCGCGGATCTCGGAAACGGCCAGGATCGGCCAGATCGAGACGTACGGGTTGCTCGGCGCGATCGCGATCAGGTCGGCCGCTTCGATCGCCTCGAGCACTCCAGGAGCGGGTCGCGCCTCCGCCGCTCCAGTGAAGTGGAGGGCGTCGACCTCGTCGCGATGCCCTCGGGCGACGAACCACTCCTGGAACGGAAACGTCCCGGCCGGTGTCTCGACGAACGTGCGTAGCGGGTCGTCGGTTGCCGGGAGCAGCGCACTCCGGAGGCCGAGCCCCTCGGCGAGCCGCTTCGTCACCGCCGAGAGCGCAACGCCCTGCTGCAGGAGCTCGCTGCGAAGCAGGTGCAGGCCGATGTCGCGGTCGCCGAGCTGAAACCACGTCTCGCCGCCAAGAGCAGCGACGGTCGAGAGCGCGTTCCACGATTCATCCGCACGCCCCCAGCCGCGCTCCTCGTCGGCGACCCCGCCGAGGGCGTAGAGCACGCTGTCGATGTCCGGCGACACGTGAAGGCCGAGCACCTCGATGTCGTCTCCTACGTTGCCTATTATGGTTACGTTGTCTGCTTCGACTACAGCCATGACTCCGCGCAGGAACCGCGCGCCGCCGACGCCGCCCGAGAGCACGGTCACCTTCATGCGGCGGCTCCGGCGCGCAGCGTGGTGAGGACGCGTCGCGTGCGGGGACCGACTCTGTCGGCGAGCCGCTCCAGGTCGGCGATCGTGTCTACGTCATCTACGAGATTCGGGGCGTCCACCTGCCGGGAGGGCCCGAGCGCCGCGAAGCGCGACGCACTGCCGGGGCCGAAGACCGGAGCGAAGAGGACGGTCGAGGCGAGCGCAAGTGCATTCGTCGTTCCGTCGGCGGCTGCTGCGAGGGCGAGCCCGTCATCCGGAACGGCACCCGCGAGCGCCAGGAGATCGCGGGCTGTGGCACACGGGAGGTCGGCGTTCACCACCAGGAACGGCCCGACACCTCCGGAAGCCATCGCTGCGGCCTCGAGCCCTGCGCGCACCGCCGCGCCTTGCCCGCCACCGGGATCGCGCACGAGCGCCGCATCTCCCGCCTCGGCCTCGGCCTCGGCCTCGGCAGGCCCGACGACGAAGGTCGGCCCGACTGCGGTGCAGGCGGCGAGCACGTCGCCGAGCATCGCGGACGCGAGTGCCGTGCGCGCAGTGCGGGGGAGCAGACCGAGCCGGCTCTTGCCCTTCGCCCCGCGGAAGGGAACCACTAGCGACGGCATTGGCCCGGACACTAGCGCCCGGATGACGGGTGGGCGAGCCGCGGAACAGGCGCGCCTTGGGGATCAGGCGGCGTCGGCGCCGGGCGAGCGCTCGATCCATTCCCGCAGGTCGAACCAGTGCGAGGCGCGGAGAGCGGCGGCAACCGCTGGATCGGTGTGCTCGGCGTAGAAGACATGCCGGTCGAGGTCGCAGCAGATCGCGACGGAGTCGAGATCGACCCCTTCGATCGTCACGACGGCGTCGCCGGGCAGCTGCGCCTCTCGCACCGTGTAGTGCTTGAACTGCAGCTCCGGTGCGAGCTCCATCAGTTGCGGCCATTCGGGGCAGGTACGTGAGCTCATCGGCTATCCGATTGGCGCGGAAGCCGCCGTTTCCTGCACGGTCCAGCGTCCTTCCAGCAACACCGCACCGGTCTCGGAGCCGGCCGGGAACACGAAGAAGCGGATGGCGTCCTCGAGCGAATAGAGAAGCCGTCCACCCTGCGCTTCGATCAGCGCGCACCGCAGGTGAAAGTGGCCGTCGGCGAGCGGCAGCCGGTCGATCTCGAACCGCAGGACCCGCTCCCCGGCGCCCGAGCCCCAACCAAGCGGTTCCGTGGCCTGGGTGACGCCGCCGAGGACGACACCGGCATTGTCCCGAAGCTCGAGCGAGACGGTCGGTGCCGCGATATCGGAGTCGGCGACGACCGTCAACTCGACGACGCACGGCTCTCCCGAGGCGAACGAGGCCGGTATCCGCTCGTCGCCGTCACCGTCGAGGAGGCGAGCCGAGGCGATCCGGGCCTCACCGCTGCCCCACTCGCGGAGCCCTGCCGACAGCTCGTCCGGGCTACGCTCGCCGGCGAGCAGCCGGCGGTACTCGGCGATCGCCTCACGGGTCGAGCCGTTGAAGACCACAGAGCCTTGCCGCAGGAGCACAGCGCGATCGCACAGCCGCTCGACCGCCTGGGCGTCGTGGGACACGAAGACGATCGTCCCCCCGCGGCTCTTGAACTCGTGGATCTTGCCGAAGCACTTACGCTGGAACTCCTCGTCTCCGACCGCGAACACCTCGTCGAGGAGGAGCACGTCGGCCTCGATGTGCGCCGCGACGGAGAAGCCGAGCCGCATGTACATGCCGGAGGAATACGTCCGAACGGGCAGGTCGATCGCCCGCTCGAGCTCGGCGAACGAGACGATCTCGTCCATCAGCTCGCGAATCCGCGCTCGCGAGAGCCCGTAGATCGAGCCGTTCAGGAACACGTTCTCGCGCCCCGTGAAGTCGAGATGGAACCCCGCGCCCAGCTCGAGCAGCGACGCCACCCGGCCGTCAGCGACGACGCGGCCGGAGGTCGGTCTGAAGATCCCCGACATCAGCTTCAGCAGCGTCGTCTTGCCGGAGCCGTTGCGGCCGACCAGCCCGAGCGCCTCCCCCGGCGCGACCTCGAGCGAGACATCGTCGAGCGCGACGACCTCGCTCGTCGCCGCGCGTCCCCGGGCAACGACGGCGTCCTTGAGGGTGCGGTACGGACGTTCGGAGACCTTGAAGCGCTGCGATACCCGGTCGACGACGATGCGGCCGGGCGTGCTCACCGGCTCGACCCGACCGGTCTCATGCTGGGTCGCCCGCCAGTCGCTTGTTGACGATCTCGGCGAGGACGTCGACGAAGTCGGGGTCGGCGTTCGGCATCGTGATCCGGCTGACCTCCATGCCGAGCTCGGCCGCCTTCTCCTGCGCCTCGGTGTCGATGTCCCAGCGGATCTCCAGATGATCGGACACGAACCCGACGGGGCACACGAGCACCCGGTCCGTGCCGGCCTCGTGGAGCGCTTGCAGGTGGTCGAGGATGTCCGGTCCGAGCCACGGCTCGCCGGTCGGCGACTCGCTCTGGAACGAGAACGACCAGTCGGTCACGCCGGCTTCCTCGGCGACCAGCGCCGAGGTCTCGAGGAGCTGATCGCGGTACGGGTCGCCCATCTCGAGGATGCGCGCCGGCAGAGAGTGGGCCGTGAACACGACGTGCCGGTCGGTGCCTCGGATCCGGTGGGCGAGGAAATCGATGAAGCCGGGGTCGTCGTGCCAGCTGTCGACGAAGAGGAGCTCGGCCCGGTTGTCGAGCGCCTGCGCGAGCTGGTCCCGGTAGCCGGCGATCGAGAGCGCCGAGTAGTGGGGTGCGAGCACCAGGCCGACAACGGTGTCGACGCCGGTGTCGACGGCGGCTTCCGCAGCCTCGACGATGCGCGGAGCCCAGTGCTTCATGCCGGTGAACACATGGAGGCCGAGCCGATCCTGCAGGCGGACGCGCGTCTCCTCGGTGATCGCGTTCAGCGGATTCGACTCCTCGATCCCGAGCCGCCTGTAGCGGCTGACCAGATCCTCGAGGTTCTCCGGCGAGATCGGCCTACCACCACGGATGTCGGCGTAGTACGCCGGAACGTCATCCAGACGCTCGGGCGAGCCGTACGCCATCAGAACGACCGCAGCGCTCATGGCGAAAACGCTAGCCGACCTCGGAGGGAGGGCGGATTTCCTTGCCACGGGCGCGTGGTCCCGTCCCTAGCCCCCACCCACCCTGGGGAGAGGAACAACGGTAGCGCGGGCGCAAGGTGTCCTTCGTCACGCCGGTGTGCCAGAAGTGTCAATTCTTCGTGCCGTCTCGGTGTGAACGAGCTCGCGCAGGCGGCCGAGGAGGTTTGGGTCGGTGCCGGGAAGAACCCCGTGACCGAGATTGAAGATGTGGCCGGGGCGGCCGTCGGCGCGGGTGAGAACGTCGCGGGCGCCGGCCTCGATGCGCTCCCAGGGGCCGAGCAGCGATGCCGGATCGAGATTCCCTTGCACGGCGTGGTCGTGGCCGACAACAGACCAGCCGTCGTCGAGCGGGATCCGCCAGTCGAGCCCGATGACGTCCCCGCCGGCGGCGGCGATCGCGGGCAGCAGCGTCGAGGCGCCCGTGCCGAAGTGGATCGCGGGCACGCCGGCGTCGGCGAGGGCGGCGAGTACGCGAGCCGACCAGGGCGCCGCGAACTCGGCGTAGTCGGCCGGCGACAGCGCACCGACCCAGGAGTCGAAGATCTGCACGATGTCGGCTCCTGCCCGCGCCTGGGCGAGGACGTAGGCCGCGAACGTCGCCGCGAGCTTGTCGAGGAGGGCGCCCCAGACCGCGGGCTCACGGTACATCAGCGCCTTGGTGACCGCGAAGTCGCGCGACGGCTTCCCCTCGACCAGGTAGCCGGCCACCGTGAAGGGCCCGCCACAGAAGCCGACGACCGCCTGATCGGGCCGAAGCTCCGCCCGAACGGCCCGGATCGCGTCGAGCACCGGCCCGACGGTCTCGGCCGGTTCGGGGACCCGCAGGCGCTCCACGGCGGCGAGTGTCCGCACGGGCTCGGCCACCACGGGCCCGACGCCCTCGACGAGCTCGACGCCGGCGCCCATCGCGACGACCGGGGTCATGATGTCCGCGAACATCACGGCAGCGTCGACGTCATGTCTCCGGACCGGCTGGAGAGTCACCTCGGCGGTCAGCTCGGCCGACCGGTTGATCTCGAAGAACGCGTGCTCCTCGCGGATCCGCCGGTACTCCGGAAGCGAGCGTCCCGCCTGCCGCATGAACCAGACGGGCGTCCGCTCGACCGGCTCGCGCCGCGCGGCGCGGACTAGGAGCGGTTCCACCGCCCTAGACTAGCGGGCCATGAAGGGGCCGCTCGCTGTCGCCTGGGGCGACTGGACGCTTACCGAGCCGCATGCAGGGGCCGTCACGGTCGCCCGGGTTGAGCTCGAGAACACGGGCACCGTCGCGTGGCGCGACCCGGTGCTCCTCTCCTACCACTGGCTCGACCTGCGTCACAACCCGATCGTCTGGGACGGCGAACGGACGAGCCTGCCGCTCGTCGCGCCCGGCGAGCGCGTCACCGTCGAGGCGAAGGTGCGGGCTCCGATCCCTCCGGGCCGCTACCGCTTCGCCCTCGATCTCGTGGCGGAGTTTCGGGTGTGGTTCTCCCAGCTCGGGAGCGAGCTCGACTCGCGGGAGATCGACGTGCTCCCTCGCGGCGGGGCTCATCGCGCGGACCTTCCGGCGCGGGTCGAGCCGGCGGCGGACTGGGAGGAGCGGGTCGCGGCCGCACACGCCGAGGGGTACGCCGTCGTCGCCGGATCGATCGAGTGGCAGGGCAGCCTCACCCGGCGGCGTCCGAAGGCGCTGGCGGCGTACGCACCGGGTGCCGGGCGGATCCCCGGGTTCGCTCATCCGCTCGTCTGCCCGTCGGTGCTCGACGGGATCGAGCTCGAGCGGCTGCCCGACGTTGCGGGGCTGCCCGCATTCGCGGCGCCTGCCGACGAGCCGTGGGTCTATGACGGCCGGGTCGTCCTGCGGGCCCGCCCCGCCTAGCGCCTAGAGCTCGATCGCGAGCCGGTCGTCGACTCGGCCGAACACGTACGAGCCGAGCACGAGCGACACGACGGCCGCGACCGCGAGGTAGACCATGTCCGCCGTCCTCGGGACGTTCCCACTCCACAGCGCGGCGCGCACGGCCGCGATTGGCGGCGCGACGAAGTTGCCCCACTCGAGCACCTTGATCAGCTTCTGATGGTGGGCCGCGGAAGCGGGAAGAGAGGTGAGGCTCCAGAGGATCGGCGTCAGGAAGAACCAGGGGATCAGCGCCGCGGCGAGGATGTGCTCGGTATCGCGGAGTAGCACGTTCACGCAAGCGGCGACGAGCGCCACGCCGGCGACGAACGCCGCGAAGAGCACGGCGAGCGGGATCGCGAGCCACACGGTCGAGCGGGCGCCGGGGATGAAGACGAGCGAGAGGACGATCAGGATCACGAGCATCACGGCGAACGTGATCGCCTGCGTCGCGACGACCGAGAACGCAACGAGCTGCCGCGGGAACCTGACCTTCTTGATCAGCTCCGCGCTGTCGACCATCGACCGGGCGCCCGTCTGCAGCGAGACCGAGAAGAAGATCCAGCACGCGATCCCGGACAGCAGGTAGAGCGGGTAGTGCGGCACGCCGGCGTTGTTGTTGAGGATCACGCCGAACACGAGTAGGTACACGGCCATCAGCGCGAGCGGGTTGACGAGCGACCAGAGGATGCCGAGCGCCGATCCCCGGTATTTCGCCTGGAAATCGCGCTTGAACAGGTTCGTGAAGAGCTCGCGGTAGCGAACGAGATCGGTGTACACCGCCACGAGCGCAGTGTAGGGCCGGCGTACGTCGGGCCAGGCGCATCACCTGAGGGCTTCGTATCGGCCGCGAGCAGCTCGCCGGTATCCTCGAGGACAAGGATCCGCCACCGCTCGCGAGCGCCTCGCCCGGTTCCCGGCGCCGTCAGCCGACGGTGAACGCCGGGCTCGTCAGCGTCTCGGTCCGGCGGGAGCCAGCCGAGGTCAGGACCACCGTCATCCGGTATCGCCCCGCCAGAACCGTGCGAGCCGGAAACGCAAGGGTGACCGGGTCTCCCGGCGCCAGCGTGCCGGACGTCCTTAGCGTCGAAGCGCCTCCGCCGCGTGGCGGCTTGACCGGCCCCAGCGTCGCCCTGTATGCGGTGCGCCGGCGGGCGTCGATCCCGACCGTCCAGACCGTGTTGAACGCGCTGTAGGACGTCAGCGCCGGCCATTCCACCCGGTCGACGAGGGCCGAGACCGTCGCGAGCCGGAGCGAGGTCGAGTGAGCGGCCCGGAGCCCGGCGCAGTCGATCGTTCGTGACCTGGCGTCCATGACGACCTGGCGGAGCGCCCCGAACGACGCCTTCGGGTCGCCGTTCGCCCAGAGCACTCCGGATTGCCACCCCTCGAGGTCTGGCTCGTCCTGCAGCAGGAAGTTGAAGAACGCACCCACGTACGGCTGGCAATAGGCGAGCTCGACTCCCGAGATCAGCTGGGTCGACTGGGTCGCGGCGGCAGCATCGCCGGCGACGGGCTGGTCCGGCAGAGGATGATCGTCGTTCTCGATACCGGTGTAGCCCTGGGTGTGAGAGGAGTCGGGGATCGTCTGCCAGCCGTCTTCGAGGTACCAGACGGTCGGGCACGAGGAGGATGGACCGCACGTGCCGGGCACCGCTTGGCCGGTCCCGGCGAAGGCCTGGTCGAGGGCCTGGACGAGATGGTCGAGGTCGCCCTCCCCGATGAGGCCCGGTCCCAGGTGCTGCTGCCACGGCGACTCCGCCGAGGACGAACCGTACGCGCTGTGGCCGATCGTGTCGAAGATCGGCCTCGTGCGCCCGCTCCTGCGATACGCGAGGCCCAGATCCACGATGAACGTCCCGGCTGCGTAGGAGACGTTGCTGACGGCGTGCGGGTTGTCGTTGCCGCCGGGGGAGGTGGACATGATCACGTTCACTCCCGGCTGCACCGCGTGGAGAACGTCGTAGCACTGCGCCAGAAGCGCCTCGTACGCATTTGGTGCGGCACTCGAGCCGTCGCCGTTGTACTGCGGCTGCCAGAAGTAGTCGACGTTCGGCTCGTTCCAGATCACGACGTCGTCGATCGTGGGGTGGCGCGCGACCAGGTCGCCGACGGCGGAGCAGTAGGCGGAGCGCCCGTCGCCCGTCGTCGGTGCGTCGACGGCCCGGCCGTCGATCGTGACGACGATCCGCAAGCCGGCGGAGGCAGCGACCGTCCTGTTGAGCGAGGAGAGCTCGGAGGCGTCCAGCTGGGTCTCGCCGGGGTGCCAGGCCAGGAACACGTGGACCGCGCCCAGCCCGAGAGCTTGTGCCGCGCCCATCGTCGCCGCGGGCGTGGTCAGGAAGCGGCTATCGGTGATTCCGACGAGAAGCCCCGGCAGCCCCCACCCACCCTGGGGCAGAGGAAGCGAGATTACCGCCTGCGCAAGGTGTCCTTCGTCACGCCAGCGTCACGGATGTGTGCCGTTTCGTGCCGTTTCCTCCACAGCTGGCCGGAACGGACAGGTGCGACCGTCCGAAAGCGCCCTGCGAGGTCAACGTTCCGTGCTGCTTGTTCGACACCGCGACTGTACAACTCTTGCAGCCAACATCAAGGCGCGAAAGGGGGATCTGAGGAACCCCCGGCGATAGGCTCCGAGGGTCCTGGAAAGGGGCCCGGGGCTGGCGATCCGGCCGCTTCAGCCAGTACCGTCCTCACAACGTGCTAACGGCGTTCGACTACCCTCAGGGCCCGATGAGCGTAGGCTGGACGGAGCTCAAGGCGGAGGTACCGGCTTTGCCGGTGCCGGAGCAAGAACTCATAGGGAGACCGAAGGTCGCCCTATGAGCACTGCCGTCGCGATCATCGCGCTGCCGGCCGCCTCGGCCGTGATCTGGGCCCTGCTCCGCTCCCCTCTGGCCAGGCGGATCGTGAACGTCCCGACCGGCGACCGCTGGTCTGCCGCACCGACGCCGAGCCTCGGCGGGATCGGCATCTTCGCCGGCTTCACGATCGGGCTCTGGGCCGCCGTCGCGGTCGGCGCGTTCCACCCCGGCAAGGAGTTCCTCGGCGTCTTCACGGCGATCGCGCTCGTGTTCGCAGCCGGGCTCGCGGACGACCTCTACGGCATGCCGCCGCTCGGGAAGCTCGCGACGCAGCTCGTCGCCGCGGCGATCGTGATCGGCACGGGCACGCACGTCCAGCTCGTGCACAACGAGGTGCTCGGCGACGCGATCGCGGTTGATCTGGCTGGTCGGGCTGACGAACGCGTTCAACCTGCTCGACAACATGGACGGGCTCGCCGCGACCCTCGCCGCGATCGCGTTCGGGTTCTTCGCGATCGACGCGTTGACGATCCACCCGAGCGACGCCACGCTCGCGTTCGCGCTCGCCGGCGGGCTCGCGTGCGTCGGCTTTCTCCCGTTCAACCTCCGGAAGGGGCCTGCGCTCGTCTTCATGGGCGACTCCGGAAGCCAGATGGTCGGGTTCGCGCTCGCGGCGCTCGGGCTCACCGCGAGCTGGCGCGTCGCCGGCACGACCGTCGCGACGCTCGTGCTGCCGATCCTGATCCTGGCGGTGCCGATCCTCGACACGACCCTCGTCACGGTCGCGCGGCTCCTCGACGGGCGGCCGATCCACGAGGGCGGGCGCGACCACACCTCCCACCGGCTCGTCCGCTACGGCCTCTCCGAGCGGCACGCCGTCGCGCTGCTCGCGCTGATCTCGCTTTGCATCGGCGGCTCGAGCCTCGCCTACACGGTGCTCGACAACTTCCGGCTCACGATCATCGGCGTCCTCGCGACCTTCGTCCTGCTCGTCCAGTTCGCGAGCTTCCTGGCCGACGTCGACCGCCGGCCCGCCCAGCTCGGTGAGCCGCTCGGGCTCGCGCAGGCCTTCGGCGTCCACTGGCGCCGCCTGGTCGAGGTCGTCGTCGACTTCTTCGTCATCACGGCCTCGTTCATGGCCGCCTACGTGATCGAGTTCGGCTGGCCGGGAACCGACAGCCAGCGGTTCATCCGCGACCTGGCGCTGCCCATCGTGCTGACGGCGTGCTACCTCACGTTCATCCCGTTCGGGCTCTACCGCTCGGTGTGGCGCTTCGCCGGGATCCGCGACGCCATCTCCGCCGCCTCGGCGGTCGTCGTCGCGAACGCCGCCGCGCTCACGTTCATGGTGCTCACGCAGAACATGCGCGACTTCGACGACTCGTTCTTCATCGTCAACGCGCTCATCTGCATGGTCGCGATCACGGGCTCGCGATTCGCCGAGCGGACGCTCCTGATCGGGACACAGTCGGTGCGCGACCGAACGGCCAGGCGCACGCTGATCGTCGGCGCCGGCCGCACCGGCCGCAGCCTGATGCGAGAGCTGCGTGAGACAGCCGGCGAGCGGGTCGTCGGCTTCGTCGACGACAACCCCCACCTCCGCCGGCGCAGCCTCCAGGGCGTGAAGATCGTCGGCTCGACCTCCGAGCTGGCGCGCGTGCTCGAGCGCACCGAGCCCGACATCGTGCTGATCACGATCCCCGACGCGCCGCGCGAGATCCTCGACGCGCTCGTCGAGACCTGCACCGAGGCCGGCGTCACGTGCCGCTTCGTCCGGCGCGAGATCGACCTCGACCCGCGCGTCGTGTTCGGCGCTGCGTCAGAATGACCCGGCCGTGACCTCGGTCTCCGTCAGCACCACCGGCCGCGAGCGGCAGCGGACAATCGTCGACCGCGTGCTCGCCGTGTTCCCGGCGCTCGTGATCGCGCTCGTGATCTTCGTCTTCTACGCCGTCGAGGCGTGGTCGCGGAAGACGCCGTGGATCTTCACCGACGAGCTCGAATGGACGCAGATCTCGCGCTCGATCGCCTCGACCGGCCACGCCGCCCGGCGCGGCGACCCCCTCTACTTCAAGTCGCTCTACGCCTACCTGATCGCCCCGGCCTGGTGGATCCACTCCACGAGCGCCGCGTACTCGGCGATCAAGTACCTGAACGCGTTCATCATGCCGCTCGCCGCGATCCCGACCTACCTGCTCGCGCGAATGCTCGTGACCAAGCGCGCCGCAGTGGCCGTCGCCGTCGGCTCGGTCGCTGTGCCCGCGATGGCCTATGTGACATCGATCGTCACCGACGTCCTCGCCTACCCCTACTTCGCGCTCTGCTCCTGGCTCTCGGTGCGGGCGCTCAAGGAGGGCAAGCGCCGCGACGTGATCATCGCCGCCGTCTTCCTCGCCGGCGGCTACTTCATCCGGCAGCGGCAGTTCACGACGCTCCCGATCGCATTCGTGATCGCGGCGGCCGGCCTCTGGTTCACGGGGCCGCGCGGCAAGGGAGTCCGACGCAACTGGACGACGAGCGACAAGCTCGGTGCGCTGGCGCTCGCGATCGGCGTCGCGATGCTCTTCAACCGCTACGCGCTGCAGCACATCCAGGAGTGGCAGGTGCCGACGCAGTACTACAAGAACCGCCTGGTCGACTACGGCCTCCGCGCGGGCCTCTCGTTCGCGATCGGCCTCGGCATCCTGCCGGTGATCGCCGGCCTCGTCTCGCTGCGACTGCCCGAGCGGCGCGGCGACCCGACCTACCGCGCGTACGCGGCCTGGACTGCGGCAGCGATCGGCGTTCTCGCCGTCTACGCAGCGGACAAGGCAACCTCGCTCTCGCTCAACTTCGCGACGCTCTGGGAGGAGCGCGACCTGATCTACCTGTCGCCGCTCCTGCTGCTCGGCACGGCGATGGTCTTCCAGGCCAAGCGTCTCGACTGGCGGGTCGTCGCCGGAGCCACGGCCTTCGTCCTGGTGATGGTCGGGCTGAAGACGATCCAGCTCCAGTTCCCCTACTACGAGGCCCCCGGGTCGTCGATCCCGGCGGCGCTCGCGAACTACCGGCACTGGACCGCGCACTCGGTGCGCATCGGGCTCTTCGGCATCCTCGCGCTGTCGCTCGGCCTGATCGCGCTGCGGCGCAGGCGCTGGGTTGGGCCGCTCACAGCGGTGCTCCTGCTCGGGTGGATGCTGGCCGGCGAGATCTCGATGACGGTCGGGCTCGACAACGGGGCCGACCAGTACCGCAAGAACCTGCCGGCCCAGCTGAGCTGGGTCGACGCGCGCGTGCACGGGCAGCCCGTGACCTACGTCGGCCAGGCGATCCTCGACCCGTTCGGCGAGCAGCTGACCGAGTTCTGGAACCGTTCGATCAAGCACGTCACGAGCCTCGACGGGACCGCGCCCGGGCCGGGGCCGACGTCGACCCCGAATCTCGTCAACCCCGAGGGGCTCCTGTCGGACGACTCGGGAAACCCCTATGTCCTCGCGGACACGGGCGTCGTCCTCGACGCCCCCGTCGTGAAGAGACAGGGAGCGATGACGCTCTACTACACCGGCGGCAAGCCCTGGCATCTGCTCGACGCCGTCCAGCAGCTGTACTCGGACACCTGGTGCCCCAGCTGGTGCGCCTACACCTACTTCAAGCCGAACCAGAAGGGAACGCTCCTGATCTCGATCGGCCGCAAGGGCTACAACGGCAGCTACCCCGCCGGGCAGGCGACGATCTCCGTGGGCACGGTCCGCATCGACAAGCACGACTCGCCGCGGCTCAAGCACGTCTACACCGAGATCCACCATGTGGTGAAGAACGGCACCTCGAGCGTGATCGCGGTCCCGATCAAGCACACGCCCGTCCGCGTCGAGGTCGCGATCCCGAACACGATCCCACCGTCCGCCAACGACCCGCGACACCTCGGCGCGCAAATCGGCTTCGTGTTCAAGCCGTCCAAGTGACCGCCCAGCTCCGGGTCGAGATCGCACGGACTCCCGAGCAGCTCGAGGAGCTCCGGCCCGCCTGGGACAAGCTCCCCTGGGAGCGGGAAGAGGCGGCGTATCCCTACTTCACGGCGAGGCTGCGAACGCGAGCCGGGGTGGTCGGCCCGTTCGCCGCCGTCGTGTACGACGGCGACATGCCGATCGGCGGCCTCGCAGCGCGGATCGAGATGCGCCGGCTCGCAGCGACCGTCGGCTACCGCGAGCTCTACGCACCGACCGTGCGGGCACTCCAGGTGGTGGACGGCGGGATCGCAAGCGTCCACCCCGACGCAGCAACGGCCCTCGCCGGCGTGGTCGAGGACGCGCTCGAAGCCGGCGACGCCGAGGTCGCGGCGCTCCCTCCCCTCGAAGTCGGCTCCGCGCTCGCTACGGCGTTCGCCTCCGTCGGCGGCCCGCTGACGAGACAGCCGCTGATCGCGCCCTGGACGCGCCGCCTCCTGCGGCTTCCCGGCTCCTTCGACGAGTTCCTGGCGTCTCGCAGCCACAAGACCCGCAAGGGGATTCGCCGCGACGCGAGACAGCTCGAGGCGGCCTTCGGAGACGCCCTTTCCGTCGAGATCGTTCGCGACCCGGCCGATGCCGACCGGCTCGTCGCCGACGCCGACCGGGTCGCGCAGTCGACCTACCAGCGGCGGCTCGGAGCGGGGTTCGCAGACACCGCCGAGCAGCGCGAGCTCGTGCGCGTCGGCCTCGAGAACGGCTGGCTGCGCGGCTACCTCCTGTACCTCGACGGCAACCCCGCGGCGTACTGGCTCTGCTCGCCGTTCCGGCGGACGACACTGCTCCGTACGGGCGGCTTCGACGACACCTACGCAGAGCACCGCGTCGGGATCTACCTCCTGATGCGCGTGATCGAGGATGCCTGCGCCGACCCTGGGCTCGACGTCCTCGACTTCGGCCCGGGAGACGCGGCCTACAAGGAGCAGTACGCGAACGAGACGCGCGAGGAGCGGAACGCCGTCATCTTCGCCCCCACCTTCCGGGCACGCAGGATCAACGCCACCCGCACCGCGATCCTCGGCCCGGCCAGGCTCGCGAAGGCCGGGCTCGACGCCACGCAGCTCACGTCCCGCGTCAAGACGATCCTGCGGAGACGCGCGACATGAACCTCGCGACCGCGATCCAGCGGGCCCCGGTCATGCTCCGCAGCGCCCTCCGCGACCTCCGCCACGGCCGCCCGCTCGGCGGAACCGTCCGGAGCCGGCACGAGCATCTCGGGGCGTTCCACGCGACGAACTCGCCCTACGAGGATCTCGACCGCGTCTTCCGCGACGTCTCGGTCGGGCCCGCAGACGTGATCGTCGACGTCGGCTGCGGCAAGGGCAGGTCGCTCAACTGGCTGATCGACCGCTTCCCGGCAAACGCGATCTACGGGATCGAGCTCGACCCCGAGCTCTGCGCAGCAACAGCCAAGCGGCTCCGGCGGCGCCGGAATGTCACGGTGGTTTGTGGTGACGCGACCAGGCTGATCCCGCCCGAAGGAACGGTCTTCTACCTCTTCAACCCGTTCGACGGCACCGTGATGAGCCGCTTCGCCGCCGCCCTGCTCGAGCGCGGCCGGCCCGCCACGATCGTCTATTACAACGCGAAGTTCCTCGAGCCGTTCGCGGCGGACGCCCGGTTCTCCGTCCGCGAGCTCGATGACCCCGCGCTCGCACACCGCTCGGCCGTCGTCACGCTGTCCTGAACCCGCCCGTCCGGCGAAGGCGCCACACGATCACGCCCCAGGTGAGCGCGAAGGCGACCGAGGAGACGAGCACGGCTCCGCCGGCGCCGGTGACGCCCCACTCCTTGCCGAAGACGATGATCAGCGGGAGCATCACAACGGTCTCGACGCCGTGTGCGATCAGCCGCAGCCCGGGCCGCCCGATCGTGACCGGGAAGGTCTTCGTCCAGCTGAACACGAGCTGGATCGCGGCCGCGACCAGGATCAGCCGGGCAGCCGACACCGCTCCCGAGTAGTCGGGGCCGAACAGGATCCGGATCAGCCACGGGATCGTCAGCAGCACCGGCACGAGCGCGAGCGCCGCGATCGCCGCCGAGCCCGCGACGTAGCGGCGGATCCCGGCGATCACGACCTCGGGCCGGCCGTGCTCCCAGTCCCGTGTCTGCTCGCTGAGCAGGATCATGCGCAGCGGCGAGGAGACCGCCGCGAGCCCGTTCTGCGGCATCTGTGCGGCCCGGAAGAGACCGACTTCGTTGGGCGTGCGGACGATGCCGAGCGTGAGCGGCGCGATCCAGGTGCGCACCGAGATCAGCCCCGTGTAGGCAGCGCTCTGGATCACGAACCTGATGATCGGCCGCCGGTCGTCGCCGAGCGGAACCGGGGCGGCGGACGGAAACTGGCGAAGGCTCGCGAGGCCGATCCCGAGGATCGAGATCGTCGTCACCACCTGGGCGATCACGACGCCGATCACGGCCTGGGTCACGCCGTACTGCGCGCCGATCGCGATCCCGGCGAGCCGCAGCCCCATCGAGATCGTCAGCCAGGTCCCGCGGAGGTCGTAACGGCCGGCCAGGATCAGCGAGGCCGCCGCGATCGACTCGAGCGCCTGGAGCGGCGGCAGAGTCGCCGCGATCAGGAGCGGCACTTCGAGCCCCGCGCCGCCCTTGAAGATGTCCGACGCGAACGGCGCAATCGCCACGATCAGTGCCGTCGCTGCGAACGCCGCGGCGACCTCGCAGGTGAAGGCAAGCCGGATCAGCCGGTGGAAGCGGCCCCATTCCTCGTTCGCTGCGTACCGGAAGCCGTACTTGATGAGCGCGTCGTCGCTCGTCAGCCAGACGAGCAGCGCCAGGAAGTCCACGGTGCCGACGACGATCGTGAACCGGCCCGCGCCGGTCGGCCCGAGGACTCGCAGCGCGACGATCGCCGAGGCGAGGCCGAGCGCGACCGAGGCATACACCCCGGCGAACGCCGCCACCCGCCGCCGCGTCAACCCGAGCGATCGGAGCACTCAGACGCTCGCGCTGCAGAAGACGCGGCCGGCGTACCGCGAGAGGAACAGCCCGAGCGGCCCGGTCCGCTCCGCCGCCTCGAGCGCGCTCGCGGCGAGGCCGGGAACCGCACGGCGCTGAGGCACGAAGTACGGCCGCATCGCGATCCGTGTGAACCCGGCGGTGCGGAGATCCCGCTCGACCGTGTCAGCCGGATGCGCGGCCTGGCGGAAGTCGAACACGAACTTCTGCTTCGTGTACTCCGCGATCCCGCGGAAGAAGGCGATCCGGTCCTCCGGGTAGTAGAACGCGCGCAGGCAGATCGTCGCGTCGACGGGCTCGGGCGGCCGGTAGGCCTCGGAGCGCTCGGCGACGAACGTCAGGCCGGGATGGCGGCGGCGCGCCGCCTCGACCATCTGCGTGCTCGAGTCAACGCCGGTGTAGACGAGGCCGTACTCCCCGAGCGGCCCGGCCATGATCCCGTCGCCGCAACCGAGGTCGACGACGGTCGCTCCGCGCTCGAGCCGCGGCCCCAGCTCGACGACGAGCCGCGCACGGCCCGCCGAGTAGCGGGCCGGGTCGGCGTACTCGCGCTCAGAGAAGCCCTCCGCGAGGGCGTCGTACTTCTCCTCCGAGCTCATAGGGCGCGGAGCCGCTCCGGATGCTTGCGCACGAAACGCAGGATTCCACGCCAGTGCCACAGCGTCCTTCGCGTCAGCAGCCGCCGGTCCGTGACGGCCTTGTGCTCGTGGCGGACGACGGCGGCCGGGATGTACCAGCGCTGCCAGCCGGCCAGCATCGCCCGGTACTGCAGATCGATGTCCTCGCCGTAGAGCCGGAAGCCCGGGTCGAGACCACCGAGCTCGTCGATCATGGCGCGGCGCAGCAGCAGGAAGCCGCCGAGCATCCAGTCGGTCTCGACGGGACCGTCGGGCGCCGGCTCGTCGAGATGAAGGTGATGGTCCTGCTTCACGAGCTTCCGGAGCGGCGTCCGGCGGACGACCGTGCCACCCACCGTCGGGAAGCGTCGCCGCGACGGCTGCGGGCTCCCGTCGGGGAAGGTCATCCCCGGGCCGGCGACCCCGCAGCGGGGGTGCGCCGCCATGAAGTCGCGCAAGGCCGCGACGGCGCCGGGCGCGGCGACGGCGTCCGGGTTGGAGACCAGGACGGCCTCGCCGCTCGTTCGGGTGAGCCCGAGGTTGATGTTCGCCGCATATCCGAGCGGGCGATCGTTGTGGAGCGCCTCCACCCCGGTCGGGACGCTCCCCGGCACGTTGGCGATCACGAGCAGCTCGTCGACCTGCGGCTCGAGCGCCGGCAGCGACTCGGCCAGCTCGGCAGCGCTCCCGTGCGACACGACGATCGCCGAGACCTTCACGCGAGCACCAGCCGGTACACCTCGGCGGTACGGCGCGCGGTCTCCGTCCACGAGAACGCCTTCGCGCGCTCGATCCCGGCGGCCGAGAGGCGCTCTCGCTCGCCGAGAGCCTTGACGGCAGCAGCGCCGAAATCGCCGCCCACTGCGTACACCGCCGCATCTCCACCGACCTCGCGGAGCGCGGGCTCGTCGGCCGCGACGACCGGCGTGCCGCAGGCCATCGCCTCGACCACGGGCAGGCCGAACCCTTCGAACCGCGAGGGCAGAACGAGGAGCGCAGCGCCCCGGTAGAGATCGGCGAGGGCTTCCTTGGGCAGATAGCCGCGCAGGTCGGCCCCGGCCGTGCGGAGCTGGGCGGCGAGGCCCGTGTCCTTCTCGGGGCCGGCCACGACGAGCGGCAGGTCGACCGCCTTTGCAGCGGCGAGCGCGGACAGCGGATCCTTGCGCTTCTGGATCGCGCCGACGAAGAGGACGTAACCGTCATGTGCGGTTCCCGGCGTGAACGCAGGGTCGACGCCGTTCGGCGTGACGGTGACCTTGCTCTCCGCGACCCCGTAGCGGGCGAGGATGTCCCGCTTCGTTCGCTCGGAGACGGTGAGCACATGGCCCGCCCGCCGGACGGCGCGCGGCACGAGCGCTCGGAACACGGTCCGGTCGAGGAGGCCCATCGTCGTGTCGGAGCCGTCGAAGGAGAGGTCGTGCACGGTGACGACCGAACGCCCGTGCCAGCCGAGCGGCAGGAAGTACTGGAGGTGCACGAGCTGCGGCTTCAGCCGCCCGAGCAGCCGCGGTAGCGCGTAGGCCATCCGCGCCTCGGAGAGCCGCGCGGGCAGCTCGATCGGCTCGATGCCCTCGGGAACCAGCTCGGGATGCCTCGTGACCGCCGCGAGCTCGAGGTCCGGTGCGACGCCGGGAAGCTCCCGGAGCAGGTTCTGGACGTAGGTCTCGTCGCCCGTGCGCTGCCGGCCGAGAACGTCGGCGTCGATCAGGATCACGCGACCTCCGCGTAGACCTCGGTGGTCAGGCGGGCGACATCGGCCCAGGTGGCGCCTCGCCGCGGTGGGGCCGCAGCGGCGCGGGCGATGCCGTCGCGGATCGACGCCGTATCGGTGGGGTCGACGTAGACGGCGTCGCCGGCGGCCAGCTCCGCCATCGGGCTTCCCGCGGTCGTGACGACGGGACAGCCGCAGGCGAGGGCCTCGGCGACCGGGATGCCGAACCCCTCGTAGAGCGACGCGTAGACGAGGCACCGAGCTCCGCGGTAGAGAGAGGCAAGCTCGTCGTCGCCGATCTCGCCGAGCCAGGTCACGTTCGCGGGCGGCTCGACGTTCCCCCAGCCGCGCGCACCGACGACACGCAGCTCGCCGTCGACGGCAGCTGCGATCCGGGCGAGGTTCTTGCGCGGCTCGAGCGTCCCGACGGCGAGCACGTAGTCACCCTCCGCGCGTGGCCCTTCGGGCGTGAACACGTCCTCGACGGCGTTCGGCACGACTCTGATCTTGGCCGCCGGGACGGCGAGCAGGTCGCGCAGCTCGCCCGCGGTGAACTCGGAGACCGCGATCACCCGCGAGGCGGCGCGGATCACACGAGGCACCGCCTGGCGCGAGTAGGTGCGCGTCCAGCGGTTGAACCACTCGGGGTGGCGCAGCACGGCCAGGTCGTGAACCGTCACGACGAGCGGGACGGGCGACGAGAACGGCCCGCGGAACGTCGGGCAATGCAGCACGTCCGCGTCCGGCACACGCAGCCGCGGGTACCAGAGCGCATCGGCGGCCACGGCGCGTGCGCGCGAGGTCGCCGGGAACGACGTCTGGATCACGGGCACGTCGAGGTTGGCGAGCAGCCCGCGCAGGTACCGGGCGGTGCCGGCGCGGGTCTGCAGGAGCGGCGTCGTGTCGATGCCTACGAGAATCGCTTGTACCCCTCGAGGAAGAGCTCGCCCGTTCTCTGCCACGAGAACCCGGCGGCATGGATGAGCCCGAGCGCGCGCAGCTCGTCGCGGCGGCCGAGCGCCTCGCGGATCGCCTCGGCCATCGCTTCCGGGCTCTCGGGATCGCAGCGGACGGCGGCTCCGCCGGCGGCCTCGTTCATCGACGCGTGCGAGGAGGCGACAACGGGTGCACCGCAGGCCATCGCCTCGGTGATCGGCATCCCGAAGCCCTCGAACCGCGACGGGTAGACGACCGCGGCCGCTCCACGGTAGAGCGCGGCGAGCTCCGTCGTCCGGACACACGGCCGAGCCGAACGACGCCGGGCCGGTCGAGCTCGGGCTGCTCGCCCCACCCGGCTCCGCCGACGACGACCAGCTCGAGCCCAGGCTCGGCGAGGGCGCGAAGGCCTCGACCAGCGTGCCGAGGTTCTTGCGCGGCTCGAGCGTCGCGACCGTGAGCAGGTACGGGGCCTCGCGCCCCGCCGTCGGCGCCGTCGGGGTGGTACTCGGCCGCGATCCCCGGATGCGCGACGACGATCCGTTCCCGCGGAAAACCGAGGCTCACGGCGACATCGTCGGCGGTGAAGGCCGAGTTGGCGAAGATCACGCCGCAGGTCGCCGCGGTGTGCGCGTACTTGCGGGTGTGCATCGAGTGCGTCCGCCCGGTCACCCATTCCGGGTAGTGGAGCGGCACGAGATCGTGGATCGTGGTCGCACGCAGGCCTGCGCTCTGGGGCGGATACATCCAGTCGGTGAAGTGGAGGACGTCGAAGTCGCCGAGCCAGCGCTCGGCCGGCGGCCACCCGGCCCGCGACCAGGCCGTGCGCCAGGCATGCGCGCCGATGAACGTCTTCAGCCGCAGCTCGAGCGGGATCCCGTCCAGCACCTCGCGGATCGTCTTGCGTCCGGCAGGAGAGGTCGGTGCGAACGCGACGATCGAGTCGCCCGCCTTCTCAGCTGCCTCTGCCAGACCGCGCAGCGAGCCGAGGATGTAGTTGTTCACGCCCGTCCGCTCGTGCGAGAGCGGAGAGACGTCGAAGGCGATCCTCACGGGTTGTAGGTGAAGTTCAGGAAGTGGGCGCCGAGCGGCCGGATGTCGGTCGATCCGGGCTCGATCCGGGCGGGGACCTTGACCTGCCCGAACGTGAAGACGGCCGTGCAGCGGCCGTTCGGCGCTCGCCGGAGCGGGACCTTCAGGGTCGTCTGGGTGCTACTCGGGATCGTCGTCCGCGCCACGAGCCGGCCGCCCTCGTGGACGAACACGGTCTGCGGGCGCTTGAACAGGTTCGGGTCGCCCTCCAGGTCGACCGCGACCGTGCCGCCGCTGCAGTCGACCCGCTGGTAGACGACCCTGGGCGTCGACCAGGTGCCGTTCGGGTAGAGCCCCTGGACCCGGGTCGGGATGATGATCGGACCACGCACGCGGTAGAGCTCGACGCCGGCGCCGTCGGCCTTCCCCACGCGCTTCCCCGCGACCTCGACCGCGGTCGAGGCCAGGACGTACTGGGCGCTGATGGGCTTTCCGTCCGCGGCGACGAGCCTGCCGTCGGCGCGGCGCGTCACGTCCGTCTCGGGGAGCGGATCGGGGCGTGCGGCGCCGTCGACGTCGTAGACGGTGCGCACGCTCCGGCTGAAGAACTCGTTCTCGTAGACCGGGTAGGCGGACGGCATCGAGCCCGTCCAGAGGACGGCGACGTCCGCGTTCGGCCCAACCGCCCGATCGATCCAGTTCGGGTGGGGCATGTGCGTCCCCGCCCAGAGCGAGCCGACAGTGGTCTTGTGGATCCCGTGGAGCCCGCTCTCGACGACGTAGGCCATCCCAATGAACCAGACGGCAACGAGCGCGGGCAGGATGAGCACCTTCGGCCGCGGGACCCAGATGAAGCACCCGGCGGCGACGAGCGATACGACGAGCGCTGCCCAGCGCACCTGGTCGAGGTGGATCAGGTTGTCCTGCGCCCACCACCACGGCATGAGCGCAAAGGTGTCCGACACCGCGCTCGTGTTGATGAAGCGCACGTAGGGGATGAAGAACGGCAGGATCCCCGCGACGATCCCGGCCGCGACGAGGACGCGGCGCCGACGCGTGACGGCACCATCGACTGCCATCCCGACAAGCGCGATCAGAGCGAGCGGCGCCAGGTAGAACGTGTTCCGCTCCTCGATCCGGTTGACGAAGCTCGCCGACGCGAAGGCGGCGACCTCGGCGAGCAGCCAGACCCAGATCGCGAGCGACGCCGCCGCGAACGCACGGGCGCCGGGGCTCGGACGGCGAGGCGCGAGCCAGAGGGCGAGGAGCGCAGCGAACGGGAAGATGCCGAGGTAGAGGTCGAGCTCTGCGACGTGGTAGAGGAAGAAGTGGAGAACGCCGCTGACCGTGTACGAGCTCGAGGTGGCGGCTCGGTAGGCGCCGAGGAGCGACAGGGGCGAGCGGCCGGCCGCGACCGTTCCGGCAAGCGCGAGCGCCGCGCCGCCTCCGAGCAGGCCGTAGAGCCAGCCGTACCTGCGCAGAGTCGCGCGGGCTCCGCGGCGCTCGATCAGGGCGAGCAGGATCGGCGCGGTCGCCACGGCGGCGAAGAGCGCGACCGCTTGAGCGCGCGTCTCGAACGCGACCCCGCAGACGGCGAGCAGCGCGATCTGACGGAAGGCGGTCGGCGCCTCGAGCGTGAGGACGAGCAGGAACGCCGCGAGCAGGAACAACGGGTAGAACGCGTTCTCCGTCATCAGCATCCCCGTGTAGAGCATCGAGGGGATGAGGACGGCGAGCAGCGCCGACACCAGCGAGAGGCCCGCCGGCAGCACGCGGCGCGCCAGGAAGTAGGCCGGGATCGCCGCGAGCGACATCAGGACCGCATCGATCGCCTTCGCGGCGGTGTAGGCGTCGGGGATCGACGTGAAGAGCCTCCACGCCGGCGAGATCAGCACCGGGTAGACGAAGCCGTAACCGTGCGAGGGAACGCCGCGCACGAGGAACTCGCCGTGGGCCGCGACGTTCTTCGCGAGCTCGGAGTAGACCAGCTCGTCGACCATGATCCACGGCGCGACCATCCGGTGGCCGAGCGCGACGCGCACGACGATCGAGCAGACGACGATCGCCGTCAGCCACAGGCCCGCAGGAATCGCCACCGCACGCGCGCGGGCCGCGATGATGGCGCTCATACGAGCCCCGCCTCCCGCGCGATCCGGACGATCTCCTTCGGATCGTCGAGCCCGATGCCGGCGGCGGCCTCGGCGATCCGGATCAGGATCGCGTCGGTCGCGGCGTCTCCGCCGGCGGCCTCCTCGAGGGCGGCGACGTACGCGTCGGCGACGTGCCCGAGGTCGTGGTCGCGGCGCACGTACTCGCGGGCCCCGGCGCCGAGCTCGGTGCCGCGGTCGGCTGCGAGCTCGAGCGCCGCCGCGATCGTCGGCACCTCGTACTCGTCGACCGGGATGCGCAGGGCGGCGCCGTCTGGGATCTCGGAGAACCAGCCGATGTCGGAGACCAGCATCGGCTTGCCGAGCGAGAGCGCGCGGATCACCGAGCCGGACGTCTCGCCCATCGTCGGCGAGCGGAGATTGACGAGCACGTCGCAGGCGGCCATGAGCGACTCGAACCGCTCTTCGCTCACGTAGCCCTCGCGGATCACGGAGTCGCCGCCGATCCCGAGCCGCTCGAGCCGGCGGTCGAGGTCGAACCGCTCCGTCGCGGTGCCGACCAGCATCAGCTTCGCGCCGGGACGCCGCACGCGCAGGAGCGTGAAAGCTTCGAGGAGCTGCGGGATCCGCTTGTTCATGTTCATGTGGCCGAAGCAGCCGATCAGCGGTTCGCCCGAGAAGCCCTCGGCGGGGGCGATCTCGTCGCCCGGCCAGGCCGCGTGCGGGATCCGCCAGAGCGGCCCCGCGTAGCCGGCTTCGCGAACGCCGCGCTCGACGTAGTGCGAGTGGACGATGAGGCCGCGCGCCAGGTCGAGCACGGTGCCGGTGAGCGGGAAGCGCTCGGGCTGGGTCTCCCAGATCAGGGGCAGCAGGTTGTCGAGCACCCCGAGCGCAAGCAGGCGGCCGGCGACGCCGTAGTCGCGCTCCATCGCCTCCATGTAGCCGCGGCCGTTGCCCCGGCCGATCGTGATGCCTGCGATCAGGTGGTGCAGCACGAGCTCGTGGAGCACGACGACGCCGGGGCGCTCACGCAGCGCATCGACGATCCAGCCGTGCGCGTCGGGGTCGTTTCCGATCTGGTACAGGCAGACGTCGGCGGAGGGAGCCCGCTTCCCGGGCCGCGCGATCACCACCTCGTCGATCCGCTCCTGAAGAGCCGGCAGAAGGAGGTTGGAGTAGTCCGCGATCCCGGAGCGCGTGGGCGGCAGAGGCGAGTAGTAGGCGACCTTCACGAGAGCAGGGCGTCGATGCAGGTGTCCCAGGTGATCCGCTCGGCCACCGCCTTGCCGGCCTCTCCGAGCCGCTTCGCCTCGTCGCGGTGCGCGGCGAGGTGGGCGCAGGCCTTGGCGATCTCGGCCGAATCGGCGGCGACGACGACTCCGGTCTCGCCGTCGTGGACGACCTCGAGCGGGCCGCCCGCGTCGAGCGTCGTCACGACCGGCTTCGCGGAGAGGAACGCCTCGTACGGGACCATCCCGTAGTCCTCGTCCACGGGTGCGTAGTACACGGCGAGGCAGCGCCCGTAGAGGTCGGCGAGCTTCTCGCCGTCGACCCGTCCGGCGAACTCGACGCGTCCGTTCAGCCCGGACGCGAGCTTCTCGAGCCGCCCGCGGTCGGGGCCGTCGCCGACGATCACGATCTTCATCGCCGGCTCGCTCTTCGCTGCCTCGATCAGCAGGTCGATCCGCTTGTAGCGGTCGAGCCGGTTGACCGAGAGCACGAACCCGTCGTACTCGGTCGTCCGGTAGTCGAGGCTCTGCGGCGGCGGCGGGAGCACGGTCGCGTCGAGGCCCGAGTAGCGCTTGAGCCGGTCGGCGACGTTGCCGGAGATCGTGAAGATCCGCTTCGCCTCGCCGAGCGCCACCTTGTCGTACCGCTCGACCCCGAGCCGCGTCGCCCGGTCGGGAGGCGATTCGGAGTACTGCCCGAACTCGCCCCGGTCGAAGTCGTACGCCTGCCGGAACTGGTGGACGAGCCAGACGACCTTGTTCGGGTGCCGGATCCCGTAGGACGGGAACTTGGTCGCGATCACGAGATCGGTCGGCTTCCCCGGCGTCTGGTTCACCTCGATCATCCGCCAGATCAGCGCCTGGTCGAGCACGCGCGCGCCGATCCAGGCGTACGGGACGGCGATCAGGTCGACCTCGTGCCCGCGGATCCGCAGCTCGTCGACGAGCTGGTCCGCCACGACCTCCGCCCCGCCGTAGGTGTACGGAACCTGCGGCCTGCAGACCGCAATTCTCATTTGGTCTCGAGCCGGGCGATCCGCTCGTCGAGATCGTCGATCAGCTTGAGGACGGCGTCGTTGAACGCCCTCTGATCGGCGAATGCCGGCTCGACGTACCAGCGCATGAGCGGCCTCAGGAAGCGCTTGATCACGCCACCCTTGCCGACTACCGGACGGTCGGCCGAGATGGCCCACATCCGCTCCGCCTGGTCTCGCACCGACAGCCGCACCTGAGCGGGCGTCACGTCACCCGTCCGCGGCCCGGCGGCGCGCACCTCTTCCTTCATCTTCTCGAAGATCCCAGCGATATCTGTCCGCTCCTCGGCCATGGGCGAAGTGTAAGCGGGGGTCGTTACGGCGCGGTAAGCAGCGAACGGGGAAAGGAGATAGAGGCCCCCGAAACCGGACTCTCACGGCTGCGGACGCCAGGTGTGTGAGTGAGAGAACCTCGCACACCCCCCGGTCAGGGCCGCGCGGTTCGGGTCGGCTTGATTCAGCCGAGGAGGAGGTTGCGGCTGGCCGTTGTCATCCATTCCTCGATGCGGTCGAGAGTCCAGCCGTAGTTCTCGCGGAGGATGAGGGCGAACCGGAAGTCGGTAATCGCCGCGAGGGTCTCCGATGTCGCGGCGAGGTCGGCTGTTGAGACGAGCGCGTCCATACCCTGGAGGAGTCCTACGACGGTGCGGGCGCCTTCGAGGTGTCGGCGGTGTCCGTCGTCGAGAACGGCCTGGATCTCGGGTTCGGCGGCTGCTCCGGTCACGATCGCTCGGATGATGTCTCCGCAGTTTTCGATCATCGCTCGTGTGATTCGGGCGGACAGGGCGGCTACCTGTTGTGGGTCGCGGGAGGCTGCGACTGGGCCGATGATGGCGCCGATGCCGGCCTCGGAGTCGATCAGGTCGTTGAGTCTGGCGACCACCGCCTGCTTCGAGCCGATGCTGTCGTAGACGGTCTGGGCGGAGACTCCGGCAGCTTGCGCGATATCGCGCACGGTGGTCTTGGTGAAGCCGCGTTCGGCGAACAGGCGGCGGGCGGCCTTGAGGATCTCGTTCCTGCTGAACTCCGCCTGCCGCTCGCGCATCGTCGGCTGCTCATGAGACATGGATCTCTTCTACCACTTGACAACGAGTCGATTTACTGGAATATCATTCCAGTCATCTTATCATCGTTCAAGTCAGGAGGTTCCACCATGTCAGATGCCACCCTTCTCGACGCCCGCGTCGGCGATCGCACTCCCAGCACGCACGGCCGGTCGATGCCGGGCGACCTCAGCACCAGAGCAGCGGGCTGGGGAGCGCTGACCTTCGCCGTCGTTGTGATCGCCCAGAACGTCATTCGGGGAGCCACCGCACCCGGCAACGGCGCTTCTGCCGCCAAGGTGCTGTCGCACTACTCCGGTGACTGGGCGATCTCGATCGTCCTCGCCACGACCTACGTCGTGAGCGGCATCGGCCTGGCCGTCTTCCTGGGCGGAGTCACCCGACAGCTCCTCGCGGGCAGCCGGCCGGGCTGGGCAATCACCGGTCTCGTAGGTGCCCTCGGCATCTTCACCGTGTTTGCACTCGTGGTGGCGGCCGAGCAGGCGCTCTCCGTCGCCGCACACATGACCAGTCCCGATCTCGGTGCGATCCAAGCCCTCTGGGCACTACACAACAGCATCTTCACCGTCCTCGACTTCTCGATCGCCCTCGCGCTGCTCGGCCTATCACGGGCCGCAATCGCCGCAGGAATGACCCCGAAGCCGTTCACCTGGCTCGCCCCGATCGGTGCCTTCATGCTGGTTGTCGGCACCATCGCAGGGCCAGCCATCGCAGCAGGTCACACGATGGCCTTGTTCGGAGTCGCCGGCCTGGGCTTCCTCACCTGGCTCGCATTCCTGATCACGACCGGAGCCCGCCTCGTTCGAGCGACAGAGCCCGCCTGACAGCCAACGAACAAATGATGGGGGACCGGCCCGATCGGACACACCGCCCGGGCCGGCCCCAGGGCGCCCTGGGGCTTCCCAAAGCGAGCGCGCATCTAGTCCAGCTCATAGCGGCAACGCCTGGCTGAGTGCGGGCTCCGATTCGACGTCCTAGCCGCATCGAAGAGCTCGTCGCGCACGGCGGTCGAAGGCCGTCAGAAGGAACGGCTGCCAGTCCGGGCTCTGCCGTCTTCTCTGCGTCGCGCAGCTGAGGCGAACGTTCCGAGAGGTGACCGTAACCGGCAACCGTCTCTGGAAGCCGCCGTCGGCAAGAGCGGCGCGCATCGACATCGGGATGTCGCGGAACACGTCCGCGTCGTGTGAGGTCGCTGCGCTTCCTGGCGTCGGCGCACCTGCGCCGAGCGAACGCTTCGTCGCAGCTCGAGCTGGTCGTGCGGCTCAGCGCGGTCCTGGCGCTGCCGGGTGGTCCTGCTTGGTCGCCTGATGAGAGATCTCCAACGCGAGGTCAAGCGATCCACGCCGACGCCGAGTCGCCACGATCAGACCCAGGATCGTCGGAACGTGGTCTGCGGCGAGGCTGCCTGTCGATCGCCCGTGCACCATTGTCGAGCGGAGTCATGTCACTGGAGTCGATCAGCCCTGGCCGACTGCGCCCACGGAGGCCGGCCGGCTGAGCATCAGGTAGTCGTTTGAATCCTGTGGTTGTCCGGGCGACGAGCTGAAAGCGACGTAGTAGGTACTTCGCCCCCTCCCGGCCGAACGGTCGACCCAGGAGTGCACGGTGCCCGGCACGGACGCGACCGTCGTGCCTTTGAACACGCAGCGCGAAGCAGCGTGCAGGAGCCGCGTGCAGGAGAGCTGGTCGGTCGGATCGCGGAAGACCGCGTAGGAGAGGGTTCCGTCGGTCGCGTGTTGGGCGGGCCACTCCAGCGTCACACGCGAGCCCGCGGAGCGCGTCGCGGTGAGGTCGAACGCATTCGCGGGCACGACGAAGTTCACCCATGGCACGTAGGCCTCCGCCGCCGTCGTCATGGGTGGAAGGGTCGCGACGATCACCAGCCCGATCACGGTGATCGCGGCGAGGACGCCCGCAGGGACGAAGCGAAGACGCCCTCGCTCCGGCGCCGCGACGGCGTCCGGGCGCTTCTTCCTTCGTCGGGGCAGGTCGACGAGGAACACGCAGGACGTAACCAGAAAGAGGAACGCTGGAAAGGCAGCGATCAGGTGGTTGAAGAAGTCGCCACGCACCACGTCGACCTGGGTGGAGCTTCCCTTGAACACGACGTACGTCCCGAACCAGGCTGCTGCGAGGACCGCGGCAGCGAACCAGCGTCTCGCAAGCCCGATGAACCCCCCGACAATTGCGACGGTGATCAGCCACCCGCTTCGCGTGTAAACCCCAATCGCATCGAAGTTCGCTCGGAGCTCGTGCCAGTTGAGCGGCACGAAGTGGTCGAACCACGAGCTTGTCGGACTGGCCACGAGCGCCGGGTGCAGGCCCAGAGCCTCGACGGTCGCCGAGTGCTGAAAGGCGGGCAGGTAGCCGAGCCCGCGGTACTTCCAGACCGTCAGCGCGATCACCGACGGCAACATCACGGCGGCGAAGAGGGCGAGCGCCCTGGGATTTCGCGCCACGAGGAGAACGAGGAACGGCGCCGGCAGGAAGAGCAGATTGGACGGCTTCACCGCGATCGCGAACCCGGCTGCGAGCCCGCTCGTCACTACGTCCAGCCTTCGCCCGAGCCGCACGAACCTGAGCACGAAGTAGGCCGAGACGAGGAGGAGAACCATCGACGGGTAGTCGCCTTCGCCGCTCAGTCCGATCATCTGCGGCATCTGCATGTCGACATACCGTTCGTGGTAATCGGGCCGGAAGTAATGGATCGCCGCCAACGGGAACACCACCCAGACGGCACCCACGAAGAACGCGAACCAGCGACCACCGATCATGTTCGCAATCGCATAGACGCAAACGAGAGCGATCGGCACCAGAACGAGCTGGTTGAAGATCGACGATCATCGGGAGGCCGAGCATGGCGTTCGGGCCCGCGAAATGGACGATCGGAGCGAGCACGAGCGAGTAGCCGAATCCGAGCGTCGCCTGGGGAATGTGACCGTGTGCCAAGACGGTCGTCGTCGTGTAGTACCAGCTGCCGTCCCCCCCGTTGTAGAACTGCCAGCCGTTGTGAGCTGCGATCATCGCGGCCCTGTAGTTCGCCACCCACTCGCCGATCAGGAGGGCCCCGACGACCATCCATGCCTTCGGCACGGGCAGGCGGCCCGCGAGCACTGCCCCTTGCTCCGCCGCACCTCTGGCGCGCTCGAGCACGCGGGCTGCTTGCAGCCTCAGGACGCTCGTAGACCAGAGCCCGGAGGAGGTCCGCACGGCTGAAGTGTGCCTTGTGCGTATCGCAAGCTCGAAGAGTTACGTGATTCGCTTCGGAGCGCCGGACGTGAGCCGTGTAGTCGCTAGCGCTGCGCGTCGGGCGAGAGCGGTCCGCGCGACTCCCAATTTCCAGCGGGCATCTGCGCGGTGAGGAAATACCGCGCTTCGGAGTCGACGCTCGCGCCGCGCCAGAGGTACGAGTGGAGGCTCGAGCTCCCGCCGGGAACCCGCGCCACCAGGGTCGTCGTTCCCCCTGAGCGGCGGAGAATCGCGAACCGGACGCCCGCCGGCTCCCGGGCGACCCGCCAGCGGAACCGGAGACCGTCGCCCGTGCGAACGGCACTCGCCGCCACGAACCCGGCAACGGGTCTCGCCGTCGTTCGCAGGTCGAGCGTGTAGCGCAGATCGAGCTCGTCCGAGGAACAGGCCTCGACGTCGACCACGAGCGGCGTATGCGCAGGTACGCGGACAGACATCCCGCCCGCAGGGCCGGTGACTCCGCGGATGTTCGTGCAGATCCCCGTGTCGCCCAGGTAGTTCGTCTGCGGGTCGGCCGAGGCGAACTTCGGAGCGTATGCGGCAGCGAAGAGCTGTCCGCCGTCCACCGAACGAACCTCGACCCAGAGGCACCGCGACCGACGGGCGTTGTTCGGCTGGGTCACGGTCTCGTAGACCGCTGAGCCGGATGTCACGGACGGTACCGGCTTGACCGAGTCGCACGTGCTCGGGACTCCTGTCTCGTTCAGGAGTGCAGTCCGGATGTTGCCCGATTGGACCGACGTGCTTGCGGCGGCGCCGACCAGCGCGAGCCCAACGACGCCCGCGACGAGGCTCACTGTTCCCGTTCGCAGGCGGCCTGCCCTGCCGTCGGGCCAGGCGAGCGTGACGAGTAGGCCGACGAGGATCACGTCGCGCCCGAAGACGAGCCAGGACGCGCGCGGATCCAGGTGGTAGGCGAGGCTGATGTAGTGCGAGGGGAACCAGAGCTGCGTCACGAGCATCGCGCCGGCGAGGATGACCGCCGAAACATCACCTCGACGCCCGGGAACGATCAGCACCAGCGCGATGAGCCAGATCAGGTACTGGGGTGAGAGCACCTTCCCGAAGGCCACGAATGCGCACACGCACGCAGCGGAGTAACGGAGGAGTCGTTCGGGTGTCTGCGGCCCGCGGCCATAGGCGACCCAGAGAGCGACCAGCACGACCGCTCCGAGGAGCGTCTGACCCGTCGCGAGCAGGTCTGCACCATGTCCGCCGAGATTGTTCGATCCATGCGAGAAGACGACGGTGAGATCGACCCCGAACGCCTGGTGGGCAACGAGCAGCGCCGACGAGCCAAGGCTCTCGAGCTGGAGCGGGCGCTCGGCCTGGCCGGCCAGGCTGCTCCACAAGCCGTGCGGCGCGACGACGAGTAAGGGCACGATCAGGATGAGGAGCGTCGCCGCAAGGACCGCCGTGCAGATACCCGCCTCGCGGGAGCCTCGCCGACGCCAGACGTGGACGATCGCGAGCGGGAGCAGAACCGCCGGATAGAGCTTCGCCGCAATCGCGATTCCGAGCAGGCCGAAACCCAACCGGTTTCGCGAACCGGAGAGCGCGACGACTGCGGCGAGCGTGAGAAGCGCTGGCCAGAGGTCGAAGCGGGAGAGAACGACAGGGCCGAGCAGGAGCGGCGCAAGGCCGGCCAGCAACGCGCGCGTCGCAACGCGCGCCGGCGGCGCACCTTGCCGGGCGACCACGAGCCCGACCAGGGCAGCGGCAGTTGCACCGCACAGGAGCATGAAAGCCTCGAAGGCCTCGCGATAGGAGCCGAAGTCGCGCGCCGGAGCGAATAGGGATGGGACCGCAAACGCAGCGAGCGCGGCCGGCGGGTATTCGACCGAGAAGTCCCGGTACGGGACCTTCGCGTGATGCACGATCGCGTCTCCGTATCGCTCGTAGATCGGAGTATCCACGAGAACGTTGCGGGTGTAGAAGCCGTAGTGCAGCGCACCGAACGCGATCAGGAAGGCCGACGTCGCGAGCGCGGCCGCTACCGGGCCCGAAAGAACACGGGCGCCACCGTCAACTGCGACCCTCGGGGCCCGACCTCTCACAACGGAGACGAGACGGGCGCGGCTCGCATCGAGCCGCGCCCTCCCGCCGAAGGCCCCGCCAGGGCTACTAGTCGTCGTGCCCGTGCCCGTGGCCGTGCGAGGCACTCTTGCCCGAATTGCCATGGGCGTGCTCGCTGTGGCCTGGACCGTCCGAGTCGGAATCGGAATCCGAATCCTCGGAGTTCCCATGCGCGGTCGTGGTAGTCGTCGTCGTGGTGGACGTCGTCGTGGCCGGAGCAACGAGACACGGGCCCAGATAATCGCCGTGGCGCAGGTGCGCCGCAACCGCAGGCTGGGCCAGCGTGATCGTGTGCCACCGATGCTTCCACGAGCCGTGCCACCGATGCTTCCACGAACCGGTCCTGTGACAGATGGTCACCCGCCGCTGTCCGGGCATCGTCGAGGTCATCGTGCTGCTCGTCGACGACGTAGAAGTCAGGAGGCTGAGCAGCTTCCCGTGACTACCGATCGCGGCCGCAGCAAACCCCGCCGAAGCAAGCAGCAATCCCAGGACCATGAAAACCGTAAATTTCCTCACTATCGCACCCTCCGTTGCTCGAACTGGACTGCGACGCGCGACAACCCCGTGCTCTCCCTCACCGGCCCATCTTCGATCATCGGCCCGGCAAGTTGCCTTCTCGATCCCTCGGTACAGGCGTGGTTCTAGCCGCCTTGCATCATCCGACCGTGTGCCGCATGTTTTCGGACTGTAAACGCGACATCAGCCGCTGTGCCACGGCGGCGAGTCCTTGCCCGGGAAGAGATCCCAGACGCCGTCCTCACGGCACTTCGCGGTGTTGATGTAGTTCGGCGGCCGCTGCTTGTAGTTGTCGAGGTTCAGCCGCGCAAGCGAGTTCGCGTAGGCAACGGGAACGCCGAGCTTCTCGGCGACGGTCGCCGCGAGCTGCATCCCGTAGCACTCCGCCTGCGCCTCGACGCTGACACCGACCGAGTGCATCGTCTCGTGCGCGAGCGTCTCGACGGCATCCGCGGTGATCACGTTCGGGTACCGCGGCCGATGGTCGAGCAGCGTCTCGAAGGCGTGGCAGATCTGCGGCGAGAGATGCACCCAGTGCGGCATCGCCGGTGACCAGAACGCGATCGTCTCGTAGGCGGTGTCGCTGCCGTCGCCGCTCACCGTAGGCCAGTCCTTCGCACTCCAACACGCCACGTCGATCGTGTGGGGGACGCCGACGATCTTCGAGAGCGCGTATGCAGCCGCCGACAGCCTGGTGTCCCTGATGCTCGCGCCGGTGTAGTGGGCCGCAGCCTTCAGCCGCGGCGCGTACGACTCGTCGTGGATCCCGGCATCGGGGCCGGCCGGCGGACGGGCCGAGGCGCCGGGAACGATGCTGGTGAGGACGACGACGGCGAGCCCGACAGTCAGGAGTGGGCCCCGCAGCGACACGCCGCTCAGGGTAGCGCCCGCCATCGCCCCCATTCGAGCGATTGTCGTAGTGCTCGTTCGGATCTAGGGTCGGACAGGACGGTCGGCCGCGCTGGTCCGGTCCCGCCCCGTGCCAACGCCGCAGGACGGGGTAGGCCGGAGCAGAGCGCCGGCCGTCCAGGTCATTATCTCCCGATGTCGGCGAACAGCAGCGGGGAGCCGAAGACCGCGACGGGCCGGCGGGCGGTCCCGGCGCTCGCCTGGCCGTGGGCCGTGATCATCGCGGCTCTCGCCGTCTTCGCGCTGCTCGGCTGGCAGGGGATCTCGACGGTCGGGCGGACCGGCCCGATCGACGCGTCCGAGTATCTGCTGAATGCCCAGTACCTCGACCAGCACGGGCATCTGCCGCCGGAGTACGTGAGCTACGAGTACTCGGCCCCTCCGCTCTTCGAGGCCCTGGCGATCGCGCTCGAGCACGGAGTCCGTGCCGTCCCCGCCCTACCGCTCGAGCTCGGCTCGAACCTGGCCGTTCGGATCCTCTGGCTCCTGATCGTCGCAGGCTCCGCGTTGTGTCTCGTGTCCGCGCGGCCGCGGGCTCGTATCCTCGGCATCGCAGGACTCACGGTCGGCGGGCTCTGGGCTCTCGACGAGACCGTGGCGCTCGGGCGCAGCCAGACCTGGTCGGCCGGGCAGATGCTTTCCCTCACAGCCGCGATGGGCCTCGTCGTCGTGTCGGCGCTGATCGCGCGGGAGATCTGGCCCGGCCAACCGAGACGCATGCTCGGAACGGCAGCCTTCGTCCTCGCCTACCCCGTCGTGCTGCGGCTCGGCGTGCTCTTCCACCCGGAGACGACGATCGCGCTCCTAGCCGCGATCGCGATCCTGCTCCTCCTGCGGGCCGGCGCTCGCGGCTGGCCGCTCGGGCTCGGAATCGCGGCGGGCATCGCCTGCGGCCTTGGCCTGCTCACCCGCCAGAGCGCGATCGTCGTGGTCTTGTGCCTCCCCGCCGGGGCCCTTCTGGCGGGAGGCCGAAAGGCAACACGGTTCACCGTCGGGCTCGTCGCCGCGGCCGCTCTCGTGGCCGGGCCGTGGCTCGGATACGCCGCCGCAACGTGGGGGAACCCGTTCCAGGGGAATCTCGAGCGGCCGGGGAACATGGTTCCGGGCGGGGAGCCACTGTCGTTCTACATCTCGTTTCCCGCCCGATCGCTCGTCGTGCATCCGTACCGTAACCAGCTCGCGAACCAGTTCTTCCCGCAGCTTCACGCGGATCTCTGGAGCGACTGGTACGGCGCGTTCCACAACACCTGGGCTAGCTCGTCGCGCGAAGATCGGGTCAGCGCCTCGAGCCAGAGCGTTCTCGGCCTCGCCGCCGATGCGCTCGGGATCGGCGGGCTGCTCGCCTTCGGCGTCCCACCGCTGCTCCGCCTCGTACGCCGTCAGCCGCGCGGGCCGAACGATGCTGCGCTCGGCTTCCTCGCGCTGCTCTCCGGCGCCGCAGTCCTGGCGCTGGCCGCGCAGATCATCCGGTACCCACAGATCGACGGGAAGGAGATCAAGGCGAGCTACCTGATGTTCACCGCACCCTGCTGGGCAATCTTCTCGGTCGCCGCTTGGGTTGCGGTCTGGCGGTGGCGGGCGCTCAGGATCGCCCTGGTGGCGGCCGCCGGGTCTATACGCACTCAGCTACGGAACGAGCCTCGCCGCGACGTTCTCCCACTCGTATCCGCCGCTGCCGAACGTTGTCGAGAAGCAGGGCTACGCCGATCTCGGCGTTTCGCTCAGGCAGACGAGCCCGACCCCCGGGCCTGGCGGCGAGGCCAATTTCACCGTGTACGTCACGAACCACGGCACCGGCACGGCTACCCACGTCAACCTGCAGATCCAACTTCCCTCCGGAGCGCGGCTGATCGGCCCCCCGTCCTACGACCGAGGATCAGGTTGCACCGGCCAGACAACCGTCGACTGCTTCCTCGACTTCCTGCCGCCCGGCACCAGCTCGACCGTCCGGTTCGGCATGCTGACCGTGAAGGGGGTCACAACCATCGACGCCACGGTCTCGAGCGCGGAGGTCGATGCCCATCCGGCCGACAACAAGGCTTCACTTACCATGCGAGTCGGGCAGTTCTCCTGATGATGAGTGCATCCTTCGACCGTCCCGCCGCCGGGGCCACGCCGTCCGGGAAGGTCTCGTACCGGGCCGGCCGGCTCCTCGGACGGGTCGCGGAGACGGCGGAGCGGATCCCACCGTGGACGGTCCTCGGCGCGATCATGCTCGTCGGCTGGGGGGTCGCGGTCGCAGCGGGGCGAATCGCCGGGCATGACGGTTGGCTCTACTACCACGGCGGAGACGGCACTTGGTACTACACCACCGCCTGGGTGCTCGGGAACGGCCACATCCCGCAGGCGTACATCAGCTACGGGTATCCACTCCTGATCGCTCCGATCGCCCGGATCGCGGGGTCGAACATCCTCGACGGAATCCCGGCGGTCGTCGTCTTCAATCAGATCGTGCTCGCCCCAATCGCCCTGCTCTGCGTCTACGGCATCACACGCATGTTCGCGAGCCGGTTGTACGCGTACCTCACCTCGCTGCTCTGGGTGCTGACGCCGGTCATCGTCATCCACTACTTCCTCGCCGACTATCACGAGCGGTACGTCGACTTCACGCTGCCCGCCGCGATCGGTCTCACGGGACTTGGCGACTACCCGTCGATGGTCGTGCTCCTCGTGGCGGCCTATTTCCTGCTTCGCGCGGTCGCGACCGCGGCGGCGCTCGATGCAGTGGCCGCAGGGCTCGCAACCGGCTTCGCGCTCGCGGTCAAGCCGGCGAACGCGATCTTCCTACCCGCCGTTCTGGTCGCCCTCGCCGTCGCCAGGCGGCCGCGTCTCCTCGGGATCTTCGCGCTCGCGCTGATCCCGTCGCTGATCGGCCTCGCGATGTGGAAGTACCGCGGCCTCGGCTACCTGCCGGCGTTCTCGCACACGCCGGGGTCTGTCCCTGCCATGGTCGCGCCGGTTGCCTTCGGCTTCGACCTCCACCGATACGTGAGCCTCGACTGGCGGCAACTCCACCACAACCTCGACAGCATCCGCGAGTACACGTGGAGCCAGCGGATGGTCTACTGGGCGGCCCTCGCGGGGGTCGTCGGCCTCGCGCGCCGCTCGTACGTAGCGGCGGCGCTTGCAGCAACCTGGCTCGCCTCCTATCTCGTGATCAAGGGAAGCTCGACCCAGGTCGACTTCGTCAACGGAAGCTTCATGACCCACCTGATCGCGGCGTTTCCCGGCCTACTTCCTGCTCGCCATCTCCCTCCCGTTCCTCGTCCCGATCTACGGCCGCCGACGTCAACCGGTGCCCGTCGGGCCAGAGAGCTCGCTTCGGTTGCCCAAGATCGCGGTATCGATCCTCGGCTTCCTCGCGGTCGTCGGGCTCTTGGCTCTCGCGCTTCTGCCGACGCTCGACTCACCGGCCGCTGCGCGGATCGACGTGGCGAACCTGTACGTGCCACTCGACGGCTTCACGGTCGCGGCCAGGCAGTCCAACGGCCGGTGACGCTATCGTGGCCGCCCCAGCAGCCGGCCGGCACCCGTGCCTCATACACGATCTTCCGCGACCCCACGAATCGGGCGATCTGCGAACCGGTCAAGCATGCCGCGGCCGACTGCGCCTACGTCGGCGGCCGCCTCACGGCCGTGAACGGAGACATCACGAGCTGGACCGACCACCCGCCACCGGGAACGTGGGCCTACCGAGTCTCGCTCAGCGCGACTCCGAATCGGGCCGCAGAGCGCGAGCGACTACATCCTCATCAGCAGGCCGGTCACCGTCACGGTACGGCGATAGCGACACTAAGGTAGCCCCGTGCCTGCGAATCTCCAGAAGTTCCTTCCGTTCATCCTGATCATCTTCTTCCTGCTGTTCGTCGTCCCGTCGGTCCTCCATCACGGCTCGAAGTCGAAGGGGACCTCGCTCTCGACCCAGACGCTGAACACGGTCAACCTCGTCGACAAGGCCGAGAAGAGCTACCGCGCGGCACATAAGGGGTACACGCCGAACATCGCCGACCTGCTCGTGGTCGACCGCGCGCTCGGGCCGCTGCTCGGCTCGGGGATCCTGGTGTCGCTCAGCACCTCCTCGAACAGCCAGACCTACTTCGCGCAGGTCGCGAGCACGGTCATCAGCTACACGCGCGGCAGGACCGGCGACAAGCTGATCACCCACACCTGCCTGGTGCTGAAGTCCGGCAGCGGCGTCAGCTGCACGCCGCCGGCCGCGAAGACGACCACGACAGGCACGACGACGACCACCACGTCGAGCACCACCTCGACGGCGCAGTAGCCTCCCGCCCTACGATTCGGGGCGGATGGTGCTAGGCCTCACAGCGATCAACTGGATCATCCTGATCCCGGCGACGATGGTCTGGCCGCTCGTGGCGGTCGTGATCTACTTCATCTATCGGTCGGCCAAGCGGCACGAGGAAGTGGACAACGCACAGCGCCAGGCGCTTCTCGACGCCGCGGCGGCCAAGCAGGCGTCGAGCTCCGAGCCCTAGGCCGCGCAGCACATGATTGGGATCGCGCTCCTCACGCTCGTTCCGGGCGAGCTGGGAGGCAGCGAGTCGGCTGCCCGCGAGCTCCTGCGCGCCCTCGCGCGTGGAGGGACGCTCACCTACCGCGTCTACCTGCCGCCCGTCGCGCCCGATGCGGGTGAGGGGCTTCCGTCGGAGGTGGCCAAGGAGTACCGGGCCGCCCGCACGATTCCCGGGAGATTGGCGGCCATGTCGTGGGCGACCGCCCGGCCGGGGCCGCTCGTCCGGCGGCTCTCCGTCGTCGACGCCGTGCATTACCCGCTGACGATCCGTATCCCACCGGTGAAGGCGCCGACCGCGGTGACGCTGCACGACGTCCAGCATCTCGACCTGCCACAGCTCTTCTCCCGGGGCGAGCGCGAGTTCCGGAGGGTCGCCTACCACCGCTCGGCTCGCTCGGCAAAGCTCGTGATCGTGCCGAGCGCCTTCGTCCGCGACCGCGCGGAGGAGACCCTCGGCCTCGACCGGGACCGGATCCGGGTGATCCACCACGGCATCGATCACGAGCTCTTCAAGCCGGGCGACGAGCCGCGCGAGCAGTTTCTGCTCTACCCGGCGCGCCCGTGGCCCCACAAGAATCACGCTCGCCTGTTCGAGGCTTTTGCACTGCTGCGCAAGGAGCGGCCCGAGCTGAAGCTCAAGCTCACGGGGGGCGGGCATTCCGGTGAGCACCCAGACGGCGTCCACGTGCTCGGGAACGTCGGTCTCGAGGAGCTCGTCCATCTGTACCAGCGCGCGGCCGCGGTCGTCTTCCCCTCGCTGTACGAGGGCTTCGGGCTGCCGCCGCTCGAGGCGATGGCCTGCGGCTGCCCGGTCGCCTGCTCGGTGGCCGCGTCGCTGCCCGAGGTGTGCGGCGACGCCGCTCGGTACTTCGCACCGGAGGAGCCGGACGAGATCGCCGCGGCGGTCTCCGACGTCCTCGCGGATCCCGGCACCTGGAGCGCGCGCGGGATCGCTCGAGCAGCCGAGTTCACTTGGGAGCGCTCCGCGCAGGCGCACGAGGACGTCTACCGCGAGCTCCTGGCCGCGTAGCCTGAGAGCCCATGTGCGGGATCTGCGGACTGCTCGCTCCCGACGTGGCCGATCCGGCGCTCGTCCAGGCGATGAACGACGCGATCGTCCACCGCGGCCCCGACCACGGCGCGGTCGCGCCCTACGGGCGTTGCACGCTCGCCTACCGCCGCCTCTCGATCATCGACCTCCAGACCGGCGACCAGCCGCTCGAGAACGAGACCGGCTCGGTCGTCGCGGTCTTCAACGGCGAGCTCTACAACTTCCACGAGCTGCGGCGCGAGCTCGAGGCGAAGGGGCACGAGATCCGGGGGACGGGCGACTCGCCGCTGATCCCGCACGCCTACGAGGAGTGGGGCGTGGGGTTCGCCTCCCGGCTCGAGGGGATGTTCGCGATCGCGCTCTGGGACCGCGAGGCCGAGCGGCTCGTCCTCGCGCGGGACCGGCTCGGGAAGAAGCCGTTGCTCTATGCCGAGCTGCCCGACGGCTCGCTTGCCTTCGCCTCCGAGACGAAGGCGCTCCTTCGACTCCCGAAGCTCCCTCGCGAGCTCGACCTGCAGCAGCTCGACGCCTACCTCGCGCTCCAGTACGTGCCGCGCTCCGGGCTGAAGGCGATCGAGAAGGTGCCGCCGGGCTCGTTCGCCGTCGCCGAGGGCGGAGCGGTGCGGGTCGAGCGATACTGGCGGCCGCGGCCGGCGGCCGGGCTCGGGACGGACGAGGAATGGGTCGAGCGTGTCCATGACGAGGTGACCGCAGCGGTCCGCCGGCGGCTCGTCTCGGACGTGCCTCTCGGGGCGCTGCTCTCCGGCGGGCTCGACTCCTCGATCGTGGTGTCGGCCATGGCGGCCGCGTCCCCCGAGCCGGTGAAGACATTCACGATCGGCTTTCCGGACAGCCGCTACGACGAACGGTCGTACGCGCGGGCGATCTCCGAGCGGTTCGGGACGATCCACGAGGAGCTCGAGGTCGACCCGGGGCCCGAGCTGCTCGACCGGCTCGCCGAGGCGTTCGACGAGCCGTTCGGCGACGAGGCGGCGCTGCCGACCCTGTTGATCTGCGAGGCGACCCGCCGGCACGTGAAGGTGGCGCTCGTCGGCGACGGCGGCGACGAGTCCTTCGGCGGCTACGAGCGCTACCGGGCCCACGCGCTCGCCGGGCGCATCCCGCGGCCGGCCGCGGCGCTCGGGGCCGCGGCGCTCGGCGTGGTACCGGCGGCCCGGCGCGAGCCGCGCTCGACACTCTTCAGAGCCCGGCGCTTCCTCGATGTCGCCGCACAGCCCGCGGCGTCCCGCTATGCCCGGCTCGTCGAGGTCTTCCCGCTCGAGCTGCGGCGCCGGCTCTGGACGAACGAGGCACGCGCCCAGGCCGCCGAGTCGCTGCTGCCTCACGACCCCGACCTGCGCCTCGTCGATATCGAGTCGTACCTCCCGGGTGACCTGCTCCCGAAGAGCGACATCGCCTCGATGGCGGCTTCGCTCGAGCTCCGCTCGCCGCTCCTCGATCACCGCGTCGTCGAGCTCGGCCTCGCGCTGCCACCGGCACTTGCGAGCGGCAAAGAGGCGCTTCGCAGGGCATTCGCCCGCGACCTACCGCCCGAGACACTGGCCCGGGACAAGATGGGCTTCGGAGTACCGCTCGACCGCTGGTTCCGCGACGAGCTGCGCGAGACCGCCGCGGATCTGCTCCTGGGCGGCCCCGACCGCGGCCTCTTCAACCGGGCAGAGATCAAGCGGCTGCTCGACGAGCACACGACAGCGCGCGCCGACCACGGCCACCGGCTCTGGTGCCTCTGCATGCTCGAGCTCTGGCAGCGCCGCTACGTCGATTAGCGCGCCGCTTCGAGGTAGCGCAGCACCGCGAGCACGCGGCGGTGGTCGCCCTCGGTGGGTGGGAGCCGAAGCTTCGCGAAGATCGAGCTGACGTGCTTCTCGACTGCCCGCTCGGTGACGACGAGCCGAGCGGCGATCGCGCCGTTCGAGCGGCCTTCCGCCATCAATGAGAGCACCTGGCGCTCGCGCGGGCTGAGGTCGTCGAGCGGGTCGCCGCGCCGGGCGCGGGCGAGGAGCTGGCTCACAACCTCGGGGTCGATCGCCGTGCCGCCGGCGGCAACCCGGTCGACGGACTCGAGGAAGTCGCGCGTCTCGGTGACGCTGTCCTTGAGCAGGTAGCCGACGCCGCGCGCGTCGCGGGCAAGCAACTCCCCCGCGTAGCGCTCCTCGACGTACTGGGAGAGCACGAGAACGGCCAGCGCGGGGCTGCGCTCGCGCAGCTCGAGCGCAGCGCGCACGCCCTCGTCGGTGAAGGTCGGAGGCATGCGGACGTCGACGATCGCCACGTCGGGATCCTCACGCGCGACCGCGGCGAGCAGCTCGACCGCATCGCCCGCAGTCGCGACCACCTCGTGCCCGCGCTCGGCGAGCAGCCGGATGAGCCCGTCGCGAAGGAGCACGGAGTCCTCGGCGATCACGATCCGCATGGAAGCTCCACGATCACGGTCGTTCCACCGCCGGGCGGGGATACCACCGAGAAGGCGCCGTCGACAGCCGCCGCGCGGTCTGCGAGCCCGGCGAGGCCGGAGCCCTTGGCGGCGTCGGCGCCGCCGCGGCCGTCGTCGGCGACCTCGATGCGCAAGCACCCGTTCACCGAATGGACGTCCACCGAGGCAGTGTGCGCCTCGGCGTGCTTTGCCACGTTGGTAAGCGCCTCGGCGACGATGAAGTACGCGTTCGCCTCGACCGAGGCCGGCGGACGTACGGGCACGTCGACGTCGAGGGCAACCGGGATCGGAGCCCGGGCAGCGAGGGCCGACAGCGCCGCATCGAGACCGCGATCCTCGAGCACGGCCGGGTGCAGGCCGCGGACCAGGTCGCGCAGCTCGACGATCGCCCGCTGTGCCTCGTGGTGGGCCTCGCCGACGAGCTCGCGCGCCTCGGCGGGATCCTCGTCGAACTTCTCGAGCGCCAGGCCGAGATCCATCCCGAGCCGTACGAGACGCTGCTGGGCGCCGTCGTGGAGGTCGCGTTCGATCCGCCGGCGCTCGTCAACCGCGGCGTCGACCGATCGAGCGCGCGTCTCCTGCAGCTGCTCGATCCGCGCGTCCTTCGCCGAAGGGCCGAGGAGCGCCTTCACGAGCACTCCGTCGAGTAGCGCGAACGGCCGGATGATCCACGGGGCGGCGAGCGTGAGGAGCAGGCCGATCGCGCTGATGGCGGCGATCTGCCACCAGCTGTCGAGGTGCGTGTTGCTCCAGAGCTCGGGCCCGTTGCCCGGGAGCGCCCAGGCGTAGAGGGGAAGGGACAGGGCCGAGAGTGCCGTCGTCCAGATCGTGACAGCGACAGAGAAGTTGACTACGCCGACCGGCAGCGCGACCAGGAGATACGCGGAGGCCTTCCAGTTCGCCGAGTCGCGCATCGGCGCGATCAGCTGCCTGAAGAAGCCGATCGCGGGAGACCGGCGCTCCGGGCGAGGGACGTCGAGCCGAAGAAGCCAGTTCGCCCGCGCCCGATCGGCCAGACCGAGGCCGCGTGCCGCGAGCAGCGTCCCGACCAGGATCGGGATCCCGACGAGGGTGATCAGCATTCCGACCCCCAACGAGAGCCCGGTCACGACGAGCGTGAACCCGAGGATCCCGAACGGGAGGTCGAGCAGCAGCTGAACGGTCTCGCGGAGCGCTCGCGTCACGGTCTTCATGGGGCCACTGTAAGCCCGGCGCCCGGAATCGGACAGCCGGGTGACCGGCGTCCCGAGGTACGGGTAGCACCCGCCTTTCTAGGCGGGAGTCGCGCCGTTGCCGGCCGCGGCCGGCAGCGGCAAGCGGCTCGGCTCCAGGTCGGCGTGATGACGCACGTCGAGCCAGTGCCGGTAGACCTCCTCGGTCCGCTCGGTGCAGCGCAGCTCGGGAAAGCGCTCGATCGCGCGACGGCGGGCCTCGTTGCCCATCGCAACCGCGTTCGCCGGATCGGCGGCGAGCGCGAGCATCGCGTCGGCGAGGGAGTCGGCGTCTCCGGGCCCGACGAGCAGGCCGGTCTCTCCGTCGCGCACGAGATCCTCGAGGCCGCCGATCGCGGCGGCGATCACCGGCCGGGCGCGCTCCATCGCCTCGAGCGCCACCATCCCGAAGCCCTCGCCGAGTGACGGCACGACGACGGCCATCGACTGCTCGACGGCGCGCTGGACGGGCGTGACGTGGCCGAGGAACTTCACCGAGTCGGTCATCCCGAGCTCGCGGGAGAGGTCCTTCAGGCCGTGCTCGAGCACGCCGCGGCCCGCGATCTCGAGCATCGCGTCGGGCCGCACATCGAGCACCTTGCGAAACGCGCGCAGGAGCACGACATGCCCCTTGATCGGGATCAGGCGGCCGATGCAGAGGAACCGCGGCACGTCGCCGGAGTACGGCTCGGGCTCGGGGCCGGCGGCGATCCCGTAGTGGACGATCTCGAAGTCCGGCTCGGGGAAGCCTTCCGTCTCCGAGAGGTAGCGGGCGAGGCCTCGGGAGATGGCGATCTGCCGGTGGGCGAGCGCGCCGATCGTCCGGTCACCGAGCGCGAAGATGCGGCCCTCCCGGAACTCGTTGAAGCCGTGCTTGGTCGAGAGGCGGATCGGCACGCCCGCGAACGTCCCCGCGGTCTGGCCGTACGCGTCGGCGTGGACGAGGTGCGTATGGAGGATCGTCGGGCGGTGATTCACGAGGTACGACAGGACGCGCATGAAGGTGGCCGGGTCGACGTCGGTCTTCATCTCGATCCCGTCGACCGGGACCCCGCCCGCCTCGAGCGCCCGGGCGAACTCCCAGGCGCCCGGCTCCTGCTCGTGCAGCATCAGGAAGTGGATGTCCCATCCGCGCTGAACGAGCGCCGGCAGGAGCTGCAGCAGGTGGGCCTCGGAGCCCGAGATGCCTGCGACCTTCTGAACGTGGAGGACGTTCATCGCTGCGCCGCCTCGATCACGCGGTCGGCCCAGTGGCCGGCCGAGTGGTGACTCTCGACGCGGGCGCGCAGCTCGTGTCCCAGGGCGTTCAGATCCATGTCCCTAAGCGTACGCAGCCGCGCAGCAAGGGCGGTCGGGTCGTCGCGCGGGAAGATCAGCTCGGGCGGGAGAACGTCGTCGAAGCCGGTGTTCGACGCGAGCACGGGCATGCACGTCGCGGCAGCCTCGTAGACGATCTTGTCGAGGGCACCTTCACGCATGTTGTTGATCAGAACGTCCCTCGTGGCGAGCAGCTCGCGCACCTCGGAGTACGGAACCGGGCCGTGCATCCCCACGCCGAGGCCGATCAGCCGGTCGCGCTCGGCGCGCTCCTCGTCGGTGATCGAAGGCCCGTAGATCTCGAGCTCGACATCGGCGAACTCGCAGGCGCGCGCGATCGTCTCGAGCCCCTTGGCGGGCGAGGTTCGACCCAGCGCGACCGCCCGGAGCCTCGGGTCGCGCTCACGCTGGACACAACCGAAGACTTCGGTGTCGATCCCGTGGCCGATCGGAAAGACCTTGGGCGAGTCGAACGGGAAGGACCGGCGCTCGACGGTCAGAACGGTGGTCGACAGCCGCTCGGCGAGGACGAGCGTGCGGCTGCGCTTCCAGTGCGTGAACCAGAGCAGCAGCGGGATGCCGCGCGGCCGCACGAGCGGGGCCGCGAGGATCGCGTAGAGCGGGACGCTGTGAGCGACGACGGCGAGCGGCTTCGGCTTCAGCTCGCTCCTCAGCCCGGCCATGAAGCGGCGGCCGCGGCCCGCCTTCGAGCCCGCGCCGAAGGTGCGAACGCGGCAGTTGTCCGGCAGCGCCCCGTCGACCGCTCGGTCCGCCAGAACGACGACCTCGTCGACCCTCGCCGCGAGCGCGCGGAGCATGCCGACGACCGCTCCGAGGTTCGGATCCTCCGGGTCGACGACCTGGGTGGCGAAGACGATCCGCTTCATAGGAAGTCCAGATCGCCGAGCTCGAAGTGCGGCCGCTCCGGAATCGGCTGTGCCGGATCGAGCGCCTTGCCGAGCACGGTGAAGGTGCGGTGCGTCGGCACGTAGCCGCCGAAGATGTAGCGCTGGTGCTGCCACGGCGGGGGTGCGGCGATCACGATTCGGGCGCCTGTCGCGGCACCCGCGTCCGGCAGGAACTCGCCCTCGACGGCCTCGACGACGCCGTAACGCCCACGGCGCCCGGCGACGCCGTACCCGTCGCCCTCGACCAGCTTGTACGCCGTCGGCGAATCGGCAAAACGCCAGTTGAGCCAGTCGGAGTCGCGCAGCACGAGGTCGCGCCCGCCCGGGTAGGCGGTCCGCCCCGCCGTGAACCGCTCGACCTCCTTGCCGCGCGGCCTGCGAAGGCGCGGGCGCAGCCGCGCCCAGACCCGCAGCGGCGGCAGCGGCCTCCAGCCGAGCTTGTTCAGGAAGACGGGAGCCGAGGCGGCGTTCGGAACGGTGAGCAGAAGCCGGATGCCGAGATCGCGCACGCGCTCCTCGTTCCGGGACTCGAGCTCGGCGAAGATGCCGCGCCCGCGGTAGGCGGGGTCGGTGGCGACCCGAAGCGGCATCCCGACCTCCAGGCTCTCGTCGCCGATCGACATGCGGACGAAGCTGATCGCGGCCGTGGCGACCGTCTTCCCGTCCTCCTCGGCGAGCAACACCGACGCCGGGCGCACGGGGTTGCGCTCGTAGAACCATGCGAGCTCCTCCTCGGCGGGCCGCTCACCCCAAACGAGCGCCATCAGGTCCGCGACTTCGGCGCGCCGCGAAGGGTCGTACTCGACGACCCTCATCGCCCTGGCCTCAACGTGTCGAGGTGCCGAGCGCCTGGTTGAACAGCCGTCTGGCGTGCGTGCCCGCAACGGTGTCCTTCAGGGAGATCAGGTCGCACGCACCGGAGAGCACGAGGTCGAACGTGCGAGACGGGTAGGGCTCGACGTTGTAGCGGCCGAGCCGGAACGGGTTCGTGCCCGAGCCGTTCGCGCGCGAGATCGAGGTGAAGGCGATCTCGTAGCCGGCCTGCTTGAGGATGCTCTCGTGCACGGGGTGGAAGTGCGCCTCCGACCCCTTCACGTAGGCGTACGCACGTACCGGGCGCCCGAGCTGCTCCTCGAGCTTCAGCTTCGAGACGGCGATCTCCCGGACGGCCTCGTCGAGCGTGACCTCGGCGAGCGGGCGGTGGGCGATCCCGTGCGACTCGACCCGCACGCCGCCTGCGTCGAGCTCGCGCATCAGGCCCCAGTCGAGCGTCGGGTTGCGCATCCCGCGCTGGACGAGATGGGTCTCGTGCGGCAGCGGGATCTCGTCCTCCATGTAGGCGACCGGAATGAAGATCACGGCGCCGTGGCCGTGCTTCTGCAGCACGGGCAGCGCGTTCTCGAGCGTGTCGCGGTAACCGTCGTCGAAGGTGATCAGCACCGCCTTCTCGGGCAGCGGGTCGCCGAGGGTGTAGTGGTCGAGCACCGCGTCGAGGTCGACGACGTTGTAGCCGAGCTCGCCGAGGCGGGCCAGCTGCTCGTCGAAGACGCGCACGGGGACCGTCGTCGGGTTGTCCGCGAAGTCGTTGACCTTGTGGTACATGAGGATGCTCAGCGTCTTCTGGCCGTCCGGGCGCAGCCGCAGGGCGGTCGACGTCTCGCCGATCGTGCGGTAGAGCGCGTTCTTGACGACCTGCTTCGCCTGCTGAGCAGTCACGCGGGCCATTCTACTTCGACGCCCTCTGGCCAAAACGCCCGGCCCGGACGTCCCGCCAGCCCTGCGCGACTGCGGCGAGACCCTCCCGCTTGCGGCTCGAGAGCCCGGCCTGCGCGAGGTGAGCGGCGAGCAGGATCGACCGGCGGCGCCACGTGCCGACCCGGCCGAGCGGCGCGTGCCGCTCGCAGACCGCGATCGTGTTGCGGATCCCGTAGTAGAGGGTCGTCGGCGAGTTCTCGCCGCCCGAGGTGACCGAGACCTTGTGCCAGAGCTTGCTCGCGGGGACGACGTAGTGCCGGTAGCCGGCCTCGTGAGCGCGCAGCGACCAGTCGGTGTCCTCGCTGTAGAAGAAGAGCTCGGGATCGAAGACGCCGACCTTCTCCAGCACCTCACGAGGGACGAGCATCGCGGCGCCGCACGCGCGGTCCGTCTGCACGACCTCGTCGAAGCGCCCGTCGTCCTTCTCGCGGTAGCCGCGCTGGCGGCCGTTGTACCCGGAGCGCGGGTCGAAGCTGGCGCCGGCGAACCAGATCAGGTCACTGGGATTGGCGTAGAGGATCTTGCTGCAGAGCGCGCCGGCATCGAGGCGGCGCCCCGCCTCGTCAACGAGCGCGCTGACGAAGGCCGGGTCGACCTCGACGTCGTTGTTCAAGACGAGCACGTAGGCGGCGCCGAGCTCGAGCGCGCGCCGCATGCCGACGTTGTTGCCCTCGGCGAACCCGAGGTTCTTCTCGGTGCGGACGAGCTCGACGGCGGGGAAGGCCTCACGCACGGCCTCTGAGGTTCCGTCGGTCGAGCCGTTGTCGACGACGATCGTGATCAGTCCGGGCGCATCGACCTTCGCGAGCGACGCCAGGCATTCGAGCGTGTCCTCGCGTCCGTTCCACGAGAGGACGACGATCGCGACAGGGCCGTCAGCGGGCGAGGCCACGGGCGCGGAGAGCCGCGGTCGCCTCGTCGACCCGGTCGACGGCGGTCTGCCCGGCCAGCCAGCCGCTGAGCTCGCGCATCCCCTCCTCGAAGACGACCTCCGGCGAGAACTGGAGCAGCTCCCTGGCCCGGTCGATCGAGCCGAAGCAGTGGCGGATGTCGCCGGCGCGGTAGTCGCCGAGCACCTCGGGCTCGATGTCCACGCCGAGCCCGTCTGCGAGAACGTTGGCGACGTCGAGCACGGAGATGCTCCGCCCGGTGCCGAGGTTGAGCGCGGCGCCGTCGGCCTTCGCAGGATCGAGCGCGGCCTCGATGCCGGCCGCGATGTCGGAGACGTGGATGAAGTCGCGACTCTGGCGGCCGTCCTCGAAGATCACCGGCGGCCGGCCGTTGAGCAGGCGCGAGGCGAAGATCGCGCCGACACCCGTGTACGGGTTCGAGAGCGCCTGGCGCGGCCCGTAGACGTTGAAGAAGCGGAGTGCGGTGGTCGGCACCCCGTAGGCACGGCCCCAGGCGATGAACATCTCCTCGTGGTCGCGCTTGTTGATCGCGTAGATCGAGGTCGGCTGGAGCGGCTTCGACTCCGGCGTCGGCACGGGCTCGAGCAGGGTGCCGCAGGACGGGCACGGGATCTCCCACTCGCGGCGGGCGAGCTGGGCTTCCTCGCGCGGGCTCGGCGCGACCTCGGTCCCGTCGGCGGGACAGCGGTAGAGGCCCTCGCCGTAGATCGACATCGACGACGCGACGACTGCCTTCGTCAGACGGTCGCGGACGGCAATTGCGGCCTCGAGCACGACGGCGGCGCCGATCGCGTTCACGGACGTGTAGCGCTCGATCTCGTACATCGACTGCCCCACGCCGACCGCCGCGGCGAGATGGACGAGCGCATCGGCGTCTGCGAGGCACCGATCGACGACGGCGCGGTCGCGAACGTCGCCGACGACCAGCTCGGCATCGGGCGCCAGGTACTCCGGCACGCCGTCGTGAACCTGCGGGTCGAGCGAGTCGAGGATCCGCACCTCGTGGCCGGAGGCGAGCAGGCGGTCGACCAGATGGGAGCCGATGAAGCCGGCACCGCCGGTGACGAGGACACGCACGGCTCCAACCTAACCGAGCGGCAAGTCGTGGCGCGCTACTGAAGGCCTCGGAGGTAGACCCACGACGCCCGGAGGCCGGACGGCCGCCAGAGCCCGAGCACGACTGCGTAGGCGACGAAGCCGATCACTGCGGCCGGAAGGGCCGAGACGAGGAGTGACGTGGCCCCGAACACGACGGCCGCCGTGAGTCCGCAGACGAGCGCGGCGGCGACGAGTCCGCGCAGGGTGGCGACGAGGGCGTCGAGCGCGAGGAGCAGGACGACGAGGATGATCGTCGTGGTGATCGCCAGACCAACTGCGATCCCGGCGAGGCCGGCGATCGAGCTTCCGGCCCACGCGATCGGCACCTGCACCGCTAGCGCCGCGACGGCGAGCAGCGGGAGCATGCCGGGCCCGTCCGAGCACGAACAGCAGCGGGAACGCGACCGAGAACGCGACGGAGACCGTCATCCAGAACGCGAGGTAGGCGACGAGGCGGCCGAGCTCCGTCCCGGTCGTGCCGCCGTAGCTCGAGCCGAGCGCGAGCTTGGCCACGGGGGCGCCGGCGAGCGCGAGCACTCCTGCCGCTCCCGCGACCACGACGAGCGACAGCCACGACGCCGAGACGATGTGCCGCGCGGAGCGCTCGGGCGTCAGGCTTCCCCGGCTCAGCGGCACCGACGAGACGAGCGCCACCGAGGTCGCCGTGACCGCCACGAGCAGCGAGGAGATGAGGTAGGCGTAGGAGAGCGTCGTCGGCTTGCCCGAGCCGAGCCCGCTCGCGAAGCGGTACGAGACGATGTAGAGCCCCTGGATCGCGAACGGCAGCGCGACGCCTTCGACGAGCCGTCGCAAACGGGCTCCGACGGCACCCCCCGGCCGCCCGACGCCGCGCCTGCGCGCAAGGCGCACGAGCGGGATGCCGACGGCGAGCGCTCCGTTCAGCGCCAGGCCCCAGCCGAACGCCTGAACGCCGTGGTCGACCATCGAGCCGATCACGACGAGCCCGGCCACTGCACCGACGCCGTACCCGAGCGCTGCGGTCCCGTAGTCGTCGAGCGCGGCGAGGGCGCTCGCCGAGATCCCGGCGTAGACCTGCAGCACCGCGGCGGGGATGAGCCACGGCAGCAGCGAGGCGGCGCTTGCCTGCGCTTGCGAGTTGCTGGTCAGCAGCCCGGCAACCCAGTGAGGGGCGGCGATCGCGACCGCCGCGAGAGGCACGAGCGGGAGAGCGAGAGCGAGCGCCCAGGAGCCGACCTCGCGGCCGAGCTTGCCGGCTTCCTGGGCGCGGGCGAACTCGGGCAGCACGACGACCCGCAGCGCGCTCGCGACGAGAACGACCGCGACGTAGACGAAGTACGCGGCGAAGAACCCGTCCGTCTCGACGCCGTGGCCGAACTTCCGCGAGAGGATCGCGCCGGCGAGCGCCGCCGAGCCGCTGACGGCCGCGGTCGAGAGCCCGGTCAGGAGGCCGCTACGGACCGCGCTCCTGCGACCTGAATGACTACCCTGCATCGGTGCCGCGCGACGATAGCGTCATCTGGTCCGACGGAGAGCTCGACGAGCTCCGCACGACCCTCGGCCCGGCGTACGAGGGACGCACCTGCCTCGTCACCGGCGCGGACGGCTTCATGGGCTCGCACCTCACCGACGCGCTGGTCGAGCTCGGCGCCGACGTGGTCGCTTTCGTCCGCGCCACCTCGTCGGGCGCGCTGAACAACATCGGTGGGAAGCGGGAGCGGATCGCCCGGGTCGTCTTCGCCGATCTGACCGACAAGACCTCGATCGACTACCTGGTGCGCGACCTGAAGCAGGTGGCCGACAAGCCCTACGTGTTCCACCTCGGCGCGCAGGCGCACGTCGGCGAGTCGTGGCACCGGCCGTACGAGACGGTGATGGCGAACACGGTCGGCACGCTCAACCTGCTGCAGTCGATCGTCGACCACGACCTCGAGCTCGAGAAGTTCGACACCGCCGGCACCTCGGAGGAGTACGGCAACGTGCGCGAGTCGGTCGCGCATCACCACGACTTCGACGACGGCGGCGCGCTGATCCTGCACGAGCGCTCGCCGATCAACCCGAAGTCGATCTACGCGACCTCGAAGGTCGCGGCGGACTTCCTGACGATGAACTACCACGACGCCTACGGGCTGCCCGCGGTCGTGACGCGCATGTTCAACAACTACGGCCCACGCCAGAACCCGCGTTACGTCACGGGGACGATCATCACGCAGGCGCTCGAGCGGTCCCGGATCGAGCTCGGGCAGCTCGACCCGCTGCGCGATTTCTGCTTCTGCACCGACGGTGTCCGCGGCCATCTGACCGTCGCTGCGAAGGGCACCCCGGGCGACGTCTACGTCTACGGGCAGGGCGAGAACATCTCGATGGCCGACTGGGCGGCGATGATCCTCCGCGTCGGCGAGGAGGGCGGCTACTGGCCTGCCGGGCGCGAGATCGTCACGACCGCCGCGCGCTACCGGCCGGGCGCCAGCGAGGTGATGGCGCTGCGCGTCGGGTACGACAAGCTCGAGGCAGAGACGGGCTGGACGCCGAAGATCTCGTGGGAGGAGGGCGTCCGCCGGACGATCGCCTGGTACGCCGCGAACCGCGAGAGCTGGGTCGGGCGCGTCGACTGGATGACCGGGCGCAAGGGGTGAAGGCTCTCGTCACGGGAGGGGCCGGGTTCCTCGGCTCGTTTCTCGTCGAGCGGCTGCGGGAGCGCGGCGACGAGGTCGTCGTTCCGCGACGGGCCGAGTACGACCTGACGCGCTGGGATGACGCGGAGCGGCTCTTCGAGACGGCGCGGCCGGAGATCGTGTTCCACCTCGCCGCCGAGGTCGGCGGGATCGGCGCGAACCGCGCGAACCCCGGCCGCTACTGGTTCGCGAACCTCGCGATGGGGCTCAACATGCTCGAGCTCTCCCGGCAGCACGGCGTCTCGAAGCTGCTCGTCGCAGGCACGGTCTGCGCGTACCCGAAGTTCACGCCGACGCCGTTCTCCGAGGACGACCTCTGGAACGGGTACCCGGAGGAGACGAACGCGCCGTACGGGGTCGCGAAGAAGTCGATCCTGGTCGGAGGGCAGGCCTACCGCGAGCAGTACGGCCTCGACACCGTCTACCTGCTCCCGGCGAACCTCTACGGGCCGCGGGACAACTTCGACCTCGAGACCTCGCACGTCGTCCCGGCGCTGATCCGGAAGATGATGGCCGGCGACTCCGAGGTGGTTCTGTGGGGCGACGGCTCGCCGACGCGCGAGTTTCTCTACGTCGAGGACGCGGCCGACGCGTTCGTCCTGGCCGCGGAGAGCTACTCGGGCGCCGAGCCGGTCAACATCGGCACCGGCGACGAGATCTCGATCGGCGAGCTCGCGACGACGATCGCCGAGCTGACCGGGTTCACCGGCGACATCGTCTGGGACCGGTCGATGCCGAACGGCCAGCCGCGGCGGCGGCTCGACACGACGCGTGCCGAGGAGCTGCTGGGGTTCAAGGCGGGAACCTCGCTGCGCGACGGCCTCGCGCGAACGATCGCCTGGTACCGCGAGAACGCCGCGGTCGCTACCGCTTAGCGGCGCTCGTCGAAGCGCGACTCGAGCAGCGCGAGGCGCTGGGCGAGGATCGTGTTCTGATCCGCGAGCCGCGAGATCACCGTCGAGTAGTGAAGCAGCACGAGAATCACGAACAGCAGGCCGACGGCGAACAGCACCGCCGGCGGATAGCTCCGAACTCCGAGCCAGCCGGCGATCGTGTTCAGGCCACCCCGCCAGGCGGCGAGCCCGACCAGCACGAAGCCGGTGGCGAGCCAGAGCAGCGCATAGCGCTCTCGCAGGCGGCGGGAGCGGATCAGCTCGAACACGACGAGCAGGAGCACGATCGCGGCGAGGACGCCGACGATCGAGATCCGAAGCGGAGTCACTCGGGGCCCTCCAGCGGGACGACGTCACGGCGGAACAGATCGACGAAGACGGCCAGCAGCACCTTGATCATGTAGTAGACGGATCCGAGCGTCGAGATCGAGGAGTGGCCGTGCTCGCGCTCGCGCATCGTCACCGGCACCTCGACGACCCGCAGCTTGTGCCGGATCGCCATCACCAGCCCCTCCACCTCGGGATAGTCGTGGGGCAGGTCCGCAGCGAACAGCCTCATCGAGCGGCGATTGTGGGCCTGGAAGCCCGATGTCGTGTCGGTGAGCCGCTCGTGGGCGATCCACGAGACGACACGGGCGAGCACCCGGATACCCACGCGCCGGGCCGCAGAGGACTTGTAGCCGCCTCCCGAGAGGAAGCGCGAGCCGATCGCCAGATCGGCCTCGTCGGCGACCACGGGGGCAACGACGGCCCGGAGCTGGGCCGGGTCGTGCTGGCCGTCGCCGTCGAGCCGTACCGCCAGCTCGTAGCCGCCTTCCCAGGCATATCGGAACCCGGTCTGGACGGCGCCGCCGATACCGAGGTTGAACGGCAGCTGTACGACGTGAGCGCCGGCGGCGGCGGCGACCTCCGTGGTGCGGTCGGTCGAGCCGTCGGAGACGACGACGACCTCGAGGTCGGGATCGAGCGCGTGCAGCTCGCCGAGCAGCCGGGGCAGGTTCTTCTCCTCGTTGTATGCCGGGACGATCGCGATCCGGCGGACGGTCGCGAGCGGCCCTGCCGCCTGCGTGATCGCGGCCACCTCGACCGTTTCGACCTCAGTCGACATGCGCCTTCACGTTGAGGTCGAGCAGATCGAGCAGCCGGCGGGCGCGATGCCGGTAGGTGTGCTCGTCGAGCACGCGCTCGCGTGCGCGACGCCCCATCTCCTCGGCCTGCGCAGGGTCGTCGAGAAGCGCGCGGTACGCCTCGACCGCCTCGCCTGCGTCGGCCGCGATGATCAGCTCCGAGCCCGGCTCGAACCAGCGCTCGATCCCGTCGTAGGGGTTAGCGACGATCGCCGCGCCGGCCGAGGCGAGCTCGAACGGCCGGCACGAGGACGACGCGTAGACGGTCGCGTGGGGCCGTCTCGTCAGGCAGAGGTTGATCCGCGCAGCCGAGATCGCACGCGGGAACGACGGGAACGGGATGTCGCCGATTCGCCGCGCGAGGCCGGTGTCGCCGAGGAAGTCGTGGCCGCCGAGCGCGAAATCGATGTCGGTGAGCTCACGTGATGGCTCGCCGACGAACGCCGACATCCATTCGCGCCGGAACTTGTCGCCGTACCCGTAGAAGAAGACGTCGGTCTCCTTCTCGACGGGCTGTGGAGCGAAGAAATCGGGATCGGCGCCCCAGAAGATCGCCTCTGCCCGGCGGGCGCCGAGCCCGAGCAGCGTGTCGAGCGCACCCTCGGAGTTCGAGATCACGAGGTCGTACTCACCCGGATCGGCGCCGTGGTAGTAGTTGAAGCCCGTGTCCATGCCGCCGAACTCGGGCAGGCTCATCGGCACGTCGCCGTCGTAGAAGACGACGGGCAGGTCGAACCGGTCGCGGAGCGCCTCGGGGATCCCGCGGAAGTGCGCCATCGGCACGGTGAAGACCAGCACGGCGTCGGGCCGCTCGTGCTCGATCAGCCGCTCGAGGTGCCGGCGCCAGCGCGGCGTCACGAGGCTCCAGATCGCCTCCCGCGTCAGCCGGTCGCCCAGGGAGTCGTCCGGCGAGTCCTCCTCACGCCGTAGGTGCTTGTCGCCCTTGAGGCGCGCCAGGGCGCCCCGGGCGCGCGCGTAGGTCTCGGCCTCCGCGTACGTCGGGTTCGGAGCCGAGCGCCACCACGGCGTCTCGATCGGCCGCCCGCGGTAGGGCGCGACGACGAGCTCGGCGCCTTCGTCGTTCAGGCCCCGCCACAGCTGCCACCACGCGGGCGTGCAGCCGTAGCGGAAGTCGAGATCGACCGCCGAGGCGACGCAGAGCAGCTTGGGCACGCGCATCGCCGTAGTCTCGCAGGCGGTGGTTACGACGCCGTTAGGGCACCGCCGCTCGCGCGCGTCGACGAAAACGGGTTGAGGCCGGGCGCAGGTCCTCGTATAGCTTTCGGACCGGGCCGCGCGCGATTCGTCGCCGGTGGCCTGGGGCGAACAACGGCAAGTAGACGAAGGGAGTTCTGGAATGTTCAGGAGACGTAGACGACCACTCGCCGCGGCTGCCATGATCGGCGGCACCGCATATGTGGCGAACAAGAGAGGTCAGGCCTCGGCTCAAGCCGATATGGCCGACCAAGACCAGGAAGCACGGCTCGAGGCACTCGAGGCACAGCAGGCTCAGCCTGCGGCTCCGGCACCCGCGCCGGTCGCCGCTGCACCGGCTGCTCCGGCGGCAGGAGGCGACGACCTCACCAGCCAGATCGTCGAGCTCAAGGGCCTGATGGACCAGGGCGTCCTGACCGAGGACGAGTTCAACGCCGCCAAGGCGAAACTGCTCGCCTAGGCGACCACGAGAGGAGAACGACGATGCCAATGGGACCGGTTCAACTGCTCGTGATCGGGTTCGAGGATCCCGAGTTCAAGGGCGATATTCGTGCGGAGCTCGACAAGCTGCGCGAGAATGACCAGATCCGCCTGATCGACGCGATCGTCGTCCGCAAGGACGAGGACGGGAACGTCGAGAAGATCCAGATCAGCGACCTCACGGTCGAGGAGGCCGAGGAGTACGGCGCGACTGTCGGAGCGCTGATCGGCTTCGGGTTCGGCGGCGACGAGGAGAACATGGAAGCGGGCGCAGTGCTCGGCGCGGTCGCCGGCGAGGATGGGCACATCCTCGGCGAGGACAGCTGGTACGTCGACGACGCGATCCCGAACGGCTCCGCCGCCGCGATCGCGCTGCTCGAGCACCGCTGGGCGATCCCGCTCCGCAACTCGATCCAGGCCGAGGGCGGCTTCCACCTCGCCGACGCCTGGGTGCACCCCGAGGACCTGATCGCGATCGGGCTGCTCGCAGCTGAAGAGGCGAAGACTCACTAGCCGCCCTGCGCGGCACCGAGCAAGGGGAGGGCGGCCCACAGGGGCTGACCTCCCCGTAGGACCATGGGGGAGCACCTCCGGTTCTCCCCCATGAGGCCCCCTCTCCGACACCTCTCACGCGCCGCCTGAGAGCGATGGAAGCGTCAGCCGGCGCGAACCTCTGGTGAGCCGGGCGTTGAGATCGTTCGCATCGGCACCGGCGGCCTGAGGTTTGGCCTGGCGGGGCCTCGGCAAAGCCGGCCGCCGCGCGTATTTCAGGAGGCTTCGGGGTAACGTTGCTCGTATGACTGACCCCGTTTCCTGGCTCGCGATCGAAAACGGTTGGCACGTGTTCGCCTCCGGCGGCGAAGAGATCGGCTCCGTCCACGAGGTGACGGGCGACGAGACCGCGGACATCTTCGACGGCCTCGCCGTTCGGTTCGGCCGCTCGGGGCCGACCCGCTACGTCCCGGCCGAGCAGGTCGGCGAGATCCTCCCCGACCACGTGACGCTGCTGCTGACGGTCGCCGAGGCCGAGGCGCTCGACCGCTTCGAGAAGCCGGCGCCCGAGATCACCATCACCGCCGAGAAGGCTCCATGGTGGGCCCGCGTCGGCGGCTGGTTCCGGCGCAAGCCCTATTCCTAGTAAGCGCCGCGGCGGCCGAGGACGGCCGGGATCGTTCGCACGAGGATCGTCAGGTCGAGCCAGAGCGACCAGTTCTCGAGGTAGTAGAAGTCGAGCCGCACGAGGTCGTCGAAGGTGAGGTCGCTGCGGCCGGCGATCTGCCAGAGGCCGGTCATCCCGGGCAGGACGTTCGAGCGGCGCCGGTGCCAGGGCTCGAGCCGCCCGTAGTCGCGCAGCGGGAGCGGACGCGGGCCGACCAGCGACATCTGGCCGCGCAGCACGTTGATCACGTTCGGGATCTCGTCGATCGAGAAGCGCCGCAGCATCCGGCCGACCGTGGTCACGCGCGGGTCGTTGCGGATCTTGAACAGGGCGCCCGTCGCCTCGTTCGCCTGCTCGAGCGCGGCCTGCTCGCCGGCGGCGCCCGCGACCATCGTCCGGAACTTGAGCATCCGGAAGCTTCGCTCGCCGAGGCCCACCCGGTCGTCCGCGTAGAGCACCGGGCCGCGCGAGGTCACCTTGATCAGCAGCGCGATCAGCAGCCAGAGCGGCAATCCGATCACGATGATCAGGGTCGCGATGACGACGTCGAACGTCCGCTTGAGCGCCCAGTCGGCCCCGGCGAGGATCGGCGGGCGGACGTCGAAGATCGGCACGGCCTGACCGGGCACGTACTCGCCGCGGTCGACGAGGAGCTGCGTCGTCCGTGGCGCGATTCGCACCCGAACCCCGCGCCGGTGGGCCTGGTCGACGATCTCGAGCAGCTCCGTCTCGTCGATCCCGTCGTCGGCGACGATCACCTCGTCGAGGTACTCGGCCTGCAGCGCCGAGAGCACCTCGGGGCCGAACGGCACGTGACCCGCGAACTGGTAGTCGATGCCGCTGCGGCTCCGGCCGATCGTGTCGCGCAGGTGCTCGGTCTGGCCTTTGTCGCCGACGAGCAGCACGCGCCGGCGGACGCCGAACGACCGCATCAGCGACCCGGTGAGCGTCTCGTAGCTCCAACGGAGCAGGCTGATCATCGTCGCGATCGCGATCGCCGCCACGAGGTACAGGCCGAACGTCGTGAAGTGCTGGTCGGTTCCGATCGCGAACGCGAGAGCGAGCGCCGTCACGAGCAGCACCGACGGCGACGATCCGCCCGGCGCCCTCGCGCAGCTCCCGCTGACCGTAGAGCCGGTTGCGCCAGAACACGAGCACCGTCAGCAGCACGAGGAACGGGAGCCAGTCGGCCTCGGCCTTCCAGAGCAGGTTCCAGAGGATCGGGCTCGGGTCGCGGACGACCGAGCGGAGCACGAGCGCGATGTACAGGCCGATCGTCAGCCCGGTGACGTCGATCGCGATCAGAGCCGCGATGCTCACCGCCCGCCTGACGAACGCCTTGAGCGGGTTGCGGCGAAGCAGGTACGGACGCGCCGAACGGACGTCCTCGGGCGGGGGGTGCACCATTTCCGGAAGGCTCACAGGGGAACTGTAAGCGAGCTACGACCCGGAGAGGGCGACCGTGCCCTGCACGCTCGGCCCATGGAGCCGGACGACCACCCCGGGCAGCGGCCCGACGTTCCAGCGCCAAGCGACGGGCCGCCCTCCGATCGTCACCCGGGCGGGCCGCGAGGCGGCCGGGACGAAGATCTGGACGTCGTGAGGCTGGCCCGTCAGTGCAAGCCGGGCGCCGTTCGTCGCGAGAAAGCCGGCGCGCCCGGGATGCGTCAGCTCGTCCACTCCCCACCAGGAGCCCGACGCCGTGCGCAGGTTGAACGGGACGACCGCCCCTGCGCGCGCATAGAGCGGGAACTGGAGGAGCGGCGTCGACCGCGTGAACGACGCCCCGCCGCCCTTGACCGGCGCGCCGGTGTAGAGGTCGACCCACGACCCGGGCGGCAGGTAGACGCTCGGCGTCGTTCCGGGGCCGGTCACGGGCGCAGCAAGCAGGTCGGGCCCGACGAGGAACTCGTAGTTCGAGCCCCAGGACGTCGCGTCTTCCGGGTACCCGAACGCGAGCGGCCGGATCACCGGCTGGTGCGCCGCGAGCAGCCCGTAGAGGTACGGGAAGAGCTCGTAGTGCAGCACGGCTGCCGCCCGCAGGCCGCTCATCGCGCCGGGCCCGAGCGTCCACGGCGTTGCGTTCCCGCCGATCCCGCCCACTTCCATCACCGGCGAGACGGCGCCGAGCTGCGCCCAGCGGACGAAGAGCTCGGCGTCGTCGTACGGCGGGCCGGCGTAGCCGCCGACGTCGGAGCCCCAGGTCGGGAAGCCGCTCATCGCTGCCGTCTGCGCCGAGACGATGGCGCGCTGCAGGCCGACGTAGTCCTGCGGCTGGTCACCGGCCCAGATCCCCGGCACGACGGCCTGCGAGCCGACCGTCGCGGCGCGGAAGATCGCCGCTGCCCCTTTCGGGAGCGCACCCATCACGGCCTCCCCGAAGAGCAGCGGGTAGTCGTTCGTCAGCTCCGGGTCGACACCGCTCAGGTCGGTCTCGTCCCCACGGTCGGCCTTGACCCCGTCGACCCCGAGCGCCACCAGGTCGCGGATGCGCCGCTGGTACTCGGCGACCACGGCCGGGTCGCGGAGGTCGAGAATCTGGTGGCCGGGCGATCCGAGCGGTTTGCCGGGGTAGCCATCGGCGCACGTCGCGCGCGGCGAGACCCAGAGCATGAACTTGACGCCGAGCCGGTGGACAGCCGAGATCAGCCCGCCGGGGTCCGGGAACGTCGACGGGTCGAACGTCAGCTGCCCGTTGCAGGAGTCGGTCTCCCACGGGTTGTCGAGCAGCACCCAGCCGATCGGGATCTTCGCCGCCTGAAGGCGGTGGACGTCCTCGAGCACCTGCCCGGGACCGTTGACGACGTCGCGCCACTTGATCAGCTCCAGCTGCGACTGCGGCGGCACGATCGGTACCCCGGTCTCGGTCTCGTAGTCGTCGAGCGACTGCTGGAGCGAGCCGACGTAGAGGTGCTCGTCGAGCGTGGCGCCCTGCAGGCACACCTCGGCCCGGTCGGTCAGAGCCGGGAAGCTGCACGGCGAGACCGCGACGACCCTCGCAGCCGGATCCGCCCGTCGAGCCGGGGAAGGCGAGCCCTGCGCTCCGCTGGCTGGCCAGCCTGATCCCCCAGCCGCCCGAGCTGGCAAAGAACGGGATCGGGATGCTCGAGCATGTGTACCCGACCTGGATCGGCAGGATCTGGCCGCGCAGGTCGACCGACTCGCCCTTCTCGCCGCCGCCGAGGAAATGCTCGTCCGCCGCGGTGTCGAACGCGTCGTACACGGCCTGGATGCCGGTCGCCGGGTGCAGCGCGACCTTGATCTCGGCCGCGGTCGCGGTCGTCGCCACCGTCACGGTCGCCGTGCGGCCCGGCTCCGTCGTCGCGACCTGGTAGACGCCGCCCTTCGACGAGGTGACCTTGGTGAGCGTGTACTCGTCGCCGGTCGAGGCGAGCTCGAAGCGAAGCCGCGCCGCCTTGTCCTCGGAGACGACCGCCTTTCCGTCGTCGAGCACGGTCACCCGGAACGGGCTCGTGTCGACATGAACGGAGATGCCCTGCGACGCGGGGCTCGAGCCGCACCCGGCGAGCGCCGCGAGCGCGCCGACCGCGATCAGGCAGCGTAGACGGCGTCCCACCCGACCTCCTCGTCGGCCCCGAGCGCGTCGAGCCCGACCGGGCGCCGGCGGCGCCCGAGGACCGCGAGCGCCGCGGAGAGCGCCGAGCGCCGGCGCCCCTCGAGCAGCTCGTAGTCGTGGAAGTGGACGTGGACGACCCGCGGCAGCGAGCCGAGCAGCGACTTCGCGAGCGCGCCCAGCGAATGCGTGGTCGGCAGCTCGAGGACGCGGCGGCCGTCGCCGAGCACGACCTGGGCGGGCTGGGCGAGCCCGGCGCGCGGCGAGCCTTCAGGCAGGTACGAGGGCCGCCAGGCCGTTGCCGTGCAGTCGGCGTACCCGAGGTCGGCGACCGCGGCGATCACGTCCGCATCGATGTACCAGCCGCCGCCGCAGAAGAAGCGCGGCTCGAGCCCCTGCTCGCGCAGCCAGGCGCCCTCGCGGCGCACCGCGCCTGCGGGATCGGGCCCGGTCGGCCGTGCGTGCGTCGGCGACGTCCAGTGGATGTGGTGGCCGTAGGGCCCGAGCGAGGCCGCATCCCGCGCCCGCGCGACGAACAGCGACTCGTCCTCGCCCTCCGCCGGCGGCCGCATCAGCGAGGCGATCGGGAACCCGCCGGGCCTCCGCTCGATCAGCGCGCGATAGCGATCCCACACCTCGTCGTCGAGGGGTCGTTCGACGTGACAGGACACGACCGCGTAGCCTTGGGTCGTCGGGCATGTGCGTGATCTTGCCAAGGGGGCACGTCGCCCCGTGACCGGAGCATGACTCGCCGCCTCGCCTATCCGATCGTGATCGCCGTCTGCGCGGTGCCGCGGATCGTCGTGCTCGTGCACGAGCGGGCCTCGATCCTGGGCAACTTCGAGAAGTCGCACATCCTCGCGCAGCTCTATCTCCGCGACGGCACCTTCGGCTACGTCCCGGGCCACCCGTCGGCCTACACCCAGCCGCTCTACGGCTGGTTCCTGATCCCGATCTTCTGGATCGCCGGCTTCCACTGGTGGTCGGTCGGGACGGTGCAGATCCTGGTCGCCGTCGGCACCTCGATCGTCGTCTTCGAGACCGGAAGGCGGTTCCTGAGCGCGCGGATCGGCCTGATCGCCGCCGTGATCGCGACGCTCCAGCCCTACCTCGTCTGGCACGACGTCCACGGAAACCGCGAGATCCTCGACCAGCTGCTCGGCGCCGCGATGTTCGGGCTGACGCTGCTGACGATCGCCCGCCGGTCGGCGTGGCTCGGCGTCGCGCTGGGCGTCGTCTCGGGCGTGGCCGATCCTCTCCAACGCGCGCCTGCTCGCGCTTCCCGTGGTCCTCGCCGCTCTTCGTCGCTGTGGCGCGGTGCCGGCTGGGTCGCCGCGGTCGCGATCCCGGTCCTCGCGCTGGTCGCCATGGCCCCGTGGGTCATCCGCAACAAGGTCGAGCTCGGGCTGCGTCACGATCACGACCGACGGCCGCGCCCTCTGGAAGGCGAACAACGTGAACACCTACAAGACGCTCTCGCACGGGCAGTGGCTCGACCAGGTGCCCGATCTGCCGCAACGGCTCGTGACGCCGATGCCGGCGTTCTGGGTGACCCCGGAGTACGCCGGCGACGAGTACTGCGAGAACCACCGGGTGATCGACGTGCCCGAGTGCGCCCAGCAGAAGAAGTACGAGCATCTCGTCTTCCAGTTCTGGAGAGCACCATCCCGGCCGAGAAGGCGAAGCTGATGGCGCAGGCCACCTGGATGATGTGGAACCCGCGCGTCGGCATCGAGGGCGCGCAGGAGAGCGGCGTCGACTCGCTCCGCCACTGGGCGGAGCCGCTCTACACGCTGCCGCTGTTCCTGCTCGCGATCGCCGGGCTCTTCTTCGTGCCGTTCAACGTGCGGGTGCTGGCGGTCATCTTCCTGCTCTACGAGACGGCGGCGGCCTGGGTGTTCGCGGGGACGACCCGCTACCGCGTGCCGTGGGACTTCGTGCTCGCGCTCCTCGCCGCAGCCGCGCTCGACCGGATCGGGACCGCGCTCGCGGCCCGGCGGAGAAAGCGCCCTCAGGAGGCCGCGGCGCCTGAGCGTGCGCGGCGATCGTCTCGTCGACGAGCGCCGCCATCCTCTCCGCGTACTGCTCGGGCGTCGCCGTCCACTTCGGCGCCGATGCGGCCGCGCCGTCGCCGAGGCGAGCGGCGAGATCGCCGTCGGTGAGCACGCGCTCGAGCGCCGCCGCCAGCGCCTCGGTGTCTCCGGCCGGGATGAGCAGGCCGTTGACCCCGTCCTCGACGATGTCCGGGATGCCGCCTGCGGTGGCGCCGATCACGGCCCGACCGCGGACGAATGACTCGATCACGATCCGCGGCAGCCCCTCGGACGCGGACGGAAGCACGAGCGCGCGAGCCTCGTCGACCGCCGCCGCGAGCTCCGGCGGCTCGAGGCGCCGGTCCCAACGCACGCCGATGCCCTCCGCGACAAGGCTCTCGACGAGCTCCGACAGCGTCCCGTTCCCGACCAGGTGCAGCTCGGCGCCGGGCACACGGGCCGCCACGAGGCGCCACGCCGCCGCCAGCCCTTCGAGGTTCTTGTAGCGCTCGAGCACCCCGACGAAGATCACGCGCGGCGCCTCCGGCACCGCGACGCGCGGCGTGTCCGCGAAGACGCCGATGTCGACGAAGGCGACGAACTCGCCCGCCGGCTCGACGCCGACGGAGCGCACGAGCCCCGAGGTGAACGACGAGATCGTCCTGACCGCATCGGCATGGCGGATGCCCCAGGTCCCGACGCGGTCGGCGACCGGGGCGAGCACCCGCCGCAGCGGCGAGCCGTAGAGCCTCGTCGCGGTTCGCCAGTCTCCGTGAAGCTCGACGGCGATCGGCGCCTTCGGGCAGCCGATCCTGACGAGAGCCGCCTCGTACGGGCTCTGCGTCACGATCGCCGCGGGCCGGAGGGCGCCGGCAAGCCGCCTGACCCGGAACGGCAGGCGCAGGTAGAAGAGCGGCCCGTCGACGATCCGGCGCCCGCCCGACGAGCTTGAAGACACCGTCGTCGTGTGCCTGCCCGTCGGCGGCCGTCGCCAGCACGCGCAGGTCGAAGCGCTCGCGGAGCGCCGCGAACTTCCGCTCGGTGCTCTCCCCCAGCGGGAACGGGTAGCGCGTGCGCGCGACCATCAGCAGGCGGGGGCGGCTCACGTCGCGAGCGCGGCGTCGACGAGGGCGCGGACCCGATCGGCGTATTCGTCCGGCGAGGACACCCACGCGGCGGAGCTCGCTGCTGCAGCGGCGCCGAGGCGCACGGCCAGGTCGTGGTCGGTGAGGATCCTCTCGATCGCCTCGGCCAGGCTCGAAGGGTCGCCCGGCTCGACGAGCAGCCCGTTCACCTCGTCCTGGACGATGTCGGGGATCCCGCCGGCCCGAGAGCCGATCACGGCGCGACCGCGCGCGAACGACTCGATCGCCACCCGCGGCAGCCCTTCGGACGCGGAGGGCAGCAGGAGCGCCCGGGCGTTGTCGACCGCTGCCGCGAGCTCCGGCGGCTCGAGGCGCCGCTGCCATTCGACCCCTTCCCGCGCGAGGCCTTCCGCGATCTCGGCCTGAGTCCCCGACCCGATCAGGTGCAGCTGCGCCCCGGGCACGCGGGCAGCTGCGAGCCGCCAGCCCGCGGCGAGCGTCTCGACGTTCTTGTAGCGCTCGAGCACGCCGACGAAGATCACCCGCGGCTCGTCGGGCACCGGCACGACCGGGCCCGAGAAGGCCCCGAGATCCGAGTACGTCGTGAACACGGCGGCGGGCTCGCGGCCCTCGTCCCGGAGCAGCGACGCGGTGAAGCCCGAGACGGCGCGGTGGGCGTCGGCATGGCGAACGGCAAAGCCCGCGACCTGGTCGCCCGCGGGGCCGAGCAGGCGGCGGGCCCGCGAGCCGTAGAGGCGAGTCGAGACGTGCCAGTCGCCGTGAACCTCGGCGACGACCTTGGCAGGCGAGCGCTTGAGCCGGCAGGCGATCTCGGCGGCGAACGCCTCGTACGGGCTCTGGGCGATCACGACGTCGGGCCTGAAGGTGCCGAGCTGGTGCGCGATCCGGGCAGGCAGGGATGCGTAGAAGCGCGGCCCGTCGATCGGAGTCGGCGGCCGGAGCACGAAGCGGGGGTCCGAGCCGGTGCCGCTCGCGAGCACCCGCAGGCTCATCCGCTCCGAGAGGGCGTCCCACTTGCGCGCGAGGCTCGGGGAGAGGGGCAGGCGGTAGGGGTCGCGCGCGACGAACAGCACGCGCGGGGTCATCCGGCCGCCGCGATCAGGATCCGCTCCAGACGCCCGTAGACACGGTCGGGAGCGTAATCGGCGACCGATTCGACGGCGTTGTCCGTCAGGATCCCGGCGAGCGCGGGATCCAGGAAGAACCGGTCGATCGCCGCGGTGAGCGCCTCGACGTCGCCCGGTTCGACGAGCAGGCCGTTGACCCCGTCCTCGAGCACCTCGGCGACGCCCCCGGTCCGGGTCGCGATCACGGGCGTCCCGACCGCGAGCGCCTCGACCACGGTGTGCGGGAAGTTCTCCCAGGACGACGAGAGCAGCGACGCATCGCCGGCACGGAAGAGCTCGAGCACCTTCTGCCGAGGCAGCGCCCCCAGGAACCGCCCGTAGCCGAGCGCCTCCAACGCCTCCCGGTCCGGGCCGTCGCCCGCGATCACGAGGTCGACCCCCGCCCTGCGAGCCGCCTCGATCCCGAGGTCGAGCGACTTCTGGGCGGTGAGGCGGCCGGCGAAGACGAGCGTCGGGCCGGTGAGGCCGAACTGCTTGCGCAGCTCCTCATGGGGCGGGAGCCCCGAGATCGGCGGCGTCGGGTTCGGCAGCAGCGTCACCCGGTCGGCGCGGCACGCCCCAGCCGATCGCGAGCTCGCGGAGGTACGCCGAGGGCGTCACGACGTGCGCGGCGCGGCGGACGTCCAGGTCGCGCGTGAGCCGGAGCGGCAGCGTCTTCGCGCCGGGCGTGAGCTGGAACTGCTCGAGCGAGCCGTGACTGAGCCCCCAGCGGCGAGCGCGCTCGTAGGCCGGATCGGCGGTGAGCTTGGTCACGAACGGCGTTCGCCCGACCAGCGATCCGAGCGAGGAGCGGCCGAGCATCCCGGTCGTGTAGACGATGTCGGCGTGGCGCGCCAGCCCGGCGAGGAGCTTGACCACGGCGACGTGCCGGACGCCGGGCCGCAGCGACCGGCTCACCCAGTGAACGGGGTACGGCTCCGGCGCCGGCTCCGAGTCGGCGGTGATCACGACCTCGACGTCGTGCCGGCGCGCCCTGAGGAACGCAGCCACCTCGGGCGCGTGCGACGCGGGGCCGCCGACGTCCGGCGGCCAGATCCCCGAGACGATCACGACCTTCACGGCGCCACCGGCTCCATCGAGCGGTGCGAGCCCGCCAGCCGGAGGATGATCCCCGTCCAGACCGCGCAGAAGACCGCCGTCGAGGCGAGCATCGCCCCCGCCGCGCCGGTCGCGCCCCAGCGCGAGGCGAAGATCAGGAGCAGTGGGATGAAGACGGCGATCTCGATCGACTGGACGATCACGCGGAGCCCCGGGCGGCCGATCGAGACGGGGAACGACTTCGTCCAGCCCCAGACGAGCTGGAGCGCGGCGACGAGCAGGACGAGCCTCGCCGCGTCGGTCGCGTGCGCGCGGAAGGTGGGGCCGTAGGCCACGCCGATCAGGAACGGCATGACGATCCAGAGGATCGGGACGGCGACCAGCATCAATGCACCCGTGGCGGCGACATAGCGCTTGAGCATGCCGAAGACCCGGGCGTAGCGGCCGGCCTCGTAGTCGCGGGTCTGCTCGGTCAGCATGACGAGGCGCGCCGGGCCCGAGAGCGCCGCGAACCCCGTCGCGGGCGCCTGGGCGTTCCTGAAGTAGCCGGCCTGGACGATCGGGGCCACGGTCGGGACGAGCGAGGTTCCGAGCGTCCCCCGCGCGGAGTCGAGCGACGAGGCGAGCGTCGAGGAGAAGAGAAAGCCGCGGACGGCGCGGACGTCCTCGCCGAGCGGCTCCGACGGCGCCTTCGGGAAACGGCGGAACGCTGCGATCCCGGCGATGCTGATCGCGATCGTCGCGAGCACCTGGGCCACGACCATCCCGAGTGCGGCCCCGGCGACGCCGTGCCGGCACCCGATCGCAAGCCCGATCAGCCGTAGCCCCATCGAGACCGCGAGGAACCAGCCGCGGATGTCGTAGCGCCCGCGCAGGATGATGGCGCCGGCGGCGACGTTCTCCGGCGCCTGCGCGAGCGCGATCGTCGAGACGATCAGCATCGGCACCACCACCCCGCCGGTGCCCCAGACCTGCTTCGCAAACGGCGCCAGCGCGCAGGTCGCGAGCATCGCGAGCACGCCGCCGACGAGCTTGTAGCCGAGCGCGATCTCGAACAGGCGGCGAAACCGGCCCCAGCGCTGCGACTCCGTGTAGCGGAAGCCGAACTTCACGAGCGCCTCCTCGATCGTCAGATCGAGGAGCTGCTGGAAGAAGACCGACGCCGCGTAGACGGCCGCGAACTTCGCGTAGTCGTGGAGGCCGAGCTCGCGGGTGGCGACGACCGTTGTGAGGAAGCCGATCCCGGCCGCAACGTAGGTCCCGATCGCCGTCGCCGAGCGTCGCCAGATGACTCGGGAGCGCATCGGGGCACCCAGTATAAAGTGTGAGCCTCCTTGGCCCGCCTGCGCGCAGCGGACGTCCTGCCGCTCGTTGCGGCAGCGGCGATCCCCTTGATCTTCCTGCACGTTCGGTACCAGGCCCACTTCTCGGTCGGCCGCGTCGACGTCTACAGCTCCGATCTCGCGGTCGCGTTGACGGTGGGGGCTGCGCGGCGATCGCCAGGCATCAAGTTCGGCTGGGAGCCGCTTCGCGCCGGCCGGAGCGCTCTGGCTGCTGGCCGGTGGCGCTGCTCGCGGCTCTTCGTCGATCTCGTGCTTCTGGCGTCCGCTCGAGCTTCCCGACCAAGCACCTCGTGACCGCCCGAAATCGATCGAGTACGCACTGCTCGCCCCGGCCGTCGTGCTGCTCTTCCGCCGAGCCGTCGACATCGACCGCTTTCTCGCCGTGTTCGTGGCCTGGGCTGTCGCGGCCGCCGGCTGTGGGGCGTGCTGATGTTCTTCGGGATCGTCGACGACCCGGAGGGACCGCGTCCGGGTCAGCGCGAGGTCTCGTTTCTCGGCCACCAGGACTCGGCGCATTCACCGGCGCGGCACTCGCCGTCGGGCTCGCCGCGATCGTGCTCGGCGTGCGCCGGAAGCTGGCGATCGCCGCGTGATCGGCGGCGGCGCTCGGCGTGATCATCGACGCCTCGATCTTCGCCTACCTCGGTACGCTCCTCGCTGCGGGCGCCGTCACTGCTCGTCGGCGCGCCACCTCGGCACGCTCGACGCTCCGGCGGGTCCTCGCGGTCGCGGCGATCGTCGTCGTCGTCGGGTCCGGGGTGCTACGTGTTACGAGGCTCAGACGTGTCCAACTATCTCTCCTTCCTCGGCGTCACCTCCTCCACCCCGGCCGCCTCGAGCGGCGTGCAGACCGGCTCGCAACGCGCGATGCTGCTCTGGATCGGCTGGCGCATCTTCGAGGACCATCCGTTGCTCGGAGTCGGCTTCGAACGCTCGGCAACCGGCTACCAGCCCTACCTCGCGGCCGCGAAGCGAAAGTTCCCGAACCAGCCCGCGCAGGCGTACCCCTCGCCGCAGAATCCGTGGGGCGTCCAGAACTGGTGGGTCGAGCTCCTCGCCGACACCGGCATCGTCGGATTCGCGCTCGGCCGTCGGTACGTTCGCCACGGGCCTCCTGCTCGCGTTCCGGCGGGCTGCGCGCAAGTCGTTCTTCGCGCTCGTCGCTGCGGGCTGGATCCTCGTGGCCGCCGGGAGCTGGAATGCCGTCGGGATCGTCGCCGGGATTCCGCTCGACGCGGTGATGTGGCTCGGCTTCGGGCTCGCGGTCGCGTCGTTGGAGGTTCGATGACCGTGCTCGTCACCGGTGGCGCCGGCTTCATCGGCTCGAACCTCGTCCGGGCGCTGCTCGAGCGAGGCGACGCGGTACGCGTGCTCGACAACTTCTCGACCGGCTCGCGGGCGAATCTCGACGGGCTCGACATCGAGATCGTCGAGGGCGAGCTGCGCAGCTACGAGCGAGTCCACAACGCGGTTCGCGGAGTCGAGGTCGTGTTCCATCTCGGCGCGCTCGGCTCCGTCCCGCGGTCGGTGCAGGACCCGCTCACCTCGAGCGCGGTCAACATCGAGGGGACGCTCAACGTGCTGCTCGCCGCGCGGGACGAGGGAGTGCGGCGCGTCGTCTTCTCGTCCTCCACCTCCGTGTACGGGTCGAGCCGCGAGCGGCCGACGCCGGAGTCCAGCCCGCTCGACCCGATCTCGCCCTACGGCGTCGCCAAGCTCGCCGCGGAGCGCTACTGCATCTCGTTCTCGCGTGTCTACGAGTCGTTCGAGACGGTCGTGCTCCGCTACTTCAACGTCTTCGGCCCGCGGCAGAGCCCCTCGTCGCAGTACGCGGCGGTCGTGCCGCTCTTCATCACGGCGATCGCCGCCGGCGAGCCCGTGACCATCCACGGCGACGGAGAGCAGTCGCGCGACTTCACCTACGTCGACAACGTCGTCGACGCGACGATCGCGGCCGGTGCGGCCGACGGCGCGAGCGGCCGCGCCTTCAACGTCGCGGGCGGCGCGCCCGCCAGCGTCAACCGGGTCGCGGACACGATCGGCACGATTCTCGGCCGGCCGGTGGAGAAGGTCTTCGCCCCGTCGCGCCCCGGCGACATCCGTGACTCGTGGGCCGACCTGACGGCCGCGCGCGAGGTGCTCGGCTACGAGCCCGCGGTCTCGCTCGAGGAAGGCTTGCGGCGGACGGCGGCGGCCCTCGTCTCAGGATGAGGGCCGAGCACGAGCCGATCCGCATCCTGCGGCTGATCGCGCGGCTGAACATGGGCGGGCCCGCCCTCCACGTCTCCTATCTCGCGCGCGGCCTCGAGACGCGCGGGTATCACACGACGCTCGGGGCCGGCGCGATCTCGCGGGGTGAGAGCTCGATGGCGTTCGTCGCCGAAGAGCTCGGCGTCGAGGTGGTCGACGTGAAGCACCTCCACCGGGACCTCTCGCCGGTCATCGACACGCTCTCGGTGCAGGCGATCGTGAAGCTGATCAAGCAGGTGCGGCCGCACATCCTGCACACGCACACGGCAAAGGCAGGCGCTGTCGGCCGCACCGCGGCGCTCCTCGCGGGCGACGCGCGGCCGCCCGTCGTCGTCCACACGTTCCACGGGCACGTGCTGCGCGGCTACTTCGGCCCGGGGCGCACGGCAGCGTTCCGCACGGTCGAGCGGAGCCTGGCACGCGTGACGACGCGACTCGTAGCGGTCAGCCCCGAGGTGCGCGACGATCTCGTCGAGCTCGGAGTCGCCCCGGCCGGCAAGTTCTCGGTCATCCGGCTCGGCATCGACCTCGACGCCCGGATCATCAGCGGCAAGAGCGACGGGGCGCAGCTCCGCCGCCTGTTCGGCGTTCCCGACAGCGCCTTCGTCGTGGGGTGGATCGGCCGGATGACGGCGATCAAGCAGCTGCCCGACGTCGTCGGCGCGTTCGCCCGGCTCCTCGAGCGCGGGGTCGAGGCGAAGCTCTGCCTGGTCGGGGACGGGCCCGACCGCGAGCTCGTCGAGCGGCTCGTGCACGAGCTCGGCATCGCGCCGCGACGTGCTGTTCGTCGGCTACCAGCGCGACGTCGCCCCGTACTACGGGCTCTTCGACGCACTCCTGCTCCCATCGGGAAACGAAGGGACGCCGGTAGTGGCGATCGAGTCGCTCGCCGCCGGGACACCCGTGGTCGCAACGAAGGTCGGCGGCGTTCCCGACGTGGTCGAGCACGGCACCGACGGCTTCCTCACCCCCGTCGGCGACGTGGACGCGCTGGCCGCGGCACTCGAGCGCCTGGCGCGCAACCCGCAGCTCGGCGTCGAGATGGGCCGCGCCGGCCGCGAGCGCACGCTGCCGCGCTACCGCGTCGAGCGCCTCATCGAGGACGTCGACTCGCTCTACCGCGTGCTGCTCGCCGAAAAGGGCCTGCCGCTGCCGGAGCCTACGAGCTCGGCTCGTGCCCGAGCGACCTGATCCAGCGCCGAAGGCCCTCGTCGAGGTCGATCTCGGGCTCCCAGCCGAGCACTGCCTTGGCCTTCGTGATGTCGGGCCGACGCTCGCGCGGGTCGTCGGTCGGCAGCGCCTCGAACACGATCGGGCTCGGCGAGCCCGGTGAGCCGAATGCACGACTCGGCGAGCTGCAGCATCGTCACCTCGTGGTCCGGGTTGCCGATGTTCACGGGAAGGTGCTCGTCGGAGGTGGCGAGCAGGAACAGCCCGCGGATCAGGTCGTCGACGTAACAGAGCGACCGGGTCTGCGACCCCTCGCCGAAGACGGTCAGCGGCTTGCCCTCGAGCGCCTGGTGCAGGAAGGTCACGGTCGCGCGCCCGTCGTTGCGCCTCATCCGCGGACCGTACGTGTTGAAGATGCGGGCGATCGCAGTGTTGACGCCCTGCTGGTTGTGGTAGGCCATCGTCAGCGCCTCGGCGTAGCGCTTGGCCTCGTCGTACACGCCGCGCGGGCCGATCGGGTTGACGTTGCCCCAGTAGGTCTCGGGCTGCGGGTGCACCTGCGGGTCGCCGTAGACCTCGCTCGTCGAGCTGATCAGGAAGCGGCGCGCTTCCACTTGGCGAGCCCGAGCGCGTTCTGGGTGCCCTGCGAGCCGACCTTGAGCGTCTGCAGCGGCAGGCGCAGGTAGTCGATCGGGCTGGCAGGGCTCGCGAGGTGGTAGACGAAGTCGACGGGCTCGTCGATCCAGATCCCGTCGACGACGTCCTGGTAGACGAACTTGAAGACATCGTCTCCGAGGTGCTCGATGTTCTCGAGCGAGCCGGTCTCGAGGTTGTCGACGCAGATCACGCGCTGGCCCTGCTCGATCAGGTAATCGCAGAGATGCGAGCCGAGGAACCCGGCGCCGCCGGTAACGACCGAGGTAGTCATGCGGCGCATCGTAGTCAGCTCTCGGCGACCGGGTTATGGTTGCCGCGTGGCACACAGACAGCGAGGCGCCTGGGCCGCGGTCGGGATCTATTCGCTCCTCGCATTCCTGTTCTTCGGCCTCAGGCCGCTGCTCCAGCCGGGCCGCCAGTACATCGGCGTCTTCGACGACCCGCAGATCCCGATCTGGTCGTTCGCCTGGTGGCTGCACGCGATCACCGGCGGGCACAACCCGCTCGTCACGCATCACGTCTGGGCGCCGAGCGGGGTCGACCTCGTCTGGGTGAACACGGTGCCGGCGATGTCGGTGGTGTTCGCCCCGCTGACCGAGCTGCTCGGCCCGGTCGCCTCCTACGACATCGCGGCCGTGGCGATGCCGGCCGTGTCCGCCTGGGCCGCGTTCCTACTCTGCCGCCACCTGACAGGGCGCTTCTGGCCCTCGCTCGTCGGCGGCTACCTGTTCGGCTTCTCGAGCTACGAGCTCGGGCACGTGCTCGGCCAGCCGCAGCTGACGGCCGTGTTCGCCGTGCCGCTCGTCGCGCTCGTGGTCGTCCGGCGCCTCGGAGGCGAGGTCTCGACCCGCCGCTTCGTCATCGAGCTCGGCCTGCTGCTGGCGCTCCAGGCCTACCTCGCGACCGAGATCGCCTTCACGCTGACGATCTCTCTCATCCTGGCGCTCGCCCTGGCTTTCCTGCTCGCGCCGCCGCGACGCCCGGCGATCCGGCACCTGCTCGGGCCCACCCTGGGCGCCTATCTCGTCGCAGGCGTCCTGGCCGCGCCCATCCTCTACTACGCGCTCACCGACCTCCGCGTCGCAGGGTTCCAGCCGCCCGAGGCCTACACGGCGGACCTCCTGAACCTCGTCATCCCGACTCACCTCGAGGCCGCTGGTGCGGGCTGGGCCCACTCGATCGCGCGGCACTTCCCCGGGAACAGCACCGAGCAGGGAGCGCTGATCGGGCTGCCGCTCCTCGTGATCGTCGTGCTGTATGCCCGCACGGCCTGGCGGACACCGCTCGGGCGCTTCCTCCTCGCCGCGCTGGCACTCGCGGTGTATGTCTCATTCGGCCCGAAGCTGTCGGTCTACGGTCACGCGACGATCCCCCTGCCGACGCTGCTCGGCCACAACGCGATCGGGGGGCACTACCTGCCGCTCTTCGACAACATCCTGCCGGTTCGGTTCGCGCTCTACGCCTCGCTCGCCGGGGCCGTGATCGCCGCGCTCTGGATGGCGTCGGCGCGCTCCGGCGTGCTGCGCTGGCTCCTACCCGGGCTCGCCGTGCTGCTGCTCGTCCCGAACCCGGGCGCCGGTGTCTGGACCACGACCTTCTCGGTGCCGGCGTTCTTCACGAGCGCCGCGTACCGAACCTGCCTGACGGGAAACGAGATCGTGCTGCCGGAACCGGTCGGAAGCGGCGGCCAGGCGATTCTGTGGCAGGCCGAGAACGGGTTCCACTACCGGCTGGCCGGCGGCCGGCTTCAGACCTCGCCGCCGAGCGACTTCCATCATCCACCCGGGATCGAGCAGATCGCCGTCGGCTACGCGCCCGTGCCCAACCAGGCGCAGTTGCTCCGCCGCTACTTCCGCGCCAAGCAGGTGACGAGCGTGATCGTCGACAAGCGCGAGGCCGCGATCTGGACGCCGGCGCTCGATCGGATCTCGAAACCGCGGGACATCGGCGGTGTTCTCCTCTACCGCGTCGGCGGGTCGGCGCCTGCCGGTTGCTGACGCGGCCCCTCGAGCAGCTGGGCCAGCAGCAGCGCGAACACCGCGACGAGCCCTGCGTTCCGCACGAGCAGCACCCAGACCGTTCCGTCCTGGTTCTGGAGCCCGTGCTTGTGGAACAGGTACTCGAACTGCGTCAGCGACAGGACACCGAGGAAGACGATCGCTGCGTAGCGCCCCTTGCGCCCGGCGGCGAGCGGGACGAGCGGGACGAGCCAGGTGAGGTACTGCGGCGAGAGCACCTTCCCGAAAGCGACGTAGGCCGTGACGGCCGCCGCCCAGGCGGTGACCTGCCGGGCGTCATCGTCCGGGCCACGCCAGAACGCCCACACGACGACGAGGACGAGCCCGACCGCGACCACCGCACTTGCGATGCCGACCGCATGTGCCGCGCTCCCTCCGAGGTCGATCGAGCCGGGCCTGCCGTTGATCCACCCTTCGTGGTGGACTCCGAGCTTCGACCCGGCCAGCAGGATGGAGGAGCCAAGGCTCTCGATCTGCAAGCGGCGAACGAGCTGCGTGTGGATGCTGTAGCGGATGCCGCCGGGTGCGATCAGCAAGAACGGGAGGACGAGCACCGCCGCCGTGAGCACGTAGGCCTTCCCGGCACCGGCCAGCGAGCGCATCCGTCGGGCCGCGAGGGGGACGAAGATGGCCGGGTACAGCTTGATCGCGGTGCCGGCGCCGAGCAGTGCTCCGGTCGACCGCTCGTGCGCCGAGAGCACCGCTACGAGCGCAAGCGAGGTGAGCAGCGCGGGAACGGGGTCGTACCGGTTGAGGAATACGGGCCCCATCAGCACCGGCGCGAGGATGATCGGCACGAGACGCAGCGAGCTCAGCTCGAGCCGGCGAACTATCCAGGCCGCGCAGACCACGAAGCCGACGCCACAGCCCGTCATCAAGAGCTTGAAGACGAGCACGTAGTGCGCGTTCCAGATCAGCGCGGGCAGCGCAAAGACCGGGATCGAGCCGGGCGGGTACTCGACGAAGAAATCGTGGTACGGGATCTTCCCGTCGAGAACGAGCTGTCGCCCATAGCCCGCGTACGTGCCGACGTCGCCCGGGTACGCGTGGCTGAAAAGACCGCCGTAGGCCACGGCGCAGGCGACGACGAAGAGACCCGACGCAATGACGGGCAGCCAATCGGCCGACCGGGCTCCATCCGCCCGCTGCACAGCGGCCTACCCTACGTGAGCAGCTGATGGGAACGACCGCCACACCGACAGCTCAGGATCCGTACGCCGCTGTCGCGGCGGCCTTCGACGAGCTCGCCAGGTCGAAGAGCTACCCGGGCCGGGCCGCCCGCGGCTACCACGACCAGATCCGCGCGGTGCACGCGTCGATTGTCCGGCCGGGAGCATCCGTGCTCGAGATCGGCAGCGGGAACGGCGACCTCCTTGCCTCGCTCGAGCCCGCCCGCGGGATCGGGATCGACGTGAGCCCCGGGATGGTCGAGCTTGCGCGCGAGCGCCATCCGGGGCTCACCTTCGAGCACGCCGCGGGCGAGGAGCTCGTGCTCGACGGGACATTCGACTACGTCATCCTCTCCGACCTCGTCCCCTACGTCGACGACCTGCTCGCCCTGTTCGCCAACGTCGCTGCGCACTCGAGCCGCGACACCCGGATCGTCGTCCACTCCTACAGCCAGCTCTGGCGGCCGCTCCTCGCCCTGCTCGAGCTGCTCCACCTGAAGGCTCGAACACCCGTCCGCAACTGGATGACGAGCGACGACGTCAGGAACCTGCTCCAGCTGAACGGGCTCGAGCCCGTCACGGCGACACGCCGGATCCTCTTCCCGCTCCAGATCCCGCTCGTGTCGGCCGTCCTCAACGGGGTCCTCGCCGGCTTCTGGATCATCCGGCAGCTCTGTCTCACGTGGTGGATCGTGGCCCGCCCGATCCCGCCCGACGCGCCGGAGGAGCTGTCGGTCTCGATCGTCGTCCCGGCGAAGAACGAGGCCGGGATGATCGAGCGGATCGTCGAGGAGACGCCGAGCCTCGGGACGAGAAGCGAGCTGATCTTCGTCGAGGGCCACTCGACCGACGGGACGCGCGAGGAGATCCTCCGGCAGATCGAGCTCCACCCCGAGCGCGAGATCGTCTACGTCGAGCAGACCGGGACCGGGAAGGGCGACGCGGTGCGGCTCGCGTTCGACCGGGCGCGCTACGACGCCCTGATCGTCCTCGACGCCGACCTGACCGTGCGGCCGCATGACCTCGCACCGTTCATCGACGCGCTCGCGTCCGGGCGCGCCGAGTTCGCGAACGGGTCGCGGCTGGTCTACGGCCTCGAGCCGGGCGCGATGCGGTTCCTGAACCTGCTCGGGAACAAGGCGTTCTCCCTCGTCTTCACAGCCCTGATCGGACAGCCGGTCAAGGACACGCTCTGCGGCACCAAGGCGCTCAGGCGCAGCCGCTACGAGGAGATCGCGGCCGGGCGCTCGTACTTCGGCGACTTCGACCCGTTCGGCGACTTCGACCTGCTGCTCGGCGCCTCACGGCTGCAGCTGAGGATCGTCGACGTCCCGGTGCGGTACCACTCACGCACCTACGGCGAGACGAAGATCTCGCGCTTCCGGCACGGCTGGCTGCTCGTTCGGATGGCGGTGTTCGCCTACCGCAAGCTGAAGATCCAGATCTACAGGCCGCCGAAGCGGGTCAGTTGAGGAGGCGCATCCAGTTCGCGGGCACGTTCTCCTCGGGGGCCGGAACCGGCTGGTCGTCGGGATGCGAGACCGGCGGCGCGAGCTCGGGGCCTTCGAGGTAGTCGTTGTCGCGGAACGACCAGAACCAGTCCTCGCCCGGCTCGAAGCTCTGGACATATGGATGACCGCTCGCCTCGGCATGCGCACGGGCGTGCTGACTCGGAGAGGAATCGCAGCAGCCGACGTGGCCGCACTCGGCGCACCGGCGAAGATGGAACCACCAGCCGGCGCCCTCGCCTGCTAGGCAGTCGGCACAGCCCTCACCACTCGGCGGGACGGCGGGATCGATTCCCTCGGCCACTCGCTGACCTTATCCGAGCGTCACAGGCGCGGCGGAGTCAGATTCCCGCGGAGATCTCGATGTAAGCGGCTGCGACTGCCGCGTCGATCTCGGAGGAACGGGAACGACGCAGTCCGCAGACCCGGCCCGGCCTCGCGCGACGGCCTCGAGGCACCGCGCCTGCAACGCGAAGCCGAGATCCATCGACTCGACCGAGTTCCCGAGCGGGCGAGGGCCGGCGAGGTTGACCATGTGACCGCCTGTCAGCAGGTGCACGCGCCTTCCGCCCGCGAGCCCGAGGGTCGTGATCCCATCGGCGGCGGGCTCCTTCGACACGGCTTCCGCCTCGATGCCGGGCACGTCGATCTCGAGCGGAAAGTGCCCGACGTTCATCAGCACGACGCCGTCCGGAAGCTGCGGCAGGTCGGCGGCGGTGAGAACCCCCCGGGCGCCTGTCGCCGTGATCACGACGTCCGCGTGCTGCAGCGCTTCGGCCTTGTCGGGCACCGGGAAGCCGTCGAGCAGCGCCTCGAGCCGCGTCACCGGATCGACCTCGACCACCGACACCTCGGCGAACGCGTTGCGGAAATGCGCCGCGACGCCGCGCCCGCAGGCGCCGTAGCCGAAGATCGTCACGCGCTTCCCGTTGGTCGAGCGGTTCGTGATCCTGAGGTAGGACTCGACGGTGCTCTGCCCGACCGCGTGGCGGTTCTCGGCGAACTGCTTGATCGGGCTGTCGTTGATCACGAGCACGGGCCGCGCGATCTGCTCGCGGAGCGGAGCGAGACGCATCCGGCCAGAGGTCGTCTCCTCGGTACCGCCGACGAGCTGCTCGTACGGAGCCTCCAGCCAGCGGACGAAGAGGTCGCCGCCGTTGTCGAGCAGCAGGTCCGGCTCGGTGGCGAGCACCTCGCGCAGATATCGGTCGTGCTCCGCGGGATCGGAGGTGGGCGAGCCGACGGCGCGGACGCCGTTCGCGTTCAGGTGGTCGAGCGCCTCCTGCTGGGTCGTGTTCAGGTTCCCGGTCGAGACCACCTCCGCCCCGCCTCGGGCGAGCGTCAGCAGGAGCGCGACGGTCTTGGGCTCCAGATGGATGCCGGTCCCGATCCGCAGCCCGTCGAACGGCCGCGTCTGCTCGAACTCCTCGCCGATCGCGGCGAGGAGGCGGCAGCTCGAGATGATCCAGTCGATGCCGAGGCCCATCGCGGCGGATCGTACTGGGGCGCGCGAGGGGGTCAGGTGTAGATGTAGATGGCGCTCGACTCCGGGATCTTCGGGTAGATCTCGGGCGCGAGCCACATCGGGATCCGCACGCAGCCGTGCGAGGCCGGGTACGGCGGCACGTCCGGGTAGCCGTGGATCGCGAAGCCGCGCAGGAAGTAGCTCGGGTACCAGAGCACCCAGCTCCAGCCGGGCACCTTGGAGTAGACATGCCAGAGGCCGAGCGGCGTGTTGCCTGTCGCCCCGGTGGAGACGTGGGTGACGAGCACGACCTTGCCGCCGCGCACGAGGAAGAGCACCTGGCGCGTCTTGTTCACCTCGACGTGGTCGCCGCCGTAGCGCGCCTTCGGGACGGCGGCACGGGCGAGTCGCGACCAGAACGCCGGTGTGACGGTGCCGGTCGGGATGAGCCCGTTGATCTCCTGGAAGGCGTAGACGGCTTGTTGATCGTCGTCGTCGAAGAGACCGTTCGTGTCGCGGAGCGCGTAGTGGAGGACGCGGAAGCGCTCCTCGAGCGCCACGACAGCCGGGCCGTGCGACCCGAGCGTGAGCGTCGGGGCGTGGATCCCGGCGCGGATGACCCGCGAGACCGCTGCCCACCGTGGGCTCGGGGTGGAGATGACGACGATCCGCGCCGTGCCGACATCGTCGGTGTCGACCCTGGAAGTCGCCACGCCGTCGACACTGATCCGAAGCGTTCCCGCATTGGCCGGCCGCAGCACGGCAACGACGCTGAGCGGCGCGCCGATCGTCTCGGATCCCGCAAGTGAGACGTCGAGCCGCGGTTTGACGACGATCGACTTGCGGACGACGGCGGGGCCGGCGACCGCAGTCAGGAACGGCTGAGTCGCGGTCATGGTCAGCGCCCCATGGTGGAACCGCTTCCCGGCGAGGTAGACCGGGATCTCCGGCTTGACGGTCGCGTGAAAGGTGACCGTCTGACCGTAGTCGGCCTTTGCGGGGCCGGTGACTGCAAGCGAGACCGAGGTGACAGGAGCAGCGGGGCGGGTTCCAGCGTCGGTTGTCAACGAGGGCCGGAAGCGGCCGCCGCTGTAGGTGTGCCGAACGGTCCGTCCGTGCGCAACCGTGCCGTCTCCGAACGCCCACGTGTACTTCGCCGAGTTGCACCCGGCGTGGAAGGCGACCCGAAGCGGCGCCGCGCCGCGATCGACCGACACCGAGACGGGGCAAGCCGCGTGGGCCGCCGGAGCGAGCGCCAGAGAGACGGCTCCAACGACGGCGGCACGCGCTCGCATCGGTCTCAACGTAATGCCCGGGGCGGCCAACATCAAGCCGCCCCGTTCCTCAGTGCGTCTTGGCTTCCTCGCGGATCGTGACCGCCGCGCGGCTGTCGTCGGTGATCGTGTAGGCGAAGCCGTGTGCGGCAACGAGCTGGTCGAGGTACTCGACGTTGTCGGCCGTCCTGTCCTTGAGGACGACGTACAGCTCGAGAAGCGCATGGCCGCCGTTCGGGCGCGTCGTGAAGTCAGTCCCGAAGCCGGCCCGGACGAGCTCGATTTGCAGGTTCTGGAACCGCTCGATGGTCGTCATGCCTCGTCCGCTCCCCGCCAGCCGCGGCCGCCCCAGCCGTAGTAGTCGCCGACCTCGCTGCGATAGGAATCGTCGCGGTAGGTGTCGGCGTCCAGCTCGGGTGCGTTCTTGATCTGGTCCTTCGTCCGGTTGACGTACACCGTCTCGTTCTCGGTGTCGACCAGCTTGATCACGCCGGCCGGCAACAGCACCTTGGTGCCGAAGATCCACGGGCCGGTGTCGACGACGAGGTAGCTCGAGCCGACCTCGTCGCTGGCCTCGTCGATCTTCCCGATCGAGCCGTCGAGCGCCTCGACGCTGAAGCCGACGATGTCGGCTGCGCTGAAGAGCTGCTCGCGATATGTCCAAATCTCGACGGTTGTCATCACTTCCCCTCTCTGTTGTTTCCTTGCTCCCTCCTGGCCTACCCGGTGCTCCACGCGTTCAATCTCTGTCGTCTCTCCGGGCAATCTGCCAGGATGCGGTCTCTGATTCCCTGGCGGCACGCGGCGGCAAGGGAGAAACCGGAAGGAGTAACTCCATGCGGTCCTGACGACAAGGGCTCTCTTGCCGTTCTCGAGATGCTGGCGGCGTTCCCCCTCGTCGCGGTCTTAGGCCTGACCTCGGCGTCCGGCGCGTCGCACCGCCTGCGGGGCGCCGGTGAGCAGCGGCCAGGCCCCGACATCGGGCGGAGCGGTTTGCATTACGGGCGCGGTCTGGATCGACCATGCGTCCAGCTTCTCGTCGCTCGGGATCGCGCGAGGTGGCGCGCTCTACGTCGGGTACCCGCCGGACGAGAGCACGCGGTCGGACTGCGCACGCCGTGGAACTGGAACGGCACCGTCACCGTGTCCGGGAAGCTCGACGGTCGACGCGGGAGGCAGCATGCTCGCTGCATTCCTCGACCACCTGCAGCGGCGGCGGACCGTCGGAGATCGACACGCGCGGCGGCATCGTGAACAACGGGATGGTCGTCGCGGCCACGTCAGGACAGCTCGGCGACCAGAAGTGGGCCATCGGCGGCCAGCGGACGATCGGCGGCAGCTTCCTCAATAACGGGCTCCGTCATCGTCGACAGCCCGCTGGCGCGGATCGGCCCCGGCACGTTCCAGAACGACGGCTCGGTCACCGCCGGCACGTTCGCGGCGCCGCAGGGGCAGGAGCCCGAGATCCTCACGGTGCCGCCTCCGCCCGCGGCGCGGGGCCCACTCACCGTTCGTCAACGGGCGCGGCGGGTCGATCAACCTCAAGGGCTGGCACGCGGGCACCGACTATGTCGCGCGGGTCCTTCACGATCGACGGCCCGAGCAGCTTCGTTCAGGCGGGCGGCAAGACGAAGGGTGCGCCGCTGTTCGATGTCGGCGCGGCGCTCGCCTACAAGGGCACGGGCGCAACGACGATCGGCATCGCCAGATCGGCCGCGATCAGCGGCACGCATCCCGGCCGGCTCGGTGCTTGCGCTCAGCGACCCGCACGGCGGCGGCGCGGAGACCTGCGGCGGCGCGCCGATCGTCGATACCGCGCCCGCGGGCCAGACGCGTCGCGAAGGGCGCGACCCAGATCGGCTACGGCGCCTCAGCCGATGCAGCTCGCCCTGCGCCAACGACCCTGAAGCTCGGCGCCGGCAAGCTCCTGATCGACCACGGAACGATGATCTCGGGCGGCTGCGCCAATGCCTGGACGCTCCTACGCGGAGCCTATGGCGCTCCCAACGTGTTCTGCATCGGCGGCCAGGACAACTTCCTCGGAACGGTGGCCAACAACGGGAAGCTCACGCTCGAGGCGCCGATGTCGATCGCGAGGCTCACGAACTACCAGCCGTCGGCTCACAAGCTCAAAGGCGGGACGTACGTCGTCAAGGGCGGCACGCTCGTCGTAGGCGGGGTGACCGTCCTGCCTCGATGAGCGAATCGCCTCTCGCTCATTGGAGCGCGTCCCCGCCGCTCGAGCCGCACCGGGGGGTGCCCGGCGCGACGAGCAGGTTGCACGTGACGTCCTCGACCCAGGCCGGGCTCTTGCTCGGTCGCCGCTTGTTGAACGCGGTCACCTGGCAGACGAGGTGCACGGCGGTCGGGTCGGGCGGAGCGCCTCCGGGCGGCGGAGCGCAGGAGACCGCGATCGGATAGTCGTAGCCCTGGGTGGCCAGCTTCAGCGCGACGCTGTCTCCCAACTCACGCTCGATTGCGGCGACGCCCGGCGTACCGACGCCCGCCGGTCTCAGAGCGCTGTTTACGGCAACGACCGCCACGGCAAGGCACGCAAGCGCGATCAACGGGCGCGCCATGGGCGGTACGGCCATATGCGATATTTGCATGCGCACGATGCCGACACCTCGGAACACCCCCGCGTCCACAGGCGGCGCGAGAGGGCCGTCCGGCGGAGATCGACAGCCGAGAGGCAGGACGGCCGTTCTGCTCGTGGTCGCGATCGTGGGGGGCCTCACGATCTGGACGGTGGCGCGGCATGGGGCGACGGTCGTGCACGCCGGGTACCGGTCGCTCGTCGGGCCGGGCCACGAGGTCACGAACAGCGATCTCGACCCGCTCACCTACTTCGCCTCGACCGTCGCGCTGTCCGGCGCCCGCGACGTCATCCCCCGCGACGCCTCATATAGCGTCGTCGCCGGAACGATCAAGCCTCCCTTCTCAGCGCTGCCCGGGCCGCCGCTCAACGTCAACCCCACCTCGCTCGAGTACGCGTTCCGCCTCTGGCTTCTGCCTCGCACCTATGTTCCGCTGCGCCAGGCGCAGTGGGTGATCGCCTACGACATCTCCCCGGACTCGCTGGGCGTGAAGTACAGCGACATGGTCGTGCTGGGGCCCGATGCGTTCGCCGTCAAGGTCGTGCGGAAATGAGGATCGCGCTCGGGCTCGCCGCGAACGACGTTCTCTTCCCCGTCGTCGGCTTCGCGTTCCTCTATCTGCTCGGTCTCGCGGCGTCGTTCGGCAACGGGCTGCGGCTGCTCGGGCTGAGCTATCTCACCGGTTGGGCCCTGCTCGGTACGGCTCTATCCATCGGCCTCATGCTCGGCCTTCCGTTGACGATCCTCAGCGTTGTTGCCGTCGCGGCGGCGCTGGTCGCCGGCTGCGTGCTGGCGGGACGACATCGCCACACCCCCCCCCTGTGGATCCGGCGCCGGTCGCGGGCTCGGCACTCAACCGCTGGATCACGAGGATCGGAGCGGCCCTGCTCGGCGTCGGGGTGCTGGCGGCGATGATCACGGCGGCTCGGGGCGAGTGGAACCCGGCATCGGACTACGACGCGCTCTGGTTCTGGCTCCCGAAGGCCGCCACGATCTATTACGCCCACGGGCTCGATCCCCAGCTCTGGCGCGTGATCGCCCACCTCGAGTATCCGCCGCTCATGCCCGCGATGACGGCGGTCACGTTCGCCTTCACCGGTGGATTTCATCCGTCGCTGATTCCGTTCCAGCAGGCGCTCCTCGGCGCGGCGTTCGTGGTCGCCGCGTTCGCTCTGCTCGACCGGTTCGTCCCTCGGTGGCTGTCCATACCCGGGCTGGCGCTGCTCGGGACTGCCCCGTGGTTCTGGGCCAAGCTCGAGTCGCCGATGCCCGACCAGACGCTCGCCTACCTGATCGCCGCCGCGGTGCTGACCTCCGCGATCTGGCTCTGCGAGCCGCGCACCGCCTGGCTCGGCCTCGCTGTCGTGTTCCTCGCCGCCGCGTCGCTGATCAAGCTCGAGGGGGTGCTGTTCGGGACGGCTCTCGCTGTGGTCGTGCTCGGTGCGGGTCTCGCCCGCTACCGGCGCGCGGGGGCCCGCGCCGGCATTCTCCTGCTCGGGCCCGGCGCGATCCTTCTCTGGCACGCCTGGCTCGGCTGGCACGGCCTGCGGGGATCCTCGCCCGACTACGACCTCGCGAAGCTGGCCGACCCTGGGTTTCTCGAGGGGAGAACCGCGCGGCTTCACTACTCGCTACACGCCGTGGCGAGAACGGGAGATCGGCTACTCCTCGACGCCCTCCCGCTCGGGGGCCTGGGCTCGCTCGGCCGCGTCGAGACGCCGGCCGTGATCGTCGGCCTCTGCGCTCTCCTGTTCTTCGCCGGCCGACGGGCCCCCGCCGTCGCGGCCGCGGTCGGGCTCTGGCTCGTGCTCGCAGTCGCCAGCCTGGCAGCCATCTACTGGATCGGGAATCCGCCGATCATCTCCTATGTCCAGGTGACCGTCAGGCGCGTGGAGGAGACGCCCGCCATGGTGACGATGACGCTGCTCCCGCTGCTCCTTGCGCTGGCGTTGCGTGCCACGCCACTTTCCCGGCAGCAGGGCGAGAGCGCGCCCGAAGCACCGGATTGACGGTGGGGCGACGCGCCCCGGCCGGCAGTTCAGGCGGCTCGGCGGCCGCCGAGCAAGGCCGGCTTTGGCACCTGGCCCTCGCACAAGAGCGCGGCGATGCCGGCGCGCGGAAGGCCGAAGCGGCGCTCGTACATCAGGAACCGCGGCTCCCAGCGAGGGAAGAACTTGGCGTTGAAACGGTAGAGCCGCTCGATCTGGAACCAGGTGTCGCCGAGGGCGATCGCCTTTCCGGTCGCTCGCTCGAGCAGGCCGTCTGGCTCGCGCAGCAGGCGCGCGAAGGCGGCGAAGTTGAGCGAGACCTCGGATACTCCGCGGTCGCGGAGCGCCTCGATCGCTTTCACGATCATGAACTCCGTCGTTCCGTTCGGCACGTCGCGGCGTCGACGCATCAGCGACAGAGAGACGGCGTCGCGGCCATAGGTCGGCACGAACTGCAGGAACCCCCCGACCTTTCCCGCCTCGTCGAGCACGTAGAGCACGAGTGATTTCGAGCAGTGCGGGTTTCGCAGAGAGTCCATGGACATGCTGAAACCTCGCTCCGGCGCGCCTTCGAGCCAGCCATGCGCCACGTCCTCGAGCTCGACCATCAGCGCCGGGTCGAACGTGCCGAGCTCGGCCATGCCGGCGGTGTAGCCCGACTTCTCGAGCCGGGTCACCGACTGGCGCACCTTGCGGATGCCGCGCCCGTCGAGCGAGAACTCATGCGTGTCCACGATTGCCTCGTCGCCGAGGTAGAGCGCCCGTAGCCCCGCCTGCTCGAAGACGGCCCGGCCCGCCGAGCTGACCCCGAGCGCCGCGACTCGCAGCGAGTGCTCCTCGGCGAACGTCACCGCCGAGCGCACGACGCTCTCGACACCGGCCGGCTCGCCCACCGGGTCACCCGAGATCACGAGGACGCCGCTTTCGATGCGGTAGCCCAGGAACGCCGTGTGCGCGCGGTCGAAGAGGTAGTGCTTGTCGCCGCGAAGCTTGAAGAACGACAGCGTGTCGGTCCCGTGCTCCTCGACGATCCGCGCTGCAGTGTTCCGGAGCCCCGAATCGGGTAGCTCGCGGGGCGCTGCGAGCGGGCGAAACAGGATGTAGGCCGCGGTGAGCACGGCGAGGGTCGAGATCAGCTCGACGGCTAGCCCCGTCCGCGCCAGCTCGTCGTGGAAGCCGAACGGGCCGGCCTGCCACAGGAGCAGGTCGCCCGTCTCCCGGATGGCAGCGACCGTCGAGACTCCGGACGGTGCAGCAACGGCCACGACGACGAATGCGGTCGCGAACGTGGCCAGGGCGAGCACCGGCACGCGCGCCAGCGCCAGGCGGAAGCTGCCCGGGCCGTGCTTCGCGGTGAACGACGACCCGCTCGCCACGAGCAGAGCCGCGCACCCGGCCGTGAGAGCCGCCTCCTCGAGGTCGAGCCCCTTCAGCAGGTCGAAGACGGCGAGGCTGCAGAGCAACGCCACTGCGAGATGGCGCGCCCCGGCACGACGACGGTAGAGGTAGTAGGCCGTGACGATCAGGGCCAGCGATGCCGGCACCGCAAGCGCATGGGCGTTCCGCATCACCGAGACGGGCTCGAGATGGAGCAACTCCCGGCCGCGCCAGCGCACGTTCGGCGTGAGAGCCGAGAGGAGGTCGACGAGCCCGACGGCGGCGGTCGCGACCGCGGCGATCGTGGGCACGTCGTCCAGCGACCTGAAGGGCCGAAGCGGAAGCGGCCGACGGTGAAGCCCGAGCCGCCACCCGGCGGTGTCGCGGTGGTTACGTGTGAGGTCGGGCCAATCCTTGGCGATCAGCCATGCGCCGAGCAGCGAGGCGACCGCCGCCGGCCCGGCTCCGATCCTCCCGAGCAGCGCAGCGGCGACCGCCCCCGCGATCGCAAGCACGCCCAGGTGCCATTCGTGAATGCGAAACCCGAAGAGAAAGACGCGCGGCCCGAGACGATGTCGCTCGAGCCTCAGCATCGATGATGCGATCCCAGTCTCACCAACCACCACCGATGATGCCTGCGTGGGCGCCACCCGTGCCGGAATACCGGCCGGACGGGCGGGCCTCCCCCCACGCGTAGGCTTGCGAAGACCGCCATGCAGCAAGCGCCCGACCAGCCACGCCGCCGAGTCCCGCGCCGGCTGGCAGCCACCCTGGGCCTGATAGCCGTGCTGCTCGTCCCGTGGACGCTCTGGCTCACGTTCACGCTGCCGACCAGGCATGTCACCCACAACTATCGGCTTGCCTGGGTCGGTTTTGACCTCTGGCTCGCGCTCGCGTTCGCGGCCACCGCCGTCGCCGCGCTGCGGGCCTCCCCGTATCTCCAGGCCCTCGCTGCCCTCACCGGCACGATGCTCTTCTGCGACGCCTGGTTCGACGTGGTCACCTCGACCTCGGGCGACGAGCAGCTCATCGCCGTCCTCGAGGCGGTGGTTGCCGAGCTCCCGCTCGCGGCGCTGTGCTTCTGGATCGTCCTCGACACGACCCGCTTCCATCAGGCGGTCGGTCGCTGGGAGGTCGATTCGCGCAGGCGCAACATCGCGTAGCG
>CAVXKB010000017.1:0-252790 GCA_963762215.1 uncultured Actinomycetota bacterium
GGGTGAGCAGCCTCGCGGTAGCCGAAAGGCCAGTTCTGCGCGGCGTCCTCCACGAGGTCGGCCTCGGCGCAGCGCTTGTCGTCGGGACGCTCCTGATCGCGTTCGCCGACGGCGGACGCGCCTCGGTCGGGGCCGCTGCGTTCGCCGGGTCGGTCGCGCTGATGCTCACGGCGAGCACGCTCTACCACCGGGTGACGTGGAAGCCTCGCGCGCGGATGTGGATGCGGCGCGTCGATCACGCGGGCATCTACGTCCTGATCGCCGGGACGTTCACCGCGGTCGGGCTGCTCAGCATGCACGGGACGATGCAGTGGACCGTCCTCGGGATCGTGTGGATCGGGGCGCTTGCGGCGACGATCGTCAAGTTCTGCTGGGTCGACGCGCCGAAATGGCTCTCCGTCACGATCGCGCTCTCGCTCGGCTGGGTCGGTCTGCTCGCTCTACCCCAGCTCGCCGAGAAGGACGGGATCGCAGCGGTCGTGCTCCTGCTGATCGGCGGCTTGTTCTACAGCCTCGGCGCAGTCGTGTACGCCCGCCGCCGGCCCGACCCGGTTCCGACCGTGTTCGGGTACCACGAGCTCTTCCACGCCTTCACCCTCGCTGCGATCGCCTGCCAGTACGTCGCGATCGCGTTCTTCGTCGTCCGCGCCGGCTAGCTGCGTCTCGCGCGTCCGCGCCGCGCCGGCGGCGATTGACGGAACCGGCAACTAGTGAGAAAGTGAGAAGCGGACGTGTAAGTTCCTTCGAGGGGTATTGGGTTGCGCCGAGTCGTCGTTTCGATCGTTGGAATCTGCACGACGCTGGTCCTGATTCAGGCCGGGGCCGGCCAGGCCGCGCCCGGCATCGGACGTCAGGCGATCCCGCGGGCGACCCCGGCAGCAGTTACGCAGGGGCTCGCCACCCCCACCGGCGCATATCCCGCGGACACGACCATGCAAGTCAACGTCGGACTGGCCGTGCGCAACCCGGCCCAGCTCGACGACTTGATCGCTGCAGCGAGCACACCCGGGAGCCCGAGCTACGGCCGGTACCTCACGCAGGAGGAGTATCTCGCTGATTTCGCGCCCACCGACGCGAGTGTCGCAGCCGCCAGAGCCTGGCTCGCGAGCAACGGCCTGACCGTCACGAACGTCTCGCCCGACAACCTGATCATCGGGGTGGAGGGCTCCGTGAGCAGGGTCGAGGGAGCGTTCGGCGTGTCGATCGAGGGCTTCCACTACGGGAGCCGCAGCTTCTATGCGAACACCGCCAACCCGACCGTTCCGTCCAACCTGAGCATCTCCTGGGTGGGTGGCCTGAACGACGCCGCCGTCATCGAGGCGGCCCGCTCGAGTGACCATCCGGCCAGCGGTTACTCTCCGAACGACCTCCGCAAGGCCTACAACGTCTCGGGAGCGGGAACGGGCCAGTCGATCGGGTTCACCCTCTGGGGCGCCGCGATCCCGCAGAGCGACTTCAACGGCTACGCGAGCCACACGGCCACCACGGCGATCAAGGTCGGTCAGGCCGGCGCCGACGGCCTCGACTGGGTGCAGATCGACGGCGCGAGCAGCGACACGAGCACCGCCGGGGAGATCGCCCTCGACGCCGAGATTGCCCACGGAGTCGCGCCGGGAAGCCATCTCACCTACTGGCTCGCACACGACAACACCATCACGAGCCTCGAGGACGCCCTCAATGCAGCAGCGAACTCGACCGTCTCGATCGTCTCGAACAGCTGGGGCTGCGCCAGCGCCTGCTTCGACCCGATCATGGAGAGCGCGCTTCAGCACGGCGCGGCGACCGGCAAGACGTTCTACTTCGCGACCGGTGACAAGAGCGAGAACCTCGGGGCGCAGTTCCCGGCCTACAGCCAGTACGCGGTCGCCGTCGGCGGCACGACGCTCGGCACCGACGCCTCGGGGGCCTGGTCGTCCGAGAACGGCTGGGGGGACGGATCGACCAGCGACCAGGGCTCCGGCGGCGGCTGCGCCTCCTCCGAGTCCCGCCCGGCCTGGCAGGTCGGCGTCGGCGCCGCGACGTGCTCGGGACGCGCGATACCGGATGTCTCGGCAGACGCCGACCCCGCAACCTGCGCCTACATCTTCGTCGGCGGCGTGAGCGCCTGCGCCGGCGGCACGAGCCTGTCCACTCCGATCTGGGCGGCGATCGCGGCCGATTGGAACGTCGTCAACGCGGCAGCCGGCAAGTCGGCGCTCGGCTTCTCCGCGCCGCTGCTCTACCAGCTGGGATCGAACCCGGCGACCGAGGCGATCGACTTCCACGACGTCACCAACGGAAACAACGGCTTCCCGGCGCTGCCGGGCTGGGATCAGGTGACGGGCTGGGGATCGCCGAACCTCGGGAACCTCAGCGCCACGGTCCGCTCCGGGCGCGCCCACCGGTGTGACGGCGACGGCCGGCGACAAGCAAGCCACGGTCGCCTTCACGCCCCTGGCGGCGAACCCCGCGGTCGGGGACAGCTGGTACACGGTGACCGCATCGCCCGGCGGGCAACACGCCTCGGGCACGGGCGGGCCCGATCACCGTGACCGGGCTGACGAATGGGACGAGCTACACCTTCACGGTGACGGCGACGAACAGCGTTGGGACGGGGCCTGCGTCGGGTGCGTCGAACAGCGTTGTCCCGGGGGCGCCGGCGACGGTGCCGGGTGCCCCGACGGGCGTCTCTGCGGTCGCCGGGAATACCCAGGCGACGGTGAGCTTCTCCGCGCCGGCGTCGAACGGTGGCTCGGCGATCACGTCCTACACCGTCACGTCGTCTCCGGGTGGGCGGACTGCGACCGGTGCCGGTAGCCCGCTGACCGTGGCGGGGTTGACGAACGGGACGAGCTACACCTTTACGGTGACGGCGACGAACGGCGTTGGGACGGGGCCTGCGTCGGGTGCGTCGAACAGTGTCGTTCCGGCTGCGGTGACGGTTCCGGGTGCGCCGACGGGTGTCTCTGCGGTCGCGGGGGATGCTCAGGCGACGGTGAGCTTCTCTGCGCCGGTGTCGAACGGCGGTTCGCCGATCACGTCCTACACCGTGACGTCCTCTCCGGGGGGCCTGACCGTGTCCGGCTCGTCGAGCCCGATCGTCGTGACCGGTTTGACGAACGGCACCACCTATACGTTCGCGGTCAAGGCGACCAACGGGGTGGGCTCCGGGTCGTCGGCAACGTCGAACGCCGTTACCCCGACCGCCGCGGGCGGGGGCGGCGGCGGTGGCGGCGGTGGCGGAGGCGGAGGCGGCGGTGGCGGTGGCGGCGGCGTGGGCCCGGACCTGAAGGTCTCGGTGACCGTGACCACGACTCCGCACAACGTCGGCGATCAGTACGCCTACGCGATCACGATCCTGAACACCGGCGCCAACTCCGATTCCTCGACGCTGACCGTCAACCTGCCCGCCCAGACGAGCTACAACGGCGCGATCATCGATCGCGGCCCGGGCTGCAGTGCGAGCGGCCAGACCGTTACGTGCCCGCTCGACTTCTTCAACTTCGGCCTCCAGACGACTGTGGTCATCGGAGCCAAGGTCAACGCTCTCGGCACGCTGGTCATGTCGACCGCGATCAACTCGAGCCCGGGCGAGGCCAACCCATCGGACGGAGTCGTGACCGTGAGCCTGAATCTCACGGGCTCCAGCCCGGCTCCGCCCGCCCCGTTCACGCCGCCGACGGTGCCCGTCAAGCCGCAGCAGACGATCCAGGCCGTCAAGTTCGCGACGCTTGCCATCTCGAAGCCGAAGACGATTCACCTGTCCGTCGCGCACCCGTCGCTTGCGCTCGCGGTCAAGGCCTCCGGGGCGGCGACGTTCACCATCGAGCTCGTCAACTCGAAAGGCAAGAAGCTCGCCGGCTGGACGAAACATGTCCGGGCCGGCACTACGAGCTACTCGCTTCGGCTACCTCCGGGCGCACGCCACGCGGGGCACGACCTGGTCGTGATCAAGGAGACGGGCAACCCCGCCCGCGTGACGCGCGCCGTCGACTTGGCGGCGTGAGCCGGGCTCGCCTCAGGTGCTTGCCGGTGCGGATGGCGCGGCAGGTGCCGCCGGTGCGCCGCCGAGCGCCTCGGTGATCTTCCCGATCGCCTCCGTCTCACCCGGCTTGACCCCGCTCGCCGCCTCGGCGACCGAGTTCGCGACGTCGAGCACGAGCGCCTTGTAGGCCTCGACCGACTCGGGCGCCTTCGCCTGGAGCGCAGCGACAGCGGCCTGGAGGGAGGTAACGGTGCCCTGCTCGACCTCGGACGGCGAGGAGGTGATCCCGAACGGGTTGTGGTGGATGTCGGCGATCTCGCGCACGAGCGCATCGTCGTTCTTCTCGTGCGCCGCGCTGATGTGGTGCGCGAGAGCAGAGGCCTCCTTGAACGTGTCGAAGAACCCCGCGTCGCTCACCGCGACGAGCATCCCGGACGCGCTGATCCCGGTCTGCAGCGCCTTCCACTCCTCATCCGTGAAATCGGCCTTGGTTGCCATGTCACCCCTCCTGTCTCGACGGCATCACCCGGGATTTTGGCATTTCCGCCATGGCCTGGAATGACCTCGGCGGCATCCGTGCGGCGCCAACTGCACCGGTGACGAGCCCGAGCCCGGCGGCGCTGATCGCGACGATCGCGGTGTGGCGCTTCGGCTTCTCGCCCAGGTAGGCGAGCGGCGAGGAAGATCGGGAAGATCGGCCACGGCCGAAGCGCGGTCGAGCGAGAGCAGCGGCCAGCCGCCGACGTTCGGCGAGCTGAGCGGGATCGCGATGCTGACGGCGGAGAACGACGGCCGTACGACGGCGCCGAACCGCCGCCACGCGACGACCGTGAGAGCGATGAACAGGATCAGGAACGCGAGCGCCTCGACGTTGAACGCCGAGGTGAGCAGCGTGTAATCGGAGCCCTGGGCGTACCGGCGGCCCTGGACGGGCTGCTGCGTCAGCACCCGGCCGAGGCCGACGATCCCGGCGTGGAAGCCCTGCCAGAGGCCCGAGAGCGGCCCGAACGTCGCAGGTGAGCGGCTCCAGATCTTCTCGGCATGCACGAAACCGAGCGCGTCTCCGGTCTGGCGCCAGAGCACCGCCGGAAGATCGCGAAGAGCGCGGGGGCGATCGGGAGGCCGATCAGCGCTTTGCGGCGGTCGGGTGAGCGCCACGCGAGCAGGATCGCGCGGTATCAGCGCCGCGCTGCAGCGGGCCGGACGCGCGCCGGTGAACACCCACGCGTAGATCCAGTGATCCCGCTCTGCACACAGGAACGCCGCGAGCACGAGCGCAAGGAGCAGCGATTCCGAGTAGACCGCTCCGAGGAAGAGCGCCATCGGGAAGACAGCGAGGTAGACGACGGCCCGCGGGCGCCGTCGGCGCCCAGCCGGTCCTTCGCGATCGTGTTCAGCATCGCGAACGACGCGAGAGTTGCCGTCAGGGAGACGAAGATCCCGGCCAGGACGAAGGGCCGAAGAAGACGATCCGGGCCAGCAGCTCGACCAGCCACGGGTAGAGCAGGTAGAACGCGCTCGCCTAGCCCCGAATCGGCCGTAGCCGCTGCTGGCCGATCTGCAGGAACCAGACGGGGACTGTCCCCAGGACATGGCCGAACGGCCCTCCAGGATTAGCAGGGGTTCTTCAGCGAGCGGCGCGTTCCGTGACACTTCGGTGACGGCGACTGTCCCCGGACATGGCCGGCTCGGCCACGCCGGAGAAGGCCGTGTCGATCACAGCCAGGCCGTGGCGTGCGATGGCAGGTTGACTAGGCGCGCCGTTCGCCTATATTTCGGCCGTGCGCCTCGCAGTCGCCCTCATCGTCGCAATCGCGATCAACGCCTTCGCCCTCTGGGTCGCGAATGCGCTCTGGACGGGCGTGTCGATCTCCGGCGCGGGCTCCTACATCCTGGCGGCTGCCGTCCTCGGCTTCGCGAACGCCGTCCTGAAGCCGATCCTGACCATCCTCACCCTGCCGCTCGTGATCGTGACGCTCGGCTTCTTCTACCTGCTGATCAACATCGCGATGGTCGCCCTCGCCGAGTGGATCACGCCGAACTTCTCGGTCGACGGGTTCTGGGACTACGTCGGCCTGGTCTTCATCATCTGGCTCGTCAACTGGGCCTGCCGCTCGCTGATCGACGCCGGGTTCGACCGCACGCCGAAGACCACCGTCGTGGGCTAACCCGCGACGGTGGCCTCCTGCGTCCTGTGAGAGCTACTGCGGCGGGCCGCTGGCGAGCGTGATCGTCGCCACGTGCGCCGTGCCGTACTGATCGACCCAGCGAACCTCGACGGTGTCGCCGGGAGACTTCGTCACGACGAGCGCCGTCAGGCGGGCGGGCGTCACGAGTGCCTTGCCGTCGAACTTCGTCACGATGTCGCCGCTGACGATGCCGACCTTGGCGAGCGGCGAGCCCTTGACGACGCCGCCGACGAACAGGCCCGACGTCGGCGAGCCCTGCGTGTAATACGGGCTCGACGACTGAACCTGGACACCGAGGAACGCGGTCGGGCCGATGTGAATCGTCGTCGATGCCTTGCCGGCAACCATCTGGGCTGCAAGTGCGGTCGCGTGGTTGATCGGGATCGCGAACCCGCGGCTACCGGAGTACTGGTAGCTGAACGTGGTCGACGCGGCGGTGTCGATGCCGATCACCTTCCCGGAAGCGCTCACCATCGGGCCGCCCGAGTCGCCGGGCTGAAGCGCCGCGTTGGTCTCGAACAGTCCCGTGAGCGTCTCCGAGCCGCCCGAGTCGTCGCGGGCCGTGATCGAGCGGCCGACGCCGACGATCTTCCCGGTCGAGGAGCTCGGCGCACCGCCGGCACCGCCGGCGTTCCCGAGCGTCGTCACCGTGTCGCCCGCCTTCACCGTCGAGGAGTTGCCGAGCGGCGCAGGCGTGAGGGCCGGCGCGTTCGTCACCTGGAGGACGGCGATGTCGTGGTCGACGGTGTAGCCGACAACGGTTGCCTTGTAGCTCTTGCCGGTGTCGAGCACGATCACCTTGATCGAGGTCGCGCCCCGGATCACGTGGTTGTTGGTCAGGATTTCGCCGGAGCTCGTCAGGACGATTCCCGTCCCGGCGGCTGCGGCCTGCTGGTAACCGAGGTTCGTATAGATGTCGACGATCCCCGGAATCGTCGTCGTTGCCGCGGAACCGGCGCCCGGGAGGGCGAGCGCCACCACGGCGGCCGCGGTCGCAACCGCGGCGAGCAAGACTCTGGATGTTGTTGTGCGAGTGTTCACGACGTACAGAGAATCACAGCACGCCTTAGAGCCGCCTGAGAATGACCTCAGACTGAGCCTAAAGTCACGCCTCGCCGGTGTCGTACCGGTCGAGCAGAGGCCCGAACTCGCGGTAGGCGCAGTCCGGGCAGAAGAAGCCGATCTCGGGCGGGTCGCCCTCCTCGGGATCGTCGATCCGGTAACCGCGCCACCCCCACGCGCTACCCGTCGCCCGCACTCCGCATTCCTCGCAGTGCATCGACCTGACCTCGGAGGAACCGCCGGCCACGCGTGCAGAATACCGGGCCACGGGACCGTGTCCTCGGCCGGTTCCGATCTAACTGACTTCCGATTCGAACGTCTCACGAGCAGCACGTCGGCCTGAGCCCAGAAATGGCCGGCGTGTGAGAGGTCGGCATGTACCCCGGCCGGCTTCGGCGGGCGGTCCCCAAGTTCGACGGCTGCGGGACCGTCCGCCGAAGCCGCCTTCTCGCCTTGCGCAAACGGGCGATGTCGAGCAGTCTTCAGGGGTCCCGAAGTCGTCCTGGGAGGTCGAAGATGACGCTGCGCTCGCTCGCTCTCGTCCCGGTCGTGGCCGCGCTCGCGATCGCAGCCACCGCCACCGCGCGTCCCGAGGCAGCGAAGAGCGCGTGCTCCTCCGGCCAGGTGCTGAAGACGAAGTCGTACGTCTTCGCGCTCACGATCGGCCCGGTCGAGCAGATGTACACGAAGGCGCAGGTCGCGTCCCAGCATCCGAAGACCGGCGAGGTGATGCTCTCCGGGAAGATGAGCGGGACGGGCGGAATGAGCGGCATGGACATGGGCTCGTCCACCCAGCGTCACCTCGAGGTGCACATCTGCACGCTCGCGGGCAAGGTGGTCACCGGTGCGCACCCGACGATCTCGGTCGACGACATGACGACGAGCACGATGACGATGAAGGTCCCGATCGCCGTGATGGAAGGAGTCACCGAGGGCGCCGCCGACCTGCACTACGGCAACAACGTGAACCTGATGTCGGGCCATCACATCAAGGTGACCGTCACGCTGAACGGGCAGAAGGCCGCGTTCGCTGCGGTCGTGTCGAAACCCTGACGCCGGCCGGCGGGCGCTCGATCAGGAAGGGAATTCGTCGCCTGAATCGAAATCACCGGAGCCATGGATATCGCAGGTGCAGAAGCGCTCGCAGCCCGGATCGCCCAGCAGAAGCAGTGGCGTGAGGCGCTCGCGGTACGCACCGGCACCCAGCCGACGGTCGACCCCGACGGACATGCGCTCGAGAGCATCCGCCCTGGAGTCCGGATCTACCGGACGGAGCGGCGGCTCGAGGCGTACGAGGGTCGAACGTCGATGGTCACGCGCCGCCTCCGGAAGTTCCTCGTGGACGGCTCGTGGGATGCCGAGTGGCTCGTCGAGAACGTCGAATCCGTCGCCTGAGGCAGCCGGCGAACCCGGTTTTGACGCTTGACAGGCCCGGCAACGTCTGGGAACGTTCCAGCGTCCGGTGTTGGGTACTTCGGATCCGCTGCCTGTTGCCGCAGGCGACCCGAAGCTTGGGAGCTTTGGGCAGCCCTCTTTCAGGGCGGACGACCCTTGCGCGTGGTTGCTCGAGCTCGGCGCCGAGGCGAGACGGACCGAGTTTCGCTCGTGCCTGGCACGGCCGGCACCGGCGGTATCTGCTCGCCTGGGGATCGCGGAGGGCGGGCGCGCGGGCGCGCCGGCGGATCGTCGGGCAGGCGCTCGCACTCGCCGAGGTCGCCGTTCCCGTCCCGGCCGCTTTCGAGGACACGGTCGCGCTGCCGCCGGTCACCGACCGGATCAGCGCCTACACGAGCTGAACCGACCGCTCGGGGAATCCCGGCGCGTCAGTGCGCGGCCACGGTGCCGCTGCGTGAGATCGTGACCGGGCCGGGGTCAGAGGTGCCGACGATCCAGACGGCGAAGCGGTAGCTGCCGGCGGCGATCTTCGCCTTGGGCAGGGTCACCGTCCGAGATCCGGCGTGCGCCAGCGAGCCGCGACGCGCGAGGACGGGGCTTCCGTCGCGGGCGCGCATCATCGTGACCAGGTAGAGGCAGGCGGAGCGGCAGCCGAGCCGAACGGCCGGCGGGGATGACGCGGCGACGCTGGCCGGGAAGGCGAGCTTCGTCTCGTCGGCGACCGTCGTGGCCGTCGGGGGCGACGGGGCCGGCGCAGGAGTCGGCGTCGGCCCCGGCGCCGGAGTGGGTGTGGGGCTCGGCGTGGGTGCCGGGGTGCCGGAGCCGGCGGTGCACCCGCGCGAGGGTGTCTGGGCGGTCTGAACCGCGGCCGCGAACGCCGAGAGGCTCGTCTTGGGCGCCCCGTCGGCGTAGTAGAGGCCCGATTGCTGGCCGGGCTCGGCTCCGTCGACGAGCCGGCCGAGGAGCAGCCCGACGACCGTCGGCTTGCAGGCGACCGCGGTCAGCGCCGCCGCGTACGCGGCAGCCTGGTCGGGCTCCTCGAGCCCGGTCGTCCCGACCACCGGCGAGGAGTACGCGCCGAGCTCGACGGCCGGGATCTCGGACCCGAACTCGATGTCGTCGATCAGGAGCGGGAGCGACGAGCCGAACACCGGCCCGAGCGCCGTCACGAGCTTCGAGACGTCGGCGAGCGTCCACAGGTTCTTCCCTGCCGCGGGCGCGGGCGTGAAGGCGAGCTCGTCCATCACCGGCCCTGCGCGCCCGCTCGCCTTGAGCGCGGCGGCCATCGCCGCGAGGGACGCCTTCGGCGCGCCACTCCCGTCGAGGGCGCCCGCGACGCGAACCGCCGGAGCCGCCGCCTTCACCGCGTCGTAGACCGCAGCGAGCGCCGCCTCGTACCCGGCGGACTCGGCGGCCGACCCGGGCCCGGGGCCGACGATCAGGTCGCGAAGCGCGGGGACCTGCGCCGCGACCGACGCCGCGTAGGCCGCCAGTGCCGAGGAGTCCGGGGGAACGGCGGAGAGATAGAGATCGAGCACCAGGTTCGTCCCGGCCGGAAGCCGGTTGAGCGCCGTGATGGCGCCGGGATCCGGCACCGAGGCGCCCGTCGGCCACACGAGGGTCATCCGCACCGCGCCGAGCCCCTGCGACAGCGCGAGGCCGGCCTGCGCCGGCTGCTGAAGCCCGGCACCGACGACGAGCGGAGGCAGCGAGACCGCAGCGACCGCCGAGGTGCTCCGCGCCGCCTTGTGCGGCTTCTTCGGCGGCGCAACGACGCGAACGATCGGCAGCGCCTCGACCGAGGCGCCGTTCCCCGCCCAGTCGGTCGCGTGGATCGTCACCGGGAAGATCCCCGCGCGCGACGGAAGCTGCCACGAGACGGTGTGCCAGCCGCCGGACACCGACAGCCAGCGATCGCGGCCGAGCGCCGAGACCCGCACCGACGAGGGCTTCGAGACCCAGAAGTTGACGGCTCCGACGCCGGCATCTCCGAGCCTGAACGCCGGCGGCTTCGTCCCGAACCCGGCGAACTCGGTCGCCGCCGGCGCGAAGCGGTCGTCGGCGCGCGCGAGCGTCTGCAGGAGCTCCACGACATAGTTCTGGTAGCTGACCGGCGAGGGCTCCCCGGGCAGCTCGTAGTACGACCAGTAGCCCGTCGTGAAGCTCGGCAGCGCCCGGGCGGCCGCGGTCGTCATCTCGGCGGCCAACGTCCCGGCCTGCGAGTCGGAGGTGAGCTTCGCGTACGAGGCGAGCGAGATCGCAGCCTGCAGCTGTGCGTTCAGCACGACGGCGTGGTTGAAGCTGTACAGCCTGATCCAGGGGCCGAAGCTCGTGTCCCGCACGAGCCGGCCGGGCACCGCGCGGTACGCCGAGCGCGCGGCCGCCAGCAGCCGTGCCGAGTCGGCCGTGTCGACCTTCGCGGCTCGGGCGAACGATTGCGCCGCCACGACCTGCGCGAACCCGCTCGTCCAGGGCGCGCGCCCGCCGCCGTAGTCGAAGTAGTACTCCCAGCCGGCCCCGCCCGCGGCCTCGGGGACGGCGCGATCGGCGAGTGCGTTCGCGAGCCGTGTCGTCGCCGTCACGTTCTTGGTGAGCGCATCGGCGTTCAGCGCGGCGAAGTTCCCGAGCGGGTGGAACTCGAAGCCGCCCGAGAAGTAGCGGTAGACGACCCCGTCGGCGTCCGTGATGTCGGTCTGCGAGGCGGCCGGTCCGTGACTGGCGAACCAGTCGTCGTTCACCTCGAGCTGCGAGAAGACGGCGAGTGCCCGCGGCGCGGTCAGCTTGGGCGCGATCGCGGCGGCCTGTGCGAGCTGCGATCGCAACGGCGTGGCCCGCGAGGCGGGCACGCGGGGAATCAGCGCGACGGCGCGCGAGATCGCCTTCCGGTAGCGCGCGGCGTCGGCCGGGTCGATCCGTCCCGCCGCCTGGAGCCGAGCGACTGCAGCGAGCGCGATCTTCTGCGGCGGCACGCGGCGGCCCGCCGGCGCTGCCGATGAGAAACCCAGCACGACAACGGCGAAGATCGAGACCCCGAGCACGATCCTCTGTGCCACACCCATAGGGTAGGCACAGAGGACTGCTCGAGGCGCTACTCGGTGACCGGGTGCAGGCGGACGCCCGCCTGCGACGGCTCACCGGCGGGCTTCCGGCGGGTGGCCGCTTCGTCGTCGACGAATCGGTTGCGGATCTCCACCAGGTCGGGCTCGCAGGCCAACAGCGCGTCGACCACGTCCGGGTCGAACTGCTTCCCGGCATCCTTGCGGATCCGCGCGAGCGCCGCTTCCCAGCGAAGCGGCCGGCGGTAGGGCCGGCGGTCGGTCATCGCGTCGAGGGCGTCGGCTACCGCGAAGATGCGGGCTCCGAGCGGGATCTCGCGGCCGCGAAGGCCGTCCGGGTACCCGGTGCCGTCCCAGCGCTCGTGGTGAGACCGCACGACGCGGAGTCCCTCACCCCCGAGCAGCGGCACGTCGCTCAGCAGCTGCTCGCCGATTGTCGTGTGCTGGTGGAGCAAGCGCCATTCGTCTGCCTTCAGCGACCCGCGCTTGAGGAGGATCCGGTCGGGCACGCCGATGTTGCCGACGTCGTGGAACATGAAGCCCCACTCGAGCCCGGCGTCGTCGCTCAGCGACGGCGCGACCTCGACGGTCAGCCGCATCGCGTACGCGGTCACGCGCTCGGTGTGGGCGGACGTCTCGAGCCCGCGGATCTCCAGCGACGTCGCGATCGCGGAGAGCGTCTGCCGGTAGGCGCGGTCGAGCAGCTCGTGGCGGCGGCGGCCGATCTCGATCAGCTCGCCGAGCTCGACCAGGTTCTCGGTCGTGACCGCGTCCGACACGTCGGGGCCGAACGCGCGCCCGAGCGGCGGGACGCCGATCATCCGCTCGATCAGGGTCAGCAGCTCCAGCGGGTCGAACGGCTTGTGCACGAACGTGGAAGCGCCCGCGGCGATCGACGACTCTCCGGCGTTGTCGGAGCCGCTGATCGCGATGATCGGGATCGTGCGCGTCCGCGGGTTCTCACGCAGGCGGCCGCAGTAGAACAGCCCGTCGATCCCGGGAAGCCCGATGTCGAGCAGGATCGCGTCGGGAATGCGCTCGAGGAGGATCTTGTCGGCCTCCACGACGTGGTGAGCTTCGTCTACGGAGATTCCCTCGAGCTCGAATGCTCTGCGCACGAGCTCGCAGAGTGCGATGTCATCGTCGACGACGAGTACGTGAAGCGGTTTCATTGGCTGCCTCCGGTGTGGCGTCCGGTTGCGTCCGGGTTGCTTGTTCTCTTTTGCGTCGGCAGACCGCTCGCGGTTCTGGAGCCTGAAGGGCCAAACGCTTACGAAGAATCGCTCGTTCGAGGTACGGCTCGCCCTTCCGGGTGATCTACTCCCCCTGCGGGAGCCTGACCGTGAAGACGGTGCCCTTGCCCTGGACGCTCTTCACCGAGATCGAGCCGTCCATCGCCTCGGTCAGCTCCTTGACGATCGCGAGGCCGAGGCCGGTGCCGACCGCGCGGTGGCGCGCGTAGCGGCTGTAGAGGAAGAAACGCTCGAAGGCGTGCGGCAGCTCGTCGGCGGCCAGGCCGGGCCCGGTGTCGGCGACCGTGAGCGCGCCGCTGTGCGCGGCGACGGTGACGCTGCCGCCGCTCGGGGTGCAGCGCAGGGCGTTCTCGATCAGGTTCGAGAGCACCTGAAGCGTCCGGTCGGGGTCGGCGAGCGCGGGGGCGGGGCCGTTCGTCTCCGCGTGCAGCCCGACGCCGACGCGCATCGACTCGGCCCGGTGCCGGTTGACCGCGTCGGTGGCGAGCCCGGCCAGGTCGACCTCCTGCGGATGAACCGAGAACGAGCGCTGGTTGAGGCGGGCCAGGTCGAGCAGGTCGCGGACGAGCCGCTCGAGCCGCTTCGACTCCTCGACGACGACCGGCGCCGCCTGCGGGATCGTCATCACCCCGTCGAGGAGCGCCTCGCCGTGACCGCGGATCGCGGCCAGCGGGGTCTTGAGCTCGTGGCTGACCGAGAGCAGGAACTGGCGCTCGGCCGCCTTCGCTCGGTCGAGGTCGTCTGCGAGCCGGTTGAAGCTCTCGGCGAGCGCGGCGACCTCGGTCGAGCCCTTCTCCGGGAGCGGGCCGGGGCGCTCGCCCGCGGCAAGTGCGAGGCTCGCCTCAGAAACGCGCTCGATCGGCCGTGAGACGGCCCGGGCGAGGAAGAATGCGGCTAGGGCGGCGATCGCCGCGCCGACCGCGGCGGCGATCCCGAAGGCGATCGTGAACGGCTGGAGATCCGAGGCCTCGAGCGTCGCGGACCGCAGCATGACGACGGCCTGCCGGCGCTCCGGATGGGTGGCATAGAGGTACGTGTGGCCGCCGACGTCGACGGTGCCCTGCGCGGGCTGCCCGTTGCGGAGGGCGGTGCCGCCGGCGGGCGGCAGAAGCAGCGCGGCCTGCTTCAGCGTCAGGATCGCCATTCGCTCCTGCTGGGTGTCGAAGAAGACGCCGAGGCTCGAGAGCTCCTCGCCGGCCGGGGCGGCCCGCTGCTGCTCGGCGACCAGCGCCGCCTGGCGGGCGAGGGATTTGAGTGCCTCGTTGCGCGCCTGGTTGCGGACAAGCACCACGGCGAGCACCAGTGTCACGCCCACGGAAGCCACGATCGCGAGGGCGATCGCGACGAACTCGCGCGCGCGGAGCGACCTCACGGGTTGGTCGGCTGGATCGCCTTGTATCCCGCGCCGCGAACCGTGCGGATCAGGTCGGGGCGGGCGAGCTTGCGCCGCAGCTGCGCGACGTGGACGTCGACGGTGCGGGTGCCGCCCGCGTAGTCGTAGCCCCACACGCGCTCGAGCAGTGTGTCCCGCGAGAAGACGGCGCCACGGTTCTGGATCAGGTAGGCGAGCAGGTCGAACTCCTTCGGGCGCAGCTCGACGGTCGCCCCGTCGACGGTCACCTCCCGGCCGACACGGTCGACCGCGACGTCGCCGAGCGTCAGCATCGGCTCGTCACCGGCGGCGGGCTCGGAGCGGCGCAGCACCGCCTTCATCCGGGCGACGAGCTCCTTGGGCGAGAACGGCTTGCCGATGTAGTCGTCCGCACCGGCGCCGAGACCGGCCAGACGGTCGGCCTCCTCGTCGCGGGCGGTCAGCATCACCACCGGCACGGACGAGCGGGCCCGAATCCGCCGGCAGACGTCGAGGCCGTCCATGTCCGGGAGGTTCAGATCGAGGACGACGAGGCGAACGGGCTCGCGCTCGATCCGCGCCAGCGCTGCCTCGCCCGAGGCGACCGACGAGACGGTGAACCCCTCCTGCACCAGGTACGCCTGGACGAGGGAAGCAAGGCTCTCCTCATCCTCGACCAGCAGGACGCTGCCGCCCGCCATGGACTGAATCCTAGGGCCTCGAGAAACGCAGTGTCGGTGCGGGCTTCCCGGCCTTCCAGGTTGCCGAAAGGACGTAGCCCGGCTTGACGTCGGTCCACTGGGCGTGCTTGTTGTTGACGAAGACCTGGGTCGTTCTGCGATCGACGGGGACGGTGACGACGCTGCCGTCGAGCTGCTTGACGACGACGCTCGTCGAGCCGACGGACTGCACGACGCCCTGTGCGCCCTGCGAGGAGCCGGGCGCCGCCGTGGTCGTCGTGACGACCGGCCCGTTCTTGTGATCTCGCGACTGGGACTTCTGGCCGTCGGCGAACGCCGCCGTGGGCCCCACGAGCGCGAACGCCGCCACCAAGGCGGCCACTGCCGTCCGGCGGTTGCCGATTCCTTTCCCCATCACGGGCACATCATCCCTGTTTGCGATTACCGGGTGGTTCTCCCCATGTAATCGCGACGTAAACAGGTTGCGGCTCTCGCCGGCACGGCATCCTCCCCTAACGCCGCGCTCTAGCGGGAATTTTACATCCGGAAAACAGCGCGAAGACTGTCGGATGACGGGGCCCCACTACACCTTGCCCGTGACTTCCGACGAGCAAGGAGGGGACTCGATGAGGACGAAGAAGCTGCGCCTGACACGTGGGCGGGCGCTGTTCGCCGGCGCCGCGGTCGTGGCGCTCGCAGTGGCGGGAATCGCGATCGCAGGGACGGGCACGGGTGGGACGACGCTCGTGTCCGCGACGTTTACGGCGACGACGCTCTCGCACAGCTCGACGAGCACGTGCACCGCCGCGAACGGCGACCCGATCACGCGCACCGATGCGACCTTCGCCGGCACGGCGACCTCGACCGATCCCCATCTGAACGGCCCCGTCACGCTCCACGTCCGGAGCGTCTACGACGGCAAGTCGAACGCGGGCTCGCTGACCGGCGACGTTCGGATCGACGGCACCTCGACGACTCCGCCGTCCGGGCACCTTCATGCCTCGCTCCAGGCCGTGAACGTGAACGGCAGCGTCACCGGCTTCCTCAGCGGCGACTCGTACTGGGGCACTCACTTTCTCGGCGGCTTCTCGAGCGCCTTCTCGACCAGCGGCGGGTTCACGAGCGGCGCGATCGGTGCGGGCAATCCGACGAGCGCCGCGATCCTCGTGAGTGGCGGCTGCAGTCACGGCGATGCTCGAGGTCAGAAGCACGGAGACGACAACGACCAGGGGCACCGGCACTAAAGACGTCGGGTCCAAGCGACCTGACGGGGGGAAGAGAGGGGTGCTTTCGCGCCCCTCTCATCTTTAACCCGTCGATCCGGCGCCGGGCCGTACCCGGTAGAGCGCCGCCGTCGCCGTCCTGGCGACCAGGGTGAGCCTCGGGTCGTGTGCGGCCAGGCGGCCGGCGGGGGAGTCGCGGACGACGAGCACGTGGCCGGCGTGGGGGATCGCGGCCGCGCCGCCCGGCTTGCCGTCGACCCATAGGAGATAGAGCCGCTGGTCCGGGCGGCGGAAGGCGTCGATCGGGTTGTCGATCCACACCCTGCCGCCGGCGAGCTGTACCTGCTGGCCGAGCACGGGGCTCGCCAGCACTGCCCCTCCGAGGCGTGCGGCGCGAGTCGCGAGCGAATGCGAGCCCGGGTCGGCCGGGCTGCGCGCGACGAGCGCCAGCGCCGCGCCGGCGAAGACCAGGGTCGCGATCCGAAGCACGCGAGCCGAGGGCGTGCCGAGCCGGAGGCCGCGCGCAGCCGGGTAGGCCGCGACGAAGAGCAGCCAGGTCCCGTTACGGGCGACGCCGATCGTGCCGACGACGAGCCCGGCGATCGCGACCGCCTCCCAGAGACGAACGCCGCGGCGACCTGCTGCCACCATCAGGCAGAAAAGGGTCACCGCTGCCACGATCAGCAGCACGTCGAGCCCGCCGAGCTCGAGCGGCTTCCAGAGCCCCACGCCCATCCGGCGTGCCTCGTTCCCGAAGACACCGCGGTAATAGTCGACCGTCCCCGTGAAGGCCGGGTTGATGAAGAGAGCAGCCGTCGCGGCGCCGAGCACGCCCGCCGCCACCCATGGTTCGCGCCGCGCGCGGTCGAGGATCGCGTAACAGGCGAGCAGCCCCCAGCCCGCGAGCACCGCGCCGTGCAGGTTTCCCCAGATCGCGACGATCGCCACGGCGAGCCAGATGCGCCGGCTCGGCGCGCGTGACTCCGACTCGAGCAGCAGCAGGAGGAGTGGGAAGAGCGCGAGGGAGAACAGCGACACGCCGATGACGAACACCGCAGTCACCGAGCCGAGGAGCACGACCGCCGAGACGGCGAGCACCGTGCCGCCGGCAGCCTCGCGCACGAGCCCGCGGCCAAGCGCCCAGAACCCGACCGCCGCCGCGATGACCTGCAGAGCCAGGAGGCCGCGGTCGCCGCCGAGCGCGTGGTAGGCGGCCCAGAACGTGAGCTGCGCGAGCGCGGGCACGTCGCTCCACCCCGAGCTCGGCGCGGTCGCGAGCAGGATCGCGTGCGGAAAGTGCCCGTGGGCCACCTGGCCGCCGAGCGGCACGAGCCACAGAGCGTCGGCGCCGATCAGCCCGAGCGAGGCGAGTAGCGCTGCGAACGCCGCGACGGCGAACACGATCCACCCCTGGTCGCGGGCGCCTCCTTCGAGAGCTCCGGAAGATCGTTGCATGGCCACGGCCCGCCGAGCCTAGAACAGCCGCCGGGCGTCAAGTCCCTCGGCCGAGGGATCTTGAAAAGGGTCTGGGTAGGACCAGACCGTTGTCCATGGAGACATTCTCCGATCCGCCCTAAAACGAGTGCACATGATCGGGGGGATCGAAATCACTTCAGGCCGCGCAGTCGCGACGGTTCGCCCTGCAGGCGTAGCGGCGACGGTTTACATTCCCCGGCTGACGAACCACGAAGTTCCGAGGACGAACCGAAGAGATCGGGGAGACGGGGTCATGCGCAGAACTGCTGCCTGCTGGGACTGACGCCGGGAACATGCGTTTCCGGCCGTCACTCGGGGAACCGATGCGGCTGTTCACCCCCACACACGGGCGGCTTTTCGCTGCGGTCCTGCTCGCGGCACTCGCCTTCGGCGCGCTGACCGCCGGCGTCGCGTCGGGCGGGGCCGGGTCGCGGCTCACGCTCTCTTCGCTGGAGCTGAGCGCGATTGCGCAGATCAACGAGGTGCGCGTCCAGCACGGGCTGGCGCCGCTGAGGCTCAGCAGGGCGCTCTTCGACTCGGCGAACGCCCACTGCTCCGACATGGTCGCCGGCGGCTACTTCGACCACGACTCCGCCTCGGGGATAGGCGTTGGCGCTCGGCTCGAGGCCTTCTACCGTCCTGCGAACCACCGCTTCTACAAGGCGGCCGAGAACCTCCTCTGGACGACCGGGACAATGTCTCCCGCGCGCATGGTCGCGCTCTGGATGCAGAGCCCCGAGCATCGGCAGAACCTGCTCGACCCGGCCTGGCGGCAGATCGGGCTCGCCACACTGACCGTGCCTTCGGCTCCCGGGGTCTACGCCGGCAGGGCTGTCACCGTGGTCACGGTCGACTTCGGCGTTCGGCAGTAGGAGGGTGGCGAACCTCGAAGCCGCGGAGCGTACGCCCGGTAGTCGGGCTAAGCTCGCATGGCAATGAAGGCACCGGCGGGCTCGCGCAACTTCCACCGAGGGGGGCGACGGTGGCGCTGATCCTGAAGCGGGTCGGTCGCTACGAGGTCCTGAAAGAGATCGGCCGCGGCGGAATGGCCACGGTCTACCTCGCGCGCCAGACCGATCTCGACCGGCATGTCGCGCTCAAGGAGCTCGCGTCGCTGCACTCCCAGGACGAGGCGTTCGCCGAGCGGTTCCTGCGCGAGTCGCGGATGGCCGGTTCGCTGAGCCATCCGAACATCGTCACCGTCCACGACTACTTCGAGCACGAAGGGACGCCGTACATCTCGATGGAGTACATCGAGCGCGGCTCGCTGCGCCCGCTCGTCACGAAGATGACGTTCGCGCAGATCGCCGGTGTGCTCGAGGGGCTGCTCGCCGGGCTCCAGCACGCAGGCAGCCGCGGGATCGTCCACCGCGACATGAAGCCGGAGAACGTGATGGTGACCGCCGAGGGCGGCGTCAAGATCTCCGACTTCGGGATCGGCCGCGCCCTCAACCAGGCGGGCAAGGAGTCGCGCTTCCTGACCGCGACCGGTACGGCGATCGGCACGCCCGCCTACATGGCGCCCGAGCAGGCGATGGCCAAGGAGGTCGGGCCGTGGACCGACCTGTACTCGCTCGGGATCATGAGCTACGAGATGATCCTTGGCGAGGTTCCATTCTCGGATTCCGACACGCCGATGTCGATGCTCGTCCGGCACGTCTCCGAGTCGGTGCCGGCGCCCGCGACGATCGACCCGTCGATCGACCCGCAGCTCGGCGAGTGGATCATGCGGCTGCTGCAGAAGGATCCGCAGGCGCGGCCGAAGGATGCGCAAGAGGCCTGGGACCGGCTCGAGGAGATCGTCATCCACCTCGTCGGCCCGCGCTGGCGGCGGGAGGCCCGGCTGCCCGACGGCGCGCAGCACGCCGAGGAGGAGGCGAAGCCGCTCACGCCGGCGCCGTTCTCCGAGGAGCGCGACCGGATCGCGACGCCGGAGCCGCAGTACGTCACCTACACCCCGGAGGATGAGGACGCGGAAGGTGGGCTTGGCCTCGGCGCAGCCGCCGCTGCGGCGGCCGCCGCTGCCGCGGCAGGTGCAGGTGCCGCAGCTGCGGCTGCTCCGCCCGTTGCGCCCGCGCCGGCCGCTCCGCCCGAGCCGACCCCGGAGCCGGAGGCGCCGGCACCTGCAGCGGAGGCGCCGCCGGCGCTCGATCTGCCTGCCGAGGACGCTTACCTCACCTTCGCGCCGGGTGCGCAGAAGGCCGCTCCTCCGCCGCCGCCCCCGCCCGAGCCGACCCCGGCCGAGCCGACCCCGGAGCCGCCCGCACCTGCAGCAGAGGCGCCGCCGGCGCTCGATCTGCCTGCCGAGGACGCTTACCTCACGTTCGCGCCGGGTGCGCAGAAGGCCGCTCCTCCTCCGCCCCCGCCGCCCGCACCCGAGCCGACCCCCGCACCGGTAGCCGAGACACCGCCGCCGGCCCCGCCGGCCGCAGAGCCGCCGCCCGTGGCGCCACCCGCTCCCGAGGCGCCCGCCGCCGAGCCCGCGCCGTCGCACGAGCCCGCGATCGCAGCCGCGACGGTGGCCGGCATCGCAGCCGCGGCCGAGATGATCGCCGGCAGCCCCGAGCACGAGGAGCCGGCCGAGGAGAAGAAGGGCAAGCGCGGCCTCGGGCGGCTCAAGAAGCCGCAGGTTCCGAAGCTGCCGCAGATGCCGGACATCCCGATGATCCCGAACGTGCCGCCGGAGCTCCAGTCGGCGATGCCGGGTGTCGCCGGGGAGATCGCGGAGGCGAACGCCGAGGTTGCGGGCATCCCGGACGCGATGCGGGTGCCCACGGCCGGCGAGGAGTTCCGCGAGGTCATGCCGGAGGGTGCCGAGCAGGTCGCCGAGGTTCAGGCGATGGGAGGCGCTGCGCCCGGCGCGCCGGAGATCCCGAAGCCGCGGCTGCCGGTCCCCGGCAAGAAACAAGAGGAAAAGGACGGGGGTCACGATGTCGCGGCCGCTGCCGCCGCGTCGGCGGGGATCGCCGCGGCCGCTGCCGCATCGGCGCCGGAAGCAAGCGCCGCGCCGCCCGCCGCCCCGCCCGAGACTCCACCCGCTGCCCCGCCGGCCGCGCCGCCGCCTCCTCCGCCGGAGAGCGCTCCGCCAGGCGAGCCGGAGCCCGACTCGAAGCCCCTTGCGCCCGATCTGGCCCTCACCGTGCCGCCGGAGGCGAAGCAGCCGGCGGTCGAGCACAAGAGCTTCGTGCTCACGGAGGCCGTCAAGGCGCTCGGGCAGGAGCACGACCCGAGCGTCAAGCTCAAGAGGGTCAAGCCGATCTGGATGATCGTCGCGCTGTGGCCGTCGTGGCCGCGATCGTCGCCGTGGTCGTGATCGCGACCGGCGGCGGCGGCAAGAAGGCGGTGCCGCCCGTCACGACGACCCAGCCGACCACGACGACGCCGACCACCACCCGGGTGCCGACCGGGCCCGAGGTCTCCCCGGCCGCGACCGACCGCGTGTCGCTCACCGGATCGGGCCCGCTGCTCGTCGCTGCGACGCCGGCCGGAGCCGTTCAGCTCCTGTCGCCGTCCACGCTCAAGCCGGTTGTGTCCTCGAGCGACGCGGCGGGCCCGCGGGCCGTGGTTCTGAGCGGCGGAAAGCTCTATCTCGCCGACGGTCAGACGCTGACGACACTGAAGGCCAAGACCCTCGCGCCGCTGAGCGCGGCTGCGCTCTCTGGTGGCGTCGCCCTTGCTGCAGGCGGCGGCAATGTGGTGGCGGTGCTCCGCTCGGGCGGGTCCGCCGGCCAGATCTGCGTGGTCGGGGCGTCCGCGCTGTCGCCGTGCTCATCACTGGCGTTTGCCCCGTCGGGTGTCGCGGTCGACGGCACGACGGCGTATGTCGTCGATACGGCCGGTGGCAACGTCGTGCCGTACGCGATCGGCAGCTCGCTCACGGCGGGCACGCCGATCCCGGTCGGCAAGAAGCCGCACGGGAACCCGGTCATCGCGGGTGCGAGCCTCTTCGTCGCGATCGTCCGGGGGATCGCGGTCGTCGACACGGCGAGCGCCGCGGTCTCGACGACGGTGGCACTGCCCGCGACGCCGGTCGCGCTCGCCTCGCCGTCGGGCGCCCGCGTCTTCGCCGCTCTGTACTCCTCGAACCAGGTCGCGATCGTCAAGGCGGCGAATCCCGCGGCTGCTCCGACGCTCGTGACGGTCGGGAAGGGCCCGGTCGCGCTCGCAACGGCGAGCGGCGCCGTCTATGTCGTGAACGCCACGGCGGGCACGGTCACGCGCCTCGACGCGAAGACGGGTGCGCTCGGGTCGTCGTCGAAGCTTCCGCCGCTGGCGGCGAAGGTGATTGCCCTGCACGCGCTCGCGCCGAAGATCGTGTCGTCGAGCGGAAAGGTCGTGGTCACGGTTCCGATCGCGGGCGGCAGCCTTCCGAAGTCGGGCCTCATCGTCAAGAGCACCGCCATCTCGGCCGGCAGCACGTCGGTCGAGCTCTGGCAGGGCGGGATCAAGACCGCCGGTGGGACGAAGTCCGGCAGCGGTGTCGCGGTCAGGTCGACGAGGCTGCCGGGCCGGGTCGTCGTCGGGCTGGGCGCAACCGCGGGCGCCTTCACTCACGCCGCGGTCGCACTAAGCCAGGGCGGCCGCTCGGTAGTGATCACGCTGACACCGAAGCCGGTGCCGGTGACGACGACCACCCCGGTCGTTCAGACCACGACCACCCCGGTTGTCCAGACCACGACCACGCCTGTCGTCCATACGACCACCACCCCGGTCGTTCACACGACGACCACCCCGGTCGTTCACACGACCACGGCAACACCGCCGCCGCCCCCGCCGCCGCCTCCCCCGCCGCCTCCGCACACGACGACCCAGGTCTTCACGGTCAAGTAGCCGCGCCGGGCCGCCCTTCCGGTGCGACCCGTCCCGCGGGCCATGTCCGGGGACAGTCCCGTACGGAAGTGCCCCGATCGATGCCGAAACCCGTGCTCCCGTGCGCGGCCATGTCCGGGGACAGTCCCCGCAACGGAGCTAGACCGCGGGGGGCTCGTTCGGGTCTTTGACCGCCGGGAGGATCTGGACGGTGCTGTGGCCCGGTCCGGGCGGCGGGTTGCTCGCGGGGTCCTCGACTGCGCCGAAGAGGCCGCTCTCGCCGGTCTGCGGCGCTCCGCCGCCGCCCTGCTGGTCGGCCGTGAGCACGGCCTGGTCGCCGGCCGGTGGCGTCGCAGGCTCCGTCGGGGGCGGAGGTGGCGCGAACCCCCCGGCCGCCGGAGCTCCTGCGGGCGTGGCGCCCGTGGCGAGGCCGCTCACGTCGCGGCCGCCCGCGAACTGCTGGGCGTAGTACGGCTCGTCGAGGCTCGACACCTTCACGACGTCGCCCGTGTGCGGGGCGTGCAGGAACATGTCGTTCCCGATGTAGATCCCCTCGTGGTGCACGTAGCCCGTCGAGTCCTTGAAGAAGACGATGTCGCCGGGCTGCAGCTGCTCCTTCGTCACCGGCACGCCGACGTTGAACTGGTCGGCCGCCACGCGCGGGATGTGGATCCCGATCTGGGCGTAGCTGTACTCCACGAGCCCGGAGCAGTCGAAGCCCGTCGCGGGCGTGTCGCCGCCCCAGTGGTACGGCGTCCCCGTGAACTTCTCGGCGATCATCAGCGCCTGGATCCCGGCGGTCGAGTAGCCGGTCTGCTGGCCCGCCATCTGCATCGCGCCCGCGACCTGAGCCGGATCGACGCCCGCGCCGGCCGCGCCGCCGGCCATCCCGCCCGAGGCGCCCGCCTGGCTCAGGAGGCCGTCGGCCTGGTCGAGATGGGTCTGGTAGCGCCCGCGGTACTCGGCCGCCGGCTGCTCGACATCGGCGACCCAGTCGCCCCACTTGCTCTTGTCCTGGCCGTAGGTCGTGTCGCCCTCCGCGATCCGCTCCTTCCGCACCGCGAGCGCGTGGTCGATGAACCACTTGAGCTGCAGCTCGGGATGGTCGGGGAAGCCCTGGTACTCGCCCTGGTTCCAGATGCTCGTCCGCATCTGGAAGAAGCCGAGCGAGTCGCGGTCGCCGTAGTTGTCGTTCTTCAGGCCCGACTCGGTCAGCGCCGCCATGATCGGCAGCTCGGCGGGAAGCCCCGCCTTGTGCGCCTGGCGCGCCATCCACGCCGCGATCGCCTGCTGGCCCGCGTTGTCGCCGGGGTAGGTGTCGCTCGTGTCGGGCAGCCCGCCCGGAGCGTTCGGGTCGAAGGCCGTCACGCCGGCACCTGATCCGCCCGCGCCCACCGACTCGAGCGAGCGCGGATCGCCGTGCTGCCCGCCGGGGACGTCGAACTGCATCGTCGAGTGCGCGCCGCCCGCCGCTCCCTCCGGAACGGCGCCGACGACGACGCTCGAGTGCGGGACGGTCGTCGGCGCGGGAGGCACGACCGGGGGCGTCACGGGCGCCGGGGGAGGCGTCACCGGAGCGGGGGGCGGCGTCGTCGGTGCGGCCGGTGGTGTGGTCGGCGCGGGCGGTGGAGGAGTTGTCGGCGCGGCCGGCGGTGGCGTGGTGGGAGCCGCGGGCGGTGGTGTGGCAGGAGCCGGTGGCGGGGTCGCAGGCGCCGGCGGAGGAGTAGTGGTCGGATCCGGCGGTGTGGTCGTGGGCTCGGGCGGCATCGACGGATCGTGGGCCGGCGTGGTCGTCGGCACAGGCGGTGGGGGCGTGGTCGGAACCGGAGGCGGAGGCGTGGTCGGCGCAGCAGGCGTCGTCGTCGGTTCGGGCGGCGGGGTGCTCGGCGCGGGCGGAGGAGTGGAAGGTGCCGGCGGTGGCGTGGTCGGCGCGGGAGGCGGTGTCGACGGCGCCGGCGGGATCGTCGACGGCGTGCTCGGGGTCGTCGGCGTGGTCGGCTCGGGCGGAGGCGGTGCTCCGCCGTCGGAGAGCGAGGTCGCTGCGACCTGAGCCGCCGGCGCCGCGCCGGCGCCCGCCGCCGCAGGCTCCGTGAACACGAGATGGATCCGGTCGTCGTGCCCCGAGAACGTCGAGAAGCCCTCGCCGTCGATCGGCCACGGCGTCACGATCTCGGTCGGCCGCACCGACGGGTCGAGCGAGGCCAGCTCGTTCGCGAGGTCGCGCGCGGCGATGTTCGACTGGGACACCCGCGAGCCGTCGACGGACATGATGTCGATCGAGTCTCCGCCGGCCCCGTGGGTGACGTGCACGCTCCCGATCTTCAGGTCGTGATCGCGCGAGAGCGTCTCGAGCACCGACACCAGCCGGTGGTCGCCGCCGCCGCTCGCCAGCGCCGCATGCGCCTCGGGCGAGAACTGCAGGTTCGAGTTGTGGAAGAGCGCCGAGGCGTCGGTCGGGACGTGAACGTGCTGCGCGGCGCCGCCCGATCCCGCGGAGTCGGCGAGGTGCTGCGCCCCGGCTCCGGCCCCGGCCTGGTCGGTCACCGCGGCGAGCTTGGGGCTCGTCAGCGCGTGGTGCACGACCCGGTGAGCGGCGCCGTGGAGGCCATGGTCGTGCATCTGGCGCAGAGACTCGACCCCGCTCCCGCCCTCGGAGGCCGCCGCCATGAACGCGCCTGCCAGCGACGACCGCGACTCGCGGATCTCGAGGGTGTGCAGCGCCTTTCCGCTTCCGGCCGAGAACTCGCGGGCCAGATCGGGCAGGTCGAACGCCTCGCAGGCGGCGGCCGGGTTGCGCCTGAAGCTCGACCGGAACTCCCCGTCGGTCAGGAGCCGCTCGAGCAGCTCGGCAGCACGATCCTCCTCAGGCGACGACATCGCCGATCCCTTCGCGGCGATCGCTCCGCCGCGCGGAGTAGGCCTTCCAGAAGACGCCGAAAATAGGCAAGAGCATCAGAAGGTAGAAGCCGATGAACACGGTCCAGACTACTGACGCCGGCGCGATCGCGGTCAAATACGAGAAGTACCGCTGCGACATCACCACCGTGAACCCAACCGTTGCGAGCGACCAGACGAGCGCCGTCACCGCATAGGTCGCGAGCACGCCGGCGTCGTCGGGCTCGGCCTCGCGCTTGGAGAGCCGCGCCACGATCCACTCGCGCGAGCGGCGGCGCAGCCCGGGCTCGCGCATCAGGTCGACGAGGATGTGGTACCCGTCGCGGTCGAGCAGCGGATTCAGGTTGAAGATCGCGCCGGTGTACGCGGCCAGAGCCAGCTGGAAGAACACGTCCTGCAGCGTCCCGGTGGTCGCGATCGCGCCGAGCGCCGCCGCGCCGCCGATCGTCAGGTCGCTCACCGGCCCGGCCGCGCTGATCGCGATCCGCCGCCGGGCCGGCTCGAACCAGGCCTCGGTGGTGTCGACGAATGCGTACGGGAACACGAGCACGAGCTTCATCCCGGCCTTCGGCACGGTCCGACCGAACGACGACACCGTGAGCCCGTGCGCGAGCTCGTGGATGAAGACGACGAGGAAGCGGCCCGCGAGGAAGATGATCGCTCCGAGCCCGACGCGCCCCGACACGGCGAACGGCGCGACGTTGCCGCCGGCGATCAGGTCGGCGAACGCGACGCCGCCGATGACCGCGACCACGGCGATCACGAGGTACGACGGGATCGTGAAGAGCAGGAACCCGCCCGCCGCGTAGATGCGGTTGAAGAGCGGGCCTGCCCAGCCGACGGTGAAGTTGCGCGTCTTGAAGATGCGCGTCAGGGCGTTCCTGGGCGGCGGCGGAGGCGTCTCTTCGATGCCCTCGAGCAGACCGCGCTCGCCGAGGTCGGCGAGGAGCGAGGCGAGCCGTCCCGGCCCGTCCGTGCCGAGCCGCTGGCCCGCGACCGTGAGCAGCGTCGCGAGCGAGGTCTTGCCGTCGATCAGCTCGACGAGCTCTGCGTCGTCCGCGGTCATCCGCACGAACCGGCCGTCCGGAGCGCGCAGCACGAAGCGGAGGTTGCCCTCGTTCGCCTCGAGCCGCTTGAGCTTCGTCCCGCTCCGGATCCGCGGTGTTCGCATCGACGCCTCCACGTCCGGGATGGCGCCGAACACGACCGTCGCGCCGGCGAGCGCCTTGTTCGGCCGGGGCTCGACGTTGAGCTCGAGGTCGCCGAGCTTGATCGAGTCGCCCGCGCGCAGCGTCCGTTTCCCGGTGATTCGCTCGCCGTCGACGAACGTTCCGTAGGTCGACCCGGCGTCCTCGACGGCGGGCCCCTCGGGGTCGATCACGATCCGCGCGTGGTTACGCGAGACCGTGTCGCCCTTCAAGCGGACGAGGTTCTCGTTGCCGCGACCGAGGGTCAGCGGCACCGCGAGCGGATAGCGGCGGCCGTCCCCGATGACGAGGTCGAGCGCCTGCCCGCGCCCCGAGATGGGCGTGCCGCAAACGGTGCAGACGGCGTCCGAGCGGGAGACCTGGCGGCGGCAGCTACGGCAGAGCATGTCACGGGGGTGTCAGGTACTTCCACCACGGGTTCTGCCCGCCGGAGGCGCGCAGCTGGGTCTGGGTGGCGGAATCGGAGGGAGAGACACGGACGATCGAGCCGCTGCCGGCGTTGCAGTTGTCGGCCTGCGTGACGACGATCGCCGAGCCGTCCGCGAGCCATGAGACCTCGCAGGCGCGGATCGCGGGCGCGACGGCCTTCGGCGTGCCGAGCTGCCCGTTCGACCAGGGCGCGAGGAAGATCTTGAAGACCGACGGGTCGCCGCCCCAGTTCGCGACGAGCGCCACCTGCGAGCCGTCGGGCGAGAACGCGGCGTAGAGGATCCCCTCGCCCGGCTTGGTGCCGTGCATCTTGTCGGTGACGAGCCCCTGCCAGACCCAGTCGCGCGTGTTCGCGGAGAACGGCGTCGCGGTCGTGTACTCGCCGAGCTCGATCTGGTTGGCGTTGACCGGATCGGGGACGACGACGAGGATCGCGCGACCGTCCGCCGACCACGTCGGCCGGTCGACGTTGAATTTCGGGTCATTGATGCAGACGCCCTGGTGGAGCGTCGAGCCGACCGTGACGAAGCAGAGATCGCCGTCGGTGGTGGTGCCGCTCGTCGTGCGGCGGATGAAGGCGATCGTCTTCCCGTTCGGCGCGAACGCGGGCCTGCGGTCGTCCGGGCCTGCGGTCATGTCGCGGGCGCTCGTGCCGCCCTTCGTGAGGTCGACCATCCAGATCTTCCCGGCGTTCGCGTTGTTGCTCGGCCCGCGCCGGTAGGCGACGAGCGAGCCGTTCGGCTGCCAGGTCGGCTCGTCCTCGGTGTCGCCCGAGGCGGCGATCTTCACGCTCTTTCCGTTGGTGGCATCCATGGTGTAGATGCTCTTGCCGTCGGAGTAGGCGATCGGCGGCAGGCCGGCGGAGACGATGATCTGAACGGTCTGCCCGGCCTTGACCTGCGCCGGGTTCGTGCCGACGACTGTCCCGATTTTCGCCGCATTGAATTGCTGCGTGAGCACCGGAGTGGCCCCTGCCGCCTTCACCGCGGCAGCCGCAGCGGCCCCGCCGAGGCCGGCCAGAGCTCCTGCCGCAGGGACAGCCTTCGTCGTGGTGGTCGTCGGCGGCGGAGGCGGCGCGTTCACGTACACCGTCACGGCCGAGGCCTTCGGCAGCTTCGTCCCGGCGGCCGGCACCTGCAGCGAGATCGTCACCTTGGTCGGATCCTGCCCGGGCGAGAGCGACGGCGGAACCTCGGTGAGCCCGGCCTGCGTGATCGCCGCGGCGGCTGCCTGGAGCCCGAGCTTCTCGACCTCCGGCACCGTCTTCAGCTCGTTCCCGACCGCGATCGTGATCAGCACGGTCTTGCCGGTAAGCAGGTTCGTGCCGGCGCCGGGGAGCTGCTTGATGATCAACCCGGGCTTCTTCGTCGACACCTCGGTACCGACCGGGGAGCCGAGCAGCAGGCCCTTCTGCTGCAGCTTGATCTTCGCCTGGGCGGGCGTCAGTCCGGCCAGGTTCGGCACGAGCGGCTCGGCGACCGTGAACGTCACGGCCGTCCCGTTCTTCACGTGGGAGCCCGCCTTCGGCGACTGGCTGACGACGAAGCCCGCCGGAATGTGGCTGGACGGCACCTCCTTGAACGGTGGGTTCGGAGCCTTCAGGTGCGCCTTCTGCAGGATCACCGCGGCCGCGGCGGCGCTGCGCCCGCGGAGGGCCGGCACGGTCGTCTTGTGCGGGATCAGCGAGTAGAGGAGCGCCGCGCCGGCGATGATCGCAGGGACGACGATCGGCACCCAGTAGGGGATCCACGGCTTCTGCCGGAACACCCCGGTCAGCGGCTTCGCAGTCGACTGGCCCGTCGCGGCGCGCGAGTAGACCTCGAACCGCTTGTCGTTGGGACGGCCGATCCAGTGGTGCTTCTTGGCCTTGGCGGAGAAGGTCGTGCCGTCGCGCCGGCCCGGCTCGGCGGTGAACTGCGACTTCGCGAAGTCGAACGCGAGGGCGTTCTGAGTGTCGACCGCGGTGATCACGATGTCGAGCGGCGCGTTGGCGCGGTTCCGCACCATCAGCGCGAACTCGCCGCGGCGCCTGCCGGTCACGAGCTCGGGCCGAAGCTCGCTCTCGATCTCCTCGTACGGCGTGATCTGAACCTGGATCTTCGTCGAGCCCGCGACCTCGCCCTGCGCGCGCGAGACGGCGACGACCTCGAGCTGCCAGAGCCTGGCCTCGGCTTCGGCGCTGCGCGGCGGCGAGAAGTTGATCTGGACGTCCTGCTCGTAGGTGCCGCTCGGCGCGCCGAACGGGACGAGGTACACCGACGGCGGGGTGACGTTCCACCACCCGTCGGGCATTCCTCTCACCTGGATCTCGTAGTTGTCGACGATGCCGCTCTGGTTGCGCACGAGCGTCGGCAGATGCGCGTGCCCGCCCGCCTCGACGATCAGCTTCTGCTCCTCGCCCGGCAGCTCGGGGTAGGTCGGCGTGATCTGGACGGCCTCGGGCGTGACGAGGTTCGGCACGTTCTCCATGCCCGGCGGGAGTGGCTGGCCCGCCCGGACGACGGGCATGTCCATCGTCCGCATCGCGGGGACCGGGATGTCGACAGCCGGGGGCGTCGGCTCGGCCGCCGGAGGAGGCGGTGGTGGCGGGGCTGCGGCGGGGGACGGTGGCGGCGCTGCAGGCTCAGCAGGCGGCGCGGCCTCCGGCGGAGCGGCCGGCGCCGCAGCTGCCGGAGCCTCGGGCTCTGCCGGCGGCGCCGGGTTGAGATCGCCGAGCTTGACGGCCGGCTGGAGCCGCGTGGGATCCCAGCGCAGGTAGGTCCCGCAGTTGACGCAGAAGTCGACGTCTTCGTTGTCGGTGGAGCACTTCGGGCAGACGGCCATTGCGATGCCTTAGGTCGCGGCGGGCTTCTTGGGCGCTTTGACGCGCAACCGGTAGCTCACGTGCACCGGCTTGGTCTGCTCGATCACGCGCGCCACCGCGAGCTGCGTCTTCTCGGGGATCGGTGTGTCGCAGTAGACCACAAAGCTCGGCGGGGGAGCCTTCGTCCCATTTGCCGTCATCGCCCAGCTGACGCCGCCGCCGTCCTCGACCCGCAAGGGCAGCTCGGGGAAGGCGATCGCGAGCGCGAGCTTCAGCCCGGCCGCCGTGCCGCGGCGCCGTGAGAGCTCGCCTTCGCGCGACAGCGCCTCGCGCAGCCGCTCGTCGGGCCACGACTCGTCGACGGTCAGCCCGAGCCAGGCGGCGAGCAGGTCGAGCACGTCGCGTGGCGCGAGCGTCGGGTGGAAGTAGCGGTCGAGGACGTCGAGCGTGCCGACGATCGGGTCGAGCAGCGTCTCGAGCGACTCGAGGAAGCGCAGGCCGAAGTCGCCCTCCTGGTAGATGCTCGGCATGCTCTGGCGCAGGTAGCCGCGTGCCGAGACGACCTTCGGGGCCTCCGTGTCGGAGAGCCGGGCGCGCAGGTTCGTCGTCGAGAACCCACGCTTGCTCGTCAGGCCCGGGCTGAGCGAGGTGCCGAGAACCGTGCTCAAATTTCCGCCCTCTCCGCCTTGATGATGTGGGTCGCGGAGGCGATCACCTCGTCCTCGGCGATCTCGATGTAGCTGCCGGCAGGCTTCGGATCCTGCTTCCCGGTCGCGAGGTCGGTCTCGTAGACCCGCAGGATCTTGATGAACTCGACGCCGGCGATCTTCCGGACGATGCCGTAGAGCTCGCCCTGGTTGAGCGCGCGGCCGAACTCCCAGCCCTCGCCGATCCCTTCGGACGAGCCGCCGACGAGCGGGTTGAGGTAGGTGTAGAGCGCGTAGGCGACGTCCTGCTCGACACGCTCGAGATCGGCGTTCTGCGAGGCCTGGAGGTTGACGACGACGCTGACGCCGCGAAGCTTCACCGGCAGGAGCTGCACGCTCATCCCGATCACCCTCCGCTCGTCGAGGTACTCGGCCACCTCGGTCATCAGCTCCTCGTCCGGCGTGACCTCGTCGACCGTCAGCTGCCGGTCTGCCGGCGCGACAGCCGGGAGGATGTGGACGTGCACCATGCCGTCCTCGCCGGGCGGCAGGCAGACCGCGCGGGCCACCCGCGGCGAGGCCTCGCCGCAGAGGAACTCGAAGTCGTCCGGCGTCACCGCGCGGTAGCGCGTCCGGATCTCCATCGCGGCGCGGGTGCGGGCGCTCTCGAGCGACTCGGGGTCGACGCCGCCGAACGCCGGCCGCAGGTTGACCACCGTGTCGACGCCCGGGATCGCGCTCTTCAGCACGCTGAGCGTGCCCGCGGCGACGTTGCCGTCGCGGCCGCCGCCGTGGCGGTAGCGGCTCATCCGCAGCGTCGCGCCCTTCTTCGGCACGCCGCCGTACTGGCGCCAGCTCCCGTCCGGCGTCCGGATCGCCGGGCCGAGGCTCACCTGGCCGGCAGCGGCGTTGAGGACGTAATGCGTGGCGATCGGCTTGCTCTCGACGAACGACTCGACCTGCTCCCACTTCTCCCAGGTCCCCGTGTCCGGGTCGAGGATCTCGAGGTACTCCTCCGGGGTCGGGTCGAGGATCGGGAAGTAGCGGAGATCGAAGGTCTGGCCCGGTGTCCCGTCGCTCGTCCCGATCACCTCGCCGGTCTCCCGCGCCGAGTGGGCGGCGTGGATGATCGCGCCGATCGGCGCCGCCGTGATCTGGTGGATCTCCGGCGGGTGCGTGTAGCTCGCCGACGCCGAGGCGCCCGAGCGCGTCTTGTTGTCGAGGCGGCAGCAGACCCAGTAGCCGCGATGGCCGGCGATCGGAACGGCCGTATGCCGCTCCGGGAGCTGGATCGTCACCTTGCCGGCGCCGTAGTTGAAGCCGCCGGTGAGATCCTCGACGACCTCGGCCTCGAGCCAGCCGCTCTCCTCCTCCGCGACCGAGACCTCCCACCGAAGCGGCGGATCCTCGGGGTCGACGCCGGCGCCGCGGGCCTGCGAGCAGTCGACGTCGACCTCGAGCAGCATGTTCGCGAGCGAGACGTCGAAGGCGATGTAGAGCGCGTCGCCGGCCTTCGGAGGCGAGCCGAACGCGGCCTGGTCGGGTCCCTTCGGCTTCGCGATGCCGCCTGCGACCCCGACGTCCTTCACCGTGCCGCCGCGCTTGACCGCGTAGGCGGTCGGACGGGCCGGCGGGATCGTGAAGTCCTCGATCGTCTGGAAGATCACAGCCTCTTCGTTCGTGGTGCGGATCGTCCCGACCTCGGTCTCGCCCGCAGGGATGTGGACCGCCTCGGTCGGCGGCGCCGAGAGCCGGAAGCGCAGGCGGGTGGTGGCCGCGACCGGCGGCTCCATCTCGATGCCGAGCAGGTTGAGCAGGGTCACGTGCAGCTTCTCGGGCACCCGGTTCAGCCGGTAGATGACCGACTCGGTCAGCCACGAGAACAGCTCGACCAACGTGATCCCGGGATCGGAGACGTTGTGCTCGGACCACTCCGGGCAGCGCTGCGAGAGCCGCAGGCGCGCCTCGTTGACCAGGTCCTGGAAGTTTCTGTCGTCGAGCGTGACTTCGGGGATCCGGCTGGCCATCGCTATTCCGGCTCCGAGGGGATGAGGTAGAAGGGGTAGACGAGGTTGCGAATGTCGTTGGTGGCGCGGAGGCGGTAGGAGATGTCGATGATCAGCACGCCCTCGTCGACACGGGACAGGTCGGGCGCGACGTCGAGCACGTCGATGCGCGGCTCCCAGCGGTCGAGCGCCTCGCGGATCTCGTACTGGATCTTCCCGAGCGTGTACGCGTCGATCGTGTCGAAGATGTGGTTGTGGATCCCGCAGCCGAACTCGGGCCGCATCGGGCGCTCGCCCTGCGCCGTCCCGAGGATGACGTCGATCGCCTCCTGAACATCCGTGTTCCCGGAGCTCATCGCGAGGCCGCCGAGACGGTCCACGCGGAGGGGAAATGCAATCCCGGTGCCGATGATGTCCGACATCTGCTCCTTTCTCTTCCTGCTGTTATCCGAGTGAGATCTGCGTGCCGGAGATCGAGATCGTCCCGAGCGGGGTCATCTCGATCTTCGCGCCGCCACATTTGATGGTCAGGCCCTGGGTGCCCTCGATCGTGAGGGTGCTGTTCGCCTTCACGGACACGGACATGCCTTCGGCGCTCATGTCGTCGGTCGACTTGTGCGAGACCTTGCCCTGCGTCTCGACGCTGAAGTCCTTGTCGCTCTTGACCGTGATCACGTCCTTCGCGTGGATCTGCACCTTCTGATCCGACTGAAGCGAGAACGAGCCGTCGAGGACGGCCAGGTCGTCGCCCGGCGTCGCGGTGCCGTTGAAGAGCGAGCCGAGGACGTAGGGCTTGTTGACGTCGTCGTGCTCGAAGCCGATCACGACCTCGTCGCCGACCTGGGGCATCATCAGCACTCCGCGGGAACTGCCCGCCGACATCGTGGCGATCCGTGCCCACCAGCCCTCGGTGCCGCTGCCGAGAGCGGGGTAGGAGATGCGTACGCGGCCAAGGTTGTCGGGGTCGTTGTTGTTCGTGACGACGCCGATCACGACCGAGTTGCCCCAGCCTCGCTTGCCCTTCGGCGTCATCAGGTCGACCAGGCTCCGCGCGGAGCGCCCCGTGACCGAGAAGTGCGTCCGGTAGCCGTGCGAGCCCTGGTAGAGGTGGACGCACGACGAGATCACGTAGGTGCCGCCGAACTTCGTCCCGATCCCGTCGATCTTCACCTTCGAGCCGGCCTTGATGTTCGTGTTGCCCTTGCACATCCCCTCGGCCTCGAGGTAGCCGGCGCCCATGTGCGCGGCGTAGGCCTTGGCGAGGTGGTCGGCCTCCTCCTGCGAGAGCACGGGCCGGTCGGCGACGACCATCGTCCCCCCGCCTACGGCCGCGGCGGCGTCGGAGCGCGGGATCCCGATCTGCGACACCGGCTCGGCCACGCTCTCGGTCGACTCGAACGGCTCCTTGCGGGCCGGGTTGCGCGCGCGCACGGTCACCTGGTCGACCTGCTGGACGCCGGTGATGCGCGGCTTGAAGCTGATCAGGTTGTCGCCCCACTTGAGAGAGATGTCCTGCGTCCCGGCGGGTGGGCCCGCCTGGCGGAAGTACAGCTTGTGGTCGATCACGAGCACCTCGAAGTCGATCCGCTGCGCGAGCTTCCAGAGGAACTCCCAGTCGGTCTCGTTGTTCTGCTGGACGAAATCGTGGGCGGGCCCGGCGTCGTCGATCGTCCCCTCGGAGACGCCGTTCTGCCCCGCGATCTTGCGGGCGATGTCTGCGGCGGTCATGTTCTGGAACGTCTGCGCCTTCTTCGTCTGGTGCAGCTGGTGCGACCCGTCGTAGGCGCGGAAGCCGAGGATCGTGCCGCCGTTCCCGAACTCGGGCTCGAGCGAGACGATCATCCCCTTGAAGATGCTCGTCAGCGAGGTGTCGTCGGTGCCCGACAGCTTCACCTCGATCTGGCTCCCGATGTGGAGCGGGAACGAGTCGACGTTCTTCAGCCCGGGGTCCGTGAACCGGAGCAGGCAGGCATCCGGCAGGCGCAGGTTCTCCTGAATGCGCGCCTCGACGAGTTGCCGCCCGATCTGCTCGTCGATCGGCTGCCCATCGGCCAGCACCTGTGCTCCAGAGACCGCGCCCGTGCTCATTCGTCCAGACTTGGGATCGAGAGGACGGAGCCGCGCTTGAGGTGGAGGGGGTCGTCGATGCCGTTGGCCTCGGCGATCGCGCGCCAGCGCGTCGGATCCTGGTAGTGGTGGTAGGCGATCGACGCGAGGCTGTCGCCGTCCTTGACGGTGTGCGAGCCGAGGCCGTACTGGGCGCGCGTAGTCGGGTTCTGCGGCTTGGAGGCGCCGTGCTGGCTCGACTTGTCCATCGCGCGCTCTGCCTGGATCAGCGACAGCTTTGCGGAGGCCCGAACAGGCGTGCCGTCGGGGCGGAAGAGGGTGTACTGGACGCTCAGGTTGTCGGCGACCGCCTTGAAGCTGACGGTGCTTCCCCAGATGAACGTGATCATCGGCGGGCGGCCGCTGTTGCGTCCGTGGCCCGAGCCGAGCGCGGCCGAGACCTCCATCGCCTTGAAGAGCTGCGCGGTCACGTCCGAGACGTCGAGGTCCTGGCTGTCGGTCGAGTCGAACATCAGCTCGAGGTTGAGCTTGCGCGGCTGGCCACCGCCGAACTGCGCCGTCGGCAGGGCGGTGCCGACGACCGGGTCGACCTTCCACTGGTTGACCTTCGCGATCGTGTACTCCTTGGGGTTGAACCAGCAGTCGATCGCCTCGTCTTCGCCCTCGATCTCGAGGCTTGCGAGCTCGAACCCTGTGAGTGGTGGCAGCGGCATGTCAGTCGGGAGGGATCAGGCCCTGGTGGCAGATCTCCAGGGTCTCGGTGGCGACGTTGGTGGACTTGGCATTGAAGGACGGGCCCGACCACTTGACCGGGAACGCGCCGGCGAACGACCAGGTGCGCACCTGTTGGCCGTCGTCGCCCAGCAGGTTGAGCGTGACGTTGCCCCGGTCCTCGCGGTCGGTGTCCTGGTCGTAGAACCACTTGATCAGCTCGTCCTCGTAGGTGACGCCGCGCTTGAGCACGAGGTTCGGGTACTTGAGCCCGCCCCGGAACTTGTGCACGAAGCGCATCTCGCCGCCCTCCTGGTACTCGAAGATGTCGTACTCGACCGAGAGCCCGCTGCACTCCGCGAAGGCCCCGATCACGTGCTGATCGATCAGGACCTGGAAGCGAAGCTCGCCGACCGGGTCGGGCAGGCTGCTGCCGCTCCCGTCAGCGGTGGCGCGGTCGCCGGGGCTTGTTTGCGATGTGAGTGAGTCGAAAGTGGACATGGTCTCTCCGTGTCTCAGGGCAGGTCGCCGAGTACGTCTCCCATTCGCTCGCGGTCGGCCAGGAGCTCGCGGCGCAGCCGCTCGATCACCTGGTCGTAGATCTCCTCGATATCGCCGCCTCCGCCGCCCTGGGCGGGAGGTGCGGGTGCAGGAGACGGAGGAGGTGCTGTCTGCGCGGTGTCCGCGGCCGCTGACGGTGCCTGCCCGTCGGCGGGAGCAGGATCGGGCTCGCGCATCAGTGCGAACGCGGGTGCAAAGGCGCGGCCCTGGGGGCGCGGGAAGACGAGCGTCTCGGTTTCCCCGTCCTCCTGCCGGAGGATCCCGCCGGTCGCGGCGGCGAGCCTCGCTCCGCTCGTGCCGCCGAACCCACGGGCCGGAGCGGCGGGCGCCTCGGCTCGCGCAACGGTGGCGGGTCGGCTCGAGGTCGGCGAAGGGGGTGCGATGCGCAGCAGCGGGCGCGCGGGCACGGTCGCGACGGCGGAGCGGTGCCGGCGCTCGGCTGCCGGTGCTCGGCTCAGCGACGGCGAGGCCGTGGAGGCGGCCGAGCCGTAGACGGCGGTCTGGGCGGTGGCGGTGGTCGCGGTGGTGTCGGCTACCACCGAAGGTTGCTCGTCGGCCCAGGCCGGCTCGGGTGCCGGGTCGCTCGTTGCCGTGGGCACCGGTGCCCGCTGCACGAGCGTTGCGCGAACCGGCGCCACCGGCTGTCCCGGAGCGGTGGGCGTTGCGCTCGAGGCGGCGGACGCGGTGGTCACGCCTTCGGCGGACGAGGCAGTGGGCTTCGAAGTCTCCGGCTCGGCGCGGCGCGCGATTGCGCGCGCGAGGTTCCGAAGCGGCTTGCGCTTGGTCGCAAGCACCGCCGCGGCTTCCGTCGCGGCCGCCGGCCCGGACGGGGGTGTCTCCGGCGTCGCCTGGGGCGCAGGCGTGCCGCCGGTTGCCTGCGCTGCGTCGACGGCCTGGCTCGCGGAGGCAGCTTCGCTGACCGCGGGCGAGGTCCCCGTGGGCGCACCGCCTGGTGCCGGCGTGCCCGGCGGTGGCGTGCCGGCTGCCACCCCGGCGCTGCCCGCCACGGACTGCGCCGCCGAGACGGGCTCGGTCTCCTTGAGCTCGAACGGGACCGGCTCCGTGGCCTTGTTCTTCTCGGGGTCGGCCGCCGTCTCCTCATCGACCTTGTCGGCCGGCGCTGTCGCCAACGCCGAATCGGTGGGCGCGCTTGCACCCTCGATCGGTGGAGTCGGCTCCGGGGCCGCCTCGGGCGCCGGCGCTTCCTCCGGCGGCGAGTCGTGGCTCGTCTCGGCCGCGGCTGCGGCCGCATCTTCGGCCGCGTCGCGTGCGAGCCTGCGGGAGTCCGCCCACGGCGGTGCGGACGGTAGGGGCGCGACCGCGGTCAGCGGTGCCGGGGTGCTTATCTCCTGCAGCGTCTGAAGGGGCTCGGCAGGCGCGGTCGGAGGCGATTCTGGCGGGGGCGAGGCCTCTCGGCGGAAGACGGCATCGACAACGCGCCGGAGGATCCCGGGCTTGGCCGGCGCCGGGGCGACCGCAGGTGCCTCGGAAATCTCGACCGGCTCGGCGGCCGGGCGGCGCTGGAGCTGCAGGGCCGGTCTCACCGGCCGCTCGGCAGTCTTCCGGGCAATGGTCATCGGGACGCGCGGCGGCTGGGCCGGCATCGCCGCGGGCGGCTCCGTGACGGGAGGCGACGCAGCCGGCGGCTCGGACGCCTGGGCTGATGTCGGAGCCGGCGTCGGAGCCGGGCTCTCCACGCGGGAGATCGGCGCAGGTGCCTGCGCCGCCGGCGACGACTCTCGAGTCGCCTGCGGCCGCTGGATCGTCTCGATCGGCCGCGGGGGCACGTCTGCCACTACGGCCACCGGCGGCGGCTCGGCGGCCACGGGCTCGGGAGCCGGCGTCTCGTCGACGATCCGCTCGTTCGGTGTGTCGTACGGAAGCGGCGGCGGCGCCTCCGGGCGGTCGACGGGCCTGCGGGACAGCCTGAAGCCGGCCGGCACCTCCTGAACCTGGCCGCGCTGCACGGGCTGGGCGCGCCGGGCCACCTCGGCCGCGGTGGCTGCCTCGTCCCTCTTGTCGCGGTCGAGCAGGAACGACGGCTTCTCCGACTCGCCCGCCAGCTCGGGCATCGCCGCCTCGCCGGCGATCGGGATCCCCTCGGCCGGGCCGTCCCCGAAGATCCAGCGGGCGGCGAACTCGCTCATCCCGGGCGGGCGCGGCAGCGCGGCCTCGGGGGCAGCAGCCGGCGCAGTCGCCGCCTGCCGCCCGATCGAGCGGCCCTGGGCGAGCCGCGTCGAGGTCTCGACGATCCTCTCCGGAACACGTGCGGCCGTCACGGTCTGCGCAAGGCGCAGCCCGCCCGCCCGCGGCGGCGCCGCGTGGCGTGCGAGCACCCTCTGCCCGAGCAGTCCTAGGCGACCCATCATCTGAGCTCAGTACCCCCCGCTGGTCCGGGCCGCGATGTCCTCGGCCTCTTCGAGGAACCTCCGGCGATCCGGATGCTCCAGGTCGAGGATCGAGTCCAGCGGCCAGTGGAAGTGGTAGGCGAGCTCGGCCGCCTCCGCGAGCAGCTCATGCGGAGACGGCCTGTTCATTCCCCCAGGCGCCTGTCCTCGACGTCGGAGAGGTCGACCTCGAACGCTTGCGCGCACGACGGGCAGGTAACCGACCCCACCGACTCACCGTCGGTGTTGAGCCGTTCGTAGAGGCGCTGGAGATGGTCGAAGTCTGCGGCGAAAAGGCTCTCCACGACCTCGGGCGTCACGTCCGGCACCTCGCCCAGCTTCGTCACGACGCGCGAGAGAAGGAGCACGGACAGGTACGCCTCGTTCTGCTTGACCTCGGCGGAGCGAAGCGGCTCGATCTCGTCGCGCGCCGTGGCCAGGCGCATCGCACCGTCGCGATGAACATTGCCCGACGCGTCCACGTACCCACGCGGAAGCGTGAACGGGTACTCGGTTTTCATTCTCCAGAACCTCCCTTGCGTTGCTCCCCCTGGGCTAGACGCGCTCGAACCCTTCGTGGCAGATGTGCAGCTCCTCGAGGGCCACGTTGTTCGTCGACGCGTCGAGCGTCGCTGCGACGTACTTGATCGGCCACCCCTGCTTGAACTGGTACGTGGCGATCGTGGCGCCCGAGATGTCGAGCAGCTCGATCTTCCCGTCCACGCGAGCCTGGTCTGCGCCCTGGGTGACGGCAGTGTCGCGCCACTTCCAGATGTCCATGCTCTCGTCGACGCCGCGCTTGAGCGTGATGTTCGACCACTTGATTCCGCCGGCCACCTTGCGGGTGTACGGCCGGCCGTTCGAGTCGATCGACTTGTGCTCGATCACCTCGGTCTCCGAGTCGAACCCGGAGGCCTCCTTGAACACGCCACACGCTTCGTTTCCGCCAAGCGTCAGCCGGAAATATGACGCTGGGCGGGGCTCTCTCATCGGCATCTAACTGACCTCCTCTCTCACTCGTCGACTTAGGCCACTTCGCTCGCGCCTGCGGCGAACTGGCTGATGCGGAAGATGACGAACTCGGCCGGCTTCACGGGACAGATCCCGATCTCGATCACGACCTGGCCGGCCTCGATCACGTCCTGCGGGTTGGTCTCGGCGTCGCACTTCACGAAGAACGCCTGCGACGGAGTTGCGCCGAAGAGCGCGCCCTGCCGCCACGTGCGGTTCAGGAAGTTCGTGGCCGAGATCCGCAGCGAGCTCCAGAGGCGCTCGTCGTTGGGCTCGAACACGGCCCACTGCGTCCCTTCCATGATCGACTCCGAGATGTAGTTGAACAGGCGCCGGACGTTGATGTAGCGCCACTCGGGATCGCTCGACATCGTGCGGGCGCCCCAGATGCGGATGCCGCGGCCGGGGAAGGCCCGGATGCAGTTGATCCCGCGCTGGTTCAGTCCGCCCTGCTCCTCGCCCGTGACCTGGAAGCCGAGCCCGTTGACGCCCATAGTGACCTCGTTGGCCGGGGCCTTGTGGACACCGCGTGTGCCGTCGGTGCGCGCCCACACGCCGGCGACGTGCCCGGAGGGCGGGACGAGCAGCGGCCGCTTCGTGATCGGATCCATGACCTCGAGCCACGGGTAGTAGAGCGCTGCGAACTTCGAGTCGTACCCGGCGGCGTTCATCCGCCAGTCGAGGATGTCCTGCGGGATCATGTTCGGCGGCGCGTCCAGGATGGCCATCCGGTCGCCCATGTTCTCGCAGTGGGCGATCATCTTGCCCTGGAGGTCGCGGACAGCGACGTCGTCGCCGTTCACGAACGTCATCAGGTCCGGGCAGATCAGCATCGTGACCTCGTCGACGGCGGCCAGACCGCCCATCCCCTCGCGCTTGGCGACGTCGCCCTCGAACTGCGACGGGGTGATCGACCCTTCGGCCTGCTTCGGCATCGAGAGCGTGAAGCTGCCGGTGGCGAGCGCGACGTCGGTGACGGCGCCGCCGGTCTCCTCGAGCTTGATCAGCTTCGAGGCGGCATTGACCTTGGTGACGATGTAGGCGCGGCCCTTCTTGACGCTGAGGCCGTCGAACTCCTCGGTATCGGTGCCCGAGGTGACCGTGAGCTTGTAGGTGGGCGGGGCGTCCTCGCCCTCGCCTCCCGCTTCCTGGGTCAGGTCGAGCTTGACGTCCGAGTCGACGCCCTTGAGCGCGATCGCCCGGAACGCCTCGACGCTCGCGTCGCCTGCGGCAGGCAGCGCAGCCTGGCGGACACCGCCTTCGGCACTTCCGACGCGGACGATCCAGCAGAGACCGCCGCCGTTCTGGAAGAAGCCGTACACGGCGTGCGCGAGGTAGGCGCCCTCCATGAACGGGCCGTTCTCGGGGTTCTGCGCGTCGCCGAAGATCGTCGAGAACTGAGTCCAGTTCGAGATCCGAGTCGGCCGGTTGACCGGCCCGCCCGGAGCCAGGCCGACGAACGCGGCGATCGACGTGCCGACCCCTTCGATTGGCTTGTTCGCCGATGGAACCTCCTCGACGTACACGCCCGGGGTCAAGTAACTGGTCGCCATCTCACTCCCTTCTGTTTATGTCGATCGACCGGTGTGAAGCTCCCGAAGCAGATCGTCGGAAGCCGAAGCTGGGATGGTTCTGGGGGCGGAGCTGCCTGGGTCGAACACATGCATCTCCGTTTCGTTGCGGGGCCAGAGGATGAGCTTTGCCCCTGGTGCGGCAAGGCGGACGCGGTTCCCCAGATCGCTCGATGCGGTTTCCGATCCCCCGGCGTCGAGGCCGAGAACAATCGCGTCTGGCTGCAAGACCCTGGCCTGTTCGACCAGCGCGTCAGGCAGGTCGTCGTGGCCGACCACCTCCAATCCTCCGTCCTCGAGCACGCGTCTCATTCCCAGCCGTGCTACGGGCTCGAGGTTCCCGATCAAGGCCCGCCGGGACACACCCGGGACTCTTGTTTTTCGGCTCCGTTCCTGCCAGAAGAGGCGGGGCACGGATTGGGGCAGTCCTGTTGCCCTGTCGGGCGCGCCTAACTCTTGGCGGCGGCTGCGGCCTTGGGCTTCGCGAGCGAGATCTCGGCGCCCTGGCCGGGAATCACGAGGTCGGCTTTCGCCTCCTCGCCGTTCGGGCCGCGGGCGAGCAGCTTGTACTTGCCGGCGCTCAGCGGGTCGAAGCGGAAGCGGCCTTCGGCATCCGTGACGGCGAGCAGGCCGACGTCGGTCATGTGCACCCAGACGTTGCGGACGGGCTGGCCGTCGCCGTCGACGACCTTGCCGCCGCTGCGGTGCAGCTCGAGCAGCGTCGCCTTGCGCGCGTCGCGGTCGAAGAGCCTGGTCGTCGCGGTGCGGACCTCGGGGCCGCGCTCGATCGAGACGCCCGGCTCGCACGAGAGCGTGACGCAGTAGTTGAAGGACGCCTTGTACTGGCCGCCCACCGCCGTCCAGAAGTCCGAGGCGTCCTCGTGGCGCTCCTGCGCGGTGCGGGTCTTCAGCGGATAGCGCTGTGAGCCGTTTGCGAGCGAGGTCGTCAGGACGTCGGGCGGCAAGGTCGGGTAGGCGTAGAGGGCGGCCATCGCCTGTGAGAGCAGACGGTGCTCGTCCTGGACGTCGCGCGTCCAGGCGGTGATGGCGTAGGAGGCGTCGACGCGGAGCGGTGGGCGGAGGTCGATCGGCCGGCCGTCCCTGGGCCCGGGCCGCTGCTCCCAGTCGGTCGGGCGGAACTCCTTCGCCTCACGGATGTCGTAGAGGAAGAGGTTGACCGCGGGGCTCGAGAGCGACGCCGCCCATTCCTTGTCGGGTGCGTCGAAGACGATCTCGACGCCGTCGAAGCTGTGCCGTCCGAGCTCGCGCTTCAGCAACGTGCGCAGAGACTCGTCCAGATCGGCGAGCATCGTGTTGATCGGGACCTGCACCGTCGTCGTGGACATCGCTCTGAGTCTCTCAGATCGAGATGGCCTCCGCCGTGGTCAGTCGGGTAGGTCTTGATGCCCTTTGGGGCAACCAATCGGGTAGCCGCGTTGCCCCCTCTGGCGGCGCCGGAGTGCACCCCGCGGGCGTTGGCTGTTTGCAACTCTGAGCACAGGCGCGACGGGCAGCGGCTGGCGGCGCCGATATGATCGGGGTGGCGATGGCTCGGCACGCACGCGAACGCGAGCGGCGAGCCCCTCGGTCGGCTGACTCGACCCGGGGGAGGTCGGCGTTCGCGCAGTCGGAGCATCCGCTCGAGGCTCTTCAGCGGCTCGTCGGGAATCGCGCGGTCTCGGAGCTCGTCACGAATCAGTCGGGCTCGCAGCACCTGGCGCGGGCGCTCCTGCAGCGCCAGCCCACCGCCGGCGATTCGCCGACGCCGGGCGGGGTGCAGAACGTCCCGATCGGGACGCCGCCGCCGGTGACCGTCACCCCATCCGATCTCGCCGCGAGCGGCGCGTCGCCGCCGGGGAACACGACCTACACGGGCGCGGGTAGCGCTCCGCCGACCACCGGGCCTGCGCCGGCGCCGACCGCGCCCGCCGCTCCGGCGCCGGCCCAGGCCGCCGCTCCCGCACCCGCTGCCGGCGCCGCCGCGCCTGGAACCACCCCCGCAACGACTACCGCTACCGGCCCGGCCGCGGACACGAGCACGCCGCATGCCGACCCGACGCTGACGATCGACCCGTTCAACGTCACCGCGACCCTGACGATCGCCGACCTGCACGCCTTCCGCGCGTCGAGCCACCTCGTCGACGTCGACTTCCTCGCCGATCCTTCGGCGAGCGTCTCGGTCGGCACCGATCCCGCGCACGCGGTCGCGGCTGGGGCCGCGGTCAACATCTTCCTCGTCCACGTGAAGCAGAACGGCGACAGCGTCCTCGACCTCGGCTTCGGCCCGTCGGTCTCGACCGACGGCAGCACCGTCACCGCCAGCGGCCAGGCCAGCGCCGAGCTCCACGTCACCGAGCACGGCTCGGTCACCTTCACCGCCACGATCACGCCGACGCCGAATGCCTCCGGCGGCGTCGACATGAACGCCAGCGCCGTCGTCGGCACGGCCTGGCATTTCTAGCGTTTCAGCCGGAGCCCGCCGATCGGTGCTTGGAGAGCCAGTCGAGCATTCTCGTGGCGTAGCCGGAGTTGGAGAGGGCGAGCATCGCCCCGGCGTGGTCGGCGCCTGGAAGGACGACGAGCCTGGTGGTCCCGCCGCACCGCGCGAGGATCGACTTGACCGCGACCGGCTGTCCGCTCTGGTACCGGGGGTCGGCGGCACCGAGCAGGAAGTAGCCGGCGAGCCGCGTGGACGGGCAGGCGGGATGGTACGGCACGCCGCCCGAGACAAACGCGACGCCGGCAAAAGCGGCGCTGTGCTCGAGCGCGTACCAGCCCAGGTAGTCGGCTCCGCCTGACCAGCCGACGAGGTACACCCGTCGCCTGTCAACCGGATAGGTGGACTCGATCCTCTCGATCTGATCGCCCAGCCACGCATCGCTGTAGCCGCGCGAGTACTGCAGCCAGCCCCACCAACTGTTCGTCGATGCGCCGGCGCCGTCTTCCAACCGGCACCCAAGCGCGCTCGGGCACTGCGGTGCAAAGACGATCATCCTCTGCCGCAACGCCGCCGGCCCAACCGAAGCGTTGATTTCCCCCGGGGCTCCCTCGTCTCCGTGCAACAACACGACCATGGGAACCGGCCGACTCGCCCGGGACCCACCCGGCACCTCGACGATGCACCCGGGGCAAGGCCACCCACTCCGCACCGTGGTACCCGAGACCGCGCCCACGGATGATCCTCCGAGGAACGCGAACAAGAATCCACACACGAGCGCACCGACCCACCTCACGCCTCAGAGTCTCGCAGCCACACCCGCTATGCAGCCCCCTGTGCGAGGGCGGCTCGACTAGCCGACCGCGGGGAACGTGCCCGTCTGTGGGCGGATCAGCTCGTGGAAGTGTTCGAAGTCGGCCTCGATCGTCAGGCGGCCGAGCTTGTTGTACTCGAGCGCGACCGCCCGGACGAGGTGCTCCATCCCGATCCGGCCCGTGCCGTCGGCGGCCATGAAGGCTGCGGTCAGCGAGCAGTTGCGGATCGAGCCGCCCGAGAGCTTGAAGCGCTCGGCGAGGAAGTGCACGTCGATGTCATCCGTGACCGGCGCGGCGGTGGGAAGCACGAGCTTCCAGATCCTCTCGCGATCCTCCGGCTCCGGGAACGGGAAATCGACCACCACGTCGAGGCGTCGCAGGAACGCGTCGTCCATGTTCTGCCGGAAGTTCGTCGCGAGGATGACCGCGCCCGGGTAGCCCTCCATCTTCTGAAGCAGGTAGGCGACCTCGATGTTGGCGTAGCGGTCGTGCGCGTCACGAACCTCGGAGCGCTTGCCGAAGAGAGCGTCGGCCTCGTCGAAGAAGAGGATCGCGTTCGAGCCCTCGAGCCGCGCCGAACACGCGGTCGAGGTTCTTCTCGGTCTCGCCGATGTACTTCGAGACCACGGTGGCGAGGTCGAGGCGGAAGAGGTCGAGGCCGAGGTCGCGTGCGAGCACCTGGCCGGCCATCGTCTTGCCGGTGCCGGACTCGCCGGCGAACAGCACCTTCAGCCCCTGACTGCGGGCGACCGTCTTCTCGTACCCCCACTCGGAGAGGACGAGGTCGCGGTGGCGCAGGTAGGACGAGATCGAGTGGAGCACCTCGAACTGGCGCTCGGCGATCACGATGTCGTCCCAGGTGAAGGGCGCATCGAGCCTCGATGCGAGCTCGGCGAGGCGGGTACTCGAGGCGCGTCGTGCGCCGAGGTCGAGATCCGGCGGCGCCGGAAGGGCCTCGCCGCGGGTCGCCGCGGCCAGGCGGGCCACGTCGGCGGCGTCTGCGATCTGGGCGACGGACAGCCTGAACTTGGCGGCGACGTCGTTGACGTCCTCGGTCCCCGTGTGGGCCGCCCAGGCGGCCCGCCGCTCAGCGAAGCTCGCCTGCGGTGCGTCGACGACGACCGCGGTCGCCTCGCCGAGCGCCACGACTGCCTGCGGCGTCGCCGCGCAGACCAGCGTGCGCTCGCCTCGGGCGCCCAGCACGCGCTGGACGCGGAGGTGCTTGTCCGGCTCGAGCTCGTCGAGGCCGTCGAAGCAGATGCGGCGGCCCTCGAGCAGAGCGGTCACGCCGGCCTCGCGCATCAGCTCGACGTCCATCGCGTCGTTGACGTCGACCAGCAGAAGCGGCTGCCCGAGTGCCAACGCGAGTAGTGAGGGCGCGTCCGGGCCGGCAAGCATCACGGGCAATGGGCTGTCGGCGGCGAGGAGGGGCTTCAGCTCGGCGATCGTCGCCGGGCGCCCCGGGTCGTGCTCGGGGATCGGCGACGGGCCGCAGCCGGCCGTCGCGCACCGGCTCGTCGAGGCCGGAGCCGAGCAGATAGGCAGCCAGCCGGTCCGACAGCTTGAGCATCCGGTCTGCCAGCGGGAGCTGGCTCCCCGGCTCGAGCAGGCGCACAGCGCCCGTCCGTCGGAGCGGCGCGGCGTGGTCGAAGCAGTCGAGAGCCCGCGCGGCCGAGATCCCGGACTCCGCGAGCAGGCGGCCGATCAACCGTGGCGTCGGCAGCTTCCGGGTCACGTCGTCGTGGAGGTAGGCGTAGAGCCGGCCGTACTGCGAGCCGAGCTCCGGTGCGGCGCAGAGCGCGAGCGCGGCCGTCTCGAGGTCGCTCAGCCCGAACAGCCGTCCGGCGAGCGCGATCCGGTCGTCCAGCTCGGCGCCCGGCCCGGCGGAGGCAAGCTCGACCGCCAGGTCGTCGGAGATGTAGAGGCCGCGAAACGGATCGGCCGGGTTCGGGTCGGTCGAGGCGACCGACTCCACCGCGGAGCGGATCCGCGCGTCGAGCGCCTCGAAGTTCAGCAGTTTGGTCGGTGTATCAGCCGACGATGTCACCGGCCGCCGCCTCCGCCTCGTTCTCGAGGGCATCGCCCGGCTGCGAGACGGTGAGCGGGCCGCTGGTCGAGGCGCCGCGTTGCTGGACGACGTGCGTCAACTCGTGGGCGATCAGCTCCTGGCCGTCGCTCGTTCCGGGCTTGTACTCGTCCTTGGCGAAGTAGACGTCGTTGCCGGTCGTGAAAGCGCGCGCAGAGACGGAGCTCGCAAGCTGGTTGGCCGCGGGATCGGTGTGCACCTTGACGTCGTGAAGCGGATCGCCGAGCGGCGCCGCCGATCTTGTCGCGGGAGCCATCGTCGAGCTTCTGTCCCGTCCCACGGGTCGACGCGATCGCCGACTCGACGTCGGGATGCGCGCGGCCGTCGGGCATGATCCCCGCGCCCTGGCGGGCAAGCGCCCCGAATGCCTGGTTGCCCATCGCCGATGCGAGCCTCTGCGTCGAGTCCTGGTCCGGCGACTGCTGGGGCGCCTGTTGCTGCGTCCGTTTTTGCTGCTCGAGCTCGGGCTCGTAGCTCGTCACGTCACGTGACTCTAACGTCTTGGCGCTTCGCGACCTTGCCGTTGACGTACATGAGCGCGTACCAGGTGCCTTTCGGCAGGGCTGCGTTCGACGCCAGGGTCGAGTCGATCGTCGTCGCGTACGGCTTGTTGACGGCGCCGACGAACTGGAAGCTCGGGGTGCGCCAGACGATCTTCACCGTCTTCGCGCCGGTCGGTGGGATCAGGAAGTGGAAACGGACCCAGAGCGCCTTCGGGGTGGAGATCACCTTCTGCGACTTGCCGCCCTTGGTCGTGCTGATCGTCGCGGTGTCGACGACGCCCTCCGACGGGGCCGGGACGGTGAACTTGGTCGTCGTGTCGCCCACCTTCAGGGTGTAAGCCCGCGGGGCGAGCCTGGGCGGGAGCGTGAGTCGTCTCGTTGGCCGAGCCGGCGGCGCCGAAGGAGTAGGCCTTGTTCGCAGCGACCGGCCCCGGAGCGACGGGTCGCACGACCGCCTTGACCGTCGTCGCGCCATCGACCTTGACCGTGAAATGGAGGTTGGCGGTCAGCCAGCCCTCTTTCCACGACGCCTTCAGCTGGACGTTCGAGACCTGAACCGATGCTCGTCGAGCGGGCCACCGCCGCGCCGGCCGGCACCGTCAAGGCCAGGATCGCCAGCGTTCCCGCTGCAAGTCGAGCGCTGCCGCTCCCAACCCCAGCGAGCGTGCGTCCGCTGATCATCCGACGATCGTACGTGCCGTACGATGCCCGCGCAATGGCGCAGACAAGGGATCAGGCGGAGAGCGGCCCGCGGGTCGACGACCCCGAAGGGATCGCCCTACTCCGCGATGTTCTGGTCGAGGCCGGGTTCACTCCCTCGGCGGTGCGCGACACGCTCGCGACCGAGGTGGCGAGCGGCCGCGACTCGGCCGAGATGCCGCTTTATCTCTACATGCTCCGCGGGGGCGGGAAGCTCGCGACGCTGATCAAGCTCTTCCTGCTCGACCTCGAGGTGACCGAGGCCGAGGCCGACGAGGCGCTCGCGCCGCTCGCGCTCGACCGGCTCGAGGCGATGGGCGTCCTGACCGTCGCCGGCGGCAAGGCCAAGGCCGACATCGAGCTCGTCCCGACGGAGGACATGCTCGTCGCCTGCGATGCATTCCAGAAGGAGCTCACCCGCCCGGATCACGTGCTCGGTGTCTCGCCGCCCGCTCGCGTTCTCGCGTGGCTGACGGTACGGCGGCCGGTCGCGCGGGCGCTCGACCTCGGGACCGGCAACGGCCACCAGGCGCTGCTCGCCGCGCATCACGTCGAGCAGATCACGGCGATCGACATCAATCCGCGCGCTCTGAGGTTCGCTGCCTTCAACGCCGAGCTGAACCGCGCCCACGGGATCGAGTTCCGCGAGGGGAACCTCTTCGAGCCGGTCGCGGGCGAGGAGTTCGACCTGATCGTCTGCAACCCGCCGTATGTGATCTCGCCCGAGAACGAGATCGTCTACCGCGACGGCGGTCTCAGCGGCGACAAGTTCTGCGAGCTGATCGTCAGCGAGCTGCCCGACTACCTGGCACCCGGCGGGATCGGTGAGGTGCTCGTCAGCTGGCTCCATCCGGCCGACGGCGACTGGAAGGCGCCGATCCAGCGCTGGGTCGAGGACAACGGCTGCGACGCGGTGCTCCTGCGCTACGCGGTGCACGAGCCGCTCGACTACGCGGCCGCGTGGAACCGGCCCTACCGCACCGAATCCACAGCTCTACGGCGCGGCGATCGAGCGCTGGGCCGCCTACTTCGACGAGCTCGGGGTCGAGGCGATCTCGTGGGGCTGCCTGATCCTGCGCAAGCGGCCCGAGGGGCGGAACTGGTTCTTCTCCTACACCTCGGCCACCGACCGGATCACCGGTGCGAGCGACCAGGTGCTGCGGCTCTTCGACGCGCAGGACTACCTGGCGGTCACGAGCGCCGAGGACATGCTCGGCGACGCGTTCACCGTGCCGGACGATCACCGGGTCGAGCAGACGATCCGCCTGCGCGACGGGGGCGAGCTGATCGAGCGGAACGTTCTTCGCCTCGACACCGGGCTCAGGTTCGAGGTCTCGATCGACGCCGCGACCGAGCGCGTCCTTGCGCTGCTCGACGGCAAGCGGCCGCTCGGCGACGTGCTCGCCGAGGCCGCGGAGATAACCGGCGCGCCCCCGGAGGCGTTCTTCAGGAGCGCCGTTCCGGTCATGCGCCGGATGGTCGAGCTCGGCTTCGTGCTCCCCGCGTAGCGGGTCAGCCCATGACGGTCATCTGACCGGGACTGTTGATGATGATCATCCCCGGTGGATTCCCGTTCGTGAGCCCGCCGGGCTGCCCGACGGCAGCGACCGTGAGCGCGGGCATGCCGCCGATCATCACGATCGGCGACGGCATCGCGACGGGCTCGGCGAGCAGGATCATCGTGCACGGCACGATCCCCGGGCCCGCCTGCGGGCAGCCGATGATCGGGCAGGTCAGGAGATCCATTCCCGAGAGCACCGCCGCGCCGCCGGCCGTCACCTGCGACTGGCCGGGGATCACCGTCACCTGACCGCCGTGGATGCACATGATCATCGCGCTCGCGGTCAGGAGCGGAGCGGGCACGGCTAGATGAGCCCCTCGCGAACCGCCGCCGCGACGGCCTGGGAGCGGCTGCGGGCGTTGAACTTGGTGACGACGTCGTGGATCACGTTCTTCACGGTGCGCTCGCTGTAGCTCAGCCGTTTTGCGACCTCGCGGGTCGGGTGGCCGTCGGCGACGAGACGGAGCACCTCCTGCTCGCGGACGGTCAGCGGCGAGAGCGAGAGCCCGCGCGGCTCGAGCAGCTCGTTCGACGCACGGGCGATCGTGCGGAGCAGGTCGCCGAGCAGGTCGGGCGCGAGCACGCCGGATCCGGTCGCCGCCGTGCGCAGGCTCGCGACGAGCGCGTCCGGCGTCAGCGTCTCCTTCCAGAGGTAGCCGACGGCGCCGGCCTGGACCGCGGCGAGCAACTCCTTCTGGTCGGAGCGCCCCGAGCAGACCAGGACGCTCGCATCCGTCCGCTCGCGGAGGTCGCGGACGAACTCGTGAGCGCCGTCCAGGTCGTGATCGACGAGCACGACGTCGGCCTCGTAGAGCTCGGGCCGCTTCCACGCCGACTCGACGTTCGAGGCGTCGGTGACCGTGGAGACCTCCTCGACGCCCTCGAGGCACGCCACCAGCCCTCGACGGTAGATCGAGTGCGGATCGACGAGGAAGACCCTCATCCCCTGTTGCGTCGGGCCTGCCTGCAAACCAAGCGCTCCTTCCCTGGTTTTTTCGCCGCGCCCGGACATTTCCAGCAACCGGGACCCGTGTCAAGCCAGTTCACCATTCCGAGCGATCAGGACCACCTCCCATACCTATGGGGGTACCGGCCCGCGAGTGCAGGGCTTACACTCGAAATCGTGGAGATGACCTTCGAGGTCGGGGGCAAGAAGTACGCGATGGCGGAGGCGCAGGCGACGATCCTGGCAGAGAACCTGCGCGTGCTCGCCAAGTCGCAGCTGACGCCTGCCTCGGAGTCTGCGGCGGTGCTGGCGAAGGACAGCGACTGGCGGCCGGAAGCGCAGGAGCTTGCCGACACGATCGAGTCCGCGCTCGTCGCCGGGAACAGCACCACCCTGCATCTCGAGGGCGGAGCGGCCGACGCGACCTACTGTGTCCTGCGGCTGATGGTCGGCGCCGATACGAACGGTGCCGCCGGATTGCGCGACGCGCTCGGCGCGCCGGTCGAGCCGAGCGCCCGCTCACGGTTGCTCGGCCCCTCCGAGCCGCTTCGGCATCTCTCGCGCCCGGAGCTCGTCGAGCTGCTGACGATCCTGTTCGTCCTGGCGGTGGTCACGATCATCGCCGGCTTCGCGTGGACAGACACCTGGTGGGTGCTCGCCCCTGTGATCGCCGCCCTGATCGGGCTGCGCGTCGCGACGACCCGCGCCAGCGGACGGTTCGCCTGGTCGATCGCATCGGTGTTCTGGTTCTTCGTTTTCCTCGCACCGGCGGCAGTGCTCGTGACGCTCGTCGCGCTGCTCGTCGTCTCGATCGTCCGCTAGAGCGCCCACGAGATGCCGGATGCGATCGTCGTCGGGTCGGGCCCGAACGGTCTCGCCGCGGCGATCGTGCTCGCTCGGGCGGGCTTGGCGGTGCGAGTGGTCGAGGCCGAGGCGACGGTCGGTGGAGGTTGCAGGTCGGCCGAGCTGACGCTGCCCGGGTTCGTCCACGATGTGTGCGCGGCGATCCACCCGCTCGCGGTCGCCTCATCGTTCCTGCGCTCGGTGCCGCTCGAGGAGCACGGCGTCGAGTGGATCGAGCCGCCGGCGGCGCTTGCGCATCCGTTCGACGACGGAACCGCGGCGCTGCTCGTCCGCTCGGTCGCGGGGACGGCGGCCTCGCTCGGCGTCGACGCCGGCGCGGTACCGGAAGCTGATGAGCCCGCTCGCCGCTCGCTGGGAGGAGATCGCGGACGACCTGCTGGCGCCGCTCGGGCGCCCGGCGCATCCGGCTGCGTTCGCGCGCTTCTCGACTCTCTCGGCGCTCCCGGCGAGCGCGGTGGCGCGCAGCTCGTTTCGGGGCGAGCGGGCGCGTGGGATGTTCGGCGGGCTCGCGGCGCACTCGATGCTGCCGCTGACGAGGATGCCGTCGGCCGCGTTCGGCTGGTTCCTCGGGCTACTCGCACACGGCGCGGGCTGGCCGTTCCCAACGCGGAGGCTCGCAGGCGATCTCGGACGCGATGGCCTCGTACCTCCGGTCGCTCGGCGGTGACGTCGAGACGGGGCGCCGGATCGTCTCGCTCGACGAGCTCGACGGCGCCGAACGGGTGCTGCTCGACGTGACGCCCAAGCAGCTCGTCGCCCTCGCAGGCGATCGGCTGCCCGAGCGGTACCGGGCCCGCATGGAGCGGTTCCGCTACGGGCCCGGGGTGTTCAAGCTCGACTGGGCCCTCGCCGGGCCGATCCCATGGCGGGCGGCCGAATGCGCGCAGGCCGGGACGGTTCATCTCGGCGGCACGCTTCCGGAGATCGTCGCGTCGGAGCGGGAGCCGTGGCGCGGCGGGATTGCCGAGCGGCCGTTCGTGCTGCTGGCGCAGCAGAGCCTGTTCGACCCCTCGCGGGCCCCGGACGGGAAGCACACGGCGTGGGCCTACTGCCACGTCCCGAACGGCTCGCCGGTCGACATGACCGAGCGGATCGAGGCTCAGGTCGAGCGGTTCGCACCGGGGTTCCGTGACCTGATCCTGGCGCGGTCGGCGATGGGGCCGGTCGAGCTGGAGCTGCACAACGCGAACTACGTGGGCGGCGATATCAACGGCGGAGCCTCGGATCTGCGGCAGACGTTCGCCAGGCCGGTCGCGGGCCGGCGGCCCTACTCGACGCCGCTACCCGGCGTCTTCCTCTGCTCGTCGTCGACGCCGCCGGGCGGCGGCGTTCACGGCATGTGCGGCTTCCATGCCGCGCGCGCGGCGCTCGGTTAGGCCATCGCGGGCTCGGGCTTGCGCCCGCGACCCACGCGGAGCGCGGGGCCGCGGCCGGGGATGCTGATCCGCAGCGAGAGCCCTGCGGCGAGCAGGCAGAGCGCGCCGGCCGCGACGAACGCGTAGTTGTAGGTGCCGAGCCAGGTGCGGGAGGCTCCACCGGCCCAGGCGGCGAACGCCGCGCCGAACTGGTGGGCGGCGAACACCCAGCCGAAGACGATCCCGACGCGCTCGCGGCCGAAGGTGTCGGCGGTGATCGCGACCGTCGGCGGGACGGTCGCCACCCAGTCGAGGCCGTAGAAGACGGCGAAGGCGACGAGCGCGTACCCGGATCCGAACGCGAACGGCAGGCCCATCACGGCGAGGCCGCGGAATGCGTAGTACCAGGCGAGCAGGCGCCGGGGATCGAGCCGGTCGGTGAGCCAGCCCGAGGCCGTCGTTCCGATCACGTCGAAGAGCCCCATCAGTGCGAGTAGTGACGCACCGGTGACCTCGGTCAGATGGTGGTCGACCGCGGCCGGGATCAGGTGCGTTCCGATGAGGCCGTTGGTCGAGAGGCCGCAGATGAAGAACGTGCTCGTCAGGAACCAGAAGGTCCGCGAGCGGAAGCCGAGGAGCAGCCCGTCGATCGCGGGCCGGAACGGGTGCTTCGGTCGCTCGGGGACGGGTACCGGCTCGGTCGCGCCGTACGGCTCGAGGCCGATCGACTGCGGGCGGTCGCGGACGACGATCGCAACGATCGGGAAGACGATCAGCATGGCGACGCCGGCGACGGTGACCGCGGCGTACCGCCACCCGTAGGCGGTGGCGATCCACGCGAGCGCCGGCAGGAAGATCATCTGGCCGCTTGCGTTGCTCGCGGTCAGGATTCCCGTGACGAGCCCGCGGCGGCTGTAGAACCAGCGGTTCGCGACGGTCGCGGCGAGCGGCACCGAGACGGCGCCCGTCGCGCCGCCGACGACCACGCCCCAGAGGAGGTCGAACTGCCATGGCTGGGTCACCTGTGTCGTGAGCGCGGCGCCTCCCGCGATCGTTGCGAGCGCGACCAGGATGACGCGGCGCATGCCGAAGCTCTCCATCAGCGCGGCGGAGAACGGTGCGGTCAGGCCGAACATCAGCAGGCCGAGCGAGATCCCGACCGAGATCGTCGCGCGGGACCAGCCGAACTCCTGTTGCATCGGGATGATCAGCACGCTCGGCGTCGCGCGGAAGCCGGCGGTCGTGATCAGCGTCACGAACGTGACGATCACGATCAGCCAGGCGTAGTGGAGCGGGCGGCCGATCAGGCGGTCGATCACTGCCGCGCTCCCGCGAGGGCGTTCAGCTCGCCCAGAAGTGCGGTCGTGCGCTCGTCTCCGAACTCGGACGCGAGCTCGGCCTGGGCCTTCAGCCACAGCGGGCGGGCTTCGTCGACCCGCTGCTCCCCGGCGGCGGTCACGGTGAGCACGCGGCGTCGGCGGTCGGCGGCGTCGGCAGTTGCGTCGATGAGCCCCGCCTCGACGAGCGGCGCGATCTCGCGCGAGAGCGTCGAGCGGTCCATTCCGAGGAGGGCCGCGAGCGAGCCGAGCGGCCGCGGGCCGTAGGTTCCGAGGCGAACGAGGATCGAGTACTCGTTGGTGGAGATGCCCACGGGCGCGAGCGCGCGGTCGTAGTGGCGCGAGACGAGGCGGGTCGCCATTCGCAGCGACGCACAGACGCAGAGGGAGGGTGCGGGCCCGGCTTCCACGGAGATAGGAGTATATGCACCCATCTCTGCTCACAGCGGTCTCTAAGGCAGCTCCCATCGAGATCCCAGCACGCCGCGGTTTCCTGGAGTGCAAGTCGAAGTCAAAGGAGACCCCATGTCGCTCACCGCCGTCGCAGTCCTCAATCTCGTGCTCGCCGTCGCCGCGATCGGCGCTCTGAGCGCCGTCGTCGCCTGGCCGTTCGTCTCACGTCGCGGCGAGCCCGCGCAAGTCGCGCTCGCCGAGCCCGGCGAGCCGCAGACGCTCAGCCGCGCAGCGTAGAGCCCGGGGACAGTCCCCAGCCGTGTCTCGGGCGGCCGTGTCTGGGGACTGTCCCCGGCCGTGTCTCGAGCGGCCGTGTCTGGGGACTGTCCCCAGACGCGTCTCGGGAGGTCGTGTCCGCCCGGGCCTAGACTCCAAGGGTGGGTTCTCGCTTGCGTCGCTGGCTGGGGGGTCGGCGTGGTGGCGCGGCGTTTCTTGCCTACCTGGCGCTCGCTTTCCTGTTTCTCGGGCTCCGCGTCGTGGAGCATCCCGAGCGGCGCGTGGTTGGCGGGCTCTACACCGACCCGCAGATCTTCGTCTGGTCGTTCGCCTGGTGGCCGCACGCGATCCTGCACGGGCTGAACCCCGCCTACACGCACGAGATCTGGGCGCCCGGTGGCTACAACCTCGCCTGGGCCACGAGCGTGCCCGGCCTCGCGCTCGTGCTCGCTCCGCTCACCCTCGCCTTCGGCCCGATCCTCGCCTACAACGTCGCGGCGATCCTGATGCCCGCGCTCGCCGCCTGGACCGCGTTCCTGCTCTGCCGGCGGCTGACGAAGGGCGCGGTCTGGGCCTCGCTCGCCGGCGGCTACATCTTCGGCTTCTCCGCCTACGTGCTCACGGCCGGGCTGACGCACATCCACACGGCCGCCGTGTTCCTGCTGCCCGTCGCGGCGCATCTCGTCGTCCGGTTCGTCCAGGGCGACCTCTCCCGCCGCCGGTTCGCGCTCGGGATGGGCGCCGTCCTCGCCGGGCAGATGCTGCTCTCGACCGAGATCCTGTTCACGCTGACCCTCGCCCTCGTCGTGTCGCTACTCCTCGCGGCGCTGCTGATCCCCTCCGCGCGCACGCCGCTCCGCGCCACGGCCCTGCCGCTCGCCGCCGCCTACGGGCTGGCCGCGGTCGTCACCGCACCGTTCCTCTACTTCATCTTCACCGGAACGGGAAGCCGCCCACCGAGTGGAGCGTTCCTCTTCAGCGCCGACCTGGCGAACCTCGTCGTGCCGACGATCGCGAACCTCGGCGGCTCGTGGACGAAGCACTTCGTCGCGGCCTTCCCGGCCAACGACGCCGAGCGCGGCGCCTATCTCGGGGTGCCGTTGCTCGTGATCGTTGCCCTCTTCGCGTGGCAGTGGCGCCGGCAGCCTTCGCGGCCGTTTTCTCGTCGTCGGCTTCCTGCTCGCCGTCTTCCTCTCGCTCGGGGCCTACCTGACGATCCACGGCCGGCAACTCATCACGCTTCCGTATTCCCACCTGGTCGACAAGCCGCTGTTCGAGAACGTCATGCCGGTGCGCCTGATGGCGTTTGCGTCGCTGGCCGCCGCGGTGATGGTGGCGCTCTGGGCGGCGTCGAGCTTCCGTCCTTCCTGGCTCCGCGTCGGCCTGACCCTCCTGGCCGTGCTCACGCTCGTGCCGAACCTCGCCTGGGGCGGGTGGGCGAGAACGCCGCAGGTGCCTCCCCTCTTCACGACGGCCCTCTACAAGAGCTGCCTCGGCCGCGGCGAGAACGTCCTGCTGCTGCCGTTCGGGACGCTCGGCGACTCGATGATCTGGCAGGCGCGCAGCCACTTCTGGTTCAGGAACGCGGGTGGCTACATCTCGCCGTTCCCGCCCCGGCGCTACCAGGAGTTCACCGGGGTCTACAAGATCGCGACCGAGGACAGCCCGCCCGACGTCACGACGAACGACGTTCTCGCGCTCGCCCGGCTCCAGCACGTCACCTCGATCGTTCTCGCCGACGACGACCTGGCCTGGCGCTGGAAGGGCGTGCTCGGCCCGTTCGGGCGGCCGCAGGCCGTCGGCGGCACCCTGATCTACCGCCTTCACGGCGCAGCTCCGCTGCGGGCGACGTGCGCGCGCGCAGCGGCGGCCTCCCAGGCCTGACGGTTGCCTAAACCTGCGTCTGCACAAGCCGATATAAACGGCACCAGTGCAGGCGCACGCCAGGATCGCAGCCACAATCGCCCTCGCCGGGCTGCTCGCGCTTGCCGCGCTCGCACCGACCGCCGGGGCCGGCGACAGCAAGACCGGCAAGACGACCGGCTGCTCGAGCTTCGGCACGGTCTGGGCGCACAGCTACAACCAGCACGCGATCGTCGCGGGGAACCCGGTCAGGATCCTCGACGCCTGCTGCCAACCGAGCACCAAGGCGGGCATCAACCACTGCTTCGTGACCGTGACGCTCGTCGGCACCCGTGACCGGGGCTGCGAGTCGGTCGACATCGGCCGGAACGGCCTGCCCGCCGGCCCGGGCAAGCACGAGGTCTGCAAGCACATAGCTTGAGCGACCTCGCCGACTTCATCGACGGACTGCCCAAGGCCGAGCTGCACCTGCATCTCGAGGGGACGCTCGAGCCCGAGCTGAAGTTCGAGCTGGCGGCCAGAAACGGCGTCGATCTCCCGTATCGCTCGGCCGCGGAGATGCGGACGGCCTACGACTTCGACGACCTGGCGTCGTTCCTCGCCGTCTACTACGAGGGCATGAGCGTCCTGCGCCAGGAGGCCGACTTCTACGACCTCGCGATGGCGTACTTCCGGAAGGCGCACTCGCAGAACGTCGTCTACGCCGAGGTCTTCTTCGACCCGCAGGCTCACACGTCGCGCGGCCTCCCGTTCTCGACTGCGATCGAGGGCTTTCGCCGGGCGCAGGAGGAAGCCGAGGCCGAGCTCGGGCTGACGAGCCGCCTGATCATGTGCTTCCTGCGCGACCTGAGCGCGGAGTCCGCGCGCGAGACGCTCGAGGCGTCGCTGCCGTACAAGGACTGGATCGTCGGCGTCGGGCTCGACTCGGACGAGCGCGGCAACCCGCCGGTCAAGTTCAAGGATGTCTTCGACCGGGCCCGCGACGAGGGCTTCCGGCTGACGATGCACTGCGACGTCGACCAGGACGACTCGGTCGCGCACATCTGGCAGTGCCTCGACGAGATCGGCGTCGAGCGGATCGACCACGGTGTCAACTCGCTCGAGGACACGGCACTCGTCCGCGAGATCGGCTCGCGCGGGCTCGGCCTGACCGTCTGCCCGATCTCGAACGGCTACGTCGCAGGCGGGTTGAAGTCGGCCGAGCTCAAGCACATGCTCGACCACGGGATGCGGGCGTGCGTCAACTCGGACGATCCGGCGTACTTCCCCGGCTACATGAACGAGAACCTCGCAGCCGTGCAGGCCGAGGCGGAGCTGGCCCGCGACGAGATCGTGCAGCTGGCGCGGAATGCGTTCACGATCGCGTGGCTCGGTGACGAGGAGCGTGCCGGGTACCTCGCGCGGCTCGACGCCTACGCCGCGAGCGCCTGACCGGGTCTACGCTTCAGGGATGAAGCGGCGCAGCCTCCTGGCGCTCATGGCCGGGCCCGCAGCCGCCGTGCTCCTCGCCGCCGGAGCCTCGGCCGCGAGCCCGACGAGCCCGCTCTCGTCGCTCGGGCAGCTCCGGCCGGCGCCCGACCCGGGCAAGGTCGGGCCCGAGCTCGTGCCGATCCCCGACGCGCCCGCGCTCGGGCTTCCCGCCTCGAGCGCGCAGGTCGCGAAGGGCATCGACGGCATCAAGTGCCAGCGGAACGAGAAGGTCGTTTTCCACATCCACGTGCACCTGACGCTGTTCGTGAACGGCAAGCCGCGCCTCGTCCCGGCCGGGATCGGTATCTGGCCGCCGCTCGAGCAGCAGAGCTCCAAGTACGGCCAGTTCGTGATCTCCCAGAACGAATGCCTCGCCTGGCTCGTGACGCGCTTCCCCGACGGGATCCTGCACGTCGAGGCCCCGCTGAAGCGGGTGTTCACCCTCGGCCAGTTCTTCGACATGTGGGGTCAGCCGCTCGGCCGCGGCGTGCTCGGGCCGAACAAGGGCAAGGTCACCGCGATCGTCGACGGCCGCGTCTGGACCGGAGATCCGCGCGCGATCCCGCTCACCGAGCGGCGCCAGATCCAGCTCGAGCTCGGGACGCCGCTCGTCGCGCCCCAGACGGTCAAGTTCCCCGGTACCTACTAGCTGACCGCGAACGCGGTTTCCCGGCCGGTCTTCGCGTAGAACGTCCACTTCCCGGCGGTGAGGGTGACCCGTTTGGTCAGCGTTCCCGTGAACCTGACCCCCGCGACGATCACCGGCCTTGCGGCTCGCGCGCTGCACGAAGAACCCGGCGTGCCGGTCGCCGTCGGTCACCTTGATGTCGTAGCGGCCCGCCTTCAGCGAGCCGACGGGCTTGCCGCCGCTCGTCAGTGTCGCCCGGCCGGCTGCGGTGACCGTGGCGAGCAGCGAGCCCCGGTACGGCGCGATGTCGCACCCGACGAGGTCGCATTGGCTCGATCCCGTCGACGTCGTCGTCGTGGTCGCGCCCGTCCCGATCAGCGAGTTGCTCGATCCCGAGGTCGCCACTGTGAGCACGTGGCGCGTCGAGTCGGGAGCGCTCGCGTCCGACGCGACGTAGGTGGCGCCCGCCTGCAGAGCCGGGATCACGTGCTCGTCGTGGAGCTCCTGGCCGCGGAAGACGGTAGTGCTGCTGACGCCGGGCCCGGTGAACGTGAACGTCGGCGTCCCGCAGGAATAGCCCTGGTTCGGGTTCGGGAGCCAGACGAGCAGCTGGTAGACGCCCGGCGGGACGGTCGCGTTCGGCGCCGCGGTGATGCCGCCGTCGACCGACAGCGTGAAGGTGCAGTCGGCGTTGTAGTTGACGTAGATCGCCGCGACTCCCGGGACGGCCGCACCCGCGGGCGCGGCGAGAACCGCCGCCACGGCAGCTGCAACAGCCGCCCTCCGGATCACGCCCCGACCGTCACCCGGATCGGCTTCGAGGCCCTGGCGAAGAACGTCCAGGTGCCCTTGGTCAGGGCGTAGCGCACCGTCTTCTTCCCGACGAACCTGACGCCGGTGACGTCGACGGGCCTACCGCCGGGCCGCTCGACGAAGAGCCCGGCCTTGCTCGCCGCATCGGCGACCGCAACGTCGTACCGGCCGGGCACGAGCGAGACGACCGCCTTCCCTTTCAGCTTCAGCGCCGCCGAGCCGGCGGCGCTCACCGTCGCGTCGAGCTTGCCGCGGTACGGAAGGATCCCGGCTCCGACGTAGTCCGGTGTCGTGCTCCCCTTGCCGCTTCCGGAGCCCGATCCCGGCGCGCTACCCGTGAGCGAGCTCGACGAGCCGGTGGCCGAGGTCGTGAAGTAGACACGCGTAGCCCCCGGAGCGTTCTCGTCGTCGGCCGAGTAGGTCGACGAGGGCTGAAGCGCCGGCAGAGCATGGGAGTCGAGGATCGACTCGTACGGGAACTTGGTCTCGCTCGAGACGCCTGGGCCGGTGAGCTTGAAGTCCGGCGCGCCGCACGTGTACCCGGACGCCGGGTTCTCCATCAGAACCTGGATCTGGTAGAGCGCCCGGCGGGATCGTCGGCCCGGGCGGCGAGGACGAGGTGAACGTCGTCCCGCCGTCGGCGGTCATCGTGAACGTGCAGTTCGGGCTGTAGGTGACGTAGATCGACGGGATGCCGGGAAGCGTCGCGTCCGACGCGACGGCGGACGGGCCGAGTGCAACCGCAGCAGCAACGGCGAGCATGGCGGCGGCGACGAGCGAGATCTGCGCGAGTGGCTTCGACACGGTGGCGTGGGTCGCCTGCCGACCCCGCTCCATGGTAACGAGCGCCCGATTCGCCGGGCGCGCAGGGTATACCGGATCTCGACCGAAATCGGTGCTCCCGATTCCCATCGCTCGTCTTGATCTTCCCAACCGCAACCTTCACGATCTTCTTCCTCATCGTCCTGCCGCTCTCGTGGCTTGCGATGGCGGACATGCGGCGCTGGCGCGTCTTCATCATCGTCGCCAGCTACATCTTCTACGGCTGGTGGGACTGGCATTTCGTCTTCCTCCTGGCCGGCTCGACGCTCTGGACGCAGCTCTTCGCCGTTCAGATCCACAAGACGCCGCTGAAGTCGCGCCGAAAGGCGCTGCTCGTGGCCGGGCTGACCGGGCAGCTCGCGCTGCTCGGCTACTTCAAGTACTACGACTTCTTCGTCAGCTCGGCGCACAACCTCGCTGCGGACGCCGGGATGGGCCTTCCGCTCTCGACGCGCGCGATCGTGCTGCCGGTCGGGATCTCCTTCTTCACGTTCATGGCGATCAGCTACCTGGTCGACGTCTATCGGGGCGATTTCGAGCCGGTGTCGCTCCCCCGGTTCGGGGCCTACCTCTCGTTCTTCCCGCACCTCGTCGCCGGGCCGATCGTGCGGCCGGGCGAGCTGCTCCCGCAGATGGAGACGCCGCGCGACCCGCGCCGGGTCGACACGAGCCGGGCCTTCTACCTGATCGCGACGGGCCTCTTCAAGAAGGTGGTGATCGCGAACTACCTCGCGACGCACATCACAGACCAGGTGTTCGCGGTGCCGCGCAGCCACTCGTCGGCCGAGATCCTGGTCGCGGTCTACGCCTATGCCGTTCAGATCTACGCCGACTTCTCCGGCTACACCGACATGGCGATCGGGCTCGCGCTGCTGCTCGGCTTCCAGTTCCCGCAGAACTTCAACTCGCCCTACGCCGCGGTCTCGCTGCAGGACTTCTGGCGCCGGTGGCACATGACCCTGTCTCGCTGGCTGCGGGACTACCTCTACATCCCGCTCGGTGGAAACCGGAAGGGCCGGGTCAGGACGTACGTCAACCTGCTGATCACGATGCTGCTCGGTGGGCTCTGGCACGGCGCGTCATGGACATTCGTCGTGTGGGGCGGCATCCACGGGACCGGCCTCGCGTTCGAGCACTCCCGGCGGGACCGCCCGGGCTACGTGGCCCCGACACCGAGCCGCGCCGGAATCTGGGTGCGCCGCCTGATCACCTTCAACATCGTCTGCTTCGCCTGGATCTTCTTCCGCTCGGACTCGATGCACCAGGCGTGGGAGATGATCACGGGGCTCGTCACGCGCTGGGGCCAGCCCTCACCGCTCGTCACGGCCGGCGTGATCGTCTGGATCGTCGTCGGCATCGGGAGCCAGTACCTGCCGAAGCTCCTCCCGCAGCTTCTGATGGCGCGCTTCTCGCGGCTGCCGATCGTCGCGCAGGCTGCGGTGCTCGGCGCCGCGCTGATGCTGGCTAACGCAATGGGCCCACAGGGCGTCGCACCCTTCATCTACTACCGCTTCTGATGGCGACGAGAATCAGACGAGCCCGTGTCACCGAGGTCGACGGAAGGCGCCTCTCCTCGGCGGGGCACGCGATGGTCGTCGCCGTCCTTGCGCTCGCGATCGGGCTGCTGCTCGACGCTCCCGGCCTGCACAAGTCTGCCTTCAACGAGCCCGCCGGCACGCAGCGCTCGGTCGCGCTCGCGATCACGAAGCCGCTCGAGGGCATGAGTCACGCGCTGTTCCTCGACCGGCCGAGGTCGTGGCTGAAGGACGCGCTCGGCCGCTCGGGCGACGACACGATCGACACGCGTGTCGTGGTGCTGCCGCCCCCGCCGACGAAGACCTCGGGGTCCGCGCTCGAGACCGGGGCGGCCGTGCCGGGCGAGCCCGGGAAGGGAAAGGCGTTCAGCCCGGCGAACCCGCTCCGCCTCTGGGTGGCAGGCGACTCGCTGGTGATCGACCCCGGCTACGCGCTCCAGCGGGCCGCGCTCGCGTCGAAGGCGATCAAGAGCGTCGGCACGGTGGACGGGCGAATCGGCACCGGGCTCGACCGGCCCGACGTCTTCAACTGGTTCCTCGAGATCCGCAAGGAGCTGAAGGTGCTGCACCCGAACGCCGTCATGCTCAGCTTCGGCGGCAACGACGACAAGGGCTACATGACCGGCCTGCCTCCCGGGGTCACCGTGAGCGACTTCGACGATCCGGCCTGGGTGCACGAGTACGCGAGGCGCGTCGGCGGGCTGATCGACCTGATCAACCGCTCCGGCGCGTTCGTCGTCTGGATGGGCCTGCCGATCACTGCCGACCGCGACCAGACGATCCGCTTCGACCGGATCAACGCGGTGGTCGACCGCGTGATCCGGGCCCGTCCCGGCGGTGCGGCCTTCGTCGACACCTACACGCTCCTGGCGGGCCCGAACGGCTATGCCGAGTATCTGACGAACCTGGCCGGCCAGGTTCAGCTGGTGCGGCAGCCCGACGGCGTGCACCTGGCGCCGGCCGGCGCTGCGATCGTCGCGCGCGAGGTGCTGAAGGACCTGAACGCCGCCTACGACCTGACGAGCTGGCGGAAGAGAGCTACGACGTCGTCGCCGTAGCCGCGCGGATCTCGGCCGCCGCCTGGGCGAGATACGGGCGCAGGAATCGAGCGAGCGCGGTCGCCCCGGCGTCGGTGAGGTGAAGCCCGTCCGGCCGGAACCACGGCTTGCCGGCGCTCCAGGCGTTCCAGTCGGCGACCGTCACCTGCGGGAACCTCTTCGCCTCGCTGACGATGACGGCGTTCGTTGCGCGGAAGGCCTGCCACGACGCGCGCAAGGTCACCCACACCACCCGCTTCACGCCGAGGGCGTGGGCCGCATCGATCACCTGGTCCATGGCGGCTCGATAGAGCGCGGGATCGTCGTTGTAGCCGACGTCGACGACCAGCACGTCCCCGAGCGAGCTCCCGTCGTCGCGGATCGCGACGAGCGCGGACGACGGGACGGTGCCCTGGAACGGGCAGCCGGACGAGGCGAGCCGCCTGCAGACGCGGAGGTCGAAACGGACCGCATAGCCCCTCTGGAGCAGCTGCTCGGCCGACGGCATGTACTGGAGCGAATCGGCGACCGAGTCGCCGAGCATCGTCACGTGAATCGGCTCGGTGGCCGATCCGGCAGGCATCGCCGAAGCAAGAGCTGCGAGCGCGACGAGCGCCACGGCCCGGGATGCGAGGCGACGCATCTGGGCAATTCTAGACAGAAAACCTCACAAGCAGGGATTTTCGCGGTTCGCGAGCGTTGTATCCCCGAACCTGACTACTGACCGCGTGCGTGATCTATGGTCAGAGTGATGCGCGGCAGGCTGGCGAAGTGGTGTCTCGGAGGCGTGCTTGCCGGAGTCGGGCTCGTCTGCGGCTCCTCGGCGCTCGCGTCGACGCCCGGTCAGCTCTTTGCCGCGGACGCTTCGGGGATGGTGACGATCAAAGCCGTCTGCACTGGTCATCGTCCGCAGCAGGGATCGGGCTTCTTGCTCGGCCCCCGGATCATCATGACCGCGCGCCACGTCCTGGTCGACGACCAGGGTCGTCCGTGCCCGGCGACGGTGGTTCAGGAGGGAACTCACCGGCACGTACGGATCGAGCGCTCGACTGCGATCGCGGCCCGCACCGGTGGCGCGCCGACCGACCTTGCGCTTGCACTGCTCGAGAGCCCGCTCTCGGGGCACGACTTCTCGATCAGCTCCGTCTCACCCCGGTCCGGCGCGCTCGTCCTCGCGCTCGGCTACGCGCTCGGGCAGCCCCTGAGCCTCAATCAGGGGCATGTGGCGAGCCTGGTCGAGCGCAACGGCGTACGCCTGATCGAGATGCGTGTGCTCGAGGCGGGCGGTGCGAGCGGCGGCCCCGTGCTCGATGCCGACGGCAACGTGATCGGCGTCACTCAATGGGGCTCGACGGGCTTCCAGGAATCGGTCGATCTGGCGCGCCTCGTTCACGGCGATCCCCGACGACTCTGTTTCGGTGTCGCTGCCGGGCAGGCAGCAACGATCTGCGTGGGCGGACGCCCGAAGACGCAGCTCCTCGGCCGCGACGGCCCGCCCAAGCCGTGTAACAGCTCCACGGCCGATCTCCCCTTTGCCTCGTGCGTGGTCGACCCGCTGCTCGACACCGGCGTCGTGTCGCTGCGGGACAGCTGCTCGACTCCGGATGCGGGCGACGGATTCCTCCTGGGCCCTCGGCTGGTGATGACCGCGCGGCACCTGCTCGTCGATCCCGAGACCGGAGCACCATGCACGGCGACCGCCAGCGTGTTCGGGTCGACACCGGCGCACGTCAAGAGCTGGACCTCGGTCCGGATCGCCGGGGCGAAGACGCCGGCCGACCTGGTGCTCGCCGTTCTGGACAAGCCGCTCCCGGGCCGGACCTTCGCGCTGGCCCGAAGCTCTCCGAGCCGGGGGCAAGCGGTTCACACGCTCAGCCCGCTCTCCGGCACACCGGCCGCGAAGAACGAGGGCAAGGTCGTCTCCTTCGCCACGAGCGACGGTGTCCGCCTGCTCTACGTGCGAGGCGGCCTGTCCCTGGCGACCGGAGGGAGCCCGATCGTGAACGCCAAGGGCGAGGTCGTCGGAATCGTCCAGTACGGCTCGACCGGGGAGACGTTCTCGGTCGACCTGTCGACGATCTCCCGTGGCGACCCCACGCAGTTCTGCCTCGGCGTCGCGGTCGAGGTGGAGTCGACCGTGTGTCCAGGCCGCAGCAGCGCCGCTCGGCTACTGGACAAGGACAGCCGCGCGAGAGTGTGCGGCAACGAGGTCGAGGAGCCGCCGTTCACGATCTGCGACGACCCCGCGAATCCGCCGACCGCTCCGCTCGCCGGCGGAGGCTCGACAACCGTCACCTACACCCCTCCGACGATCGCGGCTCCGCCGACAACCTCGACGCAGCCACTCGGGATCAACGACTGCTGGCTCACCGCCACCGACTCGTGGGCGGCCTCCGTCCGGGCCAGCTCCGTCCCGGAGACGACGAGATCGGTTTGGGTCGTCTTCCAGCTGAGCCGGGCGCCAGATCTGGGAACCGCGATCACGATCACCGCGGCGCCGCCGAACGGCACGCCTTCGACCATCTTCACCGGCAACCAGGTGATCTTCAGCCAGCCCTCGAGCTACTACCAGCACGCGGGCGCCGAGTTCAGGCTCGGGCCCACGCCGTTCGTGCTCTCCGGGCCGCCGATCGACGGGACCTGGACCTACACGGTCTCGGTCAGTGGCGGCGCATCGTGCTCGGCGCAGATCGGCGTCCACGCCTAGATCCTCCGGCCCACGGGCGCAATGCTCGGACCATGACTATTGCAGTGCACCGGTCCGTTACATACCCTCAAGCGGTCGGGGGATGGTAGGCGCGACGCTGTGTCAACGCAGTTTTCTCAGGGACTGGAGGGACGACGATGGCTTCCAGCATCAAGATCAAGGTGAACGGGCTCACGCACGGCGTGACCGCGAGCCTCGATACCCCTCTCCTTTACGTTCTGCACAACGAGCTCCATCTGCATGGCCCGCGGTTCGGCTGCGGTCTTGCGCAGTGTGGTGCCTGCTCGGTGCTGCTGGACGGTAAGGAGATCCGCTCGTGCGTCACGCCCGTGGCTGCTGTGAGCGGTAAGAACATCACCACTTTGGAGGGGCTGCCGGCGTTGTGGGCGGCGCAGCGCGGTACGTCGGCTGCTGCCCCTGCGTTGCATCCGTTGCAGCAGGCGTGGATCGATGTGCAGGTTCCGCATTGTGGCTATTGCCAGAACGGCATGATGATTCAGGCTGCCGACCTGCTCGCGACGACGAAGAATCCGTCCGAGGACCAGATCCGCACGGCGATGAACGGGCATCTGTGCCGCTGCGGTACGTATCCGAGAATCCTGACCGCGATCCAGAAGGCCGCGGCAGTGATGGCAAAGGCAGGTGCGTGATGACAGGCCTCATTCCCGAGAAGGAATTCTCGCGCAAAGGGTTCGTGAAGGCCGGCGGTGCGCTGATCGTCGGCATGTCGGTCGCGGGAGCGGGCGCGAAGGCCGCGAAGGCAGTCGACAGCCCGTTCTCGTCGAACGGCCCGCCCGACCTCGGCCAGGTCGACTCGTTCCTCGCAATCCATGCGAACAACACCGCGACGGTCCTGACCGGGCGCGTCGAGATCGGCCAGGGCTCGACGACGGGGCTCCTGATGCTCGCCGCAGAAGAGCTCGACATGGACATGAGCCAGCTGATCTTCGCCCGGCACGACACGAACATCACGCCGAACACGGGCGGAACGTTCGGCAGCACGTCGATCTCGAGTGCCGGGCCGCGGATCCGCAGCGCGGCCGCGGTCGCCAAGCAGGCCCTGCTCGCCATGGCGGCGACCAACCTCGGCGTACCGGTGTCCGGTCTGAGCGTCAGCAAGGGCGTCGTCTCGGGTGGCGGCAAGACCGTCACCTACGGGGGGCTGATCGGCGACAAGCTCTTCAACCTGTCGATGACCCAGAGCATCAACCCGGGCGTGGCGCCGTCGAAGGCCGTCAGCGCGTACTCGCTCGTCGGCCTGGCGAAGGTCGCCCGCGTGGACATCCCGGCCAAGGTGATCGGGACGTACACCTACATCCACAGCGTCCGGGTACCCGGCATGCTCCACGCCCGGATCGTCCGGCCGCGGGGGCAGGGCTCCTACGGCGGGGGCAGCGCCACCAACATCCTGTCCGTCGACGTGAACTCGGTGGCGCACATCCCGGGCGTCAAGGTGCTGCAACGCAACGACTTCCTCGCCGTGGTCGCGCCGAAGGAGTACGACGCGATCCAGGCGGCGGCAATCCTGAAGGTGACCTACGGCGATCCGCCGGCGCTCCCGAGCAGCGGCAATCTCTACGGCGCGATGCGGGCCCAGGACACGGCCGGCCTTGCTCCGGCACGGATCGGTGCGAGCACCGGCAACACCGATGCCGCATACGCCGCGGCCGCGAACAAGGTGGCTGCGACCTACAAGTACCAGTACAACGGCCACATGCCGATTGGCCCGACCTGCGCGATCGCGGACGTGACCTCGGCGGGCGCGCTCGTGATGGCGAACACGCAGGACGCCTACACGATGCGCTCCAACCTGCAGGCGGTGCTCAACCTGCCGCTGAACAACATCCGCGTCCAGTACTACGAGGGCGCGAGCACGTTCGGCAACGCCCCGGCGCGGCACGACGGCGGCCTCGCGGCGGCAGTTGCCTCACAGCTCGCGGGCGCCCCGGTGCGGCTGCAGTTCATGCGCTGGGACGAGCACGGCTGGGACAACTTCGGCCCGCCGCAGCTCGCGGACATGACCGGAGCGGTCGATGCGAACGGGAAGATCGTTGCCTACTCGATGACGCAGTTCATGCCTCCGGGGATCTCCCAGACGGCCGACAACCCGACGCGACAGCATGTCGGGCTCCCGATCGGCCCGCTCGGCCTCGGTGCGCTCGATACGACGAACTCGGGAACGCAGTACAACCTGCCGAACCGGCGCGTGATCGGGAAGACCCTGCCGGGGACGTCCTACTTCAAGACGTCGACGATGCGGGCGCCGCAGGCCCCGCAGACCTGCTTCGCCTCGGAGCAGTTCATCGACGAGCTGGCTTATGCGGCCAAGATGGATCCGTACCAGTTCCGGCTCCAGAACATCACGACGGCCGACCAGAACCAGTGGCACGACTCGCTGGTCGGGGCGGCGCAGCTCGCCAACTGGCAGCCGCGAGTGGCGAACTCGATCAAGCAGACGGGGAACATCCGCACCGGCCGCGGGATCGCGCTCGGCAGCTTCGGCGGCTCACAGGCCGGTGCAGTCGTCGAGATCACCGTCGACATGAAGTCCGGGAAGATCACGGTCAAGAAGGCGTACTCCGCGCAGGTCGCGGGGCTCACCGTCTTCCTCGACGGCGCGGTCAACCAGATGGAGGGAAACCTCGTCCAGGGCTCGAGTCGCGCCCTCTGGGAGGGCGTGACGTTCAACACGAAGCGGCAGACGAGCCTCGACTGGACGACCTACCCGATCCTCCGGTTCAAGGACAGCCCGCTCGTCTACACGAAGATCGTCCAGCGGACGGACCTGGCTCCGACAGGATCGGGCGAGCCGCCCACCTGCCCGGTGCCGGCCTCGATCGCGAACGCGTTCTTCGATGCAACCGGCGTTCGCATCCGCGAGGCGCCGATGACACCTGCACGTGTCCGTGCGACCCTCGCGGCCGCCGGAGTCGTCTAGCAAGCCTGGAGCCGGGAGGGGCCTCACCGCCCCTCCCGGCTCCGCTCTGCTCTCATGGTGAAGGTGAAGCTTCTCGCGCTCCTTCCGGTGCTGGCCGTGGGCCTCGCGCTCGCCGGAGCGGCCGCCGCCGATCCGCCGCCGCTGTACGTCACCTTCCGTCCCGATCACTCGTTCTTCGTCTACCTCCCGAACGGCACCCAGGTCGGCACGACGAACGGCGCCGCCTCGGTGATCGCCGCGGGCAGCTACACGCTCCTGCTCGACGACACCGCCGCGGTCGACATGCCGTTCGACCTCTCGGGCCCGGGGGTGAAGCTCGTGACCGACATGGCCCATGCGGAGGAGGTCTCCGACGCGGTCGTGGTCACGTTCCAGCCCAACTCGACCTACACCTACCGCGACGACAACCATCCCAACGTGTTCTGGACCTTCACGACCTCCTCGCAGGTGCTCCCGCCGTCCCCGACGACGACGACCACCTGCTCGAGCTGCACCGTCCCGACCAAGACGACGGGAACGGGAGACATCGTCGGCTCGCAGACGGTGATTGCGCGGGGCTCGCTTGCCGGCGCCGTGAGCGCTGCCGGCAGGCTCGCTCTGACCTTCAAGGGCAAGGCCGTCGGGACGCTGAAGGCCGGGAGCTACAAGCTGACCGTCCTCGACCGGAGCTCGAGCCGGGGCTTCACCGTGCAGCGCGCCCATGACGCGGCCCAGCCGGTGACCGGCCTGAAGTTCGTCGGCGCGCGCCACCGGACGATCACTCTCAGCGCCGGCCAATGGGCGTTCTTCTCGCCCGGCGCCGGGAAGAAGACCTACTTCTTCGTCAGCAAGTAGCCCGCTCGTAGAACACGACCTTGCCGTCGCGCCAGTGCAACGGCGTGTCGAGGCCGGCCTCTCGCGTGATCGCCTCGACGTACTCAGCGGTCTCGCGCCCTTGCTCGTCCTCACCGTGTGCGACGGGCCGGGCCTGCTCGTCGATCCAGCACGGCACGAATCCGGCCGAGACGACGCCGTCGGCATCGACCGCGATCCGGGCCACCATCGTGTGGCGCGCCTCGCGACGGTACGGGAAGTTGAGCACCGTGCGGTCGGGCTCGCCGATCTGCTTGAAGATCGGCGAGCGTCCGGGAACCGGCCGGCGGGCGGCTGCCTCCGGGTTCGCCGGGCTCGAGGTGGGGGCGTAGGCGACGACGAAGTGGTTGATGCCGTGGAAGATCGGGCGGTCCCGGTAGACCTCGACGCCCTTGAGGATGTGCGCGTGGTGGCCGACGACGATGTCTGCGCCGGCGTCGATCGCCGCGCGCGCGAGCGGACGCTCGTACTGGGCGAGCTCCGCGCGGACGAACGCGACGCCCTTGTGGAAGGCGACCGCGACGACGTCGACCTCGGCTGCCAGGGCTCGGACATCCGCCTGCATCGCCTCGAGCGTCTCGTAGTCGGGTGAGGTGAACTCGGTCCCGGGCGAGCCCGGCGAGGCGCCTTCGACCTCGTAGTACTGCGAGATCCGCACGAACGCCGCCCCCGACTTGACGCTCGTCGCCCATGTCTCGCGCGGCCCGACCGCGTTGTAGGAGAGGACGCCAATTCGCAGGCCACCGGCTTCGACGACGGCGGGTCGCCGCGCCTCCTCGAGCGTCATGCCCGATCCGGCCGTTGCGACTCCGAGCCGGCGAAGCTCCGTGATCGTGTCGAGAACGCCGAAAGGCCCCTGGTCGAAGGTGTGATTCGAGGCGAGTGTCGCGATCCCGAACCCGAGCTGGGGGAGGGCTGCGAGGTTCGCCGGCGGCGCCCCGGGCGCCGGCACCTCGAGCGCGCACACCTGGCCGCGGTCGGTGTGCGGCCACTCGACCTGCGCGACGCAGACGTCCGCGGCGATTGCCTCGCGGCAGTGCTCGAAGTACGAAGCAGGCTCGGGCGCGTCGAGGATCAGGTCACCGACGAAGACGAGCTCAACCGTGTCTTTCAAGCGAGGTCATTCAAGCGAGGGTTCCCGAGCCAAGTATCAGGGAAACTTATACTCTGGCGCCGGTGGACGTCTCGGCCAGGATCGCGCACCACGTCGCGGCCACGACCGCCGAGGAGATCCCGGACGCTGCTCTCGAGGCGGCGAAACGATCGCTGCTCGACGCGATCGGGGTCTCGGTCGCCGCGAGCGGCCTTGCCCCGGAGTGCCTGCCGTTCGTGCGGCTCGCACGCGCCGAAGGCGCCGCCCCGGTGTGCTCGGTGCTCGGGCTCGACGAGCGAACGTCGCCGTCGGCGGCGGTGTTCGCGAACGGTGCATTCGCGCACGCGCTCGACTTCGAGGACGCGCATGACCCTTCGCTCTCGCATCCGAACGCGCAGACCGTCCCGGTGCTGCTTGCGCTCGCGGAGTCGGAGGGCGGCATCAGCGGCCGCGACTTTCTCGCGGCCCAGGCCGTCGGCTGCGATCTGACCTGCAGACTCTCGCTGGCGCTCGGCCAGGTCATGGCAGCGCGGGGCTGGTACCCGCCGTCCCTGCTCGCGGGCTTCGGCGCGACCGCGGCGGCGGCCAACGTGCTCGGGCTCGACGAACGCCAGACCCTGGACGCGTTCTCGCTCGTTCTCGGCCAGCTCGGTAGCCACGGCCAGATCCTCGGGAGCACGGGCTCCGTCATCCGGAGCGTGCGCGACGCCTTTCCTGCCCAGGCGGCGCTCGTCTCGGCGCTGCTGGCGCGCGACGGTGTCCCCGGTTTCGACGCGCCCTTCGAGGGGGCCGGCGGCCTCTGCTCCACCTACGCCGGCGGAGAGGGTGACCTCACCGCGGCGCTCGACTCGCTGGGGAGCGAATACGCCGGCGCCGGCATCAGCTTCAAGCCGTGGCCGAGCTGCCGGGCGACGCATGCGTTTGTCGAAGGAGCGCTCAGGCTCCGGGCGAGAAGGGGTCGGCCCGGAGGAGATCGAAGCGATCGCGCTGACCGGATCGCCCAAGGCGACGGCGATGGTCGCAGAGCCGCGGGAGCTCAAGCTCCGGCCTCGGACGCTCGTCGAGGCGAAGTTCAGCATCTACTTCACGGTGGCGCTGGCGTTCGAGGCCGGGAGCGTGACGCTGGACTCGTTCACCACCGAGCGGCTCGCCGATCTCCATGTCTCCTCGTTGGCGGAGCGCATCAGCTTTTCCGCCGACGAGCGGATCGGAATCGACGCCGGGCGGATCGAGGTGACGACGCGTGACGGCCGCACGCTCGTCGCCGACGTTCCGGTCGCACCCGGTAGCCCAGGGAACCCGATCTCCGACGAGGGGCTGGTCGCCAAGTTCCTCACGTGCACCGCCCATGCCGCCGCCCCGCGGGACGAGGCGGAGTGGGCCGCCCTGGCGCAGCGAATCCTCAGCCTCGAGATGTTTGACGACGTCGCCGCGGCACTCGCCCTTTGACGGCAGCCGGCCGGCTCGTCCGGCGACGGCAGATGGATCGACTAAGGTCCCGATCGTCGAGACAGAGGGCTTGCGGCCAATTGGAACGGTTGATCGACTCGAAACGGACTGGCTCGACACGGCAGCGAGGTCGTGAGGATGCCGCACGGCAGGGACGCCGGTAGCCCAGGCCCGCAGGTCACCAGGCCATTCTCGCTCCGCAAGCGGCAAGGACCGTGGCGCGACGCACTCCTACGCCGGTTCCTGGCCGGCGCCGACGTTCTCTCCGTTCTGCTGGCGTTCGTCGCCCTTGCGATCGCCAACGTGGACTTCGACTCCGTCGCCCTGGCGGCGCTCTCGATTCCCCTCTGGATCGTGCTCGCGAAGCTCCTCGGGTTGTACGACTTCGATCAGCGGTCGCTGCGTCACCTGACGGTCGACGAGCTACCGCGCCTCCTCCTGTGGATGCTGCTCGGGACGGCCGCGTCGGCGGTCGCAATCTCGGGATGGGCCGTAGGCCCGACCTCCGTCGACGCAGCTGCCGTGATGTGGGTGGTCGGGTCGTGCACCGCGTTCATGCTGCGGGCGATCGCTCGGATCCGCTGGCGCAGGGTGACGCCGGCCGAGCAGGTGGTCGTGGTCGGGGAAGGGCCGCTGGCGAGGGCGGTGCGACGGAAGATCGAGCTCTTTCCGGACATCCACGCAACGATCGTGGCCGAGCTCAAGGAGCTGGATATCCAGGAGCTCGACCGCACGACGGCGCCGCTCGGCGATGCGAAGCGGGTCGTCGTCGCGTCCTCGTATCTCGTCGACGAGCAGTTCGAGACCCTCATCGCCTTCTGCCGTGCCCGGCAGATCAAGCTCAGCGTGATCCCGCCCGGCCGCGGGATGTTCGGCACGGGCGTGCAGCTCGAGCGAGTCGCCGATCTCCCGGTGCTCGAGTACAACACCTGGGACATCTCGAGGTCGACGATGCTGCTCAAGCGTGTCCTCGATATCTCGTTCGCCGCGCTCGCGTTGCTGCTCCTCTCTCCGATCCTGGCCGCGATCGCCGTGGCGATCCTCGTGGACGACGGCCGCCCGGTCCTGTTCGCGCAGACGCGTGTGGGACAGCATGGCCGGACGTTCCGCATCCTGAAGTTCCGGACGATGGTCGTCGATGCCGAGCGAATTCTCCAGGAGCTCGTGTCGATCGAGACGCTCGAGCCGCCGATGTTCAAGCTGCGGAACGATCCGCGCGTCACCCGCGTCGGACGGTTCCTGCGGCGGACGAGCCTCGACGAGGTGCCGCAGCTCCTCAACGTGCTCAAGGGCGACATGAGCATCGTCGGCCCGCGTCCGGAGCAGGTCGAGCTCGCCGGCCGCTACTCCGAGGGCGACCGTTTCCTGCTCGCCGTCAAGCCTGGCCTGACCGGGCCGATGCAGGTCTACGGGCGCGCCGAGCTGACCTTCGAGGAGCGCCGCGCGGTCGAGCGTGACTACGTCGAGAACATCTCCGTCGGCCGCGACCTGCGCATCCTCGCGCTCACGGTCGCTCCGGTCGTGAGCGGCCGCGGCGCGTTCTAGGAGCCTCGCAACGGCGGAGCTCGACGTCGTGGTCGTCGCCTACCGCTCGCGCGACCTCGTCCGTGCGTGCCTGGGCTCTCTTCGCGACGCCGCGCCCGCGACGGGGCTCGCCACTGTCGTCGTCGACAACGGCTCCGGAGACGGGACCGTCGAGATGATCCGCGCGGAGTTCCCCGAGGTGACGCTCGTCGCGAATGACCGAAATGCGGGGTTCGCAGCGGCCACCAACCGCGGAATCAGGCTCGGGAGCGCGCCCTACGTGCTCGCCCTGAACCCCGACACGCGCGTCCCACCGGGCGCGCTCGATCGTCTCATAGAGGTGATCGAGGCACAGCCCCGCGTGGGCGTGTGTGGCTGTCGCCTCGAGCGTGAGGACGGCTCGTTCGACCACGCCGCACGGCGATCGTTCCCGACAGTCCTCGGGGCGCTCGGGCACTTCACGGGCGCCGGCCGGGGCAAGCGCGCACCGAGTGCGCTCGCGCAGTACCGGGCGCCCGACGTCGACTCGGGCGAGGTGGACGCCGTCAACGGCGCGTTCATGCTGATGCGGCGCGCGGCTCTCGACGAGGTCGGCCTCTTCGACGAGGGCTACTGGATGTACATGGAGGATCTCGATCTCTGCTTCCGCCTGGGCGAGGCGGGCTGGGTCATCTGGTACGAGCCGACGGTGACGGTCACGCACGTGAAAGGCGGCACGACCGGCGGGCGGCGCGACGTTCGCCTCACCTACGCCTTCCACCGCGGCATGCTGCGCTTCTACCGCAAGCATTACGCGCCGCACCGCTCCGTCCTCGCGAACGGCGTCGTCTATGCCGGCGTCGACGGTGAAGCTGGGCTGGGCAGTCGCGGCCGTGGCCGTGCGCAGTGTCCTCGGTTCCACACGGGGCAGGCGCGGCGCGGGAACACCGTAGTGCCGGGGTCGACTGTCGGGGGTGCCGGATACAGTGACCTCGAATGGGATCGTTGGAGCCGGACGACCTCCTCGACGCGCTGCGCGAGGAGAACGAGGCTCTCCTGCGACCGGGTCGCGCATCTGGAGGCGACGAGGGACGAGTACCGGCGCCAGATGGAAGGGCTCCTTACCTCGGTCTTCGTGGCGGATCACTGCACCCGTGCGAAATTTCGCCGCCGGCGCGCGGCTGGCCCGTCGTCGAATCCGGCAGCTGCCCGGGCGATTTCCGAAGGACCGCACCCCGCTCACGTTCTGCACCGCCGGGCTCTTCCACCGGCAGTGCCACCGCCCGGAGGGCTCGTCGACGGCCGCCAGCCCGTTGCTCGCGCACCCGCAGTTCGCAACCGCTCGTCCTGCACCTGAGCGTCGAAGGCTCACGGTCGGACGCCCGGGTGCTCGTGGTGGCGCATGTCTATTACCCGGAGGTCTGGTTCGACATCGAGGATCGGCTCGCCCGGATGCCGGAGCCGTATGACCTCGTGATCTCGCTGGTCGAAGGCCGTACCGAGGCGCTCGAGCCGGAGATCGCCTCGAGGCTGCCGCGAGCGATGGTCATCCGTGTCCCGAACGTCGGTCGCGATCTCGGCTCGCTCGTCGAGCTCGCCGGTGCCGGAGTCTTCGACGGCTACGACGCGATCCTCAAGGTGCACACGAAACGGAGCCCTCACCGGATAGACGGAGACGCCTGGCGGATCGCTCTCCTGGACGGGCTCATGCCGTCGCCGGAGGGGATCCGTCGCATCGTCGAGCTGCTGCGCCGCGACCCGGGCCGTAGGGCTCGTCGTGCCGAGCGCGAGCCTTCACGGTGCGGAGACATGGGGCTCAAACCAGGTCCTGGTCGAGGCGCTGGCAGCGCGAATTCCCTTCGCTTTCGATCCCGATGCGCTGCGCTATCCCGCAGGCTCGATGTACTGGGCACGCCCCTGGGTTCTCCGCCGGCTCGCCGATCTTCAGCTCGGGCACGAGCATTTCGAGCCCGAGGCGAGTCATGTCGACGGCTCGACCGCGCACGCGCTGGAGCGCTTCGTCGGGGTCTCCAGCACAGGTTCCGGTCTCGACGTCGTCGACGTCGCCGACGTCTCCTCCCGGCTCCAACGTAGGCGACGGCGAGCCGGTCCGGAGGCCGAAGGTTCTCGCTTTCTACCTGCCGCAGTTCCATCAGATTCCCGAGAACGACGCATGGTGGGGAACCGGGTTCACCGACTGGGTGAACGTCGACCGGGCACGGCCCGTCTACGAGGGACATCCGCAGCCGGTGGAGCCTGGCGAGCTCGGCCGGTACGACCTGTCGAATACCGAGGTGATGCGCCGCCAGGCGTCCCTCGCCGAGGAGTACGGCGTCGACGGATTCGTCGTGTACGACTACTGGTTCGATGGGCAGAAGCTCCTCGAAACGCCGTTGCGCAACCTACTCGACGATCCGACGATCGACTTCCCGTTCGCGCTCTGCTGGGCGAACGAGAACTGGACGCGACGCTGGGACGGCCTCGACTCCGACGTTCTGATCCGTCAGAGCTACCACGGGGGGTGGGCCGACCGGTTCTACGACGACATCGGCCCGGCGCTCCGCGACCCGCGTTACATCACCGTCGAAGGGCGGCCTCTGCTCGTCGTCTATCGCATCGGTCAGATCGAGGGCGCTCGAGAGGCGATCGAACGATGGAAGGAGCGTGCGCAGGACGACGGGCTCGGCGGCCTCCACGTCCTCGCGGTCGATCACGCCCGGCATTTCGAGGAACTGCCCCGCGGCGTCGAGGACGTCATCGACGGGCTCGTCCAGTTCCCGCCGCTCACGGGGATCGGCCTCCAGTCGGTCAAGAAGCTCGCCTCCGGCGTAGCTCGCGACAACAAGGGCGACGTCTACTCGTACGACGCGGCGGTCAACAGCGCAGATCTCGACGACGATGAGCCCGAGCGGCCTCCGCGTCCATCCAGGCGTCATGCCGGGGTGGGACAACACGCCGAGACGCCGAGACTCCGGTTACGTCTTCCACGGCGCGAACCCCCTGTCGTTCCGGCGCTGGGTCGCGCGTGCGAGCGCCGCAGCCGTCGCCGGGCCCGGGCCGCCGCTGCTCTTCGTGAACGCCTGGAACGAGTGGGCAGAGGGCGCACATCTCGAGCCGGACGCGCGGTACGGACGCGCATTCCTCGAGGCAGTGAGCGACGTGGTCGGTGTCGACAGGAGCGCAGCGGAGGACTTCGATCCGCTGCCGCATGTGGCGACTGGGGGTGTGGCGCGGTGACGGAGCCCCAGGCGAATGTCGAACCGATCCTCGAGAGCGCAGATCCGATGTCGGAGGACGGTGTCGCGGAGTTCCGGCAGACGGCGAGTCGAATCGCGAACGCGGTCAACGACTTCATCCAGGGGAAGCGCGACGTCGTCGGCCTTGCGATGATCTGCCTGCTAGCCGAGGGGCATCTGCTGCTCGAGGACGTTCCCGGCGTGGGCAAGACCTCGATTGCGCGCAGCCTCGCCGGCGCGCTCGGGACGCCGTGGCAGCGCATCCAGTTCACTCCCGACTTGCTGCCGAGCGATGTGACCGGCGTCTCGGTCTTCCACCAGGACGAGAACAGATTCATCTTCCATCCCGGCCCGGTGTTCGCCAACTTCGTCCTTGCCGACGAGATCAACCGCGCGTCGCCGCGCACGCAGTCGGCGCTCCTCGAGGTCATGGAGGAGCGACAGGTCACTGTCGACGGTCGGGCCCATCATGTGCCGAGACCGTTCCTCGTGATTGCGACTCAGAACCCGATTGAGATGGACGGTACGTACCCGCTGCCGGAGGCGCAGCTCGACCGGTTCCTCGTCAAGTCGAAGGTGGGCTATCCCGACCACGAAGCCGAGGTCCGGATTCCTCACGGGCGAGCACTCAGGCGCGCGCGTCGAGGACGTGCAGCGAGTCAGCACTCCGGAGGAGGTCGAGCGGCTCGTGCGTTCCGCCAGGACCGTACATGTCGCACCAGCAGTCTTCGACTACATCGTGCGCCTGGTGAGCCACACCCGTCAGATGCCGCAGCTGCGGCTCGGTGCCAGCCCGCGGGGCGCGCTCGGCCTCGTTCGTGCGAGCCGCGCCTACGCCGCACTTCGAGGTCGCACGTACGTCGTGCCGGGGGACGTGCAACTGCTCGCCGAGCCCGTGCTCGGACATCGCGTTCTCCTTTCACCGTCGTTCGAGGCATCCGGCGGGAGGGTGGCCGACGTGGTCGCCGAGGCGATCGCCTCCGTTCCCGCACCGCCCGCCGACGGGCTGCGATGACCTTTCGAGCCGCAGGCCTCGTGCTCGGCGGAGCCGCACTCGGTCACGCTTGGCTGGGGCGCGGGTTGGCCCGAGCTCACCGCGTTGGGCGCGGCGGCAATCGCTCTCGTCTGCCTGGTGATCGCCGTCGCCGGCCGCACGCCGCGCATCGAGGTGGCGCTCGATCAGACATCGATCCGCGTCGTGCGAGGCCAGCCGGCCACGGTTCCGGTGAGACTGCACGTCCCACGACGTTGGCGTTGGCTCCGGATCGTAGAGGGATCGCCGTCCGCCCCGGCCTCGACGTCGCGGCTGACCGGTTCGGGGGCCGGTGGCGAGCTCACGCTGCGCCTGCCGATCGACACGTCGGTGCGCGGCGAGCGCCCGATTGGGCCTTACTCGGTCGTGCAGGGAGACCCGTGGTCGATCGTCCGGCGTGTGACCGCTCGGTCGGAGGGCGGAATGCTCACCGTCCGCCCGCGGACGATCCCGGTTCGCCGGTCGGCGTTGCCCTCGCTACAGCAGGACGATTCCGAGTTTGCGAGCCGGCGGGGCGGAGATCAGCATTTCCATGCGCTGCGGGACTACGTGCTCGGCGACGAGCCGCGGATCGTTCACTGGCGGTCGTCTGCGAGAGCCGGGAAGCTCGTCGTGAGGCAGCAGGTGTCGGGAGCCCCGAACCACACAATGATCGTGCTCGACGTCGACGCGTCGGCATATTCCTCCGACGACCAGTTCGGCAGCGGTTGGGTCGCCGAGCGGTTCGAGGCGGCGGTCGAGGTAGCTGCGTCGTTAGCCGTTGCGGCTGCAGGCCGGACCGGGCAGCTGTACGTGGTCACGACCTCACGCGGCGCTTCGGTGACCACGTCGGCCGCCGGCGCGACGGACGCGCTTCTCGATGCCTTCGCTGCGGCGAGCGCGGTGGCGCCCGTCGACACGGCCCCGGAGGAGATCGTGCCGCTCATCCGCCGAACGCACTGCCAGCTGCTGATGCTGATCACTGGTACCCCCGGCCCGCGAGTGCTCGGGGCGATGCGTTCCGTGGCTCGATCACGTCCTCTTTGACGGTCGTCCGTGTCGCCTCGCGGCATCGAGGGCCGCTGCAGGGTCAACGCGTGCTCGACGTCGACGGCGTCGAGAATCTGGCGGCGGTCGGATGACTCGCGGACAGCAAGCCGCGGTCGCCGGCACCTGTCTCGTTGCCGCTGTCGCGTATTCCGGAGCGGTCACGATCTGGGCGGTGTGCCTGTTCGTGCTGCCGGGTGTCGCTGTCGCAGCGTTGCTCGCCTCGCCCCTCGCGGCGCGCCGCATGTCCGGGATGGCGATTGGCGTCGTCGGAGCCCTTTTGCTCGGCTGGGCAGAGCTTACGAACATCTGGACAGGGACCGCCAACGGGCCGGTCGCCCGTTCGACGGTCTTCGCCGCCGGGTTCACACTGATCACCGTCGTGCTCGCCCACTCGCGCTGGCCCGCGCTCTTTCTCATCGGTGTCGCCGGCGTGGTGCTCGGTGCCGTCGTCCTTGGTGCTGCCGGGGAGGTCGAGGTGGTGGTTGTGGCGGCGGCGGTGTGCGCGGCGCTCACACTCGGCTGGATCGAACGGTCGCAGCGCAACTGGTCGGCGCCGCCACGGCGCGAGACGGCACTCGTCGTGCTGTCGCTGCTCGCGGGCGTGGTGTCGGTCGGAGTCGTGCTGCTGCAGGCGCAGAAGGATTCGAGACGTCCTGCGCTGGTCGCACAGAGCCGGGAGTACCCCGGGATCAAGCCGCCCTGGACCGATCCGCTCGGCAAGGCCTCACCGACCCGATCCGCCCAGCGGCACCCCAGCCGAGTTGCCCAGCATCCCGCGAGCTCGGCGCCGAAGCCGACGACCGCGCCTGTGACCGCGGCGCACAACCCCGTCTCGGCCCAGAAGTCCCCACGGTCGAGAGTCTTGCCCGACGTCCTCATAGGGATCCTGCTGCTTCTGCTCGTCCTCGCTCTCATCATCGCGGCGCGCCTGCTCGCCACGCGATTCGCGTGGCGCCGGGTGCGGCGTCGGCTCGCAGCCGGGGCGCCCGCCGACCAGATCACCGGTGCCTGGGCGTGGACGCGAATGCGGCTGGAAGCGTGCCGGTTGCCACTGGCCGTAGACGTCTCGCCCGACGTGGTCGGCTCCCGGCGAGTAAGGAACGCCGTCCCGGGGAACGTCTACACGCCGCTGAAGGCGCTCGCGGCGGCGACGACGACGGCGGCCTTCTCGAGCAAGCAGTCTCTGGGCGCTGCCGAGGCCGCCGCCGCGTGGACGGCGGCCGGCAGGGCGGACGAATCGGCACGCGAGCTCCTGACGAGGCGCGCGCGTGCGCGCCTGGCGTTCCGTGGCCCGGCCTCCAAGGCGCGGTCGCACTGATGGCCGCGAGATCGCGCAGAACCTGGTCGGGCTACGCGCCGCTCGACGCCGCTACGAGCGTGAAGTTCCAGGCGGCGGTCGGCGACCTCCAAGAGGGCCTCCGACGCTGGCGGAGCTGGAGCTATCTCGCGGTGGAGAACGTAAAGAATCGCTACCGGCGAACCGTGTTCGGCCCGTGGTGGCTGACGTTGCAGATGGCGATCCTCATCGTCGGCATCAGCATCGTCTTCGGGCACCTCTCCACAACGAGATCCGAACCTTCCTGCCATATGTCGGGCTTGGATACATCGCCTTTAGCCTGCTCGTCGGCCTGACGAACGCCTGCGCCATCGTCTTCATCGCCGGCTCGAGCACTTTGAAGAGCACTCGTCAACCACTCAGCAACCTCGTGTTGCGCGACGTGGGCGTCGAGTTCATCAACTTCGCGCACAACATGGTGATCTATCTCGTGTTCCTGGTGATCGGGCTCGTGCCGCTCACCCCGCAGATCCTGATCGCGGTGCTGATCGTGGGGTGATCGCTGCGAACGGGGTGTTCGTCGGTCTCTGGCTGGGAATCGCCGTTGCCCGGTTTCGCGACGTGCAGCCCTTCATCAACTCGATCCTCGGGGTTATCATCTTCTTCAGCCCGGTCTTCTACCGTCTCGACAGCCTGAGCACGGGGATCAGAACGTCCTGCTCGCGTGGAACCCGTTCACGTACCTGATCGAGGCGTTCCGGGCACCGTTGATCGGTGCGCCGCTGCTGCCGTCCTACTACATCGGGACAGTCATCGTGACAGTGATCAACGTCGCTCTCGGTCTAGCGGTGTTCACGCGCGCTCGGTCACGGCTCCCATACTGGGTGGCGTGATGGCACACATCACGCCTCGGCAAGGTTCGTGCCCAGTACGAGCTGCTCTCGGTTCTCGACTACAACCTGAAGCGTCGCGTGGTCGAGACGATTCGCCGGAAGGGTGTTCCTCCCGTGACGATCGACGCGCTGAGCGGCATCGATCTCGACGTGCCGGAAGGCTCGCGGCTCGGGCTCGTCGGAGCAAACGGCGCCGGCAAGTCGACGCTGCTCGCGATCATGGCCGGCGTGCTTCCGCCGACGAGCGGCATCGTCGAGATGCACGGTCGTGTCCTTGCTCTGCTCGGCGGAGCGTCCGAGGGGCTCGACCAGGAGGCGACCGGTCGCGACAACGTCGTGAGCCTCGGCGTCCAACTGGGGGAGACACCGGCCGCGATGCGGAGGCGGGTCGACGGTGTGACCGAGTTCAGCGGGCTCGCGGCCCGGATCGACCACCCCGTCTACTCGTACTCGACCGGGATGCAAGCCCGCCTTCGCTTCTCGATCCTGACGTCGCTTAGACCGGACATCCTGCTCCTCGACGAGGGGCTCGGGACAGCAGACGCAGAGTTCGCGCACCGCGCCGACGTGCGGCTCCGCGAGTTCATGTCGTCGGCGGGGATCGTCGTTCTCGCGAGTCACGGCGACGCTCTCCTCCGCAGCCAGTGCGACACGGCCGTCTGGCTCGATCAGGGGCGCGTGCGCGAGCAGGGAGAGCTCGACAGGGTCTTGGCGAACTACCACGCGTCGTACGTACAGAACGCTCGGCTGACGGGCTCGTGAGGGATCAGCAGACTCGCGAATTGAGCTACGCGGAGCACGTGGCGAATGAGCTGACGCAAATCACTGTCGGCAGCCTCAGCGTCGACGACATGGTCGGCCACTTCGACGCGGCGGCCCCCGGCGTCGGCGCCCAGTTTTTGGAGAACGCGAGCACCTACGACGAACGATATGCGGGCACCTTGGGCATCGAGATCTCGATACAGAAGATCGCTCGCGCACTGGAACGAGCGGGTGCGGGCGAGATGCAGCCCAGCCTGGTATTGGACGTAGGGTCAGGCTCCGGGAATAGCGTATTCGCGCTGGCCAAGCTCTTTCCCGAAGCGCAGATACTCGCCTCGGACCTCAGCCCGAACATGGTGGCGATAATCCAGAGCCGAGCCGCCTCGTGGGAGATGGGCGACGCATCAAGGTCGCCGTGGCCAACGCGTCTCTCATCCGGCCGAGTCCCGGTCATTTCGACCTGATTCTCGGCTCGTCGATGTTGCATCATCTCATCGATCCTTTCGAGACTCTCGGCACGCTGTTGACCGGGCTACGCCCCGGGGGCCTGGCGGTGTTCTATGAGCCGTTCCAGGCAGGTAACTTGCTCGTGCGCCAGTGCCTGGGCGAGATTCTTCGCCGCGCTCCCTACCACCGCGACGTGCCGGAGGAGTTTCTCCAGTTCGCGCGGACTCTGGTGCTCGGCCTCGACCTGATGTTCGACGAGTCGCGGGCCCACCCGGTGCTGCCCAGTCTTGACGACAAGTGGATGTTCACGAGACGGCAGTTCGACGAGGCGGCCCGGCGCTTCGGCCTGCCGGCACCGCTGATCACGTCAACCAACTCGGTCGAGGCAACCTGGGAGAACAGGCTCACGGCGCTGATCCAGTCGGGTCTCGGCCACAACGACATGCCGCCTGACTGGGTGAACGAGATTTTCCGCAGCGCTGATACGAACGTATCCCCGGCGCTGCGAGAGGAGTTGCCGACGGAGGGCGAGATCGTGTTCACCAAGTCCGACGCAATAGGATTGCCGTCGATGAGGCTCCCGACTCCCTCGGCGCCGGGTTGAGCTCCGAAACGCAAGGATCCCGGGTAGCAGCGGCTCCGGGCGTGCCCGCGAGCGAGTCCGAACCGGCGACGCTCGATGAGCTTGGGCAACGTCATAACACCGATAAGGCGGCTTACTGGCTGCGCCCCGACGGTGTGCACGACCCGGCACATGACTATCTACGCCACTACGAGAAGGCGCTCGGGCATCTCCGGGCCAAGAGCTTCACCTTGCTCGACCTCGGCGTCGGATTCGAGCCGAACCAGTTCGCGTCGGCGAAGATGTGGGCGGAGTTCTTCCCGGTCGCCCGGGTGGTGGCCGTGGCGATCCGAGAGGGACTGCAGGTACCACATGACGGAATCCTGCTCGAACAGGTCGACCTCTCCCGGATCGAGAACCTCTTGCGGCTCGCCCGCGACTATCGGCCGACCGTGGTCGTCGAAGATGCCAGTCACGCGTGGGCCCATCAGATGCTGTCGTTCTTCTACCTCTTTCCGAGCCTCGAGCCAGGCGGCGTCTATGTCTGGGAGGATCTACATACGGGTGGCCCGACCATGCAGGAGACGTTCTCCCAGGGGTACCCGTTCAGCCCGGCGGACTTGATGACCGTGCTCGTACAGAAGATGCTGCTGCGGGACGAGCCCGAGGCCGATCGCGGGCAGCGTGCTCTTGGTCCGTGACCGAGGCCTCCGCGGACCGGGAGCAGGAGCTCGTCGGGGCGTTCGGCCCACTCGTCGACGCGACGATGCGTCTCGTCGACAGCCTGACCGTGGTTCCTCGCTCTGTGATCTTCCACCGGCGCGACGGGTGATGATGGCGCAGCTCATGGATGTGGCGTCTGAGCCGACGCCCCGTTCAGATCCTGAACATCGCGAAGAGCTTCGTAGAACCAGGGGGCAGGAAGGGATGACTAGCGGTCGCGAGGGGTAGAAACCTTCCTCGTGTTGAACGTAGCGGCTTCGCCGCCGAGGTACACGTACTCGACGCCCAGGGCGTCGCAGAGGCGTAGATGGAGGTTCACGGCGAACTGTGCGCGGCCCAGGCACACCAGTCTTTTCGGCCGCCACAGGACATTGTGCAACGCGCTGCCGTCCTCGCCGGCGAGGTGGCCTGTCCCCTGAACGTATTGACCCATTTCGCCGAAGGAGGGCTCCTCCGGGTACACCAGTCGATAGCCGGCGCGAAGAAACGCGTCCTCGATTTCCCCCCGATTCAACAGCGGTCGATTGCCGAGCTGCGGTTGAGGGAGGTGGGCTCGGCTCAGGAACAGATCGCTCTGAACCGCGGGCCCAGGCGCGAGCGGTAGCGAGACGACCATCTCTTCGAGTCTTCACCGTCGAACTTGTCGTCCTGACGCGCACCTGTAACGAGGTGTAACCGCTGATGTGGATCGCCGTATTCGGATCTGCCGGTAAAGCGACGAGTGTGGCGTCCCGAAGTCCGAACTGCGCGAGCAGGGCAGAAAACGAGTCCACCGCCACGTGGCTGATGAGAAAGGGGACGCCGGGGCCGAGCGCCCTACGGGCCGTCAGCACGCGCGGAATCAAGTCGAGGAGCTGATGGCCGAACACCTGGTCGCCGGGCTGAGCCAGGAGGACAGCTTCCGAGGCTTCGCAGTCCTCCAGACGGCTGGTGGGGAAGAAGCGGAGGGGAGCGACATCGATGCTCGTTGCGAGCCCTGAGCCTTGCAGGTGACACCCGTTCGCGAGAGTCACCCCGCCCCGATTTGTCAGAACCGCATTGTCGGTGCTGAGCACGGCGGCCGGCAACATTGGCGCTCCGGGCCTCGGGCCCATCGGTTCGAGAGATCCACCTGGCATCGCCGCGAGCCCGCCCTCGGCGTCGCGCGTCCGAGTCCACGCCCTTTGCGCTGCCCGCCGCCGACACGCCGGGCCGAGGATGGCCAATCTTCCTCCAGCGTCACCGCTCGCAAGCCGGCCTCTTACGCACTATCCGACCGCGGCAGTGCCAATGTCGCTGTCGTGGGCATCGCCGCTCAGCCGCCAGCCATGCGTGGTACGTCCCCTCGCCGACCGCAAAGGGCCTCGGGAAGGCCGATTGGAGATCGGTTCGCGTGCGAAAGAGCCGCCTCGTCGCATCGGGCACCGGATCGCCGTTGTCGAAGTGCCCGTAGTGCCACCAGCCGACTGGAATGTCGGCTGGTGTCGCGTCGCGGAGAGAGCGCTTGTACCAGGACCAGAGCTCGAACACTGCGTCGCTTTCGCCCGCATAACGCTCAGTCATGACGTCACCGACGGGCCCCAGCTTCGTGAAGTGAAAGAAGCGCAGCGGGGAGCCGTTCACGAGAATCGCTCCAGCTGTGTCGACGACCACGCGGCGTTGAGCGATGTTCCAACTCGCCACGTTGTAACCCGGATCGCGGAGTATCGACACATTCTCGAAGAGGGCCGGCACCAGATCGCACCACTTCTGATCCACGAAGAGCCCGCGTTCGATCTCGCTGTAGCAGTACGACCGAAGACGCTCCGCAAACCACGCGGCGAAGCGCCGACCTGAGGCGTCGTTACGGACTGCCAGGAAGCCGAGGTTGTAGACACCGTGCTGAAGGGAGCAGACCTCGTTATCGAAGATCGCCATCTCGCCTTCATCGGGATCCAGTTGGTGCGGGGTCAGCGCGATCGAGGAGTGATCGAGCTCATCGACGACGCTGTCGAGAGGCGCGAAGACCGCAATGTCGGGGTCCAGGTAGATGACCTTGTCGACCGCTCGATCGAGGAGGATCTCGAGCAACGGCCCCTTGACTGCGGTGCAGAGCTCGACGATGTCGTGCCTGAACAGCCACGAGGAAACGTTCGGGATCGGCAGCTCATGCGCCCAGACAACGTCGTCGAAAGGCTCAGCCGAGGGATCGAAATCGAACTCCTCGGGCGGGAGATCGCTGATGCACACGATGAACCGCCAATCCGGGTGGAACCGCTTGACGGTCCCAGCGAGAACGCGCGCGCGTCCGAGGTAGCTAAAGGTGATGCTCGTGAAGCAGACGATCGAGTTCGTGCTGCCCTCGTGAAGGTCCTCAAGCATCGAAACTTGCGAAATCGGCGGTCATCCCGGAGTGCACGAAATCGGCAAGGGCTGACCACTCTGCACGGCGTGATCGCACAAGGTCGAGGATAGAGCCACTCTCGAATGCAGCGAACAGCTCGTGCTCGTCGGCAAAGACGAGTCCGGCGCCCGATATCTCCACGACTCGGGCTATGTTGCCCGAGCTCTCGCTTGTGAGGATTGCGGCGCCGGCGGACTGCGCTTCGTGCGCCGTGAAGCTGAAGCTCTCCTCCCACAGCGACCAGAGCACGGCGAGATCGATGCCTTCCTGCCGGAGCGCGTCCACTACCGCAAGCGGGTCACTCTCGACGACGTTAACCTCGTGACGCTCGATGTCCGTGCCGCGATACCTGCCGTCGCCGAAGTGGTAGAAGCGGTAGTTACCGCTAGCGGCATTCCTCCGGACGAGCTCCTGGAACACGTCCCAGCCCTTGTGAACCGCGGGCGCGCCGAGAAACGCAACGCGCGCCGGGCCTTCAGCGGTAGCCGCAGAAGGGCCGGCCTGCCCGCTCTCGGCCGGTGCTTCGGTCAGGGCGCCGATCTCGTGGACCGTGATGTCGAGCTCCTCGCGTCCGAAGTACAGCTTCCAGCGGTCGGCCATGAACTGCGAGGGTGCGACAAGCTTGAACGGCACGCGGTCGAGCAGCGCGTGGAATCGAGGAAGGTGGCGGAGCCGTTCTTCGCCGAAGACGCAGATCGTGCAGCCAGGCGATTCCGGCTGCGGTGCGCCGCACGGCTCGATCCTGTTGCGCAGGAGAGTTGCACTGGGGCAGATGCCGAAGTAATCGTGCAGCCAGAGCCACGCCCAACGAGGAGCGAGACGGCTGTGGAGCTCGGCGATGACCTCGGGGGAGTGGCCGTGGAGAGCGTGCACGACAAGGCCGAAATCGACTCCCTGCTCGCCGGCGATATCTGCGAGGGCGGCGATAACCGAGTCCGCGTTGGCAGTGCCGACGTCTTCGCCGTCGCAAAGCACGGCAAGGGTCAGCGCTTCGGGCTCGGTCTCGGGCGAGAGGACCGGGAGCGGCTGGACCGGGTGCAGATTGATGTATGCGCAGTCTCGTTCGGCAAAAGCGGCTTGTTCGAGTGCTACGCACAGCTGTACGCCGCCGACGATCTTCGTGTAGTTGTCGTGGCCGCAAGACAGAACGACATGTCGGCGTGTCCCGATGCGGGTCCTGAGACGAGCGGCCAATGAAGCGCCATCGAGCGGTGTGGTCTGGGCAGCCACGCCGTGCTGCCAGTGGGCGATCTCCTCGTCGAGCGGCCGAAGCTTCGCAAGCGTTTGACGCTTGAATCCAGTCGGCGACGACGGACGCCGCCCCTCGCGTTGTCCAGTGAGAACGTAGTGAACGAGCGGGTTGAGCTCTTCCGCAGCGACGTCGGGGTTGGAAGAGAGGTAGTACGACGTCGAGAACTGCGCCGAGGTATCGCGACCCTCGCGCCATCCCGTGTAGAAGTAATGCTCGAGGGGGTCGATCCCGGACCTTTCGATGTCGTCGTGAACGCCCCGGTAGTACTCACGATCGAACTCGGTCTCGAGCGCTTCACGGAGCTCGTCGGTCAGGATCGCCGTAGGGCTCGCGGTGTCCGGCTCCGGCCCGCCGCCCGAAGGGTCAACCGTCGCATCGGACGAGACGACCGCTCCCTCATCGACGGCGGAGTGCTCCTCGATCGCGAGGGCCGGCGGATCGAGCTCACCCGAGCCGAGCGACCGACGCTGCTGGGCTTCCGCGAACGGTTGACGACCCTCTGACCGGCCGTGCTCGACGTAGTGCATGAGGGGGTTGACCCCCGCCGCCAGAACGTCGGGGTTGGCGGCCAGATAGGAGTCGACGTCGAATTCGCCGGACCACCCGAGAAACACGTACCGCCTGAGGTAGTTCAGCTTCCGCGGAGTCGGGGGAAGAAGCCATGAGCCAAGCTGCGACAGACTGCGGCGACGCGGGCTGCGGCGCTTCGTCACGGACCGCAACGAGTGGAGTAGCGCTCCCTGCGTGTCCAGCGCCGACTCGAGCTCCGCGGCTCCGGCGGCAACCCGCTCGATCTGGGCCCGTCCCGCTTCGATCTCGGCAACCAGCCGCTCCGCTTCCGTGCGTGCGGCCTCTCGCTCAGCGATGAGGGTCGCCCGCTCGCTCGCGGCGTCCGACTTCAGCGTCTCGAGCTCGCTACCAACGAGCGCAAGGCCGGAACGGGCGATCTCGACGTCGGCATGCGCGGCTTCGAGGTCCGTCAGCAGCTTGGAGCGCTCTGCGTCGAATGCCTCCCAGCGTGCCGCGAATGCTTCTTCGTGATCGCTCAGCGCCACCGAGGCGCATGCCAGAGACGCCTCGAGTTGTTCGATCGAGGTGAGGAGTCGAGCCTGCTCCTCATGCGCGTCCGCGACCTCCGCTTGCAGCCGATCCCGGGCGGCCCGGGACTCCTCTGCATCGTGGAACCTGGCTTCGAGCTGTTCAAGGAGCCCTGCGCGCTCCGCCGCAGCCTGCGCTTCAACCGCGGAGAGGGCGGCACTGGCACCCGCTGCGTCCCGGTCGAGCCGCTGACCTCGGCGCGGGCGGCTTCGAGCGCAGTCAGCAGAGTGGTGCGCTCGGCAGTGGTCTCTGCCTCGAGCGTTGCGATGCGCGAGGCAGACTGATTCGCCTGGGCCGTCAGGCGCTCGACCTCGATCAGAGCATCCTGGAGGTTCTCGCGGGCAATCGCGATCTCGGGCTCAGCGGCTTCGGCGCGCGACTGCGCGGCCCTGACCGCCCCAGCGAGGCGTTCCACCTCGGAGGCCAGGACCTCGACCTCGCTTGCGAAGGCGTCGCGTACCTTCTGCACCCTGTCGAGCTCTACCCAGTGCGCGGCAGCGCGCTCGTCAGACGCCGCGGCTGCGTTCGTCAGCCCCGCGGCCTCTTCCTGAAGCTGTTGAACCTCTGCTGCGCGAGCCTCGAGCGCCACGCCGCGGGCATCCGACTCGGCGGCCAAGGTCTCTCGCGCTGCGGTTGCTTCGAGCAGCTTCTTCGTCGACCTACGCGCCGCGAGCCGAGCCTCTTCGATGATCGGGCCGAAGGCTGCGTCTGCTCTTGCGAGGTCGTCACGGATCTGGTCGAGAATGGGCACTGGATTCGATGAGCGAAGCGCGAAAAGAGGTCTCCTTGACCCAGCTCGACGACATCGGCCCGCCCTCGAGGTCGTTCCAGTCGAATACGTGGTGACGGATGCTGTTCGGAGAGGAAGTTCTCGACCTCGACGGAGGCCCGGTAAGAGTTCGAGGGCCACTTGATATCGAGATCGGCGCCGAGCTTCGCAAGCACTCCTTGCCAGTCCCTCAGGAGCTCGTCGTACAGAACGATGGAGCGCGGGCGATTGCGCGAATGCTGCTCGGCCTCGAGTGCGTGGCGTAGCCAGAGCAGGAGGGACTTCGTCGTCGTGAAACCGTCCCGCGCCTTTAGCGAAGCAGCCACCTCGAGTGGATTCCGCACAGCGATAGCGATGGCGGGTGCGACCTGGAGCTCTGCCAGGACCGCGAACCAGAGCGGGAGCGAGACGGGAGATCTGCTCGGGTCCTTGACGACGAAAAGCGGCGACGTGCTGTATTCGTCCTGAAGCAGGAGTGACAGGTGCCGACTCAGCTCGAGGGCCGGTGCGGACACGAATACCCCGTCCGGAAGCGGCTCCACGTCGTCCCACGACGAGCCAACCTTCGCGAGGGAATTTCTCGTGTGCCTGAGACAACCCCCCGATTCCCAGAAACCGCGGCTCGTTGTCTGCCCTTGAGCGGCGGCATGTCGTTCCTGGCAGGTCGCAGCCGATGAGGCTCAGCACGCGCGTCAACGCCGACGTCCCACTCCTGCGAGCGCGGACGACCCAGGATCGCTCTGCGCTCGAGAACCGGGGTTGGCCGGGACTCCTGGCCGATCTCGACGGCTAGACCGTCAAACTCGTCGTTGAACTGCACCGTGCCCCTTTGGGTACCCGTCATGAGGCGCTGACGTGGTGCGTCAGCTTGGCCTGACCGCCTCCGCGAACAGCAGGTCCGTCCTCGAAGCGTAGACGGTGCGCCGGATCTTCCTCTCGATGAAACGCAGAGCCCGCGCGTTCGATCGACGCGAGAGATCATCCTCGGTGCGGTGACCGTTTAGGGCTTTCATTGGCGGCACTCGACGCGTATATCGTTCGGCCTGGTCGAACTCACCGTGCCAAAGATCGCCTTTCTCATTGCCGGAAGCCCGACCGCGGCGTTCTACTCCGAGGTCGCGGCGATCGCTGCTGCTTTGCGCGCGCTGCCATGGTCGCGTTGGGAGCCCGCGTTGTACCTGTACCTCGGAGGAGGAGCCGACCCGGGTGAGCTCGACCGCTGGAGTCCCCACCTCGCCGACGTCGCCATCTCGCGGGTTGCGTCGTCGCGGTTCGCTATCGAAGGAGACTGGGCTCAGTCCGACGACGTGTTCGCGCTCGCGCCACGCGATGCGGACGTGCTCGTTGCGATGGACGCCGACGTGCTACCCGTGGGCCCGCTGGAAGAGATCCTTGAAGTCGTTGCCGCAGATGACGTCGTCGCAGGCACGCTCGCTCACTACGCCTTCCCGGGGACGACGTCGCCCGCCGACGATTGGGCCAGCGTCGCCAACGGACTCGTAAGCGCGCTCTCATTCGACTACGAATACTCGCTCGCCCAGTATCCGCAGCCGCGAGACAACCGGATTCCCTTCTATCTCAACTTCGGTGTTGTTCTCTTCTCGCGCGCGTCATTCGAGCGGCTCGTCCCCGCGTATCTGGCCCTCCGGCCGGCGGTCGCGCCGCGCATGCAGGACGACGACTTCTCGGGGCAGGTCGCCCTCGCGCTCGCGATCGCCAAGACGCAGGTCAGAACGTTGCCGCTTCCGTTGCGGTTCAACTTCCCGAACGATTCGGTTGCGGAGACGCTCTACCCGGAAGAACTCGATGCCGTCAGGGCGATCCATTATCTGCGGACGGACCAGGTTCGACCGGCACGCAATCTTCACCTCGCCCGACGAGTACAGACGGTTCCTGGAGCTTCCGCTTGAAGGCGTCAACGGATCGTTCCAGAACGCGGTGCGACGGCTGCTAGGCGAGCGGTATCCGTTCGTCGAGTCCAGCGCGGTCAGCGCGGCGGCTTGACGGCGGCGATCACACCGTAACCGAAGAGCTCAGCCGACATCTCGACGATTTCGAGGCCGGACGCGTCGAATGCGCGCCGGTACTCGTCGGCGGAGAAGAGCCCGAGCTCGAGCCTTTCCGCAAACCGGGTCACGCCCGCCGGCGTTCCGACGAGATACTCGGAGGCGAAGACGGACACACACCCCTCGCGGTGGGTGACGTACATTCGCGCTACAGCGAGGTCGGCCTCGTGTGCCGTGTCGAGTATCCGTCGCCCATCGACAAACTCCTCGGGCGTTAGCCAGCGCTCGACGACCGCGAGCCCGCCGGGAGTCACATGGCGGGCTATCGCGGCGACTGCGCGCTCCAGGCGGTCCGGAGTGCGGGCGAAGCCGATTGAGCCGAAGAGACAACAGACCACGTCGAACGTCCTGGCGAGGTTGAAATCAACCAGGTCGCCGCGATGGAGCGCGACGCTGGGGCATCGGTTCCGTGCGAGGTCGAGCATCTGGGGGCTCCGGTCGAGGCCCTCGACATCGAACGATCGAGAGAGATACTCGAGATGCCGGCCGGTTCCGCAGCCGACGTCGAGGAGCGTGCGGGCATTCGGGTCGATGCCTCGGACCAGCTCGACGATCTCGGCCGAAGCGGCCGCGTAGTCCTTGTGGGCGAGCAGGGCGTCGTAAACTGCTGCTGAGTCGCGGTAAGCATTGTGCTTACCGCGTTCAGCTGGCGAAGCCATCCGCCCTGTACGCGGGGAAGTACGCACCCGTATCGTGATGCTCGGACAGCTCCGCGTACCGCTTCGCGTCGAAGACTTTGCCGCAGAGAAAGACCTGCCGCGTCGTCGTCGCGAAGCCGCGCTTGAACTCGACAAGGCCCTGGGAACGGGCGGGCTCTTCGAGTCCTGGCGCTGCGCCAAGGTCGAGCCAACGAACGCGGGGGCTCAGCGTCTCGATCGCGAAGGCGAACAGTGCGTACGAAGCCATAGTCATATAGCCGAGGGCGTTCGTCGCTCCCAAGTGAGCGAAGGCGACGTCGCCGTCGACGTACCAGAGGTGTATGCCTGCGAGTTCGCTGTCTACGGTCGCCCTGAACGCCACTATCCCTGGGACCTGCAGCTGCAAAGCGATCGCATCACGCGAGAAGGCACGGATGCCCGAGATCCCGTGCCGGCGTCGGAGGGCACCGTACAGATCCACGAACTCGTCCGGGAGTTCGGCAGCGTCGTGCTCTTCGGTCCGGACGACGCGTTGAGCACGCCGCACGTTGCGTCGGTGGTGGCGCGTCACGGGAAGTTCCGCGGCGCGGGCTGCTTCGGCGACGTGGTGCTGTTTGAATGGGCGCACGACGTCGAAGACGCTCGACAGCGAGGCGGTATCGAGCTCGGCGAACGGATCGGTCACGAGCGTGAGAGAGACGATCCCGTCGAGCGTCGCGATGTCCATCGGAAGCCGGCTCCAATCGCGGCAGGCGAATAGTGGGTAGCAGCCCATTGCGTCATGCAGGGTCGAGCCAGGGATCGCTCGCCGCACGATCCAACCGCCACAGTGCGGCAGTTCGACGCAGGTGCCAGCCTCGAAGAACGACTCCGCATACAGCCTGTGTCGGTAGCCCGCTTCCCGCACCCGGTAATTCGTCGAGCTCGACTGCATGATCAAAGTTTGGTCGGCGTGCGATAGACATACGTTGTGTACTCGTACGCCTTGTAGTCGTGACGGACAACGAAATGGCGACTCAGGTTTTTCGCAACCGAACGCGCAAGGACATCGAACGAGAGGTGGAAGAGGTCGTCGCGGCGCCAGTCGACAATGGTGGACATCACATTGAACGCGATTCCGCGGCGTGCGTGGGCGAACGCAACCGCCGTCATCCGCTCCCAGTAACGCTTCATCGACCTGGCTGAAAGGTCGCCGCGCCAGTTGAAGAGCCCGTTCATGACGACGTAGTCGTATTCGGCGAGGGTCGCATCCGATCGAAGGACGTCGAGGACGTCGATATCTGCGTCGGGGTGACGGCGCTTCGCCGCCTCAACGTACGCGTGCGAAATATCGCGCCCCGCATACCGGATATCGGGAAGGTCGGGTCGGCTCTCGATGTGGTCGAGCAGGTGGGCCAGCCCACATCCCAGGTCGAGGAGTGTGATCGCCGCGTCGCGCTCACGGATGACCTCGAGCATGAGCGCGTAACGATCGTGCGCCTCTTCTGCCGACCTTGTGTAACCGACGCCCCGAAACGAGTCGCCGTACATGCGCAGATCCTCCTCGCAGGCCGCCGCGATGTAGTTCTGAGGAGAGACCCCGATCATGTCGCCTTTCTTGCCTCGAAGCCAGCTCTCCCGGCCAGGACGTGACATGCGGAGCGTTTGGCGCCCCCGCCGATCACCGGGATTGCAGTCCGCGGGCGACCGCTGCACCGATTCGCTCGATATCACGCTCGTCGAGGTCGACGGCGAAGGGAAGGCCGAGCAGGTGTGGAGCGAGCCGCTCCGTCACGGGAAGTGGGTCAGTAACACCGCCGCTGTAGCGCGTGTGTGCGTGTAGGCCGGCTCCGTACCACGCCGGTGGGAAACGCCGTCTTCAGCAAGGCACGCGGCAACGCCGTTCGCCTCAGCCTGCGTTCTGGTGTGAAACAGGACATAGAGCGAGGCGACCTCGGGTCCATAAATGAGGCGATGCAGCAGGCCGAGCCTGTCGAAGCGCTCCCGGTACAGCTCGAGAACGCGCGCCGTGGCTTCCTGTTTTGCTTTCCACTGCTCGAGCTCCGCGAGCCCGACGGCTGCGTGGTACTCGCTCAACTTGCCATTGAGGCTCGGAACCACGGAGTCCCTGCTGTCGGAAAGCCCGAAGTTCAGCGCGTACCCGGCCTGTTCGACCATGCCCGTGTCGGTCGACGCGACGCAGCCGCCTTCACCGGTTGTGAATGTCTTCGTCGCATGGAAGCTCATGGCGACTGGAATCTCACCGAAGAGCTCTTCGGGCCGGACGTCGGCAGCCTCGAACGTCGCGGCCCCGTCGATTACGACGGGGATGCCCGTTCGTTCACGAAACTCGAGCCAGGCGGTCTGCGCGACTACTCGCCCGAACGGGGCGACCGGGATCACGATTCCCGCCTCGTCAAGATCGGTTCGAGCGGCGACTCGGTCCGGATCGAGCTGCCAGGTGCCTGGATCAACGTCGGCGATCTCAACTGTGTAGCCGCATGACTCCGCCGCCACTGCAGTGGCGACGAACGTAAGCGCTGGGACGATCGCGAGTCGACGCCTGCCTTCAGCTCGGCCGGCAGTGGTGAGGATGGCAGCGATCAGCGCGGACGTCCCGGAGCTGGCGGAGACCACGCCGCCAAGCGGGAGCGAGAACCGGCGACAGAGACGCTCCTCGAGCTCGAGTGCCAGCGGGCCCCAGTTCGTGTAGACGCGCGTCGCGTCGATTCGTCGAAGGTACGGCAGAAGCTGCTCCGCAGTGGGCAGGGAGGGGCGCAGGAGGGGAATCGTCGGCTCGACCTGGCCGTCGGCCGGGATGAGCTCCAGGGGAGTCGAGTGGGAATTCACCGCGTCGCAGATTAGGAAGTGCGTGTCGGCGTGCTTGCAGTACCGGCTCCCCCGCACGATATCGCCGATCCCCGTGCTCTCGGTTCCCCCGACCTACGGACGACGGGACGCGGACTCGCGACTGTAGCTGCGCTCGCGGGCGAGTGCAGCGCGTAACCCGGCCGGGCGTGAGAGCGAGACTGCGGCCCGGTAGGGGCGGCCCGCGGCCCGGTAGGCTCGCCACTCGGCCAGGCCCTGCAGGCGCCCGCGGGCCGGGGCAAGCGTCCTCGCCTTGACCGCCACGAACGCGCAGTAGGCGAGGTCGTAGCCGACGATCGCGGGCCCGTAGACGAGGAGATGCCTCGTCGTCGCGTTCTTGGCGAGAGTGCGGACTCGGTTTTGCCCGACGAGCCGGTACTTCCAGACGGATCCGTGCCCGAACGCGGCCGAATGGTGGTGCCACACGACCGCGGTGGGCGCGTGGACGGCCGTCCAGCCGTGGATCCGGGCGCGCCAGGCCAGGTCGACATCCTCGAGGTACGCGAAGTACGACGCGTCGAATCCGCCGACGTCGTCGAGCATCTCGCGCCGGTACAGCGCCGCCGTTGCGCTCGCGCCGAACACCTCGACCAGGTCGTCTCTGCCGTTCGCCGCCGGCGACCCGAGCGACCGCTCGTAGCCGACTCCGAGGCCGTCGATCTCGAGGCCGGCCGAGTTGACCACGCCGGGGGAGTGCGCGAAGCGAACCTCTGGCGCGACCGAGCCGATCGCGGGGCCGGATGTACCGGCGAGCAGCAACTCGCGCAGCGCGTCGGGCTCGACGACGCAGTCGTCGTTCAGCACCGCGACCCATTCACCCCGCGCCGCCGTGAGACCGAGCGCGACCGCCCCGGCGAACCCGGGGTTTCCTCGGGCAGGCACGAGGGTGACCGGCTCGCCGGCGAGCGCTTTCCCGAGCATGTCGTTGTCGCCGGTCATCACCACGATCGTCTCGGCGCCTCCGGGGACCACCGCCGAGGCTTCGACGACCGACCGGATGCAGCTCTTCAGGAGGTCTGCGTTGCCGAACGCGACGACGATGACCGAGAGTGGGAGGTCGCCGCCTACGCTCATGCGGCCAACCGTATCGCGCTCGCTCAGCCGGAGGAGAAGAGGGGCGATCTCGGATTGAGCCGGCGCGCGGCGGCCAGGTCGGCCTTTGCTTCGCTGACCGCGCCTCGCTTCGTCTCGATCCGAGCTGCGATCAGCCGCGTCTGCCAGTCCCCACCGTCGGTCCTTCGGGCCCGGTTGATCCAGGTTTGCGCTGCCTCGAGCCGGCCCCGAGACTCTTCGAGCAGAGCGAGCTGCACGACGGGGGCGAGTGCCCATGGCTCGAGGGCATGGGCGCGCAGCGCCGCAGTGACCGCCGCCGGCACGTCGTTGCGACGGGCAGCGTTCGTGCTCTGGTCGAGCGCGAGGCCGGCGGTGAGCGGCACGAGCTCGAAGGCGATCACGATCAGCGGGACGGCGACCACCGCGCGCACGCGGCCGCGGAGGCGATGCGGGCGGCCTTGACCCGGTGCGGTTGCGAGGGCGAGCGCGATCATCCCTGCGAGGGCCACCGACGGCAGCTGCCACATCCAGTCGATGGCGGCCCCGACGGTGAATGCCGCGGCCGTGGCGGCTGCGGCGGCCGCGGCGAGCCGGTCCTGCCCCGCAAGGCCCCGGAGTCGGGCGAAGCCGAGCGCCGGGCCGAGAATCAACGCGACGAAGACGAGCAAGAAGCCGACGACGCCGAGCTCGCCGAGCGCCTGGAAGAACACGGAGTGCGCGTCCTGGGTCGTCAGCGCGATCGTTCCGTGCTGCGCCCACCAGGCGTCGAAGGATCCCGACCCTTTCCCGGCGAGCTTCGCCGTCTTCCACTCGTCGACGGCGGCCGACCAGAACTGCCAGCGGCCGCTGCCGCTCCCGCTGAGCAGGTGCGCGGCCGTGAAGCCCGTCGCGTTAGGGCTGAGCGGCGGCTGCTTGAACGCGTCGAAGCGGGCGACGGGGTGCGCAATGACGATCGCGGCGATCGCCCCGAGCGCGACGACGGCGATCACGATGAGCCCGGCAGCCCGCGACGGCTTCGCCCTCCGCCCGGCACGATCGAGGCCGAACCACGCCAGCGCGGCGATCAGGGCCCCCACCACGACGAGCAGCGCCGCCGAGCGGCCTTCTGCCCGCGCGGCCGACGAGGTCACCGGGCCGTCGACGAGCGCGTGACGTGAGTGGAGCGCGAGAACGGCGACCGCACTCCCGGCGGTGGCGGCGAGGCTCGCGCCGGCCGCCGCCCACGGCCGACCGCACGCTACGACGAACGCGACCATGCCGGCCGCCGCGACGATCGCGCCGCCGCGCGACGAAGCGAGGTAGACGTCCGCCGCGAGTACCGGGATCGCCGCGACGGAGAGCAGCCGGATCGCGCTCGGGCCCGTGGAGATCGCTCTCCGGAGGAGCAGGGGCACGGCGAGCGCCACGAAGATCGCCAGGCCGTTCCAGTAGCCGAGCGGATAGCTCAGGCGCGTCACGACCTCCGGGAGGATCGATTGCCCGCCCTGTCCGAGCCCGAGCGAGGGGTCGAGGCGGCTCGCGAGGGCGAGCAGCGCGATCGCGATCAGGGCGAGGGTCAGGCCGTCGAGCCACGCGGTCAGTGTGTCTCGTCGCGCCAGCAGCGAGACGAGCACGAACACCCCCAGGTAGAGCGCGATGCGCGCGGCGTCGGCATAGGCGCGTTGGGCATCCGCGGCCCAGGTTGTGGACAGGAGAGAGAGCAGTGCGAGCGCTGCGAGCGCCGCCGCGACCATACGGGCCGGGGCTGCCGGTCGCACGACGGGCAGCACTCCAGCTGCCGCGAGTGCCACGGCCCACCAGACCGCCACAGCCGCCGCTCCCCAGGTCAGCGACCCGAAGGCCGCCGTTTTCGAACGCCAGCCAGGCGAGCAGCGCGCCCACCGCTGCAGTCAGGAGGATCGAGGCCCGGAGCTGCCCAGCTCTCGCCTCCGGCCGTCTGGGGTCGCTCACGTGGTTGGTACCCTAGCCCCTGGTCATGGTTCGCCTAGCGATCGCCCTGCTTGTTCTCGCGACCGTGGCGGCCCCGCTCGCGTCCGGGGCAGGATCGCAGCCCCTGCCGACCGCGTCGAGCATCTCGCAGTACGTCGAGCAGGTACCCGCGGCCACCGGCCCGGTGGCGGTGGGTCACGGATCGGGAACCGTCGCGACGCTCTCCCCGGCAGCGAAGACCGCCCTCGCGAGCCGAGGCGGGAGCGATACGACCGCGCTCGGAAGGATCGCCACCGATCCGCGCTACGGCGCGCCTGCGCCGGTCGTGAAGCCGGCCGCGACGGCGGCAGCAGGCGGGGCTTCCAGCAATCCGAGCACGTCGCACGCGGGGACGGCCAAGCCCTCCGGCGGGACCGGGACGGCCGCGGCTGCCGGGAGCGAGGCGGGCACGCCTGCCGAGGCGACACCCGGGGCGCTCTCGGCCGCGGGGTCGACCCTCGGCTCGAACCTGCCTTGGGTGCTCATGATCGCGCTCGGACTGATCGCGGTCGCGAGCGTGGCGGTCGCACGACGCCAGCCCAGATAAGACCGGTCGGGCTAGCTCAACCGAGCGCTAACACTCCCGCAACAACTCGCCGCTCCCTCCTCCGTCGTACCCGTCGAATCGCGATTCCCGCGGCTTCCGGCTGCGGAGGAAGGGGAATGACAATCGTGAGTAGCCATCTGAGGAAGCTGGGACTGGGCGTCGCCATCGTGGCGATCGCGACCGTCGTCCTGACGGTCGGCGCGTCGGCTCATCCCGCGAACAGCCAGACGATCAAGGCCGGCGGCACGCTGAACGTCGGCTGGGAGAACAACTTCGCCGACATGTCGGACAGCTTCGACCCGACCGGTGAGTACCTCGGCGATGCCTGGGGCATCCTGAGCGGCCTCATGGTCCGCAACCTGGTCAGTTACCAGCATGTCGCCGGACCGGCCGGGAACGTGATCGTCCCGGACATCGCGACGTCGGTGCCGAAGCCGACGAACGGTGGCAAGACCTACACGTTCCACCTGAAGACGGACATCAAGTTCAGCCCGCCCGTCAATCGCGCGGTCACCTCGGCGGACTTCGTCACCGCCCTCGACCGGCTCGCGAACCCGAAGGACGGCGGCGAGTACGCGTTCTACTTCAACGTGATCAAGGGCTGGGACGCCTACGCGAAGGGCAAGGCGAGCCATATCTCGGGCATCTCGACCCCGAACAAGAGCACGATCATCTTCAACCTCACGCAGCCCGCCGGCGACTTCCTGTACCGGCTGACGCTTCCCGCGGCGTCCCCGATGCCGGCCGAGGTCATGAAGTGCTTCCAGGGCAAGCCCGGTGCCTACGGCCGCGACATCGTCTCGACCGCCGGCTACATGTTCAAGGGCGAGGATCAGGTCAACATCTCGAGCTGCGCGGCGATCAAGCCCGCGAGCGGGTTCGACGGCCTCTCGATGATGGATCTCGTTCGCAACCCGAACGCGGCCCCTGACGCCTACCGCCACAACTACGCCGACGAGGTCCGGTTCCTGACGGATGCGAACTCGACGGACATCTACAACAAGATCGAGGCCGGCACGCTCGACACGGCCATCTCGAGCATCCCGGCACAGGTCGGCGCGAAGTACAACACCGACCCGAGCCTGAAGCAGTACCTCCACATCAACGCAGGCGACCGCATCTGGTACCTGACGATGAACCTGACGCAGCCCCCGTTCGACGACGTTCACGTCCGCAAGGCGATGAACTGGATCATCGACAAGGCTGCTCTGCAGCAGGCGTGGGGCGGTGCCTACCTCGGCCCGATCGCGAATCACATGATTCCCGACTCGGTCTTCTCGAACCAGCTCGCCGACTACAAGCCGTACGGCACCGCCGGTGACCACGGCAGCGTCTCGAAGGCGCTGGCGGCGATGAAGGGCTCGAAGTACGCGAACAGCAGCGGCATGTGCACCGCCGCTGCCTGCAAGAACGTCCTGATGGTCGCGGACGTGCGCTCGGTCGACCCGAAGATGGTCGCCGTGATCCAGCAGGACGCCGCGAAGATCGGCATCACCTTCACGGTCCGCTCGACGAGCGCCGCGTACCCGACGATCCAGACGCCCGTCGAAGAACGTTCCGTTCGGCGAGCGGCCCGGCTGGGGCAAGGACTATGCGGACGCGCTCACGTTCTTCGCTCCGCTCTTCGACGGCAGGAACATCATCCCGCAGGGCAACACGAACTACTCGCTCGTCGGGATCACGCCGGCGCAGTGCAAGACGCTGAAGATCACCGGCAACTGCACCAACGTGCCGAACGTCAACTCGGACCTCGACCACTGCGCCACCCTCACGGGCCAGGCGCGCCTCTCGTGCTACGAGAACCTGGACAAGAAGCTGACCACGCAGATCGTTCCGTGGATCCCGTGGCTCCAGGGCAACTCGGTGCACATCACGAGCTCCAACGTGACGCACTGGCAGTTCGACCAGTTCCCGGACGCTCCCGCGTACGAGAACCTGGCTCTCAAGTCGTAACCGCGTGACTCGAGCTCCCGGGGGTGCACGACGCGCCCCCGGGAGGCTCTAACCGCCTCGGGCCGGGACGACCTCGTCACCGACGCGGACGCGGCCCGGCCGGACGACCTCGCCGTAGATGCCGAGCGGGAGCGGCTCCGTCACGCCCGTCCGCCGGTAGGTCGCGAGCGCGCCGAGCGTGTCGAGGTCGGTGACGCCGGTGTCGGGGTCGTGGCTCGTGACGACGCAGCGGCCGACGTCGCCGTTGAAGAAGATCGATGCGGTGCCGGCGCGCACCTCGCGGCCGATCCAGCCGTCCTCCTCGTGGGCGCCGACCCCGTCGATCTCGAGCAGCATCCGGAAGCGGCGGCCGTCGAGCGGAGCGCCGGCGCCGCTCACCTCGGCGAGGCGCGCGAGCGAGGCCCGCGAGACGAGCGACGCCGCTCCGCCGTGGAGGCCGCGGTCGACGGCGCCGTGCGGCGCCCAGAGGAGCCGCAGCGGCTCACCGGCGAACTCGGAGAGGGCGTCGTCCCAGGGCCCGAGGACGGGCCAGGCCGGGAACGGGTCGCCGTAGAGCGCAAGGTCGACCTCGGGGCCGAGCTCGACGGTTCCCGCGACCTCGCGACCGTCGGGGAACGAGAGCGCGAGGCGTCCGCTCTGCTCGTCCCACGCGGGCCGGACGAGCACGAGCGGCCCGCAGCGCTTGTTGTTGAACAGCCGCCCGTCCGCGTCGACGAGCCAGAAGCGCCGGTCGCCGCTGACGCCGTGCGGGCCGAGTTCGACCTCGTCGGGGAAGACGAGGCCGAGCGCCTTGACCGGCGCGATCGAGATCCGGGTCACTGTGGCCATGCTCCGAGGATAGGGATTGGGAACGCCTGACCCTCGCTGACGAGCAGCCGTCCTGGCGGAGCCAGGGCGGGGCGGCCATTGGTGCGGGCCGCCCCGCCGAGAAGTCCTTGGGATCAGCCCCCTGCGGCCAGGTTGCTGCCCCCAGTCGCGACGAAGCTCACACAGTCACCCTGGTTCTTGAACACGCCGTAGCTCTGCCAGCCGCCTTTCATGCAGTCAGCCTTCCCGAGAGGAACGAGCGTCGCAGAGATATTCAGCAGGTACCCGGGGAACGGGGGTGCATTGACCGTGCTGCCGACGGCCGGCTGCGCACCCGGGTTGGACGGGTTGAGATCTCCAGAGGAGGTGGTATGGGTAAGACAGGACGCGTCATTGCCCGCCCAGAACCCCAGGAGGTCACCGCCCCGAACAGGGACGTTGGCCGTATACGTGTTCAAGACGCTCGATGTGAGCACCTCAACGGGCGACGCCGCTACGACCGTGTAGTTGTCGGTGCCGGTCGCCGGCCGGAACACCATCATGCTCATCGAGCCACCGTGGCTACCTGCGTACGTACTCCACGAGGTGATGTCCCAGATCCCTGCCGGCACGACGAACCCTGTGCCGGACGCTACCGTCGTCTCCAAGTCGTATTCGGGTATTCCGGGGCCGAAGCCTTCTCCGCAGAGGTAGTCGGCCGCGGCGCTCGTCTGTCCGATCGTCACCGGCGCAGCGGCTGAAGCCCCCGCAGCCAACACCATCGCGAACAGTGTCAACACCAACACCCCCAGCCGGACCGGGCTGAACCGAACCACTCTTCTCATCTCATCTCCCTACTCGTCGCGTCGCCGCAGCTCATGCCGCGGTTGGCCCAGCTGGGAGGAGAGGAGCTTGGCGTCGCAGAGCCCACAAAAGAATGTGGCTGCCTACACGGCGATGTCGCGCGACTCGACCAGCTGAGAGACCGACCATACGACGTTCGCGCAGCACAGGTCAAGCCCCGGCACCGAGAACGGCGTGAGAAGCACGAAGACGCAACGGGGCGGCCCGAGGGCCGCCCCGTAAGAACAGTTAGCGGGTCGATGCCCTCTAGTGAATCGGCATCCCGATGCACGAGTGGGCCGCGTCCGAGCCGCCGCCCTGCGAGCTGACGTAGTCGCCGTGGTTCTTGAAGTTGGACATGGTGAGCTGGAACTTCAGCGGAACCGTCTGCCCCATCGAATCGGATGCGTTCCCGCCGCTCAGCGAGCCCTTGTAGTTCCAGGTGTAGCCCGGGTTGTAGTTGCCCAGGTACGCACCATTGATGGTGATGTTCTGGTCATTGAGCGTTCCGTTGACGGTCTCGCTGAGGGGGAGCGACGCGATTCCACCGGTGCCGGTGAACGAGCCGTCGCAGTTCGTGTCGAGGGTGTAGGTGTGGACGTAGGTGGTGCCGTCGAACGTGGCGGTCACGGTGAGGCCGGTCGCCACCTGGTAGCGGTCAACGCCCGCCGACGCGAACGCGGCGACCGACATGGATGCAAGTGCCGCGATGGCGGCCGCGAGGACGATCTTCTTCATGGGGTATTCCCTCCAAAATCTTTCGGATTGAGCGAAGCCCGCAGGATGAGTTCGACGTCTACGCCGAGTCCTTGAGCTTCTTGCTCTTCCACAGTACGGCCCGTGCAAGGCGGCTGGGTAGGACCCAAATGGGTCAATGTCTCATCGGAACAATCAGCCCGGAACGAGGCGGGATTTGGCGGATGGAGCGTCACGCCGACGCGAAGGCGAGCCCCCGATCTGGGCGAGGGTGCGAGATGAGGCCGACGCGGGGTCATGCCCTCGGCGCCTCATAAGGGGGAGGCGCTCGCGGCCACGCATCGTCACACTTCCGTGATGGTCACTGGTTTGGCTGTCGGTGGCGATGTCGAGCTGGCCCTGGAAACTATTGGCGTCCCGAGCTACGTACTCGACACGACGGGTGTGGTTCGATGGATTAACCCTGCAGCTGAACGGCTGGTCGGTGACGTTCGCGGTCGTCACTTCACTTCCGTTGTCGCGGCCGAGGATGGCCGTCTCGCCCGCGAGTTGTTCTCCCGGAAGGTGCTCGGTACCTCTGCGGCGACAGACGCGCTCGGCGTCTTGGTTTCTACCGCCGGGGTGCGGGTGCCCGTCGAGATCAGCTCGGTGTCGCTGATGAACGGTGAACGCGTGGTAGGCGTTTTCGGGCTGCTGGAGAGGGGCCCCGACAACAGGGTCGCAGCGCCCCACCCGCGTCTCACCTCACGTCAAGCGGAGGTACTGCATCTTCTCGAGGAGGGCCGCTCGACGAAGCAGATAGCAGCTGACCTCCACCTGAGCATCGAGACGGTCAGAAACCACATCCGCCATCTTTTCCGGGCACTCGGTGTCAACTCGCGACTCGAGGCTGTTGCTGCCGCCCGACCCGAGGTCGCATTGCGGAGCGCTTCGGCGTCGCGTTAGGCGCCTGGCGGCTACCCGCTCTCCACTCCTCCGGCCACCGTCGCTGGCGTCCGCAAACACGCCTCCGTGGAGCCGAGGAGCGACGGATCGGAGGGTGCATTCACCCCAACGCCAGTTCCATGGGTGCCGTACTTCATTATTCAGCGACACATGTCACGAGTTCAAAGGCCACTCGGTGGGGCTAAGACCAGTCGCTGGACGAGACGGCGCTCGCACATGTCGGCGTTCAATCATGACCGGACTTCATCCACCTGATCGCTGCGGTCGCTGCGCCCTGAGGCTCAGGATCACAGCCTAGTGCGCGGTTAGTTGAGGTTGGCGACGTAGATGACTCGGCCGCCCGGTGTGCGAATCTCAAAGAGCGGCGTCTTCTGAACGCTCGATGCGTCGGGGGCCTCGGACGGCGACGGATCAGGGACATCGGACAGGGGTTGCCCGCAGTGCTCGCAGAAGTCAGTCGTCGGGTCGCTGGCGTGTTCCATTCGTATTTCCTTTCGTCGTGGGTAGCAGCGGCGAGGCGGGATTCCGTCCTCGTGCGTGTTCGCCTGCGCGTTAATTTTCGCCGAGACCAACCACGTGGGCCAGTTGAGAAGCGGGTCACGCTCGGCGAGCTCAGGTTCGAGGTATCACGGTGAGGACCCGAACGATGTACGTTCGGAACTCGTTCAAGTACTTGGTGAGGAAGATCTTGGTGGGCTCGCTCTGTGACCTCTCCGTCGCCGGGGAAGATCTCGGGGGAATATTGGATGTAGGCCTCGGCGCGGTCATCTGTCGGGCGTTGCAGAAGCTGAGCACGCCGCGCAGGCTCTGTTGCGCGATCGCGGTTCCGAGTTGTCCGACGGAGGTCCCGATCACGGCGGCTGGCAGCTGCGCGAAGGAGTTGTGCCCCGGCGGCCGTGTGGCCCAGTCGATCGCATTCTTTAGCGCTCCGGGAATGGAGCGGTTGTATTCCGGGGTGATGATCAGAATGGCGTCCGATCGAGCGATTGCCTCCTTCAGCGCGCTGGGCTCGAGCGGGAAGTCCTCGTCGAAGTCGGGGCTGTAGAGCGGCAGATTGCCGATGGGGATCTCCGTGAACTCGAGATCCGCGGGCGCCAGGCGGGTCAGCGCCTTGGCGAGCTCGCGGTTGATCGAGGTGGAGGAGAGGCTTCCGACGAAGTAGCCGACCTTGTACGTGGTCATCGACTCCCTTTCCTGACGGGTTCGACTTGAAGTGATGATCCGCGTCTTTAACGCAGACGCTTTCTGCCACACGACGATCATTCCACGGCGACTTGGTCTCGCCCGCGCCCGTGTTCGGTGATGTTCCCGGAGGGACGTGGGACTGGACCCGATACCCTGACGAAGTGGCATCGAGACCGACGGCGCGCAAAGACTTGGGAGTGATCGGTCAGGTGGCGCTCGGGTGGTAAGAACGTTGCAGGCGCAGTTTCAGGCGCCGGGTGTGAAGATCTCGATGCGGCGACGCCAGCTGCCGTCGTCCTGTCTCTCGTACAGGAGCAAGTAGCTCCCGCGGTCGACGACGGTGTTCGAGCCGGTCGGTTCGAGCCGAAGCTCATAGCCGCCTAGCTCGTAGGCGAGTCGAGTGTCGTGGTCCAGCCCGGCCGCTTGGAGGCGGATCGCGACAATGCCGGCGTCGAGGCCTGCTTGCCAGAACCGCCTGATCGCCTCCCGGCCGGTGATCGGCGCGGAGGCGGGCGGGAGCAGGGTTGCGTCTGCCGTATAGAGCCCGGCGAGCGCCTCGGTGTCGGCCCGGCCGAGCGCGGAGACGAAGGTCGCGCGGGTTTCGGCGAGTGCCTGCGCGAGCGGGTCGAGATGACCGGCCATCGAGCCCAGCGTCACGAGCGTCCGTTGCAATTTCGTTGCAGCTTTGTCAGCTGGAGACGGCGAGCTGGGCGCGGTCGAGCGCTTCCTCGTCGTGCAGGGCGAGCCCTTCAGCCCAGGCCGTTGCGAAGGAAGCGTCGCCGAGATCTGCGCGTGTGGCTGCCTGCTCGCGCTCCCAGAGGGCGGCGACAACTGACGGTGCGATCCCGGCGCGGCTGCGGAGCGCGCTCGCCGCGGCGAACAGCCGCGTCGCCTCCTGCGGCTGCTCGCGTGCGCGCACGACGGCGGCGATCCCGGCGACGCACTGCGACGCGTACTGCGGGAAGCGCATCCGCCGAAAGACGCGAAGCGCCGTGCTGAACTGGACGGCCGCGTCCTCGTAGCGGCCGACCTCCGCGGCGACGAACCCGAGATACAGGTCGCTCAATGCGGTGCCGTAGGCGTCGCTGTCGTGCTCGAAAACAGCGCGCGCACGCCGGTACAGACGTGCCGCACGCTCGAGATCACGCTCGCTGTAGGCGACCGAGCCGAGATTGTGGTAAGTGGTCGCGAGCGTCGGTCTGGGGCCGTATCGCTCGGCCAGTTCCCGGCTGCGCTCGAATTCCGACCTTCCGTGGTCACCGTCCCCGCGAGCGAGCGCGACAAGGCCGAGCACGATCAGCGCCGCCTGCTCGCCGCGATGATCCCCGGCGGCGGTGAAGAGCGGCAGAGCCGATTCCGCATGTTCGCGCGCACGTTCGAGATCTCCCTTTGCCCAGGCGAGCCCGGCGGCCCCCTCGAGCGTTGCTGCGCGGAGCGCCAGATCGCTCCGGCGATCCTGTTCGAGCGCCGTCTCGAGCCACATGGTGCCTTCGTCTAGGTCGCCGTTGACCCACCAGAAACGCCACACTCCGCTCACCAGTCGAAGCAGCCACTCAGGCTCGCCTTCGTCGCGGCTCCAGGTGAGCGCCGTTCGCAGATTCCCGCGCTCCGGCTCGAGCGCCGCCACCCACTCCTGCAACTCCGACAGCTGGCCCGACTGCGATCCCTCCACTCGCCCGAGCACGTACTGAGCTAGCCGCCGCTCCGTGCCGGCCCTCGCGCTCTCGTCGTCGATCCGTTCACGCGCGTACTGGCGCACCGTCTCCAGCAGCCCGTACCGCGTCACCTCGCCGTGCTGCCTAGGAACGACAAGCGAGGCGTCGACCAAACGACCGACCAGTTCGAGCGCGCGCTCCGCATCATCGCCCAGACAGACCGCGGCCGCGGCCTCGAGCGTGAAGCCGCCGCTGAAGACAGCGAGCCGCGGCAAGAGCGACTGCTCCTCGGGGTAAGAGACTCGTAGCTCCAGTCCATCGCCTCGCGGAGCGTCTGATGGCGCGCCGGCGTCAGGCGCCGCCACGAGACGAGGAAGCGGAACCGGTCGGCAAGCCGCGCCTCGATCTCCGGAAACGACAACGCTTTCGCGCGCGCCGCGGCCAGCTCGATCGCGAGCGGCAACCCGTCCAGCTCTGAGCAGATCCGTCCCGCCGCTGCGAGCGCGGCATCGTCGGCGACAAGGCTGGGCCGCGCCGCCCGTGCGCGGGCAAGAAAGAGCAAGACCGCCTCTGAAGCAAGAGATTCCCCCGGCTCTCCCTCAGCTGCCACACCGCTGAGCGGCGGGACCGGGTAGTCGGTCTCGCCGTCGGCGCCGAGCGGCTCGCGACTGGTCGCGAGCAGCCGCAGCCGTGGGCAGGTCGGCAGCAGCGCCAGCGCGAGCTCGGCGCAGGCGTCGCGTAGATGCTCGCAGTTGTCGAGCAGCAGCAACACCTCCGCCTCGCGGAGCCGCGCGGTCAAGTCATCGAGCAGGCTCGCTGCCGCCGGCTCGCGAACGTCGAATGCGCGCGCGACAGCATGTGGCACGAGCGCCGGCTCGCTGAGGGCGCTGAGGTCGCACCGAAGACGCCGTCGGCGAAGTCGGGCAGCAGCCGGGACGCCGTCTCGAGCGCGAGCCGTGTCTTCCCGACGCCACCTACGCCCGTCAGCGTCACCAGCCGACCCTCGGCCAGCAACGTCTCAACGTCGGCCAGCTCGGCGGAGCGGCCGACGAAGCTCGTCGCCGGTGACGGCAGGTTGTGACGCAACTCCGGCGGCCGCGCCGGCGGCACCTCGTGTCGGAGAATCCCTGCTCAGCTCCCGCAACTGTTCGCTCGGCTCCAGGCCCAGCTCCTCAACCAGCAGCGAATCGCGCACGCTGATAGGCCGCCAGCGCGTCCGCCTGCCGCTCCACCCGATACAGCGCGAGCATCAGCAGCCGCCAGAACCGCTCACGATACGGGTGCACACGCACGAGCGTCCCGAGCTCTTCGACCAACCCCTCGGTCGAGCCAAGCTCAAGCTCGGTTCCGATCCGCAGCTCGAGCGCAGCGAGGCGCAGCTCTTCGAGCCGTTCCGCCTCCAGACGCAGACTGGCGCTGTCATCGGCAACGTCCGCCAACGCCTCGCCTCGCCAGAGCGACAACGCCGACCGCGACCGCTCGACCGCGCGCATGACCGCCCCTCTGCCGGCCGCGTCGCGCCTCCTTCAGCAGCCTCTCGAACCGGACGCTGTCGATCGCCTCCGCCCGCACCTCGAGCGAGTACCCAGCGCCGCCACCAGTCAACGACACCGACTCACCCAGCACCCCGCGGAGCCGCGAAACGTACGAACGCATCGTGGCCTCGAACCCCGCAGGCGGCCTGCCCTGCCAAAGCTCTTCCGCCAGCCGCTCCCTCGACACCGGACGGCCCCGCTCCAGCACCAGCAACGCGAGCAGCCCCCGCTGACGCCGCCCACCGATAGCGAGCTCGCGCCCCGCCGACGCCACCCTCACAGGCCCAAGCAGCTGGATCTCGAACGGCTCGACTCCCACGATTGCTCCGGCTGAAGCTTGCCGCGGAACCCGTCGCCTCGCCACTGAACGTGGCGGCCGTGTCTCAGCTGAGAACGAGCGAGACGTCGTCTGCGCCGGCGTAGTTGTAGTCCGCGTCGTGTTCGGTGAACGTGATGATCACCTCGACGCTTACGGCGCCTGAGGGCACGGTGCCGCCCCTGGTGCGGAGGGCCATGTTTTCACCGCCGATCGTCGTGTCAGGTCCGATCCTGATCGCGGAGAGCGTTTTCCCGGATGCGTTCATGAACGTGGCGCGCACCTGCGTGGTGTTCGTGCCGTAGTTCCCGAGCCAGCCGCTCAACGTCGCTTTGTGACCGGCCGAGCCCGAGGGCAGCTTGATCGTCTCCGTCCCGATCGAGGCCTGAGCGTGGGTCGCCGCGACCGTAGTGCCGCCGAAGAAGTAGTTCTTCCCCTTGTCTTTCGGACCGGCCGAGGCGGGAGAGAACCACGCGCTCCCGAACGTGTACGCCGCCGCCCCGAACTGGCCGGCCGTGTTCGTCCAGCCGGGCACCGCGCCCGTCTCCCCGGCGGCGGTCTGGCCTCGACCTGCCTCAGCGCCGGGTTCTTGACCAGGTTCTTACCGCAGACCCCGCACGTCGCAGCCCGCGTCCCCGAAGCCGACGCTCCAGACCCCAGGGTCCACCAAGGCCGCGCACTCCGATCAAGAGCACAACGCCCTTCCTCAAGCCTCGATGGTCCCATCCGAGAGTTCCATATCGTCCTCCCTCGTAATCGACGAGCAAGATGCTCCGGCGGCTTTCGTGTCCAGTGGCGAGGGTGCAAGAGGCGCGTTGCAAAAACGTTGCAGGCGCGGGCTTAGGCAGTCGGTGTGGATTGCGTGGGTCGACGACGCGAACCCATCGGGCGGCGCACCGGCAACAGCGCCACGAAGCGTGCCTCGGCGACATCGAGCGACGAGCACCTCGTTCGCAGGCCGATCGCGACCGCCTCGAAGTACGTCGGACACCGGCCCGGCGATCACCGCGAAGGTGTACTCGCACGCGATCGGGAGCCGGGCGGAGCAGGCGCTCGCGTCGCCGAGGCGATGCACAGCGGGCCGACTCTGGACCACTGAGGCCCGCCTGACCTGGGAAACCTGGGAAATGACCTGGGAAGATCGACGACCGTTGCGGCTTCGGGCAGCATGGCCCGAGTAACGGTGCGGCATAGATAGAGCGGGAGCGACGGGACTCGAACCCGCGACCTCCGGCGTGACAGTTCTGCGACGGCTGAGTTGCGGTGAGTGTCGGTTAGTCCCGTTTCGGCCGGTTCAAGCCGAATACCGCCTCTGAGTGCTGGTCGAGTTGCCGTTAGTTGCGGGTGCTGGTTGACAACCCAGCTCCAAGTTCTTCGACTCAGCTAGGCGCTTCGTCTGCGGTCAGGTCGATCGCGATCGTTATCGCCTCGTCGGTGGTCAAGTCGCTTCCGAGCTTGACGGCGTCGTCAAAGCGATCAGGGCCAATTGGTCTCTGAGGTCGCGGGCCGTGTCATCTCGGAGATGCTGTGAGTCGGCAGGTTCGACCAGGCCGAGGTGTTGAACGATCGCGCTTGCCGCGCCAAACAAGCGAGCGGCGTCGTCTGCCCGGTTGCTTGTGGCCTGTAGCGACGCTACCTCGTGCAGGCATTCGGCGAGCGTCTCCGCCGTCCGGGCTTCCAGCAGTATTTCAAGAGCTTCGCGGAGCAATGCCCGCGCGGCTTGAGACCGGCCGCTTAGGCGCTGTCTCTTGCCAAGGGCCGTGAGGCATATGCCGATGAGTGACGCAGAGCCCGAGAGCCGAGCATTTTCTAGCGCCTGCTGAAACAGCATGTCTGCATCGGCGTCACCCGCGGACGCGGCAGCGATGCCGAGGTTGAGTTGCGCGGTGCACAGGGCCCACGGTTCAAGTGCCTGCGCTGCTTCCACCGCTGTAGTGAGGTGTGAGCGTGCGGTCTCGAAGTCGCGCATGAGTGTTGCGGTGTTGCCCAGCTGCATCAGTGCCTCGAAACGCTCCAAGGGATCGACGAGATCGTTGGCGAGTTCGAGCCACTCGCTTGCAAAGAGCCTCGCGTCTGCGAGATCCGCTCTTCGTTGTGCAAATTGGGTTGCCCACTTGAGCAGCTGGATGCGCTGCATTGGAGATCGGCCTGCTTCTGTAGCGAGCGCGTGATCCACCCAAGCACTGCCCTCGCGGTGGTAGCCACGCAGCCGCCACAGCGGGCCAAGCGCCGCTACCAAGCGCACCTCAAGCGCATCAAGCCCGTGACTCCGCACGAACTCCAGTGCCGCTCGCCAGTTCCCTTGCTCCGTGTCCAGAACGTCCAGCCAGGCTGGCTGATCAGGACGCCGCGCACCGAGGTCAGCCGACTCGGCGAGTGCTGCAAGGTACTCCGCGTGCCGCTGTCGCAGCCGAGCCAGGCTCGATTGCTCCAACTGCTCGAGCGCGAACTCGCGGATCGTCTCGAGCATCCAAAATCGTTCGCCTGTCCGACGGACAAGGCTCTTCTCGACCAGCGACTGCAACGCATCAAGGTCGGCCCCGGCCACCTCCGACGCCGCCTCGAACGTGGAGCCGCCGACGAAGACCGAAAGACGCGCCACCAACACTTGCTCAGTCCCCCCGAGCAGCTCGTACGACCATGCGATCGTGGCTCTCAGGGTTCGCTGGCGGGGCTCAGCGTCTCTTCCGCCCGTGAGCAGATCAAGCCGCCCGGAGAGCCGCTCAAGGAGCTGCCTAGGCGAGAGCACGCTCCCTCTTGCGGCCGCGAGCTCGAGTGCGAGCGGGAGGTTATCGAGTGCCCGGCAGAGCTCAAGAACTGACTCATCCGGAGCCGCCCCCGTGCGGGCGCAGAAGAGACTGACCGCCTCGGGGTCGGCAAGCGGAAGCACCGGGTACTCAACCTCGCCCCTGACCCGTAGAAGCTCGCGGCTCGTAACCAGGAGCCTGAGGTTGGAGCAGGCTTCGAGCAGCGATGAGAGTTCCGGTGCCGCCTCGATCACCTGCTCGAAGTTGTCGAGCACAAGCAGCATCTCACGCTCTGCGATGTGGTCGGCTAGCCCTTCCCTGGCCCCGAGCGTCTGCGCGATCGTATCGATCACGAGCGCTGGGTCGCTAAGGGGCGCAAGGCCGACCCAGAAGACCCCGGCCTTGAACTCCGATACCAGCCCTGCGGCGGCTTCGATCGCCAGGCGCGTCTTCCCCGAACCGCCAGGTCCGGTTAGGGTGACTAGGCGGACCTGATCTGTGAGCAGCGCGAGAATCCCGCTGATGTCGTTATCGCGCCCCACGAACGTGCTGGCGGGGCTTGGCAGGTTGGTGTTCGAGATCGTCTTAAGCGGGGGGAAGCGCACCGAGCCGAGCTGGAAGATCCCGACGGGCTCCGGGAAGTCCTTCAGGCGGTGCTCCCCGAGATCGGTCGCGTCAACCTCGACAAGCACGCGCGTTTGCTTCGACATCAGCACCTGTCCGCCGTGACCCGCCGCCGCGATTCGCGCCGCGCGGTGCACCTCCATTCCGACATAGCCCGTGTCCCCGACCACGACCTCCCCCGCATGCACGCCCATCCGAACCGACACACCCAGCCGCGCCAAGCCGGCCTGTGCCGTGCCGGCGGCGGCGAGCGCATCGGATGGTTGCCTAAACGCCACGAAGAAGCCATCACCTGCCGTGGCGATCTCCACCCCGCCATGTGTAGCCCACGCCTCCCGGCACACACGATGATGCTCTGCAAGAAGTGGCCCGTATGCCTCCACGCCGAGCTCGTCGAGAAGACGCGTCGACCCTTCGACGTCGGTGAACAGGAAGGTGACCGTGCCGGTCGGGATGTCCTTTCGCACAGCGCGATCATGCGCCGCGCGGGAACACGCGTCTAGTCCAACACCGGCTCTGGGTACAGAATCGCCAGCTACACGAGCGTCCTCACCCCTGACCTCTCTCGGGGACCACCTTCCCCACGGTGCGGTTCAGTAACGGTCGGACCCCCCGCTCCGGGACTTGGCAGAAACGCGGGGGGTTACGACCTCTCGGTTCCCAGTTGCTTCTCGAGGTCTTTGAGGAGCGCGCGTGTCTGCTCGGCTTGGACGACGTTCTCCTTCCGCTCGAAGAGGCTGAGCGCCTCCTCGAGCGCCGCTGTCGACTCGTGGGCTGCGCCCGAGGCGCGCAGGACTTCGGCGAGCGCGAGGAGCGCGTCTCCGTGCAGGACGGTGAAGTCGGTCCGAGCAGCGAGCTCGACCGCCTCAGTCGCCAGGCGCTCGGCTTCGGCGAGGCGTCCGCGACGCGCGAGGATCCGCGCACGGACACCGCGTGAACGCACCTGTGGGTCGCAGTCATCGGGTTGGGCGATCTCGTCGGCGACGTTGAGGACTTCCTCTGCTTCCTCGTCCCGTCCCTGCCGAAGGAGCGCGTCTGCGAGCAAGGTCGCCGTCGTCGCGCGATTCCCACGGGCGCCAAGCTCGCCGAGTCGCTCGTAGCCGTCGCGGAGTGCACGCTCCGCTTCCACGGGGTCGCCGGCATAAAGCTCGATGATGCCGAGGAAATCTCGGCTTGCGGCTTCCTGGACGCGGTTCCCGAGTTCGGAGGTTCTCTGTTGCACGTCTGAGTAGGCATCCCGGGCCTCGGCGAACCGTCCCAGGTAGCAGGCCATCAGCGCACTCTCGCGGCGCGTCCTCATGCGTTGCAAGTCGTCAGGGAGGCCGTTCACGAACTTGATGACCTCGCTCACAGGTGTCGGGCCCCAGGCCATTGACTGCGCCATGCCCTCAATGCACTGACGAACGCGGAGAAAGTCACCTGCCCGCCGCGCGTGCTCGAGGGCACGTTCGTGAAAGAGTGCAGCTTCCTCGGCGCGACCAAGGAAGCCTCGTTGCGAGGCCGCGATGTAGAGGACGAGTGCGAGACCCGCGTCGTCGCTGAGCCTTTCAAGGGCTTCGACGGCGTCGTCTGCGAGAATCCGTACCCGGTCGTATGACGCGGAAGGGTCTCCAGTCTGCGAGCGGACAACCGCTCGCAGGAGGCTGGAAACCTTCTCAGTGACCTCGTCGCCGCACGCTTTCGCAGTCTCAGCGGCCTCGTCGAGCAACTCCGCGGCTCGCGAATACTCCCCGACCCAGTAGAGAGCCCCGGCAACGTCGGGGAGGAGCGCCAGTCGGCCGGGCGCGTATAGGTCGGCTGCACGGCCGAGCAGCGAAGCGGTGCCCTGGAAATCGCCCCGACCGCGAGCTCGCCGGCCCGCATTTGTCAGTAGTTCGGCAGCGCGTATTGCGAGAGCCGCTGCCCCTGTGTCGATGGGGCCGAGCTCGGTGCGGTAGCGGTAGGCCTTCTCGAGGTGGTAGCCGACGATCTCGTCCCGCTCAACCAGGTCAGTGCCGTGTTGTTCGAGCCAGTCGGCGAACCGTTCGTGCAGGGTAGCTCTCGCGGCCTTGGGAAGCGCGTCGTAGGCGGCGTCGCGGATGAGGAGGTGACGGAAGCGGTAGGCGTCCTCGGCGGGCAATGTCGGGCGGTCGGGGCGGATGAGTTCCTTGCGGACGAGCGCCACGAGGTGCTGGACGACAGGTTCCGGCGAGGCTGTGAGTGCCTCGACCGCGCCGCGGTGGAAAAGCTCGCCCTCGACCGCGCCGCGTTCGAGCACGGCGCGCTCCGAGGGGTCGAGCTGGTCGATCCGGGCGGCCAGCAATGCCTTGATCGTCGGCGGCACCTCGACCTCGTCGCCCTCGGAGTCGCGGGCCATCGCGACCATCTCCTCGACGAAGAGCGGGTTGCCTGCGGAAGCCGCACGGATCCTAGACACGAGTGCGGGATCGAGCTCGCTGGGGTCGATCAGGCGATCGATCAGCTCAGCCGTCTCGCCGGGGTCGAGCGGCTCCAGAGAAAGCGTTGTCGAACCAGGCTTGTTGCTGCGCCAGGCGGCGCTGTTCTCGAGGAGCTCGGGGCGTGCAAGGCACAGAATCAGGATCGAGGCGTCGTGTGAGACGTCGGCGATGTGCTCGATCAGGTCGAGGAAGGTCGGCTCGCCCCAGTGAATGTCGTCGAAGACGACCACGAGCGGCCGCTCGGTGGCCGCTGCCTCGAACAGCCGCCGCACCGCCCAGGCGATCTCGCCCGGCGTCGCCGCGGATCCCTCACGCATCAGAGCCCCGAGTGCTGCTGCGACTTGCGGGTTCCGGGCCGTCAGCTGCTCGCCGACATCGCCGAGCTGCTTGACCACCTCGACCACTGGCCAATAGGTGATCCCCTCACCGTAAGAGAGACACCGCCCGGTGACGACCCTCGCGTCGACCCCGGTGAGCAACTCGGCCGTGAGCCGCGACTTCCCGACCCCCGCCGTCCCCAAGACCGTCACCAGCCTGCAGGCCTGCCGCGCCACGGCGTCCCGAAACGCCTCTTCGAGCCGCTCCTTCTCGTCCGCCCGGCCAACCATCGGCACATCTAGGCCCAAAGAGACGCGCGGCCGCCCGGGCACGACCGCGATCAACCGGTAAGCCTGTACGGGGCGACCCTTCCCCTTCAGCTCGAGCGGCTCGAGCGCCTCGACCGTGATCGCATCCCGCGCCAGCGCCAGTGTCGCAGCTCCGATCAGGATCTGGCCCGGCTCTGCTGCCTGCTCTAAGCGCGCCGCCACATTCACCGCGTCCCCCGTTGCGAGCAGCTGATCCGCCACCGCCGCGACCTCTCCGCTGTTCACTCCGACCCGAAGCTCCAGCCTCGTCGCGAAGTCGCGCTCGAGCTCGTCGTTCAGATGAGGTAGCTCAGCCAGCAACTCGTGAGCGGCCCGGCACGCGCGGACAGCGTCGTCTTCATGCAGCAGCGGAACCCCGAACACCGCCATCACCGCATCGCCGATGAACTTCTCCACTGTCCCCCCGTGCCTTTCGATCACCGCGGCCGCCAGCCCGAAGTAGCGTGACAGCACCGACTGTAGTACCTCGGCATCAAGGAGCTCGCCCAGCGCTGTCGAGCCTGCGACGTCGCAGAACAGAGCCGTGACGACCTTCCGGGCCGCTACAGGCCCGCTGAGCGGCGCAGTATCCACGACCGCAGCCTAAGACTCGGGTCGGGTACGCGTAGGCCGAATCTCTCTAGGTGCGCGAGTCGCTCTCATCGAAGCGACCCGGCCGACCTCGCACGGGCTGCGGCCAGCAGTGTCCGGGTCTGCTCAGCCTGCACGATGTTCTCCTTTCGCTCGAACAGCTCGAGCGCTTGGCGCAGCACCGCCTCGGACGCTGCGATGGATCCGGCTGCCAGGAGGTCCTCGGCACGGGTGATCCGTTCGAGTTCGGCTGGTGATTTAGGACTTGCCCGGGATCGTGAGCGCGAGCTGGGCCGCCTCGTCGAGTTCGAGTGCCGCTCCGTCGCCATCGGCTCTTAGCGCACGGGTGGCAGACCTGAGCGCACCGACCAGGCAGAACGCGGGCGTCTTCTGCTCATTAACGGTGAGCGTCGTCTCGAATGCACCCTGTATCCAGCCAAGCCGCAGCCGCTCCCCGGCCGCCTCCAACACCTCGTCAACCCATCGCTCCTCACGCGCTCACGGAGGTCGTGCGGTGCAAGTCACTCTCGGAGAAGGGAGTGCCGCGTGCCGTGAAGCAATGCGTCCCGGACTACTTGGAGAGCACCTTGGAGCTAAGCCCGGCCGTCGTGATCGTCGCTCTCGGTGCGCAGGCGGCCCGGCGCTCGGGAAGATGTTCGAGACCGACTCAACGCATGGCGTCGTCAAGCGAATCACCGTCGGCGGCACCGACCGCCTCCTCACCTTCCTTCCGCATCCGAACGCTCGCGGTGTCCCCAAGAGCTTCGCTAAGAATCACGCTCGGGCCAAGTTGAAGCAGCTCCAGACCAGGCTCAACTGAGCAAGCAGCTCCGCGGTAAGCCCGTCGTCGCTGCGGCGATCGTCTGGGCGCGACGGGGCTCAGCGATGATCGATTCGGCTCTTGACCTCGTCCCAGTTGGCCGTCACGAACCCGGCCAGCTCTTCTGTGTCTTCGTCTCCTGGGAGTCCGAGCAGCCACAACAGTCCGACGGCAAGGCCGAGCAGTGCGATCACACCGAAGACGATGTCGAGCATGGCCTCATCAAGGTACCGGCTCGTCGCCAACGCTGATCTTCTGGTTGGCTCGGTCGATGTTCCGTAGTTAAGTGCTCCAAGAAGTGCTCCAAGAGCAGTCGTACGGCGCAGAGCGAGCGGCCCTCTGAACGAAAACGGGCCTGCTGTGCAGGCTCTTCGGAAGCGGGAGCGACGGGACTCGAACCCGCGACCTCCGGCGTGACAGGCGGGTTTTACTGGTTGCGTGCGGCTTCTCCTAACCGGCGATCGCGCGGAGTTGTGCCAGTTCGGGTGATCCGTGTTTCGTCTGATTTCGGTGAGTTGTTTCCAGGTCGTTTCCATCAAGCAGCTTCCCGAACTCGCTGGAGAGCACGTGTCTCATCGGGTTCGCATGGGTGTCCTTATCGAACAGCGGCGCGTAGCCGCGGAGCGTTGTGGCTGGCGTTGAGTGGCCGAGCTGTCGGGAGATGAACACCACATCCAGGCCCTGTGCGAGCAGCAATGAGGCTACGGTGGGCCGACAATCGTCCAAGCACGGGCTTGCTGTATCGGTCGCGGTCGCAGGTTGGCCCCGGCGACGGCATGATCGAAGCCGCGCGTCTCGACGTGACGCCAGTTGAGAGCTGTCCCCAGGCTGCTCGCGAATACGAAGTCGTCGATCTGGGAGCATCGTGATGCGGCGGCGTGCCTTCGAAGAAGTGAGGCAAGCTCGGGAAAGAGCACGACCTCTCGCTCGCCCGCGGTGGTCTTCAGGTCGGCTTGCGGTTGCCGCTTGCGGCCAAGCTGATACCGGACGCGGAGATAGCCGTGTTCGAAATCAACGTCCTGCCATCGCAGTCCGAGTAGCTCGTCATCAGCCGGAGTCCCGAGAAGATCGCGGTCGTGATCAGGGGTCGGTACGTACTCGACGTGGCCTCGATTAGCCAGTCCGATCTCGGCTCGCTGGAAGACGCACTGAGTCTTCCGCGTCACCTTTGGACGTTCCGCTCGTTCAAGCATGCCGAACCACGTTTGCAGGAGCCATCCCTCGACGTACCGCCCAGCTCAACATGCTGGAAAGCGTCGTAAGGACGTTCCGGATCGTCCAGCCCGCTTTGCCTCCGGCTTGCATCGCCGCGATCAGCCTGGCGACATCGTCAACAGTGACATCCTGCGCGCGTTGTCGTCCGAAGCTCGGCCGGAGGTAGAGGCGCAGGTTGGCCTCGGTAGGGCGTCGCGGGTGGGATCAGCGACGAGGAGCTGGCGATACCACTCGTCTGCCAGCTCGGCGACGGTCAGCTGACTCCGGGCAACCGAGATGCGGTCTGGAGCTCCGCTCTTGACCTTGACGGGTGCAATCTCGGGCTCGATGCGGTTGTCGTGACCCGGCATCGTTTTGGAGCGCCTGCGACCGTCGCTGTCGAGGTACGTGACCTCGTAGCGACGGCGGAGCGATTGCCGTTCCGGACCTCGCGGTAGTAGATACCCGGCTTGCCTTTGACCCGCGTACGACGGGTCCGGTTACCGTTGTTGTGCATGGGAGCTAGTCCTCCTGTGCCGCGCCCCCGGCGGTTCCAGCCGCGCGGGGGCCTGTTTGTTGGGTTCTTTTACCATTACGGGGACGTAACTTGTTACGCCGTCGATGCACTACCTGTTCGGTAGTCCGACGAAGTACTCGTCCAGCTCGCGACGGTGGTAGAGGACGCGGCCGCGGTCGTGGTGACATGGAATGCGGCGGTCTTTTTCAAGCCGTGAGAGCGGTAGGCGAAGGTACTCGGCTGCCTCCGGCGGGTCATCCATGGCGCGGCGGGCAGTGTCGTACGGCCCTCCATGATTTCGGCGACAGCTCGTGCGATCTGCATAAGTACGTCCGGCGGCAAGGAGACCGTGATCGTCTCGGCCACTGCTCCGATGTGCCGCGGGACAAGGTCGGAGGTCTCCTTCATCGGCGGTTTGTCATCCCCTTGAGGATCCCGACGAGGTATTTCGCGGTATTCCGAACCTCGCCGCGCTCACGAGCGGCACGGAAGCTTGCAACCGCGGAATCGACGCGATGCTGTGGGAGCGCGACGAGCAGGTCAGCGAGGACGCGGCGGGTATTCGGCTCCACGTCCTCTGCAGCGACGAGAGCGAGGAGACGGTCCACGTCAGCGGTGGCGAGTGACTCATCGATCAGAGCAGCGACCTCGTCGTGTCTGCTCTGGTTCGTTTCTACTTCTCCTTCTTCGTCTCCGTCTGTATCTGTATCTGGCGAGTGAGGATTCGGGACGCGCCGAGGTGAAAGTCCGCTCAGAACCCTGCTGTCATGGGCGTCTTGCTGGCCAAGTGACCGCGAACGTTCCGAGGTGACTTCGGACTGTGAAGCCCGTCGCGATCCGAAGTAGTCATCCGGGACGATGCGAATCTTCCATCCTTGCCGTTGTCCCTGCCGACTTTGGTAGTCGATCTCGCCAAGCTCTCGGAGCCGTTGGAGGGCGTTTCGGACAGTTTTTTCGTCGCGCTCTTGCCCCCGTCGGGCCCACCCGACTTGGCGGCGTAGCGCCTCGATGGAGGCGAAGGTCACGGTGCGCGTCCTGTAGTCGGCTAGCTCGACGAGCACGACCATGAGGCCGAACTGATCGAACGTTATTTCACCGAGCCGAAGCTGTTCTCCAAGCCGATCAGGAATCCGCGCGAACGTGTTCATTGAGCAATAGTCACGCCGGTCCGTTGGTTAATCGAGTATTTCCTCCGCGTAGACAACGGAAGGGCCTCTGGGTTGATTAAATAGGCCGAACCCTGGTTAAGGTTCAGCCGTGGCCCGTCGTCGGCGCGCCGACACGGCAGCTGGAGCCCGTGCCTGGCTAATAGAAGACTCAACACTCGAAACGCTCATCGAAGAGGGGGACGATGACCTCTACCTACGAGGTAACGCCTACGTCGTCAGGACCAAGACTTCGCTCCTAGATGATCGGCAAGTCGAGTTCTCCTCGCTGGTCATCACGCCACAGCATGAGCTGGGCTCACAAAGACCTCTTTGGTGTGTTTACGGCAAGGCGAGGCTGCACCACGCCGGTCTGTTCATCGATGAACTCAGCATCACAACTCTTCTTCCAGAAGCGGCCAGCAGGCGACGAGAAATCAATTCTCTCGTGATGCGTGCGATAAGCCCGGCCACGATCCTCGCTGCAGTTCGAGACGAACTCTCCGGAGAACTCCTCTGGGATTCCGCCTACCAGGATCACGGGCGAGAACTCCTGGAGAGCGAAGATCGCTCACGGGTCGAGCGGGAAGTGGCGACTGAACGCCCGACGGGACGGCGACGACAGCGACCGCCCGAGTTCTACGAACGGCTGGCGCGCGAGTATCTACGACTCGTTGAACTCGGCTGGCGGCGTGGAATCCATGCGCAACTTGCAAAGGCACTCGTGCTCGACGAGACCGCCGCGAGACAGATGCGTGACCACATTCGACGAGCACGCGAACTCGGGTTCCTGTCATTCGGGAAGAGCGGCAAGGTCGGTGCTCTCCCGGGTCCGAACCTAAAGCTCTGAATCTGGTTTCGCCTATCCGGCGTCGGTCCCTAAGACGATCTTGAAGCTGATCGGCTCGTTGTAGTCCTCAAGAAGCGAATCAATGCTCTTCTCCGATACTGGGACGCCCCAAGCCCTCTGCAAAAGGGTCTCGCAGGCCCGCACGCGCGCCATCGGTTGTGCGTTCGGATCCAGTGCGATCTCCCTCAGCGTCACGATCACCTCGGCGGTGCAGTCGCGAGAAAGCTCAACGACCTGGCGAAGCTGTTTCGGTCGTCCGCCAGGATTCCCCGATTGACCGCGGACGAATCGACCCTCGATGTCACGAGGGCCTACCGTCACAAGACGCGAATCGGGGTTGTTCACGGGCGTAATCATGCCCTGGATATCGGCCTATCCACGAGATTCCGGCTCCGCAGAGCGAACGAAGCAAGAGGCTCGTGCGCAATGAGAAAACTGTCTGGCATGCCGCGTCGTCCGTGGAATTGACCCCTCTTCGTAATCTGTGGCGCCGTGTGCGCCTGTTCTGAGGGGCGGGTTTGCTCCCAGTCTGGCTAACGCCCCAGAGGAGACGGCCCGCGTCGACGCTGCGCCTAGGAACCTTTTGGCCCGAGCCCGGCGGCATACACGCGAAGCGCCACGCGCACGATCTCGGACTTTGAGTACCCGGTGTCTGCGGCGAGGCGTTCGAGAAGCACCTTGTCGCTGGGATAAATCGTGAAGGTAACTTGAACTGTGCGCTTACTCTTTGAAGGGCTTGGTGGCGGATACATATCACGATATGTATCAAAAGGTCGTCATTCTCTACCCCGCGCGGGCTCGGGCGACGTGGGACTTCGTAGTCTGTGAGCGAGTGGCCCGCACGCGAGTACGTACCGTCTTTGTGAGCACGGCTTGTGACCCGGTGTGACAGGTTCGGGTCCCGTTCGTCTATTCCGTCGGGAAGGTCAGAATGTCTCCTCCGGGAACCGCATCGTCGGGATACATCACGTTGAATAGTTCGCGTTCTGAGGGCCAATCGTCAGGTCTTGGTCTTAGCTGTTTGTAGCCTCCGTGATGGCTCCAGAGATGAAGGCGCCCGCCTAAGTCTCTACACCACCAGATGAACGAGACATGGCTTCCTCCCGCGAAGCCCGCAGGAAACCGAACCATCGAACGCTCGCCAGGGAGGAGATTGGATTTTGCAAAGAAGCCGCCGAACTTGACGCCTCCCTCGACGCCGAAGTGCGCGGACCCGATGGCGATGCCTGGCCCCACATTCGCGAGTTCCATCTTCTGATGAGGGTCCTCGCCCAGGACCGAGTTGAATGCAGCGGATAGATGCGGCATGGTCGCTGTGTGCTGCCTCCTGAGGTCGACGATCACCGTCGTTGCTGCGGCGACGGCAGCGACGGCGGTGAACAATGCTGCCGCGAGTGTTCCCCAATCCGTGGGAGTAAGTGACAGCCACGTCGTTGCGACTGCGAGCACCTAATCTCTCAGACTACGGCCCTAGTCGGATGCGCCTGATCCCTACCGCGACCTCCTACTAGTGCAGTAGGCAGTCGCTGGACAAAGCCGCGCCACTACTCAGATTTGATGGCCTTGGAAACGTCCTGGAAACGCCGATTGCGGCACCGGGCACTCGACTGCGCACCCCAGCCACGTCGTATTCGGCGGCTACTACGACCTCGCATACCGCCTTCTAGAGCGGATGCTCTGCTCGCCATCGCCGTCCTTCTTGCGCGGCGACCCACCCCCTCCAAGCTAGTGCCACAACAAGCACCGCGAGCAGCACAAAGAGAACAACGGCAGCAGTCGCAAAACCAGCGAAGGCCAACGCCATCGCGACGATCGCTACACCGAACGCGTAAATCTGAATCGCGCGCATCCTCGCGATCTCGACACTCCCTTTCGGCCCGTAGCGCGTCCGCAAACCCGTTCGCTCAGAGCCGCGCGCCAACTGTCGGATGATCAAGCGCCCACAAAGCAGCCGCTCAACAGCCGGAAGCTTCTCGACCCACGGCTGGACATCTGTCTCTAAGTGTTCTGGAGTTCGAGTCGCTCTAGCCAACACGGTGGCCGTGGAGGTTGTTTTTGGGAACCTGAGGGAGTGGGACGGGTGCCGGCGTGCGCGGCGTCATCGTACAACTGTTGAAGATCATCGACGAGCGCGGCGACTGCCGTGGTAACGGCACCACCCACTGCCAGTGCCAGGTATTGCGCGTAGTAAGGCTCGTCCACGATCCCAAGCGCGACAAGGAACTCAGGAAGTGAGGCAAGTGCACCCGTGACACCGAGCCCGGCTGCGACGCATTGACTGTTCAGCCCCGGGTGGCTTACGCAAGCGTAACCATCGACAATGGTCGCGGCCGTGCCCGCCAACAGTGCACTGCCTCCGAGGATCGAAGCCGCGACCGGGGCTTCAACGACGAGGGCAGCGGTGCCAGCGACAGCGGCTGTTATTCCCAGCGCCAGACCGACAGTCGGATGGGTGTGCGCAAAGTGTTCAGTCGCCCCGACGGCATTCTGGACGCAGCCCGTCCAGCTGAGAGGGTTAGCGCTGCAATTCGCGAGTCCGAGGGGATCGGCGTTGGAAACAGGATCGCCTCCACCGTACGCGTACGGCATGCCCGTCTTATCGACGAACGGGTCGACGCTTAGGAACTGGCCGGTGCTCGGGTCGTAGTAGCGCCCTACTACGACATGACCGGCCAATCTCGGCAAGCGCCAGAGTAGGGCGCTACTACGACCCGACAACGGGTCAGTTCTTGACGGTCGATCCACTTGTGGACCGAACGGATGCGCCGTACGCCTACACGGCCGGCGATCCGGTGAATTTGTTCGACCCGCTGGGCCTCATTGAATGCAATCCCGGATCCGCTGTTGTAGCTCAGACCGGCCAGGTGAGCCTCATCTCGATCAATGTTCCGATCGGATTGGAGACATACACGCCGTCACCACGTCTTCCAACGACCACGGCGCACCCGTGGCCCGCACTCAATCCACGGAACACATTCATCTTCGTGCCGCGTCCGTCCGATCTCTTCGGCGGTGAATCGATCGGCGGCGGGTACGGCCTGTTTCCCGGGAATGAGGGTTACAGTCAGCGCCCCGACAACCTCACTGGCATTCTCAACGCCGAGCCGCCGATTCTGACCCCGTGGGGGTGGATTGGGCAGGGCAGTTACGGCGAGATCGTTGACCGCGTAGAACGCGGTGGGACGCTGACCGGAGATGATCTCGAGGGAAAGATTCCGACTGTCGAGCAGGCGCTCCAACTCATCGAAGATGCTGGAGGGACCGTGACTCGAAAGGATCTTGAGGGGCATCCTGAGGGCGGAGTCAGCACGCACACCTACCCTCACATCAACTACGAAACTGCGGAAGGGCGCAAGGGCACGATCGAAGTCGCCGTTTCCGGGGAGGCTGTCTAAGCTAGGCCGGCAATGGATGAGGCTGGTAAGCCATCGAAGTTTGCTGAGTTCGAGAGGGCAGTGACCTGTCTGCCTCTTGAGGCTTCCGACGCGCTGCGAGCCAAGTTTCTTGCCGCTTTCGTCGACATGTCCCGACCCAGGTTTCCGGAACTCATCGAATGCCGCCAACATTTCAAAGACGGCGATTTTTACACGGGTTACCTTTGGGATTTCCTCTCTAACTTCACCCTGGTCACGGAGGAGCAAGTCTGGGCCAACGTGGCTACCATCGACGCCGAAATCAACGCGATGTGGGACTTGCACAGCTCAGAGAGAATCCTTGTGCCGGGATACTGGAACTTCCCGAGACACGCTGTCTTGAAAGGAAGTCCAACGGTAATACGTGACGGAGCCTCATTTCTTCCTGAGGATCTCTACTTGTTTGATGAGACGTTCGTTTGGTGTGCGGCTCTGACCCACGAGTACTCAGATGAGAGCGACGAGCGAATTTCGTCTATTCGCCCGAGCTATGTGACATCCGCCCACATCGTTCGCCTGTCGCGGATGTGTTGACGTTGACATTGAGAGATCGGAATACCGCGCGTCGGCGGTGGGCTCGTCAGGTCGTAGTAGCCGCCGAACACGACTTCAGCGACACCCCCATCGAACCGTGCGGTCGGACGCTCGGCTGCGCGAGCGCCCTTGCGCCCGAGACGGTCCCCGCCACCCTCGAAACGACGCGGGCGTTTCCAGAAGCGTTTCCAACCCGAGCAAGCTGGAACGAATGCAAGCTCCAATAAGTGAGAAAGCCCTGCGCTAGCAGGGCTTTCAGAAGCGGGAGCGACGGGACTCGAACCCGCGACCTCCGGCGTGACAGGCCGGCGTTCTAACCAGCTGAACTACGCCCCCTAGGCGCAGCGCAGTGTAGCCGGACGGCGGTCGCCGGTGAGGCGGCGAGCGGCGCGAGGATTCTTTACGAGGGCAACCGTGTGGGGCTGTCTACCATCAATGACAGTGAGTCGGTGGGCGTCAGAGAGCAGGCCTGCGTTCGGCGTGTCCGCACTGGCGGGCGTCTTGCTGATCGCGGCCGTGCTCGCGCTCGTGTCGGCGTGCGGAGCGGGGGCTCATCCGGCCGCGACCGCGAAATGCTCGACCTTCGGCACGACCTGGCGGCTCGGTTACAACAAGCAAGCCGCGAAGGCCGGCAACCCGATCCGGATTCTCGATGCCTGCTGCAAGCCTGCCTCGCAGCTCGGGGTCAGCCACTGCTTCGTCACGGTGACACTCGCCGGCACGAAGGATCGCGGTTGCGAGTCCGTCGATATCGGCAGGAACGGCGCGGTTGCAGGGCCGGGCAAGCACGAGACCTGCCCGAAGCCCGTCACGTAGAGGGCCTCACCGACCCGCGCAGAACTACAGCGCCATCAAAGAGATCGACTGGATCATCCTTGCGGTCGTCGGCCTCGCGGCCGCCGCCGGCTACCGGCGCGGCATCATCTCGACCGCGCTCGCCCTCGTCGGGCTCGTCCTCGGCGCGATCGTCGGCGCCCGGATGGCGCCCCACTTCCTCGCGGCCGGTGCCCATTCGCGCTACTCGGCGCTCGTCGGCCTCGGATGCGCGGTCGGCGGGGTCGTCGTCTTCCAGCTCCTTGCCCGCGTGCTCGCGCACACGATCCGCGGCGGCCTCCGGCTGCTGCCGCCGCTGCGGCTCCTCGACTCGCTCGGCGGGCTTGCCGTCGGCGCGGCGTGGGGGCTCGTCCTCGTCTGGGTGGTCGGCGCCGTCGCGCTCCAGCTTCCCGGTCACAAGAAGGTGCATCGCGAGGTGCGCCAGTCCGAGGTGTTGCAGCGGCTCGACCGGGTCGCTCCGCCGCACGACGTGCTGAAGGTGCAGAAGCAGATCGCCTCGTTCTCCGCCGAGATCGTGCGCCGCGAAGGCGGCTAGCCGAGCAGCTCGAGCACCGAGGTCGGCTTGCGATACGGCGCGACGATGTAGACGCCGTCGCAGCGGCCGCGCGCGCCTTCGAGCAGGCCCTTCGCGTGCGCCATCCCGACCTTGGCCGCGTCGGCGCCTGCTTCGTCGAGCGCCCGCTGGAGCTCGTCGGGAACGATGATCCCGGGCACTTCGTTGTGGAGCCGCAGCGCGAGGCGGTAGCTCGTCAGCGGGAAGATCCCGGCAAGCACCGGCACCTGCCAGCCGCCGAGGATCTCGCCGAAACGCTCGATCGCGTCGAGATCGAAGACGATCTGGGTCATCGCGAACTTCGCGCCCGCCTCGATCTTCTCCCGGAAGCGCGCCGCTTCGGCCTCGAGATCGTCCGCCGTCGGATTGACTGCGACCCCGGGGAAAAACGACGTCGGCGCGTCGATCGGCCGGCCGTTGAAGTCCTCGCCGCGGTTCAGCCGGGTGATCAGGCGCGTGAGCCCGACCGAGTCGATCTCGTAGACGCCCTGCGAGCCGGGATAGTCGCCGACCTCGGGCGGATCGCCGGTGATCGCGAGGATGTTCCGGACGCCTTCCGAGTGCGCGCCGAGGAGCTGCGACTCGATCCCGAGCACGGTCGAGTCGCGCGTGGTCAGGTGGGGCACCGTCTCGAGCCCGGTGGCTCGCTCGATCGTCCCCGACACCATCAAGGCGCTGATCCCGGCGCGGGCGGTGGCATTGTCGTTGACGTCGACGAACTTGACGAGACCCGAGGCCTCGAGCTCCTGCGCGACCTCGACGAGCCCCCGGCTGGAACCGCCGAGCGGCGGATCGAGCTGCACCGAGACGACGAACTCCCCCTCGCGAAGCGCCGTTGCAAGGCCCGTCTCCCGCTGCTCCTCGCCGAGTGCCGCCGCGACCTCATGCGCGTCCTCGTCGAGCCGGATCCGCACGGGCCGCTGCGCGTCGATCGCCGCGCGGATTGCCGCGATCTCGGCGGGAGTCGTTCCGCAACAGCCGCCGATCAGGCGCGCGCCGAGATCGCGGGCGTGCGCCGCGAACTCGCCGAAGTACTCGGGCGTCGCATGCGGGTAGATCACCTTGCCGCCGTGCAGGCTGGCGAGACCGATGTTCGGGAGGGCCGCGAGCGGCCGGCCGGTCGCCTGCATCTGCTCGAGCGCGGTCAAGGCGGCAAGCAGGCCCGCGCCATGATTCGCTCCGAACGCGGCGATGTCGAGCTCGGCGAGCCGCTCCGCCGCCTGACGCGCGCTGATTCCTGCGAGCGTCTCGGCCTCCTCGTCGAAGGTCAGGAGCGCCACGATCGGAAGCGACGAGACGCTGCGTACCGCCGCGATCGCGTCGACGAGCTCCCTGAGATCGAAGAACGTCTCGAGCATGAAGAGGTCGGCTCCGCGACCGTCGAGCACCGCGGCCTGCTCCGCGAAGAGCTCGAGGCGCTTCTCCGAGCGTCGCGACCTCACCGAGCGGGCCGATCGCGCCCCCGATGAACACGTCTCGGCCGGTCAGCTCCCGTGCCTCCCGGGCCAGCTTCACCGCCGTCGAGTTGATCCGCTCCAGGTCGTCCTCGAGGTAATGGGACGCGAGCTTCCGACGGTTCGCGCCGAACGTGTTCGTCTCGATCAGCTCCGCGCCGGCGTTGATGAAGCTCACGTGCAGGGAGACGACGGCCTCCGGAGCGCGCAGATTCGCCTCCTCCGGCGAGCGCAGTCGCGGCACCGCCGCGGTCAGCAGCGACCCCATCCCGCCGTCCGCGACGATCGGCAGTCCCTCGCGCAAACGGCTCTCGAACCTTCCGGCCATGTCCGGACGCTAGACAAAGCAGCGCTTTTCGCAGTCAAGTGATGTGGTGAACCACCAAAACGGGGATGGATCAAGTACGTCCCGCGGGTCGATGATTGGTAAGTCGAGAAGGCCCGATGTGGCGGGGCCGACTCGGCGACATATTCCAAGACTCCCTGGCCTGGGAACTGACGGCAATCATTCCTGCGGCGTATGGGTAACAGCGGCGGCCATTGGCCGCCGCTCAAGTCTTTAAAGGGCAGATTCAGCCGTGGATGACTCGGCCCTCCATGCCGCCGGCGACTGTTACCACCTGGCCGGTTACGTGGCCTGAGATCGTGGGGGAGCTCAGGGCCACCACCTGGGCGGCTACGTCTTCGGGCGTGGCGATCTTCGCGAGGGCCATCGTGCGGGTCACCTCGGCGATCTTGGCTTCGTCGAGGGTTGCCGCGGTCATGGCCGAGGCGGTCCAGCCCGGCGCGACTGCGTTGACTCTCGCGCGGGGGTTGCGGCGGATCACGTCGTTCTTCAGGGTCAGGAGAAGGCCGCCGAGGATCCCCGACTTCGCGGCGGCGTAGTCGGCATGGCCCGGCTCGCCGAAGAGGCCGGCAGTCGAGCCGACGAGGACGAGGGAGCCCTCGCGGTCGCCGAGGTTCCGGAAGAAGCCCCGCGCGGTGAGGAACGAGGCCGTCAGATTCGCGTCGACCGTCGCACGCCAGCGCTCGAGTGAGAGCTCCCAGACGGGGACGCTCTCCTCCGGCCACACGCCCGCGACCGCCGCGCAGACATCGAGCGGCCCCGTCTCGGCGAACATCCGGTCGACCGCAATCTCGTCCGTCAGGTCGGCCTGGACGACCGCAGAACCGCCTGCAGCCAGGGCCCGCTCACGACCCGTGTTGTAGTGCACGACAACATCCGCGCCCTCAGCGGCGAACAGCCGGACGCACGCAGCGCCGATGCCGCCCGACCCGCCCGTGACCAGCACGCGCGCCCCTGTGAGACCGCTCTCCATCGCTCGAAAGAAAGTTTCCCATTTTGCGGAAACGTGATGTAGAGTCTCGCGGTCACGAGGGGCGAGCCGGAAGGGTGCCGGCTCGGTTTGGGAGTCGTTAGGTTGCGGTCAGCCGAGTCGGAGGTCGGGGTCTGATGCTCACGGTCGACATCTCGCTTCCCGAGATCGAGGAGCTGCAGAAGCTCGTCGAGACGGGCAAGGAGAAAGGCTTTCTCACCTACGACGAGATCGTTACGGGTGTCGAGGAGATCGAGCTCACAAAAGAGCAGCTCGAGGACTTCACGACCTACCTGATCGACCACGGGGTCGAGCTCGTCGAAGGCGAGAACAACAAGACCCTCCCGCACGAGCAGCCGCTCGTCGAGGAGGAGAAGAACGTTCCGAAGCTCGACCTCACGGTCGAGCCGTCACTCGATTCCCTGCGGCTCTACCTGCGGGAGATCGGCAAGGTGCCGTTGCTCACAGCAGACCAGGAGGTCTACCTGGCCAAGCGCATCGAGCGCGGCGACATGACTGCGAAGACGCAGATGATCGAGGCGAACCTGCGGCTCGTCGTCTCGATCGCCAAGGGCTATCTGGGCCGCGGGCTGTCGTTCCTCGACCTGATCCAGGAGGGCTCTCTCGGGCTGATCCGGGCGGTCGAGAAGTTCGACTATCGCAAGGGGTTCAAGTTCTCGACCTACGCCACGTGGTGGATTCGCCAGGCGGTGACGCGTGCGATCGCCGACAAGGCCCGCACGATCCGGATCCCGGTGCACATGGTCGAGAAGCTGAACAAGGTCGTCCACATCGAGCGGCAGCTCGTCCAGCGCCTCGGGCGCGAGCCGCTCCCGGAAGAGATCGCCGAGGAGCTCGAGATGAGCACCGAAGAGGTTCGGGAGATCCTGCGCATGGCGCAGCACCCGATCTCGCTCGAGAAGCCGATCGGCGAGGAGGAGGACTCCGAGCTCGGCGACTTCGTCGAGGACGACCAGGCCGAGTCGCCGTTCGACTCGGCATCGCTCACGCTCCGCCGGTCCGACATCGAAAACGCGCTCTCGTCGCTACCACCGCGCGAGCGCAGGGTGATCGAGCTCCGCTACGGGCTCGACGGCTCCCAGCCGTGCACGCTCGAAGAGGTCGGCAAGGCCTTCGGCGTCACCCGCGAGCGGATCCGCCAGATCGAGAACAACACGCTGAAGAAGCTCGAGTCACTGCCGGAGGCGCAGGGGCTCAAGGACTGCGTCCAGTAAGGCCACGGGGGGAAACCTGGCGGTTTCCCCCCGCGAGCCCCCCTTCCCTTGGGTGGGCGGCTCGTGGTGGTGGTACTGGGCGCTCCGGTGGGCTTCTGTTGCTCTGGCGGTATCGCCGGCTGAGCCGGCGATACCGCCACGTCAAGTGCCGTACGTATGCGACCGATCGTGGTGGCCCCGCGGTTCGGGTTCTTCTGGCGCAGATCACAGTCGCTACCCTCGGCTGCGCCTCGAGTAGCTCCGCAACTGGTTGCGTTGGGCAGGCTGTCTGAGAAGGCGGGCTGGAAAGGCCGCTGCCGTTCGGCGGATTTCTTTGAACCGACACGATCTCGGCACATTTCGCGGGCGGAGGTGGATAGCATCGCCCTCGAGGGCGGAGGGGATGCGACCCCGCCCTTGTTGGGTGGGGGCCCGGGGCTGACGCCGTCTTGCCGCGGTCCCGGGAGGGCTACTCGGCGGCCGGGGCGGCCTCAGCCGAAGCGGCGACGTGCGCCCGGGTGCGGCTTCGGTTCGGGACGAGGATCGAGGCGAAGACGGCCACGGCGAGCACGACTGCGCACATCACGAACGTGACGGTGTAACCGTGGCGGGTGGGGTAGCCGGTCGACGCGACGACGCTCGCGACGAGGATGCTGGCTGCGACCTCCGCGCCGATGGCGCCGCCGATCGTGCGGACGATCGTGTTCATGCCCGACGCGACGCCGGTCTGGTCGGGGCGCACCGCCTCGACGATCAGGTTCGCAAGGGCGGCGAACGCGAAGCCGATGCCGGTGCCGAGGAGGGCGGAGGCAACGTAGATCTCCCAGGACTGGTCGGCGACCGCGAGGACTATGAACGACACCGTGGTGACCGCGGAGCCCATGATCAACGGCACCTTGGAGCCGACGATCGTCGAGAGGCGGCCGCCGATCGGGCTGAAGATGATCAGCGCGATCGTGGAAGGCACGAGGTACAGCCCCGATTGCGTCACCGAGGCGCCGAAGCCGTAACCGGTCGACGTCGGCGTCTGCACGAACTGCGGGATCAGCACGAACGCGCTGTACATCCCGAACCCGATCAGGAGCGCGGCGAGGTTCGTCGTCCAGACGCCGGGGAGCCTCATCATCTGCATGTCGACGAGCGGATGCTTCGAACGCGCCTCGGCCCAGACCCAGAGCGCGGCCAACACCCCCGCGAGCACGAGCAATCCGATCGTCTTCGGCGAGCCCCAGCCCCACGTCGGCGCCTCGCTGACCGCGACGAGCAGAGCGATCAGCCAGCCCGAGAGCAGAGCGGCGCCAACCCAATGCACGTTGCCGGGAGCACGGATCGTCGACTCCGGGATCAGGAAGATCGACGCCACCATCGAGATCAGCGTCACGACCAGCGGGATCCAGAACAGCCAGTGGTAGTCGGCGTTATCCAGGATCGGGCCGGCGAGGATGATGCCGAGACCGCCGCCGATGCCGAGGATGCCCGAGATCATCGCGATCGCGAAGGCCACACGCTCGCGCGGGAACTGATCGCGCACGATTCCGAACGCGAGCGGGAAGATCGCGCCGCCCAGCCCCTGGATCGTCCGTGCGGTGATCATCACCGGCAGCGTCGTCGCGAAACCACCGAGAGCGCTTCCGACCGCGAGCCCACCGAGCGCGTACACGAGCACGCGCTTCTTGCCGAACATGTCGCCGAGGCGGCCCGCGATCGGTGTCACGACCGACGCGGCGAGCAGGTACGCCGTGAACACCCACGCAACACCCGAGGTCGAGGTGTGCAGATCCTTCTGGATGACCGGCAGGGCCGGCACCACGAGCGACTGGAGCAGGGCATACGCCGCACCGCCGAGCGAGAGCACGGCGAGAATCACCCCTGGCCGAGAGGACTGGGCGGTGCGCTCGGTCACCTCGAGGAAACTAGCGCGTCAGGCGTCGCCAGAGATGGCGACCGATTCGATCCGGATCTCGTCGATCGGCCGGTCGGCACCGGCCGTCTCGGCGCTTCCGATCTCATCGATCACGTCCATGCCCGAGCTGACCCGCCCGAAGACGGTGTGCAGGCCGTTGAGCCACGGGCAACTGGAAGCGGTGACGATGAAGAACTGCGAGCCGTTCGTGTTCGGCCCCGAGTTCGCCATCGCGATCACGCCGCGGTCGACCCCGTGGTCGTTCGCCTCGTCCTCGAACTGATAGCCGGGGCCGCCCATGCCTGTGCCGGTCGGGTCGCCGCCCTGGATCATGAAGTCGGGGATCACGCGGTGGAAGATCACACCGTCGTAGAAGCCGTCCTTCGACAGCTTGACGAAGTTCGCGACCGTCTTCGGGGCGTCGGCATCGAAGAGCTCGAGCTCGAAAACGCCCTTGTTCGTGGTGACGACAGCGGTGCTCACGGCGCGATCCTACCCACAGAAACCGCTCCTCACGCACGAACCCGCCGATCCCTCTACAGAGTGGGCTGGAAACGGCCGATGGGTTCCCAGTGGGCGTTACCGTCGCATCACCGGCGATGACGTGGCCGAAGATGGTCGTCGTGCGCACATGGACCGTCGTTGCCGCTGTGGGCTTCGCGTTCCTCGTCGCCCATCTCGCCTTCAACCTCGGCGGGTCGGGGCTCGACAACTTCGCGGAACGCTGGGTCTACGACGGCCTCGAGCTGATCGCCGCGGCCGGCTGCCTCATGCGGGCGGCGATGAACCGCAACGAGCGGTGGATCTGGGCCATTCTCGGACTCGGGATCCTCTCGTTCTCGCTCGGGGACATCTGCTTCGACTTCGTCTACGGCGGCAATCCGTCATCCCCGTCGATTTGCGACGCGTTCTATCTCGCGTTCTACCCGGCCTGCTACGCCGCCCTCGCGCTGCTCATTCGCTCCCGGATCTCGCACTTCGACCGCAGCGTCTGGCTCGACGGCGCGATCGCGGCATTCGCCGCGACAGCGGTGAGCGCATCGATCGTGCTCCAGGTCGTCCTGAACAACACCACCGGAAGCGCCGAGACCGTGATCGTCAACCTCGCGTACCCGGCGGCGGATCTGGTGCTGCTCGCGATCGTGATCTTCGTGTTCGTCCTGACCGGCCTCCGGCCGGGCCGGGCTTGGGCAGCAGCCGGTATCGCCTTCGGCGCGATCGCGGTCGCAGACAGCCTGTTCATGTACCTGAACGCATCGGGCGAGTACCGGGAGGGCACGCTCCTGGACGCACTCTGGCCCGGTGCGATGCTCCTGCTCGCCCTTGCCGCCTGGCAGCCCGTGGAACGCCACGCGGTACGGCTCGAGGGCCGATTCATGGCGACCCCGCTCATCTGCGGCCTCGTGGCGCTCGCCGTGCTCGCAGACGAGCACTTCAAGGACCACAACATCGTCGCCGACATCCTCGCGGTCGCGGCGATCGTGACCGTGTTCATCCGCACGGGGATCAGCCTCGTCGACAACTCCCGCCTGCTCGCGAGCGTGCGCGCCCAGTCGCTGACCGACGACCTGACCGGGCTCGGCAACCGCCGCGGGCTGCTGCTCGCGCTCGAGCACCAGTTCACGCGCAGAAGCGGAAAAACGGTGTTCGCGATCTACGACCTGAACGGATTCAAGCGGTACAACGACACGTTCGGCCACCCGAGCGGCGACGCGCTGCTCGTGCGGCTCGCAGCCCGGTTGGCGGAAGCCGCGGGGCCGTCGGGCGAGGCATTCCGGCTCGGTGGGGACGAGTTCTGCCTGCTCGTCCGAGCCGACGGGCGGGAGACGGCCGCCATCGTCGAAGCGGGCCTGCTTGCGCTGTCCGAGCAGGGCGAGGGGTTCGCGATCGACGCGGAGTACGGCTCGGTCATCCTGCCGGACGAAGCCGGGGATGCCACAACGGCGCTCCGGGGCGCCGACGAGCGCCTCTACGAGCGGAAGTACAGCCGCGGCGACAACGAAGGCGAGTCCCACGAGGTCCTGCTGCGCGTGCTCGAGGAGCGCGAGCCCGGGCTGCGCGAGCACATGCGCTTCGTGGCGGAGCTGGCGTCCGCGGTCGGCGTCCGTCTCGGCCTGCAGGGCCAGACGCTCGAGCAGCTTGCGCCTGGCGGCAGAGCTTCACGACGTCGGCAAGCTGGCGATCCCGGTCGACGTCCTGCAGAAGCCCGGCGTCCTGACCGAGCAGGAGTGGAGCTTCATCCGCGAGCACACCGTGGTCGGCGAGCGCGTGCTCGCCGGCTCACCCTCGATGCGAGAGGTCGGCGCGCATCGTCCGCGCGACGCACGAGCGCTGGGACGGCGGCGGCTACGCCGATGGGCTCGCCGGAGACTCGATCCCGCTACCCGCGAGGATCATCGCCGTCTGCGACGCCTACGCCGCGATGACCTCCGATCGTCCCTACCGTCGAGCGCTGAAGCGCGTCCGACGCGCTCGCCGAGCTTCGCCGCTGCGCCGGAACGCAGTTCGACCCCGAGGTCGTGTTCGCGTTCTGCCGGCTGCACGACGACATCGTCCACCTTCGCCCTGCCCCGGTGAGGGCGGTCGGATAGGAGCGCCTCAGGCCGGCGCGTTTCGCGGCGACTGCCCGGCGGTCTGCTCGACGAAGTGCTTGCTCAGCATCGTCTCCTGCCCCTGGTAGTTCGAGCCGAGATCGTCCCCGTAGAGCACGTCCGGCGGCTCGAGCATCCGCTCGAATGCGAGCTTGCAGATCGGTTGGCGGTGCTCGACCATGAACGAGACGTCGCGCGCCCGTACCTCGAGAGCCGCTCGGGTGCCGTGGCGCCGTCCGCGCGCGTCATAGCCGAACCCGGGGTCGAAGAAGCCCGCGTAATGCGTTCGCAGCTCCCCCGCGGTCGGGTCGTAGGCCGTCATCTCGGCCGCGAAACCGGGCGGGATGCACGCGCCCTCGGCCGAGAGGAGGAGGTAGAAGATCTCGGGCTCGAGCACGATGCGCGACCCTGCCTCCGGGTAGACGGGCTCCCAGAAGTCGCGCCACCCGTACCCATGGATACGCGAGAGGTCGATGGGGAGGCTGTTCTTCTTCGCCCGGTACCCGACGATCCGGTCGGTCGGCCCGCTCAGGTCGACGCTCATGAAGAGCCCGTCCGAGATCGTCAGCTCGTGCGCCCGGAGCGCGTGCGAGTCGAGGTAGAGGAGCGGGAACTCGTCGTGGACGGCGCGCACCTCGTCGTCGCGCAGCCGGGCATCGCCGGTGAACAGCCGGAGCTGGTTCAGGGCGAGCCCCGTCTTCACGTGGATCGCATACGACCGCGGGACGATCTCGAGGTAGAGCTTCCCGCGGTAGCCGTAGGGGATCTCGTCGAAGGACGGATTTCCGTCGGTGATGACCCGGGTGAAGACGTCGAGACGGCCGGTCGAGCTCTTCGGATTGGCCTTCGCGCGCACGCCCGGCGGCAGGGCGAGCTCCTCGATCAGCGGCACGAGGTAGGGGCGATCCCGCTCGAGCGCCGCCCCGTCGCGTAGGTCGATCTTCTGAAATGCAAGGTCGGCGATCTTGTCCTCGACCTTCGACTCGGTGTCCGGAAGGAAGGAGCAGCGGAGCGCCCAGGCGAACTCGCCGAGCCGCAGGTCGAGGCTCGCGGGCTGCACGCTCGAGGGTGGGATCCGGTAGAGGTCGGATGTGATCCAGTCGTCCTGGATCGCCTGGCGTAAGCGCTGCGCGGGAAAAACGCCGGGCAGCGCCGCGGCCTGCTCGCCGGTCTCGGCGCGGGTGGGATTGACGGCCGACTCGCTCATTGTCGAGCCAGTCTAGGCGCGGCGTCGGCGCGTCCGGTGGTGCGACTGGCACCCTTTGGGTACCACGGGACACATGGAGAGAAGCACCTACAAGTCGTATCCGTCGCAGCGCCGCCGCCGTCGCAAGAGAAGTCGCTGGCCGTGGGTGGCGCTTGCGCTGCTCGTGCTCGTCGCGGCCGCCGGGCTGATCGCCGTCGCAGTCGCGTGGCCGACGGCAACGATCGGCGCCGACGACCAGGCCCTCGCGAGCGTGAAGGTCGCGCCCGCGCTCGAGCATGCGCGCACCGTCACCGTTACCGACTCGAACGGCCACCCGGTTCCGGTTCGGATCCGCGCGGGCAAGATCGTCCCGCTTGGTCAGCTCGCTTCAGGGGAGAAGCTCGACATCACCGTCACCGTGCGCCGATCCTCGCTGGTCGGCTGGCTGGTCGGCGGGAACGAGCGAGTGAAGGCGACCATCGTCACGCCGACGACGGGCGTCCGCAGCACGCTTCTCCACCTCGCCTCGGGCGCCCCGGTCGACGTCCACCTCCGAGCTCCGGCGAGCGTTGTCGTCCTGAAGCTGCCGGGCTACAAGCAGCAGCGCCTCGAGTTCGCAAGGCCGCGTCAGGTCGTACAGACCGGCGTCCACGCGACGGGGCCGAACCGCTTCGGCGTGCTCGTCGTCTCGACGGCCGCGCGGCCCTGGGAGAAGCTGTCCGCACCGGAGCGCGTCAGCTGGTTCCCTGCGGGCACACGGCTCGAGGCGCTCGTCAAGCCCGCGCCCGGCGCGACCATCGAGCCCTCGACGCCGATCGAGCTGACGCTCTCGGAGCCCGTGGCGTCGGTGCTCGGCAAGGTGCGCCCGACGCTCGATCCCGCGACGCCCGGCACCTGGGTGGAGACCGCCCCGAACCAGCTCACGTTCAAGCCCTCCGGCGCCGGGTACCCGCTCGGCAAGCACGTCGTGCTGACGCTACCCACGAGCACCGACCTGCTCGCGCCCGGCGGCACGCAGACCGTCCATTCCCTCACCTGGGCCGTCCCCGTCGGCTCGACGCTGCGGCTCCAGCAGTTGCTCGCCGAGCTCGGCTACCTGCCACTCAGTTGGGCCCCGGCGAGCGGGGCGGATGCCGGTAACGCGCTCGAGCAGAAGCAGGCCGCGCTGAACGCGCCGCAGGGAAAGTTCGAGTGGCGCTACTCCAATACACCCGCCGAGCTCCAGTCGCTCTGGAAGCCGGGCGGCTGGACGCGCATGACGCAGGCCGCCGTGATGGCCTTCCAGCACGACCACAGCCTCGTGGTCGACGGCATCCCCGGGCCCGTCGTGTGGCACACACTGATCAAGGCCGCGCTCGATCATGATCGCGTCGACTCCTATAGCTACGTGCTCGTCCACCGGACAGTGCCGCAGACACTGACCCTCTGGAACAACGGCGACACGATCATGCAGGTGAAGATCAACACCGGCGTTCCCGGTGCGCCCACCCCTTACGGCACGCACCCCGTGTTCGAGCACATCCCGGTCGGCACGATGAGCGGCCGAAACCCTGACGGCAGCCATTACCACGATCCCGGGATCAAGTGGATCAGCTACTTCAACGGCGGCGAGGCGATCCACGGCTTCAACCGGCCGACGTACGGCTTCCCGCAGAGCGTCGGCTGCGTCGAGGCGCCGATCGACACCGCGGCCAAGATCTGGCCGTATACGCCGATCGGAACGCTCGTCACGATCGTCCCCGGCTCGACGTGCCGGCGGGACATCGGTGCGGTTCGAGCCGGGCGCGGAGGTCGAGGTCGGCGCTGGTCGCACTGGCCGGCGCAAGGCGTGTCCCGGGGCTGCGGCCTCGACGGAACGCTGCCGTGAGGATCTCGCGCGAGCGGTACGCCGCGCTCTACGGGCCGACCGTCGGCGATCAGATCCGGCTGGCCGACACCGACCTCTGGATCGAGGTCGAGCGAGACGACTGCGCGGCGGCGACGAGGCGGTGTTCGGCGGCGGGAAGACGATCCGCGAGTCGATGCTCCAGGGGACGACGACGCGCGCCGAGGGCGCCCCCGATCTCGTGATCACGAACGCGGTCGTGCTCGATCACTGGGGCATCGTCAAATGCGACGTCGGCATCCGCGATGGGCGGATCGTCGCTCTCGGCAAGGCCGGGAACCCCGACATCGCCGACGGCGTCGAACCCCGCGCTCCGGATCGGGCCGAGCACGGAGATCATGGCGGGCGAGGGCCGGATCCTGACCGCCGGCGGGATCGACTGCCACGTCCACTTCATCTGCCCGCAGATCGTCGACGAGGCGCTCGCCTCGGGAATGACGACGCTGATCGGCGGCGGCACCGGCCCGGCCGAGGGGACGAAGGCGACGACCTGCACGCCGGGCGAGCACGCGCTCGCGGCGATGCTCGGCGCGATGGACGAGATGCCCCGTCAACGTCTTGCTTCTCGGCAAGGGCAACACCGTCTCGGCCGAGGCGCTGCACGAGCAGGTGCGCGGCGGGGCGGGCGGATTCAAGCTGCACGAGGACTGGGGCTCGACTCCTGCAGCGATCGACGCATGCCTGCGGGTCGCGCGACGAGACCGGCGTCCAGGTCGCGATCCACACCGACACGCTCAACGAGACCGGGTTCCTCGAGTCGACGCGTCGAGGCGATCGGCGGGCGGACGATCCACGCCTACCACACCGAGGGCGCGGGAGGCGGCCACGCGCCGGACATCATCCGGATCGCCTCGTTCCCGAACGTGCTGCCGTCGTCGACCAACCCGACGCGGCCGCACACGGTCAACACCGTCGCCGAGCACCTCGACATGCTCATGGTCTGCCACCACCTGAACCCCCGCGTGCCCGAGGATCTCGCGTTCGCCGAGAGCCGCATCCGGGCATCGACGATCGCCGCCGAGGACGTGCTGCACGACCTCGGCGCGATCTCGATGATCGGCTCCGACTCGCAGGCGATGGGGCGTGCGGGGAGACGATCCTCCGGACCTGGCAGACCGCCCACGCGATGAAGGCGCGCCTCGGCCGGCCGGAGGGCGGCCTGGCTGACAACGCGAGGGTGCGCCGGTACGTCGCGAAGTACACGATCTGCCCGGCCGTCGCCCACGGGCTCGACGCGGAGGTCGGCTCCGTCGAGGTCGGGAAGCTCGCCGATCTCGTTCTCTGGGACCCGCGGTTCTTCGGAGTCCGGCCGCACGCGGTCGTCAAGGGAGGCGCGATCGCCTGGGCGCCGGTCGGCGACGCCAACGCCTCGATCGACGCCACAGCTCGGAGGGGAGAATGATAGATGTGTTGATGGGGGAGGAGATAGACGGGGGGTGAGCTCCTCGACGGCTGCGAGGCGGAGTACCTCGACCGCGGCGCTGACCTCGACGGGATAGGGCGCCGAATCGAGCCGCCGGTGCTCCTCGGGAAGCGCGGCCCGCTGCGCTGCGGCGCGCTCGCGGGCGGACGCGAGCGTGTCGCGACCCGGTGTCGCGGGCTCGAGTAGCGGCTCGGCTCCCGCGGGCGGGCTCTCGTCCGCCAGGCCGATCACGTCACCCGCGAAGCGATCGTCCTCGAGCCGGCGCCAGACCTGCTTCGCCCCCGGCAGGGTCGCCTTGTCGGTCGAGAGCTTGAGCACGGGCCGCCCGTCGAAGTCGACGAGCTTGTAGACGAGATCGATCGACGGCGCACCGTCCGAGACGGCCAGGCGCGAGCCGACGCCGAAGCCGTCGATCGGCGCTCCGCCGGCAAGGAGGCGCGCGATCTCGTGCTCGTCGAGATTGCCGCTCGCGAAGATCGTCACCCCGGGTAGCCCCGCGCCGTCGAGCACCTCGCGAACGCGGCCGCTCAGCGCGAGCAGGTCGCCCGAGTCGAGCCGCACGGCCCCGAGCCGGCCTCCGCTCGCGGCGAGCTCGAGCGCGACGGCGGCCGCGCGGCGGGCGCCTTCCACGGTGTCGTAGGTGTCGATCAGAAGCGTGCTTCCATCCGGATATGACCGCGTGAACGCCCTGAAGGCGTCGATTTCGCTGGAAAAGCATTCGATGTAGGAATGGGCCATCGTGCCTGCGAGCGGGATGCCGTAACGCTGCCCGGCGAGCACGTCGCTCGTGGCGTCGAAGCCGGCGAGGTAACTCGCCCGTGCGACATCGACGCCCGCCTGCCCGCCGTGTGCACGGCGCAGCCCGAACTCGACGAGCCTGCGCCCGCCCGCGACATCGACGCATCGGGCCGCACGCGCCGCGATCAGCGACTGGAAGTGCACGACGTTCACGAGCGCCGTCTCGACGAGTTGGGCCTCGAGCAGCGGGCCCGTCACCTCGAGAACCGGCTCGTTCGGGAAGAACACCGTCCCCTCACGCATCGCGCGGACTTGACCCGTGAAGCGGAGTCCGGCGAGCCGGTCGAGGAACGCGGCGCCGAAGAGCCCCGTCTCCTCGAGGAACGCGAGCTCCTCGTCGCCGAACCGAAGCTCGTCCAGGAACGAGAGCGCGTCCTCGATCCCCGCGGCGACGAGGTAGCCCCAGCCCGGCGGCAGGTTGCGGCAGAAGAGCTGGAAGGTGGCGGGCCGCTCGTCGATCCCCTGCGCGACGTAGCTCTCGCCCATCGTCAGCTCGTAGAGGTCGACCAGCAGCGCCTGCATCGCGCCGGAACGCTACCCCTGCGGGCCCAAACGGCCATGGCCTGCCGAGACGCGTCTGGGGACAGTCCCCCGACGTGGCCCAAGCGGACATGTCTGGGGACTGTCCCCGGCTCGCGCGCCACTCAGTGCGGAAGGCTGCCGCCGGCGAGAGCGACCGCGACCCCGATCGCCCCGGCGACGAGCAGGGTTGGCACTACGCCGCGGCGGAGGACGAGCAGGAGCACCGCGGCCCCGGCGAGCACCGCGTACTGCCACGTCTCCGACAGGGCGCGAACGAGTGGCACAGCGGTTCCGAGGATCGCCCCGGCTGCGGCCGGGCCGGCGCCGCCGAGGAACGCCTGCGCCCGATCGCTGTCGCGGAGACGCTGGAACGCGCCCGCCCCGAGCAGCACGAAGGCGAATGACGGCGTGAAGGCGACGAGCGCTGCGAGGAGCCCGCCGTCGAGCCCGTGCGCTCCGTAACCCACCGCGGCGACCGTATGGACGACCGGGCCCGGGGTGACCTGGCCGAGCGCGACTGCGTTCAGGAACTGGCCGGAGGTGAGCCAGTGGTACCGGTTCACCGCGTCCGCCTGCATCAGCGGCACGATCACGAAGCCTCCGCCGTAGGAGAGGGCACCGACCTTGAGCGCCACCCACGCGAGCGCCGGCATGCCGCCGACGGCGGCCGCGACAGGCAGCGGGCCGATCCCGAGGAGCCGCCCTTCTCCCCGCGAGCTCAGTGCCAGCTCCACTAGCCCGCAACCGACCAGCACGAGCACGAGCCACGGCCCGATCGTCGCCGCCGAGACGCCCCCGGCGAGCAGGTAGGCGACCCACCTCGGCACGCTCCGCGCCCGCCGGCGGGACTCCGGCACGAGGCTCCAGCCGGCCTGCACGGCAACCGCCGCCACCGCCGCGCCCGCGCCGGCGCCCGCCCCGAGAACCCATCGCGGGGGCGAGCTCGCGAGGAAGAGCGCCGACAGCGCCAGGATCGCGACCAGCCCCGGCAGCACGAACGCGAGCCCGCCGACCAGCCCGCCGAGCCGGCCCCGAACGCGCCAGGCGCAGAAGATCGCGAGCTGCGTCGAGGCCGGGCCCGGCAGCAGGTTGCAGGCCGCGATCGCATCCTCGAACTCCTGCGCGGCAATCCAGCCGCGCCGCTCGACGCAGAGACGCCGCAGCAGCGCGATGTGCGCCGGCGGCCCCCCGAACCCGGTGATGCCGATCCACCCCCAATCGCGGGTGACCGTAAGCAGCCCGGGGCTGTCCACCGGGCGCGACGATAGCGAAAGCAGCGTTTCGGCTAGGTTGCGCGCCGTATGCAGCATGGTGACCCCGCAAGGTCCGTCACGCACATCAGTCGGGCCTACCCCGACAGGGTCGAGGTGCGGGGGCGCGATCTCTGCGGCGAGCTGATCGGAGGGGTCAGCTTCAGCCAGTACTTCTATCTCCTGCTCACGGGCGAAGAGCCGACCGAGCAGCAGAGCTTCTTCCTCGACGCGCTGCTCGTCGCGATCGCCGAGCACGGGATGATGCCGTCGAACGTCGCTGCCCGGATGACGCTTTTCGCCGATCCGGACTCCCTCCAGGGAGCTGTTGCGGCCGGGATTCTCGGCGCCGGCCCGGTCATGCTCGGCACCTCGGAGCCGTGCGCGCGCCTCCTGGCCGCAGCTGCAGCCAGGGTCGAGGCGGGCGAGGAGCTCACGGCGGTCGTGCTCGAAGAGGCCCGTGCGATCCACGCCGCCGGCGGCCGCCTTCCCGGTTTCGGCCATCCGGTGCACAAGGAAGTCGACCCCCGCGCCGAGCGGATCTTCGAGCTCGCCGACGCCCGAGGCGTCAGCGGCGTGCATGTCGCGCTCGCCCGCGCCTTCCGCCCGGCCGCGGCGGAGGTCTGGGGGAAGCCGCTGCCGTTGAACATCTCGATGCCGATCGCCGCGGTCATGCTCGACCTCGGGTTCTCGGCTTCCGCGGTCAAGTCCGTGCCGATCCTCGCCCGAACCGCGAGCCTGCTCGCCCATCTCGCCGAGGAGCGGGAGAATCCGATCGGCTTTGCGATGGCGAAGGAGGCGGAGGACTCCGTCGATTACCGCCCGCCCGAATCGTGATCCTCGACCCCGAGATCGAGACCCGCAGCTGGGAAGAGCAGCTCGCCGTCGACGGCGAGAGCTACCGCACGCAGCTCGAGTACCTCTTCGAGCGTTCGGACTTCTACCGCGAGAAGCTCGGGGAAGCCGGGATCGACTCGGCAGGTGCAGCCGGAGGCCTGGACGCGATCGCGAGCCTGCCCTTCACGGAGAAGCGCGAGCTCAAGGAGACCGTGACACCGGGCAATCCGGTCGGCTCCCATCTCTGCGCGACCCGCGAGGAGATCGCCCGCATCTACTCGACGAGCGGCACCACCGGCACGCCGAGCTACATCCCGCTCACGGCGGGCGACGTCGAGAACTGGCTGACCGGCTCGTCGAGGAGCTACGCGGCCTCGGGCGTCGTCCCGGGTCAGCGCATCATCTCGACCTACAACGCGGGCCCCTTCGTGGCAGGCGCGGCTCTCGCGGCGTTCGAGCGGATCGGCCTCTGCCACATCCCGGTCGGCACCGGGAACACCGAGCGGCTGCTGCTCGCGATCGAGCTGCTCGGCCCGGAGGCGGTCGTCGTCACGCCGTCATATGCCGCGTACCTGATCGAGTCGGCCGAGGACCGGGGGATGGACCTCGCGGCCTCGACCGTCGAGCGCGTGCTCGTGGCCGGTGAGCCCGGAGGCGGCGAGCCTGCATTCCGGGCGAAGCTCGAGGCCGGCTGGGGCGCGAAGGTGACCGAGGCGATGGGCATCGGCGACATCGGCGCCTCGCTCTGGGGCGAGTGCGAGGCGCAGGACGGGATGCATCTCGGGGCCCGCGGGTTCGTCCATCCGGAGCTGATCGACGCGGACACCGGCGAGGCGCGCGAGCTCGCGGACGGCGCCACGGGCGAGCTCGTCCTCACCCACCTGCGCCATCGTGGCGCACCGCTCCTGCGTTTCCGGACCCGCGACCACGTGCTCATCCACATGAGCGAATGCAGCTGCGGCCGCACCGGGCCGCGCGTCCGCTGCATCGGCCGGACCGACGACATGCTGATCGTGCGGGGCGTGAACGTCTTCCCGTCGGCGGTGCGCGAGGTGGTCAGCGGCTTCGCGCCGGACGTCAGCGGCAACATCCTCGTCAGGCCCGCGGCCGACGGCGTCAAGCAGGAGCCGCCGCTTCCGGTGGCCGTCGAGCTCGCCCAGGGAGCGGCCGTGGCCGATGGACTCGCGGAGGCGATCCGTGCGAGACTCCGCACCGTGCTGGTTGTGCAGACGAGCGTCGAGCTGGTTCCCTGGGGAACGCTGCAGCGGAGCGAGTACAAGTCGAAGCTCGTCGAGCGAGGAGGGCACTAGATGCGCAAGATCCAGGCGCAGGGCGTCCACCACATCACGCTCGTCGGCGCCGACCGCGCGACGACGATCGGATTCTGGGAAGGCGTGCTCGGCATGCCGTTCGTGTTCGACCAGCCGAACCTCGACAACGCCAACGAGAGCCATCTCTACTTCGATCCCGGCGACGGCCGGCTGATCACCGTCTTCACGAACGAGGAGCGAGTGCCCGACCCGACCCGCACCCCGACCGATCCCGGCTGCGTCCATCACATCGCCTTCAACGTCTCGCACGCCGTCTTCGCGCAGGCTGCCGAACGGCTCGAGGAGCGCGGCGTCAAGCACAGCGGAGTCAAGGACAGAGGCTTCATGGACTCGATCTACTTCGAGGATCCGCTCGGCCTGACGATCGAGCTCGCCTGCTACAGGTTCGAGGCGCCTTACCCCTATACGCACGCCGAGGTGCTCCTCGAGGCCCACAAGCTCCGCGTCGAGCGCGGTGACCACCACATCGGCGAGATCCACCTCGCCGACGCGATCGAGCTGCTCGTCCTGCGCTCGCGCGCGTCGCTCTCGACCGACCGTTCTCCGCAGAACCCGTACTGACCCCCCGACAACTCTGGAGGATCCGTGGCCGCGAACAATCTCAGCATCCTGAAGCCGAGCGTCAACAACCTGACCGCGCGAGTCTTCGTGAGAGCCGCGGGGCTCGACTTCGAGGAGACCGACGTGTGGGGTGGCACCGGGACCCCCGAGTTCCTGGCGAAGGACCCGGCACAGCTGACCCCACTACTGGAGTGCGACGGCCTGCCGCAGGGCTCCCTCTGGGAGAGCATCGCGATCATGTCCTACCTGTGCAACAAGCACGGGCTCGAGCAGTTCTACCCGGCCGATCCGGCGAAGCGGGCCATGATCGACAGCGCCAACTGCTACCTGCTCGCGACCTTCTACCCGCTGCTCGCGCGCGCCACGTACCCGTCGCTCGGCTTCCCGCAGTACGCGGGTGAGGTGGGCACGTCGGAGGCCGACGACGAGATGAAGGCCAAGGCCGCCAAGGACGCGGAGGCCGCCCTGGCCGGCCCGCTCGAGGTCTACAACAAGTTCTTCCTCGCGGGCCGGCCGTTCATCGGCGGCGACTCGGTCTCGATCGCGGACATCCGCTTCTGCGCCTCGCTCGAGTTCCTGAAGGTGATCGACTACGACTATCCGGCCTGGACGTCCGAGTACATGGCCCGGGTCGAGAGCGCCCTCGGCGATGCCTACTCGGAGCCGGCCGCCGACGTGCGCGGCTACATCGAGTACGTGCAGTCGCAGTAGCTACGCCGCCTCGGCCTCGATCGCCTCGGCCAGCGGCAGCGCCTCGACGTCGGCCACAGGCTGCGGCCTCAGGACGAACGCGACCAGCGTGGCGACCAGACCGATCGCCGCGACCGCCGCGACGACCTCGAGCCCCGGCCTGTAGTCGGAGAAGGTCGCTCCGCGCGCACCCGCCGCGTTCGAGGCGAGCACCGCCGTGACGATCGCGAGCACGATGGCTCCGCCGAGCTGGAACGAGGTGTTCACGAGCGCCGAGGCGAGCCCCTGCTCGCGGTTGGCAACGCCGCTCGTCGCCGCCATGTTCAGCGTCGGGAATGCGAACCCGAAGCCGAGGCCGAGCAGGACGATCGTGGGCAGGAGCATCGTCGCGTAGTTGAAGTCGTCGGCGATGCGCAGCGCGAGCACGTAGGCCGGCACGAACATCGCCATTCCGACGACGGCTGTGCGGCCGATTCCGATCCGGGTCGCGAGCGTGCCGATCCGCGGCGCCATTGCCGCGACGAGGAGACCCGCGGGCAGGAAGGCGAGCGCCGTGTGGAGCGACGACCAGCCCTGGGTCTGCTGCAGGTAGAGCGAGAGCACGAACTGGAAGCTGAAGTACGCGCCGGCCATCGTCAACGCTCCGAGGTTGGCTCCGACGAGCGTCCACGAGCGCAGGATGCCGAGCCGGACGAGCGGCTCCCGCACGCGGAGCTCGATCCCGACGAAGAGCGCACCGACGAGCACGGTCACAGCGGCGAGCAGCGCCGTGCGCGCGGAGGTCCAGCCGTGCTGGGGCGCCTGAGTCACCGTGTAGACGAGCAGCAGCATCGTCGCGGTGACGCTGAACGCTCCGGCGAGGTCGTAGTGTCTGCGGCCCGCGGCGCGGGGCGGATCCGACGGGATCACCCGCGGCGCGATCGCGAGGATGGCGGCCGCGATCGGGACGGGCAGGAAGAAGCACCAGCGCCAGCCGAGGGTCGTGAGCAGGCCCCCGAGCACGAGCCCGAGCGAGAACCCGCTCGCGCCGGTTGCCGCATAGATCCCGAGCGCCTTGTTCCGGGCCGGCCCCTCGGCAAAGGTGGTGGTGATGATCGACAGCCCGGCTGGCGCGGTGAACGCAGCCGCGACGCCCTTGATGAACCGGGTCGCGATCAGGACCGTCCCGTCCGTCGCGAGCCCGCCGAGCAGCGAGGCGAGCAGGAAGACGGCGATCGCGATCACGAACACCCGCTTGCGTCCGAGCAGGTCGGCGGCCCGGCCGCCGAGAAGCAGGAACCCGCCGTAGCCGAGGACGTAGCCGCTGACGACCCACTGCAGGCTCGTGGTGGAGAGGTGGAGCTCGTTGTGGATGCTCGGAAGCGCCATCCCGACCATCGAGACGTCGAGGCCGTCGAGGAAGAGGGCGCCGCAGAGGACGAGCAGTGCCGCCCAGCCGCGCCGGCCGAGCGCCGGCATCGCTGTGTTTGGAAGTGAGAGTGTGTTGGTCAAAGCGTTCCCCCGATCGGGTCGTTCATCTGGTCAGAGGAGGATAGTTGCATATACATATGATGCGCAAGCATAAAATGTTTCCGCAAGTTATGTAGCAACATTGAAATCCGCGCTACAATCGGGGCTATGACTGCCGCCAACCAGGATCTCGTCGCGACGTGGCGCGAGCTCGACGCCGCGCATGCGGCGGTGCTCGAGTCGCTCGAGCGCGAGCTGCACCAGCGGCACGGCCTGACGGTGAGCGAGTTCGAGGTTCTTCAGCGGCTGGCCGAGTCGCCCGAGCAGCACAGCCGGATGCAGGAGCTCGCGGACTCGGTCCACCTGAGCCAGAGCGCGCTCTCTCGGCTGATCGGCCGCCTCGAGACGGACGGCTTCGTCAGCCGGTCGCTCTGCGATTTCGACCGGCGCGGGATCTTCGCGTGCCTGACGCCGGCGGGTCGCGATCTCGTCGAGCAGGCAGTGCCGACGCAGGCCGAAGTGCTCGCGGCGACGCTGAGTCGCTGAGCTCTTACGAGCCCAGGTGCGAGAGCTCGGCGTTCGCCAGGTGGAGCGACGCCGCGACGACCGCGAGGATGTTCCGGAGCAGCTTCCCGTACACCTCGGGCTCGCCGGACGAGAGCTCGTCGAAGAGCCCGTACGTGAGTGTGCGGCACTCGACGTCGGTGTCCGCGACGACGTTCGCCGTGCGCGGACCGCGCTCGATGTAGGCGAGCTCGCCGAAGGTCATCCCGGCCGAGAGCGTGGTCAGCCGGCGATCTCCGCCCGGTGCGAAAACGCTGAGCCGGCCGGAGGTGACGAGGAAGAGCTCGTCCGCGGGATCGCCGTGCGAGACGATCGTCGTCCCTGCCAGGGCGGTGACGGATCCGAGGCGCGGCAGGAGCATGTCCAGCTCGTCGGCGGTGAGGCCGTCGAACAGCCGGTGTCGATCGACTGCGATCTCGTCCCGGTGCTCGTCGTGGGCGAGCCTCGCCAGAAGCTCGTCTTCGCACCACTCGAGCGCGAGATCGAGCAGGTCGAAGCGAACGATGTCGTCCGAGTCCGGCACGTCGCCGCTGCCCGACACCGCGAGCTTGCCGTCGTTGGCGGAGAGCGAGGCGGCGAGCGCGGCCAGAAAGTCTCCGCCGGCACGGTCGACGCGATTCACGCGGCGTAGGTCGATCACGACCAGCTCGGGGCTCTCGTCGCCGTCGAGCAAGACGCGCGAGATCGCCTCGGCCCCCATGAAGTCGAGGTCGCCCTGCAGCTCGAAGACCGCGGTCGTCTCGGCGTTCGCGCGGATCGCAGCCCGCTCGCCCGCGGTCCGCTGCCGCTTCGAGTTGCGCTGGCCGAGGCGATAGGTCGTCCTGATCGGTGCGGCGCTCCGCTCGCCGGGCCGGATCAGGTGGAGCGCGAGGTCCTGGGAGAGGTCGCGGCAGACAGCGACGCCTCGCACGCTGTTTCCCTGCTCGTCGAGCCGGGGGGAGAAGACGGCGACACCGAGGCGCCCCGGCAGCACGCCGAGCACCCCTCCGGACACGCCGCTCTTCGCCGGGATGCCAACGGAGACGAGCCACTCGCCGGCGCCGTCGTACATGCCGCAAGTCGTCATCACGCTGAGGATGCTGCGGACGACGTCCTCGCGCACGGCGCGCATCCCGGTGACCGGATTGACGCCCCCGTTCGCGAGGGTCGCGGCGACGAGGGCCAGATCGCGGCAGTCGACGTTGACCGAGCACTGGCGGAAATAGAGGTCGAGCGCTGCCTCCGGGTCGGAGACGAGCACCTCGTGGCCGCGCAGAAGATGTGCGATCGCGCGGTTTCTGTGGCCGGTGTCCGCCTCCGAGCGGTACACGGCCTCATCGATCTCGAGCGGCCGGCCGGCGTAGGTGGAATACGTCTCGAGGAGGAGCTCCAGCGGCGCCTCGCTCGCCTCGACCACAAGCCCCGCGCAGGTGATCGCCCCCGCGTTGATCATCGGGTTCACCGGCGTCCCGGTCCCGGCCCGGAGGCTGATCTCGTTGAACGGGTCGCCGCTGGGCTCGACACCGACGCGGCTTCGCACCGCCTCCTCACCCGCGAGCTCGAGTGCGAGGCCGTAGGTGAGCGGCTTCGACATCGACTGGATCGTGAACGGCGCGCGGGTGTCACCCGGCCTCGTAGAGGGCGCCGTCGACGGTGGCGAGGCAGATGCCGAACAGGTCGGGGTCGGCGCTCGCCAGCTCGGGAATGTAGGTGGCGACCTCGCCCGTGTCGCGACCGGCGTGCCGCTCGAGCAGCTCGTCCAGGTAGCTCGCGATCGGTGAGGGCGCTGCTACTTGCTGGACCCCCCGGTCGACAAGAGTTTCGAACATTGCGGCCTGCACCTCCCGGTCGTTTGGACCAACGCAAAAAACCCCGAGCGCTCGACAGAAATCGTCTCGAGCGTCCGGGGGCTCCTGTGCCCTTGCCGACAGCGCACATCGGCCGCCAACGTGGCAGACGCTACAGGATTTACGACTCGTGGTCAGGTGCCGTTCGCGCAGTAGGATTTCCCCGCAAGCCGGCGCCCCGGCGCGCAGCCAACGGTCAAAGAAGCGACAAGGGGAAATAGATGACAATCCAGCTCGGTGAAACCGCACCGGACTTCGAGGCCGAGACGACGGAAGGCACGATCCAGTTCCATGACTGGATCGGCGACTCGTGGGCGGTGCTGTTCTCCCACCCGCGCGACTTCACGCCGGTCTGCACGACGGAGCTCGGCTACATGGCGAAGATCAAGCCCGAGTTCGACAAGCGAGGGGTCAAGATCATCGGCCTCTCCGTCGACCCGGTCGACAACCACTCGAAGTGGTCGGAGGACATCGAAGAGACGCAGGGGACAGCGCCGAACTACCCGATGATCGGCGACTCGGACTTCAACGTCTCGAAGCTCTACGGCATGCTCGGCGCGGACGTCTCCGGCGATCCGACAGATCGCACTGCGGCCGACAACCAGACTGTGCGGAACGTCTTCGTGATCGGCCCGGACAAGAAGGTCAAGCTCGTCCTCGTCTACCCGATGACGACCGGCCGGAACTTCGACGAGGTCCTGCGCGTGATCGACTCGCTCCAGCTCACGGCGAAGCACAAGGTGTCGACGCCCGTGAACTGGAAGGAGGGCGAGGACGTGATCATCGCCGGCTCGGTAAACGACGAGCAGGCGCGCGAGCTGTGGCCCGAGGGCTGGGAGGCCCCGCGCCCCTGGCTCCGGATCGTCCCGCAGCCGAAGTAGCGAACCCGGGACGGCATCCGCTCAGGAGAACGCGATCACCGAGCGGATGCCGTCCTGGGCCTCCATCAGCTCGAAGCCGCGGTTGACCTCGGCGAGCGTGAGCGTGTGCGAGATGAACGGGTCGACGTCGATCTCGCCGGCGAGGTAGCGGTCTACGAGCTTCGGCACCTCGTCCCGGCCCTTGAGGCCGCCGAACGAGGAGCCCGCGACCCGGCGGCCCGTGATCAGGTACCGCGGGATCACGTCGAGCGTCTCGCCGCGGCCGGCGACGCCGCACATCGTCGCAAGCCCCCAGCCCATCCGCGCAGACTCGACCGCCTGGCGCATCACGGCGACGAGGCCGGTCGCCTCGAACGTGTAGTCCGCGCCGAAGCCTCCCGTCATGTCGAGCACCTCCTGCACGGCATCGGGCCCGCCCGTGAGCACGTCCGTCGCGCCTTGCCCGCGCGCGAGGTCGAGCCGTTCCGGCGAGAGGTCGATGCAGACGATCCGCCCGGCTCCCTGCAAGCGGCAGCCGGCCACGGCGCCGAGCCCGACCATCCCGGCGCCGAAGACGACGCACGTCGATCCGGGCTCGACCTTGGCGGTCTTCATGGCGGCGCCGAGCCCCGTCGAGAGTCCGCAGGCGAAGAGACACGCGCGGTCGAGGGGGGCGTCCTTGCTGATCTTCGCCAGCGCGATCTCGGGCATCACGGTGTATTCGGCAAAGGTCGAGGTGCCCATGAAGTGCCGGATCAGCTCGCCGCCCACCCGAGAGATCCTGGTCGTGCCGTCCGGCAGGTGGCCCTGGTTCTGCTGCTCGCGAATCGCCAGGCAGAGGTTCGTTCGCTGATCGCGGCAGTGGATGCATTCGCCGCACTGGGGCGAGAAGAGCGTCACGACGTGGTCGCCCAGCTCGACCGACGTCACGCCTTCGCCGACGGCCTCGACCACGCCGGCACCTTCGTGCCCGAGCACGGCGGGCGCGTACCCGGACGGGTCGGCGCCGGAGGCCGTGTACATGTCCGTGTGGCAGACACCGCAGGCGACGAGTCGAACGAGCACCTCGCCGGCCCTCGGCTCGGCGAGCTCGACCTCCTGCACCGCGAGCGGCGCTCCGAACTCCTCGAGGACGGCTGCCTTGATCCTCACGTGCGCCAGCTTACGCAAGGGGGCCGGGCGCGAAGGCCCGGCCCCCTTTGGCGATCGCTCGTTACTTATTCAGGGAGACCGGGAACGAGACAAGCCGCCTCGTCGAGATGCCCGCGAGGAGCGGCTCGCCCGACTTGCGGGCACGCAGGAACACCGTGAGGTTCTGCTGCTGCCGAGCTGCGGGGAAGCCGGTCCGCTGGCCGAGGGTCAGCGTCACGGTTCCGTCGGAGCCTGTCGTTCCCTCGGGCGGGATCGTGAACTGGTTGTACGGAACTGCCGTCGCGTAGAGGAGAGCGCCCTGAACCGGCCGGCCGCCGCACGCGGTCACCCGTGCGCGGAGCTGGATGGAGAGGGTCGACGGGGTCACGACCCCGGGGGTGATCGTCTGCTGGTCGATCAGCAGGCGCGCCGGCGACGAGAGGTCGCCGATCTGGATCGTGCCGGTTCCGCTCGGGCAGCCCGTCGGAGCCGGAGTCGGGGCAGGAGCCCCGATCACCGCGGTCGGAACCGAGGTGCCGATGTCCGACCCGATCGAGTTGGTCCCGGTCACGGCGACGCGAATCGTGTTTCCGGTATCCGCATGCTGGAGGACGTACGTGCTCGACGTCGCCCCCGAGATGACGGCGCAGCCGTTGCCGTTGTTGTCGCAGCGGCTCCACGCGTACGTGAAGGCGACCGGTGCCGCACCGACCCAGGTGCCGTTCGTGGTCGTGAGCGTCGAGCCCTCCGTGGTCGTGCCGGAGATCGTCGGCACTGCGGTGTTGGACGGCGCCCCGATCACCGGGGTCGCGGCCGATGCGGCCTGGGCCGACCCGTCGGCGTTCGATGCGGTGACGGTCACGCGGATCCTGTTGCCGTTGTCGGCGTTCTGGAGGACGTAGGTCGCCGAGGTGGCACCGCCGATCGCCGCGCAGCTCGCGCCGTTCTTGTCACAGCGGCTCCACGCGTAGGCGAAGTTGAGGGGAGTGGTTCCACCCCAGGTACCGCTCGTGGCAGTGAGCGTCGACCCGGACTGGTTCGTGCCGGAGATGGTCGGGACCGCGGTGTTGGAAGGCGCCACCGCGATCGTGGCGGAGCCGCTTCCGGCCGCGCCGAAGATCGAGCCGATGGCGATTGCCGACAGCGCGAGCAGAGCGGCGGCCGCGAAGCGGCTTCCGCGGAATGTGTTCAGGTTCATCGGGAGATACCCCCTGGTTCCTCGAAGTTGCCTGTGCATTGACGAGGCAAAGGGATATCCACCGCGGAAGGGCGTCAGGTGTGCAACCCGTGAGGATGTCGTTAAACCTGGCCTAGGCGACACCCAGCGCCCGAGCGTTCCTCGTCATGACCGCGGCGACCTCGGCGAGCTCGTGCGCGGGGCTGAACTGCACGATCTCGCGTTCCCGCCTCGACGACCGGAATATGCCCAGGCGGGAGGTAGAAGGCGTCACCGGCCTCGACGACCTCGTCGTGATCCTCGAAGCGGTAGGTGAGCCGGCCCTTGAGCACGTAGCCCCAGTGCGGGCAGTGGCACCGGTCGCCGGGCAGGCCCTTCATCAGCGGCGTCGCATCGATGTCGACCCCGAACGACAGGAAGTTGATCGTGTAGCCCTCGACGTCCTCGTGACGGTCCTCGACCGGGCCGTGAGACTCGACGTGGGCGGCGCTTTCCTTCGAAACCTTCGGCATTGCCGGCCTCCTTCTCTGGATTTGAGCCCAGCGTAGGGAGGGGTCGGCCCGGCGTCATGGGGCATTCGCCCCATCTTTGGCTGGGTCAGGCGGCGACCACGTCGACCTCCGGCAAGCAGCCCGTGCTGCATCGCGAACAGGCTCGCACGGGCCCGCGAGGAGGCGCCGATCTTCGAATAGATGTGCTCGATGTGGTTGCCGACGGTCTTCGGCGAGATGACGAGCCGGCGTGCGATCTGCTTGTTCGACAGCCCGCGGGCGAGCAGGCCGAGCACCTCGACCTCGCGCGGGGTCAGCCCGGCGGGTCCCTCGCGGCGCCGGGCCACCCGGTGCCCGGCCGCGCCCAGCACCGCCTCGACGACCTCGCCGTCGAAGCGCCCGGCCCGCACCTCGGCGCGGAGCTCCGAAGCCGCGTCCTCGGCGGAGCGGGCCTCGCGGTACGGGCGCGGCTCGCGCATCGCCTGGTAGGCGTCCGCCGCACCGAGGATGCGAGCGTGGCGGGAGATCGCCGAGCCCGAGAGCCCCTGCGGATAGCCCGAGCCGTCGAGCCGTTCTCGATGCTGGACGGCGATCGTCCCGAGCGGTGAGAGCGACGGTGACTGGTGCAGCATGCGCTCGGTCAGGTACGGGTGGAGCCGCACGCGCTCCCATTCGCCGGCGCCGAGGGGCCCCGGCTTGTCCCAGATCGCGTTCGAGATGCCGAGCCGCCCCAGGTCGTGGACGAGCCCGGCGCGGCGAAGGGTGCGAATCTCGCCTTCGGAGAGCCCGAGCTGCGCGCCGGTGTCGGCTGCGAGGTCGGCAACCGCTCCGGCATGGCCCAGCGTAAACGGCGATTTCAGGTCGACGAAGTTCGCGATCGCGAGCAGGGCGATGTCCACGTGGTCGCCCGAGAGAACGATCGCCAGGGCGGGCTCGGCATCGATCACGGCGTTCCACGTGACGATCGAGTCGAGCCCGGAGAGGATCGTCTCGCTCTGGTCGCAGACGATCTGCGCGAGCTCGGGGTCGAACTGGTTGCCCTGCCGGGCTCGCACCACGTCCGCGGCCGCCTGCGGCCCCGCCGACCCGGTTCGCGACCTCGACGAACTCGGCGATCTGCGCGAGCCGCGCGGCGAGCGGGACGTCGTCGCCGCCGATGCGGCCCGGCCAGCCGTGCCCATCCCACTGCTCGTAGGCGTCGCCGAGCGCGTCCTGAACGTCGTCCGGGAGCTCGAGCTGCTCGGCGAGCACGCGGGCCATCTCGGCGTGGTGGGCGACCATCCCGCTCATGTCCTTCCAGCCCGATACTGCGAACTCGAGCCCGAGGCGGAAGCGGTGGAGCGGAGGGTTCCCCGCCCCGAGCATCCGGAGCGTTGCAGCGGCGGCTCCGAGGCCGTGGTACTCGCGCTCGTACTTGGTCGACTTCACAGCGATGTCGTCGCCGAACCATTTCGCCTGCTCGTGCGCGTCGGTGTGGCAGCCGACGTTGATCAGCAGCGACGTGTAGTAGACGGTCGCGCGCTGCTTCCTCGTCCAGCCCGATCCGCTCGGCGAGGCGCAGCGCGATCAGGCATTGCCGAAGCACGTGCTCCATCGGCTGGCCGAAGCCGAGATCGATCCCGAGCGAGAGCGCGGCTACGAGCTCCGCCAGGCGGACCCGGTCGCCATCCGTGCCGTTGCCGGCCACCGGTAGAGGTTATCCGGCTGCTTCGGCTTTGCGAAGGCCGCGAATGGCCCAGATGAAGAACAGCGCGCCGAGCGCGAAGGCGACGAGGAACGCCTCGGCGACCTCGGACGGCGCCCCCGCGACGAAGCTGCGGCCCGTCTCGAGGATGCGCGTCATCGGGTTGACGACCGCGACGTCGTGGATCCAGCCCTGCAGCAGCGCCAGCGGCACGTAGACGGGGGCGAAGAAGAGGATCAGGAAGACCGGGACCTGCATCATCGGGCCGGCCTGCATCGAGCGCAGGCGCATCGCGACCCCGGCCGCCCAGAGCGTCGCCGTGATGTTGACGACGATCCCGAGGAGGTACAGGCCGGGGAGATCGACGCCGCTGCCGCCGACGTTCATCCGCACGGCGAAGGCGATGATCGTGATCAGCGACGCGGTCGTGAACCACCGCACCAGGGCCCCGGTCAAGTAACCGAGCACGATGCCCGTGCGATGCGAGGCCGAGAGCAGCAGTCGCCGGGCGAAGCCGCTCTCGAAGTCGCGGGCGATGCTGAAGCCGGTGAAGACACCCGCGAACGCCGCCGACTGCAGTACGACGAACGCGAACTGGAAGGCGGTGTAGCCGGCCGGGAAATCGAAGCCGGGCGCGTGCGAGATCCCCGAGAGCCCGCCGGCGAAGGCCGCGAAGAAGAAGAGCGGGAAGACCAGCGACGGGATCAGGAGCGCCTTGTTGTGGAAGAAGTTGTGCAGCATCCGCCACGCGACGCCCTCCGCGATCGCGAGCGTCCTCATGAGCCTGCCAACCGCTGGTCGAGTGCGCGCGACGCGAAGAGGACGGCGACGAGCGAGACCATCGCCGCGATGCCGAAGCCGAGCGCGAGCGCCTGGCCGTCCCAGCCGATGATGATCAGGCTGCGTACGCCTTCGATCAGGTACGAGACCGGGTTGACTGTCGCGGCGTCGTGAAACCAGGTGACCGACATGAGGTTCCGCGGGATCGCCATCGACGAGATGAACAGGAACACGAAGAAGAGGGGAAAGAGCCCCTGGATCGCCTCGCCCGATCCCGTCCGGAGCGCCATGAACAGGCCGATGGCACCGAATGCGAGCACGACGAGGATGTACAACGCGATCAGCACGAGGACGCCGGCGGGCCCGGACGCGAAGCGAACGCCCGCGATCAGCCCGACCGCGAGGTAGACGGCGGCCTGAAGGAGCCCCAGCGTCACCGTCCCGCCGAGCTGGCCGAGCAGCAGGGCGACGGGCCGGATCGGTGTGAGCGAAAGGCGGCTCAGGAATCCGGTCTGGATGTCCCGTGCCAGGTCGGTGCCGGTGTTCATCGTCGCGAACAGCGCTCCCTGGATGAACGGCACCGCGAGGATGAAGGCCAGGATCGACGTGGTCGGGAAGCCCGGCAGATGCGTCTCGGCCTTGAGGCCGGCCGAGTTGACCGCGAGCAGCATCAACGGGAAGACGAGCGGCGCGATCACGTTCGCCGGCTGCCGCAGCGTCCGTACGACCGAGCGGCGCGCGATCACGTAGACCTGGTCGGCTGCCTCACCGTTCATTTGTCCTCGTCATTCGTCGTCTGAGCCCTCGAGCGAGCGGCCGGTCTTCGCAAGAAATACGTCGTCGAGCGAGGCCTGGTGAAGCTGGAGCTGGCGGACCGGGACATGCTCGGCGTCGAGAGCGCGCACGATGCCTGCCAGGTCGGCCTCCCCGGCGAGCCGCACCGCGACACCGCGCACAGAGGTGACCGGCTCGCCGAACCCGGCGAGGATCGTTGCCACCCGGGACTCGTCGGCAGCATCGGCCGGGACCATCTCGACCGTCGGCCGGCCGATCTCGGCCTTCAGCGCCTCCGGCGTTCCCTCGGCGACGATCTTGCCGTGGTCGATGATCCCGACGCGATCGGCGAGCACGTCTGCCTCCTCGAGGTACTGCGTGGTCAGGAAGACCGTGACGCCGTCGTCCTTGGCGAGCCGCCGAACCTCCTCCCAGAGCGCCGTCCGGCTCTGGATGTCCAGCCCCGTGGTCGGCTCGTCGAGAAAGAGGATGCGCGGGCGGTGCACGAGCGCGAGCGCCAGGTCGAGCCGGCGCTTCATCCCGCCGGAGTAGCCCCGGACCCGGCGGTCCGCCGCCTCGGTGAGGCCGACGCGCTCGAGCAGCTCGTTCGCGCGCGGCACGCGCTCGGCACGCGGCAGCGCCTGCAGGCTCGCCTGGAGCCGCAGGTGCTCGCGGCCGGTGAGCAAGGGATCGAGCGCGGCCTCCTGAAGCGCGGCGCCGATCACGCCGCGCACCTCGGGGCCCTGCGTCGAGATGTCGAAGCCGCCGACGAGCCCACGGCCCGAGGTTGCCGGCAGGAGCGTCGTCAGCATCAACACCGTGGTCGACTTCCCGGCGCCGTTCGGGCCGAGGAACCCGTAGATCTCGCCCGGCGAGACGGCCAGGTCGATCCCGTCGACGGCGCGCGGCCCTTTCTTGAATTCCCGGACGAGCGCCTGGGCCTCGATCGCGTGCTCGTCCCCCACGCGGCCAGTCTACGAATCGTAACCCTGGTGGGAGGCGGCGCAGGGTAAGACTCACGTCGGTAACCCCGAGCGAAAGGAGAGCGCCGTGACGCTCAAGCACCCGAAGGGCCCGGCGCCCAAGACCGGCGACATCTCCGTGCCGCCGCTCTTCACTCTGGACGCAGTGACGATCCCGCGCCACGAGCTCCCGTCAGGCGAGCTGCCGCCCGACGTGGCCTACCAGATGATCCACGACGAGCTGATGCTCGACGGCAACGCGCGGCTCAACGTGGCCACCTTCGTCACGACGTGGATGGAGCCGCAGGCCGAGAGGCTGATGGCCGAGTGCTTCGACAAGAACATGATCGACAAGGACGAGTACCCGGCGACCGCGGAGATCGAGATGCGATGTGTGAACATCCTCGCGAGCCTCTGGAACGCGCCCAACGCCGTCGAGGCGACCGGCTGCTCGACGACCGGCTCGAGCGAGGCGGCGATGCTCGGCGGGCTCGCGCTCAAGCGGAGGTGGGCTCATGCACGAGCGGCTGCGGGCAAGCCGGCCGATCGGCCGAATCTGGTCATGGGGATCAACGTCCAGGTCTGCTGGGAGAAGCTCGCGAACTACTGGGACGTCGAGATGCGCCTCGTGCCGATGGAGGGCGACCGCTTCCACCTCTCGGCCGAAGAGGCGGTCAAGCTCTGCGACGAGAACACGATCGGCGTCGTCGCGATCCTCGGTTCGACGTTCGACGGCTCCTACGAGCCCGTGGCCGAGATCTGCGCGGCGCTCGACGCCTTCGAGGCGGAGACCGGGATCGATATTCCGGTTCACGTCGACGGCGCTTCCGGTGGGTTCGTCGCGCCTTTCGTGGACCCGGAGATCGTCTGGGATTTTCGGCTGCCCCAGGGTCGCCTCGATCAACGCGTCGGGGCACAAGTACGGCCTCGTCTACCCCGGCGTGGGGTGGATCGTCTGGCGCGACACCGCCTCGCTGCCGGAAGACCTGATCTTCTGGGTCAACTACCTCGGCGACAACATGCCGACGTTCGCCCTGAACTTCTCACGTCCCGGGGCGCAGGTCGTCGCCCAGTACTACAACTTCCTCCGGCTCGGGTTCGACGGCTTCTCGAAGGTGCAGGCCTACGCCCGCGACGTCGCGACGCGGCTCTCGGCCCGGATCGCCGAGATCGAGCCGTTCGAGCTGATCACCAGGGGCGACGAGCTGCCGGTGTTTGCCTTCAAGCTGCGGGACGATGTCGGCAACTTCACGGTCTTCGACGTCTCGAGCGCGCTCCGCGAGCGCGGCTGGCAGGTTCCGGCCTACACGTTCCCCAAGAACCGCGAAGACCTCGCGGCGCTGCGCGTGGTCGTCCGCCAAGGCTTCACCCATGACCTCGCCGACCTGCTGGTCGCCGACCTCGAGCGGCAGCTACCGGGCCTTCAGAGGCAGCCGGCCCCTGTCCATCCGGCTGCCTCCGCGGGCTTCCGTCACTAGGTGACCTTCAGGACGCCCTTCATCCCGCCGGCAGCATGACCGGGGACGGTGCAGAGGTACTCGTACTTCCCGGCCGTCTTGAACGTGTACTTCAGTGTCGCCGTCTGCTTCGGCGACAGCATCTTGGTGACAACGCCCTTGCAGGCGTTTGCCGTTCCGCCCTTGTTGCTGGCGCAGATCTTGAAGTCGTGCGGAATTGCGCCGGAGTTCGTCACCTTGAAGGTCACGGCCCCGTGCTTCACGGTCTTCGTCGACAGCTTGAAGCCGAACTCGGTCGGCTTGCCGGCGGTCACGGTCACCGTGGTCGCCGTCGTTGCCGACCAGGCAGCTGCGGTCAGCGCCGAGGCTGCAATCAAAGCGGCAAGCCCAATCCAGGCTGTGGCCATTCGCGACATTCTCATCGTTCCCCCTTAGTTGATTGCTCCCTCAAGTATGCGCTGGGCGTCATGTTCGGGATGCAAATTCGGTGTTGAGGTTCGTTATTGCCCGATCCGGCGGTAAGTAAGCGAGGACCGATGAGATTCCCCGGTGGGTTTCGTCCTAGCTCCAGATGGGATCACTAGGATCGGCCATGGTGAATTCATCGACGACTGCAGCGCCCGCCTTCGGTGAGCTCGAGCAGCACCGGTCGGAGCTGACCGGCTACTGCTACCGCATGCTCGGGTCGCCGTTCGACGCCGAGGACGCCGTGCAGGACACGCTCGTCCGCGCCTGGAAGAGCCTCGACGGCTTCGAGGGGCGCGCGGCGCTCCGCTCCTGGCTCTACCGGATCGCCACGAACGTCTGCCTCGACATGCTCCGCGCGGGCCGGCGCCGCGCCCGGCCGATGGATCTCGGCCCGTCGGGCGCCCCGATCCTCGAGAACCTGAACACGCTTCCCGAGGTGACCTGGATCGAGCCGATCCCCGACCCGGCCGAGGTCGCGGTCGAGCGCGACACGATCCGGCTCGCGTTCGTCGCCGCGCTGCAGCACCTGCCGCCGAAGCAGCGCGCCGTGCTGATCCTCTGCGAGGTGCTCCACTGGCGCGCGACCGAGGTCGCCGAGCTGCTCGAGACCTCCGTTGCGTCGGTCAACAGCGCGCTGCAGCGAGCCCGCGCCACGCTGGGCGAGGCCGACGCCGACGAGACGGGCACGGACGAGGTCGACACCGCGCTGCTCGACCGCTACGTCACGGCGTTCGAGGCTTACGACCTGGACGCGCTCACCCAGCTGATCCGGGAGGACGCGACGCAGTCGATGCCGCCGTTCGACCTGTGGCTCTCCGGTCGAGACGACATTCTCACCTGGTGGTTCGGCCCCGGCATCGGCTGCCAGGGCTCGCGGGTCGTCCCGACCCGGATGGCGAACGGCTCGCCTGCGTTCGGCCAGTACAAGCCGGCGGACGGCGGAGGCTACGAGCCCTGGGCGCTGCAGGTGCTCGAGCTCGAGGACGGGAAGATCCGCGAGCTCACGTTCTTCCTCGGGACCGAGCGGCTCTTCCCGCTGTTCGGCCTGCCGCTCGAGCTCGACGCCTGATCAGGCCGGCAGAACGTCCTCGAGCCCGAGGAATGCGACCAGCTCGAGCAGCTCCGCCGAGGCGCCCTGCAGGTACACCCGGCACCCGTGATGCCGAGCGCCGAGCTGGAGCCGCGCCAGCGCGTCGACCGTCACGGCGTCGGCCTCGACCCCGCGGACGTCGCAGATCGCGACTGCGGCCCCGCCCGCAGCGAGAAGCGCGCACACCCGGTCGCAGAGCCCCGGAAGATCATCCCGCCGGATCGGGCCCGTGACCGCGAAGCGAATCGTTCTCGGCTCCATCCAGGGAGTGACCGTTCCTCGAACGGGAATTCATCGCGCGAGAGCTAGCCGCCGCTGATCGCTGCGATCACGTCCACCCGGGAGCGCGGCTCGATCGCCGTCTCGAGAGCCGCGCGCTCCCGGTCGACATAGACGTGGATGTGCTGCCGGAGCTCCGGCCCGGGATCGCAGAGCCGGTCGCGGAGACCGGGCCACCGTACCTCGAGCTCGGCGATCGCCTCGCCGACCGTCGGCGCGTCGGTCTCGACGTGACGCGGCAGATCGGGGAAGAGCGGGGTCAGCGTGGTGGGGAGGTACACCTCGGCCATCAGTCGACCACCGCCACCTCGACCGACCAGATCGTCGGTAGGTGCGCCGCAATCTCGCTCCAGCTCTCGCCCTCGTCGTTGCTGGCGAACAGCTGGCCCGTGCTCGTCCCGAAGTAGAGCCCGGGCGTGTCGTAGCCGTCGATCGCCATCGCGAGGCGGAGCACGCCGAGGTGCGCGTGGTCCTGCGGCAGCCCGCGGGTGAGCTTCTGCCAGCTCTCGCCGCCGTTCTGCGTGCGCCAGACAGCCGCTTGCCCATCCTGCATGACGCGGCCGTGGCCCCCATCCAGCGGGATCACGTAGAAGGTGTCGGGGTCGTGGGGGTGCACGGCGGCGCCGAATCCGAATTCGCTCGGGAGCCCGTCGGTGATCTCGAACCACGAGTGGCCGGCGTCATCCGAGCGATGTACCCCGACGTGGTTCTGCTGATACATCCGCTGCGGGTCGCTCGGCGAGCGCACGAGCCGGTGCACGCAGAACCCGACCTCCTCGTGCTCCCGGGGCCAGTCGGCGCGCAGGCCGCGGTTGCGCGGCGTCCACGACGTGCCGCCGTCGGCCGTCTCGAAGGTGCCGACCCCCTGCACGATCGCCCAGAAATGCGACGAGTCCTCCCCGTCCGGCAGCATCATCGAGATCCCGAGGTGGCCGGGAGGCTGGTTGGCCGGATCGTCCCAGGCTTCGCTGCCGGGCTGACCGGCGAGGGTCGAGAGCAGCGACCAGCTCTCGCCGCCGTCGGCGCTCTCGAAGATGCCCGGCGCCTCGACCCCGACGCGCACCCGTCCGCCCGACGCAGAGAGCGACGAGACCTTGGAGATCTTCCGCGGATCGTCCTCGCCGTAGCCGAGCCCCTCGCTCGAGAGCGCCCAGGTCTCGCCGAGGTCGGTGCTCCGCCAGATGGCGGATCCGTGCCACTCGCTTGCGGCGGCGGCGTACATCGACCCGGAAGCTGCGTCGTGGATCGCGTGGTAGACGGGCCAGCTCTCGCAGAGCGGCCCTCGGACGTTCCAGTCGCGACGGTCGGCGTCGCTCTCGAGCACGAACAGGCCCTTCCGCGTTCCGATCAGCAGCAGTGTCCTTGGCATTCGCGTTCACCTCCGTGAATATTCCGAGTGGTCGGAAGCTAAGACGCCCGAGCCGCCGCAGGAATCATCGCACCCCTGACCGACGCCTGGAGGCGCCGGTCTAAACTCGCGCCGTGGAGACGATCTCGTTTGCCGGCGAGGCCATCTCGCCCGATCTGATCCCGGTCGAGGAGCTCGCCGACTGCGCCGAGACCGCGCTCCGGCAGGACGGCGCCCGGATCCTCTCGTACGGGACCGGAGCCGGGTACACACCGCTTCGTGAGCTGATCGCCGAGCAGTTCGACGTGCATCCCTTTCGCGTCCTGCTGACGAACGGCTGGCTGCAGGGCTTCAACCTGCTCACCCAGGGCCGGATCAGCGCCCGGAACGTGGTCGCGGAGTACCCGACCTACGCACCGGCGCTCCGCGCGATCTTCCAGGGAGAGGCGAACCTTCTCTACATCGACCATCGACCCGAAGGCTTCGACTTCGAGCAGATCAGCTTCCAGATCCGCACGAGCCAGAAGCCGGCCCTCGCCTACCTGATCCCGACGTTCCACAACCCGACCGGCACGACGATGCCCGAGCAGCAGCGGCTCGACTTCGGGGCGGTGCTGTACAAGGCCGACGTGCTGATCGTCGAGGACGACACGTACGGGGCGCTCCGCTTCGAGGGCGAGGAGGTCCCGACCGTGTTCGAGCTGTCGGCGAAGACCGCCGTCTACAGCGCCTCGCTCGGGACGCCGCTGGCGCCGGGGCTTCGCGTCGGCGTCGTTCATCCTCCCGGACGAGCTCGCGCGCGAGCTGACGGCTCTGGCGAACGACACCTACATCACGCCGGCCCTGATCGCACAGGCGACGATCTTCGAGCTGATGCACCGCGGTGCGTACGAGCCCCACCTGGAGCAGCTGCGGGAACGGCTCCTCGAACGGCGCGACACGATGATCGCTGCGCTGGAGCAGCATTTCGAGGGCGCAACCTGGACGAAGCCGGAAGGAGGCCTCTTCCTGCTGCTCACGCTCCCGCCCGGCACGAACGCGAAGGAGCTCGTCGAGCTGGCAGAGGGAGTAGAAGCCGCTCCGGGAGCCGATTTCATGGGGCTTCCGCACACGCTCCGGCTCAACTTCGCCGGCCCGGCCCTGGAGGAGATCGAGCCGGGAATCGAGCGGCTTGCTGCGGCGTGGAGGCAGATGCCTCCGCCGGTGACGGTGTTCTGACGAATTGCGGGCTACTACTAGTTTTTTCGTGACGACCCGGTCCTCATCCGGTGACTATTGCGTTACCCCCGTTGGAGCGCGTACCCTGAGTAATGCCGATGAGGCAAGGGCTCATGCCCTCGACCTCGCTTGTCCCCGGCGCAACCATTCGCGGTACTTCACCTAGGAGGAGGAATGGCGTCAAGCATCAAGATCAAGGTGAACGGGCTCACGCACGGCGTGACCGCCAGCCTTGATACCCCTCTCCTTTACGTTCTGCACAACGAGCTCCACCTGCATGGCCCGCGGTTCGGCTGCGGTCTTGCGCAGTGTGGCGCTTGCTCGGTGCTGCTGGACGGTAAGGAGATTCGCTCGTGCGTCACCCCGGTGGCGGCAGTGAGCGGTAAGAACATCACCACGCTCGAGGGTCTTCCTGCCCTGTGGGCCGCCCAGCGCGGCACCTCGGCTGCTGCCCCTGCGCTGCATCCGTTGCAGCAGGCGTGGATCGACGTGCAGGTTCCGCATTGCGGCTATTGCCAGAACGGCATGATGATTCAGGCTGCCGACCTGCTCGCGACGACGAAGAATCCGTCCGAGGACCAGATCCGCACGGCGATGAACGGGCATCTGTGCCGCTGCGGTACGTATCCGAGAATCCTGACCGCGATCCAGAAGGCCGCGGCAGTGATGGCAAAGGCAGGTGCGTGATGACAGGCCTGATGCATGAGAAGGAGTTCTCACGCAAGGCGTTCGTGAAGGGCGGCGGCGCTCTGATCGTCGGCGTCACGGCGCTCAGCGCGTTTGCCGGCAAGGCTTCGGCGGCCAACGGCCTCACGCCGTTCAGCCACGCGCGGCCCCGGCGACTATCTGCCGGACATCAATGCGGTCGACACGTGGATCACGATCACGCCGCAGAACACCTGCATCATCACCCACGGCGAGACCGAGCTCGGTCACGGCACCCCGACCGGCATCACGATGCTGATCGCGGAAGAGCTGAACATGGACTTCTCGCAGATGGTCTACGCGCACCCCGAGTCGTGGCTCAACGTCACGGGCGGCGGCAGCGGTAGCTCGGGCATCTCCAGCAGGTCGACGTCGGCCCGCGCGGCGGCGGCGTATGCCAAGCAGATCCTGCTCGGCATGGCGTCGACGAAGCTCGGTGTCCCGGTCGCGAATCTGACCGCGGCCTCCGGTGTCATCACCGGTGGCGGCCAGAGCGTCAAGTACGGCGACCTGATCGGCGGCAAGCTGTTCAGCTACACGATGTCGACCAACAATGGTGGTCAGGTCTCGGCGACGCCGGGCCAGGGCATCGCGAAGCCGGTCGCGCAGTACAACGTCGTCGGCAAGTCGTTCCCCCGGATCGACATCCCGGCGAAGGCGCTCGGCACCTACACCTACATCCAGAACGTCCGGATCCCCGGCATGCTCCACGGCCGGCGTGTGCGGCCGCGCGGTTGCGGCGCCAACACGGCGCTGAACGACCGTCCGGTGAGCGTCGACGCCTCGTCGATCAGCCACATCCCGGGCGCTCAGGTCGTGCAGATCCAGAACTGGCTCGGCGTTGTCGCTCCGAAGGAGTACGACGCGATCCAGGCTGCTGCACAGCTGAAGGTCGTCTGGCAGTCCGATCCGAAGCTGCCGGGCTCCGGCAACTTCTGGGGCTGGCTGCGGAAGGTCGGCGACGCGGATGCGCAGAGCCCGGCCCGCTACACGACCCAGTCCGGCCCTGTCGCCGCGAACCTTGCCGGCGCAGCGAAGACGGTCTCGGCGACCTACAAGTACCACTACAACAGCTTCATGCCGATCGGCCCGCATTGCGCGGTCGCCGACGTCAATGTCGCTGCCAACAAGGCAACGGTGTACGTCCAGGCGCAGGCCCTCACCGGCCTTCCGGCGAACCTCGCCGGCGTCGTCAACAGCATCACCGGCGGCCAGATGACGGCTGCTCAGTGCCGCGTCATCTGGTACGAAGGCGCGAGCTCGTTCGGCGGCGGGCAGACGGGTGAGGTCAACGAGGAGGCAGTGATCCTCTCGACCAAGCTCGGCAAGCCGGTGCGCGTGCAGTGGATGCGGTGGGACCAGCACGGTTGGGACCACTGGGGCATGGCGAACCTCTGGGACGTCAAGATGGGTGCGGACGCCAGCGGCAAGATCGTCGCCGCTGACTGGACCACCTACGGTCAGGCCCAGAGCAACATCGACCAGACGAAGCTCCTCGCGGGCTTCAACACCTCGTGGCCGGCAACGCCGGGCGTCGGTGGTCTGGCCCCGATGGACAGCCCGCTCTACGCCAACACGACCCGGCAGGTGCTCGCGAAGACGCAGCCTCTCTACAACGGCGCCTTCAAGTGCAACTTCCTCCGGGCACCGAGTGCACCGCAGCAGTTCTTCGCCAGCGAGCAGATCGTGGACGAGCTCGCGCACGCGTCGAACATGGACCCGATCGCGTTCCGCCGGGCGAACATCGACGGCACGCAGACCGCGGGCGCACGCTGGCTCGCAGTCATGGACGGTTCGACGATCGCGGCCGGGTGGAAGCCCAAGGTCGCCAACTCGAACCCCGGCAAGGGGAACATCCGCCAGGGACGCGGCTTCGGCTTCGGCATCTTCGCCTCGAGCCAGGTCGCCATCGTCGCGGACGTCCAGGTGAACATGAAGAGCGGCCGGATCTGGGCGCAGCATCTGTACATCGCCCAGAACAACGGCGTCACCATCGGCCCGCAGCTCGTCGCGAACCAGATGAGCGGCGCTGCCGTCCAGGGCCTGTCCCGCGCACTGTGGGAGCAGCCGACGTTCACCAAGGAGCGGCTCACGAGCCTCGATTGGGTGACCTACCCGATCCTCCGGTTCAAGGACGCTCCGGCGGTCACGCTCGTCAACGTCCATCCGGGCGAGTACGTCACGGTGAATCCGGACTTCTCGAACGGTGGCTGACAAGATCGACGTGAGCAAGGGCAACACGAACGCCTTTGCGAACGGCTGGACGCTCACCGGCTCGGGCGAGCCTCCGACGGCCGCAATCGGCTCGGCGGTGGCGAACGCGTTCTTCGACGCGACGGGTGTCCGCATCCGCATCGCGCCGATGAACCCGGCCAACGTGCGTGCAACGCTGAAGGCTGCCGGCGCGATTTAGCGGCTAAGCCTGGAACACGCTACAAAGGAGAGGGCCCCGGTTGGGGCCCTCTCCTGTTTTCCGACCCATGCGGATCTCACGTCATCTCTCGAAAGCGTCGGGCCTGCTCCTCGCCGGCGCGCTCGTCGTCGCCGGCGGCGGTCTCGCTCGCGGCGCAGGCGTTCAGCCGACGCTGTATGTCAACTACACGATGGGCTGCACGTTCTCGATCACCGACGACTCCGGGAAGCCGGTGACCTCGATCGCGCCCGGCCCCTACCAGGTGCTCGTCGCGTCCCCGGCCGACTTCGGGTCCATCGACCTCAGCGGGATCAACGACCTGATGGCGTGCAAGGGTTCCGTGCACTTCCAGCTGACGGGCCCCGGAGTCTCGCTCTCGACGACTCTCGACGACGGCGACAACGACCAGGCGCTGCTGCAGGGCATCTTCCAGCCGTCGGGCACATACGTCGCGCAGGACCTCACGCCGGGGGCGAGCGCGCGCGCCAGCTTCTCGACCACCGCGAACGGGACGCCCGTGACCCCGACGGTGCCGTACAGCACCTCTGGCTCCGGCAAGGGAATCACGACGACTCCCGCCAACACGGCGGCCGGCTCGGCCTCGACGCTGCCCTTGCGCGGGGTGCTCGACGCCACGCTGAGCTCGACCGGCAAGGTGACGCTGAAGCTCGCCGGCAAGCCGGTCAGCACCCTCAAGTCGGGGAAGTACGTGATCGCGGTCGTCGACCAGAGCAAGAAGAGCGGCTTCGTCGTCCAGGAGCTCCACAAGCTCGCGACAGCCGTCACGACCGCGCCGTTCACTGGTAAGCACAGCACTGCCGTCGCGCTCACGAAAGGCCAGTGGGTCTTCTATCCCTCGGTGATCGGGACGAAGAGCCATTTCACCGTCACCTCCTGACGGCTCGCCGTGGCGAAGACACCGGCGATCGCAGCGGCCGAGCAGGCGGGGATCGAGTTCGCCGTTCACGAGTACGAGCACGACCCGGCCGCAGCCTCGTATGGGCTGGAGGCAGCCGAGAAGGTCGGAGTCGACCCTGCACGGGTGCTCAAGACGCTCGTGGTCTCGCTCGACGGCGTGCTCGCCGTCGCGTGCGTCCCGGTCGCGGCGCAGCTCGACCTGAAGGCGCTCGGCAAACGAGCCGAGCTGGCCGACCGCAAGCGCGCCGAGGCCGCAACGGGCTACGTCACCGGCGGAATCAGCCCGCTCGGGCAGCGAAGGCAGCTTCCGACTCACGTCGACGCGTCTGCGCTCGAGCACGAGACCGTCTATGTCAGCGCCGGCCGCCGCGGCCTGGAGATCGAGCTCTCGCCGTCCGAGCTCGTCCGCCTGACGGGCGCGACGGTTCACCCGATCGCGTCGTAGCTACTACCAGCGGTTCCAGTGCACGAGATCGTCGTCGGCCCGGCGCCTCGACCGCAGCCGCGATCCGATGTCGGGCGCCTCGCCGGGCTTGCCGATCAGCGCGACGCCGATCGGGACGATCTCCGGAGGAAGCCCGAGCAGGTCGTCGAGCACCCGCTTCTGGTCGGAATGGCCGATGAAAGCGCTCGCAAGCCCTTCGTCGATCGCGGCCATCAGGACGGCCATCATCACCGCTCCCGCGTCGACGAACCAGTACGGGACGGGCCATTCGAGCTCGACCCCGCCGGTCGCTGCCAGCTTGTCGGGCTCGTTGTAGCGGGCGTGGTAGAGCGACTCGTTCGCCGAGATGACGAGGTGCACGGGCGCCGTCGCGATGTAACCGTCGGCGCTCTCCGGGTGGTCGTCGGTGAACCCGCGCGCGATCGCCAGGCGCACGCCGGGGTCGGTCACGACGACGACGCTTGCGCCCTGGCTGTACCCGCCCGACGGTGAATGGCGGATCACGTTCGCGATCCGCGCGATCTGCTCCTCGGGGAGCGGGTCCGGCAGGAACGCGCGATGCATCCGCCGCCGCCGGAGAACGTCACGGAACTCCATTGCGTGGACCGTAGCCGTTCTCAGCCCGCCGGCGATTCGGGCAGGATTCGCCGCATGAACAGCCCCCAGGGTGGAATCTTCGCGCTCGGCACCGCCTCGCACGCCTACCTCGAGCTCGACGCCGTCGCCGGCAGCAGCCGCACCGATCTCGTGGCCGCGATCGCCTCGTTGCGCGAGCCGAGGACGACGATGGGCGGCGTCAACCTGGTCGCCGGGTTCAGGCCGGAGCTCTGGCGCGACGCGGCGCCCGCCGACGCCCCGGCCGGTCTCGCGGGGTTCGAGCAGGACGTCGCCGGGATCGAGGGGTTCACGATGCCCGCCACGCAGCACGACGCAGTGCTCTGGCTCTCCGGAAGCGCCTACGACGTCGTCTTCGACGTCGGGCGCGCGGCGATCGCCGAGCTGCGCGGCCTGGCCGCCGTCGCCGACGAGACCTCGAGCTGGCCCTACCGGCACGACCTCGACCTCACCGGGTTCATCGACGGCACCGAGAACCCGACGCTGGTCGAGGCGCCGGATGTCGTGCTGGTCCCGGACGGCGAGCCCGGCGCCGGCGGCACCGTGCTGCTGCTCCAGAAGTGGGCGCACGACATCGAGGCCTGGGAGTCCCTGCCCGTCGAGACCCAGGAGGCCGTGATCGGCCGAACGAAGGCCGACAGCATCGAGCTCGAGGACCGGCCCGCCGACTCGCACGCCGCAAGCACCGATCAGGACGACTTCGGGAAGATCTTCCGCCGCAACACCCCCTACGGCGGCGTCACCGACCACGGGACGATGTTCGTCGGGTTCGCCGCCTCGCAGGTGCCGCTCGCGCGAATGCTCGAGAGCATGGCCGGCCTCGTCAGCGGAACGCGTGACGCCCTGACCCGGTACACGACGCCGCTCACGGGCGCCTACTACTTCGTCCCGTCCACCGACGCGCTCCGCCGGCTCTCAGGGGACTAGGCGCCGCGGGACTAGGCGCCGGCCGGCCCGCAGACGTCTTCCGGCCCGCAAACAAAAGGAGCACGGGGACCGTCTGAATGGAGCGAGCCCGGGTTCCGTTTCTCCCCCGTGTCGGCCTGGGCCCGTTTCTCTCCGGGGTCGGACGCCAGCTGCGCCGGCCCCAGGGAGAAACCGCCCCGCCCCTGGCTCCAGGCCGAGCCGAGCCACCGGCGCCACGAGGCGCGTTTGCGCTTCCGGCGGGCTGATGAAGCCCGGCTCGATTCCCCGAGCGCGATCAGATCGGCGCTGCGCTGGGCTGCGAGTAGTGCGTGAAAGTCGGGGTGCAAGTGCATGCCGACGAAGGTACGCGCACCGCTTGGATACCGAATCGGAAGCGGCTGCCTATCTTGTTGCGGCCCGGTCCCTATTTTTCGGAAATTCGCGGAAGCCCGTCTATCGTGTTCGGATGGAGTTGCTCGAGCGCGATGTCGCCCTGGCAACGCTGGCAGACGCATACGACGACGCGGTTCGCGGCTCGGGCCGCGTGGTCTATGTCACCGGCGAGCCGGGGATCGGTAAGACCTCACTGGTCACACGGTTCGTGCGCGGGCTCGGCGGCGAGACCCGGGTTCTCTTCGGCACGTGCGACGATCTGTCCGTTCCGCGGCCGCTCGGCCCGATCCGCGACCTCGCGGGCAGCGTGTCGCCGGCACTCGAGGGAGCCCTGGCCGCCGGCGCTGCGCCTCACGACATCCAGACGCTGCTCGTCGCCGAGCTCGAGCTGCCGCCCCGGCCGACGGTGCTCGTGCTCGAGGACATCCACTGGGCCGACGACGCAACGCTCGACGCGATCACCGTGCTCGGCCGCCGGATCGGGTCGCTCCCGGCGCTGCTCGTCCTGACCTTCCGCGCCGGTGAGGTTCCGCCGGGCCACCCGCTTCACGCCACCGTCGGCGCGATCAGGGCCGACGACTCGGTCGTGCTCGAGCTCGGGCCGCTGTCGAAGCGCGCCGTCGCCGCGCTGGCCGGCGACCGGGCGGCAGAGGTCTTCGCCGCGACCGGCGGCAACCCGTTCTACGTCAACGAGCTCGTCTGCGCCGCTGCGCCGAAGCGGATCCCGCGGACCGTGGCGAACGCCGTCCTCGGCCGGGCCGCGCGCCTGGACAGCGCGGATCGCCACCTGATCGAGCTCGTTTCGGTCGTGCCCGGCCGCGTTCGCACCTCCGTCCTCGACGTCGTCATGCCCGACTGGCCCGTGGCGGCCGAGGAGCCCGAGCGCCGGCAGCTGCTCGAGGTGGACAACGCCTACGTCCGCTTCCGCCACGAGCTCGCGCGCCACGCGATCCGCTCGAGCGTTCCGGCAGCGGCCTGCAGGCGGCTTCACGCCGAGATCCTCGCGGCGCTGCTCGCGGCCGACGCCGATCCGGCCGACATCGTCCACCATGCCGACGCCGCCGGCGCGGAGGACGTCGTCGCCGACTACGCGCTCGTTGCCGCGCGGCGTGCCGCCGCGCTCGAGTCCAATCGCGAGGCGTACTCCCAGTACCGCCGCGCCCTCGAGTTCGTCGACCGGCTTCCGCCGGCCGAGCAGGCTCGCGTGCTCGAGGAGGTGGCAATCGCCGGCTACACCGTCGGGCAGGCTCGACGACGCGCTGCCCGCGATCGACGCGGCGATCGCGATCCACTCCGGGCTCGGCGACATCGAGGCCGTCGGGCGCGGTACGCGGATCCTGTCGCGTCTCTACTGGTTCGCAGGGCGACGGCGTGCCCGCGATCGAGAAGGCCCACGAGGCGGTCGAGATCCTCGAGCCGCTCGGTGAGTCGTCCGAGCTCGCGCGCGCCTACAGCGCCGTCTCGCAGCTCGCGATGCTCTCCGAGGACGGCGAGCAGTCCGCGCTCTGGGGCGAGCGCGCGATCGAGCTGGCCACGAAGCTCGGCGACCAGGCCACGCTCGCCCACGCGCTCGTGAACATCGGGACGAGCCGGAACCAGCTCGACCCCGACGACATGGAAGACCTCGTCGAGGCCCATCGGATCGCGAACGCCGCCGGCAACTGGGAAGAGGGCGCGCGATCGCTCGACCAATCTCGCGTTCACGCTCCTGTACTGGGGTCGGGCCGTAGCAGGCTCTCCGCTACGCCGAGCAAGGCGCTCGCATACTCCGAGGAGCACGACCTGCAGAACTTCGTCTCGTACAACCGGCATGACGATCGCCTGGCTACGCCTGCGCGCCGGCGACTGGGCCGGGGCGGAGCGGATGACCGGGCGTGAGATCGCATGGGGAAGCACCGTGCCGCAGCTGCTCGCGCGGACGGTGCTCGCGGAGCTGGCCGTTCGAAGCGGAGACGAGGCCGCTCCCGAGCTGCTCGCCGACCTCGCGGTTCAGGCCGACCGAGCCGGCGACCTGCAACGGATGACGCCGGTGCTCGAGCTGGCCGCGGAGTCGGCGCTGACGAGTGGCGGCCCCATGCCGCTCGAGCGGATCGAGGCGCTACTCACAACGATTCGCGAGCGCGCGGATCGGCCGCGGCTGGGGCACGCTCCACGTCGCGGCCTGGGCGGCGGTGGCCGGAGTCGAGGTGGATCTCGACCACGCCGGCGTGTTGCCGTACTCCGCGATGGCGTGCCGCGACTGGCAGACGGCTGCCGACAGCTTCGGCGAGATCGGCTGGCCCTACGATCGCGCGCTGATGCTCTCGCTCCTCGACGACGAGGAGTCGCTCGCCGAGTCGATCGAGATCGCACGCGGTCTCGGCGCTGCACCCCTGATGAGGCGAGTTGCGGCGCGCATGCGCGACCTCGGCCTCCGCGTTCCCCACGGGCCACGCGAGGCGACGCGCTCCAACCCAGCCGGGTTGACCGCTCGCCAGTTGGAGGTGCTCGAGCTGCTCGTCGAGGGGCTGACGAACGCCGAGATCGCCGACCGGCTTGTCCTCTCGCAGCGGACGGCGGAGCACCACGTCGCCGCCGTCCTGGCGAAGCTCGGGGCAACGTCGCGGCGCGAGGCCGTGCGGCGCGCATCCGAGCTTCGCCTGGTAGCGAGTTAGCTGCGGGTCGCGATCGCCTCGGTGTAGGCGGCGGGGATCGCGATCGAGCCGCCGTCGCCGAGCCGGTCCCACTTCCGGGCGAGCGCGACGAGGTCTCGCTCGAGAGCGAGGCGGGACTCGCCTTCGACGGAGGCGAACGCCTTCAGCGTCGGCCCGTACCAGAGCCGGAAGAAGAGAACGAACTCCTCGGCCGAGCGGAACCGAAACTCGAAGGTGCGCTCGGTCAGCTCCAGCGACGAGATCCCGTTGCCGAGGATCTTGCGCAGGTGGGCCTCGGTGCCCCAGAGCATCGGTGAGGGCACCCCGGCCGGCGGCGGGACATGACCGGCGACGGTGCGGAAGAGCTCGCCGATGAAGCCGTCGGGCGTCCAGCTCGCGAGCGCGATCGTGCCGCCGGGCCCGCACACGCGCAGCAGCTCCGCGGCTGCGCGCCAGTGGTCCGGCGCGAACATCGTGCCGAAGACCGAGGTCACGGCATCGAACGCGCCCTCGGGAAACGGCAGGTCCTCGGCGTCGCCCTCGACGAAGTCGACGACCAGGCCCTCGGCGGCGGCGCGAACGCGGCCCTTCTCGAGGAGCGCCGGCACGTAGTCGACGCCGACGGCGACACAGCCGTGCCGGGCCGCGGCGATCGCGGCGTTGCCGCTTCCGGTTGCGATATCGAGCACATGCCAGCCGGCCCGGAGATCGGCGCTGTTGCAGAGCTGCTCGGCGACGAGCACGATCCGGGACGCGACGACCGCGAAGTCGCCGCTCGCCCAGGTGCTCTGCTGACGGGCCTTGATCGCCCGGAGCTCGGGCAGTGAGAGTTCCATCGTTGGGTTCATCAGTCTCCTCTTCGTTTCGATGACGAGACCGAGGGTATGAGCGGGAGCGCGCGCCGTCATCGGCGGCGGCTACCCATCTTGGGCGAGCCGGTACTACCTACGCGCTAGCGCTTTTTCTTCTTCTTGCTCTTCGCGCGCGAGTCGTCGTCGATCGCGTCCCCGAGCTTGCGGCGCTGGGCCTTACGGTCCTTCTTGCGAAGCTTTTTCCGGAGCTGATCGGACACCCGGGGAAGTTGTACCGGGTTTAGGCGCGTCAGGTCGCGCAGTCGGAGCTCGAGAGCGAGCAGCCAGTCGGCGTCGGCGCCCTCGTCGTCGTGCAGGCCCGACTTCGCGTCCCCGCGCGTGCCGATCAGAGCGGCGTCGGTGGGGACGAGCTCGAGCCCCGCCTCGGCGAACTCGATCGCCTTCGCGTACGCACCCGCTGCGATGCAGGCCTGGGCCAGGAAGCAGTATTCCTGTGCCACGTCGGCGAGCGGCTCATAGGGTCGTACGGCCATTCCGCGACCGCCTTTCGGGATCGACAGAGCTGGCTCGATGATATGCCCGCTTCTGTGAACTGTCGATGAATTCGACCCGAGAGGGACGGACGCAGCGACGAAATTCTCCAAATCGTCACGGGTTGGACACCAGTGCACGGCCCCCGTCGGCGAATCGTGTTGTCTAGGCTGGGCGTCGATGAGCACCGAGCGCGATCGCGTCGAGACGTTCGGCAAGCTCGAGAACGGGCTCCGTGACGCCGGCGACTGGTACCACTGGGGCCCGTATCTGAGCGAGCGGCAGTGGGGAACCGTTCGCGAGGACTACAGCGAGGGCGGCACCGCCTGGGAGTACCTCCCGCACGACCATGCGCGGTCGCGTGCCTACCGCTGGGGCGAGGACGGCCTCGCGGGCTTCTCGGACGTCGAGCAGCGGCTGTGCCTCGGGCTCTCGCTCTGGAACGGCCGCGACCCGATCCTCAAGGAGCGGATCTTCGGCCTCACCGGCAACCAGGGCAACCACGGCGAGGACGCCAAGGAGTACTGGTGGTACCTCGACGCGCTCCCGAGTCACGCGTGGAACCGCTGGCGCTACCACTACCCGCAGGGCGAGTTCCCCTACGGCGACCTGGTGGCCGAGAACGGGCGCCGGGGCAAGCTCGACCCCGAGTACGAGTTGCTCGACACGGGCGTGTTCGACGACGACCGCTACTGGATCGTCGAGGTCGACTACGCGAAGCACGATCCGCACGACCTGCTGATGTCGATCTCGGTGAAGAACGCCGGGCCCGAGACCGACACGCTGCACGTGCTGCCGACAGCCTGGTACCGCAACACGTGGTCGTGGGAGGAGGACGCTCACAAGCCGGAGCTGCGCACGCAGGGCGAGGCGCGCCTCGTGACGGAGCATCCGTTCCTCGGCAGCCTCGAGATCGTCTCCGACGGCTCGCCGACGGTGCTTCTCTGCGAGAACGAGACGAATGCGCCGCGCTTGTTCGGCGCCGACGCGACGACGCCGTTCCCGAAGGACGGGATCAACGATCACGTCGTCAGCGGGGCGCAGACGGTCGCGACCGGCGGCGGGCACGAAGGCAGCCTTCTGGCACCAGGTTACGGTCGAGCCGGGCGAGACGGTCGTCCTGCGCGTGCGCCTCCGGCCCGTGTCGAGCTTCGGCACCGATCCGTGGCTCGACTTCGACAAGGTGGTCGCCGACCGGCACGCCGAGGCCGACGAGTTCTACTCGGAGCTCACCCCTCCGGAGGCGTCCGCCGACGAGGCGCTCGTCATGCGCCAGGCCTTCGCCGGGATGCTCTGGAGCAAGCAGATGTACGCCTACACGGTCGATCGCTGGCTCGACGGCGACCCGACGCAGCCGACGCCGCCGGCATCGCGGCTCACCGGGCGAAACGCCGGTTGGCGCACCTTCGATGCCTTCGACATCATGTCGATGCCCGACAAGTGGGAGTACCCGTGGTTCGCAGCCTGGGATCTCGCCTTCCACTGCGTGGCGCTCAGCCACGTAGACCCGGCCTTCGCCAAGTACCAGATGATCCTGCTCTGCCGGGAGTGGTTCCAGCACCCGAACGGTGCTCTGCCCGGCCTACGAGTGGTCGTTCGACGACGTCAACCCGCCCGTTCAGGCCTGGGCGGCGCTGGAGGTGTTCGTCGTCGACGGCGCCCGCGACATCGACTTCCTGATCCGCGTCTTCGACAAGCTGCTCGTCAACTTCACCTGGTGGGTGAACCGCGAGGACTGGGACGGCTCGAACATCTTCGAGGGCGGCTTCCTCGGCCTCGACAACATCGGCCCGATCGACCGCTCGCACCTGCCGCCCGGCTACGTCCTCGAGCAGTCCGACAGCACCGGGTGGATGGGCTTCTACGCGCTGAGCATGGCGGCGATCGCCGCCGTCCTGCAGCGGGCCGGCCGCCCGGCGAACGACCTCGTGATGAAGTTCCTCGAGCACCTGGCGCTGATCTCCGACGCGCTCCGCACGCAGGGCCTGTGGAACGAGGAGGACGGGATGTTCTACGACCGCCTCGTCTCGCCGGACGGCTCGATGCAGAACGTCGAGGTGCGCTCGATCGTCGGCATTCTGCCGCTGCTCGCCGTCGCGGTCATCGACGAGCGCGTGATGGAGCAGGCGCAGACCGTCAACAAGCGCAGTGCCGGCCTTCTCTCACGGCGCCAGGAGGAGGTTGCCCGGCTCGTCGACGAGGGAGTGCTTCCGCCGGGCGTCGGCAAGGATCGGCTCCTGCTCGGGGTCGTCGGTGTCGGGCCCCTGCTCAGCCTGTTCAAGAACCTCTTCGACGAGAGCTCGTTCCTCTCGCCCTACGGTCTCCGAGCGGTGTCCAGGTATCACCTCGACCATCCCTTCGAGATCGAGTTCGACGGGCAGCGGTCGATGATCGACTACGAGCCGGCCGAGTCGACCTCCGCGATGTTCGGCGGCAACTCGAACTGGCGCGGGCCGATCTGGTTCCCGATCAACTATCTGGTCGTCAGCGCGCTCCAGCGTTACGCGCGGTTCTTCGGAGACGCCTTCACGGTCGAGTACCCGACCGGCTCGGGGAAGCAGCTACCGCTCGGCGAGGTCGCCGACGACCTGCGCGACCGGCTGATCTCGCTCTTCCTGGTCGGCCGGGACGGGCGGCGCCCGTGCTTCGGCTGGGTCGAGCGGCTGCAGGTCGACCCGGCCTGGAAGGACAACATCCTCTTCAACGAGTACTTCCACGGCGACAACGGCGCCGGGCTCGGCGCCTCGCACCAGACCGGCTGGACGGGGATCGTCGCCGACCTGATCGTCCGCGGCCGCGGCCGCGACTTCCCCACGCTCGGGGAGCTGCTCGAGATGGCGCTCCACGACCGGAAGCCATGACGATCCGGTTCGGCCCGCAGACCTGCGGCCGGCTCGACGAGGCGGCCGCGCGCGAATGGCTCGTCTCCGACGGTGTCGGCGGCTACGCGATGGGCACGGTCGCCGGGCTGCGAACCCGGCGCTACCACGGGCTGCTCGTCCCGGCGACCGGCGGGCCTTCCGCGCGGATGCTGGGGCTCGTTGCGCTCGAGCCGGTGCTCGTCGTCGGAGACGCGCGCTTCGAGCTCGCGACGGACGAATGGTCCGGAGGGGAGATCAGCCCGCGAGGTAACGAGCTGCTCGTCACGTTCGACCTGGAAGACGGAGTGCCGCGCTGGCGCTGGCAGGTCGGGGACATCGTGCTCGAGCGCGAGGTCGCCCTCGCCTACGGGCAGTCCGCAGTCTCGGTCGTCCACCGGCTCATCCGTGCCGACCGGCCGGTCCGCCTCGAGCTGACCCCGCTCTGCACCTGGCGGAGCGTTCACGGCGAGCGGTTCGCGAACGGCGACCCTTCGGTGGAGCCGACGACCGACGGCTTCGTGTTCGAGGGCGCCTTTCGAGTGGCCGGCCCGGGCTACGAGCCGGGTGGAGAGTGGTACCGAGGCGTTCGCGCCCGTGAGGAGGCGGCGCGCGGGCTGAACGACGTCGAGGATGTCTGGGCAGCCGGGACGTTCGCGGTCGAGCTTGCGCCCGGCCAGTCGACGGAGGTGATCGCCGCTGCCGCGCCGTTCGACGATCTGCCGCGCGGCCTCGTCGATCGTCCCGGCGGCGCGGGCGCGAGCCGCCTCGCTCGTCAAGGCTGCCGGGGCCGCCGACGAGATCGACGCTGCGCTCGTGCTCGCCGCCGACCAGTTCGCGATCACCACGGCAGGCCGTCCGACCGCGGTCGCCGGCTATCCGTGGTTCGGCGAGTGGTCGCGCGACCTGATGACCTCCTACGAGGGGCTCTACCTGAGCACCAACCGTGCGGCCGAGGGCCGCGAGGTGCTGCGAACGTCGGCCGCGACCGTGTCCGAGGGGATGCTGGCGAACACGGCCGACACCGGCTCGCTGGAGTACAACACGGTCGACGGGACGCTCTGGTTCGTGCACGCGCTCGACCGCCACATCGCCTCGACCGGCGACGACGATCTCGGCGGCGAGCTGGCGCCGGTCGTCGGCCAGATCGTCGACCACCACCTCCAGGGAACGCGGTTCGGGATCGGCGTCGACCCCGCCGACGGGCTGCTCCGGCAGGGTGCCGAAGGCTGGGCGCTGACCTGGATGGACGCCCGGATCGACGGCGTCCCCGTCACCCCTCGTGCAGGTAAGCCGGTCGAGGTGAATGCGTTGTGGGTGCGGGCGCTCCGCGTTGCCGCGAGGCTCCAGAGCTCGAGCGCCGCGGCAAATCGCCTCACGGATCTCGCCGATCGCGCGCAGGCGTCGTTCGTCTCGCGCTTCGTACGGCCGGACGGCGCGGGCCTCTTCGACGTCGTGGACGGCCCCGGCGGCGATGACGCCTCGGTCCGCCCGAACCAGCTCCTCGCAGTCTCGCTTCCCGACGCGCCTCTGGCCGGCGGCGCCGATGCCGCCCGCGCGGCCGTCGACGTGTGCCGGCGCTCGCTGCTCACGCCGCTCGGGCTGAGGTCTCTCTCACCTGACGACCCGGCGTACCGGCCCTACCACCGCGGAAACTCGGCCGAACGCGACTCGGCCTACCACCAGGGGACGGTCTGGCCCTGGCTGATCGGCCCCTACGTCGACGCCGCCCGGGCGGTCGGCGTCCCGGTCGACGGGGTGCTCGCCGGCCTCGAGGCGCATCTCGGCGACTGGGGCGTCGGCTCGGTCTCCGAGACCGCCGACGGTGCGGCTCCGCACGCGGCGACGGGCTGCCCGTTCCAGGCCTGGTCGGTGGCGGAGGTGCCTGCGCGTTCGCCGCAGCCTTGGCGAAGAGGAGCACGCCGAAGAAGACGCGCCGCCCCGCAAGGGCGCGGGCATGACGGACGCTCGCCCGCGCGTGCTCATCCTCGGCGGCGGCTTCGGCGGGATCGGAGCCGCGCGGAAGCTGAAGGGCGCCGATGTCGACGTGGTGCTCGTCGACCGGCACGACTACCACACCTTCCAGCCGCTCCTCTACCAGGTCGCCACCGATCTGCTCGAGACGAGCGCGGTCGGTCACGCGCTCCGCGACCTCTTCCACGACCAGCCGAACGTCACCGTCCACCAGGCGACCGTCTCCGCCATCGACCTCGAGCAGAGGCAGGTCAGCTTCGAGGAGATGGAGCCGCTCGGCTACGACTATCTCGTCCTGGCGCTCGGGGCGAAGGCGAACTTCTTCGGGACGCCCGGGGCAGCCGAGCACGGCTTCCCGATGTACACGCTCGCCGACGCCGTGCGCCTGCGCGGGCACGTGCTCGAGCGCTGGGAGGCGGCCGACCGAGATCCCTCGCTGATCGACGACGGCGCGCTCAACGTCGTCATCGTCGGCGGCGGCCCGACGGGCGTCGAGAGCGCCGGCGCGCTCGCCGAGCTCTACCGGAACAGCTTCGACAAGGACTACCGCTCGATCCCGCAGGAGAAGGCACGCCTGATCCTCGTCGAGGCGGGCCCCGTGCTGTTCTCCATGTTTCACGAGGATCTGCAGGCCTACGCGGAGCACTCGCTGAAGCACCTCACCGTCGAGGTGATGACCGGCGAGGCCGTGGCCTCGGTCGAGCCGACTCGCGTGACGCTGAAGTCGGGCGAGGTGATCCCGGCCCACACGCTCGTCTGGGGCGCCGGTCTCCAGGCGAGCCCGGTCGCCGACGCGCTCGGAGTCGACCTCGAGCGCGGCCATCGAATCCCGGTCGAGCCCGACCTGACGGTGCCGGGCCATCCGGAGCTGTTCGCCGTCGGCGACATCGCCTGGATCACCGACGCGAAGGCAGACCACGTGCTCCCGCAGCTCGGCTCGGTCGCGCTCCAGGCCGGCGAGCATGCCGGCGAGACCATCGCCCGGCTCGTCAAGGGCAAGGAGGCCGAAGCCGTTCGGCTACCACGACAAGGGCACGATGGCGACGATCGGCCGTGGCGCCGCGGTCGTGCAGTTCCGGGGCGGCCGCACCATGACGGGCTACCCGGCGATGCTCGCGTGGGGCACGGTGCACCTGGCCTTGCTCTCGACGGGCGAGGACCGCGCGAAGGCGGTCATCGACTGGGTCTGGGCCGGGTTCACCCACGAGCGCCCCGGACGGATCAGAGTGACCGACGACGAATCAGAGAGGACAACCGCATGAGCTCGAAATCGGAGAATGAGGCGCCGGCCACGGCCGACGTCTTCGTCGTCTTCGGCATCACCGGCGATCTCGCGAAGGTGATGACGTTCCGCTCGCTGTACCGGCTCGAGAAGCGCGGGCTGCTCGACTGCCCGGTGGTCGGCGTGGCGGTCGACGACTGGACGGTGGACCAGCTCGTCGAGCGGGCGCGCGAGTCGATCGTCGGCACCGGCGAGGAGCTCGACGAGGCGGTCTTCAAGCGCTTCGCGGCGCGCCTGCAGTACGTCTCGGGCGATTTCGGCGACGCCGCGACCTACGAGCGCGTCGGCAAGGCGATCGACGGCGCCAAGCTGCCGGTCTTCTACCTCGAGATCCCGCCGTTCCTCTTCGGCCGGGTCGTCCAGGGGCTCTCCGAGGCCGGCCTGACGAAGACCGCGCGCATCGTCGTCGAGAAGCCGTTCGGGCACGATCTCGCCTCCGCCGACGAGCTCGCCGCCGAGCTGCACCAGTACGTCGACGAGTCGCAGCTCTACCGGATCGACCACTACCTCGGGAAGATGGGCCTCGAGGAGATCCTCCACCTGCGCTTTCGCGAACGCGATGCTCGAGCCGCTCTGGAGCCGCAACCACCTGGCGTGCGTCGAGATCACGATGGCCGAGAGCTTCGGCGTCGAGGATCGCGGCCATTTCTACGACCCGGTCGGCGCGCTGCGCGATGTCGTCGTCAACCACCTGATGCAGGTCGTCGCCGCGTGCGCGATGGAGGCGCCTTCGCGGGGCGATCCGCGCACGATCAAGGACGCGCAGGTTGCGCTGTTCCGGGGGATCATGACCGCCGACCCCGCCCACTACGTCCGCGGCCAGTACGACGGCTACCAGAAGATCGACGGCGTCAAGCCGGGCTCGACCACCGAGACCTACGCGGCGTTGCGGCTCGAGATCGAGAACTGGCGCTGGGCCGGCGTGCCGTTCTTCATCCGGACCGGCAAGCGGCTCCCCGTGACGCAGACCGAGCTCCGGCTCGTGTTCAAGCGTCCGCCCAGGCTTGGCTTCGGCCTCGCGAAGGCGCATTCGGAGCCGAACCAGCTCGTCGTCAAGCTCGACCCGACGACCGGCGTCCGCCTGATCGTCGACGCCCACCGCGCCGACCAGCCCGGCTCGGCGCCGATCGAGCTCGATATGGAGTTCAGCGAGGAGGGCGGTGAGGGCCCGACGCCGTACGAGGTGCTGCTTCACGCGGCGATGGTCGGCGACACGACCCGCTTCACGAGGATGGATAGCGTCGAGGAGGCCTGGCGCGTGATGGCACCACTGATCGAGAGCCCCCCGCCGGTTCACCCGTACGAGCCGGGAAGCTGGGGGCCGGAGGCGGCCGACGACCTCGTCGCGGGTTACGGGTGGCACGCACCCTGGATCGCGGGCTGACATGGACGCCTACGACGTCGTGATCGTCGGGACGGGGGCCGGGGGCGGCACCCTGGCGCGGCATCTCGCCCCGTCCGGAAAGCGGATCCTCCTGCTCGAGCGCGGCGACTGGCTGCGACGCGAGCCGGCGAACTGGAGCGTGCACGACGTCTTCGTCGACAACCGCTACATCTCGGAGGACACCTGGTACGACCCGCAGGGGAAGGCGTTCCAGCCGCAGATCCACTACTTCGTCGGCGGCGCGACGAAGCTCTACGGAGCCGCGCTCTACCGCCTTCGCAAGGAGGACTTCGGCGAGCTTCGGCACCACGACGGGATCTCGCCGGCCTGGCCGATCTCCTACGACGAGCTCGAGCCGTACTACACGCAGGCCGAGCACCTGTACGAGGTCCACGGCGCGCGCGGCGAGGACCCGACGGAGCCGCCGGCCAGCGCTCCGTACCCGTTTCCGCCGGTCTCGCACGAGCCGCGGATCCAGCGGCTCGCCGACCAGCTCGAGGCCGCCGGGCTCCACCCGTTCCACGCGCCGTGCGGTATCCGCCTCAACGAGGCGAACCTCCCGTACAGCGCCTGCGTGCGCTGCGTGAACTGCGACGGGTTCCCGTGTCTCGTGCACGGCAAGTCGGACGCGGAGGTGATGGGCGTTCGCCCGGCCCTCGAGCACGCGAACGTGACGCTCCTGACGGGAGCAAAGGCCGTCAAGCTGGAGACGAACGAGTCGGGCACGGAGGTGACCGCGGTCGTCGTCGAGCGCGACGGCGAGACGGAGCGGTACTCGGGCGATCTCGTCGTTCTCGCCTGCGGCGCCGCGAATACGGCGGCGCTGCTCCTGCGCTCGGCCAGCGACAGGCATCCGAACGGGCTCGCGAACGGCTCCGACCAGGTGGGCAGGAACTACATGTTCCACGCGAGCCAGGCCGTGCTCGCGCTCTCCCGCGATGAGAACCCGACCGTCTACCAGAAGACCCTCGGGATCAACGACTTCTACTTCGGCAGCCCCGATCACGACTACCCGCTCGGGAACATCCAGATGATCGGCAAGTCGCAGCCCGAGATGTTCCGCGGCGAGAAGCCGGGCGAGACGGCGCTCGCGCCCGAGTGGTCGCTCGAAGGGGTCGCGCGTCACGCGATCGACTTCTGGCTCTCGACCGAGGACCTGCCGAGAGCCGAGAACCGGGTGACCGTCGACGGCGACGGCCGGCTGACGCTCGCCTACAAGGCGACCAACGACGTGCCCAAGCAGGAGCTGTACGGGAAGCTCAAGTCGATCCTCGGCAAGCTCGACATGAACCCGGACCATCTGATCCAGCGCTTCGCCTACATGAAGAACGAGATCCCGGTCGCGGGCGTCGCGCACCAGGCGGGCACGTGCCGGTTCGGCTCGGATCCGGCGAGCTCCGTCCTCGACGTCGACTGCAAGGCGCACGAGCTCGACAACCTCTACGTCGTCGACACGAGCATCTTCCCGAGCATCGGCGCGGTGAATCCCGCGCTGACCGCGATGGCGAACTCGCTCCGCGTCGGCGACCACCTGCTCGACCGGCTCGAAGTGGCCGCTCTGGAGGCGTCATGAAGGTCAGCCCGTGCCTCTGGTTCGACGGCCAGGCCGAGGAAGCAGCAGACCTCTACGTCTCCCTCATCCCCGACTCGCGCATCGACCGGGTCGTGCGCTCACCGGCGGACACGCCGAGCGGCCCGGAGGGCACGGTGCTGCTCGTCGAGTTCACGCTCGCCGGACAGGCGTTCACGGCGCTGAACGGCGGCCCGCAGTTCAAGTTCAACGAATCCGTGTCGTTCGTGATCGACTGCGAGGGCCAGGAGGAGGTCGACCGGCTCTGGGAGGCGCTTTCTGCAGACGAGGCCGCCGAGCAGTGCGGTTGGCTGAAGGATCGTTTCGGGCTCTCCTGGCAGGTGATCCCGAGCGCGCTGCCGCGGTTGCTCGCCGATCCGGATCCGGCCAAGGCGAAGCGGGTGATGAACGCGATGCTCGAGATGAAGAAGATCGACGTTGCGGAGCTCGAGCGGGCCGCAGCCGCCGGCTGATCAGCCCGCGTCGGCGCCTGCGCCGGAGCGCCGGGCGATCCACTTCGCGATCTCCCAGCACGCCAGCAGCACCACTGCGGCGAGGAGCGCTACGCCCCACTGCTGAGACGTGAGCGAGGTGGTGCCCAGCAGGCGCTGCAGGAAGCCGGCGTGGGTGATCAGGTAGGCGCCCGCGATCTCGGCGGCGGCGATCATGTTCATCCGTGAGCTGTTGAAGGTGTCCATCGTGAAGATCGAGGCGGTCTCGCTTCGCGACTCGAAAGCAGCGACGACGAGCATCAGCGAGAACGCCACGAGCCCGATCGACTGGCCGATCGCGACGTCGCCGTAATGATGGATGCCGAGCTCGATCAGCAGCAGGTTCCCTGCCGCGACGAACGCGCCGCCGAGGCCGCAGGTGAGCTTGACGCCGGTCGTCAGGATCGACTCGCCCCGCGGCCGCGGGTGACGCTTCATCAGCCCGGGTGTCTCCTGGTCGAACCCGAGCGCGATGCCGAACGGCGCATTGACGAGGAAGTTGATCCAGAGGATCTGCGACGGCGTGAAGGGCTGGCCGGCGGCGATGTTGAGCAGCGTCGCCCCGAGGAAGGTGAGCACGAAGGCGATCAGCTCGAGCAGGACGAAGCGGATGTACTTGTCGAGGTTCGAGTAGAGCTTCCGGCCCTGCTCGACGGCGTAGACGATCGTGGCGAAGTTGTCGTCGGACAGGATCATCCGGCTCGCGTTCTTCGCCACCTCGGTGCCGCTCCCCATTGCGATCCCGATGTCGGCGGCCTTGATCGCGGGCGCGTCGTTGACGCCGTCGCCGGTCATCGCGACGACGTGCCCGCGCTTCTTGAGCGTCTCGGCGAGCAGCACCTTGTGCTCCGGCGCAACGCGGCCGACGACGCCGATGCCGTCGATGCGGGCGAGCCGCTCCTCGTCCGACAGCGCCGCGAAGTCGGCGCCGAGCATCGCCTCCCCGGGAATGCCCAGCTGCTTTGCGATTGCGGCGCCGGTGCCGACGTCGTCGCCGGTGACCATGCGGACCTGGATGTGAGCCGCCTGGGCGTCGGCGACGGCGACCTTCGACTCCTCGCGGGGCGGGTCGACCATCGCGACGAGGCTCGACATCTCGAGCTCGGTGACGTACCCGAGCAGATCGCCGTTCGGATCGAAGCTCGACGGCCTCAGGTCGCGGCGGGCGCCGGCCATCACCCGCAGGCCTGCCTCGCTCATCCGGTCCATGTTGGACTCGGCCCGCTGCTTGAGATCGTCGTCCCACGGGATGCTCTTCCCGTTCGCGCTCGCCGTCTTCACGTGGCTCATCACCGCGGGCGCCGCACCCTTGACGAAGCAGCGGATGACGTCCTTCCCGTCGGAGTCTTTCGCCTGGTGGAACGTCGCCATCAGCTTGTAGGTGGGGTCGAAGGGGAGCGTCGCGATCCTCGGCAGCGCCTCGCGCGTGGATTCGATGTCGAGCCCGGCCTTGTGCGCCAGGACGAGCAGCGCGCCCTCGGTCGGGTCGCCGACCACCTTGCCGTCGACGAGCTTGGCGTCGCTCGCCACCACATAGGGGAGGACGGCGTCGTCGAGCGTGTTGGTGTTCCCGGCGGCGTGGCCGATCGTGCCCTCGAGGCTGTAGCCGGTGCCGGAGACCGTGTACCGGTCCGTCGCGTCGAGCACCTCGACGGCGGTCATCTGGTTCATCGTCAGCGTCCCGGTCTTGTCCGAGTTGATCGCCGAGGTGAAGCCGAGCGTCTCGACGGATGGGAGGTCCTTGACGATCGCCTTCTGCTTGGCGAGCTCGACGCTGCCGAGAGAGAGGACGACCTGGACGACCATCGGGAGCGCCAGCGGGATCGCTGCGATCGCGAGCGCCACGGCGGTGTTGAACAGCACCGTCCACGATTGCCCGCGGTGGAGCCCGAGCGCGAACATGATGATCATCGTCAGCCCCGCCGCGCCGACGATCCAGAGCGTCAGCGTGTTCATCTGCTTCGTCAGCGGCGTCTCTTCCTTCGCCGTCGCGGAGAGCATGTGCGCGATCTTCCCGACCTGTGTCCCGTCGCCGGTGCCCGTCACGATCACGACGGCGCTGCCGTGCGTGACGGGGGTGTGCATGAACGCCATATTCGACTGGTCCCCGGCACCTACCTCGGCGTCGGCGAGCGTGGAGGCGTCCTTTCCGGACGGCACGCTCTCACCGGTGAGCGCCGACTCGTCGATCTGGAGGGCGCTCGCGCTGACGATGCGCCCGTCCGCGGGCACCTCGTCGCCCGCCGCGATCAGGACGACATCGCCGACCACCAGCCCTTCGGCCGGGATCTTCGCCTCCGCGCCGTCACGACGAACGCGCGCGGTCGCCTCCATCATCGACTTGAGCGCGTTCATCGCGCTCTCGGCCTTGCCCTGCTGCCGCAGCCCGGTGAACGCGTTCACCAGCGTGATCACGATCAGGACGATCGCCGTGCTCCATTCCTTGATCGCGAGCGAGACGATCGATGCGCCGACCAGGATCAGCTGCATGTAGCTCGTGTACTCGCCCAGGAACCGCTCGAGCGTCGAGGGCTGCTTCTCGGCCGGAAGGGCGTTCGGGCCGTCGCGGTCGAGGCGCTGGGCGGCGTCGGCGGCCGTGAGGCCCGAGTCGATGTCGACCGACACCGCGGTCGCCACCGCGTCCGGGTCGAGTGCGTACCAGCGCTGCTCGGCGGCTGCCGCCACTACGACTCGTCATCCTTTGCCTGCTCGACCGCGAACGGGTCGGCCGCGGCGCCGTCGGGCGCCTGGCTTTCGAGCGTCGCCTTGATCTCCTGCAGGCCGTCGCGCGTCTCCTGGCTGACCTCGGGGTAGCGGGGGTCGATCTCGAGCAGCGCGTTCGCGATCACGGCCCCGGCGGCGATCCGCGCGTACCACTTGCGGTCGGCGGGGATCACATGCCAGGGGGCCCACTCGGTGCTCGTGTGCGAGAGCATCTCCGAGAACGCAGCCTGGTAGTCGTCCCAGTAGCCGCGCTCCTGCACGTCGGCCGACGAGAACTTCCAGTTGTGGTCGGGGAGGTCGATCCGGCGCAGGAACCGGACTCGCTGCTCCTCCTTCGACAGGTTGAGGAAGAGCTTCACCACGCGGATCCCGTTGTCGCTGAGGTAGCGCTCCCAGTCGTTGATCTCGCGATAGCGGCGCTTCCAGATCCCGTGGTCGCGCGCTTCCTTCGGCAGCTTCTGCCGCTCGAGCAGCTCCTTGTGGACCCGGACGACGAGCACCTCTTCGTAGTGTGAGCGGTTGAAGATCCCGATCTGGCCGCGGGCGGGAAGGTTCTTCGCGTACCGCCAGAGGTAGTCGTGGTCGATCTCCTCGGACGAGGGCACCTTGAAGCTGTGCACGGCGACGCCCTGAGGGTTGACGCCGCTCATCACGTGGCGGATCGTCCCGTCCTTGCCGGCGGCGTCCAGTGCCTGCAGGACTATCAGCACGCCGTGGGTTCCCTCGGCGTAGAGGCGCGTCTGGTACTCGGCGAGCATGCCGATGCCGCTCGCGAGCAGCTCGCGGCCCTCCTGCTTCGATTCGAGCCCCTTCTTGAACCGGGGGTCGAAGTCCTTGGCGAGCGTGACCTTCGAGTCAGGCTTGACCTTGAACTGCTGGACGAACTCGGCGATGCGCTTCTCGCGTATGGCTGCCATCTTTTGCCTCCCTCGGACGGGAGCCAAACCCTAACGCAGGATCTCGCTATTTGGTGAACAGCTCTCTTCGACTTGCACGGCGAGTCCGCGTTCGAGGGCGAGCATGTTGGCGTGGAACAGGTTGATCCGGTCCGCGAGGTGCTCGGTCGCGATGATGTTGCCGTTCTGGTCGGGGGTGTCGATGCGGGCGGGGCCGTAGCGGTCGCGTTTCGGGCCGTATTCGGTGAATGTCCAGACGAGGCGTGGGCGGGGAGTGGTGCGGCGGCGTTTGACGATCCGAACGAGTGCGTCACTGACGTAGCCGAGGTCGATCCGCTCGCCGCGGCCGTGTTTCGCGGTCTGGGGGCCGAGGTCGAGTTGCTCGTTCAGCGCGCGCAGCTCCTCGAGCCGCCCTCGGGACGTGAACGGCACAGGCGCGACGGGGAGCCCGAACGGGTCGTGGAACACGCCGGCGTTATCGACGGTCCAGCCGTCTTCGTGGACGAGGCGGTGGTGGCGGCGGCAGAGCAGGATCAGGTTCGCGAGCTCGGTCGGTCCGCCGTCGGCCCAGTGCTCCAGATGGTGTGCGTGGAGGCCGCGGACGTTGGTGCAGCCGGGGAAGCGGCAGCAGCCATCCCGCACCCTGAGTGCCCGTCGTAACGACGGTGGTACCGCTCGGGTCTTGCGGCCAATGCCGAGCGGCCGTTCGGCACCCTCGAGCAACGCCACCAACGAGGAATCACAGCTGAGCCGCCGCACCGTCTCGACCGCGACCGGCGGGCCGTCCTCGAGCACACACGTCCCCGGAGCAGCGCTCGCCAAGGTGGCAGCGTCGACATGCACAATCGACCTGGCAGCGATCACCGCCGCTCCGCTCGCCATCGCGGGCCAGGGAGGCATCGGCGATTGCGAGCAGCGCCTCGACCCGCGACGGCCCCAGGGCAGCCGCAGGCGGTTCCGCGGAACCGCCCCCCGACGCCTCCGCCACGGGCGGCTTCTCATCCTGGCGGCCTGCCAGAGCCGCTCCCGCGCTACCTCGAGCGCCTTGAGGAACAACGCCCCGTCCTCCGGAGCGAGCCGGCCGCTGAACACCAATGACCCATCCGGCGCCCACGTCCAGCTCAACCGCTCCGCCTCCTGCACCCGGCTCGCAAGCGAGTCGTCCACTCGCCGGGCCGCCGACAGCGCCCGCTCCAACTGGCCCGCCGTCAACTCCCCCGCGAGCTCGAGCAACTCGTCCTCGTTCGCAGGCGCACTTCACGCGGGTCAGCGCGCGCACCTTCGCGTACGAGAGCTCACCCCGCCGGAACGCCGCCCGGATCAACGGCAAACCACCCAGCGCACGCGCAACCCGCACCCGCTCACGAGCCGTCCGACCATCCAGCCCACACCGCCACGCCAACCAGCGCGAACAACCACCCCAGGCCTTCCAGCCCAAGGCGCAAATCGAACTCCGCCAACACCTCCAACCAGCGAGCCATCCCCGCCGACAGATGCGACGACAACGCCGCCAGCTCATCCTCCAACTCCGGCAACGGACGCTCCGCCAGAACGGCCATGTCCTGAACAGACGTTGTCTTACCAGAGAACATAACGCCAGCCTAGAACACGCACCGGACAGACCCCGCGGAGCGCGGTGGTGCCGCAATTCGCCGGCCTGAGCGCTGCTTACGGGACGGGCGTTTCGGGCAGGTCGAACACGCAACGCGGGTCGTGATGCGCTGCGAGCGTGAGGAGCACCTGGTGGAAGAGCTCGCGGCTCTTCGGGTCGAGCGGAGCCAGGAACTCGGCCTCGACCTGCTTCGTCAGCTCCCGAAGCCGCGCGTGCTCGAGCTTGCCCGCGGCGGTGATGCTGACCACGTGGCGCCTCCGGTCCTGCAGATCGCGCTGGCGCACCACGAGGCCGCGCTTCTCGAGCGAGTCGAGGAGCGCCACGATCCGGCTGGGGTCGAGGTCGAGGGCCTCGGCGATCGCCGATTGCGTCTCCCTGTCACCCTCGGCGAGGATCGCCAGGACGCTGTAGTCGTAGAGCTCGTAGCCCTCCTGCGCGACGCGCGCGATAGCTCTCGTCTTGATCTCCGCACCGAGCCGGGCGAGCAGGAAGCCGCTGCTTTCGGCGAGCTCCTTCGCCACGCGGGCCATCGGCCGGGTGGGGGTTTCGGGTAGGGGCGTCGTCGTCATCTGAAATCAGTGTAGCGCGAAAGTGTAGGAGCGTGCTATCGTTGCACGATTCAATGATCTAGACAGTAACGATACGTGTGCTCAAGGGATGAGGTGGACAAGAGATGAACGCTGAAAGTTTGACAGAGGCGGCAGTCGAAAGCCAAGACCGGAGGAAGTGGTACGCGCTGGCTCTGATCGTCGCCGCGCAGTTCATGGTGGTGCTCGACGTGGCGATCGTCAACGTCGCGCTCCCGTCGATCAAAGACGATCTGAACTTCTCGCAGGAGAGCCTGCAGTGGGTGATCACCGGCTACTCGATCATGTTCGGCGGCTTCCTGATGCTCGGAGGCCGGCTCGCCGACCTGCTCGGGCGCCGGCGGCTGTTCATCGCCGGGCTCGCCATCTTCACGGTGGCTTCGCTGCTCGACGGGCTGGCGTGGTCGGAGGGCTCGCTGATCGCCTTCAGGCTCCTTCAGGGCCTCGGTGCCGCGATGCTCTCGCCGGCGGCGCTCTCGATCCTGACCACGACGTTCACCGAGGGCAAGGAGCGCAACACGGCGCTCGGAATCTGGGGCGCAGCCTCGGGTAGCGGCGGCGCCGCGGGCGTCCTGCTCGGCGGGGCTCTGACGAGCGCCCTCAGCTGGTCGTGGATCTTCTTCATCAACGTGCCGGTCGGCATCCTCGTGATGTCGCTGACGCCGTTCCTGCTCAGGGAGAGCAAGGCCGATCTGGCTCATCGCCACTTCGACTTCGCGGGCGCCGCGTCGATCACCGGCGGTCTGATGCTCCTGGTCTACGCGATGACGAGGGCCGCCCAGCACGGCTGGGGCACGACCGAGTCGATCGCTTTGCTCGCGATCTCGGCCGCTCTGCTCGGCACGTTCGTCGTGATCGAGATGCGCTCGAAGGCGCCTCTGCTGCCGCTGCGGATCTTCAAGCTGCGGACGCTGTCGGCCTCGAACGCAAGCGGCCTGTTGATGGGCGGGGCGATCTTCGCCCAGTTCTTCCTGCTGACGCTCTACATGCAGCAGGTCCTGCACTACTCGGCAATCCAGACCGGTGTTGCCTACATCGGCCTGACGTTGACGATCATCGTGTTCTCGGTGCTCGCTCAGGCGCTCGTGACCCGGCTCGGCGTCCGGCGGATCCTGCCGCTCGGGCTGGCTCTGTCGACGGTCGCGCTCGTCTGGTTCGCGCGGCTGCCGGTGCACGGGCACTACTTCAGCAACCTGTTCCCGCCGTTCATCATCAGCGGGCTCGGGCTGGCGCTGGCGTTCGTGCCGATGTCGATCGGCGCTCTGACCGGCGTGAAGGAGAGCGACGCCGGGATCGCGTCGGGCCTGATCAACACGACCCAGCAGATCGGCGGGGCGATCGGCGTCGCGGTCGCGACGACCGTCGCGACGACGTTCACCGCCCGCTATGTCGATGCCCACGGCGGGAGCTCGTTCAGCCCGGCCGCATTGACGCACGGGTTCCAGATCGCGTTCTACGTCCTGGCCGGAATGGCCGCTTTCGGGGCGCTGCTCGCAGCGGTCATGCTCGAGTCGAAGCCCGAGGAGGCCGCCGAGCCGATGCTCGTGCCCGAGCTGGAGGCAGCATGAGGACGCTCCGGCAGCGGCTCGACGATCTGACGCTCGAGCTGCAGGGCCTGGTGCTCGTCAGGGCTCTGCTCGAGCTCCGCGGGTTTCCTGCGGACGAGATCGCCAAGCACGACAAGCGCACCAGGCGCGTTCGCGCCCAGCTCGCTCAGCTGACCGGGCAGACGGTCTAGCCGAACAGGGCCGCGGCCGGGTGAATCCCGGCCGCGGCCTTACTTCGCCCGCATCCGGTTGTTGCGCGGGTTGTGCTCGACCTCTGCGAGGCCGAGCTCCTCGAGGAGGGGCGGCAGGTACATCCCGAACCTTCCGCGCAGCCCCTTCTTGAGCCCGTACCAGCCGCCGAGCGGATTGTCCGCCGAGCGGCCCCACGCCTCGACGGTTCCTTCCTTCGCCGGCTTCTGCTCGTCGGCGCTCCCGAGCTCGATCCAGTCGCCGCGCGCGACGAGCATCGCGTGCAGATCGTCGATCGCGCGAGCGTCGTAGAGCAGGGTCGTCTTGCCGACGACGCAGACGATCACCTTCGTCCCGTCGCGCTCGTCGAGGTACATCTCGTAGTCGGAGGAGAGCGGCGGCGTCTTCAGCCGCCACGGATCCTCCCGCGTCCCGGCGCCGGCCATCACGCGTCCCCGTGGAAGCGGAACGAGCCCACCTCGTCCAGCACGGCCACGACCGGAGGCTCGTCGCAGCGGTCGCGGATGCCCTCCTGAAAGCGCTGAAAGGCGGCGATCTCCGCGAGTGGGTTCTGCTCGCCCGCCTGCGAGGCGATATGGACGAAGCTCACGCCGTCCTCGAGCTTGAACGTCCCGTAGTGGAAGCCGGCCGGCTGCGCGCGAGCCAGTTCCTCGTACACCTCGCGCACGAGCTGCTCGTTCGCTGCGACCTGGTCGGGCTTGACCCGGTAGCGCACCATCACCCTTCTCATCGACTCCTCCTCCGTCGCTGAAAACCGATCGGTTTCCCGGTGCGCGTGACTATAGCGGGTTCGCAGCGGCCAGAAAACCGATCGGTACCATCCTCCGATGGAGCCGAACGAGCGGATTGCAGCACTCGCGGCCGAGCAGTTCCACGCGAACGGGATCACCTCGACCGGCGTGGACGCGCTCAGCAGGGCGGCCGGGATCTCGAAGCGCACGCTGTACGAGCGCTTCGGCAGCAAGGACGGTCTGATCGTCGCCGCCTACGAGAGCCTCGACGTGCCGGTGTTCCTGATGTTCACCGGCCCGGCCGAGGCCGCCTCGGACACGCCGCGGGGGCAGCTCGATCAGCTCTTCGTCCAGCTCGAGGCGATGGTGCAGCTACCGGAGTTCCGCGGCTGCCCGTTCTCGAATGCCGCCGCCGAGCTCGCCGATCTCGACCATCCTGCGCACGAGGTGGTGCGCCGACACAAGGAGCGGCTCCGCGGGTGGATCCTCGTTCGGGCCCGTGACGCCGGAGCGGAGGATCCCGAGGAGCTGTCGCGGCAGCTGATGGTGGTGTTCGCAGGCGCCCAGTCGCAGGCGCTCGTCGAACGCTCGCCGCTGCCGGTGCGAGACGCGCGCGAGGTCGCCCGCGCGCTCGTCGACGCAGCTACCCGACGCTGACGGCGATCTTGCCGCGGGTGTGACCCGCCGCGAGGAAGCCAAGCGCTTCGCCGGCCTGCGCCAGCTCGAAGCGTTCCTGGATCGAGACCCTGATCGTCCCCGCGTCGAGCAGCCCGGCGAGGCGCTCGAGGTTCTCCGGCGAAGGCTGCGCGTACAGGTTGAACCGTCCCGGGCCGTCGCCGGCTGCGCCGTTCGACGAGGCGAGACGCGTGCTCGCGGAGAGCAGCGTCTCCTGCGGGGCGAACGAGACGACGTCGAGGATCGCGTCGACCTGACGGCCGTCGAGCGCGGTTGCGAGGTCGGCGTTGCGGTCGAGGATCTCGCCGACGCCGATCCCCGTCAGGTAGTCCGCGTCCTCGGCCAGTCCCGGTGCAACGACGTGCGCGCCTGCAAGGGATGCGAGCTGAACGAAGAAGCTGCCGACACCTCCGGTGGCGCCGATCACGAGAACGGTCTCACCGTCGGCCGGCTGGAGCGCGTCGAGTGCGGCGAGCGCAGTGATCCCGGCGAGGGGTGAGGCTCCGGCCGCTTCGAGCTCGATGCTCGCGGGCTTGCGCGCGACCCAGCCGCTCTCCGGGACGACGATCAGCTCTGCCCAGCTCCCGTCGTGAACCGTGGGGTTCGTGGCGGGGACGAAGCCGTAGACCTCGTCGCCGGCCCGGTAGCGGGTCGTGTCGCTCCCGGCGTACTCGACGATGCCGGCGTAGTCGCGGCCGAGGGTGACCGGGAAGTCGTGCTCGGCCATCTGCCGCAGCACACCTCCGGCGATCGCGGCGTCGACGGGGTTCGCCGAGGACGCGAGTACGCGAACGACGAGCTCGGTGTCGACCGCTTGCGGCTCGGGCAGGTCATCCCTGAGGCCAGGCGTGGAGTCGAAGCTATCGAGGGTGAAGGCGCGCAATGGGGCTCCTTTCGGGTCAGCCGGACTCTTCGAACGCGGGTCGCGGCGGAGCCGCCGGGCGGCCGTGCTCGATGGCGAAGCGGGGGAGCTTGCGGTCGAGCCAGCTCGGGAACGCCCAGGTGCTCGGCCCGAGCAGCTGGAGGACCGCGGGAAGGAGGATGCAGCGGATCACGAGCGCGTCGAGGAACACCGCCGCCGCGAGCCCGACTCCGAAGAGCGCGATCACCCGCGACCCGCCGAAGATGAACGAGCCGAACACGACGACCATCACGGCCGCGGCGGCAGTGATGACGCGTCCGGTCTGGGTGAGGCCGTCGCGAACAGCGGCGGTGTGGTCGTGCTGCCGGGTCCACTCCTCGTGGATCCGCGAGACCAGGAACACCTCGTAGTCCATCGAGAGCCCGAAGACGATCGCGAACATCAACACCGGTAGGAACGCCTCGATCGGGCCGGGAGCGACGCCCGGGAACCAGCCGAACTGGAAGACCATGACGGTGACGCCCAGAGCCGCGCCGATCGAGAGCAGGTTCATGAATGCCGCCTGCAGTGGGATCAGGAGGGATCGGAAGACCAGCGCGAGCAGGAGCGCCGAGAGCAGGACGACGACGCCGACGAAGAACCAGAGCTTGCTCGAGAGCACGTTGGAGAAGTCGATGAAGGTCGCGGTGCCGCCACCGACGTAGACGGCGGCGCGAGTGCTTTGCGCGACGGGCGGGATCACGTCGTTCCGCAGATGCTTCACGAGCGTGGTCGTCGCGCTGCTCTGCGGCGAGGAGCTCGGATAGACGCTGATCACCGCGGTGTTGCCGGCCGGGTTCAGCCGCGGGGCGGCGACCGCGACGACGCCGGGCGTCGCTGCGAGCGCGCCGTGGAGCTCGTCGAGCGCCTTCTCGCTGCCCTGCTTCGGCAGGTCGACGACGACTGCCAGCGGCCCGTTGAAGCCTGGGCCGAAGCCCTGGGCGAGCAGATCGTAGGCCTGCCGCGAGGTGAAGGAAGTCGGGTTGTTGCCTGCGTCGCTCGACCCGAGCCGCAGGTAGAGAGCCGGTGCGGCGAGCGCGAGCATCAGCGCCGTGGCCGCGATCGCCGCGATCGCCGGGTGGCGCTGGATGACGGCGATCCAGCGTGCCCAGAAACCGGGGCTGTCGGCCGCCTTGGGCTTGCGCCGGCGTGAGAAGAGCCTGGCCAGCTTGCCCGGCTCGCCGACCTTCTTGCCGAAGAAGGTGAGGAGTGCCGGCAGCAGCGTCACGGACGCTGCGAGCACGAGCAGGACGGCAACCGCCGCCGCGACGGCGAGGCCGTAGAGGAAGCTGACGCCGAGCGCGAACATCCCGAGCAGCGAGATGACGACGGTGATCCCGGCGAACACAACTGCGCGGCCCGCGGTGTCCATCGCCTGGGTCACGGCGTCGCGGACGTCGCCGCCGTTCTCGGCGTAGATCTCCCGGTAGCGCGTGAGGATGAAGAGGGCGTAGTCGATCCCGACGCCGAGCCCGATCATCGCGGCGAGCTCGATCGAGAAGTCGGCCATGTCGATCGTGTGCGTGCCGAGACCGATCAGCCCGACGCCGGTGCCGAGCCCGAAGAGCGCGGTCACGATCGGGAGCCCCATCGCGAGGAACGAGCCGAAGCTGACGAGCAGCACGACGACCGCGGCGAGCACGCCGATGCCGGTGAGCGATCCGGGCGGGGCGACCTCGGTCTGCTGGATCGCCTGGCCGCCGAGCTCGACCCGGAGGCCGGGCTCGCGTGCCGCCTGCGCTGTCGTGATGACCTGCTTGATCGAGCTGGTCGGCAGCAGGTTCGCCTTCTTGTCGAAGAGGACGATCGCGAAGGCGGTCTTGCCGTCCTTCGAGATCTGCCCGGTGCTGTCGAACGGGCTGATCACCTGGGTCACGTTCGGGGTCTTCGCGACCTGGTCGAACATCTCGGAGAGACGCTCGCGCACGGCCGGCGTCTTCAGGCCGTCCTCGGCGCGCACGACGATCTGGTCGCGGTCGCCCGACTGGGCCGGGAAGCGGCTCGTGAGCAGGTCGGCTGCCTTCTGTGAGTCCGTGTTGCCGAGCGAGAAGTTGTTCGCGAAGTGCGAGCCGGCCGCGCGCCAGCCGCCGAACGTGGCGACGATCAGGACGATCCAGAGGGCGAGGACGACCCGGCGATGGTCCGAGCACCAGCGGCTGAAGGCGAGCATGGAGGGCATGGTACACAAAGCGGAGCGGTCACTCCGTTTTCTCTGCCATACTGCTTCATGTGAAGACGCTCCGCAGCGACGCCCTCCGGAACCACGAGCGGCTCGTGGCGAGCGCGCGCGAGCTCTTCGCCCGCTCGGGCGTGGATGTGCCCGTCGAGGAGATCACGCACCACGCCGGGCTCGGCATGGGCACGCTCTACCGGCACTTCCCGACGAAGGAAGACCTGATCGATGCCGTCCTCGAGGACGCGTTCGCCGAGATCGTTGCGATCGCCGAGCAAGCGGCCGCCGAGGAGGACGCCTGGGTCGGCTTCACCCAGTTTCTGGAGCAGGCGCTGGAGCTCCACGCGCGCAACCACGGCCTCAAGGACATCCTCGCCTCGAGGGAGCACGGCCATGTGCGGGCGACTGCGATGCGCAAGAAGCTCAAGCCCCTGCTGCAGCAGATGATCGTGCGCGCCAGGGAGCAGGGCTCGCTGCGCCCCGATTTCACCCCGGCTGATCTTCCACTCGTCTTCTGGACCGCAGGCCGCGTGATCGAGACGACCGGCGGAGTCGCGCCCGAGAACTGGCGCCGCTATCTCGGCTTCCTGCTGGACGGTCTGCGCGCCTCGGCCGCGACTCCGCTCCCGGCGCCGCCGCTGACCCAGTCACAGCTCGATCGAATGGCGCGCCGCGAGCATGCGGCGAAGCCGGAGAAGAAGGGGGACGTTCAATGCTGATCCGTTGGTACGGTCAATCGGCTTTCCTGCTCATCGGTGAGCAGTCGGTGTTCATCGACCCGTTCGGCGACATGAGCATGGCCGCTGCGCGCGGCCTCGAGTTCAACTACCCGCCGATCGAGGGCGTGACCGCCGATCTGCTGCTCGTCACCCACGAGCACGGCGACCACAACGGCGTCGAGGCGATCGGCGGAGATCCCGTCCTCATCCGCTCCACGGCGGGGCGCCTCGAGTCGCCGCTCGGCGAGGTGGTCGCGGTCGCCTCCGAGCACGACTCCGTCGCGGGCACCCAGCGCGGCCCGAACTCGATCGTCTGCTTCTCGCTGGACGGGCTTCGCGTCTGCCACCTCGGCGACTTCGGTCAGCCGGCGCTCCGGCCCGAGCAGCAGGAGGCGATCGGAGAGGTCGATGTGCTCTTCATCCCGGTCGGCGGCGGCCCGACGATCGGAGGGGCGCCCGCGGCCGACCTGGTCCGCTCGCTCCGACCTCGCCTCGTCGTCCCGATGCACTACCGGACCCCGGCGATCAACTTCCTCGAGCCGGCGGACGCCTTCCTCGAAGCGCTCGGCGCCCGGGTCGAACGGCTGGAGACGAGCGAGGCCGCGGCCGAGGATCTGCTGGGCGACGCCGACGCGCCTGTCGTCGGGCTACTCGCCGTGCCCGGCGAGTAGCTGCGAGCACGCGGTCCGGACGCACCATTCCTCGTACCGCTGGGGTGTCCAGCCCTGGCGGAGCACGAGGAGCTGCCAGACCGTCGGGTGGTTGATCGTCCAGAGGATGTCCGTGGCGGTCTTGATGTCGAGCCCGGGGGCGAGGGCGTTCTTGGCGGCGAGGCTCTCGACGATCAGGCCCTGGTTCTCGTAGTAGTTGCTCTCGATCCGATCCCACAGGGCCGCGATCTCGGGGTCCGTGGAGGCTGCGGTGCGAATCGCCTCGCCCACGGCGGCGACCCGTTCCTTGCCCGCCCGGGAGTTGCGGGCGTTGAGCTGTAGCTGGCGCTCCGGGTCGGGCTCGTCGAGCGTCTCCCGGTACCAGGCGCGCTCGGCGACCGGGGTGTCGTCCTCGTCACCGCGTAGGAGCAGGTTCCAGAGCGCCCGCAGGACGCCGCCCTTGGTCTCGAACGCCAGATAGACGGTCTTGAGCGCTACGCCGGCCTCGGCCGCGATCGCCGCGACCGTCGTCGCCGCGTAGCCCTGTCGCTCGAAGAGCCGCTGGGCTGCTTCGAGGATCTCCCGCCGCGTCTCTTCCGCCTGCTTGCGGCGGCGCGGCGAGTTGTAGCTCCGCTTGGGGTTGACAGGCTCGGTCATTCCGCTACTCTAGCAATCACTTCAATATACTCAACGAGTAGTCAATACAGGAGGTGCGACGTGGAAGCAACAAGAATCAACCAGGGGGCGGACGCCGGTGAGCTCCGGGCCCAGCTGCACGGCATGTGGGGCGGGGTCGCCGGTGGCTGGGCCACTCATGCGGAGTTCGCCGACGAACGCGGTGCGGTTGTGACGGGGACGATGCTCGGGGCAACCCGGGTGCAGGCCGGCGAGCGTGTCCTCGAGCTGGCGTGCGGCCCGGGCGGCGTGGGTATCGCCGCCTCGAAGCTCGTCGGCCCCGACGGGGTCGTCGTCATCTCGGATGTCGCTCCCGCGATGACCGCGATCGCGAGGTCGCGGGCCGAGGCCCTGGGGCTCGAGAACGTCGAGGTTCGCGAGCTCGACCTCGAGCAGATCGACGAGCCCGACGCCTCCTTCGATGTCGCTCTCTGCCGCGAGGGGCTCATGCTCGTGCAGTACCCGGCGCTGGCCCTGCGGGAGATCGCGCGCGTCCTGCGGCCGGGAGGCCGGGTCTCGCTTGCCGTGTGGGGGCCGCGCGAGCAGAACCCGTGGCTCGCACTCGTCTTCGACGCGGTCACGGCGGAGCTCGGCATCCCGATGCCTCCCCCGGGCAATCCGGGGCCGTTCTCACTCGACGACGCCGCGACCGTGGCCGGGCTCCTGGCCGAAGCCGGCCTCGCCGAGGGAACGGTGCGCGAGATCGCGACGCCCTACCGCGCCGCCTCCGCAGAGGAGTGGTGGTCACGGACCGTGGACCTCGCGGGCCCGCTCGCGAAGCGGCTCGCGATGCTTCCCGAGCCGGCGGCTCATGCTCTCAGGGCACGTGCCTATGCGTCGGTCGGCCCGTACGAGACGGCCGACGGGCTGGAGATCCCCGGCCTCTCGCTGGTCGCATCGGCGACCAAGGGATAAGCCTGCGCGAATCTCGGGCGTCATGACGAGCTCGACCTCGTCATGACGCCCGCCGCTACTCCCAGTTCTCCGGGTTGCCCGCAGCCTTCTTCAGTGCCGCAGGCAGGCGCGCTGCCGCCAGGTCGGCAAGCGTCACGCCCTCGAGGACGGCCCGGATGTTCGCGCGGAGAGCCACCCAGACCTCCCGCAGCGGCTCGGCGGCGGCGTTGTACTCGACCGCCGGCGGGCGTGTGCCCCGTACGGTCGCCAGCGGGCCGCTGACCGCCCGGACGACGTCTGCGACCGTGATCTCGGCGGCCGGCCGCGCGAGGCGGATCCCGCCCTCGCGGCCGCGCATGGCCTCGACGAGCTCAGCGTGCCGCATCTCCATCAGGATGTTCTGCAGGAAAGCGATCGGAATCTGCTGGGCCTGCGCGATCTGCTCGCGCTTGAGCGGCCCGCCGCCGGCGATTGCCAGCTCGAGCGCGGCCCGCACCGCATAGTCCTCCTTCGCCGAGATCCGCACCGGCCAAGTGTGAAGGAACCGCCGGAAGAGACCGGACTTGCATGACGGTTCATTATTTGTGTTATAAGTCAACCATCTTGATTGACTTTGCTGATTTGGACGAGAGCTTGACGGCATTCGTCGATCGCCACGGGCCGGAAGGCTGCCGGCTGTACCTCGAGGAGCTCCGCTGGCCGGGTGGGGTCGAGTGCCCCCGTTGCGAGTCCGGGGACGTCCACTGGCTGGAGCGCAGAGCCCGCTATCACTGCCGCGACTGCCGCTACCAGTTCCGCGTCACCGCACGGACCGTGTTCCACGACTCGCATCTCTCGCTGTCGAAGTGGTTCGTCGCGGTCGCGCTGATGCTGTCGACGGCGGAAGGGATCTCGGCGGTCGAGCTCCGGCGGATTCTCGGCGGGAGCTACAAGAGCGCCTGGTTCCTCGAGCACCGCATCAGGTCCGCCATGGGGAGCCAGGACGTGCTTCCCGCCGTCCCGGTTGCCTATGCCGCTCCGGTCGCAGAGCGAAGGGTCGTCGGGCAGGCTCGAGAGACGCTCGGCCTCGGGGAGGCTCCGCCCGGTTGGCCGCTGCTTCGGTCCGTCATCGCCGGCGCCCACGGAAGCGTGCGCGCCAAGTACCTCGCCGCCTACTGGAACGAGGCCCGGTGGCGTCACGAGCACCGCGACAACCCGAACGCGTTCCGCGACACCGTCCTCGCGCTACTCGACTCACCCGTGGCTGCCGTACGACGTGCTCACCGCGGCCTGAGTCGACCCGAATCTCACTACCCGGAGGGAAGATGACCGAAGATCTGCAGAACGAAGACGTCTATTCGGCCACGCGCGCGGAGCAGTTGCTCTATGCGCTCGAGCGGCGCCACGGCTATTCGCGCCGGGAGCTCCTGAAGCTCGGCGCGTTCGGAATCCCGCTCGTCGCCGGTCTGGCGCGGCTCGCGGCACCGCAGCCGGCACGGGCCGACAACGGATCGCCGATCTCGAAGCCGCTTCCCGGGCCGTGGTTCACGAACTTCGGCTCGAACGCCGAGATGCGCTGGGACTCGGTCGCCGGGCTCGGGTACGTGATCCCGAACGACCGCTTCTTCGTGCGCGACCACACCGGGACGCCGATCGTGAACGCATCGACGTGGCAGCTCAACGTCTTCGGCACCGGGCTCAAGGGTGCGCCCGGCCTCGCCAACCCCGTGACGTTCTCGCTACGACGCCCTCCGGGCGCTTCCGAGCAAGACGATCTACTCGTTCATCGAGTGCGCCGGCAACGGCCGGAGCTTCTTCGGGACACAGCAGGGCACCCCCGCGGCCGGAACCCAGTGGACGCTCGGCGCCGTCGGCGTCGCCGCCTGGACGGGGGTCCCGCTCTCGACCGTCCTCGACCAAGGCGGGGATCCTCTCGACCGCCGTCGACGTCATGCCCTCGGGGCTCGACAGCACCGTTGTCGCAAGCGGCGTCGATGCGGGGCACGTCCGGCGGCCTGTTCCGGTGAGCAAGGCGCTCGAACGACGTCCTGCTCGCCTACGAGATGAACGGCCAGCCGCTTCCGTACGACCACGGCTTCCCGGTCCGGCTCGTCGTCCCGGGCTGGGTCGGGGTCGCGAACATCAAGTGGGTCGGGCAGATCGAGGTCTCCGCGACGCCGCTCCTGTCGCTCTGGAACACGACGCAGTACGTCCTGACGGGCCCGACCTACACGGGCTCGCCGCCGGTCACGAGCCAGGTCGTGAAGAGCGCCTTCGAGCTCCCGTTCGGCGCGCAGCTCCCGGCCGGGAAGGCTCAGGTGCTCAGCGGGCGCTCATGGTCGGGAGCGGGCTCGATCAAGCGGGTCGACGTCAGCACCGACGGCGGAGCCACCTGGAAGCCGGCGACGCTGCACGGCGCGAACATCGCGCACGCCTGGGCGCGCTGGACGTTCACGTGGACGCCGCCCGCGGCCGGCAGCTACACGCTGAGAGCGCGTGCGACCGACAGCTCCGGAAACGTGCAGCCGACATCGGTGCCGTTCAACGACGGCGGCTACCTGTTCGGCGCGATCGTCCAGCACCCCGTGGTTGCCGGCTGAACTTTTTTTCGAGAAAAACTCAATCAACTAGCTCAAATAAGTCAAGTAACGCTCAGAAGGGGGAACCACGCAATGAACCAGCTCGCGTCACGCCGTTCCATCGTCCTGGCGACCGCTTTGGCGATCGGTCTCCTGACGATCCTCACCGGCACCGCCTCGGCGGCGCCGACCTCGCCGCCGCCGGTGTCGATCCTCACCTCGTCCGGGAATCTCGGCCGCGGCGACATCTTCATCACCCCGACCGGCGGACACGAACACGTACGCCAACGGCCCCGAGATCCTCGACCAGCAGGGCAACGTCGTCTGGTTCCACCCGATCCCGCAGGGTCAGACGGCCTCCGACTTCCGGACCCAGACCTACCGAGGCAAGCAGGTGCTGACGTGGTGGCAGGGCACCGGGCTCGGCGGGCTCGCCAGCGGTACCGACTACATCTACGACGACGAGTACCAGCAGATCGCGACCGTCCAGGCGGGGAACGGGCTCAGCGCCGACGGCCACGAGTTCCTGATCACCCCGTGGAACACGGCGCTGATCCTCGTCCTACACGACGGCGACCGCGAACCTGACCTCGATCGGCGGGCCCGCGAACCAGACCGTGATCAACGGCGTCGTCCAGGAGATCGACATCGCGACGGGCAAGGTGCTCTTCCAGTGGAACAGCGCCGACCACGTCCCGTACAGCCAGACCGAGCAGCCGCTGCCCGGCGTCGCCGAGCACGCCGTGGGACTGGTTCCACATCAACGCCGTACACATCGACACGGACGGCCACGACCTGCTGATCGACGCCCGCGACACCTGGACGACCTACAAGGTCGACCGCCACACGGGCCAAATCCTCTGGCAGCTCGGCGGCAAGGCGAGCAGCTTCACGCTGGCAGCCGCGCCCGGCCAGACACTCGACGACGCGGGCGAGATCTTCGCCTGGCAGCACGATCCCGAGGCGCTCGGGCACGACGTCTACACGTTCTTCGACAACGAGTCGGCCGGCGTGGCCCAGCTTCCGTACAGCCGCGCGATCACGGTGAAGCTCGACGAGAAGACGCGGCGTCGCGACGCTCGTCGCCGCCGACGACCAGCCCGAGGGTCTGTCGGCCGCGTCGCAGGGCAACGCCCAGACGACCGCCGAAGGGAACCTGTTCGTCGGTTGGGGCTCGCTGCCGTACTTCTCCGAGTTCGACCCGTCCGGGCAACTGCTCTTCAACGCCCAGTTCCCGGCGGGAGTCAACACGTACCGCGCCTACCTACTCCCCTGGGATCCCGATCGCCCCGGTGGGAGCCCTCCGCGTCACCAGTAACTCCGAATATTCACCCACGCCACGCCCGGGCCGCGCTAGCGTCCCGGGCGTGTGCCGTTGGCTCGCCTACTCGGGGTCGCCGATCCTGCTCGAGGAGCTTCTCTACAAGCCCCAGAACTCGCTGATCCTAAGCCAGAGCCTGCACTCGAAGCTGGGCGTCGAGGCGACGAACGGCGACGGGTTCGGGATCGGCTGGTACGGCGCGGGGCGAAGCGCCGGCTGTCTACCACAGCATCGAGCCGGCCTGGAACGAGCGGAACCTGCACGAGCTCGCCGCGCACATCTCCTCGCCTCTCGTCTTCGCCCACATCAGGGCCTCGACGGGCAGCCCCGTGCAGGAGACGAACTGCCATCCGTTCCGGTACGACAAGTGGCTCTGGATGCACAACGGCCTGATCCGCGACTTCCACGTCGTGAAGCGCGACCTCGTCTTCGCGATCGACCCCTCGTTGTACCCGCTCATCGAGGGCTCGACCGACTCGGAGGTGTTCTTCTTCCTGGCGCTCACCTTCGGGCTCGAGGACGATGCCCCGGATGCCGTGGCGAAGGCGGTCGGGTTCATCGAGGCGACCGGCCGCAAGCACGGGATCGACCAGCCGATCCAGATGAGCGTTGCCACAACCGACGGCGAGAGCACCTGGGCCTTCCGGTACTCGAGCGAGCACGAGTCGCGGTCGCTCTTCTTCAGCACCGCCGTCACGGTGCTCCGCGATCTCTACCCTGACAACCCGCTGTTCCAGCAGGTCGACGACGAGTCGAGGCTGATCGTCTCGGAGCCGCTCGGCGAGCTCAAGGGCGTCTGGAACGAGGTGCCCGAGTCGAGCTGGGGCGTCGTTCAGCCCGGCGACGACGAGCTGCACCCCTTCACCCCGCGGGAGCCCTAGCCACCCGGCATTCCGCTAGGGTCGGAAGGTGCGCGACCCTGCAGAGCTCGTTGAGTTCCTTGCGCAGCCGGATCTCGGCGGGCCGGTACTGATCGAGGCGCTCGAGGGATTCGTGGATGCAGGGCACGGCGTCAGGCTCGCCCGGGAGCACCTCAGCGAGTCGTTCGACCCACAGCTGATCGCTCGCTTCGACGTCGACGAGCTGCTCGACTACCGCTCGCGGCGCCCGACGATCATCTTCGACACCGATCGCTGGGAGAGCTACGAGCGGCCGACCATCGACATCCACATGCTTCGCGACGCGAGCCGCGCGCCGTTCTTGCTCCTCGACGGCCCGGAGCCGGACACGCAGTGGGAGCGGTTCGTTGCGGCGCTGATCATCGTGATCGAGACGCTGAACGTGAGCCTCACGGTAGGGCTGCAGAGCGTCCCGTGGGCCGTCGCGCACACGCGCCCGATCGAGATCACGACGCACGGGCAGCCGCGCGAGCTTCTCTCGACGCCGCCACACGGAATTGGCCGCGTGCAGGTTCCCGCCAGCATCGGTCACCTGCTCGAGTACCGGCTCGGGATGGAGGGCCGCCCCGCAGTCGGGCTCGCGGCTCACACACCGTATTACCTGTCGCAGCTGGAGTATCCGGCCGCCGCAGAGGCGCTGCTCGAGTCGCTCGAGCACACGGCGGGCCTGTCGCTCGCCCTCGACGTGCTCCGCGAGCGCGGGGCGGAGGCACAGGCCGGAGTCGACGCTCAGGTAGCCGGGGACGAGCAGGTGCAGTCGGTGATCCGCGAGCTCGAGAAGCGCAGCGAGGAGGCGGCCGACGAAGGGCTGATGATGCGCGAGGAGCCGATCCCGACCGGCGACGAGCTCGGTGCCGCGTTCGAGCAGTTCCTGGCCGACCGGATGCCCCCGGCCGGGGCCGACGAACCGCAGTAGGCGATGGCCACACGGCTGCTGATCGTCGGGCTGGGCGGGTCGCTTGCCCGGGTCTCCCGGAGCCGCGCCGCGCTCGAGGTGGCACTCGAAGGAGCCGCGAACGCCGGCGCCGAAACGGCGTTGCTCGACCTGCGCGAGCTCGCGCTGCCGATGTACGACCCGGACAACGAGGAACTGACACCGGGGGTCTCGCGGTTGACTGAGCTGTGCGACCACGCCGACGGCATGCTGTGGAGCAGCCCGATGTATCAGGGGACGATCTCGGGGTCGTTCAAGAACGCGCTCGACTGGCTTCACGTGTTGAGCAACCGCGAGCCGCCGTTCCTGCACGACAAAGTGGTCGGCCTCATCAGCGCCGCCGGCGGCACCCAGGGCCTGCAGGCGATCAACACGATGGAGTTCTCGAGTCGGGCTCTCCGCGCCTGGGCGGTCCCGTACGTGGTTCCTGTTGGCGCCGCCTACCGCGTCTTCGATTCCGACGGGACGATCAAGGACGAGGCGATCGAGCTACAGCTGCGAACGCTCGGTGCCGAGGTCGTGCGCGTCGCGGAGCGATTCTCCGCAGATCCGTCGCTCCATCACATGGCCGAGTGCGAAGAGGCCGCCGCCCGCGTCGCGACCGTCTAAGACGGTCGGACGAGCTTCAGGTCGACGGGGTCCCATCGCCACGCGTTCTCGGGCGTGATGTGAGTGCCGCCGATCCAGCGGTCGATGCCGAGGAGGTCGACTCGATCGGCTTCGCCCGCAAGGGTGCGCTCTCCGGCTGACGTCAGCCGCAGCTGGAGTCGCGAGAAGAGCTGGGCGTCGCCGAGCGGAGGCGGCGGAGGAAGCGGCGCGCCGTCGTCGCGCTCGAGGAGCCTCAGCTCGCCCTGCCCGAGCGCGGAGACGGCGAGGTAGAACCAGGTGTCGCCGAGGAACGGGGCCTCCTCGAGTCGTTGCGCCGCAATGAACGCGGCCGGAGCCGTGCGCGCGCCGCCGGTGATCGCCTCGAGCACGGATCGCTCCGTTCGCGACAGGCCGTCCGCGGGCGCGGGCAGCTCCTCGAGCAGTCTCCGCAGCGCAGGCGCTAGAAACGGCAGTGGCGTGGTCACTCGTGCCGCCCATTCGGCTATCCCTGCCGGGTCCGGCTCCTGGAAGGCGGCCCAGGCACCTGCCGCCGCGTCGAGTGTCGCGGGTGCCGCCTGCCGGCGCGAGGCCCAGAGCGTCTCGAGCTCCCCGGCCGTCAACTCGCCCAAGCCTGCGAAGGAGGGCTTGCCGGGGAAGGATCCGACGACGATCAGCTCGGGCGCGGCCTCCACGGTGCGCGCGAGGGCGAGCACGTCGAGAAGTTGGAGCTGGTCGTACAGATCGTGCTCGAACCAGAGCACCACCTGCACCCCGTCGCGCAGCGCCTCGAGGAGTTGCCGGTCTCGGCGCTCGAGTGCCGAGAGCACCGACTGCCGGCGCCCCCAGCCGCAGCGGGCGAGGAAGTCGGCGCGGATCCGAAGCAGTTCCTTCCGCGGCAGCGCCGGCACCGGACCCTCGTGGAGCGAGTCCTGCCACGAAAGCACGGCGCCGCCGAGCGCGGTCTGCCGAAGGGTGTTGCCGGCGCTTTCGCCGTTGGTGACGTGGAGCAGCGTCGCATCGCCGACCCTCACGCCTCGACTGTACACCCGCACCGAGATCCCGAAATCAACCTCCGCGGCTGGGGGCGTCAGCGCGGCAAGATGTCGCGGTGTCACGGATGATTTCTTCGCGAAGGTCGATCGGTGGGCTTGCCGCGGCGCTGGCGGTCGCTCTCGCGCTACTCGCGGCAGCGGTCGGCCGATCCGACTCGACGCCAGTGGGGCCGCTCCCCGCGGGACCCGTCACAACCACGGCGACCGGCCCGGGACAACTCGTCGCGGTCGCGCTGCCGCACGCCGGTCGCGGATCGGGCCTTGTTTGGCGGATCGCTCGGGGTTACAACTCCGCCGTCGTCCGGGAGCTCTCCGAGGCAGACGTCGGGACGAGCGTCGTGCTGGTGTTCAAGGTCGTCGGGCGCGGGAACACCTCGCTCGTCTTCGCACTGACGCGCGGGGACGCGTCGTCGAAAGCGGTCAAGTCCGCGACGTACAAGATCCACTCCGCGTAGGGCAGCGCTACGACTCGTCGAGCTCGGAGGCCTGGATCGGTGGATCGCCGCCAGGCTTGAAGCTCGTGACCTTCGCACGGTGGCTTCCGCCGCTCAGCGACTTCACCTCGATCACATCGTCCGGCTCGGGTAGACGGTCGTCGGCCGCCTCGAAGTAGCCGTCGAGCTGATACCCGTTCTTCTGAACGAGCCACACCTTGTAGACCCGCTCCTCAGCCACGCTGACCAGCATAGAGCGCGATCAGCTGGGCGCGTCGATGCTCGGCCGCCTGAAGGCGCGGCTGCGATCGAGCAAGAAGGTCACGATCGCCGGCACGAACGCGAACATCACGAACCGCCTCGCCGTTCGGTTCGGAATGAACCTGGCGAGAATGAGGCCGACGACGAAGACGCCGAGCCGCCTGGCGAGCGTGTTCCGCACTAGACCCGCCTCACGAAATACACGATCATCAGGACTAGCAGGACGATCACGAGTATCCCGATCAATCCATATCCGGTTCCTGCCATCGCGAGCACTTCCACCAGCCTCCTCCGAGTTGCGTAACCCATGAGTGCCCTGGAGCTGTCGGGCCGAAACACGGTGACTCACCGAGCGAGGAGCGACGCGATGTGTCGATCGGCGTCGATCAGGGTAAGTCAACGGCCAGGGCATGACAAGACTTCGAGCGTTTGCGGTCGGTACCAGCCGGGTGATTGGTACCTGGCTGGTACGGCTCGAGGACAGGCCGTTCGCGGTAGTCGTCGGGGCGGGCGCGTCGACGATCGTCGTGTCGCTCGCTCTTGCCTCTTCAGCCGGGTGGAATCGCGTCGGGCATGTGGTCTACCGAGGGCATGCCTGGACCTGGTTGACCGTATGCCTGCTCGCCGAGGTGATCGCCTATCTCGGCTACATCCTCTCGATCCGTGACATCGCGCGGGTCGAGGAGGGCCCGGAGATGGACATCAGCGTGTCGGCCAAGACCGTGGTGGCCGGGTTCGGCGTCTTCGCGGCCACCCGTGGGTCGGGTGGGTTCGCGGTCGACTACTGGGCTCTCCGCCGGGAGGGCGCCGGGCGCCGGGACGCACTGGGGCGCGTGCTCGCGCTCGGGTTCCTCGAATACGCGACGCTCAGCATCGTCGCTCTCGTCGCCTCGATCGCGCTCTACATCCGCGTCGACGGGCACGCCGGCGATTCCGCCACCCTCCCGTCTCTGCTCGTCATCCCGGCCTTCGCCTTCGCGCTCTGGGCGACCTCTCGCAAACGTGTCGCCCGTCTCAGCACGCGCCGCCCGAGCCACGGCTGGCTCCGGCGGACGTTCGCGGACTCCGTTGCCGGAGCACGCAAGGCGCGCACTCTCATCTTCAGCCCGCGCGAGCACGGGCTCGGCGTGCTCGGGATGACGATCTACTGGGCCGGAGACATAGCCTGCCTCTGGGCAGCCCTCCAGTTGGTCGGCGGCCGTCAGCTCACCATCTCGGCCCTGATCCTCGCCTACGCTGGCGGGTACGTCCTGAGCCGGCGCTCGCTGCCTGCCGGGGGAGCCGGCGTCGTCGAGGTCGCGCTCACGCTCGCGCTGGTCGGGATGGGCGAGCGGCTCGCGCCCGCGGTGATCGCGGTGCTGATCTACCGGCTGTTCAACTTCTGGCTTCCGATCCTGCCGGCGCTCGTCCTGATCCCGACGGTCCGCGACCTCCGCCAGCGGTTCCAGCGGGCCGAGCAGGCCTCGTGACCGCGGACGACGTCAGGCGAGCGCCGCGAGCACCGCGGCCCTGACGTCCTCCTCCCGTCCCGACACGTCGCCGTTCACTCCCAGCCGCCCCACCGCTCGCTCCCGGATCGCGAGCTCGTCTCCCTGGAAGCGGATCCCGAGGGTGCGCGCCAGGTAGTCGCACGCCTCCAGCAGGCGGCGGCCCTGGGGCTCGTCCCCCTGCGCCGCAGCGATGTCCGCGAGGCCGAGCAGGCAGTGGGCGACGAGCTCCCGGTAACCGAGCTGATCGGCGATCCGGAGCGCGTCCTGGAGGAGCCGCCGGCCACGGTCGACATCGCCGAGCTCGAACGTCGCGCGCCCGAGGTTGAACAGGATCGAGCACTCGGTGATCCAGTTGTTCGCCTGCTGCGCGAGCGTGAGCGCCTCCTCGAGGAAGGCGACCGCGTCCTCGTAGCGATGCCGGCTCGCAGCGGCGACGCCCAGGTTCCCGAGCGCGATCGCGAGGCGCATCTCGTCACCCAGCTTGCGCAGCTCATCCGCGCTCTCCTGCCACAGCTCCGCGGCGCGCTCGAGATCGCCCTCCGCGTGCGCGATCCCGGCCAGGTGGCCAAGTGTGCGCGCCGAGGCGGCCACGTCACCCGACCGCTCGAACTCGTCCCGCGCCTCCTCCCACCAGCGGCGGGCGACCTCGAATTCGCCCATGCGGTAGACGAGGATTCCGCCTGCCGACAGCGCTGCTGCGCGATTCGGGTCGGTCTCCGCTCCGGGCGCGGTCAGCGCGGTCACATACCAGGAGCGCCCCTCCGCGAGGTGCCCTCGCACCATCCAGAACAGCCTGAGCGCGGTCACGAGCCGGAGCAGGGTGCCGTTGTCGCCCGCCTCCTGCGCCCACCTCAACGCGGCGCGGTAGTTGTCGTGATCCTGCTCGAGCTCGGCCAGGAACTCGGCCTCCCGCGCGCCGGAGCCCGCGATGATCTCGCGCATCCGCTCGGCGGTCTCGAGGAAGTGAGCCGCGTGGCGCTTCCGCAGCGCGGCGCGATCCGGGGCCGCGAGCCGCTCCGCGGCGTAGTCCCGGATCGTGGCCAGCATCCGAAACCGCGGCTCGCCGCCGGGCCCCTGCTCGCGGCGAAGGAGGCTGTGGTCGAGCAGCGCCGACAAGGAGTCGAGGTCGGGAGCGCAGACCGTTTCGACCGCTTCCAGGGAGCAGCCGCCGGCGAAGACGGAGAGCTGCCCGAAGAGCGTCTGCTGCGCCGGCGTGAGCAGCTCGTAGCTCCAGTCGATCGTTGCCCGGAGCGTCTGGTGCCGGACGGGCAGGTCGCGGGCCCCGCCGGTCAGCAGCTCTAGCGGCCGGGCGATCCTCGAGACGATCTGCTCGGGCGTCAACACTCGCGTGCGTGCGGCCGCGAGCTCGAGCGCCAGTGGGATCCCATCGAGCAGCCGGCAGATCTCGGCAACGAACGGCGCATTCCGCTCCGTCAGCTCCGAAGACCGGTCGACGGCGCGGGCGCGCGCGAGGAAGACGGCGACGGAGTCGTTCTGCTCGAGCTCGTCGAACCGGATCCCCTCGTCGCGGAATCTCGAGCGGCGGTACCGCGAAGACGTGCTCGCCCTGAAGCTGGAGCGGCGTCCTGCTCGTGACGAGGATGCGTAGCCGGTCTGCGCCGGCAAGCAGCTCGGCAACCGCCGGGGCGGCGTCTTGAACATGCTCGAAGTTGTCGAGCACCAGAAAGAGATCGCTGCCGGCGAGACGCGTCGCGATCGCCCCTCTCACCGTGTCGCCCTCGTCGGCGACGCCCAGCGTAGACGCAAGCGCCGAGGGGACGAGGGTCGCGTCCGCGAGGCTCGCGAGATCGACGAACGCGGCACCGTCGGCGCTCGCCCCCTCCAGCTCCTGAGCCGTGGCGATTCCGAGCCGCGTCTTGCCGACGCCGCCCGGGCCTACGAGGGTCACGAGCCTCGCGCCCGACTCGAATAGTGCGGAGATCGCAGCGATCTCGGGTCTGCGACCCACCAGCGGCGTGGCGGGCCGTGGCATCCTCGGCGCCTCCCCGCGCGATCGCTCGAGCCCGAGCGACGGGTCGTGGCGGAGGATCGCCCGCTCGAGCTCGCGCAGCCGTGGGCTGGGCTCGATGCCGAGCTCCTCGCCCAGCGTTGCGTGGGCCCGCCGGTAGGCATCGAGCGCTTCTGCCTGGCGGCCGGCTCGGTAGAGGGCGAGCATCAACTGGCTCCAGGCAAGCTCTCGGTAGGGATGCTGGGCCACGAACGTCGAAAGCTCCGGGACGAGCTCGACGTGGTCACCGAGGGCCAGCCGTGCCTCGTTGCGCAGCTCGTCGGCAACCAGCCGAAGCTCGCCGAGCCGCTCCCGTTCGACTGCAACGAACCGAACGAAAGGGAGACCCGCCAGGGCCTCTCCATGCCAGAGCTCGAGTGCTCCGTCGAGTGCGCCTTTCGCGCGCGGCGTATCGCCCGCAGCAAGCGCCGCCCGGCCTTCGGCGAGGCGCTGCTCGAAGACGAGCGCGTCGATCTCGCCCGTGTCCGCGCGCAGCAGATACCCGGTGCCGCGGGTGGCGATCCGGTCTCGACCGAGGACGCGGCGCAAGTTGTGGATGTAGACCTGAAGTGCCGCCTCCGCGCGGGTCGGCGGGTCGTCGTCCCAGAGGCAGTCGATCGCCGCCTCGCGCGAGACCACTCCGTTGGCAGACAGGAGTAAAACCGCCAGCAGGAGGCGCTGCTTCGGAGCGCCCGTCTCGACGGTCTCGCCTTGCTGATGCGCTTCCAGCGGCCCGAGTACGCGGAACGCCGGGCCTGAGTCCTGGTGCGGCATATCGGTGCCTCAAGGATACGGAGAGCGGGTTGAGCGTCGGCGCCTTAAGTGCGTCTTAAGCGGCTCTCTCGATCCTTCGGTCACGGTCGAGCCACTGGGCGACCCCAACCGAGAAGGAGAACACCGATGAGAGCAAGGTTCACGTTCGGCGCGCTCGGCCTTTCTGCTGCTGCGCTGATCGCGCTCGGGGCCGCTACGGCCTCGGGCGCCGCGACGACCGGCAAGACGGTCACGTTCCACCTCACCGAGAAAGACGCGGGCTTCAACTTCATCGACAACCCGCCGAGGCAGGGGCCGAACGCCGCGCCGCTGATCGGCGACCAGATCGCCTTCAGCTCCGAGCTGCTGACGAAGACCGGTGCCCACGCGGGCTGGGTCGAGGCGACCTGCATGGTCGCGCGCGGGGGCAGTCGCGGCGAAGGGCCCTGCTACGGCGCCTTCCGGCTCGCCGGCGGCACTCTGATGGCCATGGCCGTGACGTCGTTCTACGGGGATGCTCCGAACCGGATCGTCGTGGTGGGGGGCACGGGCGTCTACCAGGGCGCTACCGGCGAGATCGTCTCGGTGTCGAAGACCGAGAGCACGAACGCCGACACGGTCACGCTGCACTGGTCGTAGCGCGAGTGGGGCCGGGCAGCAGGCAGGCAGCCCGGCCCCGCGACGCCCCTCGTGTCGGCCTGTGTTAACCGAACCTAAATAGGCGTACGCCCGGCAATCCGGAATATCCCGTCCCGAGTACGAGTTATTGACTACACAAGAAGAAATCGCAAGGGGGATGGGATGGCGACAAGCCTGAAGATCAAGGTGAACGGCCTCACGCACGGCGTGAGTGCAAGCCTCGATACACCTCTCCTGTACGTCCTGCACAACGAGCTTCACCTTCACGGCCCGCGGTTCGGCTGCGGTCTCGCGCAGTGCGGCGCGTGCTCGGTGCTGCTGGATGGCAAGGAGATCCGCTCGTGCGTCACGCCTGTGGCGGCAGTGAGCGGGAAGAGCATCACGACGCTCGAGGGCCTTCCGGCTCTGTGGGCGTCGCAGCGTGGAACGGCGGCGGCGGCCCCGGCATTGCATCCACTCCAGCAGGCGTGGATCGACGTGCAGGTGCCGCATTGCGGCTATTGCCAGAATGGAATGATGATCCAGGCCGCCGATTTGCTGGCGACCACGAAGAGCCCTTCCGAGGATCAGATCCGCACAGCGATGAACGGCCACCTGTGCCGCTGTGGGACATATCCACGGATCCTGACCGCGATCCAGAAGGCCGCGGCAGTGATGGCAAAGGCGGGCGCGTGATGCCCGCCACGAGAGATTCGAAGGAGATGGTGAAGATGTCTGCCGGTGCACGTGTTCTGAGTGACCGCGAGTTCTCGCGCAAGTCCTTCCTGCGCGGAGGCGGTTCGCTGGTGATCGGGCTCAGCGTCGGAGGTCTTGCGGCCCAGGCGGCCGGTGCCGCGAACAACCCGACCGCGATCGCCGCGTCACACACGGGCGCGCTTCCCGGCCCGCCCGACGCGACCCAGGTCGACTCGTGGCTGCAGGTGAACTCCGACAACACCGTGACGCTGTTCGCGGGTTGGACGGAGCTCGGCCAGGGCACGCCGACCGCCGTTCGCATGATCGCGGCGGAGGAGCTCGGGCTCTCGATGGACCAGGTGACGCAGGTGCAGGTCGACACGAACGTGTCGCTGTCGGCGTTCACGGTCGGGAGCACCTCGACCTCGACCGCGATGGGAGCGACGAGCATGCGCGGGGCTGCGGCTGCCGCGCGGGCGTTGCTCCTGAACATGGCCTCGGCGCAGCTCGGCGTGCCGGCGGCGAGCCTGTCGGTCTCGAACGGCGTCGTCTCCGGCGGCGGCAAGACCGTCAAGTACTCCGACCTCGCGGCCGGAAAGCTCTTCAACAGCACGATCGCCGCCGCCAAGGCGACGCTCACGCCGGCGAGCAGCTACAAGCTGATCGGGACGAGGGTTCCGCGGATCGACATCCCGAACATCGTCACGGGCCGGACGACCTACATCCAGAACGTCCGCGTCCCGGGGATGCTCCACGGCCGGGTCGTCCGCCCGCGCGGGCAGGCGGCTCTCGGCCAGGGCAGCGACCGTGCTGAGCATCGACCCGGGCTCGGTCACGCACATCCCCGGCGCGCAGGTCGTTCAGAAGGGCAACTTCGTCGGCGTCGTCGCTCCGCTCGAGTGGGACGCGATCCAGGCGGCGCAGCAGCTGAAGGTGACGTGGGACAACACGCCGAAGCTGCCGGGCAGCGGCAACCTGAACGGCGCCCTGCGCAACCCGGCGAACCTCCAGAGCGCCTCGGTCCCGGTGAACACCGGAGACGTCGGAGCGGCGTTTGCGGGGGCGGCGAAGACCGTCACCGCGAGCTACTTCACCGCGTACCAGATGCACGGCGCGCTCGGCCCGAACTGCTCGGTCGCCGAGGTCACGCCGAACGGCACGACGCTCTTCTGTGCCTCGCAGGGCCCGTACCTCCAGACCCGGCCTGCGGTCGCGGCGGCACTTGGCGTGCCGGCGACCACGGTCCGCGTCGAGGTCTTCCCCGGCTCCGGCACCTACGGTCACAGCACCTACGACGACGTCAGCATCTCCGCGGCGCTCATGTCGCAGGTGGTCGGCAAGCCGGTCCGGGTTCAGTTCATGCGCTGGGACGAGCACGGCTGGGATCAGTTCGGCCCGGCCCAGGCGACCGACGTCCGTGCCGGGATCGACGCGGCCGGGAACATCGTCGCCTACGACTACACGGCCTACAACCACGGCTGGACGCAGGTCGTCGAGTCGGCTGCCGAGCTCGCGGGGACGCCGCTTCCGGCCGCTCCTGGCGGACAGGTCGACACGACCGCGTCGGGCTCGTTCTACAAGAACGTGAACCGGCGCGTGACGAGCAAGGTCGTCAACGGCTACGCGGGATTCCTGAAGGGGATCTGGCTGCGGGCACCTGGCGCTCCCCAGGCGACGTTCGCCTCGGAGCAGACGATCGACGCGCTCGCCCACGCGGCGAACATGGACCCGATCGCCTTCCGGCTCCAGAACATCGACGCCACTCAGACAAGCGGCGTCGGCCGCTGGGCGGCAGTGATCCAGGCGGTCGGAAACGCTGCGAACTGGAAGCCGGCGGTGGCGGCCTCGAACCTGAAGTCGGGCAACGTCGTCACCGGTCGCGGGGTCGCGCTCGGCGGCTTCGCAAGCTCCTTCCCGGGAGTGATCGCCGACATCACGGTCAACAAGAAGAGCGGCGTGATCACGGTCGATCACCTCTACGCGGCACAGGACGCGGGCACGACCGTCAACCCGGCCTCGGTCGAGAACCAGATGGTCGGCTGCCTCGTCCACGGCACCAGCCGTGCGTTGCTCGAGGAGGTCGTCTTCACCAAGGCGCGCCAGACGAGCCTCGACTGGGTCTCGTACCCGACGCTCCGCTTCAAGGACTCCCCGAAGGTGACGACGGTCGTCGTGCAGCGGCTCGACCTGCCGTCGTCCGGCTCCGGCGAGCCCACGACCGCGGCAGTCCCGGCCGCGATCGCGAATGCGTTCTTCGACGCCACGGGTGTCCGGCTCTACCGGATGCCGATGACGCCCGCGTACGTGCGGGCTGCGCTCAAGGCGTAGATCTCGAGAGGCACAGGCCGCCGCGAGCGATTGCGGCGGCCTGTGCTGCCCTGTGGTATCTTTATCTAGTCAACTAGATAAAGAGGCTTATCGTGATCGAGTTCCATCTGGATGCCCGCTCCGGCGTCCCGACGTATCTCCAGCTCGTTCAGCAGGTTCAGCAGGCCGTCCGCCTCGGGATCCTGCAGCCGGGTGACCAGCTCCCCACCGTCAAGGACGTGGTCGGGAGCCTCGCGATCAACCCGAACACCGTGTTGAAGGCCTACCGCGAGCTCGATCTCGGCGGGCTCGTCGAAGGGCGGCGCGGTCAGGGGACGTTCGTCTCGAACAACCTTCCCCCGATTCCCCCAGACGGCGTCAAGGCGCTACGCGCATCGCTCCTCCGCTGGATCGAGAACGCGCGCGCCGCCGGGCTCGACGAGGAGAGCATGACGGCGCTCTTCGCCGACACCGTCCGTCCGCCGGCCTCGTGGAGGGCGGCATGAGCCAGGTCTCCGCTCTCACCGCCGAGGGGCTCGGCAAGCGCTACGGATCGAGCTGGGCGCTGCAGGACTGCACCCTCGAGATCCCGCCCGGCAGCGTCACGGCGCTCGTCGGGCCGAACGGAGCAGGCAAGACGACGCTTCTGCAGCTCGCGGTCGGGCTGATCGCGCCGAGCGCGGGCGAGGTGCGCGTGTTCGGTCACGCGCCTCGCGCCGAGGCCGGGTCGGTGCTGCCACGCGTGGGCTTCGTCGCGCAGGATCACCCGCTGTACCGGGGCTTCACCGTCGGCGAGACGCTGAAGCTCGGCCGCAAGCTGAATCCGACCTGGGACGAGGAGATCGCGCTCCGGCGCATCGAGCGCCTGGGTCTCCCGTCCGGCAAGAAGGTCGGGAAGCTCTCGGGCGGGCAGCAGGCCCAGGTGGCGCTCACGCTCGCGCTCGCGAAGCGGCCGGAGCTGCTCCTGCTCGACGAGCCGGTCGCCTCGCTCGACCCGCTCGCTCGGCGGGAGTTCCTGCAGTCGGTGATGGAGGTCGTCGCCGACACCGGCATGGCGGTGATCCTCTCATCGCACATCGTCGCCGACCTCGAGCGGGTCTGCGACCACCTCGTGATCCTGTCGCAGTCCCGGGTTCAGCTGGCCGGCCCGATCGACGAGGTCGTCGCCTCGCACAGGCTGCTCACCGGGCCGCGCACCGATTCGGCTGCCGTTGCCCGCGTGCACGCGGTGATCCGGGAGAGCCACACCGAGCGGCAGTCGAGCCTGCTCGTCTGTGCCCGCGGCCATGTGTACGACTCGTGCTGGGAGCAGAACGAGGTCGACCTGGAAGAGATCGTGCTCGCCTATCTCGGCCAAGGGGCCGCCCGTGCCTTCGAGGCGCGCCCGGTCGGAGAGGCGGTGAGGTCATGACCTGGGTCAGCTGGCGCCTCCAGCGCACGGAGACGCTCATCACCGCGGCGATCATCGCGCTGCTCGCGGCCCTGCTCGTCCCGACCGGGATCATGATGGCGAACGCCTACGACCGCGACGGGATCTCGGCCTGCATCCGCGCGAACGGCTCGGATGCCTGCGGCGGGGTGATCCGCTCGTTCACCTCCCGGTTCGACACCGTTTCGAACTTCACCTCCTGGTTCACGCTCGTGCCGGGGCTGATCGGCGTGCTGCTCGCCGCGTCGTTCGTGCTCGAGCTGGAGAGCGGGACCTACCGGCTCGCCTGGACGCAGAGCATCACGAGGCGGCGCTGGATCGCGACCAAGCTCGGTACGGCGATCGCTGCTGCGCTGGTCGCGGCGCTCGCGATGACGCTGCTCATCACCTGGTGGCGCGCGCCGTTCGTCCGTCTCGAGGGGCGGATGGAGAACAGCGCGTTCGACTTCGAGGGCACCGTTGCCGCCGGCTACGCGCTGTTCGCGCTCGGGCTCGCCCTGGCCGTCGGCGCCGTCTGGCGGCGCACCGTTCCGGCGCTCGTCGTCGCGTTCATCGGCTACGTCGCGGCCCGGATCTTCGTCGACACCTGGCTCCGGCAGCATTTCGTGGCCCCGCTCTCCGCGACGTGGCGAGAGGTCGCCGGCAAGGGCGGCCAGTCGAGCTCGCCGCCTGCCGGCCTCGACCATGCCTGGGTCCTGACCCAGTATCCGAGCGACCGGCTCGGCCACCACATCGACGTCAAGCTCGGGGCGTGCTTCCACGCCGCAGGCGTTCACCCCGGGAAGGTCAGCTGCCTCGTCGAGCGCGGCGCGGTCTACAGCCACGTCGTCTACGAGCCCGCGAGCCGCTTCTGGCTCTTCCAGGGAATCGAGACCTCCCTGTTCGGCGGGATCGCGATCGTCCTGATCGGTTTCGCTGCCTGGTGGACGCACAGCCGGCGGTGATGCCGGGTAAGTAGCGTGGGAGACGCCGTGCCTCCGAAAGCAATCCGGATCTCAGTCGCACTTGTCGCGTCGCTCGTGCTCGGCGCGCTTGCGCCCGTGGCGTCAGGCGTCGCCGCGGGCGAAGACGCAAACCGTCGCGACGTCCCAGACACTCGATTTCCGCGTTGCCGTGCTGGCCACGCAGGTCTCCGGAGGACAGGCGCCCTCGGCGAGCTGCTTCAGTCGAGGTCTTCCGGCGCAACGGCGGCCACTGGCGGAAGTTCCTCGCCGCTCGGCTGCCGGGCGGCTACTTCTGGAAGGTGCTCACCGGCTCGGGCTCGGTCTGCCGGCTCGAGATCTCGACGTCCTCCGGTCGCAGCCCGGGGGGCCATGTCACGATCTCGCTGCTCGAGAGCCCATCGCTCGGGTGCGGCCCGCCGAGAACGCTGCTGCTGCCGAGTCGGGCGGATGAACAGCATCCAGCCCGAGCTGTGGGTCGCGCGAGCGGGCGCGGCCGTCTCGTTCTACGAGGCGGCGTTCGGCGCCGTCGTCCAGCACCTCGTCGGCGACGGGGACGAGATCGTCGCGCAGCTCGCGGTGGGTGACGCGGTGTTCTGGGTCGTGTCGGCGGACACGAGCATGAAGCGCTTCAGCCCGCTCGAGATCGGCGGTACGACCAGCCGTACGTTGCTCGTGGTCGACGACCCGGACGCCGTCGTCTCACAGGCGGTTCGCGCCGGAGCGACGTTGACCGCGGAGCCCGACGACGAGCATGGCTGGCGCGTAGGCCGGATCGTCGATCCGTTCGGTCACGAGTGGGAGATCGGGAAGCCGCTCGGAGCCTAGGCGCGGAACTCGGCGCGGCCGTCTTTGAGGACAGTGCGGCCCTCGCCGTCGACTGCCTCGAAGCCGAACTCGCCGTCTGCCAGCTCCCAGATCCGTGCGATGACCGTGCCGTCCGGGAAGACGGGAGCCGAGAATCTCGCCGCCAGCCGGGAGACGTTCGCCGGGTCGGAGCCTGCCGCCTCGCAGATCGCGTGCGACATGAGCGCGAGCGTGCAGAACCCGTGCAGGATCCGCCCGGGAAGGCCGACGGCCCGGGCTGCCTCGTCGTCGAGATGGATCTCGAAGCGGTCGCCCGACGCCTCCGCGTAGCGGTCGGGCTGGTCGGCGGCGACGGCCTGAGTGATCTCGGCGAGCGGTGTCGACTCGGCGATCTCGGGGGGAAGGCGGTGGTCGGCCGGCTGGTCGCCGCGGCTCTCCGGGGTGTCGATCCCGCGGAAGAACTCGGTCACCCACTGCTCGTTGACGAGCTCGCCCTCGACGGTGCGCGTCTCGGTGTGGATCACGAGCGCGGTGCCGCTGCCGCGTTGCAGCAGAGCGGTCGGGGTGGCGGTCGAGACGAGCGTCATGCCGGCCTCGATCGGCCGGTGCAGGACCATGTCCTGGCTGAAGTGGACAACGCGCTTGCGGGCCTCGTCGGTCGCGATCGACCGCGACGCGGGGGCGATCGCCTCCCACACCGGGACGATCGCGAAGACCGGCGTTGCGATGCGGCCTTCCTGCGCCGCAGGCGAGGGATCGTCGGTGGCTGCGGCATAGGCGCGGATCGCGTCCGCGGTGACCTCGTAGCGAACCTCCGCGCCGGCGACTCCAAGCCCGGCGAGGCTGAGCTGCTCGATCTGAGTGCTCATTTTTGCTCCGGCACCGGCAAAGCCGGCACCTCCGCTTTGAGCTCCGTCAAGCCTACGCTCATGTGGTCATCCCCGTCATCTGGCCGCCGCTCGCAGTGATGACCTGGCCCTGGACGAAGTTCGACCAGGGGGAGCAGAGGAAGAAGATCGGCCCCGCGGCCTCCTCGGGAGTCGCGGCCCGCCCGAGCGGGATGATCTGCGGCGCGAACGCGCGCATCTTCTCGGGGATCCCGAGCGGGATCTCGACGTCGCCGGACTTGAACGTCTCGGCATCCTCACCCGCTGCGGCAGTCAGGCGCGTCTCGACGAACCCGAACGCGACGGCGTTCACGTTCACCTTGGACGGGCCCCACTCGCGGGCGAGGGTCTTCGTCAGCCCGACCAGGCCGGCCTTGGCCGACGAGTAGTTCGCCTGACCGACGTTGCCCTGGGTGCCCGAGATCGACGTCACGTTGACGACCTTGCGAAAGACCTCGCGTCCCTCGGCCGCCTCCTGCTTGGCCGGGTCGCGGAAGTGCGGCGCCGCCGCCTTCAGGATGCGGAACGGGACGACCGTGTGGATCTCGAGCATCGCCCGAAACTGGTCGTCGCTCATGCGGTGCGCGATCCCGTCCCAGGTGTACCCGGCGTTGTTGACCACGATGTCGAGCTGGCCGAACGCGTCGACCGTCGCCTGGACGAGCGCCTCGCAGACGCCCTCCTTCGTCAGGTCGCCACCGAACACAGCCGTCGTCCCGCCGAGCTCGGCCGCGGTCTCGGCGGCCAGATCCTGGTCGAGGTCGGCGATCATCACGCTCGCGCCCTGCTCGACCAGCAGTGCGGCGGCAGCGCGCCCGATGCCACGCGCCGATCCGGTGATGAGCGCGGCCTTGCCGTCGAGCACCTTCGTCATAGGGCGTCAGGCTACCTGATAATCAAGCTTCGGGCAGCCCGGCGTGCAATGCGCGGACGGACGCCACGAGGCCGTGGTACAGCGCGTCGCGCTCGTCCTGGTCGAGCTCGCGGAGCATGTCCTCCTCCATCGTCCCGACTGCCTCGTCGCAGGCCTCGAGCACCTTGAGCCCGGTTGCGGTGAGGGTGGCAGGGAAGACTCTCCGGTGGTTCGGATGCTGGTCGCGCTTGATCAGCCCCTTCTTCTCGAGCGCCTCGATCACCTCGCTCATCGACTGCGGTGTCATGTAGGAACGGCGCGCCAGCTGCGCATTCGAGAGCCCGCCGCGGCGGCCGAGCACGCTCAGCGTCGTGTACTGGAGGGTGGTCAGCCCGTAGGGGCTGACGCGTTCGTTGATCGCCGCACGGACAGCGCGCTCGAGCCGGGCGATCACATAGCTGATGCGCGCTTCGCCGACCTCCTCGCGCTCCCCGGCGAAAGCCGGCTCGCTCATCACGGAGATCGTCTCATATGTATCGGAGGGTTTGTTTGACACGGCAACCTCCGCATAGTGTCAGATAACCTGCGATTGTTCGCCGGAGCCGTGAACGCGAACCTCGCAGGCATCCTCAGCGAGCCCGGTAACCCGGATGCTCCGGCCCTGATCCACGAGGGGACGAACGTCACCTACGCGGAGCTCGGCGCGCGCGTCGAGGGCGCCGCAGCCAAGCTCTCGGGGCGCGGCGTCAGGCCGGGAGACCGCGTGGCGATCGTGCTGCCGAACGCGCCGTCGTTCGTCGAGGCGTACTTCGGCGCGCTCCGGCTCGGGGCGGTCGTGGTCCCGGTCAACGTCCTGTTGCGACCGGCCGAGATCGAGGAGCGCCTCGGCGCGGTCTCCGCCTCGGCAGTTGTCTTCGACGCCGAACGTGCGCCGCTCGTGGCGGGGCCGGCCGAGCGGCTCGGGGTCGAGCAGATCGCCTTCGACGCCGAGGCTGCAGCCGGGGAAGGCGCGCCGCTCGTCGAGCGCGATTCCGCCGATCCCGCCGTGATCCTCTTCACCTCGGGGACCTCCGGCGTCTCCAAGGCAGCCGTCCTGACCCACGGCAGCATCGGCGCTGCCGCTCGAAACGCAGCCGAGGCGCTCGCTTTCGGGCCGGAGGATGTCGTCCTGGGCGCCGCGCCGTTCTCGCACGTTCTCGGCCAGTCGACCGGCCTGATCGCGACGCTCGCGACCGGCGGCGCTGTGGCGGTCGTACCCCGGTTCGACCCGGTCGAGACGCTCGGGCTCATGGTCGCGACGGGGACGACCGTGCTGCTCGGCGTTCCGACGATGTGCATCGCGCTCTGCGACGCCGCTCGCAGCGCGCCCGCGCTGCCGCCGCTCCGGCTTGCGCACGTGGGCGGCGCCCCCGTGCCGGTCGAGGTGACCCGCGACTTCGAGGAGACGTTCGGCGCCGACGTCTACGAGGGATACGGTCTGACGGAGATCTCTGGGATCGCGACGACCTACCGCACAGGCGAGCTGCGGAAGGCGGGGTCGGTCGGCCGCCCGCTCGGGGACACCGAGCTGAAGATCGTCACGCTCGACGGGGATGTCGTCGCTGCCGGGGAGGTCGGCGAGGTGCGGTTCCGCGGCTCGAGCGTGATCCCGGGGTACTGGGGCGGAGCCGAGGTCTCATCCGACGGCTGGCTCGCGACCGGCGACCTCGGCTACGTCGACGACGACGGGTATCTGTTCATCGTCGACCGGCTCAAGGACATGATCATCCGCAACGGCTACAACGTCTATCCGCGCGAGGTCGAGGAGGTGCTGTACGAGCATCCCGACGTGCTCGAGGCGGCTGTGATCGGGATCCCCGACCCGCGGCTCGGAGACGAGGTCGTCGCCCTCGTCAAGCCCCGGCCCGGCGCGGTCTGCGATCCGGCGGAGATCCAGCAATGGGTGCGCGAGCGAGTCGCCGCGTACAAGTACCCGCGCCACATCGTGGTCGTCGACTCGCTGCCGACCGGGCCCACCGGGAAGATCCTCAAGCGCGAGATCGACCGCGAGCAGCTCGCCCGCGACCTGGCCGGCTAGTACTGCATGCCGTCGATGTCCGGCGGGCCGAGCCTCGGCCCGTATGGCGCCGCGTCGAGCCAGCGGGCGACCAGGGGGTCCGTGGCCGCGGCGACCACGGCCTCCTCGCGCTCACGCCTCGCCCGCTCGGACGCGGGAGCGAGGTGGGCGAGCGCCGAGCTCGACGCCGCGCGGTTGCGGTCGGCCGCTGCGCGCCGGGTGGTGGCGAAATGCTCGATCGCGGCGAGCGCATCCCCCGCGGATTCCGCGTTGCTTGCCTCACGGATCGCGCGGGCGGCGACGATGGCGTCGGGGATGCCCGAGTTCAGGCCGCGCGCTCCGAACGGGGCGAAGAGGTGGGCGGCCTCGCCGATCAGGAGCACCCGGCGGGCCGGGTCGATGAACTCGCGCGCGAGCACTTGCAGGAAGACGTAGGTCGAGACCCACGTCACGCGGTCGGCGTACCTGGCGTCGATCACGAGCGGCAGCCAGCTCTTCACGCCCTCGGCGCCGCCGAAGGCCTCGGGGTCGTCGTCCGGGCGGCACTGGAGATCGACCCGCCAGTGGCCGGCGAACGGGACGAAGAGAACGTTGCGGCCGTCGACGGCTGGGTGCTCGTAGTGGAAGATCCGCTCGACCGGAAGCGGGTCGTCGGGATCCTCGGCCGTGTCGACGATCACGAACGCGTTCTCGGTGCGCGGGCCCTCGAGCGGGATCTCGAGCGAGCTGCGGACATTCGAGCGCGCACCGTCTGCGCCGATCACGTAGTCCGCCTCGAGTCGCTCGCCGGCCTCGGTGACGACCGTGACGCCGTCGGCCCGCGGCTCGACGCCTGCGACGGGAGCCTCCCACACGAACTCGACGCCGGCCTCCCGCGCCGCGGCCAGGAGCACCTGCTCGGTGACGACCTGCGGCAGGCTTGTCGCGGCCGGAAGCACGTCGGTAGGAGGCGGGGGATAGGTCTTCGCGTAGAGCTCGGTGCCGCGGTAGAGCGTTCGCTTCGTCAACCAGATCAGCCCGTGCGAGGCCAGCGTGTGCCCGAGACCGGGCCGGATATCCTCCAGGAGCTGCAGCGAGGCGCCGTGGATGAAGATCGCGCGGCTCCCGGGCCGGATCCGGTCGGCGGTGCCCGCCTCGACGACGGTCACGGGGATTCCCTCGGCGCGAAGTGCCAGCGCCGCCGTCAGCCCGACCGGGCCCGCGCCGACGACGATCGTGCGCTCGCTCATCGTGGCACGACCAGTGCATCGAGCGCGACGAGCCCGTTGCGAGTGACGCGGAGCGGGTTGATCTCTATCTCGGCGATGTCGTCGCGGCCGGCGATCAGGTTGCCGAACGCGATGATCGCGGCCGTGAGCTCGGCCTCGTCGACGACCGGGGTGCCGCGGGCTCCGCGGTAGGCGGCTGCGCCTGCAAGCTCATCCAGCATTGCGGCTGCGTCGGCGGCACCGACGGGTGCGATGCGTACGGAGGCGTCGTCGGCGGCCTCGACTGCAGTGCCGCCCGACCCGAGAGCGACGACAGGGCCGAACGCGGGGTCCCGACGCGCACCGAGGATCAGCTCGGGGCCGGACGGGGCCATCTCCTCGATCAGGTAGCGGGCGCCCTCGATCCGGTCGATCGCCTCGAGCGCGCGTCCGAGCGACTCGTCGTCGGTGATGCCCAGGTGGACTCCGCCGGCCTCGGTCTTGTGCTCGATCGACGGATGGAGAACCTTCACGGCGACAGGCGCGCCCAGTTTCGCGAGCGCGGCGCGGGCTTCGTCGTGGGTCGTGCAGATGACCCGCGCCGGAGACGCGAGCCCGAGCTGCGCAACCAGCGTCTTGGCCGCGTCCTCGTCCCAGGCACCGCTCGGCGTGAACGCCGGGACCGGTCCGCCGGCTGCATCCGGAGCGGCACGTCGCGCGCGCTGGACGGAATCGCGAACGACCGCCGCGACTGCCCGCGCGCATCGCTCGGGCGTCGGAAGCACCGGAACACCGGCCTGAGCCAGCTGGGTGCGCGCGATCGAGATTCCGTCTGCGCCTGCGGTCAGCGAGAGCACGGCAGGCGACCGCGCGGCCCCGAGCAGCTCGACCGGGTCGACGGCGTCGGGCTCCTCGAGCAGATAGACGGCCAGTAGATCGATCCCGTCCGCGCCGCCGACAGTCTCGAGCACCGCACCGAAGGTCTCGGCGGGGCGGCCCGTGTCGACCGGGTTGCGCTGGAAGGTGATCGGGGGAAGCAGCTCGCCCAGGCGGTCGATCGACACTTGCGGCAGCTCGGGCATGCGCACGCCCTGGACGCCGAGCTCGTCGGCGAGCAGCAGCCCGGGGCCGGCCTGGCCGGTCACGACGCCGACGCCCGGAGCGGCGTTCGCGGGGATCCGCACGAGCCGCAGCGCCTGCGCGGCGTCGACGAGCTGCGTCATGTCGTCGACGACCACGGCGCCCGCCTGAGCGAGCGCGGCGCGGGTCACGCGCCAGCTGCCGGTGAGGGCGCCGGTGTGCGAGCGCGAGAAGGCGTCGACGTCGGTGCGCCCGGTCTTGAGCGCCACGACGGGCACGTGGGCCGCGAGCTGCTCGATCGCCTCGACGAGGCGCCTTCCGTCGTCGACGCCCTCGATCGCGAGTGCGACGACCTGCACCTTCTCGTCGTTCGTGAGGTGGCCGAGGATGTCGGCGAATCCGACGTCTGCAGCGTTCCCGAGCCCGACGCCGAGGCGGATGCCAAGCCCCTCGCCGGCCGCGAGGAAGGCGAGCGCATGGTTGACCCCGCCGCTCTGGGCGACGATCGCGAGGCCGCCTGCCGGAAGATCCGCTGCCGGGCGGACGAACGTCGCGCACAGCCCGGCTGCGGGATCGAAGAAGCCCGACGTGTTCGGGCCCAGGATCCTGAGACCGGAGTCGCGACCGATCGAGAGAAGGCTCGCCTGAAGCTCGACACCCTCGGCGCCGGCCTCGGCCCAGCCGCCCGAGTGGACGACCGCGCCTCCGACCCCGGCTTCTGCGCACTCGGCGAGGACGTCCGGCACTGCCGGGGCGGGAACGGCGATCAGCGCCAGGTCGACCTGCTCGGAGATGTCGGCGATCCGGGCGACTCCAGGCCGGCCGGCGACGTCGTCGCCGCGAGGGTTCACGGCGTAGACCTGTCCCGGGAACGAAGCCAGGCTGCCCATCAGGGCGTTGCCGGCCTTCCCCGGCGTCGCCGAGGCCCCGATCACGGCGATGGAGCGCGGTGCGAAGAGCCGGCCGAGAGGCCGGGAGGCTGTGTCGCTCGAGCGGCTCGCGACCGCGCTCAACCCGAGCCCCGGGCGGCGAGGGCGACCTCGTCGGGATCGACGCTCGAGGGGCGGAGCAGCTCGAAGCGGTCGGTCGTGCGGATCCAGTCGTTGCCGCCGCCCCGGCCGACGAGCCGGAGCACGTCGGCGAGCGGCCGAAGATCGTCGTCGATCGCGTCGTCGCGCACGTAGATGCTGACGACGCGCGCGATCACGAGCGCGTTCGAGGGCAGCTCGTCGCTGCCGAGATCGACGATCTCGAGGACACGGCATTCGAGCGCAGCCGGGGCCTCAGCGACCCGAGGCGGGGCGACGAGCTGAGACGGCGCCCGGGTCACGCCCGCGACCGTCCACTCGTCGACCTCGGGGCCGAACTCCGCGCTCGTGGCGTTGGCGTTGAGCGCGAGCTCCTCGGAGACCATCGAGATGGTCAGCTCGGGTGTCGCGCGGCAGTTCGCGAGCGAGTCCTTGTCGATGCCGGCCCGCGCGCCGGGCCCGATTCCGACCGTGGGGTACGGGTGAAACGAGAACGCGTTGAAGAAGGAGAACGGTGCCAGGTTCGGCGTGCCGTCAGGCCCGACGGTCGAGACCCATGCGATCGGGCGCGGGGCGACGAGCCCGTTCATCAGCCCGTTGAGGACGCGGCGCTCGATCGTGGACGGGTCGAGGATCATGCTGCGAATGTCGTGCGCAGCGTCCCCACCCCGTCGACCGTGACCTCGACGACGTCGCCGGAGGCGAGGTAGCGCGGCGGGTCCATCGCGTGGCCGACCCCGCCCGGGGTGCCCGTCGCGATCAGGTCGCCCGGCGAGAGCTCGATCACCTGCGAGATGTCGGCGACGAGCGCCGGGATGTCGAAGATCAGGTCGCCGATCGCACCCGTCTGCCGCACCTCGCCGTTCACGGCGGTCGTCAGCTCGAGCGCCGCCAGGTCGCCGAGCTCGTCGAGCGTGACGATCTCCGGCCCGATCGGCGTCGAGGCGCGCCACGACTTGCCGGCGAACCACTGGAGCGACCGGTACTGGAAGTCGCGCATCGTCACGTCGTTCATCAGCGTCACGCCGGCGACGTGCTCGAGCGCCTGCTCGCGCGGGATCCGCCGCCCGCCACGACCGATCACCGCGACCAGCTCGCCCTCGTAGTCGACCTTCGACGACTCGGGCGGGATGACAACCGTGGCGTCGGGGTCGGTGAGCGCCTGCGAGAGCTTGAGGAAGAGGGTCGGGCTGGTCGGCGTCTCGCGGCCCATCTCGCGGACGTGGGCTCCGTAGTTGACCCCCGCGCAGACGATCGCGGACGGAAAGAGCACGGGACGGACGATGCGGTGCTCGCCCGTCAGCGGCTCGGTGGCCGCGTCGTCGACGAGGCCGCGCAGGAGCGCGCCGACGTCGGGGTAGTTCAGCCCGAGCTCGTCGACGAACGCGTGCAGCTCGTCGCCGTCGCGCCTCGCGGCGAGCGTCGAGCCGTCGGGGCGCGCAACGGTTACTAGACGCATCGGGGATCTTTCGCTACGGTCGTCATGTGACAGAACACTAGACGGCAGTCGAAAGAACTGTCAAAGGAGGGTGAGATGAGGTTCGAAGGGGTGTGCATTCCGGTGAGCGGCTCGTGGTCGAGCCCGTTCGTTCGCTGGCAGGGGCCGGCGGCGGAGATCTCGAGCCTCGACCTTGCGCTCCAGGTGACGGGCGACGCGCTGAAGCGAAGCGGCGTCGAGTGGCCGATCTCCGAGCTCGTGCTCGGGATCACCGTCCCGCAGAAGGAGGCTTTCTACGGTGCGCCGACGCTGGCCAACCGGCTCGGGCTCGGCGACATCAGCGGGCCGATGCTGGCCCAGGCGTGCGCGACCTCGGTGACGTGCGTCCACTGGGCGGCGGCGAACCAGCAGGGCGCCGGCGAGCGGTGCGCGACTCGTCGTCGCGACCGATCGCACGAGCAACGGGCCGCATCTCGTCTATCCGACCGCAGCCTCACCGGGCGCGACCCCGGCCTCCGAGAACTGGGTGCTCGACAACTTCGGGCGCGACCCCGTGACCGGCAAGGCGATGCTCGCGACCGCGGAGAAGGTCGCGGCCGAGGGCAAGATCGAGAAGGCCGAGCTCGACGACCTGGCGGTGCGGCGGTACGAGCAGTACCTGGATGCGCTCGCCGACGACCGCGCGTTCCAGCGCGAGTGGATGGTGCCGATCGTCGCCGGCAGCCGGCGCAAGCCGGTCGAGATCGAGGAGGACTGGGGCGTTCGCCCGATCGTGCGCGAGGAGCTCGAGGCCCTCTCTCCGGTCGAGGAGGGCGGCGTCGTCAGCTACGGGACGCAGACCCATCCCGCCGACGGCTGCGCCGGCATGGTCGTGACGAGCGACGCGACGGTCGCCGAGCTCGGGATCGACGGGCCCGTCGCGCGCCTGCGCTCGACCGGGTTTGCCCGCGTCGAGCCCGGGACGATGCCGAAGGCGCCGGTCCCGGCGGCCCGGGCCGCGCTCGCCGACGCCGGAATCGACATCTCGGACGTAGCCGTGATCAAGACGCACAACCCGTTCGCCGTCAACGACGTCTGGTTCTCACGCGAGCTCGGCGTCGACGCCTACGAGCTGAACCCGTTCGGCTCGAGCCTCGTCTACGGCCACCCTCAGGCGCCGACCGGTGCCCGCGGGATCGTCGAGCTGATGCACGCCCTCGTCCGCCGCGGCGGGGGTATCGGCCTCTTCACCGGCTGCGCGGCCGGGGACACCGGCGCCGCGCTGGTGCTCGAGGTCGCGTGACCGAGCTGGCCGTGCCGCCGGGCTCCGCCGAGAGCGGGGCGCTGCGAAGGCGGAGCGTCGGGCCTCCCGCCGCCCGCTCGGTGCTCCTGACGGTGCTCGGCGAGTACGCGATGCCGCGGCAGGGAGAGGTGTGGCAGGAATCGCTCGTGGCTGCGCTCGTGACCCTCGGCCACACCGAGCAGACCGCGCGGCAGGCCGTGGCGCGCAGCACGCGCGACGGGTGGCTCACCGGGAAGCGGCTCGGCAGGCGGACACGCATGTCGGTGACGCCCGAGACCGCCCGGATGTTCGACGCCGGACGCGAGCGGATCTTCGGGTTCGGCCAGGAGCTCGACTGGGACCGCCGGTGGCTCGTCGTCGTCCTGCGGATCCCGGCAGAGCGCCGCCGCGTCCGCCATCACGTTCGCACGCGCCTCGCCCGTGCCGGGATGGGCTCGCTCGGAGGCGGGGTCTGGATCGCCCCGCACGCCGATCGCGAGCCGCTCGTCGCCGCGGCCCTCGAGGCGGCGGGCGCGACCGACGAGGCGATCTCGTTTCGCGCCGACATGGGCTCGCTCGGGCGGCCCGAGGACGTCGTCGGCGCCTGGGACTTCGAGCAGCTCGCCGACGAGTATGCGGGGTTCCTCGACCGCTTCTCACCGCTGCGGCCGCGCGGCGGTGAGGCCGTGTTCCGCGCGCAGACCGAGCTCGTCCATGCGTGGCGCCGGATCGCCTTTCTCGACCCCGACCTGCCCGCCGAGCTCCTGCCGAGCGGCTGGCCGAGGCGGCGCGCCTACGACCTCTTCCACCGGCGCCACGACGCGTGGCAGGCCGAGGCGCAAGACCACTTCGGCAGCCTCGAGGAGCTCACGCGGTGAGCGTCAGACGAGGCTCGTGAGCCCGTCGAGGACAGGCGTCGAGATGCCCTGCGCGAGCCGGATCCGCTCGATCAGCGTCTCGAGCGCTCCGACGCCGAGGGTGCTCATCACGGTCCGTCCGAGGTGGACCGCGGCGAGCGACATCGCGGCCGTCTCGTCGCGCTCGAGGGCTGCCGCGTACATCTCGGCGTGCTCACCCCGCGACTGGGCGAGGCCGCCCGGGCGCGAGGAGCGCGTCAGCACCCGGAACCGCAGCGACTGCGTCCGGAGCTGCCCGCAGATACGAAGCAGCGACGGCGATCCGCAGGCAGCGAGGAGCGCCTGGTGAAAGTCGCCGTGCGCCGGCTCGAGGTCGAGGTGGCTCTTCGGGCCGCTCGCGCTCACCCGTTCGAGCTCGGCCCAGGCGCGCTCGAGAGCCGCGCGCCATTCGTCGTCTGCACGCTCGAGCGACAGCCGGAGCACGTAGGGCTCGAGCAGCATCCGCGTTGCGTAGACGTCCTCCATCTCGGCCGCCGAGACCTCCGCGACGCGAGCCCCGCGCTGGGCCCGGAGCGTGATCAATCCCTCGCCGGCGAGGGTGCGAACGGCCTCGCGAAGCGGCGTCGGGCTGACGTCCCACTGCTCCGCCAGCTCCTCGACGCGGACGCGCGCGCCGGGTTGCAGCTCGCCCGAGACGATCGTCGAGCGCAGGCGCTGCTCGGCCCATTCCGTGCGGGAAGCGCTCACGATTGGAACCTTATCCGAAAAATCTGTAGATTCTTGGAGACGAGTAACAGGAGGCCTGAATGAGCATCGACGTCAACAGCGCGAACACGGTCGAGGTCGGCTACGACGAGTTCTGCGGGGCGCTTGCCGCCCACGACCTGCAGGCCCTCTGGAGCCTGCAGCGCAAGATCATGCCCGACGTTCCGCTCCCGAGCACGCAGCCGTGGCTCTGGAAATGGGACACCGTCTTCCCGCTTGCCAAGCGCGCCGGCGAGATCATCACGATCGAGCGCGGCGGCGACCGCCGCGTCCTCGCGCTTGCCAACCCGGGCCTCAACGGCCTGCCCTTCACGAGCACGACGCTCTGGGGCGCCGTCCAGTACCTCGGGCCCGGCGAGAGCGCGCCTGCCCACCGTCACACGCCGTCCGCGATCCGGTTCGTCATGACCGGCTCGAGCGTCTACACGACGGTCGACGGCGACGCGTGCGAGATGGAGGCCGGCGACCTGATCCTCACCCCGAACTGGAAATGGCACGACCACAACAACTACGGGGACGAGCCGATGGTCTGGTTCGACGGGCTCGACCTGCCGCTGATGGTGACGCTCGAGTCGATCTTCTTCGAGAACCACCCCGACATGCAGCAGCAGGTGCGCGGTCACGGCCTCTCCGAGCAGCTCTACAGCGGCCCCGGGCTCGCACCGGCGGGCGACGACGCCGATCCGCTCAACTCGCCGCTCCTTCGGTACAGCTGGGCCAACACGGAGCGCCAGCTCGAGGACATGCACGAGCGCCTCGGCGGGCACCAGGTCACGGTCGAGTACCTGAACCCGGCCACGGGCGGCCCCGCGATCCGGACGTTCTCCTCCGAGATGACACGGCTCTTCCCCGGTGCGCGCACTCCGACCCGGCGCACGACCGGCAGCGCGGTGCACGTCGTGTTCCAGGGCTCCGGCCGCTCGGTGATCGACGGGACCGTCTACGAGTGGGGGCCCGGCGACGTGTTCGTGGTCCCGTCCTGGGCGAAGGTCGACCACGAGGCCTCCGAGCAGTCCGACCACTTCGTGATCAGCGACCGGCCCGTGCTCGAGGCGTTCCGGATCTTCCGACGGGAGGAGCTTCCGGAGCATCAGGCAGTCGGGGAGACCTTCCAGCCGCGATGAGCGCAACGGGCCAGGAGTCGGCGAAGCACGCGGTCGAGTGGGATCCCTACGCCCCCGAGGCGATAGCCGACCCTCCCGCCTCGTGGGCCGCGCTACGGGAGCACTGCCCCGTGGCGTGGACCGAGCGCATGTCCGGTTTCTGGGCGGTCTCGCGCTTCGACGACGTCGTCTCGATCGCGCGGGCGTCCGACCGCTTCAACAACTCGGGTGGGCCGCAGTTCGGAACGAGCCGGCCGCCGCTCGAGGTCGACCGGCCGGAGCACACGTTCTTCCGGCGCGTCCTGCAGCCGCATTTTGCGCGGGAGCGGGTGGCGCAGCTCGAGCCGGAGGTGCGCAGGTTCGTCGCCGAGATGCTCGCGCCGGTTCTCGCGGCCGGCGAGGGAGATCTGGCCGAGGTGCTCAGCTACCCGCTGCCCGCGCGGACGCTCTGCCTCTGGCTCGGGCTGCCCGACGAGGAGTGGGTGGTGCTGAAGGGTGTTTCCGAGGAGCTCTTCGAGGCGGAGGAGGGACGCGGCGACGATCCGGCGACCCGGGCCCGCTGCAACGAGAAGCTGTACGACTACTCGCGCCGGCTCGTCCGCGAGCGCGTGGAGAGCCCGCGCGATCCCAAGGTCGATCTGATCTCCGGGATCCTCGGCGAGAGCGACGGCACCCACACGGTGACCGAGGCGCATTGCGTCGAGCTCGTTCGCCTCCTGCTGACCGCGGGCCACAACTCGACGACGGGCGGCATCGGCAACTCGATTCTCCGGATCGCCGAGGCCCCCGAGGTGCAGCGCCGGCTCAGGGCCGAGCCCGAGCTGATCCCTGACGCGATCGAGGAGTTCCTGCGGCTCGAGACTCCCGTTCAGGGCATGCCCCGCTGGGCGAACGACGACGTCGAGCTGTGTGGCCGCGAGGTGCAGGCAGGCGAGATGCTGATGCTGATGTGGGCCTCCGCGAACCGCGATCCAGAGCGTTTCCCCGAGCCCGACCGCTGCGTGATCGACCGCTCCCCGAACGAGCACGTCACGTTCGGCCGCGGCATCCACCGCTGCATCGGGATCGACCTCGCGCGGCTCGAGATCCGCGTCGCGGTCGAGGAGCTGCTCGCGCGCACGGGCTGGTTCGAGCTCGCCGGAGAGCCGATCCGCACGACGTTCATCCGGCAGGGCGTCGCGCATCTGCCGCTGCGTTTTCGGGAGGCCGAATGAAGATCGCGGTCGACGACTCCGTCTGCACGCTCAACGCCGAGTGCACCTATGCGGCGCCCGATGTCTTCCGCATCGTCGACGGCGAGCTCGTCTACGACGCAGAGCCGACCCCGGAGCAGGAGGCGGCGGTGCGTGACGCCGTCGACGCCTGCCCGAGCCTCGCGATCGAGCTGGTCGAGGAATGACCACCGCGCCCGTCGACGATCGCCCGGCTCCGGACTTCGACCCGCTCGAGCCGGAGTCGTTCGACACCTTCCACACCGAGTTCACCGAGCTCCGCGGCCGCTGCCCGGTCGCGCGCAGCGAGGCCTGGAACGGCTTCTGGGCGCTCCTGCGCTACGAGGACGTCCTGGCCGCTGCGGGCAACCCGGAGCTGTTCACGACGACGGTCCAGAACGTCGTCCCGCGGCTCGCGTTCACGGGGCGCCGGCCTCCGCTCCATCTCGACCCGCCCGAGCACACGCCCTACCGGCGCGCGCTGAACCCCTACTTCACCCCGGCGAAGATGGCAGCGATCGAGCCCGCGCTGCGCCGGATCGTCGCCGACCTGCTCGACCCGCTGATCGCGGCCGGCGGCGGGGACTTCTGCGCCGAGTTCACCCACCGGCTACCCGGTTACGTCTTCGCCGAGTTCTTCAACCTGACGCCCGAGCTCGGGATGGCGATCCGCGAGGCGACCCGGGAGTTCGTCGACGCGGTGCAGCGCTTCGAGGCCGAGGGCGTGAAGCGGACGAGCCTGGCGCTCTACGACATCGCGCGCACGATCATCGCGATGCGCCAGGAGGAGCCGCTCGACCCGGCCGACGACCCGACCTCCGGCCTGCTCGCCGCGCGGGTGGACGGCGAGCCGCTGCCCGAGGAGATGCTCCTCGGCACGCTCCGCCAGTTCATCGTCGTCGGGATGGTCGCTCCGTGCGTCTTCATCGGGAGCATGGTCGTCCACCTGGCCGAGCACCCCGAGCTGCAGGCGCAGCTGCGAGCCGATCCGAGCCTGATCCCCGCCGCGGTCGAGGAGTACCTCCGCCTGCTGACGCCGTACCGCGGCTTCGCCCGCACGCCGACCCGCGACGTCGAGATCGGCGGGCGGCTGATCCGCAAGGACGAGCCCGTCGCGCTCGTCTACGCCTCGGCCAACCGCGACGAGTCGGTCTTCCCCGAGCCCGGGGAGTTCGTGCTCAACCGCCCGAACATCGGCCGCCACCTTGCTTTCGGCGCGGGGCCGCACCGGTGCGCGGGGGCGCCGCTTGCGACGCTGATGCTGCAGGTGACCCTCGGCGAGCTGCTCGCCCGCACGTCGGCGATCGAGCTCGCGGGCCCGGTTCTCGATGACCGGCTGGCCGGAGTGGGGAACGCTGAGCGTGCCCACCGTGCTGGAGCCCGCGTGAGCACCACTCGTGAGGACTGGAACCCACTCGCCGCGCCGACCGGTGAGGAGCTTCTGCCCGTTTATGGCGAGCTGCGCGACCGCTGCCCGGTGGCCCACACCTCGGCCTACGGCGGCTTCTGGACACTCTCGCGTTACGCGGACATCGCCGAGGCGGCCAAGGACACATCGACATTCGAGAGCCGGCAGCCGTTCGTCGAGCGGCCCGGCACGCCGGAGTTCATCCCGCTCTCGACCAACGGCGAGCGCCACACCTATTTCCGGCGCTTGCTCGCACCGTATTTCACCCCGAGCCGGATCAAGGCACTCGAGCCCCGCGTTCGCGAGTTGGTCGCCGAGCACCTCGCTCCTGTGATCGCGGCAGAGTCAGGCGATCTCCATGCCGGTCTCGCGCAGCCGCTTCCGGCGCGAGTGCTCTGCGCCTTCCTGAACGTGTCCGACGAAGAGTGGGTCGCAATGCAGGGGCTCAGTGCGCTCGTGAAGGCAGCCGGCGGCGGTGGTCCCGAGGAGCAGGCGGCCGTCTCGCAGGCGTTCATCGACAAGGCGGCGGAGCTCGTGGCGGAGCGCCGGCTCGCTCCGCTCGATCCTGCCCAGGACATGTTCTCGGGGCTCCTGGTCGCGACCCAGGACGGAGAGCCGCTCGACGACGACACGATCGCCGCAATCGGGTGGCAGATGATCTCCGCGGGACACTCGACAACGACGCGGGCGCTGACGGTCGCGATCCACCATCTCGCGACCCACCCTGACGACCAGGCGAGGCTCCGAGTCGACCGCTCGCTGATCCCGACGGCTGTCGAAGAGCTTCTTCGGATCGGGCCACCGCTGCATCTGCTCGCGCGGACCGCAACGCGGGACGTCGAGCTCGACGGGGTGACCTTCGCCGAGGGAGACCTCGTCGGCCTTGCGTTCGCGGCGGGCAACTTCGACGAGGAGGCCTTCCCCGACGCGGCGGTCTGCGACCTCGGCCGCAAGCCGAATCGCCACCTGACGTTCGGGATCGGGCCGCACATCTGCATCGGGGCGCCCCTCGCGAGGCTCGAGCTGCGGCTCGTGATCGACGAGCTCTTCGACCGGACCGACTCGTTCGAGCTCGACGGCGTACCTACGGCCACGACTGGGCTCAAGTCGGGCTACGACGTTCTCCCGATTCGCGTCTCAGCGGCCGCATGACAACGCCGCAGACCGAGACGGCCGACTTCGATCCCCTCGCCGACGACTTCGTCGACGACCCGCACGCCACCTGGGCCCGGCTCCGTACCGAATGCCCAGTCGCCCGCGGCGCGCGCTGGGACTTCTGGGCGCTCACCCGCTACGACGACATCGTCGCCGCGAGCTCGCGCCCGGCCGACTTCACCAGCTCGCAGGGGATCGTCGTTCCCAAGAACCCTGTCTCCGGGCGGCGGGCGCCGCTCCACTTCGACCCGCCGGAGCATCCGCGCTATCGCCGCCCGCTGAACGCCGTGCTCGCCGAGGAGCGCGTCCCCGTGCTCGAGCCGGCGATGCGCGAGCTCGCCTCGGAGCTGGTCGCCGACTTCGTCGCTGCGGGCGGCGGCGAGTTCGTGAGCGAGGTCAGCTCCCCGTACGCCGGCCTCGTGTTCGCCGAGATCCTCCACCTGCCTCGCGACTACGCCCAGGAGCTGAATGCCTCGGGCGAGCGGTTCGAGCACGCACAGGCCCACTTCGACATCGAGACGGCCGAGCGCGAGAACCTGCACCTGTACGCCGAATGCCGCTCGATCGTCGCGGAGCGCAAGGCAGCGCCGCTCGATCCCGGCGAGGATCTGATCAGCGCGCTCCTCGCGGTGCGCGTCGACGGGGAGCCGCTCGAGGACGAGTTCGTCGCGGGCAGCCTGCGGCAGCTGCTGATCGCCGCCCATGTCGCACCGACCGCGCTGCTCGCCAGCGCCGTCGACTACCTGGCGCAGAACCCGGAGCTGCAGGCACAGCTTCGCGCCGACCCCTCGCTGATCCCGGCTGCGCTCGAGGAGCTATTGCGGCTCTTCGCGCCCAACCAGGGATTCGCCCGCACGGCCACGCGCGACGTCGAGGTGCGAGGCAGGACGATCCACGAGGGCCAGATGGCCGCGCTCGTTCTGCCGTCCGCCAACCGCGATCCCGACGTGTTCGACGAACCGGAGACGTTCGTGCTCGACCGCTCGCCGAACCCGCACCTCGCCTTCGGCCACGGCCCGCACAAGTGCGCCGGCGCGCCGATGGCCCGCGCCGAGCTCCGGATCGCGCTCGAAGAGTTGCTCGCGCAGACCGCGTCGTTCGAGCGGGCTGGCGAGCCCGAGATGCTCGGCTGGCCGGTCTACGGCCCGGAGACGCTGCCGCTGGTCTGCGTCCCCGCCTGAACGAGCACGCGCTCGCCGTCCCGGGTGAACTCGGTGTCGAAGCCCGCCTCGGCGCTGATCCGCGCCACGTAGGCCGCGACCTCCTCGCTGCGCTCGCCCGGCACCGGCCGGCCGTGGTCGTCGATCCAGCACGGCACGAACCCGGCCTCGACGGCGCCGTCCGCGGCGATCCGGCAGTCGGCGGCGATCGTGTTCCGGCTCTCCGGGTGGAAGGGATAGAACGGCATCGCCGGATCCGGTGCGAACCCGAACAGGTCTCGCCGCCGCTTCGCCCACGCTTCGAGCTCGACGGCGCTCTTCCCGTCAGGTGTCAGCGCGTGGGTCACGGCGACGAAGTTGCCGAGGCCGTGGAAGACCGGCTTGCCGCGATACACCTCGATGCCGCGGAGGATGTGCGCGTGATGACCGACGACGATGTCGGCTCCGCAGTCGATCGCCGTCCGCGCGAGCTCGCGCTCGTACGCCGGTACCACCACTGGAACATGGCCGATGCCCTTGTGGAACGCCACGACGACCACGTCGACCGTCTTACGCAACGCGAGCACGTCCGACCGGAGCACCTCGAGGCTGTCGGGCGTGACGAACGTGTAGGCCTTCGGCGGCCCGCCCGGACCCGCGTAGTCGAGCTCGTAGTGGGTGAGCACGTCGAGCGCCGCGGCGCCTGCTTTGCGCGAGGTCGCACGCGATTCCCGCGGGCCGACGCAGTTGTAGCTGAGCGTTCCCACCCGGAGCCCGCCCGCCTCGACGATCGCGGGGCGCCGTGCCTCGTCGATCGTCATCCCGGCCCCGGTCGTCGCGATTCCGAGCTCGTGGAGCGCCGCGATCGTGTCCGCGACCCCGTTCGGCCCCGAGTCGAAGATGTGGTTCCCGGCGAGCGTTGCGACACCGACGCCGGCCCGGGCGAGCGCGCCGAGGTGTGCCGGATCGGCCGGTGGCGCGGGAATGTCGACGCTGCTCGGCACGCCGCGGCTCGTGTGCGGCACCTCGACCTGGCCGATGACCAGGTCGGCCGACAGGAGCAGCTCCCGGCTCGGGTCGAAGAACGAGTCCGGATCAGGCTCGTCGAGGATCAGGTCGCCGAGCAGCAGCACGCGCACGGTCATGCCCGTACGCGCGTCTCGATGAACTGCGAGAGCGACTGGACGAACGCCGCCTCGTCCCAGTCGCGCGCGTCGGCGTTGTTCGCGTCGATCTCGAGCACCGGGATGCCGGCCTCCTCGAGGGCCTGCGTGACGAAGTAGCTGCTACGCGACTCGGGCGTGACCAGGTGCACGACCCCGTCGACCCGATGCGACCGAGCCTCCTTGACGTACCAGGGGTCGGCCCACCCGGGCATGCCGATCAGGTCGCTGAACGCAGCGAAGCGGGCGGAGAGCGCCCGGAGCGGCGGGCCGCCGTAGCGGAGGTAGCCGTCCGCGGCGATCGCCAGATACATCGACCAGACGAACACGGCGCCGTACTCTCGCTGAAAGTGCTGGTAGAAGCCGAGGTTGAACCAGAGCCCGCGCCCGACCCACATCAGGCGCAGCTGCTCGTCCTCGCACACCGCCGAGCCGTCGGCGACGAGGCCTTCGACCTCCTCGTGGAACGATCGGGCTGCGTCGCGCGCCCATTCGGTGCCACGGTGCCACTGGGGCAGCATCACGGCCGGGATGCTGTCGACGATGTCGAGCGGCGCCGGGCTCGTGGCCGCGAGCAGGTCGCGCGTGCGCCGGCTCCATTCCTGCTGCTCGTTCGCGAGCTCGAGTATCTCGACGAGCCGCCTTTCGTCGAGGCGCTTGCCGGTCAGGTCCTCGAGGAACGCGACGAGCCGCTCGAGCTCCGCCGACATCAGGTCGAGGCGGGCGGTACCGACGACCGCCTCCCAGTCTTGCGCGATCCGTTCCCACCAGAGCTCGGGGAGCCCGTTCTCGACGCCCTTCTCGAGGGCGAAGTACGGCACGCCCCGCTCGCGCTCCCACGCCTGGGCGATCCCGAGATGCGCGTCCGTCCAGACCTGCGTCAGGAAGACGGTCACGTCGGGCAGGCCGCCCCAGGGCGCCTGCTCGGGGTCGTCCTCGAGGGTCGAGCCGAGTGAGATCGCGCTGTACTGCTCGATGTAGTCGGGGTAGCCGCGCTCGCGCAGCAGCGAGAGATAGTGCGGCGCGCGCTGCTTGGCCGAGCAGATCGAGGCCCACCACTGGTTGACGACGTACGGGATGCCCATCGCTCTCAGAAGCTCATGAGGGACGTCGGCATCGACGACCGCCAGCGGCTCGCCGGCCGCGACGCGGAGCTGCAGGTCGGCGAACCACTCACGCTGATGGCGCGACGCGGCCGTCGAGGACTCGAGCCGTTTCGTCCCGCGCGCGCTCATGCCAGTGCGAGCTCTGCAGCGCTCTCGGCGCCCGGCCCGCGCTGCTCTGCCGCTACGAGCCGGATGCCGCGAGCGTCGAGCGCGCGCCGCAGGGCGGGAAGTCCCCAGCCGAGCGCGTCGTCGCCGGTGCGGATCCAGGAGACGACGACGTCGGCGCGGGCGGCTTCGGCCTCGCGGGCGACGTGCTCGGCGCGTGCGTTCGTCTCGTGGCGGATCGCGGTCGTCGAGCCGGATCGATAGCGCGCCGCGATCGCGGCCAGCGGGTCGCCGGCTTCGTCGACGAGCCCGTCGGCGAGCGCCTCGCCCCAGTCGTGGTCCTCGCCGACGATCACCGAACCGTCGCTCTCGATCGCGCGGTAGAGATCGAGCGTGTCGTGGCTGCTTCCGGTCACGTAGACGCGCCGCTGGGCCGGCGCCGCCGTGTGGCTCTCGGCGAGAAGCTGCTCCAGCAGGGCGTTCGACTCGGCCGCGGGAAGCATCGTGGTCGCGCCGATCACCGCCAGCGCCGCCGTTCCGGACAGGCGCGGGGGAGAGTCGCGCCGAAGCTCGGCGAGCTGCGCCAGCAGCCTGCGCGTGCTGTTGGCGTCGCGGATTGCGGCCCGGAGGCTCTCGTCGGTCACGGGCTGCCCGGACCAGCGCTCCAGAACGACGACGAGCTCGTCGAAGGCGGCCGAGGTCATAGGTCGCCGTCGTCTCGGTCGGCAGGTGCAGCAGGTCGACGAACCAGAGCTCGGGCAGGTCGTGGGGCGAGAGACGGCGGAGCGCGTCGTGGAGCCGCACCGAGCTGTCCGAGTCGTGCCCGAGGAGCAGGAAGTCGATCGGCAGCTCCCCGCGGAGCAGTGCCGCAAGGATGCGCCGGATCGGCGGGTCGACCCGCGAACCGAGAATCGACTCGGCGAGAGGATCGGCGGGCCCGGTTCCGCGGAGCCGGATCGGCACGAGCCCTGCGGCCTCGACCAGCTCGCGCGGGATGTCGGCGCCGACGTAGCCGACGCCGCCGCTCACCGGCGCCTCGTAACGCGCGACCAGCGTCTCGAGCGCGCTCACAGTGCCGCCAGGAACGCGAGCACGGCCTCGGTGAACTCGGCCGGCCGCTCGCAGTGCACGAGGTGTCCCGCGTCGGAGATCGTCACGAGCCGAATCATCGGGTTCAGCTCGACCATCCGCTCTGCGTACTCGATCTTGAAGAGCGGCGACTCGGCGCCCCGGACGACCAGGGTCGGCGAGCGGATCGCCTCGACGTAGGGCCAGAGCCCCTTGATCAGCGGCTCGCCGCCCTCGGCCGACCAGCGCACGCGGCCGGCGATGTCGCTGCGCCAGGTCAGCCGCCCGTCGTCGAGCGACCGGAACCGCGACTCCGGAACCCAGTAGGGAACGCCCCGCGGCAGCATCTTGGCGAGGGCGGCGCGTGCGTGCGCGGTCGACTCGAACACGATCGTCGGGCTCTCGAGCGACGAGGGGCGCGTGTGGTCGGCCGGCCCGCCGTCCTCCATCACGCAGGCCACGACCCGCTCGGGATGCCGGGCCGCGTAGACGCACGCGGTGACTGCGCCCAGGGAGTGCCCGACCAGAACGAACGACTCGAGGCCCAGATGCTCGAGCAGCTCGTCGATGTCGCCGAGGGTGTCCTCGACGCCGTAGCGCGCGTCGGGATCCCAGTCGCTCTCGCCGCAGCCGCGCAGGTCGGGCGCCGTGACCCGGTAGCCGGCGGCCGCGAGCTCCGGCGCCACCTCGCGCCAGTCCGTCGCGTCGAGGCCGCCGCCGTGCAGGAGCAGCAGGTCGGGAGCGCCGGGCTCGCCCCAGGTCAGATAGGAGAGCTTCAGCCCGCCCGAGAGCGTGAAGACAGCGCGATCGCTCACGACGCCTCGAGGACGAGCGGGAGCTTGTCGACGCCGAGCCTCGGCCAGCCCGGGCGGGTCACCGCGCCGTCGACGCGAAAGGACGACGTGCGCGCGAGCAGCTCCTCGAGCGCCACTCGAACTTCGAGCCGGGCGAGCGGGGCGCCGATGCACTGGTGGATCCCGCGCCCGAAGCCGACGTGGCGGTTCGGCGTTCGCGAGAGGTCGAAGTCGGTAGGCCGCTCGATCGCCGCCGGGTCGAGATTGGCCGAGCCGAACACGAGCCAGACGAAGTCGCCCGCCGCGATCTGCCGGCCGCCGAGCTCGGTGTCGGCGGTCGCGATCCGGCGCATCGCCTGCTGCGGGGCGTCGATCCGCACGACCTCCTCGGCGAACGCCGGCACGAGCTCGGGATCGTCGCGGAGACGGCTTTGCAGCTCGGGGTCGCGGGCGAGGCGGAGCACGGCGTTGCCGATCGCGCTCGTCGTCGTGTTGTGCCCGGCTGAGATGAACATCATCACGATCCCGACGAGCATGTCGTCGTCGAGCGCCGGCAGCTCCGGATCGCCGCGAACCAGGCAGCTGACGACGTCGTCGCCCGGCTTTCGGCGCCGTTCCTCGATCAGCGCGGCCATGTAGGGACGGAGCTCCTCGCCGACCGCGATCCGCTCCGGGCTTCCGGGCGGGCTCTGGCCGCCGACCTCGTCGACGCGGTACGACCAGTCGTTGATCAGGTGCCAGTCGTCGTCGGGCGCCGCGAGCAGCAGGCAGAGCGCCCGCGTCGGGAACGGATGGCTGAAGGCCGTCGCGAAATCGCCGCGGCCGGCCGCCAGCAGCTCGTCGATCATCTCGCCCGCGAAGCGCCTGAGCGGCTCCTCGAGCGCCGCCATCCGCTCGCGCGAGAAATAGGGGTTGAGCATCCGCCGGTACACCGTGTGCTCGGGCGGGTCGCACTCGAGCGGCGGGCGCCGAGTGTTGAAGAACGGGACGACGTTGCTGAAGGTGCCCGTGGCGAGCGTCGCCTCGACGAGTAGATCGTGGTCGAGCACCGCCCAGAACCCGCCGAGGATCTCGTCCACCCGGGCCACGGGGCAGCGCGATCGCGCCTCGGCATAGGCCACCTCCGCATCGGGAGCCTCGTCGAGCGCGAGTGGCCGCCAGGCCGTGTTGGGATCCCAGTCGCCCGTCTCGTCCTCCGCGGCCGCGAGAGTATCAGGTTCCTTGATACTCGGTCAACCGGAGAGGGCGGCGCGGGTCCGGTCGTCGATCGGGGTCGGCCGGCCGTCGTCGTCGACGCGGACGATCGTGTGCGCGCCCGTGATCGCGACTTCGCCTTCGTGGATGCCCTCCCACGCGTACCGGATCGACGTCCGCCCGACCGACTCGACGCGGATCCGCAGCTCGACCTCGTCGTTGAAGACGAGCACCCGCAGGAAGTCGGCCTCGACATGCCGGCGCGGGTAGCTGCCGCGACCCTCGTCCAGCAGGCCGAGCCTCCGGTACAGCCCGGTCTCGGCCATCTCGGCCCAGCGGAAGGCGACCGTGAAGTGGATCCGCCCGCCGGCGTCGGTGTCGATCCAGCCGACGCGCACGCGCTCGCTGTGCTCGACCATGCCCGGGAGATTACGCCGTTCCCGGTCTCCGGTTCCCTGAGATAACGTCCCCGCCCATGGCCGAGCTGCCCCGCCCGCTCGAAGGGATCACGGTCGTCGACTTCACGATCGCGCTCGCCGGCCCGTACGCCACGCAGCTCCTCGGCGCGCTCGGCGCGACCGTGATCAAGGTCGAGAACCCGGCCGGCGGCGACCCGTCGCGCAACAACGCTCCCTACGTCGGCGACAGCGGGCTGCACCTGGCGCGCGAGGGCGCGAACGACATGTCGGTCTCGTGGCTCGAGCGCGGCCGCAACAAGCTCAGCGTGACGCTCGACCTCAAGAATCCGGAGGCGCACGGCGTCTTCGCCGATCTCGTCCGGGCCGCCGACGTCGTGGTCGAGAACTTCAGCGCCGGCACCGCCGACCGCATCGGCGTCGGGTACGAGCGGGCACGCGAGCTCAACCCCCGCATCGTCTATCTGTCGATCAGCGGCTTCGGCGTGGGCGACCCCGGAAAGGGCATGGACACGATCTTCCAGGCGCTGAGCGGCCTGATGACGACGCCGGGCAACTACGGCGACCCGCCCGTCCGCAACGCCGTCCCGTTCGGCGACCTGATCGGGCCGCTCTTCGGCGTGATCGGAACGCTCTCGGCCCTGCTGATGCGCGAGCGCACCGGCCAGGGCCAGCACGTGGACGTCGCGCTGCTCGGCGCCCTGACCTCGCTGATCGCGACCGAGCCGTGGGACACGATGGAGCGAGCCGGGATCGAGATGCGGACGGGGAACGTCGTGCCGCGCCTCGCGCCGTTCGGGATCTTCACGACGACCGACGGCTTCGTCGCGCTGTGCGCCCCGACCGACGCGTTCGCCCGGGGTGTCTTCGCCGCGCTCGGCAGCCCCGAGCTCGAGGCAGGACGAGCGGTTCTCGAGCCGCGATCGGAGGGTCGCGAACTCGGCCGAGCTGCACGCGCTGATCGCGGCGTGGGCGGCGGACAGGACGAGCGCCGAGGCGATCGCCGCGCTCGACGCGAACGGCGTCCCGGCGGCGGTCGTGCGCGACACCGCGACCGCGGTGCGCGACCCGCGCGCGCTCGGCCGCGCCGAGACGATGCAGCTTTCGCATCCCGCGGCTCGGGCCCGGTCGACGAGCTGATCGGGAGCGGCTTCCCGGTCAAGTTCTCGGGCGCGAGCGCCGGCTACGAGAGCCCGCCGGCGTGGCTCGGCGAGCACAACGATTTCGTCCTCGGCGGCGTGCTCGGCTACGAGCCCGAGCGGATCGAAGCATTGCGGTCCGCCGGCGCTATCTAAACCGCCGAGCAGCGACGTCTCAATCGAAGGCCGTCTTGCGGAACACCGGGACGCAGCGGTGAGAGGCAGGAACCCGAAGAATCGGCAGTTCGCCGAGGAGAGCGGCCCTCCCGGTGAGTATCAGGCTACTTGACAATGAACGCCGGCTCAGTTAAAAGCCGGTGGTCACCACCCGGTCACAACGGCGGGTGGACCCGGAACATCGAACGTTTTTCGAGGAGGCGCGTAAATGTCGGCTCGTAAGGTTTCAATCCCGGGGCGCCGGATGGTGACGGCGGCCCTGGTCATCGCGGTTATCGCCGGCACTGCTGCGGCAACGGCACTCTCGGCCCGCAAGGCCGCGACACCCCCGTACACGATTGGCTGGGTCACCGGTTTCACCGGTAGTCAGGCGTCGAATGCGGCTTCTGCGACCCAGGGTCTGCAGGCTGCGCTCGCCTACGTCAACAAGAACAACGTCGCCGGTCGGCAGATCAAGGTCTTCTATGCCGACGATGCCGCGACGCCCACGACGGCTGCGGACGTCTGCAACCGGCTCGTGAACCAGACGCACGTCAACGCGATCCTCGGCTTCGAGTCAACGCCGTCGACCGCCGCGTGCAACACGTACATGACGAACATCAACATGCCCTACGTCCTGGCGCAGACCTCGACGTCCGGCTCGATCTGCCTGCCGAACTACTTCTCGCTCGCGACCGTCGGGAACCAGCAGGTCAACCCGCTGATCAACTACCTGACGAAGAACGGGTCGAAGAAGATCTACGTCGTGGCCAGCGACTTCTCGTCGGGTCACGTCGGAGCGGGCCAGGTTGCCGCACAGGCGACTGCTGACGGCGCAACCGTCGTCGGGACGTCGTACGAGCCGCTCGGCACGACCGACTTCTCGAGCGACATCTCGAAGATCGCGGCCGCTCAGCCGGACACCGTCGTCGACATCCTCGTCGGCAGCGACGAGACGGCGTTCTACAAGCAGTTCAAGACCGATCCCCGCTCGAACGGGATCAAGACGGGCAGCTTCCTGATGGACGACGGCATCGCCGCGGCCATCGGCGGCAAGCTCCTGAACGGCACCGTCGTCTCGACGGCCTACTTCAAGGACAACCCGAGCAAGGGCAACCAGCAGTTCGTCGCCGCCCTGACCAAGAAGTACGGCGACAAGGCGCAGGTCTCGGGTGCCGCAGCCGCAGCCTGGGACGGCGTCTTCATGCTGGCGCACGCACTGAAGAACGCGAAGTCGACCTCCGGCCCGGACGTGATCGCCGTCTCTGATGAACGGCAAGACGTCAGGCCCCCGCGGTGACCTCGCCTTCCACAACCGCCACTACGTGAGCCTCACGGCCTACGTGGTGGTCGAGCAGGCCGACGGATCGGCAAAGGTGGTGACGAAGGCGCAGCGGATCACGCCGATCCCTGCGAACCCGACCTGCTAACGGCTATTCGGGACGAATAAGGTAGAGGCCCGTGAGTCTGACGCTGGACACGCTTGTCGCGATCGCGACGCTGGTTCTCGTCGTCACGGGCCTCTTCCTCATCTTCGGCCTGCTGCACGTGATCAACCTCGCGAACGCGGGGCTGATGGCAGTCGGCGTGTACGCGGAGCTGAGCTTCCGCGGGCACGGGGTCGGCTTCTGGCCGAGCCTGCGTTCTGGCGGCGATCGTGACCGGCCTCGTCGGGGCGGTGATCGAGTTCGTCGTGATCAGGCGGCTCTACGCGAGACCGCTCGACACGATCCTCGCCACCTGGGGCGTCTCGCTCGTCCTGGTCCAGCTGATCATCGAGTTCTACGGGGCGGGCCAGCATTTCCTCGACCTGCCGACGGTCAGCGCGACGACCGTCCTCGGGACCGCGTACTCGACCTACCGGCTGATCCTGATCGTGCTCGCGGCCGGGATGATCGCGGCGCTCGCGCTGATCGTCCGCTTCACGACGGTCGGGCTGACCATCCGCGCGGTGATGAGCAACGAGGAGCTCGCGCGCAGCCACGGGATCAACACGGTGCGCGTGCGGCAGCTGACGTTCATCACCGGCGCCGCGCTCGCCGGCTTCGCGGGAGCCGTTCTCGGCCCGATCCAGGGCGTCGACCCGAACTTCGGCACGACGCTCGTCGCCACCGGCTTTCTCGCCGTCCTGCTCTCGGGGCGGACGCTCACCGGGCTCGTGCTCGCGTGCGTCGTGCTCGCCACCGTCCAGACGATCTTCTCGCGGTACGAGAACGCGGTCTGGGCCAACGCCGTCGTGATCGGGACGGCGGTCGTGATCCTGCGGTTCCGCCCGCAAGGGCTCGCGCTCAAGCGGACGACGTGAGCAAGACACGCGGCCTCTGGGTGGCGGGCGCCGTGGCGCTCGTCGTCCTCGTCCTGTTGATGCCGCACCTGCTCGGCACCTACTACCTGAGCCTGCTCACCGAGTCGCTGCTCTTCGCGGTTGCCGCCCTCAGCCTCGACCTCGTCTGGGGCTACACGGGCATCCCGGATCTCGGGCACGCGCTGTGGTTCGGGACGGGAGCGCTCGCGGTCGGGATGATGACGACGAAGCTCGATCCGACGGGCCTCGTGCTCGGCAATTACGGCGGGCTCGGCCGGCACATCGCCGGGATCGTGATCGGCATGGTCGTTGCCGGCGCGATCGCGCTTGCCGTCGGCCTGCTGTCGTTCTCGCAGGGCGAGTCGGACCCGTTCTACATCGCGATCGTCACCCTCGCCCTGACTGTCGTCGCGGGCACGCTCTATGGACAGACGACGCAGTGGACAGGCGGCGACAACGGGCTCTTCGGGTTCGCCTACCACGGGTACTCGGGCACGACCTGGTACTACATCTGCGCCGTGCTGCTGATCGTGATCGCGGCCGGCGCGCTGGCGCTCGTGCGGAGCGACTTCGGCCTCGTGATCAAGGCGATCCGCGACAACCAGCGCCGCGTTCGCTTCTTCGGGACGAACGTCGAGGCGGTCAAGATCGGCGTCTTCGTGCTCGGCGCGGTGCTCGCGGCGCTCGCGGGTGGGGTGTACGCGACGATCGTCGGCTTCGTCTCGGCGCCGCTCTTCGGCTTCCTGTTCTCCACGCAGATCCTGATCTGGGTCGCCGTCGGCGGTCGCGGCACGATCATCGGGCCGGTCCTCGGCGCGATCGGCCTCAGCTTCGTCACGTCTAAGCTGAACGCCTCGTACCCGACCGAGTGGTCGCTCTTCCTCGGCCTGCTGTTCGTGACGGTGGTCGTCTTCGTGCCGGACGGGGTGTTCCCGCCGCTCGCGCGGCTCGGGAGATCGCTCCTCCATCGCCGACGGCCGGCCAAGGTCAGCCGGGTGCTCACCTCTGCGCCTCGGGCGACGCCCGAGCTGCGGCCGCGCGGCGAGGCGGTCACGGTCGTCTCCGAGCTCGAGTTCTCCTACGGCGCCCTCGAGGTTCTACGCGGAGTCGACTTCGACATCAAGGCGGGTGAGCTGCTCTGCATCGTCGGGCCGAACGGCGCCGGCAAGTCGACGCTGCTCAACGTCCTCACCGACGGGAAGCTGCCGGCCCGCGGCTCGATCGAGTACCACCTCCACGCCGGCGAGCTGACGAGGAGGGGGAAGGCGATCCACCGCCTCGCGCGTGCGGGCATCGCCCGGAAGTTTCAGATCCCGCACCTCTTCGACAGCCTGACGGTCGCCGAGACGATCCTGCTCGCGTCGCGGAAGGGCCGGATCCCCTCGCTGTACAAGCGGACGAAGGAGATCCCGGTCGCGAGATCGGTGCTCGACATCGTCGGAGCGACCGGCCTCGAAGGGCGCGAGGACGTCCCTTCGCCGGCACTCGCCCACGGCCTGAAACAGGGCCTCGAGCTGGCAGCTGCCGTTTCCGTGCGCCCCGAGCTGCTGCTCCTCGACGAGCCGACCGCCGGGCTGACGAGCAACGAGCGCCACGTGATCGGGGATGTCTTCCGCCGTCTCGTGGAGGCCGGGATGACGATCGTCCTGATCGAGCACGACCTCGACTTCGTCGCGCGGGTCGCGGACCGTGTGATCGTGCTGCACGGCGGACGCGTGGTCGAGTCCGGGACGCCCGCCGAGGTGTCGGCCTCCGCGGTCGTGCGGGAGGCGTACGTCGGGACGGCCGTGACATGAAGGTCGAGATCTCCGGCCTCCGCTCCGGCTACGGGTCGGCGACGATCCTCGATGGGATCGACCTCGTCGTCCCCGAGCACGGCGCTCTCGCCGTCGTGGGTCGCAACGGGATGGGGAAGTCGACGCTGCTCAAGACGGTCATGGGTTACATCAAGCCCTCCAAGGGAAAGGTGGTCGTCCAGAGCAGGGACATCACCGGTTGGCCGACCTACCGGGTCACGCGCCTCGGTGTCGCCTATGCCGCGCAGGAGAAGTCGCTCTTCGGCGAGCTCTCGGTCGACGAGAACCTGAACGTCGGCAAGGGGCGCCGCTGCCCGCCGGAGATTCGCGAGGAGGTGATCGAGTACTTCCCGGTGCTCGGCAACCGCCTCCACCAGCGCGCCGGGACGCTGAGCGGCGGCGAGCAGAAGATGCTGACGCTGGCCAAGGCGCTCGTCTCGGAGCCCGACCTGCTCGTCCTCGACGAGATCAGCGACGGTCTCGGGCCGGCTGTGATCTCCTCGGTCGGCATCGCGTTGAAGGCGCTCCGGGCCAAGCACGGCTGCACGATCCTGATGGTCGAGCAGAACCTCGATCTGAGCCTCGACGTCGCCGACAACGTCGCCGTCCTGAAGCTCGGCAGCCTGACGCTCGAGAAGCCAGCCGACGCGCAGGGGCTTCGCGACGAGCTCATAACCGCGCTCGCGCCCTAGCGCAAGCCGAGCAGCCGGATCGCGTTCTCCTTCAGGATCAGCGGCCGGACCTCGTCCCTGATCGGGAGCTCGGCGAAGTCGGCGAGCCAGCGGTCGGGCGTGATCACGGGGAAGTCGGAGCCGAAGAGCACCTTTTCCTTGAGCAGCGTGTTCGCGTGGCGTACGAGGATCTCGGGGAAGTACTTCGGCGACCAGCCGGAGAGGTCGATGTAGACGTTCGGCTTGTGGAGGGCGACCGAGATCGCCTCGTCCTGCCAGGGGAACGACGGGTGGGCGAGGACGATCTTCAGGTCGGGAAAGTCGACCGCGACGTCGTCGACGTTCATCGGGTTCGAGTACTTGAGCCGGATCCCGCCGCCGCCGCGCACGCCCGCGCCGATGCCGCTGTGGCCGGTGTGGAAGAGCGCGGGCAGCCCGGCGGCCTCGATCACCTCGTACAGCGGGTAGACGGCCGGGTCGTTGGGGAAGAAGCCCTGCGAGTTCGGGTGGAACTTGAAGCCGCGGACGCCGTGCTCGTCGATCAGCCGCCGGGCGGTGCGGACTCCGTCGGCGCCCCGGGCCGGGTCGATGCTCGCGAATGGGATCAGCACGTCGGGGTTGGCGGCCGCGATCTCGGCGATCTCCTCGTTCGGGATCGGCGCCGTGTGGGTGACGGACTCGCTGTCGACGCCGAAGACGACGGCCACCATGTTCCGCTCGCGGTAGTAGACGGCGACGTCCTCGGCGGTCGGGAGGCGCTCGTTCCCGAAGTACCGCGTCGCCCCGGCGCGGAGCTCGGGCGAGAGCGGATCGAGCCCGGTTCGCGAGACCTCTGCGTGGGTGTGGACGTCGATCGCGACGATCGCGTCGAGGTCGATTCCGGACGTCGTCACCGCGCGATCTTACTCACACCAATCAGGTAGCCTGCGACTCGCAGTGGCGCAGCGGACCGAACCTCCGTTCCGGGCGGATCACGTCGGCAGCCTGTTGCGTCCGGGGGAGCTCCTCGACGCCCGGGCCCGTCACGCCGCCGGACACCTCGACGCGGCGGGCCTACGGGCGATCGAGGACGACGCGATCCGCGACGTGGTGCGCCTTCAGCGCGAGGCCGGGCTCCAGTCGGCGACCGACGGCGAGTTCCGCCGCGCCTCGTGGCACATGGACTTCATCTACGCGCTCGACGGGGTCAGCAAGGCGCCGGGCGAGCTGAAGGTCGAGTTCCGCAACGAGGCAGGCACGATCGAGTTCACTCCGGCGGCGATGCACGTCGACGGCCGGATCGGCCTCGGCGAGACGATCTTCGGCGACGACTTCGCGTTCCTGCGCGACACGGTCGACGGTGCCACGCCGAAGCTGACGATCCCCTCGCCGAGCATGGTCCACTATCGGGGCGGCCGCACCGCGATCGACGAGGCGGTCTACCCGGATCTCGATGCCTTCTGGGCCGACCTGACGCTGCTTACGGGGAAGAGGTACGGCGCCTCGGTGAGCTCGGCTGCCGCTACCTCCAGCTCGACGACACGAGCCTCGCGTACCTGAACGACCCGCATCAGCGCGAGTACGTCGCCTCGATCGGCGGCGATCCCGACCGCCAGCACGTCGCCTACATCGGGCACATCAACGAGGCGCTCGCGAGACGGCCCGAGGGAATGGCCGTCACGACCCACATGTGCCGCGGCAACTTCCGCTCGTCGTGGGTCGCCGAGGGCGGCTACGAGCACGTCGCCGAGGCGCTCTTCAACGAGCTCGAGGTCGACGGGTTCTTCATGGAGTGGGACGACGACCGCTCCGGCGGCTTTGCCCCGCTGCGCTTCGTCCCGCCCGGCAAGCAGGTGGTGCTCGGCCTGGTGACGACCAAGCGCGGCGAGCTCGAGCAGCGCGACGAGCTGATGCGCCGCATCGAGGAGGCGTCGAGGTACGTGCCGCTCGACCAGCTCTGCCTGTCGCCGCAGTGCGGGTTCTCGTCGACGGTCGAGGGCAATGCGCTGACGATCGACGACGAGCTCGCGAAGCTCCGCCTCGTCGTCGAGACGGCACGCGAGGTCTGGGGCTAAGAGCCTCTAACTGCGTGCTTCGTCCGTGTTCGCTGCCGTCGGTTCTAGCATCGCCGACCCGGAGCGATCCCACCTCGGCGAGCCCGCGGAGGTGTCTGCGGCGAAGTACGGATTTCGGCCGCAGATGGCACGCGTACGATCCGATCGAGATGACGGGATCTTTCGACAACGACGAGGCACGGCGGATCGGCGAGCAGATCGGGATCGACTGGGACACGTCGCCGTTCGACGTCGACCAGTTCAGGATCGGGATGAACGTCGAGCTCGAGCACGGAAGCCAGGATCCGCGCACGAACGTCACGAACGACGATCCGATCACGACCGGCCGGATCGCCTGGGCCCATCTGAACGAGTTCGCGGACTACTACACGCGACTCGAGGCGATGGAAGAGCAGGCGAAGCGCGAGCTCCGATGAGTTCGGGGCGCCCGGGTCGTCTGACTCTTTGAACCCGAAGAGAGGAGATCCGAGATGACCAAGCTCAATCTCACCCAGGTCGGCCGCGTCTGCGTGACCGTTGCAGACACCGACCGTGCGATCGATTTCTACGTCAACACCCTCGGCCTCGAGAAGGTCGTCGACGTTCCGATGGGCCCCGACATGCGCTGGGTCGAGGTCGCAATCCCCGGCGCCGTCACGACGATCGCGCTTGCCCCGCCACCCGAAGGCAAGCCTGCCGGCGGCAGCGAGACCGGGATCTGTCTCGACACGAACGACGTCGACGCCGACCACGCCGCGTTGCAGGCCGCCGGCGCCGATGTCGACGCCGAGGTGACGCGCTTCGGCGGCCCGGTCCCGCCGATGTTCTGGGTGCGCGACCCGGACGGGAACTCGCTGATCGTCGTGGAGCCCGAGACCGCCCAGGCATGACGTCGGTCCAGCGCCTGCTCGAGACCGCCGTCGAGAGCGCCTCGGGTCGCTCGAGGATCCGATCGCGCGCTGGCTGCCGGAGCACGCCTCGCCGCAGGTGGTTCGGACACCCGAGAGCCCGATCGACCTCGACCCCGCTGATGCGCGAGTTCTGGCGGTACGCGTTCGGCGGCCGAGAGTAAGAGCCGCCGCCGCTAGCGAACGTCGAGGAACGGCGCGCAGGCAGGCTAGCGAACGTCGAGGAACGGCGCGCACGCAGGCTTGCTCCGGTTCCCGGCGGGATCCGACGCGACGACGCAGAACTGCAGCTGCCGGCTGCGGAGTCGCGCCGGAACGAGCCAGCGGACCGTGACGTCTCGGGTGCCGATCTTGAAGGCAGGAGGCGCGAGAAGCGTGGTCAGGAGCGAGCCGCCCTCGTAGACGCGGACGGTTGCCTTGCTGCGGCCGCTGTCGTCGAAGACGTCGAAATGCAGAGCCGCAGGCTTCCCTCGCCGGGCTGAGGCGGGGCGGGCCGTCACGAGCGGCGCCCTGATGTCGGGAGAGCTCAGCGCGCCGGCGCCAAGTAGCGCGTTCAGCGCGCTCGTGGCGGTGCGTGCGAGGTCGTCGGGGCTCCCGCCCGGAGACCGGGATCGACTGCAACACGTGCTGCTCCGGTGCGGTCGAGCGTCCGCCGTCGTAGATCCCGAAGCCGCCCGGCATCACGACGAGGAGCGGCCCGTCGTACCAGAGGCTCAGCTCGATCCCGAGGAACTGCGCGTAGCTCTCGGGATCGCCGAACATCGACGGGACCGACCCGAGATCGGCGGTGTCGTAGATGACGGCGACCTTCACGCGGTCGCCGTGCAGGTAGACGGCGCTCGCCGCGTGCTCGAGTGCCGCGCTGACGACGGGCGAGGGCGACTGGTAGGTGAGGAAGACGTTCTGGAGGAGCAGGTAGTCGCTGGCCGGGTCGCCGTCGGCCCGCGAGGAGCGCGGCGACGAGCAGGGCCGCGCAGAGCGCTCCGCAAGTTGCCGCCACGAGCGCACGCTCCAGACGCGCGCCGCGGGGAGGGGAGACTCGCTCTCCCCTCCCGGCGGCGTGCGATCGGAAACGCGTCGCCTCACTGGGTGCAGCCGACGGGCTGCGTCTTGTCGAGGCGGAGCGCCGTGGTCGGCGTCCCGCCCGGCACCACGAAGGTCACGTTCACGACCGCGGGATCCGTCGTGCTCGGGTTCTTGACGATGAACGTGTTGGCCCCGGTCTCGTAGAACGACTGGCCGGCGGTGAACGTCTGCGACGAGCAGTCGACGCCGTAGCGGATGACCGAGCCGGAGACGACCGTCGAGGTCAGGTAGCCGGGATGGCTGTGCCAGCCGGACGCGGCGCCGGGCTGGAAGGTCGCCTGCTGGTTGACGATCTCGGGCTGGTGCAGGAGCCCGATCGGCACCATCCCGAACTTCGCCGAGATCAGCGGATGCAGGTTCATCCAGAGGCCGAGATTGGTGACACCGGCTGCGCGAAGCCGGCTCAGGAACTCGGGCAGCTGGTCGGCCGAGTACTGCTTGTCCCCCCAGGTGGTGCCGGTGGCCTGCGTGGTGAGCCCGGTGTTGAAGGCCAGATCGGCCTGCATCGCACCGACTGAGAGGATGGTCGAGGACTGTCCCTGGCTGGGTGTGGCGAGCGCGACCGCGCACCAGGTCGCTGCGCCGCCCAGCAGGAGAATGACGATCAACCGTTTCATGGATCCTCCGATCTGTCGACGTTGGAAGCCGTTTCGCCGTGTGTGGCGGACGGCGTCTGCTTCCTCTCCGATCGTGTCGGGGGCCGCAGAGCGCGTCCAGGAGGCCACCACCCCGTTCGCGGGAGGCTCGCCTCCCGATCGGCGCGGGAGATTTCGCTTACGCTCGCGGCAGGGGTTGACTTGCTTCAGGCCTGGTGCAACTGTCAGGACGTGAGCTGGTACCTCGAGGTCTTGAAGAAGTACGCCGTCTTCGGCGGGCGCGCTCGCCGGGCCGAGTACTGGTACTTCCTGCTCTTCAACCTGATCGTGGTGATCGTTCTGTCGATCATCGACGCCGCGGCCGGGACGAATCCGCTGCTCTCGGGGATCTACACGCTCGCGGTGCTGTTACCGAGCATCGGTGTGGCGATCCGGCGTCTCCACGACACCGGCCGCTCCGGTTGGTGGATCTTGATCGCACTGGTCCCGCTCGTCGGCGCGATCGTTCTGCTCGTGTTCTACGTGCAGGACAGCTCCGCCGGCGTGAACGAGTACGGGCCGAACCCGAAGTTCGCTTCCTGAGCCCAGGCCTATTGCCTCGATTGTTCGGCCGCCACGGCCTCGGCGATCCGCTTGATGCGGAGGAGCCGCCGGTCCCAGGCTGCGGCGAGCTCGCCGAGTGACTGCGCCGCACTGTCGAGCCGGTCGAGGTTGAGGCGGTAGCGCAGCTCGCGCCCGCTCTTCTCGCTCTCGACGAGCCCGACGCGAGTGAAGACGGCGAGATGCTTGCTGACCGCCTGGCGGCTGATCGGCAGGCTGTCGGCGAGGAGCGTTGCGGTCGACTCGCCGCTCTCGAGCAGCAGGTCGAGCATCTGGCGGCGCGTCGGCTCGGTTACCGCCGCGACGAGCTCCTCGCTGTCGAGGACGGCGCTGGGCATCAGCCGGCGACCTGCGTCGGCGCGTACTCGCGGAGGCGCTCGACGATGACCGCCCAGCCTCTCGAGTGCTCGGTGAAGTAGGTCTCCCTTTCTTCGTCGGAGCGCGCGAGCGCGTCGATACCGCTCTCGACGAGGCGCAAGCGGGTCGAGTCGCCGCGGGCTTCGAGGCTGAACTCGACGAGCGGCGCGTTCGCCTCGGTCGGGCTGTCGCCGTCGGGATGCTGCCACCGGAACGAGAAGAAGTGGGGTGGATCAAGCCGTTCGACCCGGAGGTTGACGACCGTCATCGTCTCCCAGCCGAAGCGGCCGTCGCCGCCCGGTCGGGCATCGAGCTCGGCGGAATCGGTGAACCAGCCGGTGATGTGCTCGGGCTCGGTGATCACCTGCCAGACGACCTCGATCGGGGCGTCGATGTCGATCTCACGCTCTATGCGGTCGGCGGCCAGATCTCTCCCTCGTTCGATTTGCAACTCATGGTTGCGTATGATACCAGTGAATAAGCAACCGATGGTTGCGCATCGATCTGTGGAGGGTGATCATGGCAATTGCAGGAACACGAGTGGAACTTCGACATCTCGCGCCGGTGCTCACGCTTGGGCTCGCGGCTGCCGCCTGGGCCGTCGCGGTTCCGCAGATGGGCGGGATGAACATGGGCGTCGCGACGCAGCTCGGCTCGTTCGGTGTTTTCGTCGCGCTGTGGGTGCCGATGATGGCCGCGATGATGCTGCCGGGCGCCGCTCCGGCGGTTCTCAGGCGAGCCGAGGCGAGCGTGAGCGGTGTCCCGCTGTTCGTCGGCTCGTACCTGGTGGTCTGGGCGCTCGTGGGTGTCGTCGTGTACGCGCTGTACCGGCCGCACGGGTCCGTCGCTGCCGGCCTCGTTGTGATTGCGGCCGGCGTCTACGAGCTGACGCCGCTCAAGCTGCGCTGTCGCCGCCGCTGCCGCGAGAGCGTCCGCTCGGGGTTCGTGTTCGGTCTGTGCTGCGTCGGCTCGAGCATCGGGCTGATGCTGATCCTCGTGGCGCTGAGCGTCATGAGCATCGCGTGGATGGCCGTGATCGCCGTGCTCGCACTGGCCCAGAAGCTGCTGCCCGCCAAGGCCGCCGTCGACGTGCCGCTGGCGCTCGCGATCGTGGCTCTGGGGCTCCTGATCCTGATCGCGCCCGCTTCGGTTCCCGGGCTCATGCCCTCGATGTGACAAAACGACAAGAAGGAGAGAGAACAATGATCGACCACAAGACCGGAACACGCGAGGAGTGGCTTGCCGCCCGCCTCGAGCTGCTCGACGCCGAGAAGGAGCTGACGCGGCGCAGCGACGAGCTGGCAAAGCAGCGCCGGGAGCTTCCGTGGGTTCGGATCGACAAGGAGTACAGCTTCGAGACCGCCGAGGGCACGGCATCCCTCGCCGACCTCTTCCGCGGGCGCTCGCAGCTCCTCGTCTACCACTTCATGTTCGGCCCCGACTACAGGGCGGGCTGTCCGTCGTGCTCGGCGATCGCGGACGGCTTCGACGGCTCCGTCGTCCACCTGGCGAACCACGACGTCAGCTTCTTCGTCGTCTCGCGGGCCCCGTTCCCGAAGCTGCAGGCGTACAAGGAGCGAATGGGCTGGAGCTTCCCGTGGGCGTCGTCGTTCGGCAGCGACTTCAACCACGACTTCCAGGCGTCGCACACCAAGGAGGAGTGGGAGGCCGGAGCCGTCGAGTACAACTTCCGCAGCTCGGAGCTGCGGCCCGAAACCGCTGAGAAGAGCGCCGGCCTCGACGAGTTCGCAGCGGGGATCGTCGGGACGGACTGGGAGACGTTCAGGCGTGAAGGCCCCGGCGTGAGCGCGTTCGCGCTCGAGGACGGCGTCGTCTACCACACCTACTCGGCATACGCGCGCGGCCTGGACGGCCTCTGGGGCATGTACCAGTGGCTCGACCGTACGCCGCTCGGTCGCAACGAGACGGGCTACTGGTGGCGCCGCCACGACGAGTACGAGGGCGCGTGATCGGTCGTCAGAGCTCGATCCGTGAGCCCATTATCACCGTGCGCTCGATTGGCAGGTTGAAGTACTCGGCGGCGTCGGCGGTGAGGCGGGAGGTTGCGAGGAAGAGGCTCTTCCGCCATCTGCTCAGGCCCGGTGCGTCACCCCGGTGGAGGTCGATCGTCGAGAGGAAGTAGGAGCGCCGCTCGGGTTACCGAGGATGAGTGCGCCCTGCCCCATGTAGTTGAGGATGCAGGCGGGGAATACGAGCAGCAGCCAGATCCGCGTGATCGGCGCTCGGCCGAAGTGGCCCAGGACCCGCATAGAGGGCCTCGGCGCCGGTGACGGCCAGGACGACGGCGGCCAGGGAGAAGAACGCAACCGAGAAGTGCCCGAACAGGAACTCAGCGGCATAGGTCGGCGAGAGCGCCTTCAGGATCTCCGGGCGGGCGGCGATCCCGTGAATCCCGCAGGCACCGATCGCGATGAACGGGTGTCGCTTCCGCCCTGCCGCTTTAGCCGATGCCCTCGGGTGCCGGGTTCGGTCGGCTTCCACCCGTTCGAGCACGAAGATCTCGGCCGATATGTCGGGATCGAGGCTGACCTCGGAGAGGAACGCTCTGACCTTGCGACCCGTTGCCTCCTCGACCACCGCGACGAACCTGTCTTTCATCGCGCGCTGGAAGGCCCGGCGCGCCTCGTGGACGGCCGCTGTCTCGCCGGCTTCGACAAGGGTGCGCTCGAGCGGGGTGTAGAGGTCTTCGAGGAACGTGACGACGTGATCGTGTCCGAAGACCGTGCGCACGTTGGTGGGGCCGCGGCCGAAATGCTCGCGATGTAGCTTGCTCAGCCCGTTCGAGATCTCGGTGCTTGCGCTCCCGTGGCGATGCAGTGCGTCTGACATTGGGTATTCCCGGTTTCTCCGCTCCTCGAAGAGGCGGGCCCGAAAGGAACGAGGAGCGATGCCGAGCAACCTGGCGGCCGGGCAAGCCGTGTCGTGGATCTCGGTGGGAGTCAATCTCGGCCGACATGGACCGACGCTGCACCCAGCGTACTCTGACGGATCCTCGAACGGTTTCACCGAGACGAACCGGGGACGCGGAGCCTACAAGACGCCAACTACGGTCGCGCTGCTATGGCTCGAATGGGTTATTCTCTTGTTCCGCGGCGCTCCGTCCGGCGAAACGGTAGGAGCGCTGCCCGGTTTCCAAGCTGGGGGCGTTACCGGTTCCAGAGATTGAGTAGAGCCGGTTGTCCGACTCCTTGATTCTCGTTTGCTTCAGATCG